>NZ_JAUSZD010000002.1:4191000-5588000 GCF_030817275.1 Paenibacillus sp. V4I7 | reverse complement strand
CCACATCAGAAGCTAATTGGATATATCTCCTCAGATATCGTACCTCATAAAGGATTGGAGCATTTTGTGCAGATGGGCTTGAAACTCTGCAAGCAAATGAACGATGTACATTTTCTGATTACCGGTAACCAGACTTATACGGACTATTTCTCCCGCTGTATGCTACAGATTCGGCAATCGGCTTTCTCGGATCGGTTTCACATAAGTGGTTTTGAAGGCAATATTTATACATTGTATCCGGCTCTCGATGTGCTGGTCGTACCAAGTCTTATCGCTGAAGGGTTCGGCTTGACAGCGATGGAAGGCCTCATATTCGGTAAGCCGATTGTTGCCTATCGATCCGGTGGCCTATCCGAAATCTTAACAGAAGTCGGTGAAGAAGCGCTACTCGCTGCACCGGGGGATATCGATGATTTGACTGCAAAGACGAAAGTGGCCCTCCTGCAGGAAGCAAATGGAAAGACAGAGGAAAGGCGCCGTTCGAAGGCGAGTTTGCATTTTGGAATGGAACGTTATCGTAGTAAACTTCTTCCGTTAATCGAGAAAATAGAGGAAAAGGTGGTGGCTGTAATACGACAGCATGAGGCCGTCAACAATAAAATTCCTGACGGGATGTTGGTCAAGGGAAGTTCTCCGGCGGTATTCTTGCTAGAAGACGGAATGAAACGTCCGTTTATGAACGGGGAATCCTTCTACTTTTATCGCTTCAAGTGGGAACAAGTGCTGGTGCTGGAGGATATGATTCTGAACTTGTATCCGACCGGAAGGGGAATTAACCAAGTGGGTCATTTCATCCCTAATGCTCCCAGCCATCTGCTTGTCAAGGGAACGTCATCCGGGATTTATATGTGGAACGCGCAGAAGCTGCGTTCAATTGCAACTCACTCCATATTCGATAGGTTAAAATTTAATATCAATGACGTCGTTTCGATTCCCGATACGCTAATCCATGCACTCCCTAAAGGAGAACCTATTGACGACCAAACGCTGGCAAGAGGGGAAGTCGTTCATGGGCGAGTGTACCGCACACCAAACAGAGACCTCTACTATGGGGAAAAAGGTCAACTGCGCAAAATCGAGAGCACTTATATATTTCAATACATGAAATGGAACTCGGAGAAGGTTGTCCATATCAACCCCCGAGAATTTGCAGCATGCCTGCTTGGAAAACCGATTTTGTATGAAGGAGGAATCAAATAATGAAAATTGCAACGGTTCTTGGAACAAGACCTGAAATTATTAGACTCAGCTTAATTATCAAAAAGCTCGATCAGTATGCTTCAAAGCATATCTTGATTCATACTAGACAAAACTTCACTCATTCGCTTAGCGATGTCTTTTTCCAAGAGCTCGGGCTCCGAACTCCGGATTACTTGCTTGACCCCAAGCAGCATTCCTTAGGTGGACAGTTGTCCGTCATGTTCGAGAAGTTAGAGGAAATATTCTTAAAGGAGCTGCCGGACCGGGTCCTTGTCTTGGGTGATACGAACAGTGCTTTAAGTGCAATCCTATCAGAACGAATGGGCATTCCCGTCATTCATATGGAAGCAGGGAACCGATGTTTCGATTGGTCGGTACCCGAGGAGAAAAACCGTAAAATTATCGATGCAGTGTCCAGTATCAATATGCCTTATACCGAGCAGAGCAAAGCCAACTTACTTCGTGAAGGTATTGCTGTAAACCGCATTATGGTTAGCGGAAATCCGATTTATGAAGTTTTGAACCATTACGAAGATCGGATTTTTGGGAGCGGCATCTTAGAGCAATTAAAGCTGATCCCCAAACAATTTTTACTTGTTACCGTGCATCGGGCAGAGAATGTGGATAATCCCGTTCACTTAGAGGAGATATTGAAAGGCATTAACCTTGTAACGGAGTCGCTTCAACACAGGGTCATTTGTAGCCTCCACCCCAGAACAAAGTCTCGTTTGGGTACGGATTCACCGTTACTTCTCAATATGCATCCAATGGTCGAGTTTTATGAGCCGTTTGGCTTTTTTGATTTCGTTCATTTGGAAAAAAATGCCTTATGTGTTTTGACGGACAGCGGTACAGTTCAGGAAGAATGTTGTCTGTTTCATGTACCGACTGTAACGATTCGCAATACCACGGAGAGACCGGAAACGATAGACTGCGGCAGCAATGTTGTCTCGGGCTTGAATGCCGAACAAATTGTTCGCGCCACTCAAATTATGACCAAGCAGCCCACCGATTGGGAAATTCCGAAAGGATATACCGATCCAGATGTGTCTTCTAAAGTAATTAAGTATTTATTAGGAGGTAGAAAGATCATTGTATAATAATAAAACAATTTTCATAACGGGCGGAACTGGATCTTGGGGGTATGAACTCGTTGTACAATTGCTGCTGCAATCGCCGAAAAAAATTATCATATATTCGAGAAATGAGTCTCGACAGGTCGCTATGCAGCGGATTTTCAATGATCCAAGGCTTACGTTTTGCATTGGCGATATTCGAGACAAGGATGCTTTGATAAAGGCCTGTAAAGGCGCCGATTATATATTTCACTTGGCAGCACTCAAGCATGTACCCGTATGCGAAGATCAACCCAACGAAGCTTTGAAAACGAACATTTTAGGAACCCAGATTGTTATTGAAGCGGCGATCGAAAACCAAGTGAAGAAAGTAATTAACGTTTCCACAGATAAAGCAGTAACACCTTCGAACTTTTATGGCATGACGAAAGAGATCGGAGAAAAGCTAATGATATACGCCAACTTGCTCAGCCCGCACACACGATTCATTTGCGTTAGAGGAGGCAATATCCTAGGGTCAAACGGAAGTGTGATTCAAATTTTTAAAGACCAAATCAACAAGGGGGGACCTGTGGGCATCACACATAAAGAAATGACGCGTTTCTTTATTACACTTGAGGAAGCAATAGAGCAGCTGCTAGAGGCTTCAGAGAAAGGCCAAGGTGGGGAAATATTCGCAATGTTGATGACCTCATGCCGCATAGTGGAATTGGCACAAGTCATCATGGAGTTTTATGGGAAGTCTAATGTGGACATTCAGGAGATCGGCATTCGACCCGGGGAGAAGCTTCATGAATCGATGCTTTCCGAATACGAGAGGCAGACGGCTGTTCATTATAACGAGCGATTTCTTGTTATCCTTCCGGCTAAAGATGTTTTGAAAGTGAAGCAGGCATACGTTTCGTATGAACCGGTTTCTACTAACGTTTATTGTTCCAGCCAAAATTTGATGTCGAAAACGGATATTGAACGTCTCTTGATGAAAGGTGGGCTATTACCATGAGGCTTTTGATTATCGGGGGGAACGGTATGGCAGGTCACATGCTAAATCAATACTTTAAGAGACGCACTTCTCATTCGGTGTTCTACACGACACGGGAGGCGGAAGACCCCCAGGGTATTGTTTTGGATGTAAGAGATCAAGCCGGGTTGGAAAGCATCATAGATACTGTTCAACCGGATGCTGTCATCAACTGCGTCGCTTTGCTCAATGACAATGCCAGCTGCAACGAGCTCGATTCGTTTAAAATCAACAGTATGCTTCCGCACCAGCTTCGAACGATCTTGGAACGGAGGGGAAGTAAGTTGATTCACATCAGTACAGATTGTGTATTTTCAGGAAAACGGGGCGATTATATAGAGACGGATTTACCGGATTGGACATCGGTTTATGCGAAAACGAAAATATTGGGTGAGGTCATTAGTGATAAGCATTTGACGATACGAACTTCGATTGTTGGACCGGAAATCCGCAGTCATGGCATTGGTTTACTGCATTGGTTCATGCAACAGCGAGGAGCAGTGAGTGGCTATACGCAAGTGTTGTGGAACGGTGTAACGACTTTGCAATTGGCAAAAGCTGTCGATGATATGCTGCGGGATGGCGTTACGGGTTTAATCCATTTAGCATCACATGGGAAAATAAGTAAGCGTGATCTGCTTCTTTTGTTTCAGGAAATATTCGAGAAAAACGATGTGACAGTAGTCCCGGATGATACACCGATACAGGATCGAACATTGAAATCTGTTAGAACGGATTATCGTTACCAAGTGCCCGACTACCGTGAAATGCTGTTAGAATTGCGTAGTTGGATGCGATTGAATTGAAAAATGCAAACATTCTGATTACCGGTGCAAACGGGTTTACTGGCCGCCATGCATGTCGCCATTTTCACGGTAAAGGAATGCGTATCACGGCATTGGCCCGAAACGTAGTTGACAGCGGTGCACCACATGTGGAGTGGAAGAAATGTGACCTTACCGACAAGGATCAGGTATATGCAGTGGTGCGTGAAACGATGCCCGACTATGTCCTACATTTGGCAGGGCGAAATTCTGTTCCGGAATCGTGGCTTGACCCGGTTTCTTATATGGAAGCAAATTTTGTCTCTACCTTATATTTGTTGGATGCACTTAGGGAGATAAAGCGAGATTGCCCGATTCTTGTCGTTGGGTCAGCTCTTGGATCCAGCTTGAGCACTAATTCAAGCGCACTACATCCTTATGCACTCAGCAAATGGTTTCAAGTGATAGCCTCGCAGGAATGGGGGCGATTTTACAAGCAGCGGATTCTCATTGCACAACCTTCCAACTTAATTGGACCAGGACATTCGAACGGTATTTGCGGTCTTCTGGCCAAGGCCGTCACCGACTTAGAGCGAGGAAAGGATGTGCCACCGTTTTCATTCACGTCGCTGCTGGAGCAGCGGGACTTTCTCGATGTCAGAGATGCAGTTAACGCGTATGAGAGCATACTGTTTCACGGGGTTAGCGGTGAAATCTATCAGCTTGGTTCAGGTAGTGTTCGCACCTTGGCTGCAGCACTTGCCTGTTTTCAGGCAATGACTACGATTAAGCTGCAAATTCAAGTGAAACATAGACCGCTTCCGTTCGTGCCGGAGCCGGTCGATAATGGGAAAATGTCGGCATTTGATTGGAAGCCGATGATTCCATTCGAAAGGTCGCTGCAGGATATGTTAACGTTTTTCAGAGAACAACAGTAGCAAAAAGCAGCTTGCCAAAGTGAGGCAAGCTGCTTTTTGCTGTATAAGTCCGAGTAGAGAAGGGGTTATTTGTTCCCCCTCAAATCGCTTAACATGCTCAAAAATTGTTTGCAATATGGCTCGGGCGCAAAATTGGTGACGATATGTTGCTGGGCTTTGTTAAGAATTGTGGCGCGGAGAGTCTTGTCTTCCATAATCTGAACACCCTGCTGGACGGCTTCAGCGATGTTTCCTAGCGTGTAATATTTCCCGGTTACATTATGAATAACAGAACTTTGGACACCGTCCAAATCGGTCGTCAATACCGGACATCGGCAGCTCATCGCTTCAATTATCGCATAAGGCGCTCCTTCTGATTTGGAGGTTGAACACATAAAGCCTCCAGAATCTCCAATCATCGAGAAATATTCCGGCATGTGGGCATAAGGCACATTGGAACGGAGCACAAGACGATTCTCTAACGATAAGGCTACTGCAAGCTTTTGAAATTTGTCTCTTTCTTCTGGTGTTGAAAGAGTATGGTCTTCGAACATCCATAGCTTAAGCGTGGGATATCGCTGAACAAGTCGATGCCCGATGTGCAAAAATTCGCTCCAATTTTTGTTGTCTTCAATTCTACCAAACCAGGCGATGATGGGGAAATCTTTTTTTGGAAGAGAACGGTAGGTAAAATGTTTAACGTCCATACAATTGTTGAACTCATATTGATTGACGGTGGGGTAAAGTTCCCGGAAGAGTGCTTTGATGTGGGGGGTTTTGGGGTTTAGAAGTGCATTTGTATGCGGCGTTATGAAAGGCTTTGCATGTATCATGGCACCTCGTGCTTGCTCCTTTAAACCGAAGCCTTGAACCTCGAAAATAATGATTCCTTTATAAGGAGTCTGCCGGATTATAGGTATAAGATGATATGCAGAAACAACAATAATTGCGGTATAATTTCCGTCCCTCACAATTTTTTGGATTTCGAATTCGTCATTCGTGATAAAGGTAGGGATGTTATGCGCATTCTGCACCCCGGTCCCTGGGCGCAAATATAAGCAGTGACATTCCACTCCTCGTTCCTTTAGGGCTCTGCAGCGTTGGCGGTTTAAGGTTTCAACGCCTCCACTAGGAATATAAAAGATGAAAAGTAGTCTCATATCTTCGGTCTCCTCCTCACACTCATTTAACGCTATTCCATTATATGTCTCACACTTTCTGCGGACTGTTCGAACGGCTATTTCATTGTATATTTTTTATGAAAGATAGATGGATAACCGTTTCTATACCCGTTTCCTGCTCATACCATATCATGTACGCGTTACTACTTTGCAAGGAGGGAGATACTTGAAGGTGGTTGTTACCGGGGGGGCAGACTTCATTGGTTCTCATCTAGTCGATGCGTTAGTCTCTGCTTCCGTTGAGAATCTAAGGCCGGATGGATCCGACTCCGCCCATTTCGGGATACGGAATATCTAAGTTGACGGCCGTGTCGTATGTTCGGTTATTTCATCGGCTACATGGAATCCCCTATATAATTCTCCGCTATGCTAATGTTTATGGTCCGAGGCAAACGGTGAAAGGAGAAGGTAGAGTGGTCGCACAATTTCTGTCATGTATATTTAAAGAAGAGCCCATTGGTATTCATGGAGACGGTGAGCAGACACGCGACTTCATTTATGTACAGGATGTCGTTGCAGTCAATTTGGCAGCAGTTCGACAAGGGGATAAGGATATGGTTCACGTTAGTACCGCAAGCGGCACTTCAGTCAATCGATTGGCCGAAATGATGCAGGACATTCACAGCAAACCCATTCGGATTGAACGGGTCTCTGGGCGGAGCGGGAACATTAGACGCAACTGCCTAAACAATTGCAAGGCGATGGGTCTTTTAGGATGGAGTCCGCAGTACGAGCTTCTCGCAGGCTTGAATGAAACGTATGAAGGCTACAAGACGGATGAAGGGGAAGCTATATGAGAAACAAGATTCCTGATGGCATTCTTGTTAAAGGCAATTTATCGAACGGAATCTACTTGTTGGAGGACGGATGCAAACGACCTGTAGTCAACGAGGATACCTTTCACTTTTTTAAATGGAAGTGGGAACGCGTCGTTATTATTGAGGATATACTCCTTCAGCTGTATCCGATGGGCAGGGAGGTAAACAGTTCAACCTCTTTCCTGATCCATAGTCCTGGGGTATTACTGGTAAAAGGACCTAGTTCAAAGGTGTATTTATGGATGTATGCGCAGCTTTATCCCATTGAATCATGGTCTGTATTTACCCTGTTGAAATTGAAGGTTACGGATATCGTAGAACTTTCAGAGGAGGTCTTATCGAGCCTTCCATTGGGGGATACCATCGGCCACGATGTGTTCGAAGTGCAAGAACCTATCAATTGGTTACTATACTGTGATCCTGATGGTAACAAGTACTACTGTGAGAAACGAAGGCTTAGAAAGATAGAGTGTCCCTATGTTTTCGAATATTTGAAGTGGAAAGAAGATAAACTCATTTATTTATCAACTTTTGAATTTTCCCGTTGTACGCTTGGGAGTCCCATTTTTTATTAAGGAGGTTGTGATCCATGTTTGAGAACAGAGTGATTTTGATTACCGGAGGTACAGGATCATGGGGGCATGAACTGGTCAAACAACTACTGCGGCAAGCTCCTAAACAAATTATCATATATTCCCGAAACGAAATGAAACAGGTCGCTATGAAGCAGCAGTTTCAAGATTCTAGACTAAGTTTCCAGATCGGCGATATCAGAGATAAAGAGGCTCTAGTTGAAGCATGCAAAGGGGTACATTACCTGTTTCACCTCGCTGCATTGAAGCATGTGCCGATCTGTGAAAACCAGCCGCACGAGGCTTTAAAAACGAACGTTGATGGTACTCAGAACGTCATCGAAGCGGCGATTCACAATCAAGTGCAAACGGTTGTATATGTGTCCACCGATAAGGCGGCTAACCCTTATAATTTCTATGGCTTAACAAAAGCAATCGGTGAGAAGTTAATCATTTCTGCTAATCTAGAAAAGACGAACACCAAATTCGTCTGCGTACGTGGTGGCAATGTACTTGGGTCTAACGGCAGCGTAGTCCATATTTTCCAAAAGCAAATTCGGGATCAATTGCCAATCGGTATTACACATAAAGGGATGACGCGATTTTTCCTCACTCTTCAAGATTCTGTCGGTTTGTTATTTCAAGCGGTTGCCTCGAGTAAAGGGGGGGAGATTTTTGTCTTGAAAATGCCAGCCTGCCGCATTCTCGATTTGGCGGAGGCTATAGCGGATATCGAAGGGAAAACAGAAAATATGCAAATTGTGGAGCAAGGAATCCGTCCCGGTGAGAAAATTCACGAAATCCTGTTCTCAGAGCACGAAAGCAGCAGCACTGTACATTATAACAGCCAATATTTTGTTATTCTCCCTCCAACAACCAATAGCGGTGCCAACAATCAGTATTCGCATTGTCAACCCGTTTCCATCAACCAATATTGCTCCAGAGACGACTTGATGTCGGTGGAAGAAATTAAACAACTGCTCCTTAAGGGCAAGATTCTTTATGAATAACGTAATCAAAGTGCCTAAAGTTTCCGTCATCATACCCTTCTATAATTGTCCCTATATTGGGCATGCCATTATCAGTGCAACTAATCAAACTTATCCAAATGTGGAGGTTATTGTGGTTGACGACGGATCTAATTTATATGTGGAGAAAATAAAGCCGTACATGGACAGGATTCGCTATATCCGGAAGTCCAATGGTGGCACGGGCAGTGCCTTGAATCAGGGAATTAAGGAGGCAAAAGGAGAATTTATTGCCTGGCTAAGCTCAGACGATCTCTTTCTCCCGAATAAAATTGCAAGACAAATGCAGTTTATGCAGCAAGTGAACGCCTCGATCAGTTATACGAATTGGCATGCATTGAATGAGCACAATCACATCTTTAAACAGTCGGTTAACCTTGTATTTCCGAATATCATCGCTTTCTACAGTCGATTTCTAGTTGGAAACCCTATTAACGGATGTACGGTTATCCTCAAGAAAGGGCTTATACCCCAGATAGGCTGGTTTGATCAATCATTTCTTTACACCCAGGATTATGATATGTGGTTGCGTTTGCTGGTGGAAGGACAACATTTTCACTTCTTAAATGAACCGCTTACACTATATCGAATTCATGACGAAATGGGAACGAAGAAGCATTATAGTACAGTTGAAGAAGAGATGTGGTTCATTCAACAGAAATACAAAGAGAAACTGACTAAACTAATTGAAAAATTAAAATGAGAGTTGGGTGGATTATGAAATTCACGTTCGTGATTTTGACGTTAAATCGCGGGGGGGCTCAAAGGACTTTGGTCGAAATTGCCAACGGCCTCGTTCGTAGAGGGCATCAAGTGACGATTCTCATGCCTTCCAACGGGATCGTAGAATTTGACAATATTTTGGCTTCGATCGTTCGTGCGAAATCAGCTATTATTCAAGCGGACGATTATCCGATGGCTGATGTCATTGTATCCAATTTTTACACGACAATTCCTGCAGTCCGAGTGGCTAGTCAACAGGGAAAAGGTATGCATGTGAGATTTAGCCTTTGTTATGAGCCTATATTTTGGAAGGAGAATGAAATTAGCTTTCCTTCGTACCATGCTACGGATAAGTTAATCGTGCTGTCCAATTGGCAGCAACAGCTAATCGCCTTGCTTCACGGTATACAAGGAAAGGTTGTGCCTGTCGGGGTGGATTCGGTATTCAAAAATCATCATATCCGGCATTCGCAGGCGAATCTAGTTATATCTGCTATATTGCGCAAGCCTGAGGGCGGGTTCATATTTCAGAGGGATCAGGACTACTTGATCCATAGTCTGAGCAGGATCAAACAGCTCCATCCTGGAGCACAAATCCATTTTATTGCCCCGCCGATGGAAGCAGCGACTTCCCCATTTCTTCAATCGATCCGAACGAATCCGATGTTCAAGGTGTTTACACCTAAGAACGATGCGGAAATAAATTACCTTTATAACATTTCTCACATTTTCGTTACGACAAGTATTTATGAAACGGCTAATCTGGTTGCTCTCGAAGCTATGAGAACAGGCGCGGCATTGGTGAGTACCTATTCAGGAGGTAACATGGATATTTGCAAACACGAGGAAAACTGTATGCTCTCATACCGCTATGAGAATCGGCTCGTAGCAGATATTCATAAACTCATTATGGACCGAAAGCTATTGGTTCGAATAGCGGAAGCAGGAGAAAAGGAAGCGATCAAGTGGACATGGCAGCGGAGCGCAGAACAATTCGAATCGGCTGTTCGCGAATTTCTTGCGAAAGGTTAAAAAGGAAGGCATATCGGGGTTTCACTCTATCGCCTTTCTTTTTTTTTTGCCTTTTTTTAACAAATATGATGTATGTCTCAGTCGAGAGAAAATAAGATTCATATACTAGAGTAGATCGATAGAAAGGTAGGGATGCCAATGAGTACGGCAATATAAATGGAAAAGAAGTCATAATTGTTAATTTAACTTTAAACTAGGAGGAATTTACATGGCAGCAGAAGTTATCAACTTTGGATCAAGTGTACCGGGAAATACTACTGGTTCACTTAACAGGCCGATTCCTGCGGCACCAGGAGGCATTATTCTCGCAGAGTTCGGATTTGCTTTGGATGTGAGTCAAACCGCCAACCGTATCGAATTGATCGGTACCGTCGGTTTCACGTCCACAGCTGGTTTACCTGAGGTTTTATTTCAAATAACTCGTGGCACTCAAATTATATTTGCTGCGCAATCTTCGACAGTGGCTGTGAATGAGAACAGAATAGCAACGTTTCAAATGGTCGAGAATAACGTTCCTGTAGGAGTTGTCTTGCCATACCGGATCCTGGCTAGAGTTGTGAATAACCCCGCATTGAACAATGCCTCAGTTCTTGGTCCTGTTACCTTCTCGGGCACCGCATATCGGATTTTTTAAAATAAGAACTGAATAAAAAATGGCTGCTATCGAGGGATAGTAGCCACTTTTTCGAATCGTTACCATTTTTTGTCGCGCTCATAGCCAAGGGTAATGAGTAAGTTTCCTGCAACGCGCTTGAAAGACTCTCTAACTTCAGCATCAAATTCTTGGCGCCAATCCCCGATAGAACCTTGGCGAAACGTTGGTGATTGTTGGGGGTCTATATTGTCCTGCATCATTGTGGCCAGTTGAACAAGGGGAATCGGTGGGGCTAGGCCTTTCCATAGAAATTCGGCAATTTGCCTTATCGTGTTGAGCTGGGATTCCCGTGATGCTTTCAACTGTTCGTACTTTATACTCAATACGTTCGGGGTATGGATCCATCCCTCAAAAAAGCCGATCATTTCCGAAATACTAGGATAGTAAAGCTGTGGGGTATGCACTCCGTTAATCACAGTCAACAATTGTTCTTTATGTGTAATTCCGTTCCTCATGAGAATAGGATATAAGTTGTGTTGTGGCAGACGATGGATAAAGTGAACAAAAGAAACGACAATATCGCGTGGATCGCGGTATAAAAAAACTTGCTTCATACTGAAATGTTGCATCATGTTCACCCACTCGGGGGAGTGATAAATATGTCCGAGTATAAACTCGTTTGGTTTCGTATTATTTAGCGCTTGGCGATGGTTATTCAATTGTTCAATTCCGGCGTATAGATGAGCCCCCTGTGATACTCCCGGCATACCCTTCAAAATTTGAGACATCAAATACGTTCCGCTTTTGGGAATGGAATTCATAATAAACGGTGCAATCATGTTCGGCTTTGAACTCTGTGACATCCTATTTCCCCCCCTACCAATTCTTTATTTTCTTGATAAATTATTCTATGAAAGTTCTCAAAGATGGGAAGGTATATTCAACTATTTTCTGATGGATAGTCCAAGCGAAACCTATCAGGATTCATAAAGTAACTTATATGGATTCGTGCAAAACGTTTATGAGGAGGGATGATTCGTTATGAACTCGTCACGTGCTATTGGAATCATAGGTTCTGGTCGTTCCGGAACATCGTTAGTAACGAAGGAGTTGGAGCTTCTCGGTGTTCATCTTGGTGGTCCTCTAGACTTTATACCTCCAGACAATACGAATCCCGATGGTTTCTGGGAAAACAAACATATTGTCGGCATCCAACAACTAATCTTTAAGAAACTGGGATGGAGTTGGGAGGGTTTGAATTTGCTTCCTCCAGATTGGAAGAGTCGTTCAGAGCTTGTTGTGTTGAAAGAGCAACTGAAGAAGTATATTTCTGATAACTTTTTTCATAAGTCTTTGTGGGGATGGAAAGATCCTAGAACTTGCTCCTTGCTTCCGATATGGGAAGAATTGCTTCAGGAATTAAAGATGATAGCGAGCTATGTCATTGTTATACGAAATCCACTCGATGTAGCCCATTCCCTTTACCGGTGTGATCCTCGGATTTCATTAGACCATGCGCTCCATATATGGACGTTCCGTACACTATCCTCTTTATATTGGACCGAGTCCAACCAACGAGTTGTCATCCATTATGATCAGATGATAGAGGATTGGGAAGGGACTTTGAAACAAGCGGCAAATCGTTTGAGCATTCCTTGGCCTCAACCTGAGAAACAGGTTGAAAAGGAAATGTCACGTATAATAAAACCTCAGCTTCGTCACAGTAAAACCGGAGAAAAAGCCTTAATTGAATCGAATCATGTATCCGCTCTTACCCTCAACACATATCAATTGTGCATGTCAGCTATATCATATCCGGATTTTTTGACGGATGAATTGATGCATCAGTGTGTCAAACAATTGTTTGAACAGTACACCGGTCAGATTATTTCTCTTAAGTAGAAGGAGATGGAGGATATGGCATTTTGCAACGCTCAAGCTTTGGGAGCTTGTTCTGAAGCTGAGGGAAATAATACGATAGCAAGTGGCGGATCTTCCCATGCGGAAGGACTCCAAACGGTCGCTAACGCGACAGCATCACACGCGGAGGGATATTTAACTCGGGCCACGGGTCCCGCTTCTCATGCGGAAGGCGGGGCTGCCAACGCCATCGGACTCTATTCTCACGCGGAAGGGAGAAGCACCCGTTCGTTCGGGGATCATTCCCATGCCGAAGGGTTATTGACGGTTGCAAGCGGATTAAATGCCCATGCGGAAGGCGAATTGACGGAGGCTAGTGGTTTGGATTCCCACGCCGAAGGGCTAGAAACAACAGCTTCCGGCCAGAGCTCTCATGCGGAGGGGGAGAATAACTCCGCCATTGGAAGAGCGGCCCATGCCGAAGGGAATTTAACGGCAGCAGGCGGTTTGGCCGCCCATGCGGAAGGCCAAAGTACGAATGCAGGCGGAGATTTGTCTCACGCCGAAGGCAACCAGACGACGGCGAGCGGCCAAAGCTCACACGCCGAAGGAGCCCTTACGACTGCAAGCGGCTTCACCTCCCACGCACAGGGAGTCTCTACGATTGCAAACAGCTTCGTCTCTCATGCGGAAGGCCAAAGCACCTCAACAAACAATTTAGAAGGTGTTCATATTATGGGACAATTTGGGTCTGCAAACGAGCTGTCGTACTCTTGGTATTTGGCGAATGGGACAAGTGCCGCCACACCTGGCTTAGCTGCAAAAATATTGAGCAACGGCAACGTGAAAATAGATGGAACGGTCAGTAGTCCGGCGGCGGATTATGCGGAAATGTTTGAAACCGTTGATGGAAAGCCGATCGAACCGGGGTATTTCGTAACGGTTGAGGAAGATAAAGTCCGTATTGCCGTTTCTTCGGATTTTTTCGTAATCGGAATCACTAGCGCAACCCCTGCTTTTTTATCCGACAGCGGGGAGCTCAGGTGGAAACACAAATTTTTGACGGATGAATGGGGGAGAATTTTATATGAGGATGTAATCATTCCCGCCGAATTCGGAGAAACAGGTACGGTCATAACACCGGAGCGTATGGTAAGGCGGCCTCTTTTGAATCCGGCTTGGCACCCTGCTGAGGAATATACGTCTCGTTTGGAAAGACCGGAATGGGTAGCAGTAGGATTGCTTGGCAAGCTACTTGTGCGTGACGATGGAACCTGCCGAGCAGGGGGATATTGCAGGCCGAACCACAACGGTATCGCTACATCCGTCGAGAGCGGCTATTACGTCTTGAGAAGAACGCTCCCTAATCAAATTCTGGTCCTGGTCCGTTAAGTAAAGGCATATGCCATTTTCCATGACAAAAGGCATATACCCTGTCCTTAGAAGTCTTAGCTGAATAAGCTAAATGGCAAAAGCGAAAATATGTGCTAACAGGAGTTGCATGCCTATGAAACGTTCAAAATCACCTTATCGTAATAGTGTGACGCCTAAGGTTTCGGTCATTATTCCTGTTATGAACGAAAAAAGGACGCTGTCCAGAGTGATCCGTGAAGCCTATCGAGTTCACCCTCAAACAGAAGTCATAGTCGTTGATAACGGCTCAACGGATGGATCGAGAGGTATAGCAGTAAGCTCCGGTGCTAAGGTGATTCACTTTGATGAACCTCTTGGTCACGATGTGGGTCGAAGTATTGGCGCGATGCAGGCCAAAGGAGACATTCTATTATTCATGGATGGAGACTTTGTAGTGCGCGCTTCAAACTTGAAGACTCTCGTTCATGCGGTTTTAGGCGGAGTAGATGTGGCGCTAAACAGTTATTTGGGTTTTGTTCATAAATCGGATGTTCATAGTGTGGTTCTTGCCAAGCATACACTAAATACGATTTTGTCCCATCAAGAGCTGAGAGGCGCTTCCATGACAACTATACCGCATGCAATTAGCAGAAGAGCTCTGGAATTAATAGGACATGAGGCGTTAGCGGTTCCTCCGCTTGCACAAGCAATGGCCATTCACAGAGGTCTTAATGTCAAAGCTGTACATTATATTAATGTTCGAGCCAATCCCATAAAGCGTAAAAGAAAAGGTAGAAATGATCCTCTGATGGATCTCATTACAGGCGATCATTTGGAAGCTATTGGTTGGCTGCTTGAACAAACCAATGAGCGAGGGAATCAAACGGATTTCATGAGACGCAGGGAAATTGTGAGGTGATGGTATGCGTAAACAAGTTGTAAAGCAACCCATAGTTCGAAGAAAGGTAAAGAAAAAGCTTATAAATAGCAAAAGAGCAAGCCGCACTTTCCATCACCGCACAGTTTCATTTGCAAGATGGGGAAGAGAAGCAGGAAAGCAAGATGCATGTTCCCAAAGTATTGAGCATGCAGGGTATCAGAAAAAGGCACTGAATGCGTTATGGGTTGAAAAATTGAGAAATAATGTGTTTGATCCCAAAAAATGGGATACTTATCATCGTGCAGCACGAGGATATGTAGAAGGGTATTGCTTGAAATTGGGTATGCCAAAGTACGACTGGGTTCTACTTCCTACGAATAAATCGGTTGCTGTCATTATGACGGTTATGAATGAAGAAGCAACCATGCAGGGATTGATTGAACAGTTAAACCGTTTACCATTCGATGAAATAATAATTGTTGTGAACGGTTCACAGGATCAAACCTATCAGAAAGCAAGGCAGCTATCTCATGCAACAATCATCTATTATCCCCATCCACTAGGTCATGATATTGGAAGAAGCCTGGGTGCCAAAGTCGCTCAATCTGAAATTTTATTATTTATAGATGGGGATATACCACTGAGGGCAGAAGAACTTGTTCCATTCATATATGCAGTTGATCAAGGAATGGATGTTGCTTTGAACAATATTATGCCTTATATTCCTTTGTTTTCTGAGCGTGATGCAGTTTCGCATGTAAAGGAGTTTCTAAATCGGTCGTTGAGACGTCCTGATCTCCAGGTTAACTCGCTAACCTCTGTCCCCCACGCTATCTCTAGACATGCATTAAATACGGTTGGCTATGCTGATTTATCAGTCCCACCAAAGGCTCAGGCGAGTGCTATTCTTAATGGTCTTCGTATCGGTGCGCCTTACAGCATTAATGTTATTTCTAAAAATCGGCGAAACAAGCATAATACAAGTTCAAGCAATCCAGTAGCCAATATGATAATTGGTGATCATGTCGAGGCGCTTAAATATGCAAAAAGCTTTAAAGGAAATCGCCTGACGTTTCCGGATAACTTTCGAAATCGCAAATTGCTAAGAGGGGGATGATGTCTCATGCAAATGACAAGCATCATCATTGCTAATTACAATGGGAGATCGGTGTTACAAGATTGTTTACATTCTATTCGTAAGCATACCTTGTCCCCTTACGAAATCATTGTAGTGGATAATGGATCTCAGGATGGATCAACGGAACTATGCGTACAAGAGGAAGTACGATTTATTTCCCTTCCTTTTAATAGGGGGTTTCCAATAGCTTGTAATTTGGGACTAACCATTGCAAGTGGAGATACAATATTGCTTTTGAATAATGACACGATTGTAACTACCAATTGGTTAGATAATATGCTGCAATGTTTATACAGCAGCGCGGAAATTGGCATTGTTGGACCTATGACAAATTATGCAAGTGGAAAACAACAAATTACAGAGGCATTTTCCTCTATAGATGACATGGTTTCAAAGATGAATACAGCTAACCCTGCCAAGTGGGAGGAAGTGAACCGTTTAGTTGGATTTTGTTATCTTTTTAAAAGAGAAGTTCTGGAGCGGGTTGGTATGATGGATGAAAGATTTTCACCAGGACATTTTGAGGATGACGATTATTGCTACCGAGCAAGGCAGGCCGGTTATAGATTGATGATTTCGGGTGACGTGTTCATTTATCATCATGGCAGTGTCAGTTTTCAAAAGGAAGGGGACGAAAAGGTCAAAGAACTTCTACTTCAAAATCATCAAAAATTTATTGAAAAATGGGGTGTCGATCCCCATAGCTTCATAGAAAATCATTCATAGAAGGACTGGAAAATGTGCAAATTGATGGAATGATGAGGGTTGCTGGTATTAGGGAATGCGCCGGCTTCGATTGGACGACGAAATTCCATTAAGCATTAAAGCACTTTTTGAATGGCGCAGGCATAGGTTAGAGGGTGAAAAGTATTTATGGAGGAGAGATGGTGTGGAACAGCAAGTCACAATGATTATTTCTCACATTGCAGGCTCGCATAGCGAGATGTCTAGAATCTTGGAGGCGAAGCGAAGTGTTTCGACGCAAATGGCCTCGATAGCCAACGATATACCTGACTCGCATCCTCATTTTGAAGGCTTGGTCATGCTGCAGGAACAAGCCTTACAATTGACCAAAAATATAACTGCTTATTTAAACAGCCTAGCTAATTTGGAAGAGGCTATCGCACAGCAAACGGAAATTGTCATGAAAGAAATAAAAGAGCCTGATAATGAGGAATAGAGGGATACGACTTGAATAGAAATGATCTGTACCTGCAAATGCTGGATGCTACAGCAAAGTTGCAGCGTGATATTGCTTTAATACTAGAAGCAAGAGCCTTAGAGGCGGAGAAATCGCGCAACTGGATTTGCAATCATATTAATTCTACGAGTTTAGAGGGGCACGAAAATCAGATGAAGCAAACCGGAGAGATTCATGAGTATGTGATTGAGCTTATCGATGGCTTGACGAAGATGGAGAACTCCTTAAACCGACATATGCAGGCTCTTCTTGGACAAAATGACTCGGGAGAAGGAGTGGGGGGAGACGGTTCGAACGGAATGGGTAACTTATTTTCGTTTGGTGAGGATGAGAAATAATGAAAGCATCGAATCGTGAGAGAATTGAATTGCATATGCTAACCTCGCTGGCTAGAAGCCAGCGAGCCTTATGCCGAATCATAGAGACGATAGCGGATCAAGTAGCGGTCTCCGATCAGCTTGCTGTCCATATGGCTGAGAATCTCAAGACGATAAGTGAATACCAGCGCTCGATGATTCAGAAAATAACGAAACAAAGTCCACGTCCACGCCGTTTAGGAACGCCCGGCAAGCCTTGGACCAGCAAGAATGTCACTCGCGGATTCATCCCCAACGAAGGATTAAACCCGCGTGAGTAAGACCCCCGCCAAAACCAAAAATCAGCAGCGTATCACCGGCCGTGACCTTACCCTCTTTGATGCCCAAATCTAGAGCGAGAGGAATGGAAGCCGCGGAAGTATTGCCGTAGTATTCCAGGCTGTACAGCGCTTTTTCGAATGGAATACCGCTCTTTTCACAGACTGATTCAATAATCCGAAGGTTAGCGCTATGCGGAATGAACCAATCAATAGCCGTAATGGGTAACCGGCTTTTTGTGAGCAGCTTCTCGATTCCCTGCGGGACAGTCGTTACGGCGTATTTATACACCTCGCGGCCGTTCTGGACGAGCTTGCCTTCACCCGTTAATGGTGTTCCGTTCAATTCAGAGGCAAGTCCGGTTCGGTATACGTGCTTGCTGCCTGTACCGTCCGACCCAAGATAGTGGGCAAGGAAAGCAGGATTTTCTTCTTCCCTTTCAACAATCACAGCTCCGGCACCATCACCGAAAAGAATGCAGGTGGAACGGTCCGTATAGTCTGTAATTTTGGATAAGGAATCCCCGCCGACTACGAGAACCTTGCGGTGTACCCCCGCAGCGACAAGGCCGCTTGCTGTATGCAAGGCATAAGCAAACCCGGAGCAGGTGGCATTGAGGTCGTAGGCACCTGTTTCAGGGATGCCGAAATGGGCTTGAATCTGGCAAGCGACTGGGGTGGAAGGCAGATCCGGTGTATGGGTAGCGACAATGATTAAATCAACATCGTTCAGTGAAGTCGGATATCTAGTGAGCATATTTTGTACGGCTGCTATACATAAATGACTTGTGAATTCATTCGCTTCTGCAATTCTACGTTCCCGAATCCCTGTGCGTTGAACGATCCATTCATCATTCGTATCGACCATTTCCTGAAGATCCGCGTTGCTTAGTATGCGATGGGGCACGTAGCCGCCGATTGCTGTGATTCGAGCTTGTAAAGGGGAAGAGACTGCCATCAATGATTCACTCCTTTTTAGGATCTGATAGTAGTACTAGGTACTAAATATAAGTATACTTTATCGGATACTCAGGGTAATGTCAATGACTTCCCATACCTTGAAACGATATCCAACCATATTTCATTATTATGGATAATAGTCGTGAATTTGGTCATTCTAATGCTATCGTCGACTGTGCGACGAATGATGCTGATGACGGGGAGTGAACGTAAACGCATGTTACAAGGTAAAAAGAAGCATGTCTGGATTATTCTAATCTGTATCGCATTGTTCTGCTCATCCACAACCACCGCTTTTGCCTATGGCAAAGGGGCTAAGGGACCTGATGTCTATGCGGTGCAGGGGATGCTGAAGTCACTTGGCTACTATAGCGGACCTATTACGGGCTACTATGGTAATCAAACCCAATCAGGTGTTAAAGCGTTTCAAAGCAGATACGGCCTTCCTGCGACTGGGAATGTGGATGATCAAACGCTGCAATCCATCCTGTGGGCTTACGGTAATTTAAAAATTGCCAAGAAGCCGACACCGACACCAACTCCTCCACCAGCTGCACCTAAGCCTACACCTAAACCGCAAGTCCCATCGACTACGGAATTAACGGTGGACGAGCAGCAAATGCTGGAATTGGTTAATAAGGAGCGCGCCGCTGTGGGACTTTCCCCACTAGCTGTTGACCTGCCGCTAACCAAAACGGCTCGACTAAAAAGCCAAGATATGGTCGATAACAAATACTTCTCCCACGATTCACCGACGTATGGTTCGCCATTCGATATGATGGAGAAATTTGGTATTACGTATAACGCGGCGGGAGAGAATATTGCTTGCAATCAAAGTGTACAAGCTGCTCACGAGGCGTTGATGAATTCTCCAGGACACAAAGCGAATATACTCAGCAAAGATTACACCCATATTGGGATCGGCATCGTAAACGGCGGTCCGTGTGGTAAAATGTTTACCCAGCAGTTTATTGGAAAATGAAAATGAAAATGAAAAAGAGCCCTTTGGGGCTCTTTTTTCATAAGTATAAAATTAAGTGGCGGATACCGGCTTAATCGCTTCCGTCCACTCGGTGAATTTTTGCAGGGCAGCCCCTTGCTCAATCGCATGTCGGGCCAAATAAATACCTTCTTCAATGGACCCTGCCTTCTTGGAAACCCACAGACGCACGGCACTGTTCAATAAAACCATATTCAGATAGGGGAGCTCGGCTTCTCCGCGAAGAACGGATAATGCCGTTTCTCCTTGCAGCTGAGCGGTCCATTCAATCTCCGGCACCTCGACCATTAATTCGTAAATCTCAGGATCAACAATGAATAATTCACTGGCGCCCTCTTGAATGAGGTACGTCCGTGTGCGCTTGTCTACGGAAAGGTCTTCGGAGCCTTCCATACCCTGCACAACAATACCGTGAGAGACGCCTAATTCGATTAATAAATTGGTGATTTTCTCGAACACAGTACCGTGAAACACACCGACAGCCATGAAGGGAGCTTCCGTAAAGCGCAGCAGTTTCTCTGCTGTGTTGAACACGGTTCGCAGACCGAGTTCCTTGCGAAGTTCGCGCAGCTCGCCAAGCGGTGCACACCAGTTCTCCGTCGGTGCGAACAGGAAGCCTGTTCGCGCTGCAGCTGATATGAGCGCTTCACGTGACGCGTCAAGCGCGGGTACTTCAAGAGCCGCTAGCACATCGGACAGCGTGATGCCCCATTTTGGTGGCATGCTAGGACTGCCGTGCAGTGTAGTGGGAAGTCCGCAAGCCGCGAGAACGAACGCAGTCGGTAAAGTCGCGATGAACGTACGTGAGCGTCCATCATAAGGTCCTGCGCAATCCATGCTGCCTGGTATTGGATAGGTTTGGATACGCTGGCGCAAGGCATCGATGAAGGCTTTCAACTCTTCGGGGGATTCCATTTTGATGCGTTCTGCAACGAGAAAAGCCCCCATTTGAGCTTGTGTAGCGGCTCCGGTTAGTATGAGCTCCGCTGCTTGGGAAGCCTCTTCATAGGTAAGATCTCTGGCTCCGCGTTTTCCGCGGCCTACTTCTTTTAATAAGGATATCATCGTTTGCGGCCTCCTTGTTTCTGATCCTTTAGTATCTGATACACCTTGACGATGGAGGTAGCAACATCTACCATACGTTTACGTTCATTCATGGCTTGTTTACGCAAAAAATCATAAGCTTCTGCTTCAGAGATACCCTTGATTTCACATAAAATTCGCTTAGCCTGATCGACCCATTTGCGCTCCTCCAGTTTGGAGAGAAGCTGTTCGCGCTCTTGTAGCCATTCGGTTCGTTGGAAGTAATGATTCACACCAAGAAGCAGCGCACAGTGAATTTCTAGAGGACTCATCGTTGAACCGATCAAACCATCAATACCCGTGTCCATTCTACATTCATTAGAAGGAAAAGTGCGAGCATCACACCACCAGAAAAGGGGAAGGCTGCGATGAGCAAGCACACGAGACCGCCATGGTTCTACTTGATCAGGCCCTACTGATAATAATACCGCATCGACTTTGGGGATCATAAATGAAATTTCTTTTTCATTAGATGCTACATATATGCGAAATCCCAAATCCTTCAGCATCGCTTCAGGCAAGGATTCCTTTTCATTGTCCGTAACATTCAGCTCGGTAGTCGACGACGAGGAGGAGGTAGCTGAGCGAGTTTGTTTAAACTCGTCGATCAGTATAAATGATTGTAACATTTGAGTACCTCCTATCGTGGGTAGCTTCTTATATCATGGCAACTTCATGTAAGGTTTTAATGATAAAATGATTTATTATACGGCATTACTATAGCATATGACCCTAAATTTTGTCGATATGGTAGAAGGAATCTCACATATAAAATTTTTGTGTTATGTTTATTGACATGTCGAAAATGTCGTACTATAATAAAGTTAGAAATCGGCACAATGATGTGCCTCTAACGAAGGCAATGGCGCCTATCCCCTTACAAATACGTAACCGGATAGGCTATTTATGTTCTGTTTACTGAAATATCTAACATGCTGTTCACGATGATGTGGCAGCAGTGGCAATGAGGCCGATAAGCATCCCGCATGGGGTATGTTTGTCGGCCTTTTCTGTTAAAGAACAGTCAGTCAAACACGTCTGGGTAGGAAAAAAAAGAAGGCGAAAAGCCTCGCAAAAGGAGAGGGAATGCATGGTTGATCGGAAAAGTTTTATGCAAGTCGGGCACAAAGGGTCATTGTTCAGTTCATTCTTATATTTTGATATGAGCTTCATGGTTTGGGTTCTTCTTGGGCCACTAGCGGTCATTCTCGCCAATGATTTTCAGCTGAATGCAGCAGAGAAAGCGAATCTCGTCGCATTGCCTGTTTTGGGCGGATCCATTCTTCGATTAGTACTTGGTGTGTTAACAGATAAAATCGGTCCAAAGCTTACAGGGCAAATCGGATTAACGTTAACTTTAATACCATTGTTCTGGGGCTGGCAATTCGCTAACACCATGGGTGATATGTACTTCGTGGCTTTGATGCTCGGTATTGCCGGAGCAAGTTTTGCCGCTGCTCTGCCGCTGGCTAGCAGCTGGTATCCGCCGCAGTATCAAGGGTTAGCAATGGGAATCGCGGGAGCAGGGAATAGCGGTACGATCTTCGCGACCTTATTCGCAAACCGACTAGCTCAACATTATGGTGATTGGCATATTGTTTTTGGCATAGCGATGATACCAATTGCTCTAACGCTTATCATCTTCAGTCTGTTGGCGAAGGATAGTCCTAATAAGCCTGCGCCTAAGACAATTGCCGAATATGGCAAGGTATTGAAACAAAAAGATTCATGGCTATTCTGTATTTTATACAGTGTAACCTTCGGTGGTTTCGTTGGAATGGCATCGTACTTGACCATCTTCTTTAACACACAATACGGTTTAGCTCCAGTTAAAGCGGCTGACTTTACAACAATATGCGTGATCGGTGGGAGCTTCTTCCGCCCGGTAGGCGGATGGCTTGCTGATAAGATAGGCGGCATTCGGATGTTAATGGTCCTGTACGGCGTTGTAGCTTTGATGATGGCTGGTATTTCCACACTTCCATCACTTTCCTTAACAACAGTCATGCTCTTCGTCGCCATGATGGCTTTCGGTATGGGGAATGGATCGGTTTTCCAACTTGTTCCACAGCGTTTCAAGACGGAACTTGGTGTTATAACAGGAGTCGTAGGGGCAGCAGGGGGATTGGGCGGTTTCTTCTTACCCAAGATTCTCGGTAACCTGAAACTATCGACAGGCTCTTTTACACCAGGTTTCCTAATCCTAAGTGCTATTGCGATTTCATGTCTCTTGTTGATCGCTATTGTGCAAGGACAATGGAAACGTACATGGATAGGCGAAGGCGGCAAAGTGAAGGTAGCTCCAGCTTCTATGGATAGTGTGCATGCTTAAGTAAAAAGTTCAAGCCGCTGGTCTTATGGCCAGCGGCATAAGAGTAAAAGTTTTTGCTCATGCAGCTTGAGTGTCCAGGCTGCATGCGCAAAGACGTTTACGACTTACCGTCTTTGGTAGTTCAAGTCGAACTACTCAAGCTCCATATCCCAATTTTGTCATTTGGGGGCGCAGACTAGATTCGCTGCTCCCAGTGACCCTTTTTTAATCGGGAATGGAACCGCACAAATGGGATATAGAGATAGACATATTAGAGAGGAAGATGGCAATGACTCAAAAAGAAAAATTGGTATTAGTAGGAAATGGAATGGCGGGTGTTAACGCTGTTGAACATTTGCTTAAACTTGCACCTGACAAATATGAGGTTACGATTTTTGGAAGTGAACCGCATCCGAACTATAACAGAATCTTGTTGTCCTATGTACTTGCCGGAGATTCCAAAGTAGAGGATATCGTCATTCATCCTTATGAGTGGTATGCGAATAACCATATTATCTTGCACACAAACCAAACGGTTACTGACATCGATACGGCCGCTCAGACGGTAACGAGCGATAAAGGGCTAACGGTTTCCTACGATAAATTAATTTTGGCTACAGGGTCCAATCCTTTCATGATTCCTTTACCTGGAGCTGATAAAGAAGGGGTTATGGCTTACCGGACCATTCGTGATTGTGAGATTATGATAGAGTCCGCTAAAAAGTATAAAAAAGCGATCGTGATCGGTGGCGGTTTGCTTGGATTAGAGGCAGCTAGGGGCTTCCTCAACTTAGGGATGAAGGTCGATGTTGTTCACATCTTAGATACAATTATGGAGCGTCAACTCGATCGTACGGCTTCCAAATTGCTGCAAGCGGCACTTGAAGAACAAGGCATCAACTTCTTGCTCGAGAAGCAATCCGCTGAGATCGTGGGCGATAAGCGCGTAACTGGATTGAAATTCAAAGATGGTACCGTTGCTGAGGCAGATCTTATCGTAATGGCTGTAGGTATTCGTCCCAATGTAGAGCTTGCGAAGAAGTCCGGAGTTGAGTGTAATCCCGGTATTATCGTGAATGATTATTTGCAAACGAGTGTTCCAAATGTTTATGCGGTTGGGGAATGCGCCATGCACCGAGGGATTGCTTACGGATTGGTAGCACCGCTCTACGAGCAAGGGGCTGTACTTGCTAAACATTTGGCAGGCGTGGAAACGGCTCCTTATGAAGGATCGATCCTTTATACGAAGCTTAAAGTATCTGGTGTTGACGTATTCTCAGGCGGACAGTTTGGCGATGAGGAAGGATCGAAAGCCATCCGCATTCATGATGAATTCACAGGCGTTTATAAGAAGGTTGTCGTTAAAGACAATAAGATCATCGGTGCTGTTCTCTTCGGAGATACGGCGGATGGTACGAGACTTATGCAAATGATTCGAGAAGAAACAGATATTACTGGCTTGGAAAAAACGGCTATTTTAACGGATTCATCCGGAGGCGGAGCGGCATCGGGTGTTGCTGAAATGAAAGACGATGCTATTATTTGCGGTTGTAATGGGGTTACAAAAGGAACGATTTGTTCAGCGATCAAGGAACAAGGATTAACAACTGTTGATGAAGTGAAAAATTGTACGACTGCTTCTCGCTCTTGCGGCGGTTGTAAACCACTGGTTAGTGATTTGTTGGCATTTACTCTAGGTGCTTCTTATGATAAGAATGCTGCGAAAGAGACGATTTGCGCTTGTACAGACCATACACGGGATGAAGTCGTTACAGCAATTCGTGAAAAAGGTTTATCCCATGTACGTGAAGTAATGAACGTGCTTGGTTGGAAAAATGAAGAAGGCTGCTCGAAATGCCGCCCTGCGCTTAACTATTACTTAGGCATGGTAAGCCCTGAGACTTATAAGGACGATAGTACCTCACGCTTTGTTAATGAGCGTATGCACGCCAACATTCAGAAGGATGGTACGTATTCGGTTGTTCCACGGATTTATGGCGGAGTAACGAATCCTACTGAATTGAAACGGATTGCAGAAGTGGCCGAGAAATTTAATGTCCCTACTGTGAAGTTTACAGGCGGACAACGTCTAGACTTACTAGGTGTGAAGAAAGAAGATCTTACCGCGATGTGGGAAGCTCTAGATATGCCTTCCGGTTATGCTTACGGAAAAGCCTTACGTACGGTTAAAACTTGTGTGGGTGAAACCTTCTGCAGATTCGGCACGGGCGACGCGATGGGCGTAGGTATCGAGCTGGAGAAACGATTCGAACGTTTGAATACGCCTGCCAAAGTGAAGCTGGCTGTATCAGGATGTCCGCGAAATTGCGCCGAGTCAGGAATTAAAGACTTAGGAGTGGTTTCAGTGGATGGCGGTTGGGAGCTTTACGCCGGAGGAAACGGCGGTGTCAAGGTACGTGTTGGTGATCTCTTGACCACTGTCAAAACGGAACAGGAAATTATCGAATATACGGAAGCTTATCTGCAGTACTATCGTGAATCCGGTAAGTATGGTGAGCGCACAAGTGAGTGGGTACACCGACTTGGTATCGAGCATATTCGCGAAGTCGTAGAAAATGAAGAAGAGCGCAAACAATTGTGTGCTCGGATGGATCAAGCACTTTCTGTGACGAAGGACCCTTGGAAACAAGCGATTGATAGCAAAAAAATTCAGCGTGACCTGTATGAAGTCGTAGAGCTTAATTAGACAAAGAAGAAAAGCCCGGGAGGAGCAAATCAATGAAAACACAAGAAGAGCAAATGGTATGGGTGCAGGCAGTATCTTATGAGGATTTAGCTTTAAACACAGGGAAAACGATTCGTTATCAAGGGGAAGAGGTTGCACTTTTCAAGCTGAAAAGCGGCAAGCTTCATGCGATTCAGAACCGCTGTCCGCATAAAGAGGGCGTCCTGGCAGAAGGAATTGTTTGTGATGATCACGTCTTCTGTCCGATGCATGATCGCAAGATTCATCTCCCTTCCGGTCTCGTTCAAGCTCCGGATACGGGGTGTGTACAAACGTATTCAACGAAAGTTCATGAAGGTACGGTGTTTATTGGATTTCCGATAAACAAAGAATTAGCCTGCTAGATTTGTTGACTACACAAGCACATTAAGATGCATTGAGATTTCATAGAGAGCTTTATCATCGGGGGTGGGGTGCGTTGAAATCAGCACTATTAACATTACCTAAAGAACAACCCTCCTCCCATTGCTGCTTTTGCAGCATGCAGTGCGGATTGGAGATTATGCCGAGTGAGAAGACGTCTGGTCTCACGATCAAACCAAGCCCGAACTTTCCTGTAGCGACTAGCCGTCTTTGCCAGAAAGGTTTGAATGCACTGGATCATGTGCTTCATGCCGATCGGATTCTTGAGCCATTGACTAGGGAGATTGGTGAGCCACGGAGGTGGCGTACTGTCTCTTGGGACCATGCGTTTGCAGACATTGCTGAACGAATTCAAGGACTGCAAGCGACATATGGCCCTGATGCCATTGGCGTGTATGGCGGAGGTTCACTTACCAATGAAGTTAGTTACTTACTTGGTAAGTTTACCCGCGTAGCGCTTAGGTCCAAATACATTGATTACAATGGCAGATACTGTATGTCCTCGGCGGCAGCAGCCAGTAATCAGGCTTTCGGGATCGATCGCGGGATGACCATGCCCCTGACGGAAGTTCCAAATGCCAAATATATCATTCTTGCAGGAACGAATATTGCGGAATGCCAACCGACGATGATGCCTTATTTACTTGAAGCGAAGAAAAAAGGCGCAGTGATCGTTACGATTGATCCGCGTAATACGATGACTTCGAAGGTAGCGGATATCCATGTTCGTCTACAACCGGGATTCGACTCTGTATTTGTAAACGGACTCCTACATGTCATGGTGGAGGAGAAGCTCGTCCATCATCGATTTATTGAAGAACGTACCGTTGGGTTTGAGCAGTTGAAGGAGGCTGTTAAGCCTTTCACCCCAGCGAGAGTGGAGGAGCTAACTGGCGTTCTGGAAGCTGTAACTCGTACGATTGCTCGTGGATTCGCGAAGGCAGAGACGGGGATTGTGCTTACAGCGCGCGGCTTGGAACAGCAAGTGAACGGTGTAGAGAACACGCTGAATTACATTAATTTATCCTTGATCACAGGTAAAATAGGGCGCAAAGGCTGCGGATATGGCGCCGTAACTGGCCAAGCGAACGGGCAAGGTGGACGCGAGCATGGGCAAAAAGGCGGACCAACTGCCGGGCTATCGTTTGATCGAAGACCCAGCTGCACGTGAGCATGTTGCCAAGGTATGGGGAATCGATCCGAGTGAACTGCCGGGCAAAGGGGTTTCTGCTTATGAACTGCTGCAAAAGATAGATGAAGGTGAAATCAAAGCCTTAATCGTCCTCGGATCGAATCCGCTCGTATCCAGCCCTAATAATCGGATGGTGGAGCGGGCGCTGCAGAAGCTGGAGTTGCTTGTTGTCGTTGACATGTTCGAAACCGAAACGGCGCGTTATGCCCATTATTTGTTACCAGGGTCATCCTTTGCGGAAGCAGAGGGTACGATGACCAATTTGGAAGGACGCGTGTTTCATCGTCAGAAAGCGATGGAGCTTCCGGGAAACAGCAGACTTGATTTCCACATTATTTGTCAGCTAGCGGAAGCGTTGGGCAGGGGCACCTATTTTCAATATGCGGGTATTGAAGATGTGTTTCGCGAGTTAGCAGCAGCTACGGCTGGAGGGAAAGCGGATTACAGCGGCATTACGTATGAGCGGCTTCAGGAGGAGAAAGGCATATTCTGGCCGTGTCCTGCTCCTAACCATCCGGGTACACCGCTATTATTTGAGAATCATTTTAATCATTCTGATGGTAAAGCCAGATTGTTCGGTATTAAGCCCAAAATGCCGGCAGAACCAATCGATTCGGACTATCCCTTCGTATTGACAACGGGGAGGCTGGCGAATCATTATTTAAGCGGCGCTCAAACACGTCGAACGGAAGCGTTGAATAAGAAGGCTCCCGTTCCCATTGCCGAGATTCATCCATGGCTCGCTAAGAGAATTGGACTGAGTTTGGATAACAAGATCCGCATTACAAGCCGCCGTGGATCCTTGATTTTCGAAGTTAAAGTGACGGAAGGTATTCAGCCTCGTACGGTTTTTGTACCCTTTCATTGGGGCGATGAGCATTCGATTAATCAATTAACAAATGATGCGCTGGATCCCACAAGTCGGATGCCGGAGTTTAAAATATGCGCAGTTAAAGTGGAACGTGTCGAGTAGACCGCACGCAGCTTAGTTGGCTTGGCCAAAGAACTAAGCTGGTGCGGTCTGTTTTTGTGGGTAATAGAGAGGTATGATTTTACCAAGCATGCTTTTTTGAAATCGAATATACAGTAAGATTGGCGTATTCGGCTATAAGAGGAGCCATCTGGCGAAAGCCGATTTTTCCTCCGGTAAGGGGCTTTCCACATGTTTTCCCGTCATCGGTCCAATGCAAGACAGTCAGATCATTGATGGCGAATAAAATTTCACTTCCCCATTTAAACAATTTCATCCGGTATGGACCTTTGGCATCGGTAACGGACGGGATCGGATCTCCGCCCTGCGAAACCAGATGAAAGCCATAGCTTTTACGCAGATTGCACGTATGAAAACTCCGCTCCTCTTCTTCCTTGCGTCTGAAGTAGGATACATGGAAAGCATCGATATCTCCATGGTGATATTGGTCGTACACACCTGTTCTTACGGAAAGCCGGCTGTCAAACAAATCTTCACCCCGTATCCCTTTTGCGGCAAAAAACAAGATGCAAAGCCCCGGCTCATGAATCGGCCAAAAATCCCAAGTGATCGCGATGTTGTCTGGAAATTCAACCGGACACCAATAAACGAAATTGGATTTTTGCCCAAGCTTTGGGTCAAGCTTATTTTCCATCCGCATTCGATTCAGTGGAAAACTGGCAACAGCCTGCCCTTCCATTTTGAAATCAAGCACATCGCTTTCAACGGCTAAAGGATTTTGATATATAAGCTCATCTAGCAGGAATATTTCATTCCAATCCATGTTGTACGTCACCCTCACTCATCTATTGGTGAATTACTTATCTTTTGATCCAAACAAGGTTATAAGGCTGCTCCAATCTCCGCCCAACGCCTTCCAAAACCAGGAGCGCTGCTGTTTAGGAAGCAGCGAAGGCGGAACTCTGGAATCCCATGGCATTCGCGAGAACGGCCTTGGGTTAGTTTTGGCTTCTTGAGGCTGAAAAGGAATGACTTTCAATTTATAGCCTGTTTCATCGAGTGCAATTTCAGGATTTCCATAGTTTTTGACCCAATCAACGGCTGCCGTCTGATGCTCTTTTTTAACATGCTGAAAGTCGGGATCATCCGCCAAATCAATAAGCTCATGCGGATCACTAAGGAGATTATACAGCTCTTCGTAGCCGCCATTCTGATAAAAGAGGTATTTCCACTCTTTGCTGCGGACATGGAGCATATAGTTGGGTGCCACATAGAATTCAGAACAGACTACATCTCGGCGAACCGAGGATGGTTCCGTGAGCAGTTCCAATAGATCCAAACCAGACCTTCCGTCGTAATTGCGATTTTCACTGGTCCGATTAACCAGAGTAGGGAAAATATCAAGCAGGGTAGTCAATTCATCACAGCGGGTACCCGGATGAATAACGCCGGGCCACCTTATTAACATCGGGATGTGCAAACTGCCCTCGTGCCCTAAGTTTTTAAACCATAATCGGTGGTCGCCGAGCAGTTCTCCATGATCCGATGTGAAAATAACAAGTGTATTATCCGCCAGCCCCTCTTCCTCTAGCGTTTGCATGATCCGACCTATTTGTTCATCGATAAACGTAATGTTGGCATAATAATAAGCCCTGTTTGTGAGATTAGCGTGCTCCGAGTACAGATCGGCTTCCATTGCTTGACGATGCGATTTCAAATAAGGATTTTTCGACGTTCCATCCTTATCGGAAACCCAAGGCCTCGGCATTTCTTCCGGAGCATATAAATCCGTCAAGTGTGAAGGACAATCGAAAGGAGCATGAGGCTTGACGAACGACGTCCATAAGAAAAAAGGTTTGTTAGAGGGTCTTTCCGTTTTTAGCCACTCTACCGTTCGATCCCCGCACCATTGTGTGATATGAAGCTCTTTGGGTAGGCCGTTCACAAGCGGCTTTAGTTCGTTATAACCGATCTCTGGAGGTTTCTCCCACCCCCAGGCATCATGCTCCATCAGGTATCGGTCATAATCATCAAAACGGATATCCTGTATCCGTTCAGCCGTACGTACCCCCCTCATTTCTTCCGATAAAATGAGATGATCCATGCCATACGTTTGCTCATCCGGTGTAAAATGCATCTTTCCGATCGCCTGATTGTGATATCCTGCTTTGGACAAATAAGCTGCAATCGACTCATCGGCGGCAATAGCAGGGGCTGATTCGTTGTTAAACACATTCGTCTTTCCCGCGGCAAATCCCGTCATCGTGCAGGCTCTGGCAGGAGCACAGAGAGGGTAAGGGGTAATCGCATTTTCGAAAACGGCCCCTTCCTGCGCCAATCGATCCAAATGTGGGGTTTGAATCGTTTTATTGCCGTAAACCCCCAACGTATCCCATCGCTGCTGGTCCGTAAAGATGAGAAGTAGATTCGGTTGTGTCTTCATGTAACTGGCATCTCGGGTAAAGATTCGAATTCCGGCATGTCGACCATGTACAAGTTACCATATCCCGACATATCACTCGTAAATAGCACATGCTTACCGTCCGGGCTTAGTCTCGGATGAACGTGAAGAATTTGAGAATGGAAACTTCCACGATGCTTACATAGTATACGTGGACCTTTAAACCCGGATCCGTCATTCCGCCATACCTGCAGCGTATCTTGAAATTGCTGCCCATGATAAGCGCTCGTTTGCTGACCGTCACCGATAACAAGCGATAGATCATTTGAATGTACATGCATATTTTGAAAAGGAAATTCGTACTGCTGGACATGACTGTTATCAAAAAGGACAGCCCCAATTATTTTCCCGGTGTGATCTTCAAGAGAATTGGTAAACCCGTGGTAGCCGATATGAATGCCGTCTGACAGCCAATATTCGTGGCCGACATATTCATTAGGCTTCTTATCCTTAACCTGCCAAGAATGTCCGGTGGCGATATCCAGCACCCAAATCCGATGATCTATCTGTTCCCAGGGCCCTTCATGACAAAATGTCAGCAGATGCGCTTGCGTTGGCGACGTATTGACGTGGCCGATCCACAGCTGGTCCTCATGAAGCTTTTTCACTTTCCCGTTGACAGGGGAAACCGCCATAATCATACTGTGCGGCTTCGCACGGAAATACGCTTCAAAACCCAAGTAACCATTCTTGGTATCCATCACGATACTTTGAGTTAAATCCTTATTCAGACCAAAACATAACCACTGTCCGTCTGCGGTACAGCTCAAGCTGCCGAATTTATAGTCCTCGGGAATCGTATAGAGAATCCTTTCTTCCATCGTTTCCAAGTTGATTGCCATAATTGAATTGTCATAATAGAAATAAGCCTCATGTCCATCGGGATGAAGAAAGGTCCCTTGAATTCGAGATTCACGGCCGCGTTCCAAATCCGTTAATTGGGTAATCACCCCATCGTGCAGATCCATGCTGTACAGATTGGTAACATTCTCACGATCCGATCCGAAGATCAACTTCCCATCCCCATAGAAGCCGTTATTCGTAAAATAGATATGGTGACTGTGCGAGCAGTGATTCGTTAACTGAGTTACCGTTACGCCCGTTATCAGATCTGTATAACTGCGTCGTTCCGAAGGCCAAACTGTTCCTTTACCGCCTCTGAATCTTGCCATTGTCATCGCAATCGCTCCTTTCGTTATACCGATATAAATTTCAACCTGAACCTTTTAGAGAAAAAGTCCAGTCCTATTGAGCGACTGGACATATCCTCTAAAAGCAGTTCTACTGGCTTAACTTATTTAGCCTTGCTTGCAGCGAAGGCTTCGCTTATTTCTTTTGTATAGTCATCGCCGCCGCTCTTTTTCCACAAATCCATGTCGGCTTTAAAGCCGGCTTCATCGATTTTGCCGACAATAAATTTAATTCGTGCGTCTTCCACCATTTGATCCAATTGCGCGCCTTTTTGCGTATAGGTTGCCGTTGTAAATGGTTCTCCGGGATTGGTAACAATGATTTTCTCATTTGCCTTTTGCACTTCGATCGACTTCGTGCGAAGCGGTGTAGACGGTTTGAACATGTCATTGATAATGTACGGAATCGAAGATAAGATCTGGTTCATATTCTTGTTATTAATATCAGGAGCCATTGGATCAGTTGGAACGATAAGAATAGACTGTTTGCCGTCTTCCACTTTATAATGAACACCTTCAATACCAAAGTTGAGTAACGCTTGCATATCTTTATCGTTGGTCTTATCCAAGAAAGTAAGCACTTTCTTCAGGTCAGCTTCTGTTTTAACGCTGGATTTCGAGATGAGGAACATGCCGTTGTGTCCGGCTGTCGGTTGATTGTGAAGACCGGTAGGGCCGCTTACAGCTCCAATGATATCTATACTGCCCTTCGGATTGACTTGTTTCATTTTCTCTTCAATTTGATAGGAACGTTCCGTAACGTCAACCGCTACACCCGCTTGTCCGTTAATAATCGGATCATTCCATTTCGCTGAATCATATACCGCAAAATCTTGATTGATTAACTTCTCGTTATACAGTTTTTTGAAAAATTTGAGTGCTTCCATATATTCTGGAGTCAAATGGGCGGGTATCAACTTGCCGTCTTTCTCAGCCCACTTATTCGGAGCACCGAACCAAGTTTGCATAATATCAAAGGGACCCGTATATCTAGTTACGACCATGCCATACGTATCGTTTTTGCCGTTTTTATCAGGGTCATTGGTGGCGAATGCCTTTAACATCGCGTAAAATTCATCGATCGTCTTCGGTTCCTTCATGCCTAAATTATCAAGCCAATCCTTACGGTAGCTGATCCCCATTCGTCCGATCGGGCGGGATACATAGAGGCCATAGAATTTACCGTTTACCGACGTATTGTTAAGTACAGTTGGGTTCGCTTGTTTAAGATTCGGATAATCTTTGAGATAAGGGCCTATTTCCCAGAATGCGCCTCCTTTGATAGCGTTGGCAACAGCGGGCAATTTCGCATTATTTACAAATAGAAGAGAAGGAATGGAACCGGAAGCAAGCGTTATGTTCAGTTTATCGTTATAGCTTGCATCAGGAACAAATTGGAAATCAAGCTTCGTGTTCGTATGTTCTTCAACTTTTTTCCATACTTTACTTTCTGGGGTAGCCGTATCATTGTAGTAGCTCTTCAACATGATACTGATAGGGAATGGCTTCTCTTTTGCAGCGGTTGTCGCTCCTGAGGTCGTCTTAGGTGTATCAGTTGCTTTAGACCCGTCAGTACCCGAGCTGCACCCCGCTATAACTGTAACTGCTACTATGATGCTAGTAGTGGCAAGCAATGGTTTTTTCTTTTTTTCCCAATTCATATTCTTTTTCCTCCCTTTGTCTTATCAAAAATATACTTGTTTATGATGAAGCATGCACCTGTCGTCAAACACTTACTGGATTTGGACCGATGCTGCGACAATCCGAAAATAGTCCCCCGTCGCTATAAAAGCGTTACCCTTTTACCGCACCAATTAAAACCCCTTTGGCAAAATACTTTTGAATAAACGGGTAAACCATCAAGATCGGTAATGTACCCACAACGATGATCGCCATTTTAATCGATTGATCCGGTGGTTTTACATAAGTAGGATCATACGTCCCCATCTCTAGCGCGCCTGATGCCAAAAGTACAATTTGCCTCAATAGAACCTGCATCGGCCACATTTTGGCGTCTGATAGATAGATCAGCGCATGAAAGAAATCATTCCAATGGGCAACGGCGTAGAAAAGCGCGAATGTTGCGATAACCGGTTTGGAAAGCGGTAAAACAATTCGCCACAGCACGCCTATATCATTACACCCGTCTATTCGGGCCGATTCAATCAGTTCGCCCGGAATTTCTTGGAAAAATGATTTCACGACAATCAAGTTAAAGGCGTTGATGGCGACAGGCAGCATGACCGCCCAGTAGGTGTTCAATAGTCCTAAGCCTTTAACAACCAGATAAGTTGGGATAATCCCGCCGCTAAACACCATCGTGAAGATGATTAGGTTCAAGACGACATTTCGGCCGATCATGTGCCGCCGCGATAAAGCATAGGCCATCGTAAAGGTAAACAATAGATTTACAAGAGTTCCCCCTACGGTTATAAATACGGATACGAATAAACTTCGCGGTAACGTATTATCTTTAAATACGAACTTGTAAGCATCGAATGTGATTTCTTTGGGAATTAGGAAAAAGGATCTGCTTCCTATCTCAAGATCGCTTGCGAACGACCCCGCCACGATATACATAACCGGAAGAACCATAGTAAGGGCAACGAGAGCAAGAAAGAGATAATTGGCAATATCAAACAGTTTTTCGCCTACTGACGAATGACGCGTGTTCATAGTACTCTCCCCCTAAGAGTTTTGCGATAGCAAAACTTTCTTCGTAAGCATGTGCTGAGTTTTGCGATAGCAAAACTTTCTTCGTAAGTATCAAAATATACCGGAGTGCCCAGCCCTTTTGGCTAAATAATTAGTTGAAAAGACGAGAATGACACCGATGATGGCTTTAAATAACCCTACCGCCGCGCTGTAGCTGAAAGCGCCCTGTACGATCCCCGCCGTGTAAACATAAGTGTCAAACACTTCGGCCACAGGCCGGTTTAGTGGGTTGATCATTAATAGGACTTGTTCAAATCCACGATCCATAAAGTGACCCATTCGCAGAATCAGCACGATAATGATCGTTCCTTGAATGGCCGGCAGCGTAATGTGCCAAAGTTGGCGAAAACGGTTTGCTCCATCGACGATGGCCGCTTCATACTGCTCTTGATCCACCCCCGCAAGCGCTGCGAGGAAGATGATCGTTCCCCAACCCATCTCTTTCCAAATACTCTGTGTGATAATCAGGGGACGAAACCAGTTTTCACTTGTCAGAAAGTCGATTTTATACCCGAATAGCTTAAGCATCATTTCATTGATGACTCCACCTTCTGTCGTCAAAAGAAGATAGGAAATACTTGCAACAATAACCATCGAAATAAAATGGGGGATATAAATCAGTGATTGGATAAAGCGTTTGTAAAAAGATTTGCGGACTTCGTTTAACAATACCGCCAGTATGATAGGCGCCGGGAAGAAAAACACCATATCATACAAACCAAGCAAAAGCGTATTGCGTATCAATCTGAAAAATACGGGGTCTTGAAAAAATTGCTTAAAATTATCTAGTCCGACCCACTCGCTTTTAAAAAAACCGACGTAAGGCTGATAGTTTTTGAAGGCAAGGAGGACCCCCCACATCGGAACATATTTAAAAATAATAAAGTAGGCCAATCCCGGCAGCAGCAGCAGCAATAAATATTTATCTCTTAGAACTTTGCCTATTAGCGTATTGCGCTTGGAATTTCCTACGGATGGGACAGGCGCTATGTGCTGTTCAGCCCCTGATGCTTTGATCATGTTCTCACTCCTTCGCAAATTGAATTGAAATTTTAGCTTGTGGCTTTGTAAGATAAACACTATAAGATTCAAATATTTCTGACAACAACACTATTTTGAAACCGCTTTCTCAAAAAAGTATGAAGTTAGAAAAAAAGTATTATCACCATGAATCAGCTTTTTTTATAAGGGATAACACCGAGAAAACAATGGGTTGAACATTCCTTTATTCGGTTTGTGAAATGTCTTTCAACCATTTGTACGTTAGAAGCGAAGAGAGGAATACTAAGGCCAGACCCTGTCCCCAGCCTTGAATCCGTTCATGGGCGACCCCTTTGTAGCCATCGGCGTCTTTCATTACAGCCGTTCCAGCCGAAACGTCCAACACTGTACCGTTATTCGAAATTTTCGATAATACGGCAGGCACGGCCTTTTGAATATATTTATTGTACATAGGGGCGCCGATGGCTTCGTTGTATCGAATCAATCCGGCGGCAAGACCCGCAGAGCCCGATGTTTCCTCATAAGAGGTCGGATCATTCAGAACGGTGTGCCAGAGCCCATGATCAGATTGGAGCCGGACGATGCTGCTAAGTTGATCACGCAGCGAATCGTACATTTTCATATAGGACGGATGTGTGACTTCTACGATATGCAGCGCTTCCGACATCGTATATGCTGCCCATGAATTGCCACGCGCCCAATAGACAGCGGACATGTTGTTCTGGGCGATATGATCCCAACCATGAACATATAGATTTGTTTCACGATCCTGCAAGAAGCGCTCGTGTGCATGGTACTGCAGTAAGCCATCCTCCAGCCATTCGTTTCTTTCAAGTAAAGTGCCAATGCGGATGAGAAAATATCCAGCCATAAACATCGTATCGACCCAAGCCTGCTGCGGAAAATCGTAATTTTGCGATACGGTGTGCTGAAACACGCCATCCGCGAATCGTACCGCATCTGTTCTCAAGAACTCCGCCATTTGGACTGCTATATCCAGATAACGTTCCGATTTGGTTTGATCGTACAGTGTAAGCAAGGTATGACCTATGGATACAGCGTTGACGGTTAACCTAGGAATGCCTTCCTCCAACTGCTCATCGATCCACGCTTGCAATTGATCCAAATACTTTGATTCTCCAGTAGCCAGATAAGCTTGGCCAACGCCGTAGAAAGCGACTCCGGCAGGCCAATCCCATGTCATATCCATCTGAAACGTTCTGGTTACTAGCCGCTCGATGGCTTGTTTAATATCCGTTTCATTGATCGTTACGTATTTCAAAACAGTTCCTCCTCGAACATTGGAATTTGAAATCTTAGACGGCATCGATTATTTCTTCTGATCCGCGGTATAGGAAGCGCTCAGATATTCAGCATTCAGCTCCGTCGGCAGTTCGTTCCCGATTAGCTCCAGGCACATGATCGCGTTCAAGGACCATTGCGACGTTACATTTGTTGTGATGCTCGGCAGTTCTTGAATAGGTCGGACATACGCGTGCTCCGGCACTTGATAGGTTCGCGTCGCGTCCTCGCTGCCCCCCGGCAGACGATTCTCCAGCATGATCTGCCATGTTATCGCAGCCAGAGCAGCATTACTTCGTCGGTTGGCTGCGTAAGCCGCCATCGATGCCGCAAACATCGGCCAGCTGAATTTAGTATGATCGATGACCCCATTCGTTCGGGCTAACTTTTCCTCAGGTTCTAGGTAATAAAATTCCCCGAATTCTACGAGCATGTCATCCCATTCAGGATCGGAGAGCAGTTGCGAAAGCTCTATCCATACTTGCGGCGCTCCGAAGGAAATGACCATATGATATCCGTAGTTGCCGTCGCTGATATGAGTAAGAATCCCAGTATTCGGATCGTATCCGAATGTCGTGCCTGATAAGAGCCGGAACGGTGCGGCCTTCAAATTCTTAATCCCTTGCAGGATCTTATCTCGGTATTTCGAATTCTCAAAGCGTTCCCATTGCGACATCCAATTCGAGCTGAAGGCTGCCCAGTCCGGACCGCTCCTCACGTGGGTAGGATGCTCGTCCTTCGGGAAATAAGCTCTCATCGGATCGATTCCGACGGTGGCGAAATCAGCATCGGCCACTTCCTTCAAAATATCTCCAATACGTTCATCTGCAGTCAAGAAGTAATAGTAACGATGTAAACCCGCCATTGCTATGCGCGCTTCCTTGCATCCGCAACCCCAGTGAACAACATTATGCCGAGACCCGAGCCCTGCATATTCTCCCAAATGATAGACATCCACTTCACTCGTATGACGCGTCATGGCTTCCGCCATGCGGAACAAATCTGCACGTCCCGACCGCAAGAACGAGAGCCAAAGCCAGATGTTCGGCACAAGCTCGGTGTTCTGCCAGGCAAACCCGCCTACGTCGTATCTCCATTCATGCCGTACGGCATCGTACGTATGCATGAAATCTCCATAATCCCAGAAACCGTACCATCGCCGTCCCTCAACCTCTTGCTTGTAGAAGCTCAAACAGGCGTCGAGTTGATCTTCGATCCAAACTTTAGCAGGCGTGCTGCGGTCAGGCAAGCTCCAGATACCGAATACGTTCGTATCATGATAACGTGCAGGCTCACATAAGAGCTGCGGCGGGGTTTGAACATGGCTAGTCATGTTTGCAAGGTCGGCAGCAGCGGGTGTCCCATCGCAGCACCACAGCATAAGCTCGTTCGTATTTCCGATTCCATATGGTGTACTGCGCAGCTCTTCCGATCCCTCATAGGCGGATTCCACATACGTTGTTGTATCGTAATGACGCATATCCATAGCTGCCGCATCCGGCGACCAGAACCAGAGTGTTAGCTTGGCTTCATTTTTCGTCATACCGGTTACTTCCAAAGACGATGGATGCTTTTGCCAAAAATTGCGCAGCCCTGCTGCAAGCCCGCCGTGAGTGTCTCCGGCATATACGAGCCCTTTCGCACGGTTACCACTGACGGCCTTCACTGGGCTGCATTCTTCATATGTTTGCTTGACGACAGAATAGGAGTCGGCGGAAAGCTGCATCAACTTAAAGCTGTCCCAGGCAGCGGAATCATCAAGCAGCGCTTTGAATTTCGCATCTTTCTCATGATCAAATGCAATCGCTTCCCCAGCTTGCTGACGCCAGAACATGTCCATGTAGACGCCTTTCGTCCGCCATGTCGACAAATGCCGGGGCGATTCACTGAAAAAGCCTGTATCGCCCGCAAAACGAACGTACCTGTTATAAAGGGGGGCTTTCAGCGGCAAAGCAAAAGAGATGCCAAGCCCTTTCACGAAGTCCTCCTGTGGATCTCCATTGAACAATGAGGTGTGGACAATCCGAATCGATGCTTGATTGGCGTAGAAATACAGACGCAGCCGGAAGGGGAGCCAGGAACGATCGGCTTTCTTGGAGATATGCTCGCCCTCCACCATGAGTACGACCCGTGAAGGGCCCTCCTGTTCGATCGTTACGGATGTGACCTCGCCACGAAACGATTCTTCCTGGTAAAGACGTCCACTCGATGTCGTTCGTCGTTCTTCGCGAATACAGACGAGTGAACCATCCGAGCTGATCAGCTTCTCCCCGTGATATAGAGCGCGGATGAATGACTTTCCTTGTTTTCCGACGATACACCGGATGACTCCGGTATCGACAGTCACTGCATCAGCCGATTGAGAAACCTTCATACGGGATCTCGCATGGATCGCTATAGACTGTTCATCGGCGGCTTGTAGTGTATAGCCTTCACTTTCAGGTTTATCGAACGATGCGGCGTGCGCTGTCCATTTCACGCTGCCGTCAGGCCAATAAGCGGTTGGCCAGCTTTGAAGCGCGAGCGGGCTTCCTGACGGGTCAATAAGGGTGAAAGTACCAGCTTGCGACCGATTTAATTCACCTATGTGCCAAGGTACTCCCCACGTAACACCGCAAGAGTTTGGTAGTTCTTCCTCCAACCAATGCATGCGGAGTTGCTTTTTCTCTCCCATGTTTTCTTTCCCCCTCTCCGAATTTGTTTAGGTCTTGGTTCAAGATTAGTATCTATGGGAATTTCCTTCAACCACACTTTCTAACTCCATACATGACGGGACATTTCACTTTTTTGCGGGATTAAGACTTTTTTTCAACCAAAAAACAAACCGCCATTACTGGCGGTTTGGGCATGATGCTATTATTTTCGGTTTATTTCCCGATATTGGCTTGGCGTTATGCCTTCTTGTTTCTTAAAGATCCGGTTAAAATAGCTAGGCTGATATCCAGCCTTTTCGGCGATATCGTTGATTTTCATATCCGTGTCACGCAAAAGCTCCTTCGCTTTTTCAATACGCAGCTCGGTTAAATAGTCAATAAAATTTTTACCGCTGACCTGCTTGAACGCTTTGCTTAACGCAACCGTATTCGTGCCCGCGTAGTCGGCGCAGCTGTCCAGAGATATTTCCTTCATGTAATTGTTCTGAAGATAAATCATCGCAGTTTCCACAGTCCTTTTCACTTCCACGTCGGATCGCGATTCCAGTTCTTTCATGAAGGGGCATACTACTTTGTCGTTGAACCAAGCAATCATTTTCTGCGGATCTCCGAACTGCATCAATTGTTCGTACAAATTTGCCGATTTGAAAATGCGGTTCGGATCCATACCCGTAAGCCGAATGGCATGCAGAATGCTGCCGAGCAATTGGAGCATTCCTTGCTGAATGTCGATCACCTTGGCTCCGCGTTCAAGCAGTTCTTCCAAGAAAGCCTGAATGAGCTGCTTTGCTTCTTCATTCTGCCCGGTTCGAATCGCTTGAATGACCTCTCTTTCGAGCGCGAATGGATAATGAATCTCGTGGTTCTCTTTATCATGCTCATCCAGAGATTCCAGGTCGATAATTTGGTTCCGGCTTTCGAAACGGCGCATGCTTGACGCCTGCATCGCTTCCTCGAAGCGGGAGGGCACATGAACGACGGACAAAGCGAGACTGCCGATCGTGACCGATACGTACATGTTGAGCACGTGATGAATCCCATGAGTCAGTTCTTGACTAAAGGATCTGATCGCTTCCTTCTGATCGGTTTCTTCCGGAACGATGATGAGGAGACCGACAGACAAATCGTGGAAATTCATCACTTCTGCTTGCTCGAAATGGCTCGATGCGAGCTCCATCGTAATATTGGCAGCAACGAAAGTGACGAGTCCTTCATCGCCAGACGAGAAGCGTCCTTCCAAGTTTTCAAATCCGCTTAATTGAATGTACAGCACGGCATATTGCCGATTATCCACCGACCAGCCGAAATTGCGCATCCTCTCAAGAAGAGCTTGCTCAGAGTAGGAATAGAGATACCCTTGGACAAGTTGAAGCAGGAAGCCCTCCTTGAGGTGAGGAAGCTGCTGCTCCAACTTATTCTGAAGTGTCATGCTCTCTCTAGTCAGATGCAGCCATTCTTTCTCAATAATCTTAAAATCATCATTTTGTTCTTTCCGGAGTGTCGCTAAAGCCGTATTTCCAGTCAGTAAGCTGACTAACTGTGCGATAGGTGAATAGATACGCCGTGAAGCCAACCAAGATAACACGAACGCGAGCAGCAGCATCCCGATGCTTAGCGTCAAGATCAATTGAGAAATAAAAACGACTGGCTTGGTAATTGCGCTAATTGGCGACGCAGTGACATAAGTCCAAGAGGTACCGACGCGCGACATGGTGCCGAAGGCTACAGTGTATTTCGTTTGGTTCCAATCAAACAGGAATGATCCTGATTTCGTCTTACTGGCAAGTACCTCTCTCTTAATAGCTTCATCTAGCTGCGATGCTGTTCCTTTCCCTGAGCTAGACAGCAATTGATCGCCATTTTCCTCCAACAGAAACGTACCCCCGTCGTTATATGGGGCTAACGTTTGCAGCAGTTTGGCGACCTTCGCGGTATCGATCCGAACTGCGATGACCCCAAACGGATTCTCGTCGGTTTCAGGTATTTTTACCATTAACGACAATGAGTTATCACGCGGAAGTCCGGACTCCGAAGTATGCTGGGACCAGAAAACCTTCTTATCATTCGCGAGCAATTTCCTGTATCCGTCGATCTGTACAGCACTGGTTAATGCCTCGTATTGCGGATGAAACCTTACGGGCGCTGCCCCTTCCAAGAATAATTCTGTTTCCGTAGCCAGTGGATTGGCGCCTTTCATATTAGCTAATGTCTGTGTGATGTTGCGAGCAATCTCGAAATCATACGATAGATTTAAACTCGCTGATGAGTAACTGAAACTTGGATCAAATCCCCAATGCATAACCGACGTCTCCAAGTAAGCGAACTGCTCGTCAATATTGGCTGCTCTTAGTTGAATCTGTTTATTGTGCATCTGAAGCAGCTCGTTCTCAAGACGATCGCCGGCAAGCCAATAAATCACGCCGCCGAAGATAAGTCCGGGAATACTGGAGATGATCAGAATTAAAATCCAATTGTCTCGGAAGCGCTTACTTCTGAACACGATTTAATTCCCCCTGATTTCTTCTTTTAAACCTGTATGAATATGGATAATTTGCAGCTGTAACCCTACATCGATAAAAGGTTCCTTCATATAATACCATGTGAATGGTTAATCGAGAATTGACTTTTGATCATAATTCAATTATCGTGTCATGTCCAGCTAGGTAACCGATATCCATGTGCTTCTACAACCGCAGTTAAAGCAGAAGGTAAGAGTAGGCCGCACTCAGCTTAATTGGCTTGGCCAAAGCACTAAGTTGGTGCGGTCTTTTTCTGCGCCTAGAAGTTTTAAATATTCCTGTTCGGGCGCTTCTGCGATACGTACACCGTTCCACGTTTCGATAACGATTTTACGTAGTTGATGTTGTTTAAGGAACTGGCGAAACATACTTTTTAACTCGTGGACGATGGTCATCTGATCGACATTTTGGTTCGTTGTTGGTGCAATCTGATAAATTCGCTTGCCATTATTTTCGATCCAATACAACCACTCACTGCCTTTGAGGGCTAAGTAATTGCCGCTTTTACGTGAAAATGAAATGTTCGAAACCTCAGGCCATGGGACTATCAGTCCAAAGGGATTAGCCGGATCAACAGCACTTAAAAGCGTGAATTTTTGTTGACTCTCGGAAGTGTTACCTGTTTGTTGGTACAGGAGAGTGATGAATTCTTTGGATGCGAACTGCAGAGCATGTAAATCGGTAATGAATAGCCCGCGAACAACAAGTCCCCACTCTTCCAACTGACGAAGCGCTGTCTGAATGGCTTCCCATGGAAACGGACAGTGAGCAGAGACGAGATCTTTGGTGATGATGCCAAAACGCTCCAGCAGATGATGCGTCCACTGCATGGCGGACGCTTGCTTATCGAAGGCAGGGCTAAGCAGGGAATCGAGAGGATACCAGCGGCCAAGGCCTGACTGGAATTTATCCGGTTTCTTAGAAGCTCCTGCGGCATGTAGTCGAAGCGGAGCGAATTGGTCGTTGGCTGCCTGTCCATCCCACACTAATTGCAGCAGCTCCTCTAATAACGAAGATGGAGCTCGCCCTGTTTCAATACCCAGCTTGCTCAGAAAGATGGCCCCTTTTTCCTGCAAAAGGCTTAGGAGCTCAGGGTGTGAGGCTGGTCTTTGGTTTGCGATTGTGAGGCAGGGCTCATACAGAGAGCTGCTTTCTGCCAGAAAGAAGGCAATGCGGCCTTCCTTTTCGTCGGGCTCTTTGCGGCCTATCCAGACAATTTGACCTGAAGAACATAAGGTGTCTAGGTCCTGTTTGCGGTACGATAGCTGGCGAGTCGGAAATAGGACAGACTCCCACAGTGAGACGGGCAGGAAGAAGCCTTGCAAATCTTCAATAATTTCGCGAAGCAGTTCCATTCCTGGAACGTCAGTTCTATCTGCGAGTTTGCGCCTAAGCGGCATATGCGTCATATAGGTGGAAGGGGATACAGCCTCGCCACTACGTCGATAGGACTGAAGGGACAGACGAATTAATCGTGAAGCGACCTTGCTGCTCGTCCACAGCTCTTCGATTTCTGGATCAGCAAAAGGTGCGACAGTTAACGCACTGGATTGAACGGCACTCTGAACCCAATCGGCTGCGATGTCAGCTTCTACCTCAAAACGTGCTGCCAATTCAGCAGTTGTGAAAGAGAGCTTCCCGTCGGCAAATCTTTGAAACACGAACGATCTGGCAACCGTAGAATCGGAGAGTGAAGAATAGAATTCCAATTCATCACTGCAAATATATCGTGTTTCTTTGGTGAAGAAGGCTGTTGCTGCATTTCCTTGCCCAAGGTGCTCATTGATCCATGCTGAAACGATTGTATGGGAGGCTGAACTAGCCTTGACGAGTTCAGCCAATGAGGAATCGCCACGTTCTTTCAAATAACGAAACACCTCTTGTGCAGAAGCTAAAGGATCATCCGTCAGGGCGAGTTTGTGTTCCTCTGCCTCGATGACTTGAGGGCTAACAGCGCTGCGGATCGCCTCTGATCCGAAAATATCGGCTGCCATTTGGCGGCTAAAGCCAAGTAATTCAACCTGTAAATCCTGCGTTAACGCATCGGATTCATATAATTTCTGCGACACGTAGTCGAACTTGAATTGCGCAGCGAGCGGCGATGGGAAATGGTTGCGATGAACGGCAAATTGGATACTTCCTGTATGAATAGCTTCTATAATGCGCTGAAGATGCTGAATATCGACATGCTCCTCCAGGCATTCTCGCATGGCTTCCTGAAACAAAGGAAAGCGTTCTTTGAATGGTAGTGCTTCCTTCATGAGTTCTTGTCCGCGCAGTCGCTTAATCCAAGCGGGGATACGTGTGAAGCTGCGGGAAAGAAGCAAGGATGTTTCTGCCAGTCGTTGGAAAGCAGCACCAAACATACCGGATTCGGCTACAGCTTCAATGATGAACTGTTCCGCTTCTATAGAAGAGATGGACATGATGGCCTGCAAAATCGATTCCTGGAAGCTGGGGAAAATAAGCTCGATGCCATTGTCTTTCGCATTGGTATAGATAGCGGTTAGCCCTTTTTGTTTAAGGTGCCGATCAATGGCCATTAACCAAGTACGGTTCAGCTTGCGACCGAATAGGCTGTGCAAAATGTAGTGTGTTTGATTGTTTTCATCCGCAAAGGTTTCTATGACAACCGTTGTATCTGTTGGAACTGTATTTACAGCGATTTGATTGCGAACGATACCGATGAGAGCATGGCTAGCCTCCGAATCAAAGTGAAAATGATCCATGAGCCAGTCTTGGACGTTGAGATCAGCTTGAGTGTGAGGAAGCGGCTGCAAACGATCACGCAGCTCTCGCCATAACTGCCCTGTTTGAACGCCGAGTTCAAACGACTTTCCGCCGGTTTCCCCGCGCCAGAAGGGGACTTCGCTGTAACGGTTATCGGCTTCCTGGACATAAATGCGCTCTGGACGCTTGCGGACGATGCGCCAAGAAGCCGTACCCAATTGAAACACGTCGCCGATAGACGATTCGTGGATGAACTCTTCATCTAGCTCACCGAGGTGAAGTCCGGTTTCATTGTGATGCACGGGATAGGCCGTGCTCTGAGGGATTGTGCCCGCGCCGGTGAGCGCGGCCATCTGTGTGGCAGCCAACCGTTCTAAGCGGCCAGTTTCGCGATCCCATGCGATGAGCGGACGCACGAAGGGGTACAGTCCTGCGAGCACCTCAAGCATTGCGAGCCAGCGTTCGCGCGGCAGCTCGCGGAAGGAGTCGCTCTGCGCGAGCAGGCGCTCTAGGCGCGTCACATCCAGCTCGTCTCCCATGGCTACCATAGCGACGAGCTGCTGCGCGAGGACATCGAGGCTGCCCCGCGGGATGCGGATGGCCTCGATGTCGCGCGCCGCGATCCGCCGGCTGAGCACGGCCAGCTCCGGCAGCAGACTGCGGCTGCGCGCAAGCAGCACACCGCGGCTGACGCTGCCGACGGCGTGGCCGGCCCGGCCGATCCGCTGAATGCCTGCGGCAGCGGTGAAAGGCGAGTCGATCTGGATCACCAGATCGACATGGCCGACGTCGATGCCGAGCTCCAGCGACGACGTGGCAACCAGGCAGCGAAGCTCGCCAGCCTTGAGCAAGCGCTCGACCTCGAGCCGCTTCTCGCGGGCGACGCTGCCGTGGTGGCTACTCGCGATCTCATGACCGACATGGTCATTGAGTCGCAAGGTCAGTCGTTCGCAAAGCCTACGGCTATTTGCGAAGATAAGCACCGTGCTGCAGCCTTCCATGAGCTGCAGCAGGCGCTCGACAAGAGGCGTCCATATCGCCTCTTGATCAGCCCCAGCCCGGGCAGGTTCCGGCATCGTCACCTGAAGTGCGTACTGCTTCTCGGCTTTGCTCTCGATAATAGCTACATGCCGCGGCTGGTCAGCTTCCCAGCCGCTGAGATAACGAGCGACCCGCTCGATAGGCTTTTGCGTGGCTGATACGCCGATCCGCTGGACGGATCGCCCGCACCACGCGTTCAGCCGTTCCAGCGTGAGCGACAAGTGCATACCGCGCTTGTCCGCTGCCAGATCGTGGATTTCGTCGACGACGATCTGTTCCACGCTCTTTAGCATTTCTCTTGCGCGCGGGGAAGTCAGCAGCAAATACAATGATTCTGGCGTGGTCACCAGCAGATCTGGCGGCTGTTTCAGCATCGATGCCCGAGTGCTTTGTTTGGTATCGCCGGTACGAACCCCAATCGTGAGTCCCCTCCAGGCGGTTTCCTTTTCGAAAGAGGAAGCAGTCTCCTCAATTTCGGCCATAAAATGAATCAAATGATCATGAATATCGTTATTCAGCGCTTTGAGTGGTGTCACGACAAGCACGCGAACACCGGCTGTGTAAATTTCCTCAAGTTCCTGCTTCTTTTTGATAACTCCATCCAAACAAGGCAGTAGAGCTGCCAGCGTTTTACCTGAGCCTGTTGGGGAAGAGATGAGAGTGTGTGTGCCAGAACGTATTTGTTTCCACGCCTGCTTCTGAACATCTGTTGGTTCACCGAAACGAGAAGCAAACCAAGTCCTCAGAATGGGATGAAAATGAGATAGATCCAGCGCTATGTCCGTCATTGCCTTCGCTCCCTTGCTCACAATTTCTTCCAACATAGCATATTGTGAGGGTCATCGCCAGCGGTACAGAATATGACAGTTTATTTACTTCTCGTATGCTAAATTAGTTAAGATTCACTTGATCATTGTATTGGCTGGATAAAGGAAAATTTATCAATGGAAAATAAAAGGATACCCTCCTAAAAATAACCATACTAACGAATTCTTCTGATACATGTAGTATTCAAATAAAGAAGGAGAGTGCGTGAAGCGTGATGCTCAAAAAAGTAATAGCGACGGGTCTTGCTTGCGTTATGATCATGGGAAGCGGCACAGCCGTTCTAGCCAAAGATAATGGAAATAAAAAAGATGACAGTAAGGTTGAGATTCATCTTACCTTTGACGATTTGCAAAGTGCGGAGTGGGCGATGCGCTATATCGCGAGCTTAGCATCGAAGCGTGTGTTTGAAGGGTATGAGGATGGTACTTTTAAACCGCACAATACCGTTTCACGCATTGAAGCGATTACGGCTGCGGTTCGTCTGATGGGACTTCGCAGCCAAGCAGAATCAGCAGCAGAAATGAGCACTCGTCTTAATTTTAAAGATGCGGATAAAGTTCCTTCTTGGGCAGTCGGTTATGTAGCTGTAGCTTTAGAAAATGATTTATTCTCGGAAAATGATGATATGGTTCAGCCTCAAAAGGAAGCTGACCGGCTTTGGGCGACGACACTTTTAGTTAAAGCGTTGAAGTTGGAAGCTCAGGCGAAGGCGAAGATGAACACGACGCTGCCATTTAAAGATGCGAAACAAATTCCTGCAGGCGCTGTGGGTTATGTAGCTGTTGCCATCGAGAAAGGTTTGGTCGATGGTTTCGAAGACAACACGTTTAGGCCTAATCAACCGGTAACACGGGCTCAGCTCGCAGCTTTGTTAGATCGTACGGGCGGTCAAATGCCAGACCAAGGGAATAACACAATGAATGGAACTGTAAGCCGGGTTGTTACCAACAACACGCTTAGTATTACGAGTTCAGGCACAACATCAACCTATCCGCTGCATCCAGACGTTTTCATTTATCGGAACGGGGCCAAAGTCAACGCATCTGCTTTGCAAGTTGGAGACGTAGTGAAAGCACGCACATTTAATGGTCAAATTGTATTCATCGAAGTGACCAATGCCGTGCAATCCATAATCTACAGCGGCACTGTAAGTGCGGCCGTTACGAATAATACATTGACGCTAACGAAGGCTGGAGCTACCTCTAGACTACCGCTTCATCCGGATGTCGTCGTTTATCGCAACGGCATTAAAGTGAGTGCGAATGACCTAAAAGTTGGTGATGAAGTTAATATTCGCACCTCGGATAATAAGGTCATTTACATCGAAGTCACCAAATCGATTGTACCTATTTCAAGCAGCGGGACCGTTAGCGCGACCGTTAGTAACAATGTGCTGAAGCTTACGAAATCAGGAGTTACCACTTCATACACCCTGCATCCAGATGTGGTTATTTATCGGAATGGCGTGAAAGTCAATGCTTCCTCCCTGCTGGTTGGCGATGAGGTGAATGTTCGCACATCCGACAATAAAGTCATTTTCATTGAAGTAACGCAAACGGCACAAGCCATTACGAATAGCGGGACCGTTAGCGCAGTTGTCAGCAATAACGTGCTTAAGCTTCAGAAGTCAGGTGTTACATTTGAGTTAACACTTCACTCGGATGTTATCGTCTATCGCAATGGATTGAAAGTCAATGCTACCGATTTGAAAGTTGGAGACGAAGTCAATATTCGAACGACCGAAAATAAAGTCATTTATATTGAAGTGACCAAAATGGTTCAACCCATTACAAACAACGGTACGGTAAGCGCCGTGGTGAGCAACAATGAACTGAAGCTCACGAAGTCGGGAGTCACAACCGTATTCACACTTCATCCGGATGTCGTTGTTTATCGGAACGGCGTGAAGGTCAGAGCAGTTGATTTAAAAGTAGGCGATGAAGTCGATATCCGCACCTCTGATAATAAAGTCATTTACATTGAAGTCACCAAAATGATCGATGCGAATTTACCGTTTGACCTTTTAGGAAAGTTAAAAGGAACTACCCTCAATGCCCAAGGTGAACTTGCAACGATTTCCATCACTCAAACCATTAATGGTAGGGAACAAACAACAATCTATCAGGTATCCTCTGGTGTCACGCTTTCCGGCAACTTGGCCCTATTTAAGGAAGGGAATCTGATCCAGCTTAAAGGTGTTAACAAGCTCGTAACCTCCATCACGATTAAATAATATGAGAAAAGAAGCCCACACAGATTTATGGGGCTTCTTTTTTGGTTTTGTTTTGCCGTAAAGCCTATTTCACAGTCATCTTCGGCGACTTTTTGCACAGCCACTTTTGCTGCAATGATGTATTTCATCGTTAGATTCAAGTTGAGGTAGCATTGCGATTGCTGCATCGATGTTTTGCATCGTTTCGAGGGAGATTGGGCAAATAACTGTTCATAAAAGGTTGATGGAACGATGTATTACATTGTTGAAAGGGAGTTCAATCATCATGTTAATGCTGTAACGATACTTTTCATCATTGCGTCACAGGTCGGCAAACTCTGCGTGCATTGTTTATCTCACAGGCATCTTTGGCTTTTTTTTTGGCAGCTACTTTTTTATTCGTGTGCTCCAGATTAAGCACGATTTTCGAGCTTAATCTGCATGGACGCGCGGGACAGTCTGCTGAGTAGTCGATTTTCAGCTTCTCAGACTCTGTCGAAGAGTGCTATAAGTTTTATTAGATTGATTGTTCATTCTATATATAGCGAATCGAATCTAAGTGGCCCTTATGAAGGACTACATAAATTACGTTAATTGTTTTATACCGTAGCACAAAGAAAAAAGCCCTTCAGTAATGGGCTAGGATAACAGCGATATCTCTATCATTAAATTGAATGGTACCCTCATCTGATTTCGTAAAGAAATGTCCTCTGGATTCAATATAATGGCAAAGTCTAAGCAGAATTTTGGGTTCTATATTCAGAAGCTTTGAAAGTGAAAATATATTTTTTTGATCATTGGTTGCTTCAACCATTTAACATAATTACCTCCTTAAGAGTGAATTGTATATGTATCATAGTACATGCTTGACGTCACTTGTTGTCGAAATGTCGGGTTAACAAAACTTTCAATATTTGGTGCTAACTATGATTTCTAACTATTCTGCGAAACATAAAAGCCCTTGAATCCTCCATAAGGAGGCTCAAAGGCTTACATGGATCCCTCTGCTGATGGAATCAGATCTTTAATTCCCCAAGCTTGATCAGTTCTACAACCGCTTGTGAACGACCCTTTACGTTCAGCTTTTGCATGACGTTGGAAATGTGATTTCTCACAGTCTTTTCGCTTATGAAAAGCTGCTGCGCGATATCTTTCGTGGTTTTGTCTTGTACTAAGAGTTCGAATACTTCTCTTTCGCGGTTAGTAAGTAGAAATTTGTTTTTGTGGTCGCTGCCCATGGATGTGTGTCACCCCTCCTTGCTCGGGTATTGGGAATTACAAGGTTTAGGGATACAGTCAAAATTAGTTTATGAAGGGCTGTTGTCAATGGTGCGGTATATGCTCAAAAATAGGCGATATCCGCTTTTGAGTTTCCTACCGAGGCGTGGTAAGCTAAAATGAAGCATTTCTTTTGACAAAGGAGGCTCAAAAGATGTTCAAGCGGGATTATTTTATGCGGCAGATTGAGCAAATGACCGTGGTGCTGCATCGCATACTTTTTAATAAGGAACACATCCCTTTAGAAGATGCCCAGCAGCAGCTGGATGAAGCAAGTCGCCATCTATTGGGGCTGAATATTCGCTCTTTGCAGGCTTTATCGAGTAAGGATATCCTTGATTTATTGTCCTATCATGGCAGCTTGGATACCGCGAAAGCACTGGTGCTTAGTGATATGTTTGCAGGACAAGGTGACCTGCTTCAGCGGCATGACCAGACTGACGAGGCTTATCATGCCTATCTCAAATCTGTTGATTTGCTGCTTCACCTATCGCTCTCACCTGAAGTTGAACCTATGGATGAAGTGAACGATGAGATCACATCCCGATTGAACCAGAGCTTGGAACGTCTTCAAGGATGGATCATTCCGGAGGAGATCAAGGGGCTTCTTTTCGCGCATTATGAGAAACAGGGCAATTACGCCAAAGTAGAGGATGTTTTATTCCATTATATGGAGGATCATCCGGACCAATCCGTAGTGCTCGAACAAGGTGTAATCTTTTACGAAAAATTAATGGCTATGGAAGAAGAACTCCTGCAAGCAGGCAATTTTAGCAAAGAAGAAGCGTTTGACGGTTTGCGTATTGTGAAGCAAAAATTGCAATCATTTGATATTCCTAACATGTATAAATCGTAGAAACTGAAGGTGTGAAGAAATGGCTTGGTATCAGGAAAGTTTTGGGAATGATTATTTAATTGTTTATAAACACAGAGATTTGCAAGGTGCTTATCATGAAGTGAAGAAGATGATTGATTGGCTGGGGCTGAAACAAGGAGCGGAAGTGCTTGATTTATGCTGCGGCATGGGCCGCCATTCTATGGCGCTGGCTGAGTTCGGTTACGACGTAACGGGCGTGGATTTATCCGAGGTACTTTTGAATGAGGCTTTTAAGCTAGATGCTGGAAAGCAAGTATCATGGCTGCGCGGTGATATGCGTGAAGTACCGCTTGACCGGCAATACGATGCTGTCGTGAATTTGTTTACTTCGTTTGGCTATTTTGATGAGGATGAACAAAACGAGAAGGTGCTTCATGAAATTCATCGGCTTCTAAAAGAGGGCGGCCGTTTCATCATCGATTTCTTGAATCCGGTTTATGTTCAATCGAATCTCGTTCCTCAATCGGAGCGGAGGGAAGAAGATCTATGGATTCGTGAAGCAAGAACCATTGAAGATGGCTGTGTGCGTAAACGGATTGTGATTTCGCAAAAGGGTACTGCTGATCGGCAATATCTGGAGCAGGTGAAGTTATATGATCGAACAACATTCGAAGCTATGCTGTTAAAAGCGGGATTACATATTGATCATGTATACGGTGAATATGATGGACAGGCTTATGATGCTGAAGCATCAAGCCGGTTGATTTTTGTAGGGCATAAGGAAGGATGAGTACTCGGAAATGAACATCGTGACTGAACATACGGATGAGATCACGCAAGTGAAGGTTCCGCTGCCTTTCCCTCTGCGGTGGGTGAATGCTTACCTCGTACGCGGCAGGGGCGGGTATACCGTGATTGATCCGGGGCTCCGCACCCCGGATGCGGAAGCGCTCTGGCAGCAGGTGCTGCAGGAGCGCGGGATCGGTTTCGAGCACGTGGAACAGATCGTGCTCACCCATCACCATCCCGACCACTACGGGATGGCGGGTTGGTTCCAGGAGCGCACGGGCGCGCCGGTTCTCCTCTCGGAGACGGGCCTAGCGCAGGTGCAGCTCCTGTGGGGCCCGGAGCAGCCGATGTCGGCGCTGCTCCTGACGCTCTTTGCCCGGCACGGCTTCCCGGAAGCCGGGCTGATCGAGATGACGAAGCACATGGTGAGCTTCGTCTCGCTGGTGTCGCCGCAGCCGCAGGTAACGGTGCTGCGTGAAGGGCCTGTGCGCCTCGGAGACCGCGTGTACGAAGCCATCGAGACTCCCGGCCACGCCGCGGGTCATCTATGCTTCTACGACGCCGCGGCGGAGGTGATCTTTTGCGGCGACCATGTCCTGCCGCAAATATCGCCGAACGTTTCCTTCCTCCCGCAGGTGGAAGAAAACCCGCTCGGCGCGTACCTCAGCAGCCTGCAGGAGATCGGCAGGCTGCCTGTGAAGATGGCTTACCCGGGGCACCGGGAGCCATGGTCCGGCTTTGGCGCACGCGCAGAGGAGCTTGTGCGCCATCATCATGAGCGGCTTGCGCTCATGGAGGGGGAATTAAGCGCGCCGCTTAGCGCTTATGAGGTGTGCCGTGCGACGTTCGGCGACCGGCTGAGCATACACCAGATGAGGTTCGCGCTATCGGAGACGATCGCTCACCTCATCCTGCTGGAAGCAGAAGGCCGCATCCAGCAGGTAGACCCAGCTGCCGAGCTCATTCAATATATCGCGATATCGAAGTAAATACAGAAGGCCTCCAAGACCCGTTATGTGGTTTTGGAGGCTTTATTATTTTCAGGGGAAGTGCATCGTCCATTCCATGGGTACTTGCATCCGCTATATCTTAGGAAAACGAAGGTATTTCGATTATAGCGGAACTAGAATCCGCTATTTTTGGGAAAATGCATGTATCTCGATTCTAACGGAATTAGAGTACGCTATTTTCAAGAAAATTAGGCTTTTTGTATGAAAATAGGGAATTAGCGAATCCTCGTTCCTCTTACTCATGAAAATGGGCGTTTTAGGGCAAATAAGGCATTCACGTTCCGTTAAAAGGGTTCCGACGAACACTCAGTATCCTTGGCTATTCCTAAAGCCTCTCGCTCGATTCCTTACAGCACTTAATCAATTCTCCCTACAACTCAGCACTCTACGGCAACTCTTCAATAACCAGCATCTTCTACTTACTCACTTCAAAGGCTTACTATAAGTAGGAATATTATTATGCGCCAAACGGCCACAGGCGGCTGCTACGACACCGCATACCATATCATCGATAAATGTATTGCATTTTCCTTCAGAATGATCGCTGTCGAGGTCTTTAATAATCCCGATTTTCTCTTTGTCTAAGTATCCGAAATTCGTGAGTGCAATGGTCCCATACATGAGTGGAACGGCTGTTGCGATGCTTTCATCAACCCCGAAAAGCCCTTCGTCTTGTCCAACAATATGATTATATTGGGGGTTAAATTCTCCGGCTTCGACGGCTGTATCAATTTTGATCGCCAATTGAAGGGCGTGGAATGTTTGCTGTTTTCGTAATACGGCAAGAACATGCTCTTCACAAAGGCTGCGCTCCATATTCGGATTGTAAGGACGCTGAAGCTGATCCAGAATATCCACCATATCCTCCAAAGCCACGCCTCTCGACTCGAACAGAGCCAGGTTACGTGTGGTATAGTCCTCTTTCACATTCTCAGAAATGATTGAACTTGCAGTTGAAGCAACAATGGCACAGATCCCTTTGGAAATGAAAGATTTAGGACGTTTGTTCGGAAAGAAGAAACGGAATTTGCAATCCATAAATCCAAAAAGAGAAATCGCGCCGCTGCCATATAGTCCACAGATGGACATAGCAATGGTGCGATGAACATTATAGGCAGGATCCTTCATACTAGCTAGAAGCTCGGAATCATGTTTGACCTTCTTTTGGAGCTCCATGAGCGTGGACATAACGTTATAGGTTTCTGTTTTGCTTAATACTCCAAGTAGAGTCGTTGTGATCGTTTCATAGGGAATTTTCTTAATTCCTTTGATTTCGACGAGTAAGCGAGCAACGGCGTCTTCGATGACAGCTTGGGAATAGTGACTAAAAACCTCTTCACGGAATTCGTTGAAAATGTTTGCTTTTTCTTTAAGGAATGTTCTCATTGAAGCGCCTCCAAATTAAGTCAATTCTTTATTTTTGAGTATAGCATATCTTTAAAAGATGCCGAAGGATTAACTCCCAGGATTTTTGTTTCAATGTGCTACAGGTTTAAAACCTGGTGCATGACTTTTTTTCAAATGTGGACAAAAAGTAGTTATAAATCGGACAAAGCCTCGTATACATAATAATACGAAAAAGCATTGTACAGGCCATACAAAGAAAATACAGGGCAGATGCTTCAGAAAGCTTCTGCGAAAACTTGGAGGAGGAAATAAGCTAATGAAACATCAACATTGGATTCGTTCAGCCGCTATCGCGGGGGTAATTGCCTTGCTGACCACGGGATGTTCGGTTCTGGGCACTGGGAAGAAAAGTGACATCGATGCACCTCCGACAACGGGTGCGGAAGCTGACGCGAAGACGACATCAGCGGCCGTTACGATCGATATGATCGAGGACAATTCATCACAGATGACGGTTTATGTGAAAGATGCTAAAGGATTCGTTGCTCCACTTAGTCTTGGATTACCAAAAACGGTTTCTGTTGCCAAAACGACTCTCGAGTACATGGTGGACGGAGGTCCGGTTGCAAGTTTGCTTCCATCGGGTTTCCAAGCGCTGCTGCCTAAAGGTACGAAGGTTGTTAGTTTGAATGTTACATCAGACAAGCGTGCCATAGTTGATTTCTCTAAGGAGTTTCTCAATTACGATGGACCGAATGAGAGAAAGATTTTGGAGGCTATCACTTGGAATCTGACGAGCTTCCCAACCGTAGAGAAAGTACAGCTGCGCGTAGATGGAAAAGATCTGAAAGAGATGCCGAAAGGGAAGACACCGCTGGATACACCGCTTGCACGCTCTATGGGGATCAACATCGAGAAGGCTGAGGATGCTGAATTTGGTCAATCCACACCGGTTACACTCTATTTCTTGAATCAAAATGATCAAAATTACAAATATTATGTACCTGTTACAAGGCTCGTCAAAAGGACGGATGATGTCGCGAAAGCGGTTGTCGAACAGTTGATCAAAGGTCCTGATCAGAAGAAGGGTCTGGCTGCTGTTCTGAATGCTACAACGGAAGTGAAGAGCATTAAGCCATCGGATGGTGTTATAACCGTTGACTTCTCCAATAAATTCCTTGGCGCTGATCAGAAAGCATCCGCTGAAGCTATGCAATCTGTTATTCTTTCATTGACTGAGAACACAAGCTTTAAGCAAGTCCAAATTAAAGTGGATGGCGCTGTGAAACCTGTAACTAAAACAACTCATATTAATCCGGCTAAGCTTTAAAAAGCTTGCCCGGTTCTAACGACCTCTATGCAAGGCGCTGTCTCTGACAAGTCGCTTGCATAGGGGTTTTCTCAGCATTATAATCAATGTTCGGCATCATTGTTTTTGACTTAGGATGCTTTTCGCTGACTACTTTGTTACAATGGGGCGTAGGAACAAAGCTTCTGATGGAAGCAACAGGAGGAGAACAACATTTATGAGAATTGGCGGAAGAACGAATCAAGAACTGCGACCTATGAAAATAACCCCTCATTATATAAAACACGCGGAAGGCTCGGTGCTTATTGAGGTCGGGGATACCAAAGTGATTTGTACAGCGACAATTGAAGAGCGCGTCCCACCTTTTATGAAAGGTCAAGGGAAAGGATGGGTAACAGCCGAATATTCGATGCTGCCTCGAGCTACGCAGGTTAGAAATCAGCGTGAAGCTGCCAAAGGTAAGCTTGGTGGACGTACCATGGAGATTCAGCGTCTTATTGGCCGTGCGCTTCGTTCCGTGGTGAATTTGGAAGCTTTAGGCGAAAGATCCATCACGCTGGATTGCGATGTTATTCAAGCGGATGGTGGTACTCGTACAACGTCAATTACCGGTGCTTTTGTTGCTATGGCATTTGCCATCGATAAGCTGGCGACAGACAAAAAATTAGCCAAGTTCCCGATTAACGACTTTCTGGCTTCTGTGAGTGTTGGTGTTATCGGCCAAACACCGCGGCTGGATCTGAATTATGAAGAGGATTCACACGCTAAAGTAGATATGAACGTCGTGATGACGGGGCAGGGTCAATTCGTAGAAATTCAAGGAACGGGCGAGGATGCTCCTTTTTCCCGTAAGGAACTGGATGAACTGCTTGCTCTTGCTGAAACAGGCATCCATACGATGATTGAAGAGCAGTCTAAAGTATTAGGCCCGATCGCTGATCGCATTCGAGGTGTACATCATGCTGCTACAAAGTAATTTCGTTGTCATTGCAACGCGTAATGAGGGCAAAGTAAAAGAGTTTGAGAAGCTTTTTGGCGCAAAAGGCTACAAAGTTCGCTGCTTAACGGATTATACCGATCTTCCGGAAATCGTGGAGAGCGGAACGACGTTTTCAGAAAATGCACGGATTAAAGCGCAGATTATTTCGGCACATCTTCATGTGCCGGTCCTTGCCGATGACTCTGGGCTGTGTGTAGCGGCTTTAAACGGTGAACCGGGTGTTTATTCAGCCAGGTACGCTGGAGAGAACGCTACAGATGCGGACAATAATGCTAAGCTGCTGCAAGCATTAAGCGAGGTAGATTCTGTAGACGGATTACCTGCTGACGCAGAGCACCCAAAGCTTTTGAGCGAAGCTTCCTTTGTCTGTGCGCTTACACTCATCGATCCTGTAGCGAATGAAGTGATTGAAGCGGAGGACTCTTGCCATGGGTATATTATTGGGGAAGAACGTGGCGAAAGCGGCTTCGGCTATGATCCCTTATTTTATATCCCTGCTCTTGGGAGAACGATGGCTGAATTAACGATGGAAGAGAAGAATGAGATGAGCCATCGAGCCAAAGCTTTGCGTATGTTCTTGGATAGACTTCCTGATCAGAACGGGTAATAGCATGAAGAAAACCTGCTTCCACTTCATTGGTGGGTAGCAGGTTTTTTTTTATCGGATGGAAATTTTATAGGAACGTAACCAGGTATCCACTTGTGCCAAATAGGCAAATAGTTGAGGGCCTGTCATCAACTGACCAAACCAAGGGAGATCGAAATCATTCGACTCTGAACTGGCAAGTGCGCGGATTTTCTTAACATCAATGAAGGGAAGTAAGGGTGAGCTAGGGTCATCCAGAATTTCCAACACCCATTTTCTCACCGCTGCTAAATAATTAGGATTGTGTGTCTTTGGGTAAGGACTTTTCTTGCGAGTTAGCACATCGTCAGGAAGAACACCTTGGAGCGCTTTGCGCAAAATACCTTTCTCCCGATCACCCGATGTTTTGATTTCCCAGGGAATATTCCAGACATACTCGACAAGACGGTGATCGCAGAAGGGGACGCGAACTTCAAGTCCGACGGCCATACTCATTCGATCCTTTCGATCTAGAAGTGTCGGCATGAAGCGGGTAATGTTTAAGTAAGACATTTCTCGCATGCGGTTCTGCTGCTGCGTTTCCCCAGCTAACCGCGGCACTTCGCTGAGCGCTTGCTGGTATCGATTACTGACATACTCGACTGGTTTGATCCAATCTACAAAATCGGGAGCAAGCAGGTCGACTCGATTGTTCAGTTTTAAAGACCAAGGGAACGTGCCCGCAGCCAAAGCTTCTTCATTGTGGAACCAAGGGTATCCACCGAATATTTCGTCAGCAGCTTCGCCGGATATGGCAACCGTCGCTTCTTTTTTGATCTCACGGCAAAATAAATAAAGAGACCCATCGACATCAGCCATCCCTGGTGTATCGCGGGCAAATACCGCTGTTTTCAGTGATTCCACAAGCTCGGGTGTGTCGAATTCAATATAATGATGCTCGGTTCCTAGATGCTCCGTCATCCGTTTAATCCAAGGTGCGTCGGAATTTGGCTGGAATATGTTTGCTTTAAAATGCTTGTCATTATCTTTGTAATCAACGGAAAAGGTATGCAGAGCGCCTTGCCCGCTATTCTTGTAATGAGCAGAGGCAAGTGCAGTAAGCGCACTAGAGTCAAGACCACCCGATAGAAGAGTACAGATGGGTACATCAGACACAAGTTGACGCTGGGATGTGTCTCTAAGTAGTTGATGAACTTGCAATGCCGTAGCAGCGATATCGTCGGAGTGCTGGTGGCTTTCGAGCTTCCAATACGTACGAATGGATAAGCCGTTGCGGTCAAATACAGCGCATTGTCCTGGTTTGAGCTCTGACATGTTGCGATAAATCCCATGACCAGGTGTGCGAGCAGGACCTACTGCGAAGATTTCGGCCAAGCCTTCCGCACCAACCTCTGCTTCGAAGTCGGGGTGTGCGAGTATGGCCTTCGGCTCAGAACCGAATAGAAGCACACTATTTTGATGAGAATAAAAAAGCGGCTTTACGCCAAGCCGATCTCTGACCAAATAAAGGGATTGTTCTTGATCATTCCAGGCCGCGAAAGCGAAAATGCCATTAAGTCGATCTACACAAGCTCTTCCCCACTCAATAAAGGCAACAAGCAGCACCTCTGTATCACAGGTCGTGCGGAAATGATGTCCACGAAGTTCGAGCTCCTTTTTGAGTTCAGGTGCGTTATAGAGTTCGCCATTATATACGATCGTATACGTGTAGTCTCCTTGTTTCCGTACCATGGGCTGAGCGCCGTTTTCCGGATCCATTACACTAAGACGCCGATGGCCGAGGGCACAATGCTGTGAAATCCAAGTACCAGAAGCATCAGGTCCACGCAAATGGAGCGTTTCCGTCATATTTTCTAGAATGGACGGGTACCCGGTCAAGTCTTTCCGCCAATCTATCCAACCCGTTATTCCGCACATAGACGTTCCTTCCTTTCCTTATAAAGAGAGCATGATGATAAAAGGTATGCAAACTCAAGGTATATAATGTCTGTCCAAAAGTGGATGGGCGCAGTCAACCGGACGGATTTTGTGTTTTATGGACAGGCCTGATACAATAAACCCAATTCTTACTTACTAAATGACAAAGGTGATGACAATGAAAAAGAAACACTCTAAAGCACAAATTGATTATCTAGCCTCAAGAGAGCATTTCCTGCAAATTAGTAACCAAGCGGATAAACGGATTGCGGAATTAAAAGAGGAAGGGGAAAGAAGTTGGGCAAGCAGAGATGGAAGAAATTATTGAGCGTGTCGGCTTGCATCGTGCTTACAATGAACTTACCCAAGCCGAGAATGTCTTGATCAACTGGACACAAACAGCTATCAAAACCGAACCGGAATTTATTCAAAACCGCACTAATTTTGAGGAATTGTACGAAAAAGTCAAAACAGATGCAGAAGCAAGAGGCGCGATTCTTAATCTTGCCATGCGTTTAAATTTAGACCTCGTGTGACATTCTAAAGAGGTAGTGCCATTCTTTCTTCAGGAGGCGAATGCTCATGGATAGTCATTTCATTAGCAAGCTGCACGACAAGCAGAGGAAAGCCGCGAAGAATCTCAGGACCCAAGGTGACGGTCAGCCAGGCAGTAATTTGCCTCACAAGAAGCACTAAAGTCTAATGGCACCATCAAGAGCCTGTAGGGAGACTTCCTTGCAGGCTTTTGCTTTTTCCTTCGTTCTTTATGGGTATTATAAACAGCATATTAGAGGCGGTATCTCTCCATACTAATCAAGTGATCATTATTTCAACTCACAGGAGGATTAACCCCATCATGAGCAAAAAGAAGAGTATGGACCAAAGGACACAAAGCACAATCGATCATTCCAAGCAATCTTCTCGCATACAGTCCAACCTGGATTCAACAGAGCCCGGACATCACCAGCCGAATCGGCCTTCCGTTTAAGTTAAAGATTTGAATTCGTGAATACAGCTTCCGATGAAGTTCCTACCATTTGGTGGGGGCTTTTTCCTTGTTTGTAAGAAGACTATGAGGTAAGATGATGATTGAGTTTAAAAGATTTGAATAAACTCGGGTACAATTTCATATTCGAAATAGGTGCTTACGTTCCGCTTTCCAAGCGTAGGGTAAGCTTAAAAGGGAAGATCGGTTAGAAGCCGACGCGGTCCCGCCACTGTAACAGAGGAGTCAACGTCTCTATGCCACTGATCGACCGATTGGGAAGGCTGACGTATGATGAAGATCCTGAAGCCAGGAGACCTGCCTATTTCAGCAGCACAGTTATATACCTACGGGAGATAGGGAGGTGTTCTTATGAGTACGTGGGATCTATCAACAGTCCAACATCATGTACTTATCTGTAACGGGGGATCTTGCCTGAAACATTCAGGAGATGAAACAACGCTAGCCATCCGAGATGAAATTTCGAAGCACGGAGCCGAGCATCTTATACATACAACTCGGACTAGATGTAATGGCCGCTGTCAGGATGCAGGTGTTGTCACGGTGTATCCGCAAGGGATTTGGTACAAGGAAATGACACCAGAGACTGGGAGAAGGCTTGTTAGAGAGCATTTACTAGAGGGGAAACCACTCGAAGAACATATGATTTATAGCTTTGAGGAAAGCTTTGTGCCAACCGGAAAAGGAAATAAGGGCATTAGTCGCATACAAAGCAAATAATCAATGAATGAAAGTTTAAAAAGAGGGATATCTTCCTTAAAGCACGTAACCATAAGGACTTCCGTAATAGGGGGAGGTCCTTTTTGGTCAGAATTTATATGTTATAGGTAAGAGGTAAATAAAGCTTACTCCTTACCTATTCGTGCCTCCAGAATAAGCGCGTTTTCCGCGCTTATTCGTCATACTTGTTCATAATGGAACGGCAGGCCACTAAAGTGGATGAAAAGAGCTAAGCATTGAATGAACGGAACGAGAGGGCCTACCATTGATAGATGGATGCACGCATGTATACATGAAGAAGCTGTCCCTCTAACTATTTTATCAATGTTGGGACAGCCACTTTTAACTTTATATATATTCGTTGATGATAATTATAAATGGACTTTTTGTAATAATGTTGTAAAATCACGCACATTCTTGGGTGCGGATACGCCCTGACGGTTAGCTTCAGGCAATGCTTCCCACAAATCTAGCAGCATTGGCCTATCAAGACCAAGGTCTTTAATAGCCTTGCTATCTTTGAATATTTCATCTGGTGTGCCTTCCATGACGCACTGTCCTTGATCCATCACCAGAATCCAATCAGCCCATGAATAGGCTAGGTTCATATCATGGGTAGCCATGACTAACGTGATTCCGCGGCTATGTATACGGTTGATCTCCTCGACTAACTGTTGCTCCGATATACGATCTAGATAGGCCGTTGGTTCATCAAGAAGTAGAAGCTTTGGTTCAAGCACCAGCACACCGGCTAGGGCTACTCGTTTCTTTTGACCGAGGCTCAAGTGGTGAATGGGTGTGTGCGCTAAGTGTTCGAGTCCCATCGTTTGTAATATAGCTTCTGCTCGGCGAGTAATCTCAAGTTCAGGAATGGCAGCATTCCGCAGTCCGTAGGTGACATCCTCATAAGGAGTATTCAAAATGAGCTGCTGTTCAGGGTCTTGAAACACAAGTCCAACATCTTGACGTAATTGTTTGAGTTCTTTGCGAGTGTAAGTTAAAGGTTCGTTCTTCCATAAAACTTGACCCGATGAAGGTGAATGAATGCCAATAGCATGAAGAAATAAAGTCGATTTGCCAGAACCGTTATGACCGCAAATGGCCGTTTTTTTTCCCTCGGGGATGCGGAGCTTTAATTTGTTTAAAGCCATGGTCTGTGAAAAGGGATAGCTGAAACTTACTTCTAAGGTTTCTAAAATCGTGCTCATCGGTACTCCTCCAATTTCAATGCAGCCAAATTTCGAGCAGCAGTAAGAGTGTGAACCCTACATAACTTTCCAATTTATATCGAAAAGGTACAGGATTAGCTCGGTAAGGCACCATATGAATGTCATCCGTAAAACCTCGGGAGACAAGGCCATTTGACAATGATTTATACCGCTGCATCGTTTTGATAAACATTTGAACAATTATAATGGCTGTATCCTTTAATCTATTTTGGAAACCGGTCTGACCGCCTCTTGATTGCTGAGCTAGAGACATGTTATTGGCTATTTCAAATAGGATGAACAGAAACCGATACATAATAAGCATAATTTCCAGAACCAGCTTGGGAACACGAACTTTTTGTAAGACTTGCAGCAATTCAGAAAAAGGAGTGCTGAACATAATAAAGGACACGCAACTTAAGCTCGCTATAATACGAATGAATAATTTTCCAATTAGCAAAAGACCTGTTGAAGTAACGGACAATTTCCAGTCCATGAATATAAAGGCCGCCACCTCATGAATATCAGGCATGGCTTCTGGCAGAGGACGGATCTCTACGACTAATGCGGGTACACTCCCCACAAAAAAAAGGCATGCAGCACCGATGACAGTTACATAATATTTGATCGGAACGCGAGCGTAGCCAACCGTCCATAGAGTCATCCATAACGCTATAAGCACCTGGACGGGTGGATGCGTTAGATAAGAAAACAGCAGCATGATAACTGCAAAACCGCACTTCCACATCGGTGACAGGGGGCGTAAGGCATTTTTATAAGATAGCGAATCGATTCGTTTTATCATTGGTTTTTGGATTTAGACGCTTTCCCTTTGAAAAAGCCAAAGGCAAACCCGATGAAGCCAGCGCCAATGGCCGCTTGTAAGGCGAATAGCATACTTTCTGTCTCAGCTGGGAGCTCAAATAAAGAAGAGAACCATGGCGTATAGGAAGGTTGAATACTCTGAATTAATTGTTCAGCGGTATCATCAGCTCCTCCAAATTCGCCTTGTACGAAAATAAGGGGCAAGACTGCCAGTAATACAACAGCAATCAGCATAAGGGTATTTAAAGTACGAGTTTTCATTGCTCAGAAGCTCCTTTCATTTTATGTTGTAGGATAGATAGTTCTTTAGGGCTGTAAGATTGTAACCAATTCCATATTAATACGGTTAAAATGCCTTCACTAATGGCAAGAGGGATTTGCGTAATGGCAAAAATACCGCCGAATTTCAAGAAGGATGCCATAAATCCACCTTGTTCAGCCGGGAATGCAAGAGCTAATTGGACAGAAGTAACAATGTATGTGGATAAGTCGGCAAGAGCAGCCGCCAAAAATATCGACCATTTTTGTTTGCCGGTTGTTTTCATCATGGACTTATATATGAAGTAACCAACTACTGGACCGGAGAGGGCCATTGAGAATGCATTTGCCCCGAGAGTCGTAAGTCCTCCATGAGCAAGTAAAACCGCTTGAAATAACAATACAATCGATCCTAGGACGCTCATAGGGAGCGGTCCGAACATTACAGCTCCTAAACCTGTACCTGTTGGATGAGAACTGCTTCCGGTCACAGAAGGAATCTTTAGTGCTGAAAGTACGAAAGTGAACGCAGCAGCAAGACCGAGCATAATTTTGAGCTCTGGATGTTCTTTCGTAATTTTGATAAGTGCTCGGACACCAAGAAAGAAGAACGGAAGGAAGGCTGCCCACCAAAATATAGCCCAACCTACGGGGAGAAATCCTTCCATAATGTGCATGCCGTTGACGGTTTGCGGTTCATTAATGAATAGATAAAGGGCTAACCCTATAACCACTAGTAAGAAGCTAACGACCTTTGTCTTTCGTGATTTTGTTTGCATGTTTTTTAAATTCCTCCTAATTGAAGTTCGAATAACAAACAAAAAAGACCAATCCTGATGGATTGGTCGTGGGTACGTACGAATAAACGACAAATATAAGCTACATGTCGAGAGACTTGACGTACACCGCTCCTTTCCGCGAAGGTTTCTGGGTGCATAAATGAAGGTAGGTCTCCTGGCTCTCGGATCATCGTATTCTTTCTGCCTTCCCTGAATATGCATCAAGTGACATGATAGAAAGAAACTCCCCGAATACAGTGGCGGGACCGCTCGGGATTTGCACCCGATTCCCTGTTACCCCTTGCTTGCTACGCAAGGGCACCTCATTTATTCGAAAAAATATGTAATTGAAAAGAGTATAGCACAATATGAAAGATTCGTAGCATAGTGAATTTTATTTTTCTTATAAACAAAAAAAACCGCGATTTCTCGCGATCCTTTGCCGTACATAAACGTCCCAGGAGGGATTCGAACCCCCGACCGCACGCTTAGAAGGCGTGTGCTCTATCCAGCTGAGCTACTGAGACATAGACCTCTTCTTACCTTGCGGATGTGATCCGTTTAGCGAAGCAAGAGTTATATTATCATATAGTTTCAAGTGAAGTCAACCCTATTTTAAATGTTTATTTTGCAATCACTTGGACAATCAAGTAAACTGTCACCAGCGAGACCAAGATTTCTGAGGTGATCATCATAACGGACCCATCCATCAATAACTTAATTCTTTTTCCGAAAACAGAGCAATATTACGAAGAGGAGCTGACTCGGTTTCTAAAAACAGAGCAGTATAGTGATGCACTCCAATTGCTAACCTTTCTACTGCAATTTCCGACAGTAGACCATCACAAAACCGAACAATGGGAAGCCCTGAGGAATTGGCTGTGTACCATGTATCCGGAATCCATGTTCCCAATGACGTCTCCATTGGAAGATGATCCAGAGGAAGAAACGGATCTATTACGGCAGTACATACAAGAAAAGACAGCCGATGATGGCGCTTTTGCGCTTAAGCTTCTGAATATGCTAAGAGACGGTACATTAGAGCAGCAAGTCAATGCCCTTGAACAATTGGCGTTTATTGATCAATCTGACGTAAGCCAACGTGTAAAGGAGTGGCTATGTGAGAAGCCGCGGCACCCTCACATTCAATTTAAAGCTTTGCAGGCGCTTAAACAGATGGGTGAGCGTGGATTTATCGAGTTCCCTAAGAATGGGGAAAAAATCCTTGTCGAGATCGAAGAGACACCGATGTGCCCGGAGGAATTTCCATCACGCATTCGTGATATGATTCGCAGAGTCGGGGACATTAGTGAAATAAGCCAACCTGATTTTGTTTATTTTGCCAAGCAGACTTGGCAGGAATTTCTAGCCTATGCCTATGGGACATCAATCTATACGGATTTACAGAATGCGGAAGAAGGCGCTGTTGATGTATGGGCATCTGCCTTGCATGCTATTCTACAAGAGAAATTATTTGGCAGTGTGAGTCGGGAAGAATTACTAGACAATTACGGGATTGTTGATTCTATGAAGCTTCAGTGGAAGCGAGCTAACCATGTGCTTCAAGCGTTTGTGAAGCAGTTTAATCCGGATCCATCATAAGGCAAGAAAGGTTGCCTTGAAATGAAAATCTTATATGGTATAATAGAATGGTTGTAATGAGCGTAACGTGAAAATATGTCATCGTACATTTTTGGAGGGGAAAGCATAAAATGAAAGCAAGTTGGGAAAAAATAGAGAAGAACGTAGGCGTTCTTGAAGTGGAAGTTGGCGCAGACCGCGTAGCAGATGCTTTGGATAAAGCATTTAAAAAGGTATCAGCAAAAGTGAATGTTCCAGGATTCCGTAAAGGGAAAGTGCCTCGTTCAATATTTGAAGCTAAATTTGGTGTAGAAAGCTTGTATCAAGATGCTTTAGATATCATTTTGCCAGAAGTTTATGTGGAAGCGATTGAAGAGGTTAAAATCGAGCCTGTCGATCGTCCTGAAGTAGACGTTGAGCAATTCGGCAAAGGACAAGTACTGAAGTTCAAAGCTAAAGTAACTGTTAAGCCTGAAGTAACACTTGGCGAATACAAAGGTATCGAAGTTGAAGCAGTAAGCGCAGAAGTTACCGATGAAGAATTGAATGAAGAGCTTACTCGTTTGCAACAACGTCATGCTGAATTGGTTGTTCTTGAAGAAGGACAAGCAGCAAATGGTGACGTTGTTGTCCTTGACTTCGAAGGATTCGTTGATGGTGAAGCATTCGAAGGCGGTAAAGCGGAGAAATACTCCCTTGAGCTTGGTTCCAACTCCTTCATTCCAGGTTTCGAAGAGCAACTCGTCGGTCTTGGTAAAGGCGAAGAGAAAGAAGTTAACGTTAGCTTCCCTGAAAACTACCACTCCGAAGATTTGAAAGGCAAAGCAGCTGTGTTTAAAGTGAAAATTCACGATATTAAACGCAAAAACTTGCCAGAGCTTGATGATGAATTTGCTAAAGATGTGAGCGAGTACGATACACTTGTAGAGTACAAAGAAGAACTGAAAAAACGTCTTCAAGAGCGCAAAGAAAAAGATTCAGAGGCTGCTCTGGAAACAGCTGTTGTTGAAAAAGCTGCAACTAATGCTGATGTTGAAATTCCAGCTTCCATGGTAGAAGCAGAGCTAGATGTTATGGTGAAGGAATTCGAAAGACGTCTTCGCTCGCAAGGCATGACTCTTGAGATCTACTTCCAGTTCTCCGGTCAAAACGAGAGCGTGCTAAAAGAACAAATGAGAGAAGATGCTGATAAGCGTGTTCGTAACAACCTTGTTCTTGAAGCCATCGCAGCTGCAGAAAAAATCACAGTTTCCGATGAAGAAGTTGACACGGAGCTTGAGAAATATGCACAATCCTACCAAAAAACAACAGCAGAACTTCGTGAACTGTTTACTTCAAACGGCAGCCTAGAAGGTCTGAGCAACGATCTTGTGATTAGAAAAACGGTTGACTTCTTGCTTGAAAATAGCAAGCATGTTTCCGCAGCTGTATAAATAAGGTAAGTAAAGGCACGTACGTAAGCAACGTGCCTTTCTTTTACCCTATTTTAGCCCCCAATCTGTCCAAGACCATAAGAAATACCCTCATACATAGCAGTTCTCTGAAAAAATGACTTTGCTGTTCAAACGTGTTAAACTGTATCTGAATCTCAATTGAGAGAACTTGGCTATTGCCGCAAAAGGAGTTGGTACAATGAGTCTTATTCCTATGGTTGTTGAACAAGAGGCTCGTGGGGAACGTTCTTACGATATCTACTCGCGTTTATTAAAGGACCGCATTATCTTCATTGGGAGCGCTATTGATGACGATGTGGCTAATTTGGTCATTGCCCAGCTGCTCTTTTTATCAGCTCAGGATCCCGATAAGGATATCCACTTATATATCAATTCACCAGGTGGATCTGTAACAGCTGGAATGGGTATCTTCGATACCATGCAGTTTATTAAACCAGATGTATCTACGATTTGTGTAGGTATGGCTGCAAGTATGGGTTCTCTGCTATTAACAGCAGGTGCCAAAGGTAAGCGATACGCGCTGCCGAATGCAGAAGTTATGATTCACCAACCGCTCGGCGGTGTAAGAGGTCAAGCAACCGATATCAAAATCCACGCGGATTGGATTATCAAAACGAAACAAAAACTCAACCAGATCTATGTGGACCGGACGGGACAGCCGCTTGAAAAGATCGAAAGAGACACCGACCGAGATAACTTTATGAGCGCTTATGAAGCGAAGACATACGGGTTAATCGACGAGGTTATCACTCGAAACGACTTGAAATAAAGGAGTGATCCCATGTTTAAATTTAACGATGAAAAAGGCCAACTCAAATGTTCCTTTTGTGGAAAATCCCAAGACCAAGTTCGCAAACTTGTTGCAGGTCCGGGAGTTTACATTTGTGATGAATGTATAGAGCTTTGCACGGAGATTGTGGAAGAAGAATTAGGGCATGAAGAAGAGCTTGATCTGAAAGATGTTCCGAAACCAAAAGAAATTCGCAATATTTTGGATCAGTACGTAATCGGGCAGGATCAAGCGAAAAAATCATTGGCTGTAGCGGTTTATAACCACTATAAGCGTATTAATTCGCAAAACAAATTGGAAGATGTTGAGCTTCAAAAAAGTAACATCGTACTTTTAGGACCTACAGGAAGCGGTAAAACGTTGCTAGCGCAAACGCTGGCCAAAATTCTGAATGTTCCTTTTGCAATCGCGGATGCCACTTCATTAACAGAAGCTGGTTATGTGGGCGAAGACGTTGAGAATATTTTGCTCAAACTGATTCAAGCTGCAGATTATGATGTAGAAAAAGCCGAACGCGGCATTATCTATATTGACGAGATCGATAAAGTGGCACGTAAATCCGAGAACCCGTCCATTACAAGAGACGTTTCCGGTGAAGGTGTACAACAAGCTTTACTCAAAATTCTTGAAGGTACGGTTGCCTCAGTTCCTCCTCAAGGTGGACGTAAGCATCCGCATCAAGAATTCATTCAAATTGATACAACCAACATTCTGTTTATTTGCGGCGGAGCTTTTGATGGACTTGAGCAAATTATCAAACGCAGAATCGGTAAAAAAGTAATTGGCTTTAGCACAGATGGGGCTAAAGTAGATTTGAAACCAGGCGAGTACTTATCCATGGTGCTTCCGGAAGATCTCTTACGATTCGGTTTAATTCCGGAATTCGTGGGTCGTTTACCGGTCATCTCTACACTAGAGCCGCTGGATGAACCAGCCCTTGTGCGTATTCTTTCGGAGCCTAAAAATGCGCTCGTGAAGCAATACCAGAAGATGCTTGAGATGGATAACGTCTCACTCGAATTTGACGCAGAGGCACTTGATGCCATTGCTAAAGAAGCTATCAAACGTAATACTGGCGCGCGCGGCCTGAGAGCCATCATTGAGAGCATTATGCTTGATGTGATGTTCGAAGTCCCTTCGAGAACAGACGTCACGACATGTGTGGTATCTAAGGAAACAGTTCAAAACAAGATCACTCCTGTTTTGACGACCAAAGATGGTGCGCAGACGACTGGTAAGAAGAAAGAAGAAAGTGCGTAACCCATAATTTCACAAATTACACACAGCCTCCAATCCGATCCCCTGTTAATGGGATTGGAGCGGAGGATGTTTGGTGTCATGGGGAGAGAAACCATAATGTTCCATAGAAAAGATACGCGGGCCGTTCGTGTAGGCGATTTGACGATCGGTGGCAGTAATGAAGTCATCATGCAAAGTATGTGTACAACGAAGACAGCGGATGTGAAGGCGACAGTTGCAGAAATCCTTCGTCTGGAAGAAGCTGGATGCCAAATCGTTCGTGTCACCGTGAACAACAAGGAAGCCGCTGAGGCCATTAAAGAAATCAAAAAACAAATTCATATACCACTCGTTGCGGATATTCATTTTGACCATCGCTTAGCGCTTGCTGCTATTGAGAATGGCATCGATAAAGTGCGTATCAATCCAGGTAATATCGGCCGCCGCGAGAAGGTAGAAGCGGTTGTTAAAGCTTGTAAGGAACGTGGTATTCCAATTCGTATTGGGGTCAATGCTGGCTCACTAGAGAATCATCTTCTCGAAAAGTATGGGTACCCAACGCCTGAGGCTATGGTTGAAAGTGCCTTGTTCCACATTAACGTTCTGGAAGAGCTTGATTTCCACGATATTATCGTTTCACTCAAAGCTTCCGATGTTCCTATGGCGATTGCAGCTTATTCCCAAGCGGCTAAAGCATTCAACTACCCACTTCACCTCGGGATTACAGAAGCTGGCACGCTCTTTACAGGGGCCGTGAAGAGTGCGGCAGGTATCGGAACACTGCTCAATATGGGACTCGGTAATACACTGCGTATTTCGCTTAGCGCGGACCCAGTAGAAGAGATTAAAGTAGCTCGCGAGCTGCTCAAAACATTTGGCTTGATTACCAATGCTGCTACTCTTGTTTCTTGTCCTACTTGCGGTCGCTTGGATATCGACTTGTTCTCAATCGCTAACGAGGTCGAGGACTATATTGCAAAGATCAAAGTGCCGATTAAGGTATCTGTCCTTGGCTGTGCAGTGAATGGTCCTGGGGAAGCGCGTGAAGCTGACATCGGTATTGCAGGAGCTCGTGGTGAAGGCATGCTTTTCCGTTATGGAGAAATGATTCGCAAGGTTCCTGAAGCAGAACTGCTTAATGAGTTAAAGAAAGAAATTGATATCATCGTAGATTCTTATGAAAAAACTGGTGTTATTCCAGGACGTAAGCACTAATCGCATATATGTTAAAGAAGTAAGCCGTTAAAGGTACCTCGGTGAGGTGCTTTTAACGGCTTTTTTGTGCTATCTGTTGGATATTCAGAGCCTATGATTGTATATGGGATTGGAACTGATACCCCGGTAAAGGGAACCACAGTGCGCTATTTTGGAAATATGCGCTAGAAAATTGAATTAGCGGAACATGGGTGCGCTATTTTCCTGCACCTGTATTTGGCTCCTGTATTAATTCCCGTACCCGCACCCATATCCACATCAATACTTGCATTATTTCCCGGACCAACTCTCCCTCACTAACTCCCGCACCAGCCCCCCAAAACCGTTTATTCCTTTTACGCATATTTGTTACGCAAGAGAAGCATAATGAGTAAAACTGGAAAGCTTGTTCAATTGAAGTAAGTTTTTCTAACGATTAAGTGCAAACAAGGAGAATGCTATGAATTTGCAAAACAAGTATAGGACTGTTCGTCACATTACCCTTACGGTAATCGTAGGGATTTTTTTGCTTCTCTTACCATGGCATACGGGTGCTTCAGATGTAGCAATGCCAACACAACATGTGGCTGAAATTAAGAGCAAGAAGGTTGCTATTGTCATTGATGACTTTGGCAATAATATGGAAGGCACTAATGAGATGATGAATCTACCCATCCCTTTCACAGTCGCTGTCATGCCTTTCCTGCCCTCTACCAAACAAGATGCGCAATTAGCACACGATAAGGGGCATGAAGTCATTCTACACCTACCAATGGAACCTGTGCGAGGCAAGAAGAGTTGGTTAGGTCCAGGAGCCATTACTACTGACTTATCGAATGATGAGATTCACAAACGGATCGTAGCAGCAATCGAAGATATTCCCTATGTAATAGGAATTAATAATCATATGGGATCCAAGGCTACTGCGGATAAGAGAGTGATGAAAATTCTCGTTGAAATCTGCAAAGAAAAAAATCTCATTTTATTAGATAGCCGTACTTCTACAAAAAGCCTAATCGGCAAGCTAGCGGGCCAAAGTGGAGTTCCTTATTCTGAGAATCAACTTTTCTTCGATGATCTTTACACGTACAGTCACATCAGTAAGCAAATGGTGAAGTTTAAAAAGTTAGTCAATCAACGAGACCTGGTCATCGCGATTGGACATGTGGGTCCACCAGGGAAAAAAACAGCCCAAGTCATTAAAGAGGCCATTCCGATCATTCAAAAGGAAGCTGTCTTTGTTCCGATTTCACAAACAATGAAACTAAATACTAACTAGGATGGATCATAGCAAAGTATTGATCTACCGCTTGAGTAATGGCTTTTGCTAGCTTGGCTTGATGATGAGAGTCATTCAGCAGCTTGCGGTCTGCTTTATTCGAAATAAATCCTAATTCAACGATAACAGACGGGCATTTCGTGTGCTTAAGCACATAATATTTTTTGCCGAGAACAGCCAGTTCTTCCGTTCCATAAAGACGATTTAGGGAATCCTGCAAAAGTTGAGCAAGCAAAATGCTGTCCGATTGATTTTGATAAATAACAAGAGGGCCTCTACGATCGGATTTACTTGACCAATTAATATGCATGCTTAACATTATTTTGGGCTTAATGGTGTTGGCGATTCCGGAACGCTGCGCTAAATCCTTACGGTGTCTTCCACCGAACGACCACTTGTTATCTTCACTTAAAGCGTAGTCCTCCGTCCTGTTGATGATGACTCGATAGCCCCTTTTCTTAAGCAGCTTGTATGTTTTTTTGGATATGGCTAAATTCATATCTTTTTCTTGATATTTACCGTGTAAAGCTCCGCTATCTATGCCCCCATGCCCTACGTCGATAATGATATCAGCATTAGGCATCAAGGGATTATTAGCTAAAGCGTACGCATCTGATGTCTTACAAAGGCAAAGGAAAAGTAATAAAATCATCAAGCTTTGCTTCAAGCGAACCACATCCTTTTGCATGAATATCTAAGCTTATCCTTCTTCTGTAAGGGGGCTATCATACGTCACGCAAAAGTTTGCATGAATTGGATTAACCTTCTTTTACACGGGAATAATGGAAGTTATGACAAAAAAGTTGAGCTGTTTGACGAAGGCCGCAAATAACTTGCGAAGTAGTTTTCTTCCAAAAACTAAGCATATGCTTACGATGACAGTTTTGCCAAAGCAAAGCTCTTAGGAGGTATGACAAATGAGTTTAAGTATTATTCTTATGGTAATTCAAGTTTTCTTTGCCGTTGTGATTGGGTTGTATTTCTGGAATTTGCTGCGCAATCAACAGACGAACCGGTCTGCTGTCGATAGAGAGTCCAGGAAAGAATTGGAGAAATTAAGAAAACTAAGATCCATTTCGCTAACAAAACCACTCTCGGAGAAAACAAGACCGTCCTCCATGCAGGATATCGTTGGCCAGATTGAAGGATTGAAAGCCTTAAAAGCTGCACTATGCGGTCCCAATCCGCAGCATGTCATAATTTATGGTCCGCCTGGTGTTGGCAAAACAGCTGCGGCTCGTGTCGTTCTAGAGGAAGCTAAGAAGAATCAGGAGTCACCCTTCCGTCCGGATTCCAAATTTACAGAAATCGATGCCACGACAGCACGCTTTGACGAAAGAGGAATTGCCGATCCGTTAATCGGATCAGTTCATGATCCTATTTATCAAGGTGCTGGTGCAATGGGGGTTGCGGGAATTCCACAACCTAAACCAGGTGCTGTAACAAAAGCGCATGGCGGGATTCTATTTATCGATGAGATCGGTGAATTACACCCCACACAAATGAACAAATTATTAAAGGTGCTGGAAGATCGCAAAGTATTTCTGGAGAGTGCGTATTATAGTTCTGAAGATGCGAATATTCCAGGCTATATTCATGATATATTTCAAAATGGTCTACCCGCTGATTTCCGTTTAGTAGGGGCTACAACACGTACTCCAAGCGAGATTCCTCCAGCTATCCGTTCGCGCTGCTTGGAAATTTATTTCCGTCCTCTTTTACCAAGTGAGGTAGGCGAAATTGCTCGTAAAGCACTTGATAAGATTGGCTTCAAGAAATGTGAAGCTGCTGTTCAAGTTGTAACGAAATATGCAACCAACGGCAGAGAGGCTGTGAATGTGATTCAGCTTGCCGCGGGTATTGCCTTAACGGATAAGCGAGATGAGATTACCGCAGCCGACATTGAGTGGGTTGTCAATTCATCGCAAATTCCACCTAGACCAGAGCGGAAAATACCAGCACAACCGCAAATTGGATTCGTCAATGGATTAGCTGTGTATGGTCCTAATTTGGGTACACTACTTGAGATTGAAGTGACCGCAATACCAATTGCCGCTGCGGGTACTGGCAAATTTAATATTACGGGTGTTGTAGATGAAGAGGAAATGGGAGGAGGCTCGCGAACCATTCGCAGAAAGAGTATGGCGCGCGGTTCGGTGGAAAATGTGCTGACCGTCCTTCGCAAACTTGGGTTTAATACGTCAGATTATGATCTGCATATTAATTTCCCAGGCGGGGTGCCTATCGATGGACCTTCTGCAGGCATTTCCATGGCGACAGCTATTGCATCTGCAATACATAAAATACCTGTGGATAATAAATTGGCAATGACGGGGGAAATGAGTATTCATGGTAAAGTTAAACCCGTTGGCGGCGTTGTAGCAAAGGTCGAAGCTGCATTCCAAGCGGGAGCTACCAAAGTCATTATCCCTAAAGAAAACTGGCAAGAAATGTTTGCTAATTTGCCGGGGGTAGAGGTGCTCGCTGCTGACTCGATCGAGGAAGTGTTGGAAGTTGCATTAGGCTTAGAGCTTCATGATAATGTGATTCACTTGCCTTTTGCTTCGGAAAGGACAATTCCAGCTTCGTCTTTACCTATTTTACATGCTAATTCACAACATACAATTGACTCCTAAATCAGAGTTGAGATAACCTTACATGATGCGTCAGAGTGCCAGTTGGTGTTTTGTTTGCAGTTTTGATAAAATGTAAAGGGCAACGAGGGGTACAGTTGAAAGATCCATATATTAGGAGGTGCAGAGGATGGGACCCGGAAAAATCAAGGTGCGCAGATTGCCGCTATTGCCTCTAAGGGGACTGCTGGTTTATCCGAGCATGGTTCTACATCTGGATGTAGGGCGAGAAAAGTCGGTTAAAGCACTAGAGCGGGCAATGGTGGATGACAGCATGATTCTCCTCTGCTCTCAATCAGAGATCAACATAGAAGAACCTGCCAAAGAGGATATTTATCGCATCGGGACAATTGCTAAGGTAAGGCAAATGCTGAAACTACCGAATGGTACGATTCGTGTCTTGGTAGAAGGCGTTTTGCGTGCTGAAATTGTTGAATACCTTGTGAATGATGAATATTATGAAGTCACGGCTAAGGAATTACCGGAGCAAGAAATCACCGATCCTGAGATCGATGCGCTCATGCGAAGTGTACTAAGCCAATTCGAGCATTACATTAATTTATCGAAAAAGGTTACACCAGAAACGCTTGCTGCTGTTTCGGACATTGATGAACCAGGCCGTTTAGCAGATGTTATATGCAGCCATTTATCGCTCAAAATAAAGGATAAACAAGAGATTTTGGAGACCGTAGATGTACGTGAACGTCTCGAGAAAATGCTCAATATCTTGAATAATGAGCGAGAAGTGCTTGAACTCGAACGTAAAATTAGTCAACGTGTTAAGAAACAAATGGAGAAAACGCAGAAGGAGTACTACCTTCGCGAACAGATGAAAGCAATCCAAAAGGAACTTGGCGATAAGGAAGGCCGTGCTGGCGAAGTGGATGACCTACGCAACCAGTTGACGGAAGCTGAATTGCCAGATAAAGTCCGCGAGAAGGTTGAGAAGGAAATCGACCGCCTAGAGAAGATGCCAGCGACTTCTGCTGAGGGAGGCGTCATCCGCAACTATATTGACTGGCTGCTAGGACTGCCTTGGTCCAAAAATACGGATGATGACTTGGATTTAGATAAGGCTGAGGAAATCTTGAACGAGGATCACTTCGGACTTGAGAAGCCAAAGGAGCGCGTACTCGAGTACTTAGCGGTACAGAAGCTTGTTAAGAAGCTGAAAGGACCTATCCTTTGTTTAGTTGGACCTCCGGGCGTTGGTAAAACCTCCATTGCTCGTTCGATTGCTAGATCCATGGGAAGACAGTTCATTCGTATTTCTCTTGGCGGGGTCAGAGATGAAGCCGAAATTCGTGGTCATCGTCGTACGTATGTTGGGGCTATGCCGGGACGGATAATCCAGGGGATGAAGAACGCTGGTACGAATAATCCTGTTTTCTTGCTAGACGAAATTGATAAAATGGCCATGGATTTCCGCGGAGATCCGGCTTCGGCATTGCTTGAAGTTCTTGATCCCGAGCAGAATAGCACTTTTAGTGATCATTTCATTGAAGTTCCGTTTGACTTGTCCAATGTCATGTTCGTGACAACGGCGAATGCCGTTCACAATATTCCTCGCCCTCTGTTGGATCGGATGGAAGTTCTCTACATTCCTGGCTACACAGAGATTGAGAAGCTGCAAATTGCGAAAAAGTATTTGCTCCCTAAGCAGAAGCGTGATCATGGTTTAGAAGAAGAACAACTTGTTGTGGATGAAGATGCCTTAATGAAAATCGTACGTGAATATACACGAGAAGCGGGCGTTCGTAATTTAGAGCAGCAAGTTGCAGGTATGAATCGCAAAGCAGCTAAAAAGATCGTATCTGACCCAACTACACCGGTACATGTAACAGAAGAAAACTTGAAGGACTATCTAGGACCGAGCAAGTTCCGCTATAATGTAGCCGAAGAGAAAGATCAAATAGGTGCTGTGACAGGCCTTGCTTGGACGGAAGTTGGCGGAGATACCTTAGTCATTGAGGTCACCGTAATGCCTGGAACAGGCAAATTGACTTTGACGGGTAAACTTGGTGATGTGATGAAGGAATCGGCACAAGCTGCTTTCAGTTATACACGCTCACGGGCTGATGTGTTAGGCATTGCGCCTGACTTTCATGAGAAGAACGATATCCATATTCACATCCCTGAAGGTGCCATTCCAAAGGATGGTCCATCCGCAGGAATTACGATGGCTACGGCATTGATTTCAGCATTGACGAATATTCCAGTTTCTCGAGTAGTTGCTATGACAGGTGAAATTACGTTGCGCGGCAGAGTACTTCCAATCGGAGGGCTCAAAGAAAAGGCACTCGCTGCACATCGAGCTGGTATCCGTACCATCCTGCTGCCTCAGGATAATGAGAAAGACATCGTCGAAATTCCAGAAAGTGTCCGCGCCGAGATGACCTTTATTCCAGTCAGCCATATGGATCAAGTGCTTGAACATGCGCTTGTCAAAAATAAGCCTCCCGTGCAAGTCGGATAACGATAGAAAGTAGTTGAACATCCATGAAAGTCAATCAAGCTGAGTTTATTATCAGTGCGGTTGGGCCTAGCCAATATCCAGAGGATGCCTTGCCAGAGATTGCTCTGGCAGGGCGTTCTAATGTCGGGAAATCCTCACTTATTAACTGTTTGATCTCCCGCAAAAATTTGGCCAGAACCAGCTCACAGCCCGGCAAAACCCAAACGCTTAACTATTATAAAATCAACCAGGACTTATATTTCGTAGATCTTCCAGGTTATGGATACGCCAAAGTTTCAAAAACGAAACGGGAGCAGTGGGGGAAGTTCATTGAGAGCTACTTAATGAATCGAGAAACACTGCGCCTTGTTATGCAATTAGTTGATTTACGTCATCCTCCTTCCAAAGATGATCAAGCTATGTACGAGTGGCTAAGACATAATGATGTGCCAGTCATCGTCGTTGCGACCAAGGCCGACAAGATCCCGAAAAGCAGATGGCCAAAGCATATCAAGATTGTTCGAGAGACACTGGGGATGGATAAGGGTGTCCAGCCGTTGATGTTTTCCTCGGAGCTTGGGCTCGGCAAGGACGAGCTTTGGGGGATTCTAGAGCAAGCCATTGCATATGGAGAGCCAGAGCCTGAAGAAGCTGCTGAACTCGTGATTGAGCAAGAACAAGATAAAGAACAAGAACCGTCCTGATTCATAGGGCGGTTTTTTGTGTAATGATGGGGAGGACGTCAAAAGACAGAGAAAATCAAGAAGAAGCACACGGGAAAGCGAGGTTTACTGGGGAAAATTTGCTGGCATTCCGTAATTCCTTGGTTTTTTCAGAATATTTGGCTGATTATAATGAAATGCACGCAGGAATATTAGAGACGCATGTAGTATAATAATAAACAAGGTAATAGTTAATGGCTTGAAAACAAAGAATCGAGGGATTTTTATGGCACAAAGGTTAGCGACTGAATATGTCAAAACCTGCCTCCAGTTAACAGAAGCCGAGATGTTCAGGTTTTTTCAAATGTTTGTGGATCATCAAGTGACATTGCAAGTGAAAGTCTTGGAAAATGGCAACCAAGAGGTTGTTTTTCAAGATGGAGCAGGTCAGGAAATCGTCCTTTCATTTGAGAAGAAATCGGGCCTATATGAATGCACAGGATCCTGCAGATTAAGTAACACCTTACTTGCTAATTTGATGCGTAAAGCGGTATCAGAGTTTAAAGGAAGCGCAACAGTAAACCGAATTTACCCTAGTTATACAATGGTTTACTACTATGAACGTGGAACCGTCGTTAAAATCGAGGAAGTCAAAGGGCAATTGTTGACCGTTATTTATGAGTACAAAGACACCATTGGTCTCATGCAGCAAATGTTCCAAAAGAGAGAAGTCGAGCAAGAGATTGAAATGATCTACGATCAAATTAACCATCTTCTAGATTTGCGTAATATGCTGCAACAACAGGAAGAACATCAACAGATCGACACTCGCCTCAATGAGCTAACGCATCGTTTGTTTATATTGGAGGCTTAACCATCACATATACCCACAATTACAATAGACCCTTTTTAGGGTCTTTTTTGTTTTAAAGCATTTGACAAAAAAAACTATTGCATTTCTCGTCGATAGATGTTATTTTTATTCTCGTTGAAACAATATAGGAACCAGGATTCACTCAGGACATTGAATGTTGCGAGAGATTATACCCTCGGGAAGTGAATGACGTAGGTCCTAGCGGATGAAATTTTTTTCAGACATTTTATTCCTAGGAAGGGGGAACCGAAAGATGGAAACAGAATACTCAACTTTCGGAAGACACGTTGCTGTAGATACTTGGGGGGTAGATTTCGAACTTCTGAACAATGCAGATTGGCTGCAGGCTCAGATGGTAGAAGCTGCCGAGGTATGCGGAGCAACCGTACTATCTGTACAATCCAAGCAATTTGAACCACAAGGAGCAACTGTACTTGTTATGTTGTCCGAGAGTCATCTCTCCATTCATACTTATCCTGAGAGAGGTTTTGCCGCGCTTGACTGTTATACTTGCGGTGAGACAGTGGACCCTCAATTAGCAATTGACTTTATGGTATCCGTATTGAAACCAGAAACATTCTATGCGAAGAAATTAGTTCGCGGAATGGGTGAACTGCAAGTAGAAACTCCTGAAATGAAGCAAGCAGAGCTTGTTAAATAAAAATCTGCGCATAACAATAACGATAACCACGGAGAAATCCGTGGTTATTTGTTTGTCCAGATACCCATACAATGTTATTGCGACACATGTCCGAGCATGAAGCAAACATGAACTGGGGGAACGGATTTGAAACAGAAAATAGTTAGAAAAGCAGTGATTTACAGTATTGTACTTTTTCTCATCATCTGGCCTATCTATCAGCTCGTTCAAATACTTGGTCCTCATAAAGAAGAGCACGACGCTACTCATCTACTGTATCAAGTATCTCTGTTTCAGATGGAACTTCTGAAGAGCTATCTGGAGGAAGCTGCCCAAAGCAAAGATACCGAAGGATTGGATGCTGTGGGGCAAGCTCTATACTCGGCAAGTTATACGCATGAACGCCTGGTGCTTGCTGCGGGAGGAAGTGAATATCTGACTTCACTGGACAGTATGACCCAGCTAACGCAGTACTTGAAGCGTCTGCAGGTGGGGGGAGAGCGAACGTTAAAGGCAGATGAGATCCAGGTTTTGAAGGATGTTTGGCTTCAGTACAAGAGTCTATACGAACTGTATGAGAAACTCATGGCTTCGAATGGCGATATTGTCTCGTCCCAAAATGCGAAGCTAACTGAGCTAGATCGAAATTTAACCTCTTTTATACGAAAAAAAGGACTTCAATAAGAATATATAGGGATCTTTTTTTGAGTGGAGCCAAAGATCCCTAAGCGGAGAGACTTTGAGCTACGCTCAAAGATCCCTATATTAGGTATATAGAAACGAAATGCTGTTAAAACTAACGAGCAGAATGAAGCATTCATAAATTATACAAAAAATTTGTCGGATTGCTTGTTTTGCTGTGCTATAATGGTTCATAGAAATAGACGGAAAGGCAGGTGGTACCTTTGCATATTATCGCACTTGGCTTGAATTATCGTACGGCCCCGGTAGAAATTCGGGAAAAGTTCGCTTTTTCCGATCAGGATTTACCTAAGGCATTGGCAGAATTGAAAGACACGAAAAGCATATTGGAGTGTGTAATTGTCGCCACCTGCAATCGCACGGAAATCTACGCTGTTGTGGATCGACCGCAGATGTGCAGTCATTACTTGACTCACTTCATTGAACGTTGGTTCCAAGTCAGTAAGGATCAATTCCAAAAGCATTTATATATGTATGAAAATGAAAAAGCGATTGAACATTTATTCCGCGTAACAAGCGGTTTAGATTCTATGGTTATTGGGGAAACCCAAATTCTAGGACAAGTGCGGGATGCTTTTTTATCATCTCAAAATATGAAAGCAACCGGGGCTTATTTCAATACATTGTTTAAGCAATCCGTGACACTTGCCAAAAAAGCACACTCCGAAACAGGCATTAGCAATAATCCAGTTTCCGTCAGCTACGCCGCGGTGGAACTTGGTAAACGAATATTTGGTACTTACATGAACAAGACGGTTATGATTATTGGTGCTGGTAAAATGAGCGAACTCACAGTGAAGCACCTTTATGCAAATGGCGCTAACAAAGTTATCGTGGTTAACCGAACGTTTGAACGTGCAGTAGAATTGGCTGAGAAATTTAACGGCACTCCATGTACCATCGATAACATGCTGGAGCATTTAGCGGAAGTGGATATTATTATAAGTTCAACGGGCGCTCCGGGATATGTTCTTACGAAGAATGATATTCAGTCCTATGTTCAAAAGAGAAAATCACGTCCGCTTTTCATGATGGACATTGCGGTCCCACGTGATCTAGATCCACAAATTAGCGGCTTACCTAATGTTTTTCTTTATGATATCGATGATCTGGAGAATATCGTAGATAAACATTTGCAAGAGAGAAAGAAAGAAGCAGCAAAGATTGAAACAATGATTGAGTCTGAAATGGGTGTTTTCGAACAATGGACAAAGACGCTAGGTGTAAGTCCAGTTATTAGCGCTCTTCAGACAAAAGCGAGCCTGATCCATGAAGAGACAATGGATAATATGTTAAAGAAGCTGCCTGACCTAGATGAACGTGAAATTAAAGTTATTCGTAAATTGACGAAAAGTATTGTGAATCAAGTGCTGAGAGACCCGATCCTTCGCATTAAGGAAATGGCGGGTGAGCGTCATGGTGATGACGCGCTTGAGCTATTCACGAAACTGTTTGCCCTGGAAGAGACCCTTGAACAACAAGAGCAAGCCAATCAGTTAGCACAGGAACTAGAAGCCGGGCATAAAGCAGTTGAAGCTAAGCAGATGCTGGATGATAAGTTGTCCGTGCTTAGTTTACAGAACGCTGATGTTCTAGCCCAATCTTGAAGAAAAGGGCGCTAATCGCCTAGGAGAGGTGCCATGGTAACACGTAGCTGGTTGTTTGATGCGATGATTTATATGTATGCCCTGAGCCTATTGTTTTACTTTTCGGATTTCGCTAATGCGAACCGAAGCGCGAAACGGATGGGGACGGGGCTGCTTTTGTTTGTATGGGTTCTACAAACCGCTTACTTAGGAATTAACTTGTATGGTCATTTAACGGAATGGGCGTTTGCCCGGTCGGACGTACTTTTTATGTTTTCGTGGTTGATTGTCACGATTTCACTGTTGATTAACCGATTTTTCCGCATTGAATTGTTTGTATTTTTTGTGAATGTGCTCGGTTTTGCCATTTTGGCTTTGAATGTATTCAGTAATCCGAATGTAACGCCAATTAAGCCCGATTGGGACATCAATGATGAGCTATTATTTATCCATATTACCTTAGCGATTGGCAGCTACGTGGCCTTCTCGATTGCAGCTATTTTCTCAGGCATGTATGTGTTCTTACACAAAATGTTGAAGGCGAAGAAATTTTCTCAAACGGTTATGAGATTACCTTCACTTGAGAAAATTGAACATTACACCTATCTCTCCGTTATTATCGGGGCACCCTTGCTTCTTATGGCTTTAAGTTTGGGTGTGGTCTGGGTTGTACTAGAAGGAGATCGTAATTTACTTTATGATCCTAAGGTGATTAATTCATTTTTTGTACTGGCAGCGTACGCTTTCTATTTATTTCAGCAGCATTCTATGCGAATTTCGGGCAATAAACTGGCAGCTTGGAACCTCGCGGCATTCTTGATTGTTGTTCTCAATTTCGTGGTTTCTAATTTGGTTTCAGGTTTTCATGGCTGGATATGGAGTTAACGACGATGAATCATCCCTATCCAATTATGATGAATCTGTCTGGACGCCGATGTTTAGTTGTCGGCGGCGGGGCTGTGGCTGAACGAAAGGTGAAATCACTGCTGCAAGCAGGTGCCTATGTAACGATTGTAAGCGCAGAATTTACTAAGGGACTTATGGAGATGGAGAACCAAGCTGAAGTGGTTCTGTATAGGCAACCGTTTGATCCATCGATCATGATCGATGAAAGCGCAGATCTTGTGCCGTACACCTTGGTTGTAGCTGCAACGAATGTTGCGTACGTTAATGCTCTCGTTCATGAGGTAGCATCCCGACAGGGGAAGCTAGTCAACGTTGTCGATCAACCTCAATTGAGCTCCTTCATCGTGCCTTCTGTTGTTCGAAGAGGGAAGTTAGTTATTGCGGTTTCAACAGGTGGAGCTAGCCCTTCGGCTGCCCGTAAAATTGCTCAAGAATTAGACAACGTTTATGGCGAGGAGTATGAAACTTACCTCGATTTCCTTAGTGATTTGCGGCTATTGATTCAGAGTAGGGTGGCCGATAAACAAGCTAGACAAAGTATGTTTAAAGAGATGCTCGAATGGGACGTTCTCGCCAAAATACGCGAGGGTACGTTTGAGAGTTGGAAAGAGAAGCTCTACATAACCTTAGAGAAAGAACCTTGGATGCAGGGGTAAGTTGGAGATAGAGGTACGGATCTATCTGCTTGGTCAGCTATCAAGGATATCGGGCAGCAAGTATAGGGAGGCGGGTAGAGATGAGAACAATCATCGTAGGAACTAGGCAAAGCGCGTTGGCACTAACTCAGACAGGGCAAGTTGTGGAGCTCTTAAAACAGCTGGCAGCTGAACATGGGATCGCTTGTCAATTTGAAATTAAGAAAATTGTCACGAAGGGCGACCGCATCTTGGATGTCACCTTGTCCAAGGTAGGCGGTAAGGGTCTGTTCGTCAAGGAAATCGAACAGGCACTCGTGGACGGCGATATCGACATGGCCGTCCACAGCATGAAAGATATGCCCTTCGAGCTACCCGAAGGGCTGGTCGTCGGAGCGGTGCCGAAGCGTGAGGATCCGCGCGATGCGCTGATCACACGCGGGCACCGCTCCCTGGACGAGCTGCCGCAAGGCGCGCTCGTCGGCACCAGCTCGCTGCGGCGCGCCAGCCAGCTGCAGCACCTCCGCCCGGACCTCCGCATCGAGTCGGTCCGCGGGAACATTGATTCGAGGCTGCGCAAGCTCGATGATGAGAACTTCGATGCGATTCTGCTTGCCGCGGCCGGTTTACACCGGATCGGCTGGCAGGATCGCATCAGCGCGTACTTGCCGCCCGAGATCTGCCTCCCTGCCGTAGGGCAGGGGGCGCTGTGCATCGAGTGCCGGGGCGGCGACGCCTTCATGCTGGACCTGCTGAGCAGGTTCCAGCATGAGCCAACCGCGCTCGCGGTGCGAGCAGAGCGGGCTTTCCTTGGCAGACTCAACGGAGGCTGCCAGGTGCCGCTCGGCGCTTACGCGAGCATAAGCGAAGACAGCAGCGGATCAGAGTTGCCGCTGCTCACTTTAACGGGCATGGTCGGTACGCCGGACGGCGTGACCATGCTCAAGGAAACAGCTTCCGGGAGCGATCCGGAAGCGCTTGGTTTGCTTGTTGCTGATAAGCTTATTGCGCAAGGCGCTGAACGTATCCTAGCTGAGGTAAGGAAGTGAGCATCGTGAACAAAGGAAGAGTCTATCTCGTTGGTGCAGGTCCCGGAGATCCTAAACTCATCTCGGTTCGCGGTATGGAAGCCATTCAGAAAGCCGATGTCATCGTTTATGACCGGCTGGCCAACCCTCGTCTACTCAAGCATCGTAGACCGGAAGCAGAGTTGATCTTTGTCGGCAAGCTTCCGGACAAACATATATTAAAGCAAGAAGAAATTAATCAATTGCTCGTAGATCTGGCTCTTCAGGGGAAAGTTGTGACTCGACTTAAAGGCGGCGATCCCAGCATCTTCGGTCGAGTTGGCGAGGAAGCGGAGCTGCTCGCAGATAACGATGTGACCTTCGATATTATTCCAGGTATCACATCCTCGATTGCAGTTCCTGCCTATGCGGGTATTCCAGTCACCCATCGCGACTTCACATCGTCCTTTGCGATTATTACCGGTCATGAATACCCGAATAAGACTTATTCCAGTTTGGACTGGGAGAATCTGGCTAAGGCGATTGGCACCATGGTCTTCTTAATGGGTGTAGCGAATCTTGAACAAATTTGTCGCGAATTGATTCGCTGCGGCAAACCGCCAGAAATGCCTGTTGCGCTCGTCAGGTGGGGAACATGGGCGGATCAACAAACGCTTACGGGAACGTTGGCCGATATTACGGAGAAGGTAAGAGCAGCTAATTTCAAATCACCAGCCGTTATTATTGTTGGAGAAGTTGTTAAGCTGCGTGAGAAGCTGGCCTGGATAGAGAAGAAACCGCTCTTCGGGCGTCGAGTGCTTGTCACTAGAGCTAGAAGTCAAGCAAGTGAGCTAGTGGATTTAATTGATGACATGGGTGGAGAAGCGGTCGAATTCCCTGTTATTCGATTACAACCGCCAAGTCGCCCTGAGGCCATTCAAGCATTGGATCTGGCGCTAGACAAGCTTCATGAATTTGACTGGGTGTTACTGACAAGCGTAAACGGTGTGGAGTATTTTTTCCGCAGGCTGCGTGAAAAAGGGATTGATGTACGCAAAATGGGGAAGGCTCGCATTGCAGCCGTTGGCCCGAAGACAGCCGAGGCGCTAGCTGAGCGTGGCATCATTGCGGATGTACTCCCGGCCAAATATCAAGGAGAGGGTATCCTGAAAGCTATTCAAGCAGATTTGAAAGCCGGTCAGAAGGTGCTATTACCTACAGCTGACCTGGCCCGTGAATATTTGCCTGTTAAGCTCAAAGAGCTCGGTCTTGAAGTAACTGAGGTCGATGTTTATGAGAATGTACTCGTGACAGAAGATGGGGATGAAATCATTCATCTTTTGCAAAATCAAAGCATTCATATTATAACTTTTACAAGCTCATCTACGGTTACAAATTTACTTGAAGCCTTGCGCCAGCTGGGTGTGGAAGAACCGCTATCCTTGCTGCAAGGGGTTGAAATTGCTTGTATTGGACCCAAAACTGCAGAGACGGCAAGTCAATGTGGACTGCCAATTACGTATATGGCTGAAGAGGCTACCGTTGCTTCATTAGTACAAAGTATTTCTCAACCTAAATAATAAAAATGCCACAGATGCAGCTTCTTAGGAGCTGCATTTGATCGCAAATAAGGAGGCGGAATTCTTCATGAGTTTCCCTATCGTTCGTAATCGCCGCTTACGCGGCAATGCAGCTATTCGTAATCTGGTGCGTGAAAATCAAGTGACTGTTCACGATGTTGTACAACCGATCTTTGTTACACATGGTACGAACATCAAGTCAGAAATTGCTTCGATGCCAGGTGTTTATCATTTTTCTTTAGACAGAGTACAAGAAGAGATCGAAGAAATTACCAAACTTGGCATTCAAGCTATTCTTTTGTTTGGTGTTCCGGATCATAAAGATGCGACAGGAACTTCCGCTTTCATGGATGATGGCATTGTGCAGCAAGCGGCTCGTTTTATTAAAGAATTGAACCCGAATTTGCTCATTATTGCCGATACGTGTCTTTGTCAGTTTACGGATACAGGTCACTGTGGTGTTATTCACCATCATCCGGTTACTGGACAGGCGGATGTGGCAAATGATGCTTCCTTGGAGCTGTTGGTTCGTACGGCTGTATCGCAAGCCAAAGCAGGTGCTGATATTATTGCTCCTTCCAACATGATGGACGGTTATGTACATGCTATTCGTTCAGGATTAGATGAAGCTGGCTACGAGAATACACCGATTATGGCCTATTCCGTTAAATATGCATCGGCTTACTACGGTCCATTCCGAGATGCTGTGGATTCAACACCGCAATTCGGTGACCGCAAGACGTATCAAATGGATCCAGCCAACGGGCGCGAAGCCTTGCGTGAAGCGGAAAGTGACGTTGCAGAGGGCGCTGATTTCCTTATGGTGAAACCAGCTCTTGCTTATATGGACATCATTCGGATGCTGAAGGATAACTTCGATTTGCCGGTTGTTGCCTATAATGTGAGTGCGGAATATTCGATGATTAAGGCTGCGGCCATGCAGGGCTGGGTTAATGAAGAGGCTATCGTGATGGAAACAATGACGAGCTTCAAACGTGCTGGTGCTGATATCATCTTGACTTATTTTGCAAAAGATATTGCTCGATATTTGAAAAAATAGCTAATTTCCAAATAGAACCATTCACCTAAGATGCAGAGGCGAGCAGTTTCCGGAGGAAACGATCAGCATGTAGTCTTAGTGCGGATGGTTCTTTTGTCATACTTTTGTCGCAAAACATAAGCTTTCTTCAGTTGTGACAGGGGTATAATTAGGGCATAATGAATGAGAATAGATGGAAACCGAGTGTTTCGGAAAAAGAGGAAGGTGCCTCATGACCTACAACGATAATTTTATTAAAGCATGCCGAAAAGAACAAGTAGATACGCTGCCCGTGTGGTATATGCGTCAAGCTGGACGTTACGATCCGGATTATCGGAAAATCAAAGAAAAGTACTCACTGCTCGAAATTTGTCAGCAACCAGAGCTGGCTGCGGAAGTTACCATGATGCCCATTAAAAAGTTGGGTGTTGATGCGGCCATCTTATATTCGGACATTATGAATCCCGTTGCTTCACTTGGGATCGATTTTGATATTGTCAAAGATGTGGGTCCTGTGATTCATACGCCAGTTCGGACAGCACAAGATGTTGAGCGCCTGCGTCCTATAGATGTGGAGAAAGATTTATCGCATATTATTCAAACGATCCGAATCTTAGATAAGGAGCTTGAGGTTCCCCTCATCTCTTTTGCGGGTGCGCCATTTACGATTGCGAGCTACTTGATTGAAGGTAGACCATCCAAAAGCTATATTCGTACGAAGCAGCTTATGTACTCTGAACCAATCGTCTGGTTTGCCTTAATGGAGAAGCTTGGTGATATGGTTATTACGTACTTGCGAGCGCATATCGCTGCGGGTGCCAAGGCTGTTCAAGTATTTGATAGCTGGGTTGGCGCGCTTTCTCCAGCGGATTTTCAAATGTATGTGCTGCCGACAATGACGCGAATATTCAAAGAACTTGCGGACTTGAAGGAGCCAAAGATTTATTTCCCAGGCGTGAGTTCAGGGGAGTTACTTCCTTATCTCAAAGACATCCAAGCGGATGTCATTGGTCTAGATTGGCGGATTCCAATTTCTGTAGGCCGCGGGAGAGTTGGCGAGCGCTTTGCCGTGCAAGGAAACTTGGATCCCTATATTTTAACAGCTCCGATGAGCGTTATTGAGCAACAGGCGAAAGCCATTATCGATGAGGGTATCCAGCAACCAGGTTATATCTTTAACCTTGGCCATGGCTTATTCCCAGAGGCATCGCTTGAGAAGTTAAAGGATTTGACTACATTCATTCATACTTACTCACATTCCGTATTAATGCAGCAAGCAGAAAAGAGTGGTGTTTAGCATGGCGAATCAGCGTATTGGTGTTCTAGTCATGTCTTATGGTACTCCGGAAAGTTTGGATCAAGTTGAAGCTTATTACACACATATTAGACGTGGGCATCCTCCAACTCCTGAGCAGCTGCATGAATTAACTGTTCGTTATGAGGCAATTGTCGGAGGGTTCTTCCCGCTGCGTGAAAATACGAACAAGCAGGTTAAAGGCCTGGAGAATACACTTCGTCAAGAACACCCAGATCTTGAATTCGTCTGTTATCAGGGCCTGAAGCATGCTCAGCCTTATGTAGAAGACGGTGTGGAACAAATGGTTAAGGAAGGTATTACTGAGGCTGTGGGAGTCGTTCTAGCCCCTCACTATTCCACTATGAGCGTTGGCGGGTACGTGAAAAGAGCGAAAGATAAGGCAGAGTCACTGGGTTTGAAGATTGATTTCGTTCTTGACTACCATCTTCATCCTAAACTGCTTGATGCCCTTAGCACACGTGTTGACAAAGCCTTGGCGAAATTCTCCGATGTGAATCGAAATGATGTACGTGTTATCTTTACTGCGCATAGCTTGCCTGAGAAAATACTTGAAATGAAAGACCCATACCCAGATCAATTGCTTGCCACTTCCAAAGTCATTGCTGAACGTGTAGGTTTGACGAATTGGCAGTTCGGTTGGCAAAGCGCCGGGCAAACAGCGATGCCGTGGCTAGGTCCGGATATCTTGGATGTTTTACGTAAGATCAATCAAGAGGAAAGTGTCAAGAATGTTCTCCTATGTCCGATCGGCTTTGTTTCGGATCATCTGGAGGTTCTCTACGATATTGATATTGAAGCACAGGCCCTGGCCAAGGAGCTTGGACTGCATTTGGAACGAACAGAATCGCTAAATACAGACCCTCTGTACCTGGAAACATTGAGTGATGTTGTATACAAGAAATGGAAAGAGGTCACCCGTTTATCATGAGTACTAGGATTCCTCACTACATGATTGTTGGCGGGGGGATTACGGGGCTTAGCGCAGCTTTTTACTTAAAGAAAAGGTTGGAGTCAGCGGGAGCTCCTTATCGTCTTTCTGTGGTGGAGAAGTCCCCGACATTTGGCGGGAAAATTCATACCATAGAGCGAGAGGGTTTCGTTATTGAAAAAGGGCCGGATTCCTTCCTTGCACGAAAGCGCCCTATTATTGATTTGGCTTATGATCTCGGGCTTGAACATGAGCTTACAGGAACGAATCCTGGGGCGAAAAAGACCTACATTGTGCGACAAGGCAAGCTGCACCGTATGCCGCCTGGCTTAGTGCTCGGCATACCAACGCAAATGACACCGTTCATGAAGACGGGCCTCATTTCTCCTTTAGGTAAAATGCGAGCTGCACTTGATTTGATCCTTCCTAAGCGTGAATTATCGACGGATGAATCTCTTGGGCATTTTCTGGAGCGCCGTTTAGGGAAAGAAGTTCTTCAGCGTATCGTGGAACCGCTTCTAGCGGGGATTTATGCAGGTGATACGTTTAAGCTTAGTTTGAAAGCAACGTTCCCGCAGTTTCGAGCGATGGAGCAGAAGCATCGAAGTTTAATTCTAGGGATGATGGCCAGCCGCAAAAATGTGAGTGAAGAAAGTGCTCACTTACCATCTGCGGTTCGTAACTCGCTTTTTGTGACGTTTAAGAAGGGGCTTCAGACGTTGGTTTCGGGCTTAGAAGACGCCTTGAAGACTGTGGATCTACGAAATGGCGTTGGGGTTCTATCCGTTCGTAAAATGGGGCAGCAGCAAGCCGAGGTTATCTTTGAGGATGGGCATAGTGAAATAGTAGATGGTGTTATCTTAACTACGCCTACTTATCAGGCAGCCCAGTTGTTAGCAGATTTGCCTGCAGCAGAGCAGCTTAAGAAGATTGACTATATTTCCGTGGCGAATGTTATTATGGCTTTCGATCGCAAAGACATCCCTTTTGAACTGGATGCCTCGGGCTTTCTAGTGCCAAAAACCGAGGGCAGGACGATAACTGCGTGTACCTTAACATCTGCTAAATGGCTGCATACAGCCCCAGACGGGAAGGTGCTTCTGCGCTGTTATATCGGTCGTGCAGGTGAGCAAGAGTGGCCGGAGTGGTCGGATGAACAACTGATTAGCAAAGCTCGTCATGATTTGAGGGAATTGTTAGGACTAAAGGCGGAGCCGCTCTTTACGGATGTAACTCGCCTCATGCATTCCATGCCGCAATATCCAGTGGGTCATCTGGAGCAGGTTGCGCAGTTCCGTGAGAAGCTTGCTGCAGCTATGCCTCATGTTCTAATTGTAGGTGCCGGGTTTCATGGAGTAGGTCTCCCTGACTGTATAAGGCAAGGTAAAGAGGCTGCGTGGCAGCTTGCGGACCTGATCCATAACCAGTCACAGGAAGCCGTAGAAACAGCCAGTTCGATTTAACGAAGCTTGGCCAGATCTAATTTGAAATCTGATGATGAAATGGTCAAGATTTGTTTTTCTTCCAGATCACGAATCACCTGCATGAGCGTCACCTTTTGTACGCCGGCTAGTTGAGATATTTCATCAAAGTTAAGCACGAGCTTAATCGTAATCATAGTTCCATTACGCAACCCATGCTTATTGGCCATTTTGATCAAGCTTTTGATGACACGCGTTTTCGCGTCTAGGAAGGTCAAGTCGAATACTTGTTGATTCGTATCGCGCAGTCGACTGCTGAGCTCTTGCATAATGCCGAGTGTAATGTCAAAATGAGTGCGTAGCAGATCAAGGAAATTTTGTCCTGTTAATGTGAGAAGCACACTGTCCTCCAAAGTTTGAGCCGAAGCAGAGCGCGGCTTGCCATCAATCAATGAAAGTTCACCAAAGCTTTCGCCTGAATTGCAGATGGACAATATTTTTTCCTCACCGGAGCTGCTTGTTGTGAAAATTTTGACAGAGCCGCTGAGGACCATATAAAAGACGGAGCCGACTTCTTTTTCGGAAAATAGGACGGTACTCCTTGTAAAGGAACGTCTTGTACAAATCTGAGCTAGAGCGTTGAATTGTTCTTCATTCAATTGGGAGAATAAAGGTACTTTTTTGATGATATCGATCATAGGGGTACCGCCTTTATTTGTAGTAAGTCAACTCATTTTATCATAGATAGATTACTGGGGGTATGAAATTATGGAAAATTCGAGTAGAATCGACACGCGCTCTTCGGCCGCCTTTCAAGAAGCAAAGAAGATCATTCCAGGTGGAGTGAACAGTCCTGTTCGTGCCTTTAAGTCGGTTGGTTTAACACCTTTGTTCATGGAGAAAGGCTCAGGTTCTCGCGTAACGGATATTGACGGCAATACCTTTATCGATTATGTAGGATCTTGGGGTCCATTAATCGTAGGACATGCTCACCCTGTTGTGCTGGAAGCCATTAAAGGTGCGGCGGAAAAAGGGACAAGCTTCGGTGCTCCGACGCTTCTAGAAACGGAAATGGCAAAGCTGGTCATTGAACGGGTGCCGTCTATTGACATGGTTCGCATGGTGAATTCAGGGACGGAAGCGACCATGAGCGCCCTACGGTTAGCCCGCGGTTTTACAAAGCGCGACAAGATCGTGAAATTCGAAGGAAGCTACCATGGTCATGCGGATGCATTATTGATCAAGGCTGGCTCCGGTGTAGCCACACTTGGCCTTCCAGACAGTCCAGGAGTCCCGAATAGCGTGGCCTCGAATACGATCACCGTGCCTTACAATGATTTGGCATCCGTTAAATTAGTGTTTGAAAAGTTTGGGGAAGAAATCGCGGCTTTAATCGTTGAGCCGATTGCAGGTAATATGGGAGTAGTGCCTCCAGCTGAAGGGTTTTTACAAGGATTACGTTCCATTACTCAACAATATGGAACTCTGCTAATCTTCGATGAAGTGATGACTGGCTTTCGTGTGCATAAACACTGCGCTCAGGGCTTGTACGGCGTTACACCTGATTTAACATGTCTAGGTAAGGTTATTGGCGGAGGACTTCCTGTTGGCGCTTATGGAGGCCGACTGGACATCATGGAGCAGATTGCTCCTGCAGGTCCAATCTATCAGGCAGGTACATTATCCGGCAATCCACTAGCGATGGCTGCAGGCTTCGCAACGTTATCCTTATTGGGTGAGCCCAATGTCTATGAGGAACTGGAACGCAAGTCCGCGAAGCTGGAAGCTGGATTCGCTGAGAATGCTGCTGAATTTGGTGTTGCAAGCACAATTAACCGAGTAGGATCTATGATATGTCCATTCTTCACCGAGAAGGCTGTTACGAATTACGAAACAGCCAAAACGTCTGATCTAGCTAAGTTTAACGCTTATTTCGGCCATATGCTCGATTTGGGAGTTTCGGTTGCACCTTCGCAATTCGAAGGGATGTTTGTATCTACGGTTCATTCCGATGAAGATATCGCTGCCACAATCGATGCACATCGGGAAGCGTTGAAGCAATTATAAGTTTGCGAACATACAAAGACCTGGCCAACGCGGCCAGGTCTTTTGCTTATTTATGTAGAAGATTTAGTTTGTTTTTGTGGTTGGAGCAACGGTTGGAGATGGCAGTGCACTATTCCCATTGTTTGTTTGCCCTTGGTTAGGGCTTGTACTTGGTGTAGGCGTCGGGCTCGGCTTTGATGATGTGGAAGCTCCTGGTGAGGAGCCTCCTGTGCCTGTGCCAGAACCTGTGCCGGTATTGCCAGTGCCTGTACCTGTTCCAGAGCCAGTGCCTGTACTAGGAGAAGGACTTGGCATCGTAGAAGGTGTCGGTGAAGTTTCAGGCTTCACTGACGGACTTGGTTTGACAGTACCAGTACCTGATCCTGAAGGTGGATTAGACGTACCATTCTTACCAGTTTCATTGCTGGATTCAGGTTTGGTTGACGTTGTTGGAGTTGCAGTTGATTTTGGTGTAGTTGTTGCTTTAGGCGGATTCGCCTTTTTAGTTGCTTGTTCCTTCAGGAAATCAGGGTGGTCATAGGCTCCGCCTGGATCGATTGTCTTAAGTCCTTCCCAAACATTTTCCACCTTTACTTGGTCAGGATGATCAAATACTAGAAAAGCAGAAGGTAAGCGACGCTCCCCATAACGACTTGAGGGTTTCGTAATCAGCTCATCGTTGTATACCATCTCGGAGGAAGCTCCGCCATCCAAGAAGCCTGCATTAATGACGCCATCTGCGAGAAAAAGATCCTGAACTTCTTTAAGCGTCGCGCCTACACTGTGCGTTTGTCGGCCGTCGATCACGATGAAGATAACCGTTCCGTCGGCTTTTTGTCCCACAGCTGTACGAGGTGCGCGTCCCCAGCCTCCGTCACCGCTAGTAATAAGCGGTTTTCCGTTAGCAATAACACGCGGATAGAAGGATACGGCGTCAGTGACACCAAGTTTAAGCAAGTCGTCAATCGCATATTTCCCGATAATGAGTGTGCCTTCTTTGGTGAATCCAACAATCTGTTGAGGAATGCTGCCTTCTTGGTCTGTATAAAGAATTTCTCCGCCGGACATAATAACACCAATTGGCGCAAATCCGTTTCCAAGTCCGTCTGGATCGTTGAAGCCTCCACCATTTACGCCCGCGACAGCGCCAGTGCGCTCTACCATGGCTGTGATTCTTTCCCCTTCACCTTGCTTAGCGGGTACTATTACACGAATTGTTCGTGGGTCATAGACATACATTTTTTTGCCTTTCCAAAACTGACCAGAAATATCTTCGACTTTCACGAGACTTTCTGTGGAACGATTTTTGTTGAATTGAACCGCTCGCAAATCTTGTTTTTCAACAGAGTTGATTTCGGTCAAATTTTGCACCTCGAGAACCATCTGATCTCTACGCTCTGCACCAACGAAAATCCAAGCCCAATCACGATGCTGCGTCGTAATAACGGTTTTAGCCAAATATTCGCGTATATATTCTCCAGGTGTGGTTAGAAATAAGAAGCTTGAACTAAGAAAAGTACAAACAGCAATAACGAGAAAAGTGCGTTTCAGCCAACTATAACTCCGAAAATGCTCTAATATTGAACTACCCAAGGTTGTTCCTCTCCTGCTCTATTAATCTATTTGGAATTTAATATTTAATAAGTAATGTCGAAAAAAAACAATACAAGATTTATATTATCATATTTTTGTATGCAATTGTTAATGGTAATTGTTAAAATAAAGTGTACATAATCCCTATTTTCTTAAGGAGTAATGAATTCTATGAAACGATATTACTTTTTTGATTTTCCAATAGATCTAATGGCAGTTGTTTTTGTGTTTCTACTATTTTTGCTCGTCATCTATTTATCTTTTCGTAAAGGAACACTTACATGACAGAGTGGAAGCGCAGCGGTGAATGGTTGGAACTCCCCGTTCCAAATCCGTTATGGAAACCTCTTAAACCAGGGGCAATAGAAGAATTAGCAGCTAAACTGCCAGTTCCTAGAAAGTACTTTCTTCGACTCGCCTCTCAAGGCCTTATTCGGATTCAGGATGACAAAATTCGACTTCATGCGTTTCCTGAAGAGAAGGCTGCTTTCAAACCTGAGCCTTATGATCTTGGCATTTTGTATGAGGACGACTTTTGCCTTGTTGTTAATAAACCGGCAGGCATGTCTGTTCATCCAGCAGAAGCAGGACAAAGCGGTACATTGGCTTCTGCGGTAGCCTTCTATTTTGAATCCACTGGCCAGGCTTGCGGGGTTCGGCATATACATCGTTTAGATCAAGATACGACCGGAGCTGTACTTTATGCCAAAAATGAGTGGGCGCATGTGCTTCTTGATGAGGCAATGCGCGATAAACGGATTGATAGACGCTATGTGGCGCTAGCTGAAGGCGTATTCCGAGTAAAACAAGGATCGATAGATGAACCTATTGGTAAAGATCGTTATATCTCAGGCAAGCGGAGAGTTTCACCTAGCGGCGATCAAGCGGTAACGCATTATCGGGTTTTACAGCAAATGAAGAAAGCAGCCTTCGTGGAATTGGAACTAGAAACAGGGAGAACCCATCAAATTAGGGTCCATCTTAGTCACTTAGGCCACCCATTAGTAGGGGATTCCCTTTATGGGGGTTCATCGCGGTTGTTTCATCGACAAGCCCTGCATGGAGAGAGGCTTTTGTTCGATCATCCTGTTACTCAAAAGCAGGTCATCGTGCATGCTCCTCTACCGCAAGATTTCAATCTTTTACTAGAAGAAGTTTCAGTCCTGTAAAAATGTAGTCATGCCTAGCCCTTCCCACCCATATACTTTTAGAGACAAACAAGTAAATGGCCAAACAATCCGAATGCTGTCCAGCATCTGGATTTGATGGAAGGGAGGATTAATTCGGTGTCTGAACAACAACCAGGTTTAAGATTCGATATCTATGAACGCGTTCATTTGCAAGAAGATTTGGCGGGGATACAAGAATTAAATGATGTAGAATTGCTTCCTCATATTCAGGTAATTACTTTGGATGATCAGGCAATCCTGAAAGGAAACTTGCTGCTCACGGGCAATTATTTCAGTGAAGAAGGAAGTACCCCCAGATCACTAGAGCACCTGATTCCAGTCGAGATCACATTACCTTTAAATCGCATTCATCGTGTGGAAGATATTCAGGTTGAGATTGAAAATTTTGATATTGATCTTTTATCGGCCAGAAGTCTGAACGTTACAGGTGTTCTTTCCCTGCAAGGCGTCGAAATTGTTTCGGTTCCGCTGGAGAGCTGGCAGGAAGAAGAGGAAGTTACTTTCGTTCATGAGGTTAACATCCCAAGGTTCGAGCCGCCTATGACCTATCAGCCACAGCCCGAACAGGAACCACTGGCAGTTCCAACCATACGAGAACCCGTAAATGTAGCGTCTTATTCTGATGCTCTTCCTAATGTGGCTCCCATTCAAGAGGCTGGTTCTGACGATGGTCTAGTTGTAGTGGAGATTGAACAAACCGAATTAAAGGTGACACCCCATCAAGAAAGCACGGTGGTTACGGAAGACAAGAAAGAACTCAAAGTCGCCTTTGGCAAAAAGGCGGATGAGGCTGTGGACATCAACCCGTACGGTATTAAATCGCTTCTTTCTAAGGCAGGCTCGTATCTCACCGATAAGAGGAATGCAGAAGCGGAAGCGCAAGCTGCGCTTGCGGAAGAGACGCGAATAGATGCCGTGGAGTGGAAGCGGCTATTTCTTCAAAGCAACACAGGAACGCAAGAGTTTAGGAAACTAAAAATGTGCATTGTTCAGAAAGAAGATACGTTGGATTCGATTGCCAAACGGTATCAACTCAACCCGCGTGAGCTTCAACTTCTGAATCGTATGAATGATCAGGAAATTTCAGTTGGGCAGGTTATTTATCTGCCTAGATAAATAACAGATACATAGGCAAGAGCCTTTGGCTGCTTATAGCGGCTGGGGGCTCTTATTCATTTTCGTAACATCTTTCGGAAGCAAGCATATTTTATGCATAAAAGGTAATACTGGAATGATATATTGACTCTATTTCAAATGTTCGATATCATATGATATAAACCATTTTGAGTAATATTGGAAACGTTGATAGGGAGTAGTAGGCGGTAAGCCCTTCAGAGAGTGGAACTGGTAGCGCTGAAAGGTTCCATAGGAAGCAACCGAACGAAGTCGCCCTGGAGTTGTGAGTGTGATTGTATGCGCCCGTTTATGCGGTGAGCAGCATTAGCATTCGCCGGCCGCAGCCGTTATCTGTTTGAGAGCCACGCGCTTCTTTTGAAGCTGCGCGGAATGAAGGTGGTACCACGGAAGCAAGCCTTTCGTCCTTTGCGGGCGGAGGGCTTTTTTTGTTTGAATGGACGCCGATGTAAGATGACTTACAGGCCTTATAAGCCTGTTTAACAGAGATAATAGTAATGGAGGTAATCTTATGACTGAAGCTAATGAGACCAAAGAACAATTGCAAATGCCTACTACGTACGATCCAAAAGAAGCTGAGCGCAAGTGGTACGATTACTGGATTAAAAATGAATTTTTCAAAGCGGGCACCCGTCCTGATGCAGAAACCTACACCATTGTGATTCCGCCTCCGAACGTAACAGGTATGCTGCATATCGGGCATGCGCTTGATTTTACACTGCAGGATATTTTAATTCGTACCAAAAGGATGCAGGGTTATGACGCACTATGGCTGCCTGGATCTGATCATGCGGGTATTGCTACCCAAACAAGGGTAGAGCAAAAGCTCCGCGAGCAAGGACAATCACGTTATGATCTCGGACGCGAGAAGTTCTTGGAGAAGGTGTGGGAGTGGAAAGAGCTATATGCGAATACAATTCGTGAGCAATGGGCCAAAATGGGCTTCTCGTTGGACTATTCGCGTGAGCGATTCACCTTGGATGAGGGCTTATCACAAGCTGTTCGTGAAGTATTCGTAAGTCTTTATGAGAAAGGCCTCATCTATCGCGGGAATTATATTATTAACTGGGATCCAGCGGCTCGTACAGCGCTATCTGACATTGAGGTAGAATATAAAGAGGTGCAAGGCGCCCTCTATCACTTAGAATACAAAACAACCGACGGAACAGGTTCAATCGTTGTTGCCACAACACGTCCTGAGACGATGCTTGGCGATACAGCGGTTGCTGTTCATCCGAAGGATGAGCGCTACCAGCATCTCATCGGCAAAACGCTGCTTCTCCCGATCGTGAATCGCGAGATTCCGATCATTGCGGATGATTATGTTGAAAAAGAGTTCGGAAGCGGCGCCGTAAAAATTACACCGGCTCACGATCCGAATGACTTCGAAGTCGGGAAGCGTCACGACCTACCGCAAATTCTGGTTATGGACGAAACCGGCACGATGAACGCGAATGCGGGTCCTTACCAGGGGAAAGATCGTTTTGAATGCCGCAAGCAAATTGTCGCTGACTTGAAGGAGCAAGGTGTTCTTATCAAAATAGAGGAACACGTTCATCAAGTAGGTCATAGCGAGCGCAGCGGCGCAGTGATCGAGCCTTATTTATCAACGCAATGGTTTGTGAAAATGCAGCCGCTTGCTGATCAAGCGATTGATGCACAAAAAACAGGTAAAGGTGTTAACTTCGTTCCGGATCGTTTCGAGAAAATTTACTTAAACTGGATTGAAAACGTGCGTGATTGGTGTATTTCCCGTCAGTTGTGGTGGGGACATCGCATTCCTGCCTGGCACTGCGCGGATTGTGGCCAAATCACGGTAACACGTGAGGATGCTACGGCTTGCTCGCACTGCCAAAGCACGAATTTGAACCAAGACAACGATGTGCTTGATACATGGTTTAGTTCCGCATTGTGGCCGTTCTCTACACTTGGCTGGCCGAATGAGACTGAGGATATGAAGCGTTTCTATCCGACGAATGTACTGGTTACCGGCTATGACATCATTTATTTCTGGGTAGCAAGGATGATCTTCACCGCACTTGAATTTACGGATCAAATTCCGTTTAAAGATGTATTGATGCATGGTCTCGTACGGGATTCCGAAGGCCGCAAAATGTCAAAATCTCTTGGCAATGGAGTCGATCCGCTTGAAGTAATCGAGAAATACGGCGCTGATGCTATGCGCTATATGATTTCGACGAGCAGCACACCGGGGCAAGATCTACGTTTCCGTTGGGAACGTGTGGAGCAGGCGCGGAATTTTGCGAATAAGATCTGGAATGCATCTCGCTTTGCTTTAATGAATCTCGAAGGTGTAACCGCAGCAGATATTGATCTTACAGGTCAACTAGGCACGGCAGACCGCTGGATTCTGCACCGTCTGAATGAAACTGTTCGTGACGTGACTCGTCTCATCGACAGCTATGAATTCGGTGAAACTGGCCGATTGCTGTACAATTTCATCTGGGATGATCTCTGTGATTGGTACATTGAGTTCAGTAAATTAAGCTTATACGGGACAGATGCGTCTGCTAAGAGTAAAACTCAGTCCGTACTTGCGTATGTACTTGACCATACGCAACGTTTGATTCATCCATTCATGCCGTTCATTTCGGAAGAGATTTGGCAGCATCTGCCGCATGTGGGTGAGACGATTACGCTTGCCTCTTGGCCAGTAGAGAATGAGGCTTTCGAATCGCCTGACGCTGTTCGCGAGATGGAACTGTTGATGGACGTTATTCGTTCTGTTCGTAATATTCGGGCCGAAGTGAATGTGCCTATGAGTAAGAAAGTTGAACTGCTTGTAAAGCCAGCTAGCAGCGATACGCTGAGTATTCTCCGCAGCAATGAGGAATACCTGAAGCGTTTCTGTAATACTTCTCTACTCCAAATTGACGCTGAAATGGCAGCACCAGAGAAAGCTATGACAGCTATCATTACAGGAGCTGAGCTTTTCTTGCCGCTGGCTGGTCTTATCGACATTGCGCAAGAGCTGACGCGCTTGGATAAAGAATTACAATCTTTGCACGGTGAAGTAGAGCGTATCGAGAAAAAACTAGGCAATGAGGGCTTTGTTGCCAAGGCGCCAGCTAAGGTCATTGAGGAAGAAAAGGCAAAGCTTGCTGATTATGCCGATAAGCGAGACAAAGTGATTGCGCGATTAGCGGAGTTAAAAGGATAATTGCAGTAAATCAAACGATTGCCTAGTTACGAAAACAAGCTGATTCATATAGTAAATGAGGATGAAATCGATGGATAAAATCAAAGACACCCCTTCGGCTGAATTCCAGACAGCGCAAGAAGCCATTGCCTGGATTGTCGGCCGGATGGAGAAGCTCGGTATGAAACCGGGGCTTCAACGAATGCAGTTGCTGATGGAGAAACTGGGTCACCCCGAACGTAGGCTGAAATTCATTCATGTGGCTGGGACGAATGGCAAAGGCTCTACATGTGCCTATCTATCTTCTGTTTTGCAAGCTTGTGGATATGACGTTGGAACATTCACGTCTCCTTATTTGGAAAAATATACGAATCGTATCCAAGTGAATGGAGCCGACATTCCGGACGACGTGCTGCTCAGACTGGTGAATGAAATGAAGCCAATCGTTGACGAAATCGCAGAGACTGAAGTCGGTCCTCCGTCTATGTTTGAAATTTCGACTGCGCTTGCGATCATGCATTTCGGCAAAGTGGCATATCCCGATTACGTCGTATGGGAAACAGGTCTCGGGGGAAGGCTGGATAGCACGAATATTGTGAATCCCGTCGTAACCATTATTACGAATGTAGGCCATGACCATATGGAAATCTTGGGGGATACACTCGAATTAGTCGCAGCAGATAAAGCGGGTATTATTAAAGCTGGTGTACCTGTTATTACAGCTGTTGAGCCGCATGAGGTTTGGAGTGTGATCGATCAAACAGCCAAGGCGAAAAAAGCAACACTCTACTCACTTGGTGGACAATTCAATTACACGAATGTGACAAGTGAGCTAGATAGCCAAACATTTGATTTTAGCGGGCCGTTTCGAAATATTAATGGTGTACCGATTACGTTAAACGGAGAGCACCAATTAAAGAACGCAGCCGTGGCCGTAATGACGCTTGAAGTTCTTCGTCAATATTATGCCTGCATCGTAGATGATGAGGATCTGTTCAAAGGACTCAAGGAGACACGTTGGCCGGGCAGGCTTGAGATGGTTTCGAGCGAACCTCGTATATTACTCGATGGCGCTCACAACCCCGAAGGGGCCGCAACACTGGCTTCCGCGCTCCAAAGTGTATATACTTACCGTAAACTTCATATGATGGTAGGAATGCTCTCGACGAAGAATCATACAGGCTACTTAAGGCATATACTACCATTGGTGGATACTCTTATTATTACGGAACCCGATTTTCATAAAAAAGGTGACGCTTCTATGCTCGCTGAGATTGCAAGAGGGCTGCTGCGCGAGATGAACCGTGAGGTAGATATCATTGTCGAGCGAGATTGGAAGCGAGCCTTAGAAACACTAACAAGTAGAACTGAGCAGGATGATCTGGCGGTCGTATCCGGCACGCTGTATTTAATCTCTGATGTTCGTTCTTGGATTACCTATCAAACCGATTCTGAAAAAGGATGGTGAGAACGGCGTGAGTCAAGCAGAACACGTACATTTTATAGGCATCGGCGGATACGGCATGAGTGCCATTGCCAAAGTCATGCTGGAAATGGGATACCGGATATCTGGTTCCGATCTGGCGCAGCAAGAGCTTACAGAAAAGCTGAAAGCGAAGGGTGCTCAAGTTTTCATCGGACATGAAGCTAGGAATGTGTCAGGGGCCGATTTGGTAGTATATTCAACCGCTTTGGCCAAAGACAATGTAGAAATGCAAGCAGCGGAACAATTGAATATTCCGATTATTCATCGCTCACAAATGCTTGCTCGGCTCATGAATGAACGCAAAGGTATCGCCGTAGCTGGAGCCCACGGCAAAACAACAACATCATCAATGATTGCTTTAGTCATGGAAATTTGTGGAATAGATCCGACCTACATCATCGGTGGCGAGATCATGAATGTAGGTAGCAACGCCAAAGCTGGTAAAGGCGAATTCGTCGTAGCAGAAGCGGACGAGAGTGATGGAACCTTCCTTCAATATCACCCTACCCTCGCACTTGTTAACAATATCGAAGCGGATCACTTGGAGAATTATAATGGTGATTTCGAGAATTTGAAGAAAGCTTACAAGCAATTCCTCAGTCAAGTTAGACCTGGAGGTAGAGCTATTGTTTGTCATGATGATGAGTTCTTACGTGAAATGATTCCGCATATTCAAAGCGAAGTTATTACGTATGGCATAGATACTGAGGCTGATTATGTCGCAACAGATATTACATTAGGCGACCGTAAGGTTACGTTTACTGTACAGTTCAAAGGGGCGGCACTTGGTCAGGTTAGCTTGTCCGTACCAGGTAAACACAACGTATATAATGCACTAGCGACGCTTATCACCTGTCTGGAAGCAGGGCTTGCTTTCGAGAAAATTGCAGAAGCTATTCAGGAATTCCGCGGTGCAAAGCGTAGGTTCCAAGTGCTGGGAGAAGTTGCGAACATGTTGGTCATTGATGACTACGCGCATCATCCTACGGAGATTCAAGCAACCATTTCCGCAGCAAAGGCAACAGGGAAACGCATCATAGCTGTATTTCAACCACAACGCTATACGCGAACCTATTATTTATTTGAACAGTTCAGCCGCTCATTTGATGAAGCTGATGAGGTTATTATTACCGATATTTACTCACCTGCCGGCGAGCAGCGGATTGAGGGGATAGATTCAGCCAAACTGGTTGAATTGATCCGCAGTAACAGCAACCCGAATGTTCAGCATATTGCAACTCGGGATGAGGTACTCACCTATTTGATTCAGCATGTGCAGCCTGGTGACTTGGTGTTAACCATGGGAGCGGGCGACATCTGGAAAGCAGCTGACGGTTTAGCGAAATCGCTGCGTAAAAAGTACGAACCAACTAGTTAGAAGAAAGATCGCTGCAAGCCAAATGGCTGGAAGCGGTCTTTTTTTGCTGAAAGAAACATAATGGGGCTCTCTCAATCATAATCTAGTAACAGAAGATTTGGACAAGACGACGCGGCGTTATGCCCGTTTCCAAATAAATTTTACGAGGAGTGATTGAGAGATGAACAAGAATAAAGCAAGAATAACCTACCGTTTCGATCCACAAGAAAACCCGGAATCAACCCGTAGAGCATCGCGAGTACCTGATCAAGAAGAGAAAGTGATACCACTCTATCAGGAAGAATTTAAGGTTATAGATTCTACGATTGACCGTCATACGTCGGATGAGGTTACTCCTTATCATCAAGCGGAGAGGGAGCAAGTCGAACATTTATTTGAACCTCATGCTTTAAATACGTTCACGACGGACTTTGGAAGCTGGAATAGTCAGATTGAAACGGAAGGAGAGCGAGTGGAACGCATCATTCGTGAGTCACAGACTGCCCGTGAGAATCCAGCTGTTGGACATCAGTCAACAGAGAGAGCTGAGCCTATTTCGGACAGACATCGGGATGAGTGGTCATCCTGGGCGTCTAAGGAACCTTATAAGGAACCGGGGACAGGTGCCAGATACGCAAAATCAACGGGTACACCTTGGATTCGAATTGCAACATCAGTGGCAGGAGCGGTAGTGACGGGCATTGCATTTGGCTTCTTTGTTCTCTCCATGTTTTCAAGTGATCGTGAGACTAAAGATACGGCATCGATTACAAATACGATAACCGTTCCTTCGCCTAATGTACAAGCAGCGGTCCCATCGAAAGCGTCAACAGGAGCAACTAAAACGTCTACAGATCAAGCACCTGCTATTCCGGCTGCTGCCTCAGCAGTCACAGCGGTTCAAATTCCTGCGAAATCGTATACGTTCCTTCAAAATGGTGTATTTAGTAACTTACAGGGAGCCCAGGCTATCCAAGATACTCTGAAGAAGAAAGGGTTAGCCACTGCGCTTGACACCACAGATAAGCTAACTGTATTCGTCGGATTTGCCAAAAACCGAGATGACGCTCTCGCATTAAGAGAACAAGTGCAAACAACGGATAAAACCATTGAGGTTTATATGAAAAATATGGATATCCCTGCGGCCACAGGCATTCGTTGGAGCGGCTCGAAACCGGAGTCGGTTCCAACCTTCATTGCCGAAGGTGATAAACTAGTGAATACGATAAATGGATTAGCGCTCGTTCATTTGGATGAGACGAAGCCAACCCCGCTTGCTGAAACGTCGCTGCAATCGATTCGTTCTTCGCATCAGCTCCTTACGACATTGTCGGCCTCTATTAGCGAGGGGGTAGGTGATGACACGAAGCCATTCATGCAAAAAATGACCACATCGATCAACAGTGCGGTTCAATCCATGGAAGAGTACAAGAAGACACCTTCCGCGGCTATGCTATGGCAAGCACAATCGTCCATGATGCAGTATATTATTGCTCAGAGAGAGCTGCTTAAGAAAATAAGCGTGTCCTAATGAAAAAGCAGTGTACCCAAAGCTCTCAAGAGTTTGGACACACTGCTTTTTATTTGTAATAGCGATTGAGCAAGGCAGCAATCTCTGCACGGGTAAGAGTTTGACTAGGTTTAAACGCGGTATCCGTTATACCATCAATGATGCCCTTATTTCTTAGCGCATAAATGGCCTTAGCACTCCATAATGTCTCAGGTACATCGTTGAAAGATGCAGATGATGCTGCAACAGGCGGGTTATTCGTCGTGGTAGACGACATTTGCAAAAGACGATCGAAGAGAAAAGCGACTTCACCTCTCGTAATCGATTGATTGGGTCTAATCGTTCCATCAGAGTAGCCTTGCAGGAGGTTTAAGTTTTTGGCTTTGGCAAATACAGGGCTTGCCCAATGGGAAGACGGCAAGTCTTTGTAATTTTGCTCAGCCGGAGCTTGGCAACCATAAACGATGGCTGTCACGGTTCCGCTCGGCTCACAGACAGCTTTCAACTTGCTGAATGTAAATACCCGATCCATTAATGTGAGAAATTCTGCTCTTGTTAAAGCACGTTCCGGTTCATAACGATTAGCAATACCTTCAATGACTCCTTTATTCTTCATCCGCAAAATCGCATCTCTGGCCCAATGACCAAGTGAATCTGTAAAAAGGGGCGGCGTATAAGCAGCAATCCCATTTGCAATGCCTGAAGCCATTTTAGACCGAACCGAATCGCTTGCAAGCAAAGCTGCGTCACTTGTTTGGCTAAGGAAGGCGGTTTCTACGAGAATACTCGGAATTGTTCCCATTCTGGCTACATAAACAGCACTTGGAATGAGACCTAGGTTTTTGGTACCGACAGCAGCGACTAGTGAATCCAAAACTCGCTGTGCGAGGTCTTTGTTGTACGGAGTTAATTGTTTCATTGCTTCACTTGCTGGATAATCCTCTTGTGGATAATCATTATCGTAGTAGAGAACCATGGTTCCGTTCGCCTTCGCGCTCGGATGTGCATTAGCGTGGATAGATACGAATAAATCCGCTTGTAGCGTATTTGTAAATTCGACGCGCTGTGCGAGCGACCAATAGGAGTCATCTGTTCTTGTTAAGACAACTTCGTAACCTTTTGCGATTAGCTCGTCCCGCACCTTCTGGGTAATGTCCCAATTGACATCTTTTTCACGGAGACCGTTTACACCGATCGCTCCAGGGTCACTTCCCCCATGTCCGGCATCTAGGACAACTTTGTAAGCGAATGCTTGATAAGGAAATACAAATGTAAGTAATAAGGATAAAAGGATAAGTCTTTTAAGTAGAGTCATAAGTTGAAATACCTCCGCTAACTATCTTACTAGGATCGGCTTACGTTGTAAGCTGGTAAGAATCACCATCCTATCATATTTTTACTTGGAAAAAAGAAGAGTCTACCCGTATAATAGGGCTTGTACATAAAGAGAGGATGACAGGAATGAAAAAAGGTACCTTCACATTGATCGTATTTTTAATCGTCGGTTTAATTACCGGGATTATCATAGGCCAGCTGCTGGCTGCAGTGCCTGCTCTCGCATTTTTGACCAAAACGGCCCAAATTTCGTGGGAGCCCAAGGCCGATTTACAAGTCGTGAAATATGAGTTCCATCTTTTGGTGAAGCTAAACCTGTGCAGTATTCTTGGATTAGTGGGGGCATACCTCCTGTATCGTAAGGTGTGACTGGATTGCCTTTGGAAAGCCTATTCATATTACAATCAGCTAGGAGTTGTTTCTTTTGAGTAATTCCCCTAAACAAAGACTTATTCTTGCTTCGTCTTCGCCGCGGAGGCAGGAACTTATTCAATCACTTGGTTTACCCTATATCATTCGGGTTAGTGACGCAGATGAGACCGTCGAAGAAAAAATATCGCCTGCTGAGCTCGTAGAAGTGCTCTCTTTGCGTAAAGCCTCAACTGTATTAGACATGTTTGAAGCCAGTGAAAAAGAAGGAATCATCATCGGTTCTGACACCGTTGTTGTCTATCAAGATGAAGTTTTAGGTAAACCGGTGGATGAACAGGATTCTTTCCGGATGCTTAAATCCCTTCAAGGCAGTACGCATCAGGTTTACAGTGGAGTTGCTTGTGTAGACGCGGCTACAGGTAAGCAGGTCGTCTCACACCGTGTGACACATGTGAAGATGAAGTCCATGTCTGACGCACAAATTTTACGTTATATCGCCACAGGAGAACCTAAGGACAAAGCTGGTTCTTATGCGATTCAAGGGATCGGGGCAACGATCGTGGAATCTATTGAAGGTGATTACTTTACTGTTGTTGGATTGCCGCTTTCGCTGCTCAGTGACCTACTACTAAGTTTTGAAATCCAAGTTTTATAATCATCAGATCGAGGCTGGAATATATGTCCAAAGTAGGACTCATACATTGACTGTGTAATCTGTAACGGTTACAATGACAGTAAGCGACATGACTTCGCATTCTTCAGGGAGGTATTTGCCATGAACAGCGAATTTACAATAGCCGTCCACAGTCTCGTATTTCTGGCTCATTTACCGGATCATATGGCAACCAGCGAAGAAATTGCTGTGAATGTATCTACCCATTCTGCTCGTATACGTAAAGTTATGGGCTTTCTACGAAAAGCAGGTTACGTTTCGACCAAAGAAGGAATCGGTGGCGGATTCATACTTAGCTGCAATCCGGACGAGGTGACACTCGGCGAAATTTACCGTTTAACTTGTCAAGGTTCCTTGAAGCCGAGCTGGTGCTCTGGTGATGAGAATAAGACCTGCGTCATTTCATCCAAAATGGATCTATTGATGGGGAAGGTTTTCATTGACGCAGAGAAGCAGATGGAAATATACTTTGATGGACATACCATCGGCAGTATGCTGGAACAAATCAGAGCGTTAGAATGTCCACAATCGAATAAAGAGCAATTGTCCTAGAAGCCCTCGGATCTTACAAATCCGCGGGCTTTATTTTGTTTTATGAGCACTTATCCGTATGAATGGGATGCGTTTAAGTAACACAACCTACATAATGAAAGAGGGGAATTCATGGAAGTCACAAGCTTGATGTTACGAGAAGTACCGCAGGAGGAAAGACCAAGAGAGCGCATGCTCCAATACGGAGCAGGGGCATTAAGTCACGAAGAATTGCTGGCCATTTTACTTCGAACAGGAACTGTGTCGGAGTCAGCGCTGCGTCTAGCAGGTCGTATATTAAGCGAAAGCGGCGGGCTGCGCAGCCTTGTTGACATGAGCAAAGATCAGCTTACCCAAATCAAGGGAATTGGTGATGCGAAGGCTTTACAAATTCAAGCCGGGATTGAGCTCGGACGCAGACTGGCTAAGAGTGCATTTGCAGAGCGAGTTACGATTCGTTCTCCCAAGGATATCGCAGATTTAGTGAGTGAGGATCTTCGCTATTTGCAGAAAGAACATTTCGTCTGCTTATTTCTCAATACGAAGAACCATTTGCTTGCGCAGGAAACATTATCGATGGGCAGCCTGAACGCTTCCATTGTTCATCCTCGTGAAGTGTTTCGCGCGGCAATCAAACGCAGCAGTGCTTCGATCATCTGTGTACACAATCATCCAAGCGGTGATCCAACTCCAAGTCCGGAGGATATTCAACTCACGCATCGGCTAATGGAGGCAGGAACTATTATTGGTATTGAAGTGCTAGATCATGTTATCATTGGTGATCAGAGATTCATAAGTTTGAAGGAACAAGGCTTTATGTAATATAATAGATATCGCAATAGGAAAGGAGCAACTGCCATGTTCGGTGGTTTTACGAAAGATTTAGGAATTGATTTAGGTACAGCGAATACACTGGTTTATGTAAAAGGCAGAGGAATTGTCGTTAGGGAGCCTTCCGTGGTTGCTCTACGTACTGATACAAAAACAATCGAGGCTGTCGGAGACGCCGCTAAAAAAATGATCGGTCGTACACCAGGCAACATTCGTGCGATTCGTCCGATGAAAGATGGGGTTATTGCCGATTTTGAGACCACCGCGACGATGATTCGCTACTTCTTAAGACAAGCACAGAAGCAGCGTTGGTTGTTCCCGCGTCACCCGAATGTGATGGTTTGTGTGCCTTCAGGCATCACAGCTGTTGAGAAGCGTGCTGTTGAAGATGCAACGAAGCAGGCTGGAGCGCGCGAGGCTTACACGATTGAAGAACCTTTCGCAGCAGCGATCGGTGCCGATCTGCCCGTGTGGGAACCAACAGGAAGCATGGTTGTCGACATTGGAGGGGGGACAACGGAGGTTGCTGTCATCTCTCTTGGAGGGATTGTAACGAGTCGTTCCATCCGAATTGCAGGCGATGAAATGGACGAAGCCATCACTCAATACATTAAACGTACGTATAATTTGATGATCGGGGAACGTACATCCGAAACGCTTAAGCTGGAAATCGGGTCGGCACTTCCTATGGACAAGCCAGAGTCCCTCGAAATACGAGGGCGCGATCTTGTTTCCGGATTACCGAAAACGCTAAGTGTTAGTTCCGATGAAATTACGGAATCATTGACAGACACGGTAAATGCGATCGTTGAGGCTGTGAAGGTTACTCTCGAGAAATGTCCACCTGAATTATCAGCGGATATTATGGATCGCGGAATAGTGCTGACGGGTGGCGGCGGCTTACTGCGTAATCTTGACCGCCTGCTTGCCAGAGAAACCGGAATGCCAGTACTCGTCGCTGAGAACCCGCTAGATTGTGTGGCGATTGGAACGGGTCGCGCTTTGGAAAATATCCATTTGTTCAAGAACAGATCAGGGTCCAGTTCGAGATATAAGCGTTAATATTCGTTAGAAGGTGCTAATTTGTTTAAATTTATGGGCAACAAGAGGTTGATTTTTCTGATGTTCGGTCTAGTCTGCTTTTTTATTTTGATGGGACTGACACTCGGGAACCGGGCACCCATGACGTGGCCGGAGAAATTCGTCAAAGACTCGGTATCATGGACGCAAGGACTCTTCTACAAGCCCGCTGCGCACGTAGCGGGTTTCTTTGAAGACATCCGTCAACTAAGAGTCATCTACGAGGAAAATAAGACGCTGAAACTAACTCTTACGCAGTATGCACGAGATACACAGCGTTTGAATGAGCTAGAATCACAAAACAAGCGATTAATGGAGGCTCTTGGCTTCACAGAAAGACAGCGTCAAGCTAACGTGTATACGTATCGCATTGCTGAGGTTGTAACCATTGATCCGGATCCGTATAATAGCACGGTTACCATTAATTTAGGCGATAAAGATGGCATCAAAGAGAATATGGCCGTCATGACCGTAGATGGGTTGGTCGGCAGGGTGAGTAAGGTGTTTGGTTTCCATTCCAATGTTCAATTACTCACGGAAACCAATGATACTGATAATAACTCTAAGGCGATTGCTGTCACGGTGAAGGGGAATGAGAGTCAACCTTTCGGGATGATTGAGTCTTATGACTCCAAAACCGGCGAGCTTGTGATGAACAAGGTCGAACATGCTGACGATATGAAAATCGGAGAAACCATCATTACATCAGGCATGGGGCAAGTATTTCCTAAGGGCATTGAGGTAGGGACAATCTCTTCCATAGGTCCAGGGGAATTCGGCATTACATACAAGGTTATGGTGAAGCCCAAAGCTTCGTTCAATCGTATCCGTGAAGTGTTTGTTGTCGAAGTCCCGGAAGTGAAATGAGGTGAGCCGTTAAGTGATTCGACATCTATTGTGGCTCATTTTACTCGGTTTGTTTATCCTGCAAGGAACCTTGCTTGTTTGGCTGATCCCTTCATCATGGCAATCTAACGTTAATGTTACACCCCATTTAACACTTGTATTCATTTTGTTTATCGGACTTTTTCATCATCGTCATACTGCTTTAATTTATGGGCTTTTGTTCGGACTATTGCATGACTTTAACTATTATGGATCGATGCTAGGTGTATATTCCTTCGGTATGGGGCTTACTGGCTATTTGGCCGGACTGGCGCAGCGAAGGCAGCCAAATTTGATTTTTTATAACTTACTCATAACAGGCGTTGGTTTGCTCTTGTTTGAGTTTATTAACTATGGTATCAATCGGTTGTTCAAACTCATTGATATTGATTTGAAGTTTGCTCTCACCCATTACATGCTTCCGAGTGTTCTATTTAATCTGCTTGTCGCCTTGATTTGCTACGTTCCCATCCGCAAGCTGCTTGAAGGAAAGCGGATTGTGCCGTCCGGAAACGAAGATTAATTTTCCAGGCTCCAAGCAGGAGAATTCAGGACATGAACCGAAATGTATAGGTTGGGAGGTCGTATCGCAATTATGTCTGTTACAAAGCACCATGTGATGATAAAAGGGGTCAAGGATGGCCTTGTTTTTTTGCTAAATGATGCATGCGAATGGCAAATCTTGCTGAAAGAGCTGCAGCACAAGCTTGAGAAAACGCATCAACAAATATTGACTGGACCGATTATTCATGTGCACGTTAAATTAGGCAGCAGAGAAGCGACTGAAGAACAGAAGGAAGAGATTCGGTCCGTCATCAGGCAAAAAGGCAACCTGCTAATCCAATCGATCGAAAGTGAGACGTCAAAAGAGGAAGCTGCAGAAGAGTCTGCGGTTTCTATGACAACGCTCAAAGGAATGATTCGGTCGGGACAAACCCTACACAACGAGGGTGATTTATTATATTTAGGCGATGTTAATCCTGGCGGAACGATTACATCTACAGGGAACATTTATATAATGGGGTCGCTTCGCGGCATGGCTCATGCGGGTGTTGACGGTGATGAGAATGCGATTATTGCTGCTTCTCATATGCGTCCCACGCAACTTAGGATTGCCGGAATCATTAGCCGTCCACCAGATGAATGGGGAATCGATGAGGCTTTCATGGAATTTGCTTATGTAAAAGAAGGTAAAATGGAAATCGACAAGCTGCACCAGCTTCATCGTATTTGGCCGGAACCGAATCTAAAATAATCGTTTGTATGTGTGAAAATAGCGTGTGGGGTGAGAAAATATGGGAGAGGCAATCGTCGTCACTTCAGGAAAAGGCGGCGTTGGTAAAACAACGACATCTGCGAATCTTGGAACGGCACTAGCGCTTTTAGGGAAAAAAGTTTGCATGGTAGATACCGACATTGGACTGCGCAATCTGGATGTGGTCATGGGTCTGGAAAACCGAATTATTTACGACCTTGTGGATGTTGCAGAAGGCCGTTGCCGTTTGCCGCAAGCATTAATTAAGGATAAGCGCTTTGATGAGCTTTATCTTTTGCCAGCTGCTCAAACGAAGGATAAGCATTCTGTATCGCCAGAACAAGTAAGGGATATTATTTTGGAGCTCAAAAAAGATTTTGAATTTGTCATTATCGACTGTCCAGCAGGCATCGAACAAGGCTTCAAGAATGCCGTAGCCGGAGCAGACAAAGCGATCGTTGTTACCACACCGGAAAATGCGGCTGTACGTGATGCTGACCGCATTATCGGTTTGCTAGAGAATGAGAAAATCTCCTCACCTAAGTTAGTTATTAATCGCATTCGTCCATTGATGATGAAGAAAGGCGAGATGCTGGATATTGATGAAATATGCTCGGTACTCGCCATAGATTTGTTAGGGATAGTTCCAGATGACGAGCATGTGATCAAAGCAGCCAACTTAGGGGAACCTACCGTGATGAATCCGTCTTCGCGCGCAGCCATTGCTTACCGCAACATTGCTCGTCGCATATTGGGTGACACGGTCCCTCTCATGCAGTTGGAGGACAAAAGCGGCTGGGTCAAACGTATGAAAAAGTTTATCGGAATAGGTTGATCGTCCAATGCTTGCCAAACTTAAAAACATAGATATTCCTATTGTTGTCATTTTGTTTGCCTTTATGGTCATTAGTACGATGCTTGTATATAGTGCATCTATTGATCATCCTAAAATTAACGTTAGTATTACGAAAATACTCGTCTTATATGGTGTTGGTCTAGCAGCGTTCGTTGCAAGCAGTTTATTTGATTATCGAGTACTAATCAGAATCGCTCCCTATCTTTATGGTATCGGCATCGTTTCTTTGGTCGCAGTCTACTTTTTTGGGACGAAAATTCATGGGGCGCGTGGCTGGTTTGAGCTCCCGGGCGGCTTAACCTTTCAACCAGCGGAGTTAGTGAAATTAATTCTAATCGTGGCTGTAACTGCACTGTTGGCAAGACGTAAAGGCGATTTACTGCAAATCAAGAATGATATTATCCCAGTCGGTGTGGCTGTGTTGATCCCGTTTATCTTGGTCCTCATTCAACCTGATCTAGGGAATGCGATCATTTTTGTGATCATTCTTTTGGGTATGATTTGGATTGGTAATATTAAATATTCGCATGTCTTACTTAGCACCGTTGTACTCATAGGCGCTGGATTCTTGTTCTTGACATTATATAATTATTTCCATCAATCCTTGTTTGATATGCTTAAGGGTTATGGTTTTAGTCATTGGATGGATCGTATCGATACATTCCTTTATCCGCAAGATGTGTCTGATGATGATAATTATCAAGTCCGTAATGCAGTAAGGGCGATCGGTTCAGGAGGGTTGGAAGGCGAAGGTTTTCTGAAAGGTACTTCTGTTCATAGTAATTTCATTCCATTCGCGTATTCCGATTCGATTTTCGTCGTTGTTGGTGAGGAATTCGGTTTCCGCGGGTCAGCGGTTCTATTGTTGATCTATTTTTTACTCATTTACCGCATGATCCTCATCTCGATCCAGAGTACTCAGCTTAGTGGAGCTTATATTGTGGTAGGTGTGGTTTCTATGTTCGTCTTTCAAATTTTTGAAAATGTCGGGATGATGATTGGTATCATGCCGTTAACGGGAATCACTCTCCCATTCGTCAGTTATGGGGGAACTTCTCTACTGATTAACATGCTTTCATTAGGCCTCGTGATGAGCGTAAAGCTGCATCAGGAACGTGAACCTGAATTTTTCTAAACATATATAAATTACAGTGCCCCTGACCTTGGTCAGGGGCTTTTTTTGTCCACATAATCTTGTCCCTCTTCTCATAGGCTGTACAAAGGTAAACGATAGGGAGGGGCTTCCATGGAAGTCAAAGATAAAGTGAAACAGCGTAGGATAGAACGACTTCGCAATTTGCGCGAAACGTCTGATCTTTCTAACGGGAGTGGAAGTCCGGTGAGACCCTCTCGATTTAGGGAGAATTCGTTGCCCATACATCATCATTCCGAAGTACCTCTCTATGTGGATTCTGAATGGAAACGAAGAATGGAGGATCCAGAGTACGCATGGCGGCAAAAATTATTAAATGACACAGCATTAGTGGGGCGAGATTATCTGAGGGATGGTGAAAGAGGGTTGTTAGCACCGCCTTCTCCTAGTAAGATTGCGGTCAAGCTGTTCATCAGCTGTGTTTTGTTTGCAGCGCTGTACGGGATGTTCCAGCTTAATCAGCCCTGGGCAAATCAAGGGAAGCAAATCGTGACCTCTTCGCTTACACAGTCGTACGATTTCTCGTCACTGTCAGCTTGGTATAGCGATAAGTTTGGTGGGTCACCTTCGTTCATTCCCAGTTTCAACCGAGAAGGAACTGAGGCCATAAGAGTGAATGCCTCCAAGCGCACCTTTTTTTCTCCTGCAAAGGGAAGTATTCTTACGCGATATGATGGAACTTCCCACTTGGGAGTTCATTTGAATACCATTGAATTTGCACCGGTTTATGCATTGGATACAGGTCAGGTCATTTTCTCCGGTGTAGCTGCAGAAACGGGCCTAACGATTGTGATACGCCATCCAGGAGGTCTTCAATCTTTGTACGGCGGATTGAGCGAGGCCAATGTCGAGGTAGGAGACTGGATGAAAGTTGGTGAACCCATCGGTAAGGCTTCCAAGAAGGATCCTGCGAAGGGAACGCTGTACTTTGCCGTTACGAAGGATGGGCATCCCGTTAATCCATCGGATGTGATCAGCTTTGATTAAATGGGCCGGAACTACGTATCGATTCCACCCCTTATTTACACTCATTATGATTGGCTCTGCCATTACAGGCTACTTTCTGGAGGCTGTTACGTTATTTGGCATCGTACTGGTTCACGAGATGGGTCATTTGGCTGCTGCTAACGGCTTTGGGTGGAGGGTGCGGGAAGTACAGCTTCTGCCTTTTGGAGGCGTCTTGGTCGTTGATGAGCTTGGAACGGCTCCGACACGTGAAGAGTTGATTGTGTCTCTAGCTGGGCCGCTTCAGCACGTATGGATGATTCTCGTTGCACTTTTAATGAAATGGGTGGATGTGGGCGCAAGCAGTTGGTGGGATTACTTCATCGAAGCTAATTTGATGATTGGCTTATTTAATCTCATTCCCGTCATGCCGCTCGATGGTGGCAAAGTGATGCAGTCATTGTTAGGGTATTTATTGTCCTACCATAATACGATTTTATATACAGCATGGATCAGTATGATCTTAAGTCTGGCTATTATAGTCATAGCCATTATCCAACTGATCAGCGGACACCTCCCGCTCAATATATTAGTCATCGGTATTTTCTTGCTTGTATCCAACTGGTATGCTTATCGGCAGCTTCCCTACCACTTTTTTCGCTTTCTTATTGGACGCGGGAACCGTATGAGTCAACTATTGAGCCGTGGGACATTAGCACAGCCGATTGTCATTACGAGACATCGCACTATGGCGGAAACACTGAAGCTTTTTATGCGGGAAAAATATCATTTAATCTATATCGTAGGAGAAACGGGGCGCATACAAGCCGTATTGCCGGAACAGCAATTAGTGAGCGGTTATTTGGATGGAAAAAAACCGGGGAGTGCAGTTTCCGATCTTTTCATGTAAAATAACTGTTGAGGTGAACGTGTATGAAGCAACTTATAATTCACTGCGCACCTGATCTTACACAAGCGGCATTGCTTGAAGAAAGTCGTCTTGTTGAGTATGATACGCAGTATCCGCTTGATTCTCAAAGAGCAGGCAGCATCTACATGGGTCGCATCGTCAACGTCCTTACCGGCATGCAGGCGGCATTCGTCGATATCGGTCTTGCGAAGAATGCCTTTCTATATATAGACGACCTCCTACCCGTCCACTTGGACAAGCAGCCTAAGATTAAACCCTCAATAACGGAGCTCGCCGAAGTCGGTCAGACGCTGATGGTGCAGGTGACGAAGGATCCGCAGGGAACCAAAGGTGCAAGAGTAACAACACATATTTCTATTCCTGGCCGCTGGATTGTTTATATGCCAGACGCCGATTATATTGCTATATCCCGTAAAATTGATTTGGACGCAGAACGGCAGCGCCTCAAACAGCTTGCCGAGGGCAGCTTGCTTCCTGGTGAAGGTGTTATTATACGAACGGGTGCTATTGGTCAAAGCGAAGAAGCTATTCGTGATGATTTGCAAAATTTACGAGAATTATGGTATGCCATCGTGTCCAAAATGGAAGAGGCACATGCGCCAGCACAGCTATATCAGGATCTTGATCTCCTTCCTAGATTAGCCCGAGATGTCATAACGGATGACGTTCAAGAAGTTTGGCTAAATGACGTTAAAGTGTACGAAGAGATGAAACAGTTACTGCGTAAACAGCAGCCAAGTTGGCGGGGACGCGTAGCTTATTATGACCGCAAGATACCGTTGTTTGATCAGTTTGGTGTTACGGAAGAGCTGAATCAGAGCTTTAGGCGTAAAATTTGGCTGCCTAGCGGCGGATATTTAATATTTGATCAAACCGAAGCACTTACCGTGATTGATGTGAATACAGGAAGGTATACCGGCTCCATTGATTTAGAACAGACTGTCACCGATATTAATCGAGAAGCGGCCAGTGAAATTCCAAGGCTTCTGCGTCTTCGTAATATAAGAGGCATTATTATTGTTGATTTTATAGACATGAGTTCGGAAGTGAATCGAGCAGCCGTGATGGAGAACATCACACAAGCCGTGCGTAAGGATCGCTCCAAAACGATTATTGTCGGTTGGACCAAGCTAGGCCTGCTTGAGATGACGCGAAAGCGGAAATAATAATTGCATTACAAAATGTTTCTGTGATATAATACTCGGAGTGTGTTGTTTAGGCATGCTGTAACCGCACGAATCGGGTCTAAGCACGGATTTGGATGTGATCCTAACCGTCACCTGGACAAGGCGAGTCTGAGACATGAGGAGGTAATGAAAATGTACGCAATTATTGAAACAGGTGGTAAACAGTACAAAGTTCAAGAGGGCGATGTTCTTTACATCGAAAAATTGAACGCAGCTGAAGGTGAAGTTGTTTCTTTTGATCGTGTGTTCTTGGTTTCCAAAGAGAGTGGCTTAGTAGTAGGTGCTCCGTTGGTTGCTGGTGCTTCAGTTTCCGCGAAAGTGGAAAAACACGGCAAAGGCGCTAAAGTCATCGTTTATAAGTACAAGCCGAAAAAGAACTATCACAAAAAGCAAGGTCATCGTCAACCGTACACAAGAGTAGTAGTTGAGAAAATTCAAGCGTAAGAGGCAGCCTTATGATCTATGTGACCATAGAGCGTCTTGCACCGGATTCACCTCAGATCTCATCTTTTGTAGTGGAAGGCCATGCTGAATATGACGTACCTGGCAAAGACTTAGTCTGCGCTGCAGTATCGGCGGTAACGTTCGGTACTTATAATTCGATTGAATCACTAACGGGCGTGATTCCCATTCACGAGATAGAACGAGGCTTGATGGATGTTACAATACCAGAAAGTACACGATCTGTTCCGGAGACATGGAATAAGGTCCAATTGATTCTAGAATCGATGGTCGTCATGCTACAAACCATTGCAGACAATTACGGTGACTATATAACGATTGAAACAATCTATCACAAAGGAGGATAACACCATGTTGAAATTGGATCTCCAGTTTTTCGCTTCCAAAAAAGGGGTGGGTTCCACAAAGAACGGACGTGACTCACACGCTAAGCGCCTTGGCGCTAAACGTGCTGACGGTCAAACCGTTACTGCGGGAAGCATTCTCTACCGCCAACGCGGCACGAAAATTCACCCAGGAACGAACGTAGGCATCGGTTCGGATGATACACTTTTCGCTTTGGTACAAGGCGTAGTGAAATTCGAGCGTTTGGGCCGCGATCGCAAAAAAGTGAGCGTATACCCAGTTGATGTAGCTCCTGTGGCTGCAGCTTTAGAAGCGTAATATGAATCCCTGGCGAGCGATAAGCCCGCCCAGGGATTTTTTTCTAATTCGAAACAAACCTAATATAGGGATCTTTGGTCGGAGACCAAAGTCTCTCATCTAAATAAACGCGGTCACGCATCTCGAAGGGCAGAGGTTTTCTCATTTGTTTGGTGAAGTTTGCTAGTACATCATGATATACTGGATGAACGGTTACAAAGCAGGAGAACGGAGCGAACGGGAAATGAAGCGAGCGGGCAGTACGCAAGTTTATTTATTAGCACTTGTGCTCATAGGACTGACGGGGATGATGTTTGTGGAACCCTGGATTGTCAGGGGCGCTTTACTACTGATCATAGTCTTTTGCGGTTATACCGCCTTCAAGTTGGAAGCGAGTAGATTGGAAGAGAAATGGAGCCAAGAGCTCCGTCAACAGGAACAACAGGCTCAACAGAGGTTAATTCAGGTCATAAATCGCTTACGTCACGATTGGATGAACGATACCCAAATTTTGTTTGGTTATATTCAGTTAAAGAAGTTTGATAATTTACAGCCTTATATGGAAAAAATAAAAATGACTATGCAGCAGGAAAGTAATCTCTCCAAGTTAGGTGTTCCATCGTTAATTGCTTTCTTGCTACTCTTTCGCGTCCAGTCGAAATCATTGGAGCTGGAAGTTGAATTAGATCAAGAAATCAATCTTGGACAACTTCCTCTGCATGACGGCCTCATCGAAAGATTGGTACGCCAAACCGTGGAATGCGTTCAAGAGCATGCTGCGGCAAGTGACGGTGAAAGTGGTACACTCAGCTTGGAATTTGATGTTCAAGAAGATGGCTTACTGCTTGATTTTGTATATCAAGGCCCCTATAACCGGGAGCAACTTGAAAAAGCCGTGAAGGAAACCTTACTATCGAAAGTAAATTCTTATTCACTGGTGCATAATGATTGGCAAGAGGAAGAAGCGGTCATCACATTGCGGTTACCGTTTCGTACATAATAAAGGGATCTTTGGTCCAAGACCAAAGTCTCTCCTTAGTTGAGGTGTAGAAATGTTTGTTGATAAAGCGAAGATATTTGTTAAAGGTGGCGACGGTGGCGATGGTTTAGTTGCTTTCCGCCGTGAGAAATATGTACCAGAGGGCGGACCAGCAGGTGGCGACGGGGGAAATGGCGGCGATGTTGTTTTCCGTGTAGACGAGGGTCTACGAACACTGATGGATTTCCGCTATCAGAAGCACTTTAAAGCAGAGCGCGGCGAAAAGGGCCGTAACAAGTCGATGCATGGCGCTAATGCAGAGGATATGGTTGTTCGCATCCCGCCGGGCACAACCATCATCGATGATGATACTGGGGAGGTTATCGCCGACTTGACGCGTCATGGTCAAGAGGTTGTTGTGGCCAAGGGCGGTCGCGGCGGCCGGGGCAACACACGCTTCGCAACAGCACGCGTAACAGCGCCAGAAATTGCTGAGAACGGCGAGGAAGGCGTGGAGCGTTGGGTCGTACTTGAGATGAAGGTCATGGCCGACGTCGGCTTAGTAGGCTTCCCAAGCGTTGGAAAATCCACGCTATTGTCGGTTGTCTCTGCCGCAAAACCGAAAATTGCGGCGTATCACTTTACAACCCTTACCCCGAACCTCGGGGTTGTGGATGTTGGTGATGGACGCAGCTTCGTCATGGCGGACCTTCCTGGTCTTATTGAAGGGGCCCACGAGGGCGTGGGACTCGGTCATGAGTTCTTGCGTCACGTGGAACGGACGCGAGTGATTGTGCATGTCGTGGACATGTCTGCAGCAGACGGCCGCGATCCTTACGAAGATTTCCTCAAGATTAATGAGGAAATTAAGCTATATAATGCCAAGCTGGAGCAGCGTCCGCAAATTGTTGTTGCCAACAAGATGGATATGCCGGAATCAGAGGACAATCTGGCCTTATTCAAGGAGCAGATGGCGGCAGATGGCAAAGAGTTTGAGGTTTATCCGATCTCTGCTTTGACACGAGGCGGTGTACAGGAGCTTCTCTACAAGATCTCAGACATTGTAGAAAGTATCCCGAATGCTCCTGAAGTAGAGGGTGTAGCTGATAAAGAAGAGCGTAAAGTGTATCGCTTCGAGAAACGCGAGGAGAATGATTACACGATTCGTCGAGAAAACGATGTATTCATTGTTGAAAGTCCTTCAATTGAGAAGTTGATTAAACGAACGAACTTCAGCACACAGGACGGCATCGCTCGCTTTGCTCGTATTTTGCGTAATATTGGGATTGATGATGAATTGCGTAAACGTGGAGCTGTCCATGGGCAGACGATCCAAATTGGTGATTTTGACTTCGAATTTGATGAGAAGCACTAGAACAAGGGAAACACTTATCCTAAGGATGAGTGTTTTTTTTGCGTTAAGAAGTTGAAATTGTGGGGCAAGTCAGGGCTTACTCCTTATTTAGCATGGTAAGCTATGGATTTTGCTGAGCTGAGTGAGATTGGTGGATACATGCTTAATGAGTCGGTAAAATAATGATTCGGTAATATGACTATGTTTTTCTGTGCAGTTTTTCTGTGTTTTGATTTCTTTGTTTTGACTTCAGTTTTCCGGTTCTTGGAAGAAATGGGGATTTAGATACGCAAGTTGTACAGTGTACAACAATTTCATTGATTTCTTTCTTGAAAAGCTCAGGATGTTGTATGTTGTACAACAATTTAGCCCTTTTCCATGCCGTAGAGCTGTTTTTGGCTGGAATTGTTGTATTTTTTATGGCCTTAGCCTTCCTTTTTACGTTAGAATGCGAATTAATGTCATAAAACTTGACACATAAAAAGAAAAGGATTACGATTTTACTAATAAACACAATAATATGTCAGTAAATATAACACTCATTGAAGTGCAACTACATGAGGAAGGAGGAATTTGATGAAAAGATGGATTCAAGCGATAGGAACAGGTATGCAAGGATCACGTGATTTATCTTATGAGGAAGCTGTAGAAGCCGCACATGAGATGGCTAGAGGAGATTCCACAGACGCTCAATGCGCAGCTTTCTTAATGGCCCTATGTATGAAAGGGGAAGCTGACGAAGAGTTGATGGCATTCATTGATGTTTTTCGCAGCTACTCATTGAATTACCATACTTTTGCGGATTCACTCAATTGTGCGGGACCAACGGAAGGCCGGCAATATTTTCCCGTCACGCTGCCAGTTAGCCTCTTGCTTGCTTCTGTGGGTTTCTCCCAGGTACTGCATGGAAGTGATTCACTTCCGCCGAGACAGGGGACCGCTATGAAAGAACTATTAGAAAGCTTTGGCGTCGCGATAGATGTGTCAGTGAAAGCATGGGAAACGATGTTATTTCACCTGCATATTGGGTTTCTTCATACAGATCAGCTTTGTCCGCCGCTTGGGAAACTGAAACAGGTTCGCGAGCAGTTAGGATTGCGAACAGTGATGAATACCGTTGAGAAAGTCATAAATCCCGTACGTTCAATGAATATGATTATAGGCGTCAATCAGCGAAAAGCGATGGAATCTCTGATTCCCATATCGATCCGATCTGGCTTTCAAAATGTGTATATTGTCAATGGAATTGAAGGATCCGAGGATTTGCCAATCTACCAGAACAGTACAATAAGGATCGTAACCCCTTGGGGAGATGAATCGCGCTTGGTTGAACCGCAGAAATTTGGTTTTCTGAGTGAGCCCCTGCTGCCTTTAAGTAAAGATGATCAGGTTGCCATGGTGCGGCGCATTATTGCTGGAGAAGATTCAGAGGAATTGAAGCGTGAACGTGATCATGTCATTTTTAATACAGGACTTCGATTGACTTGGTTTGATAAAGTAGGCAGTTATGAAGAAGGCTTTCAACTAGCAGATTCGCTGCTGCAAAGAAAAGAAGCCCAAAAAGTCATGCAGCGATGGGTGGATCAGAGTCACCACTTTACGCTTCAGGATCATCCGAAAATACGTGACTCCTCCGCCAAAATTGGATAAAGGTCTTTCCTGTGTGCTGTATTTAATTCAGCTAAGGGGAGGCTTTTTTTGTTTCCATCTACTAGTGAATTAGAGGTATATTGCCAACTAATTTGTGCTCCTACCCACTAAAAGAAAGCCTGTATTACGAACACGTATGAAGGATAACAGCTTTCGGAGCTAGGTAGTCTGGCTTAACGGAAGAAGATGCTAGTTATTCATGCTAATGATTCTCGTTATGCAACCAAAATACTAGGAGGCCAACATGATGAAAAAACAACTACTGACCCTCGTACTTGTACCAGCACTTATCTTTGGCGCTGTCACAATTCCTTTACCTAAAGAAGCTTCGGCTGCATCAACTGGTCGAATTATTAACAGTGTCAGTCTTCGCCAAAGTGCGGATGTGAATTCTACGCGTATCCGGTACTTGAAGGAAGGCGAGAAAGTTACCATCCTGTCCAAAGTGAACAGTTGGTGGTACAAAGTGAAAGCCTCTGATGGCCGTGAGGGCTACATAAGCACAAGCGCCAAATACATACAAGCATCAGGTGTTACATCGCCTGGCGATTCCAACACCGGCAGTGGTACTGGAGGCTCAACAAGTGCAAATGTTCAAAAAATTATTGCTGCGGGTAAGAAGTATCTAGGCACGCCCTATGAATATGGATCAAGTCGTGATAATACAAGAACGTTTGATTGCTCTGACTTTGTTCGGCAAGCTTTCTTGGATGGCATTGGAAAGAAGCTGCCAAGTGATTCTAGAGGTCAAGGGAGTTATGTGAAATCTCTCGGGCATGCCAAAACAAATTGGCAGGATCTGAAGCCTGGAGATCTCATGTTCTTCATGTCTTACAAAGGGACAAGCCAATCGAATTACAGCGGTATTAATAAGTCTACACAGACCATTACGCACGTGGCTATTTACTTAGGAAATGGACAAATCTTGTCGACATACTCCAAAGACAGTGGTGGTGTTCGGATAGATTCTATCGACAATCGCCACTGGGAGTATCGTTTCTTATTTGGAGGCAGTGCGTTATAATATGAGCCGTACAAAAAGGCAGAACTCGAGAAATCGATGTCTGCCTTTTTTGCTATTCTTATTAAGTCTGCAAGGGATCTACTAATGGGTTCCAGTGAATAGTAGGTTCACCTGTGTCCAGTTGAATTCCTGCTGAGCCTACCCAGGGGTACCCAGTAAGGCCTACGCTGAAATAATGTTCAAGCAAGCATCGAAAAATAAAAGGGATTGGGCGTTCCAGCACATGTTCTTTTGGAATCCAATGTAGATCCCCTTCGGGTGTGACGATTCGCGGGTTCACATCCGTCGTTCCGATATAAAAAAATTGCTGGCGAACTTCTTGTCCATTTAATCGAAGTAAGACATACTGCATGCGCAGCCCTTGGATTTCATCATGCTCAATGCCAGTCTCCTCCCACACTTCGCGCAAACAGGCTGCCCGCGGGTTATTCAATTCACTTGGCTCCAGGTGACCGCCAATAGCTGCCCATAAACCTGGTGATAGCGAACGCGTTAAGGAGCGTTTCATCATTAGTAATTCGTTCTGGCTGTTCCATAGGAGAGCCGTAGACATCATGCGTAATGTAATCATGGAGGCGATCCCTTTCTAATCTAGTACTATCAGCTTATCATAGTGAAGTTAGATGCTGCAAAAGATGAAAGAATAAGATGTGAATTGCCTATTGCTTCAATCCGTGTGATTCGATATAATGTCCTCTATAGAGGAACATTGGTCTTTCCAGAGAGGACGGTGGTGAAGTGCCGGAAAGCAAAGAGTTTTTACAAACGATCAAGCACACCGGTCCTGAGAGGTACTACTTAGTCCGGGAAGATATATTGCCAGAAGGAGTACTCAAGACAGCTCAAGCTAAGGAATTGCTTGCACGGGGTGAAGTAAAAACAATTCACGATGCCGTTGAACAAGTCGGACTCAGCCGCAGCGCTTTCTATAAGTATAAGGATGGAATTCATCCTCTCAGCAAACTGGAACGAGAACGCATTATCACAATATCCATGGATTTGGAGCATCGGTCCGGGATTCTGTCTCGTGTGCTGGCTCTCATTGCTAATTTGGATGGGAATGTATTAACGATACATCAGACTATTCCTCTACAGGGTATGGCGAATGTCGTCATTTCCGTAGAGACCTCCTCGATGGGGGAGGAGATCCGTCAAATGATTAATCGACTTCAAGCGCAAGAAGGGGTCAAGCGTGCCATGGTCATTGGTCAGGGCAGTTAAGTTAGAAAAACTATTCAGGAGGTAAGATACATGAAACCCATCAAGGTTGGTTTACTCGGATTAGGTACAGTAGGAACAGGTGTAGTCCGCATTATCGAAGGTCATCAAGAGGATTTGCAGCGTCAAACAGGCTCATCCATTGAAATTTCAAAAATTTTAGTACAAGATAAATCAAAGATTCGCAACATCTCAGTGGATGCAAACAAACTGACTGAACAAGTATGGGACGTTATTGGCGATAGCGAGATTGATGTTGTCGTTGAAGTTATGGGCGGAATTGCTGCTACCAAAGAGCATATTTTAACTGCGCTAGGCAATGGCAAGCACATCGTGACGGCGAATAAAGATCTTATGGCCATGCATGGTGCTGAAATTTTGGCAAAAGCTGCTGAACACGGCTGCGACGTATTTTACGAAGCTAGTGTTGCCGGCGGCATTCCGATCATTCGTGCACTCGTAGAGGGCTTCTCCTCTGACCGTATTACGAAGATTATGGGCATCGTGAACGGCACAACCAATTACATTTTGACCAAAATGAGTCAAGAAGGCGCTGCTTATGCCGATGTCTTGAAAGAAGCACAGGATCTTGGCTACGCAGAAGCAGACCCAACATCTGATGTTGAGGGGTTGGATGCAGCTCGTAAGATGACCATTTTATCGACACTTGGCTTTCACGCCAATGTTGCTCTGAGTGATGTAGAAGTAAAAGGCATATCGAAAGTATCTAAAGAAGATATTCAATATGGCAAAAAATTAGGCTACGAAGTGAAGCTGCTTGGAATTGCTGAAAATCATGATGGTCATATCTCTGTGAGTGTACAACCTACAATGGTGAAAAACTCGCATCCGCTTGCTTCCGTGAATGGTGTATTCAATGCTGTGTATGTAACAGGCGAGGCAGTAGGCGAAACAATGTTCTACGGTGCTGGAGCAGGCGAACTGCCGACGGCAACATCCGTCGTAGCGGATTTGGTTGCCGTTGTGCGTAACTTGAGACTGGGCGTGAATGGACGTACGGTACTGGCACCTTACAAAGAAATGAAGCTAAAGACGGACGAACAGATTGCTTCCAAAAACTTTATTCTTCTGCACGTTGAAGATAAAGCGGGCGTACTTGCACAAATTACACAAATTTTTGCTCATCACGAAGTTAGTTTGGAGTCTGTATTCCAGCACCCGAACCAGTCCAATCCGAAGGCTGAAATTATTATTATCACACATGATGCGAACCAAGCCAGTATGAAAAATGTGCTGAGACAATTCGAATCTATGGATGTTATTCACGCCATCAAAAGCGTTTATCGCGTAGAAGGCTAAATTATTGAAAAGAGGCGCAATTTCGAAATGAGTTATAAGGCAGTGCAAAAGGTAAGAGTGAAAGTTCCGGCAAGCACGGCAAACTTAGGTCCTGGCTTTGACTCACTGGGGATGGCCTTGAACTTATATGCCTGGATTGACATGGCGATCTCGGATGAAACGACGATTCATTTAATCGGTGATCAGATGTACGGAATTCCAACGGACAAGTCCAATTTAATTTATAAAGTCGCGCAAATGGTATTTGAACAGGCGGACGTTTCTCACCCTGAGCTGGACATTACCATGTATAGCGATATTCCACTCACACGCGGTCTAGGCAGCAGCGCGTCAGCCATTGTTGGTGCGCTTGCCGGCGCCAATGCCCTAATCGGCAACAAGCTCACGCAGTATGAGCTGTTCCAAATCGCGAGCCGCCTGGAGAAGCACCCAGACAATGTCGGGGCTAGCTTGTTCGGCGGGATCGTGGTTGCATTCTGGGACGGTGAGAAAGCCGAATCTATTCGAATAGAGCCAGACATTAATTTGGAAGTGCTGGTGGCGATACCAGCATTCCAGCTTTCTACTGAGAAGGCGAGAAGCGTCATGCCGAAGCAAGTAGCCATGAAGGATGCGGTGTTCAACCTCAGCCATTCTTCCTTGCTTGTTGCCGCGCTAGCTACCTGCAACTTGGGAATGATCCGCCATGCCATGAAGGACGCGCTGCATCAGCCTTACCGTGCAGAGCTCATTCCCGGCATGAAGACGCTGCTTGAGCAAGCGGAGAACCACGGTGCGCTAGGGGTTGCACTTAGCGGAGCTGGACCGACGATGCTTGCGCTAGTGGATGCACGAAGCGGCCAGAAAGAGGAGCTGGAGGCATTCCTGAAGGATACGCTTGCTAAGGAAGGTATTGAAGCGCAAACGCTATGGCTAAAGCCGAGTGGAGAAGGCGTGGCGGCAATTCTACTGCAAGAAGGTGACGGGGATCTGTTATCCTTCGTTGAAGGGGAGGTTCTTGCATGAAGCGGGTTGCCATCCTAGGACCAAGTACCTTTTCGGAAGAAGCTACCCGTCATTTTTTGGGTGAAGACTTTACTTACGTTTCATACAAGCTAATTTCTGAAGTGTTCAATGCGACAGCGTCAGGCGAAACGGAATTAGGTGTCATTCCCATTGAAAATACGCTTGAAGGTTCCGTTCATTTGCATGTCGACTGGCTCGTTCACGAGGTTGATCTGCCCATTCGGGCGGAGTGGGTTTTTCCCATTGATATGAATCTCATTGGGTATTCGAATCCTGACGGACAAACGGAAGCTTCGAATCCATATGGACATATTCGTAAGGTATTATCTCATCAGGTCGTCCCTGCACAGTGCAGTAGATTTATGAAGCAGTATTTGAGCGAAGCAGAGTTTGAGCAAGTAAGCTCCACGGCAGAGGGAGTACGAATAGTATCGACGCTGCAGGACCCGACCGTGGCTGCTATCGGAACGGCTATTGCATCTACAAACTACGAAGTTCCTATGCTGCAAAGGGAAATTCAGGATCATAAAGACAATATGACCCGGTTTTTGCTGGTTGGTACCGAAGCGTCAGAACTGAAGTCCTCGGAAGACATGAAAACAACCATTCTTGTCACCTTGCCTGAAGATTACCCAGGTGCCCTGCATCAGGTGCTCTCTGCCTTCGCGTGGCGCAGAATTAATCTTTCGAAGATTGAATCTAAGCCGACGAAGAAGAAGCTCGGTACTTATTATTTCTATATCGATATTGCTGGTTCCCTGGATTCAGTTCTCCTGCCATCTGCCATTCAAGAAATTGAAGCGATTGGTTGTCAGGTTCGAATTTTGGGTTGTTATCCGAGTTATTCGTACACAAGTTAATACCATACTTCCCTTGCGTTCATTACGCGAGGGATTTTTTTTGTCCAAAAGGGGCAAAAGCCTAGGAACCTGCATAAACTGTAATATCATTGTGACTAAGCGAATGCTTACGAAGCAAGTTTTCTTGCGAGAACTCGAGATTATGCTTACAAAGGCAAGATTTCTAACGAAAACTCGAGTTTATGCTTACGAAGTAAGTTTTCTAACGAAAACTCTAAGGAGGTATGGTGTTGAAAATCCACATTGTCAAAAAGGGCGATACCCTGTACGAGCTTGCAAAAAAATATCAAACCACATTGGACCAAGTCATCGCGCTTAACCCGCAAATTGAACAACCGGATCATCTTGACGTCGGTATGAAGGTGAAAATACCTTCCAAACCGAAGCCAGTAGATCCACCTGCTTCAGATTACGTCTATAAACATGTTGTCCAGCAGGGAGATAGCTTATGGAAGCTTGGTAAGGCTTGGGATGTATCCCTTCAAGAGATGATTAAAGCGAATCCACATCTGAAGAACCCCAATGTACTTATGACAGGAGAAATTGTATATGTGCCCAAGATGCATCATGAGCAGGTAGGAATTAAGCCATTATCGATGTCTAAACCATCAACAGAGCCATTTGCGCAAGTCCCATCAGCTCAGCCATGGGCTGTTGCAGATTCATATCAGCAACCATTTATGCCTATTGCAGAAGAACCGATAAGTCAAATGCCGTCAGTGCCATCAGCGCCGTCAGCGCCCTATGTAGAATCAATGCCGTTGGCTGAGCAACCGTTCGTACCTTCGCCAATGGCATCTGCGCCAGTCATTCCTACACCTGAGCCTGGGGTTATTGGTCTCAATGCACCTTACGAGCAGCAAGCGGTTCATCCTTTCCAGCAGTTTCACATTAAAGCGACTGAGGTATTTTCCTATCCAGGTTCCGAGCAACAAGAAGTGCCAACATATCCAGCTTATTCACCGTATCAGCAGTCACCATATGAACAATTTCCACATCATGCAGAGCAAACCTCCTATCCAATGAGTCATGATGGTTGTGGCTGCGGAGGCCAATCGATGATCGAACAGCCGTGGACGACATTCCCGGCGGGTTATCCAACCGGAACAGTTGAAAGTCCGTGGGATGGTTATCAGCATGGCTTTCCTACAATTCCTGGGATATATCCACCAGCTTCTCCCTATGACATGCAACAGACTGCACATAATCCGTATGACTACCAGCAGGCTCCTTATGACATGCAACAGACTGCACATAATCCATATGACTACCAGCAGGCTCCTTATGGTATTCCTTATGCAGGAGCTCATTACCAAGCTCCTTATGAGTCGCCTCTTATGCCGCAAGTCCATACGCATGAGCTTGCGAAAGAGACTGATACAGAAGAAATCGTTGAAATTGACATCCGTTCTGATAAAAAGGCAGATCGGTCAAGCAGCGACAGTTCTTCAAAAAAAGTGAAATTGTCAGGTACAGGAGCACTCAATGCTTTCTTGAAACGGCAGCAGAGGGCTTCTGAAAAGCAGGATGCTAAGCAAAACGCACCTTGGATTAATTTCTGAAAATGAAGAAGAAGCCTCCTAAACCACAGGATTTGTGGATTAGGAGGCTTCTTAGTTTCGTTATGCTAAGGATTAGGCAATCATACCCAATGTGAAAAAGGTCATTAAACCGACAACAAAATTCATACCCCATTTTTTGCGAAGCAGTTCACGTCCGCGATGTAAACGAGTTTTCACTGTTGTAATCGGTAAGTTCAGTTTATCGCTTATTTCCTGAAGGGAGAGCTCTTCCAGATAGTATAACGTAATGATACTTCTATATTTGTCAGCTAATTTATTAATGGATGTATGCATATGCTCTTGAACTTCTGTTTGGAGAACAACGTGCTCAGGAGACTGATCTTGACTTGCAAGCTTACTGTAGTAGCTGTAATCATCGTCATAATCGTTCAACTCGGCATCTAAGGATTGAACAGGCCTTTTTTTGCGCAGCAAGTCAATGGCGACATTTTTACCAATTCGATAAATCCAAGTAGAGAAGTTCTGGCTTTCATCAAAGTGGTTTAAGTTCAAATAAACACGAATGAATGTTTCTTGAACAATGTCCTCTGAATCAGGCCTGTTATGCAGCATACGAAAAGCAAGTTTCTGTATTTTGTTACGGTATAACTCGACTAGCTCCACGAAAGCGTTGCGGTCGCCCCGTCTGGATAATTGAATTAATTGAAGTTCTGCCACATTCATGCTGTTCCCCTCCTAATATAGGGATCTTTGAGCTTGCTCAAAGTCTCTCTGCTTTGGGATCTTTGAGCTTGCTCAAAGTCTCTCTGCTTTGGGATCTTTGAGCTTGCTCAAAGTCTCTCTGCTTTGGGATCTTTGAGCTTGCTCAAAGTCTCTCTGCTTTGGGATCTTTGAGCTTGCTCAAAGTCTCTCTGCTTTGGGATCTTTGAGCTTGCTCAAAGTCTCTCCGTTTATAGTTTTCGCAAGAAAACTGGTATCGTAAGCTTTGCATTTGCCTTTTCAAATATATATCGGTTTCCCTGGATAGTATGAGAATATTTCATCTACTTCTGACTATATCATTTCTGTGGCTACAGTCAAATTATAAAGCTAGGGAGAGCTCATTTTATATCCATTTGTTACATAATTCATGGATGTTTGGTGACTTTTCTGAGATGGAGATGGATATGAGGCTGAGGTTGACCGCGGTGAGGTTACACCTGATTCATTTTTTTGTGCTTCATTCCAAATAGCGACTGCCCCCCATAACAGGACTACTCCTATAATTAGGAGTGTTGTACGTTTGATTCGTTTTCTACCGTTCATGATAAGGGCTTCACCGTCCGTCTTGATTGGTTTCATACTCTCCCTCTATGGTAAATGATGTATAGTGTCTCATGCAAATGGAAACAATACGGAAAAACGAGAATAGAAGGGGATATCGGTGAATGTACGACAACTTTTGAAGCATTTGAAAAGAAAGCTGCGTTGGAAACGTAGTTGGTTGACCTTAGGAATGTTCTTTGCCGTCGTTGTGGTTAGCTATATATTATATGCAACTGGGAGCCTTCTAAGTGCTGGTGATAGCCCCAGCGGAGTCGTTAGATCGACCTTTGCTGGACTTACACCGGTGGACGATCAACGTCTTCAAGAAGCAACGACAACGTTGAAAAGTATAACGGATAGCAGGGAGAGCTATTTGCTTAAGACATATGTTTGTGGCGAGGAGCGCAGTCAGTTGGGCTTGCAGACCCCTCAAGAATTATTGAAAATGCAAATGAAGCACCCTAATTGGTTGCTGAGTATAGGTGCGAATGGAGATGTCACCTTTACCGAGAGTATCGATGATTTATCGCCGGCATGCAAGGAAAAGGCGGTATTCGGCATCGATGGCAGCAGCAATCTGTCCCTATTTAATGGAACCCCAGCCAAGGATAATGTGATTCGAACATTTTTTCAATTGAACATTAAGCATTTAGAAAGTAGTCTGCCACGCGAAACGGTGGAGCAGCTCCATGAAGGGATCCGAGTCACTGATTTGGAGGAGTATAATAGCGTATTATCAACTTTCAGCGATTATGCCATGCCGCCCCAAGAGACTGAACGGGCTATGACAAGACCATAATTAAGTGATAGTAGAATGAAGAGGTAGATCGGGAGGTTCCTGAGTCTATCTCTTTTTTTTGTTATCTGCTATAATGAAATGACTACATATGTTCGCTTTTTTTTAAGATGGGAGAGAAATTACAGTGCGTATTCTAGGTATTGATCCGGGGATCGCGATTGTTGGTTTTGGCTTTATTGATAAGATCGGAAGTAAGCTCATTCCTGTGCAGTATGGTTCAATTCAAACCGAAGCACATACGGACCCTGGGATCAGGCTGAAAGATGTCTATGATGCTACGACGCAATTAATAGAGAAGTATAAACCGGACGCGATGTCGATAGAGAAATTGTTCTTTAATCGGAATGTAACGACGGCATTTACAGTAGGACAAGCGCGGGGCGTCATGATTCTTGCAGGTGTTCAGGCTGGGTTGTCGATTGCTGAATATACACCGCTTCAAGTCAAACAATCCGTTGTTGGCTACGGGAAAGCTGAGAAACACCAAGTACAGGAAATGGTCAAAATATTACTAAAACTGTCCCAAGTGCCTAAGCCTGATGATGTGGCTGATGCACTTGCTATTGCTATTTGCCATGCGCATTCTTCTGCTTTGCAATCTAGGATAAATGAGGTCAGGAAAAGATGATAGATTTCTTAAGAGGGAAAGTTGCTGCACGCGAGAGCGACTTTGTGGTACTGGATGTAAATGGCGTAGGTTATCGTGTGTTTTGTCCGAATCCCTATGCACTGCCGCATAAGGAAGATGAAGCTGTCACGATGTTCATTCATTATCATGTACGTGAAGATGCTCATTTGCTATTCGGCTTTATTTCAAGGGATGAACAGTCCTTGTTCCGCTTATTGCTCGATGTATCGGGTATTGGACCAAAGGTTGCGCTGGGCATTCTTGCTGCGGGCGGAAGACCAGAGGCTGTGATTCTAGCAATTAGCCAGGAGAATCTAGCTTTCCTGACAAAGCTCCCTGGCATCGGAAAGAAAACAGCACAGCGGATTATATTGGATCTGAAGGACAAATTGGGTTCGGTGAGCTTCTCAAGTCCGGAAGCTGCGGTAGCTTTAAGCGTGGTTGGATCAGCGCAGCTGAGCGATGGCGGTCATGCCTGGAGTGAAGCGAAGGAAGCGTTGATGACGCTTGGCTACACGGAAGCTGAAGCTGATCGTGCTTGGTTGCAAGTGAAGCCAAAAGCGAATCCGTCTGATTCTGTTGATGTGTTGATGAAGCTTGCGCTGCAAGCTTTGTATACGATGTAGTGGAAGTGGATTGGGCATGACTTAGCCAGTGCTTACGAAGTCAGTTTTGCTAAAGCAAAACTCAGCGAATGCTTACGAAGTCAGTTTTGCTTTAGCAAAACTCTTAGGAGGATCAACATGGACAATGACCGGATTATATCGGCTAATTTAATGATGGAGGACAACACGATTGAGTACAGCCTACGTCCTCGTTATTTGGCCGAATATATCGGCCAGAAGCAGGCGAAGGAGAACCTCAAGATCTATATTGAAGCTGCCAAGCAGCGTAAGGAAGCGCTTGATCATGTGCTGCTGTATGGGCCGCCTGGCCTCGGCAAAACAACGCTGTCCAACATCATCGCCAACGAGCTTGGCGTGAACATAAGAACGACCTCCGGCCCTGCGATTGAGCGGCCGGGCGATTTAGCTGCCATCCTGACGAATTTGCAGGAGGGTGATGTGCTTTTCATCGACGAAATTCACCGCCTCCACCGTACGGTGGAAGAGGTGCTGTATCCGGCGATGGAGGACTTTGCCCTTGATATTATCATCGGCAAGGGGCCCAGCGCACGCTCGGTGCGTCTAGACTTGCCGGCGTTTACCTTGATCGGCGCTACGACACGCGTCGGACTGCTTTCTGCGCCGCTGCGCGACCGTTTTGGGGTCGTCAGTCGGCTGGAGTTTTATACGGTGGAGGAGCTCACCTACATCGTCAGCCGAACGGCCGACATCCTACAGGTCGGCATCGTCGGTGAAGCCGCGCGCGAGATCGGCATGCGCTCGCGGGGAACACCGCGAATCGCGAACCGCTTGCTGAAGCGGGTGCGCGACTTCGCGCAAGTGAAGGGCGATGGCATTATCACGCTGGACATCGCCAAAGAGTCACTCAAGCTCATACAGGTCGATGACCTTGGACTTGATGAGATTGATCATAAGATGCTGCGCGCCATCATTCAAAGCTTCCAAGGCGGCCCAGTAGGGCTCGAAACGATTGCCGCCACCATCGGCGAAGAGAGTCAGACGATCGAAGACGTCTACGAGCCGTATTTGCTGCAAATTGGATTCTTGCAGCGTACCCCTAGAGGCCGGATGGTAACGCCTCAGGCCTATCATCATTTAGGTTTACCGGTGCCGGAACAACGGTAATTCGTGATCTTTTGCCGCAGCTGAAAGGCGGGCAAAAGATTTTTTTTGTTTCAACTGAGTTTTGTTTTCGCTAGAGATTGTTCTTTCGTCGAGCTTACTGAGCAAGAAAGGTTATTGTTCCAGTCGAGCTTGCAGAGCAAGAAAGCTTTTTGCACTTTTTACAATTTGAAGGGTGTGTGAGAGGGAATCTCTGAAGCTCGAGCACAATTTATTTCATTGTTGTACTTTCTGCAACAATTTAGGGGTTTAAATGGTTTTACTCAGCGATTGTTATACAAAGTACAACAGTTTAAGTCCACATCTGCCAATTTGATCTTCAGCAGTAGAATTGTTGTATTTTTTACCATGAGGAGGAGTATGGGGGAAATCCGTTGTTTTGACATGTTACGCTTGATGCAGCAATGAATCTACGATGTTTTTTGCCTATATTAAATTCTATCAAACAAAACTTCTTCCAATTTCTAGAGTCTAATGTAGTAGAATGCTGCGAAAGAAAGGAAATTGTGTCGAATGAATTGGAGAAATAAGCTGCTTACCCCTAAGAGAATAGCTTTATTAACGATGGCTGCTTTGACCTTTGGAACATTCCCTGCGCTGGTGCCCCATGCAAATGCAGAGGGGATCAAACATTTGGATCAGATTCGTGTTGCACTTTTGATAGATTCAACCAAATATAGAAAAGTAGAACCGGTAGTAACCCTTACTGCGTCTGGCGGTCTGGATATTGCTGTACGTAATTCAGCGGGGACTGCTGCTAAACCGTGGGTCTCGATTCCGGATGCTTCGATTCGACTATCAATTGATCAGTATAGTGTAATTATGCTCGAAACGATAGATTACCTAGCAGCCAAGGCCTTGAATGCTAAATTAGCTGCGATGCCCGAAGATAGCTATGTGTTAAGTAGAGTGAAACAAGGAAGAACGGTATACCAAGTTTATTACGGCAGCTTCCCCTCTAAGGAAGAAGCCGAAGGTGCTGCAGCGCAAGCACTTAAAGATACAACCGTTTCGGCGTTAACGAAATTGGCTCCTCCTGTAGTTAAAGGTCCACTGCATTGGAGTGCGGGTACGTATGCTGATGAGGCGGCTGCTCTGCAGCAATTGCTTATATTTAACCAAGCAGGACTCGAAGCAGATATTGCGCTGCAAGAAGATGCGGAAGGTAAACTAACCTATAGCGTATGGGTAGGTAATGAAGCTGCTGGAGGACAGTTAGAGGCAGTGAAGCAAGCAGCGTTACGCGCAGCTCCTAACTTGGCTTTACAACCTGTGAATACGAAATCATCCTATTTGATTCGCAGATCGGATGTGACGGCTTCCACGAATGGCTCCGCTTCGGTACTTCATTATGCCGCGGCAGCAGGTGATCAAAAGACGGTAATCCATCCGAAGAGTCAGGGAATTGCCATCAAGGAGCGGGCTAACCTTAGTTACCGCGGAGATATGGAGATAAGTACCTATCATGGTAGGTTAGCTTTAGTGAATGAAGTTCCGATGGAGCAATATTTATATGCTGTCTTAGGCTCTGAGCTTAGTTCTAGTTGGCCAACAGAAGCGTTGAAGGCACAAGCTGTAGCTGCTCGTACGTTTGCAATCAAACAGGGAAATAAGTATGAGATTGCACAAGTCACGGATACAACGTTAGATCAGGTTTACTATGGAATACAAAAGGAATTTGCAGCAGGAATACAAGCTGTTGATGCGACGAAAGACGAAGTATTATCAGATAAAAATGGTCTGATATCGCCTGTGTTTTCTTCGAATTCAGGCGGGATGACTGCGGATCCCTCTGAAGTATGGGGGAATCCATTAACTTATTTGCGTAGTGTGCCAAGTCCGGATGATGGTGCTGAAAAAGGGAAGGCGATCTGGTATCGTATTCAATTAACCGATGGTCGCACGGGCTACGTACACAGCATGTATCTCAAAGACAGTGGTCAGAAGGGTAAAGAGGGCGCCTCCTACTACGAGGCCACGGAACAAGGTGTAAATGTCCGTACGGCACCTTATGTAGATAATGCTGCTAATCCTTCGATTGCTCAGCTTTCCAATAAAGAGAAAGTATTAGTGTTGGGCCAAGAAAAAGAATCGAATGCCTATTCTTGGATTAGAGGTCCTTACACAGGTAATGAGATTAAAAGTAAATTAGCGGCAGCCAATGTAGTTGTAAGCGGAGATTTGCAATCACTTGAAATATCGAAGCGAGGACCTTCAGGGAGGGTGACCGAACTGAAAGCGAACGGTGTTGTGGTGAAGGTGCCTTATCCTGATGCTTTACGTGCGGCACTTGGGGGATTACCCAGCACCCGGTTTGAAATTGTACAAGCAGGAAGTTATACTGGTAATACCCCAGATCCTATTGGCCTAACGATTGCTGGTGCAGGAAGTAGTGAGACAAGTAGTGCTGGCTCTGATTCGGTCTATGTGCTGTCTGGTGGTCAATCACAGCCTACAGCCTTGAAGATAACCGATTTAACGGCTCTTGGCACAGCGGGACAGTCGAAACCGACGTCTTCGTTGGTACCCCCTGTGACCCCTCCTAATCCACAAACGGCAGGTCAAGGCAATCAGTTCATTTTCCGTGGAACAGGCTTTGGACACGGACTTGGCATGTCTCAATGGGGTGCAAGAGGCTATGCCGAATTAGGCTACGATTATAAGAAAATACTTCAGTCTTATTATGCTGGAGTCAACATAACTAAGGAATGAATACATAACATGGATGTACAAGCTTTCGATTTTGAACTACCTGAATCGTTGATTGCCCAGACGCCGCTGCTTAATCGAACAGCGTCTAGACTGCTTACGTTGAACAAACAATCAGGTGAGATTAGTCACCGGACTTTTGAACAGCTAATTGATTATGTAGAAGCCGGGGATTTACTCGTGATGAATGACACGCGAGTCATTCCAGCACGGCTTTTTGGTGCGAAGAAAGACACCGGCGCCAAAGTGGAGATTTTGCTCCTGAAGCCCCTAGGTGAGGATCGTTGGGAAGCCTTGGTAAAGCCAGGGAAACGCATGCAATTAGGGGCAGTAGCGGTTTTCGGCGTGAACGGCAACACAACCAGTGGAGAACAACCTCTGTTAACAGCGGAAGTTGTGGAAGTTGGAGATATGGGTGGTCGTGTCCTCCAGTTTAGTTATATAGGCATTTTCAATGAGATTCTAGACCGGTTGGGCGAGATGCCGCTTCCTCCCTATATTAAGGAGCAGTTGTCAGAGCGGGAACGCTATCAGACGGTATATGCAAGGCATGAAGGCTCAGCTGCTGCACCAACGGCAGGGCTGCACTTTACCGAAGCTTACTTGGATAAACTTCAAGCCAAAGGTGTTCGTCTTGCATTTGTTACCCTACATGTAGGGCTCGGGACATTCCGTCCTGTATCTGTGGACACGATTGAAGAACACCATATGCACGAGGAGTATTACATACTGTCATCTGAAACGGCAGCACTAATTAACGAAACCAAAATGAATGGTAAGCGTGTGATTGCCGTGGGGACTACATCAGCTCGTACGTTAGAAACTGCAGCTGGCTTGAGTCGCAAGCAAGCAGGTAACGATGCTGTCGAACAATTAGTTATTCAGCCTTCACAGGGCTGGACTTCAATTTTTATTTATCCGGGGTATACATTCGGTGTGGTGGATGCCTTGTTAACGAATTTCCACTTACCTAAGTCAACCCTGCTTATGCTTATTAGCGCATTAGCTGGGCGAACGAATGTGTTGCAAGCTTATAAAGAAGCTGTCCGCGAGCAATATCGTTTTTTTAGTTTTGGAGATGCTATGTTAATTTACTAAGTTCAATTATCAGAAAGACGATTAGAATAGGAAGTGGATGTATTGGCAGCAGCAGTTACTTATGAACCAATCAAAACATGTAAACAATCCGGAGCACGTCTTGGACGCGTTCACACCCCTCACGGTGTCATTGAAACGCCAGCTTTCATGCCAGTTGGCACACAGGCAACGGTAAAAACGATGAGCCCTGAGGAATTGAAGACGATGGATGCTCATATTATTTTAAGTAATACTTATCATCTCTTCATCAGACCGGGTCATGATATAGTGAAAGCCGCTGGTGGTTTGCACAAATTCATGAATTGGGACCGACCTATTTTGACAGACAGCGGCGGGTTCCAAGTATTCAGTCTAAGTAACATGCGTAAGATTACGGAAGAAGGCGTACAGTTTAAATCCCACTTGAATGGGGACAAGCTTTTTCTCTCCCCGGAGAAGGCAATGGAAATTCAGAATGCACTTGGTTCAGATATTATGATGGCTTTTGACGAATGTCCTCCTTTTCCCGCAGAGTATGAATATGTGAAGAAATCACTTGAGCGTACGACGCGGTGGGCCGAGCGTTGTCTGCAAAGTCATAGCAGACCGAATGATCAGGGATTGTTCGCCATCATTCAAGGAGGCATGCACGAAGATCTTCGTAAGATGAGTGCCGAGCAGTTGACTTCCATGGATTTCCCGGGGTATGCTATTGGTGGACTGAGTGTTGGAGAACCTAAGCATTTGATGTATGAAGTGCTTGATTACACAACACCTCTTATGCCTGCGAACAAACCTCGCTATCTGATGGGCGTAGGTTCCCCAGATGCATTAATTGAAGGCTCTATCCGCGGTATCGATATGTTCGATTGCGTACTGCCAACAAGGATAGCCAGGAATGGGACTTGTATGACTAGCGAAGGCCGGCTTGTTATCCGTAATGCTAAGCATGCGACTGACTTTGGTCCGTTGGATCCCAAATGTTCTTGTTATACCTGTACGAACTACAGCCGAGCTTATATTCGTCATTTAATTAAAGCGGATGAGACCTTCGGAATCAGATTGACCACAATTCATAACCTTCACTTTCTACTACAGCTTATGCGAGAAGTCAGAGAAGCTATAAAGGAAGATCGTTTACTTGATTTCCGCGATGACTTCTTTGCAGCTTATGGGCTGAATGATAATGAAAGAGGATTCTAAGAGAGGAGGATACCTATGTTTCTATTGGCTGAAGGAGCTGCCGACACAGGTGCGGTAGGATATTTGTATACATACGGGCCATTAGTGCTCATGTTCGTAGTTCTCTACTTCCTACTTATTCGTCCACAGCAAAAAAGACAGAAAACACGTAGTCAAATGCTTGGAGGATTGAAAAAAGGGGATAAGGTCGTTACGATTGGCGGGCTTCACGGAACGATTATGGAAATCACGGACGACATTTGTGTACTTCGTGTTAACGATGCGACGAAAATGACATTTGATCGTTCTGCTGTCAATGCTGTTTCTCAAACTGCAGCAAAGGAATAAAATAAAAAGCGAGATCCTTCAATCAGGTTCTCGCTTTTTATTTGACTTTTTACAAAGATATAAGACAGGTATTATAGTTCATTATTCTTTAATCGCTTAAGCAGAGCTTGTTCGCCAAGAACGAGACGGCCATCGGAAATACGTAAGCCTACTCTAGCTGCTACAACACCAAGCACAACACCGGCACACATATCAGATAACCAGTGGATACCTAGATAAAAGATCGTGAAGATGATGAATGCCGAAGAACAAGGCACGAATATTTTCCAAAACGTATTGCGACTCTTCACTGCAATTACAGCCATCGAAACCGAGATCGATGTGTGTAAGCTTGGAAAACAATTATCAAGTCCAGAAAGTGGGCGATAGTCTTGTTCAAAAGTTGGGAATACATCGAGAATCAACAGCTTAACAGTAGGATGAAACGACCATACTTCGTTGACTGGGAAAAACAGATAGAATGGAATGGCAATCATATAGTTGAACATGAGTGCGTAACAAATGGCGTAAAAGAGTCTATAATTTTTCTGGTACGTATAAAGTGCAATCGATGTTATCATTACAGCGGGAAAAACGACCACATAAAAATAGCTGCTAATTAAAGTCAACGTATCATTATGGAAAAAGTGCTGAATGGATGCAACGAAGTTACCTTCAATGCTATAGATCGATTTGGTGAAATCCGCTTTTATATCGATCTCTTTTTCAACCCACATCTCGACTTTATTAAAAAAAAGTATGGTAATCAGTGCAACAAAGTGAAGGACATACTTACGAGAGGTAAATATTTCTTGAACAAAGCTTCCGGCAATATTAAATGGATTCTTTCGTGTCGCAGCGATCAGGAAAATAAAGATAGTAATAACTATATAGACTGTAGCATGCGTCATAGATTGAAAAGGGCTCATGGTGTTTTCCCCCTAATATTGGAAATTATTTGTGGCAATAACTATGATATTATACCACAATCTAAGGGGGAAAGTGATATCTTCACGGAAACGTCTTATTTTTGCGTGTTAACGCCGAGTATTCCGCCCAATGCTCCTGACACGAATAGAATGCTAAGTAATTGAAGGGATTGAAGATTTAAACCGGCATCGAAAGCAAGAAAACCAACCAAAAAAATGAGGATAAAATAGACAAAGCCAACAATACCCCCGTGATACCAGCCGCGGTTTCCAGCTCTTTTGCCTGAAACCCAGCCTCCAATAAATAGAGAAACTGCATGAATAATCGTAGTTAACATATGCAGAGAGCTTTCTTGTGTGCTGGTTAAAAGTAGAAATAAGGACGTCACTATTGTTCCAATTGTCATCATACTTAATGAATAAACAAGTCCGGAAAATAAAGGAGACGTTATTCGAACCTGACTGACCGTTTTCATAGGGTTCACAGGCCACCAATCCTTTCGTATATTCGTTCGTTTCATTAACATCATTGTATGGCCAAGCACATAGAATTAGTACAGACTGTTCTAGGGAAGGGGATAATTATGACGGAATTTTCTCAAGGTCCAGTTTTATGGCAAGCTATCATTGCCTTGATCATTTTTGCCGCGGCTTATGTTTGTATCTTGATTGAGAAATGGGATCGGATGTATACAGCATTAGGTGGAGCCCTTCTGATGATAATGTTGGGGATTGTTCCTCTTGGCAAGGCAGTTACAAGTTACGCAAACTGGCATGTTCTTTTACTTATCACAAGCTTATTTATTATTTCTGGCGTTTTTCAGAAAACAGGAATTATCGCTTATTCGGCAAGTCATATCCTACGAAAGTTTCGATTACAGCCAATTACGGTTCTACTAAGTTTGTCAGTCCTTTCAGCGATAGTATCAGCGCTTTTGGATGGTTTGCTAGCTATAGCCGTGCTTGTACCCATTTTGCTGAAGACGACAAAAATGATGAAATTATCTCCAGTTCCTTTTCTGATTAGCATCCTCTTATCGGTGAATATTGGTGGAGCTGCAACGCTCATGGGGAATTTGCCTAACCGAATGATTGGAGCTGCAGAGAATATATCAACAGGGGAGATGCTAATAAAGCTCGGGCCTCTTGTAATCATCTTGTTAGCCATTGTATATCTCGTGATATGGTTGATTTACGGGAAGAAGATGATTGTAGCAGAATCATATAAAAGAGAGCTGCTTACTTTACAACCCGCCTCTAATTTGGCTTCAGATCGAGGATTTCTTGTTGGGAGCTGTTTAATCATCGGACTTACGTTGTTAGCTTTGTTACTTCAAGGCGTACTAGGATGGAAAGCTTCGTACATTGCTGCATGTGGGGCAGTAACCTTATTGGCATTAAATTACAAAGAACTATTCCAATTGGTGAAACGTAGAGACTATCTTTCCATATGGCAAGGCTTGAGAGAGACACAATTGCTCTTTTTCTTTGGATTATTCATCATGATCGGTGGTTTAACGTATGCCGGAATTACCGGATTTATTGCAGTGAGAGGTTTAGAAATCAGTCAAGGAAACATTCCCTTCTTATCCATCCTTCTGTTATGGCTTACCGGCTTTGGCTCTGCCATGATGGACTACATTCCTTATACGGCTGCCATGATTCCAGTCGTCAAGCATATGGGTAGCATGCTGCCAAGTGCAGCCGACATCACAACAATTACATCATTATGGTGGTCTTTAATCGTTGGAACTGCCATTGGCAGCGGGGTCACTCTTCTAAGTTCTATGACTAGCATGTATGCGGCCGCTCTTTCTGATCAGGAGGGGGGAGGGCTAACACAACGCGGATATTTTATCGTGGCCGCTCCGATTTCTTTGCTTTTATTCATAGCAGCTACAATTTATTTCAAGTTATTTCTGTAGGAATTGCCAACAATTGAATACGTAAATTCTGCATGATGAAGTGCATGAGCGGTCAGAATACCATTGAACTCCGAGAACAAGCAAGAGCTTAGATCAGGGGAGGCTAACAATGGATATTCTGACCATTTTTTTACGTACCGTGCTGATCTACTTTGTCGTTTTTCTCATGTTAAGGCTCATGGGAAAACGTGAAATTGGTAAACTTTCGCTGTTTGATCTTGTGATCTCGATTATGATTGCAGAAATTGCGGTCTTTGTTCTTGAAGATTCCAGCAAACCACTTATGGATGGGCTTGTCCCAATGGCAACGCTGGTACTTATTCAAATCTTCATTGCGTTTATTACATTAAAAAGTAGAACCGTTCGAATTCTCTTTGACGGAAGGCCGAGCGTCTTAATCAACAAGGGAATGATTGACCGAGAGGAAATGAAGAAGCATCGATATAATTTAGATGATTTGATGCTGCAGCTAAGACAAAATAAGATTATGAATGTGGCAGATGTGGAGTTCGCGGTGTTAGAACCTTCGGGGAAATTAAGTGTAGTGGAAAGAGAAGTAAAAGAGACAGCTGAAGTCAATGATGGAGTGAAGGGTGCGATTCGCTATGAAGGACTTCCGCTGCCTCTCATTATGGATGGTAAAGTGCAGGATGCGAATTTGGAGAAAATAGGGAAAACCAGATTTTGGCTGAAAAATCAACTCCAAGTTAAAGGAGCCCGTGATTTTAAAGAAGTGTTTTATTGCTCCATTGATCATAGAGGGCGAATGTTTTTGGATCGTAAAAGATAAGCTGCTCATCAGCGTATGATTTTTTTGCCCATGTTCATAAGCCGGCTTATATCCTTTAAGCTAATTAGACGAAATAGAGTGATGAACACTAAATATACGATAAACCCTATGACAAAAGAGGTTACAAAACGAAGCCAATCGGTTGATGTCCAAGACGTATACATGATGAAGTAGCTGCAAAGCCCGGAAAGCGCCATAGCTGCCCCGATTTTACCGAAATCACTGCCTTCCATGCGGAATTTCAACAGGCGTACAACACTATTCCAATGCAGAAGCGTTACCAAGACGATATTCACATTAATGGCGAAAACAGCTCCGTGAATACCCATTTCCGGCTTGCTGGCTAGCCAATATATGAGAATAAGCTTAACAGATGAGCCAATCAAGGTGTTGATTAAAGCGGATCCTGGCTTGTTCAAAGCCTGTAAGGCGGACTGTAACGGAGCTTGAAAATAAATAAATATGGCGATAGGAGCCATCATTTTCAGCATGACTCCTACTTCAGGTTGATTGTACATATATGTACAGATCGGTTCTGCAAGAACGAACATAAGGACAGCAAATGGAGCACCAGTTACTAAAGCCAGCTTTAAGGATTGATGCAGCCGCATGTGAATGGTTTTGATATCTTTGCGGGCGGCTGCTTCGCTTAAGGAGGGAACGAGAGAGACCGACAATGACATCGTAAGTGCGCTAGGCAGAAGTATAATAGGGATAATCATCCCTTGTAAGGCGCCGTATTGGGCTGTTGCCAATGAAGTTGAGATACCCGCAATAGCTAGACTTTGTGCAATCAGAATGGATTCCAGCAGATAGGAGCTTGCCCCAATCAATTTACTTCCTGTTATAGGGATTGAAATTCGCATAATTCTACGAAAATTAGAAAGTCTGCCATTCGTTTTATTCGTTCCAATTTGCGCAATAGGGGCTTTAGGAGATGTTTTCTTGTCGTACTTGAAATGGATGGCTAAGACGACTAGGCCGCCAATTTCTCCCGCTAGGACACCCGTCATCGCACCAGCTGCTGCATATTCGATCCCATAGGGGATCATTACATACGAACAAACGAGAACCATGACAATACGGATGAGTGTCTCCATAATTTGAGAAGTAGCGGTAGGGATCATATTCTGTCTTCCCTGAAAATAGCCGCGATAAACAGCGGAGATACCGATGATCGGGATCATTGGACTCATACAAAGGAACGTGTAGTAAACTCGTGAGTCTGTTAATAAATGAGATGTAATCCACGAAGCTCCTACGACACAAGCGATCGTAAATACGACACTGAGACTGATGGTAATAGCTAACGAGATTTTTAGAATGCTGCGTATTCTCGTTTCGTTGTGTTCAGCCTCTGCTTCTGCTATCAACTTGGCAATCGCAACAGGTATCCCGCCTGTTATAATAGTTAAGATAACGGACAAGAATGGCCAACCCATATGATAAATACCGATACCTTCAGCACCGATGACACGTGGTAAAGTAATCCTAGGTATAAAGCCAAGAATACGGTTCAAAATGCCTGCGGCTAACAGGATCATCGTGCCTCTAATAAACGACTGCTTGGTCACTGCCATTCCCTCTTCCGATACGTGTCATATCCTATGACTATGCGAGGGTTGGCCAAGCTCATGCTAACATTTTGTGGACAGGTCACAGTTTGGCAGGAAAATGGTGGATGAATATCGAATTATTCTAATGAGTAAAGGTAAATCACACCTTAGGAGGTTCTCCCAATGAACGGAGAAGATAACGATCAAGTACCTCATCATCCTGAGGACAAGAAGAATGAACAGGTAGAGGCTAGCGAGACAGCATCCATTGACTCTGAGGAAGAACAGGTTTCCCTTACTGATCTGGAACTTAATGAGCTTATCGAAAGCTTATGTTTAAGCAAAGTTGAAGAATTTGTTATGCTTGGCTACGAGCACGTGAGTGGTAAAGATATATGGGATTGCGTTAGCGACAAATACCGCAAAACGGGTGTCCCTTCGCTTCATCAAATCGTAAATGACATTTTGTCGCTCAAATCAACGGCGTTCATGAACTGGATGACGATTAGTATGTATAAAGGAGCCCAATTCTAAGAATGGGCTTATTTTTTCATGAAACGACTTAAATTGACTCGATTTTCAGACCTGAGTATAATAGGCATATTGAGTATGGAAGGGAGACAAGCAAGAGATGGTGGATTGGAAAAGAATATCGTTCTTTATTCTAACGGTTGTTGTTGTTCTCGGAGCGATCGGAGCAACAAGCCCTAGTCTAGTAGATCGAATTAAGCTTGGATTGGATTTAAAAGGCGGGTTTGAAATTTTGTACACCGCAGAGCCCTTGGCAGCTGGTCAACCGCTTACAAAGGAGACGCTTTCTGAAGCGGCAGAAAGCCTTGCCAAACGTGCTGACTCATTTGGTGTAGCCGAACCTGAGGTTTATCCGGAAGGATCAGATCGCATTCGTGTACGTCTTGCGGGTGTTGAAAATGAGGAAGAAGTCAGAAGCTTATTATCCAAGCCTGCTGTTCTTACCTTTAGAGGTCCGGATGGAACGGTTTATATGAACGGAACTGATTTTGTTGAGAACGCTGCTAAAGTTAGCTACGATCCGAATACGAATCAACCGATTGTTGAAATCAAGATGAAGAGCAGAGAGAAGTTTAAAGAAGTTACGACCAAGCTTACTGGTAGTACGTTATCCATTTATTTGGATGAAAAACTGGAATCTTCAGCCTCAGTGAATTTTCCGATTGATAGTGACTCTGCTATCATTACTCAAACAAGTGTTGCGGGAGCAACTACTGTAGCGAAAATGATTAACTTGGGGGCTATGCCGTTAAAATTAACAGAGAAATATATTCAGCGTGTGGATGCCACTTTAGGTAAAGCATCGCTGCATCAAACAGCTAGAGCTGGTTTGATTGCTTCGATCTTAATCTTCATCTTCATGGTAGCGTATTACCGTGCACCGGGTGTAGTGGCTGCCTTTACACTGATTACTTATGTATGGGTACTATTGGCAATATTCGACTTTATGGATGCAACACTAACGCTGCCAGGTATTGCGGCCCTCGTCTTAGGAGCGGGTATGGCGGTCGATGCGAACATTATTACTTATGAAAGAATTCGTGAGGAAATACGTGCCGGCAAGAGCATTCTTTCATCATTGAAATCAGGTTCGAAACATTCTTTCCGTACAATTATGGATGCTAACGTAACGAATTTGATTGCTGGTATAGTTCTGTACTACGTCGGAAACGGCGCAATTCGCGGATTCGCGGTTATTACGATGATGAGTATTATTATCAGTATCTTAACGAACGTATTGTTCTCCAGATGGCTGCTGCATCTTATCATACGGGGCAACTTGCTGAAAAAGCCAAGTTATTTCGGTGTGAAGGAGGCAGATATCCGTGGGCTTTAAGAAACAGTATGATTTTGTGAAAAATCGCAATAAGTATTTCATTATTTCGATTGCACTTCTTGCTATTGGTCTGTTCGTTATGCTGTTTTCTGGCATGAATTTCGGCGTTGATTTCAAAGCAGGAACAAATATTGATCTTGTCGTTGGCAAACAACTAGACAGTGCCAAGGTTGAAGAAATATTGCATACTCTTCAAACGAATGGCGATGTAAAATCGAACTTTGCGGATCCAACAATCGGCGGTAATAACAGTGATCGTGTCTCCATCCGATTCGATGATGTTTTGAATGATGAGACGGTTGATAAGATCCAAAAAGCATTCGCAACGGCTTATGGTTCTGAGGTTTCCAAAGAAATCAACACAGTTGATCCACAATTAGCGAAGGAACTATTGCTTAAAGCGGTTTATGCCATTGCCATTTCCAGCGTTTTGATTTGTTTGTATGTCAGTATTCGTTTCGAATGGCGCTTTGCCTTAGCAGCGATTATTGCCATACTTCATGATGCTTTTATGGTTATCGCTATGTTTGCGATTTTCCGCTTTGAAGTAAACTTACCGTTTCTAGCGGCAGTTTTGACCACAATTGGTTATTCTATCAATGATAAAATCGTTATTTTTGACCGTATTCGTGAAAATCTGCGATTTGCTAAAATCAAAACGGACGAAGATCTCGTTGCGTTGGTCAACGATAGTATCTGGCAAACGATGGCGCGTAATGTCAATACCGTATTAGTCGTATTGTTAGCCGCAGGGTGTATATATATATTCGGTAGTGAGTCCATTAAACTTTTCGCACTTGCGAAATTAATCGGTCTAACAAGTGGAGCTTATTCGTCTATTTTCATAGCATGTTCAATTTGGTATTTATTGAAAAGAAACTCTTTGCGTAGTTCTAAAAAGAAAGCTGCAGCGTAATAACCATAATAACCGGCCGCGTGAATGTTGCGCGGCCTTTGTATCCGTTCAGGGGGAGTGTCCACGTGAATGACGAGCGTTTTCAAAAGACAGAACTCACTGTCTGGGTAGGTATTTCCGGCAATTTAGCTCTTGCCTGTCTCAAGGTTATTGTTGGGTTTATGTCGCAGAGTAAAGCACTTCTCGCTGACGCGGTACATTCAGCCTCTGAGGCAGTAAGTTCATCTTCTGCATTAATTAAACGAAGAACAGCAGAAGCGGCGCCTCAAGAAGCAAATCCTAATCGTCAAGATAAGAAGGTATCTATCACATCTATTTTGCTGTCGATCGTTATTCTAGTCCTGGGTGTTGAACTGGGCATCTCTACCATCAAATCCATATGGGTTGACGTAGAGCATGCTCCTAAGGTATACGCACTTGTTGCAATTGGGATTTCGCTCTTGGTAAAAGAGATTATGTTTCAATATACATACAGGATGGGAAAGCGTTTAGAATCTCAGGAATTAATTGCTAATAGCTGGGGTCACCGTTCCGATATATACTCTTCTATTGTAGCTCTCATTGGTGTGTTAGGAGCTTTAATGGGCAATTACCTAAACCTATCTTTTCTTTATTATTTGGATTCACTTGCGGGATTATTTATATCTCTCATGGTGCTGAAGATGGGGTATTCGTTACTTAAAGAAGCCTTACATACAAAAATCGATTATGTCCTGCTGCAGGAAGATGCTGCAGAACTGATTGCTGCCGTACAGATGATAAAAGGTGTAATAACCGTCGATGACTTGCAGGCAAGGGAACATGGCCATTATGTCGTTGTTGATATCAAAATTAGCGTAAATCCAAGGGTATCTGTATGGGAAGGGCATGAAGTCTCCAAAAAGATCAAGCAGCAGTTGATGAAACGATTCCATCATATTTCTGATGTTTTTGTTCAGGTAAGCCCCTATGATGCAGGATATCCTTACAAAAATAATACGGATACCGAGTTAAATGAAGTTCCATCCGTTATTCACTAAATAGCGCTAAAATTATGTTTACGAAGAAAGTTTTCCATACGGAAAACTCTAAGGAGGACACACCGAGTGCTAGCACCGAAGGCAAGATGGAGCATAGGAAATGCGGATGAAATGCTCGTTGAAACATTTGTGCGCGAGCTGCAGATAGACCCGCTCGTTGCCAGGATGCTTGTTCTTCGAGATATACGCACCGTGCCAGATGCTGAACAATTCTTGCATGGCGGAGTCCACTATTATTATGACCCGTATCTGCTTGACGGGATGCTCCCAGCTGTAGAACGGATCCGAAAAGCTCTTCAGAATGATGAATTCATACGTGTATATGGTGATTACGATGCCGATGGTGTAAGCAGCACCTCATTGATGGCTCATTTGTTAAAAGGCCTAGGCGCTCGTTTCGATACGTATATCCCTCATCGCATTCGAGAAGGCTATGGGCTAAATCGCTCTGCGATCGAATTAGCCAAAGAACAAGGCGTCACGCTATTAATCACGGTTGACACAGGCATTAGTGCTGTTCAGGAAATAGCCTATTGTCAGGAAATAGGCCTAGATGTTATCGTAACGGATCATCATGAGCCACCTGAGATACTGCCTCAAGCTTTAGCTGTCATTAATCCAAAGAAGCCAGGTTGCCCTTACCCTTATAAACACCTTGCAGGCGTTGGCGTTGCTTTTAAATTGGCTCATGCCATACTTGATCGATTGCCTGAAGAACTGTTGGAGTTTGCAGCGCTTGGTACGGTTGCAGATTTAATGCCTCTCACGGGGGAGAATCGTTTAATTGTGAAGCAGGGACTGCTGCGTATGCAGGATTCTACCTACGCAGGATTTCGTTCACTTATTGGTGTATCCGGGATTGATAATAAGGAAGTGACCGCATCTCACATTGGTTTCTCGCTAGCACCAAGAATTAATGCAAGCGGCCGATTGGAAGCCGCAGATATTGCTGTGAAGCTGCTGACAACATCGGATGAGAAAGAAGCGGAGCAAATTGCCTTTGAACTGGATATGCTGAATAAAGAACGTCAACTTATTGTAGAAGAAATGGTGAAAGAAGCTTTTGTTCTAGCCGAGCAGCAGCAAGCCAAAGGTTTAGATAAAGTGATAGTTGTCGCTAAGGAACAGTGGAACGTCGGTGTTGTCGGTATTGTTGCATCCAAGATCGTAGAGAGATTTTACCGTCCGACCTTAGTGCTTAGCATTGATCCACAGACGGGTATGGCCAAAGGTTCTGCTCGCTCGATTGCCGGCTTTGATTTACACAAAGCGCTGACGGCTTGTGAAGAGATGCTTGACCACTATGGTGGCCATCAAGCGGCTGCGGGTATGAGTTTGAATAGCAGCCATCTGGAGGCATTCACTCATAAGCTGAATGAACTAGCAGCTGCTGCACTAACGGAACAGGATTTCATTCCACTTCTGAAAGCAGATGCGGCGTGCAGCTTGTCAGATGTTCCGATTGCAAGTATTGAGCAGTTAGAGAAGCTCGCGCCATTCGGAATGGGTAATCCTGCGCCGAGGTTCATGTTCACCGATTTATCGCTCGGCGATATCCGGACGATGGGCAAGGAGAAACAGCATCTCAAGCTAGCTCTCTCCCAGATGAAGGAAGAAGTAAGCTGCTCAGTGGAAGCTGTCGGTTTCGGCAAAGGAAGCTTGGCTGGTCTGATCGCACCTGCTGCTAAGGTAGATGTGCTTGGAGAGCTTTCAATCAACGAGTGGAACGGTGTGAGGAAGCCTCAAATCATGATGCAGGATCTTCGTATAACGCATATGCAGCTGTTTGATTGGCGTGGAGCGGGACAATTGAGCACAAAGCTTAGCGTACTTCAGAACACGATTGCTGCGGGGAATGGTAACCGCACACTCACTCCAGCTATCGTTCTATTTGATGAAGCAGATGCAGCCTTATTCACTTCAACTGCGTTTCAGTTAGGTGGCTCAGTGCCCTACTGGATTGTTCAAGATAGCGAACAATTACGACCGGGGAACGAATCAGCCCGTCAATTTGGATTTGCTAACATGCAGGATATTATCTTGTACACGATCCCACGCAGCGTTGCAAGCTTGCAGAGTGTGCTTCATCAAGCCTGTGGAATGATGCGCTGTTATCCAGTATTTGCAGAGTTAGGGCCTGACAGCGGCAGTACGCTGCCATCTCGAGACATGTTTAAAATGCTGTATGGCACTTTGCAAAAAGAAGGATCGCTGAATGTTCAGGATGTACGATTAATGACCTCGTTTAGTAAACGATCGGGTCTTTCTCCAGCAATGATTCAATTTATTTTATCCGTTTTTGAAGAACTTGGTTTTGTTGAGAAACAAGGCGGCCTAGTTAAACTACATGCGTCACCGGCTAAGAGAGATCTAACAGCATCCCGCTTGTATCAACATAGATTGCATCGCCAGGAAGTTGAATCCATTGTCATGTACTCCTCAGCCAAAGAGCTGGAGGAATGGATAGCCGATCAAATAAAAAAAGAAAATCACATTTTGGAGGAAATTATATGAATTTCAAAGAACACATTCGCGTTATCCCGGATTTTCCACAACCAGGCATTCGTTTCAAGGACATCACAACGTTACTGCAAAATGGACCGGTTTATAGAGAAGCTATCGATCAGATGAAAGCATTAATTAAAGAGAAACAAATCGATGTTATTGCGGGTCCTGAAGCACGCGGCTTCGTCATTGGCGCTCCGCTCGCTTATTCACTTGGATTAGGCTTTATTCCGATTCGTAAGAGTGGTAAATTGCCTGGCGAGACGATTGAGGCTGACTATGCTCTTGAATATGGCAAGGATAAATTAGCCATGCATAAAGATGCTATTCAACCAGGTCAAAAGGTACTGATTGCGGATGATTTGCTTGCAACAGGTGGAACGATTCAAACATCGATCGACCTGATTAAGCAGCTTGGCGGAGAAGTTGTAGGGGCTGCGTTCTTGATCGAGTTATCCTATTTAGACGGTAGAAGTAAGTTTAATGGGATTGACGTCGTTTCCTTAGTTCAATATTAAGTAAAATTAAGAATCGAATGTTCGTGTTCGATTCTTTTTTATACAATGAAAGCTAATATTTCAGGAATACTTTCAGTGAATGGGTAGAAAATGCTGCTTTTTGTCGAATGCATGGTGTGAACAGTTGACGTGGAGCCTGCCTTGCAGGCATAATGAATAAAAATCGATTAAAGGGAATGGGTAGATGCATGGGTATAGAGCAGCTGCTGGAGAAGGCCGCCACCTATCTGAAAGAGAATGATTTGCAGAGGATTCGGGAGGCCTATGAATTCGCGGATGAAGCCCATCATGGCCAAGTACGCAAATCAGGTGAGCCCTATATTCTGCATCCACTCGCTGTTGCAGATATATTGGTGAACATGCAGATGGATGTCACATCCATCATTGCTGCGCTTCTGCACGATGTCGTTGAAGATACAACAGTTTCACTGGAAACTGTTCTAGATAAATTCGGGAAAACTTGCGCGATGCTAGTGGATGGCTTGACGAAGTTGGAACGGATCAAGTTCAAGTCCAAAGAGGAGCAGCAGAACGAGAACTATCGTAAAATGTTTGTTGCCATGGCGCAGGATATTCGCGTCATTCTGATTAAATTGGCGGATCGTTTGCACAATATGCGCACATTGAAGTACCAATCCGAAGAGAGCCAGCGCCGTATTGCGGAGGAAACGCTGGAGATCTTCTGTCCGATTGCGCATCGACTCGGTATTTCCACGATTAAGTGGGAAATGGAGGATATTGCTCTTCGTTATTTGAATCCGCAGCAGTATTACCGGATCGTTAACCTCATGCAGAAGAAGCGTACAGAGCGTGAGCAATATATCGAGGACGTTATTCACAGCATTAAAGAAAAGCTCGAAGAAATGGGCATTCAGGGAGATATTTCCGGAAGACCTAAGCACCTTTACAGTATTTATAAAAAAATGAGCTCCCGCGGCAAGCAATTCAATGAGATTTACGATCTCATGGCACTTCGTGTTATTGTCGATGGTATCAAGGACTGCTACGCTTCTTTAGGTATTATTCATACTTTGTGGAAACCAATGCCTGGACGCTTCAAAGATTATATTGCGATGCCAAAGCCGAATATGTATCAATCTTTACACACGACGGTGATTGGTCCTAAGGGAGAACCGTTAGAAGTACAGATTCGCACATGGGAGATGCATAGGACGTCAGAGTTCGGTATCGCTGCGCATTGGGCCTACAAAGAAGGCGGTTCAGTTGTACCTTCGGGCACTTTTGAGGACAAAATGAGCTGGTTCCGTGAAATTCTGGAGCTGCAGCACGAGACCAATGACGCCTCCGAATTTATGGAATCCATGAAGATGGATTTCTTCTCAGATCTTGTTTTCGTCTTTACGCCAAAAGGAGAAGTAATCGAGCTTCCTGCCGGTTCTGTACCTCTGGATTTTGCTTATCGGATTCACACTGAAGTCGGCAATCGCACAATTGGTGCCAAAGTAAATTCCCGGATCGTTCCCTTGGACCACAAGTTGAAAACCGGGGATATTATTGAAATTCTAACTTCTAAGCACTCTTACGGACCTAGTCAGGATTGGATTAAAATCGCGCAGTCCTCCCATGCTCGAAGTAAGATCAAGCAGTGGTTTAAGAAAGAGAAGCGCGAAGAGAACGTCGAAAAAGGGAAAGACATGATTGAGCGCGAGCTCAAACGATTGGCGATCGATCCACCGACATTGATGAGCGACGATAAAATGCTTGAAGCCGCGAAGAAGTTTAATTTTAGCGATATTGAAGATATGCTGTCAGCCGTCGGCTTTGGCGGTATTACAGCTGCACAAATATGTACGAAGTTAACGGAGAAGCTGCGTAAGGAAGCTGAAGAAGCACAGGTGCTGAAGCTTACTAGTGAGGTCAAGGAGGTCAAGGCTCCGACTTCATCCGAGCGCAAAAGCCGTCCAACTAACGGTGTACGTGTCAAAGGCGTCGATAATTTGCTTGTTCGCTTCGCTCGCTGCTGTAATCCGGTACCTGGCGATCTGATAATTGGGTACATCACTAGAGGGCGCGGCGTGTCCGTGCATCGTTCTGATTGTACGAACATACCTTCAAGTATGGGGGAAGAGGAACGGGTCATTGAGGTCGATTGGGCCGAAGCTGTCGAATCCAATTTTAATGTAGAGATTGAAATCACAGGTCATGACCGCCGCGGCTTCTTAAATGAAGTACTGCAAGCTGTTTCAGAAAGTAAAACGATGATTTCCGCTGTATCCGGTCGATCAGATAAGAACAAGATGGCTACAATTCATATGACCATTTTAATCAAAAATATTGACCATCTGCAGTCCGTTGTTGAGAAAATTAAACGTGTCAAAGATGTTTATTCCGTTCAGCGTATTATGCAAAGCTAGCCGATGTTATAAAGGTAAGGAGATTCCACAGGCAATGAGAGTAGTTGTTCAACGTTGTAAGCGTGCCAAAGTAACTGTCAATGATACAACCATTGGTCGTATTGAACTGGGCTTGATGCTGCTAGTCGGAATTACCCATGATGATACAGAGCAGGATGCGAAGTACCTGGCGGATAAAGTGGCTGGGCTGCGTATTTTTGAAGATGAAACCGGTAAAATGAATCTTTCTGTCTTGGAGACGGGAGGACAAATTTTATCCGTTTCGCAGTTTACTTTGTATGGGGATTGCCGTAAAGGGAAACGGCCTAATTTCATGTCGGCGGCAAGACCAGAGCTTGCTGAGCCGCTTTATGATAAGTTTAATGAGCTGCTAAGTTCCCTAGGCATACAAGTGGAAACGGGTGCTTTTGGCGAAATGATGGATGTATCATTGACGAATTGGGGACCAGTTACGTTGGTTATTGATAGCAAATAGGTTGCTCCGAAGGATAATAAGCTAGCTGACTGGTTATACTTAATCTGTATAGACTAGCGGTTAGGAGCACCCAGATGCGTCAATCGATCAAACACAGAGCCATGACGGCACCGGAGCAGCAACTGCTCCATACCACACTTGCTGAGCGGATGAGTCAAGCACCTGCGCTAGCTGATGTAGAAATTAGTGCAGAATTCACATCCGAGCAAGAAAAGATGAAAAGCATTCCCAAAAAATCCTATCGGTAACCATAAAGCCACGCGTGCTGCTCGTTCAGCTATGCGCGGCTTTATTTGTTCATGCCGTAAAATTTCTCTACACGTTCAAAATGTGATAAACTAACAAGTGATGTTTTTTGGCTATTATTTAATTGACTGTTTCCAGAAGCTTATCAAAACCTTTATTCGGTAAGCCGTATGAAAAGTAGAAGACAAGGTGGGTGCTTTCGTTCTAATGGCAAATTCGAATCGTTACAATTCCACATCCAAAGGTTGGATTTGGTTGATGGGGAGTTTGATTCTACTCGCGGTGCTGGCAGCTGCTGCATCCTTGTATTATCAATATAAACACCTTTCACATGGTGCGCATAGCGCCACGAAACAGGAGCTGGAAAAAGTTAAATCCGTCAAAAAGGCGAAGGAAACATACGATGTCATCGTCGTAGGGACAGATCCGGAAGGCCTTGCAGCAGCTGTATCGGCAGCACGCAACGGGCTTAACACGCTGCTCGTGGACGGACGCAATCGGGAGATGTTGGGCGGTTTGATGACGCTTGGTGGTCTGAATACGATTGACATGAACTACATGCCCAAAGTGAATCCGCTTGGCAAGGAGGAAGTCTTCAACAAGGGGTTTTTCTCCGAATGGTATAATCGGATTGAAGGCGATTCCTTCGATGTCAACACGGCAGCGAATGTGTTCAACCAGTTGGTCAGCGCTGAGAAAAATATCGACATCCTTTTACATACACAAAAGATTGAACCTGTGCTCGGCCCAGCCACAAGTGGAAGCGTACCCGTGCAGGGTGCTGTGTTGACACTTGCTGACGGCAGCAAACAGACCGTGAGAGCTGGTGCTGTAATTGACGCTACACAGGATGCGGATTTTGCCGCAGCTGCAGGCGTACCATTCACATTTGGTCGCGAGGATCTGGGCGATCCCAAGTCGCGGATGGCTGTGACCTTGGTGTTCAAACTCAAGAACGTTACGTCTGAGATATGGGACAAAATGGCGAAGCGCCTGAACAACGATAATTCCGACGGCACCGGTGTGAACGAGGTCAGCGTCTGGGGTTACGGAGAGATGAGTAGCTATCCGCCAGTTAACAAAGAACGTGCAAAGATGCGCGGTTTGAATATGGGCAGACAGAACGATAACACGGCACTCGTAAATTCATTGCAAATTTTTAATGTGGATACGTTCGATCCCAAGTCGGTGCAGGAAGCGATTGACATTGCGAACAAAGAGCTGCCGAATGTCGTCGCTTACATGAAACAAACGTTCCCTGAGTTTGCCGGGGTTGAACTGGACGGCACAGCATCGGAATTGTATGTCCGCGAAACGCGGCATATTCAAGGGGAATATCGGCTGAATATCGTAGATGTATGTACGAATGGCGATCAGTGGGATCGAATTGGTTTTGGTTCGTATCCGGTTGACATTCAGCGGACATCGCCAACGGATAACGGCAATGTCGTCTGCGATCCGACGCAGTATGCGATTCCGTTTCGCAGCATCGTGCCGCTCAAAGTGGATGGTTTGCTGGTCGCTAGTAAAGCAGCGAGCTATGATACATTGCCTCATGGAAGTGCGCGTGTGATCCCGAACGGCATGGCGGTAGGCCAGGCGGCAGGCACTGCGGCGAAGCTAGCCCAGCTGGAGAAGCTGACGTTCCGCCAAATGTCGGCCTCCAAAGAGGCGATAGCGAAGCTGCAGGAGCAGTTGAATGCCCAAGGGATGGAGATTAAGCCGATTGAGCTGAAGCCGGAACCTTTTATGGAGCATAAAGCATATGAAGGTCTCAAAACGGCTTTAATGCTCGGATTGGCATCCGGGGCGTACTCTAATAACTTCCTCTTGGATGAAGCGGCTAATCCAAAACGGATGGTCAATCTTGTCAGCGGCGCTAAGAAGATGAAGTCAGATGCCTGGATCGGTGATGTTAGTCAAGCTATAGTGAATCTGCAAAATGCAGATAAAATACCGTTGACACTAGAACAAGCCAGCTATACAATCACACAAGCGTTAGGGTTGAAAGCTACATCTACTGAAGCGCAATCCAAGTTAGTGGAGAATAAGCTGCTAACAGAAACGACCGTTAAACTTATTGCCGACAAGCAAAAGTTAACGAATGCGGACACATATTTGCTTATTAAAGATTTAAAAGTTGGCGTTACTGGTAAGCCATAGAACAACAAATAAGAGCCTTAATGCCGCTTATAGATGTGGCACTAGGGCTCTTAACTTTTCGAAGCTAAGGAAGTTTTTGTGAGTACGCTTACATTCTTACGCTGTTCAGTCTGCGTCCGCAGCATCCTCTTCTGCTTGCACCGAATCTTCCGAATCTTCTTCGGCTGATTCTTCACTTTCCGCTTCGGCATCCTCCTCGGACACATCCTCAGCTTCAACTTCTTCCTCATCAGATGCTTCTTCTTCCGCTTCCTGAGCTTCGTCCGATTCTTCAATGGCCTCTTCTTCGGCTGTTTCTTCAGCTACTTCTTCTTCAACTTCGGCTTCGGTTTCGGAATCTTCAGAGAAGAGCACCACTAGATCTTGCCGTTCCTCTTGAAACTCGTTTTGTATTGTCATTGTTACAGCCTCCTGATGATAAATTCAAGGCCATCTGCCTTGTTGTACATCTATATGTGAAAATGGTCTGAATATACGGTGAAAATAAATGAAAATGATTGAAAATACGGAGAAAATGCTGTAATGAAATTGTAATTTAATTTTCATATCTCTTTAATCAAGTAGGGATATAATAAACGTCGACCCCCTTTAAAATATATTTACTTGAGGCCTGCAGCCCTTGTGCTGCAGGCTATTTTCTTTGCACAAAAAAACCGTCACAGCTTGTGCTGGACGGCCTAATAACATTTTTACATCAAAGCATCTAAGGAATATTCACCGGCTCCGATAAGGGCAACACCAACAGCGATAGCAATAAGCGTTAAATTGTATTCATAACCATTGGAAGTTACCCAGTAACCGTTTTTGGCATGAACTTTAATGATAGCAACAAGCATAGTTAGTACGATAAGAGCAGCACCTAATGGTGTCCAAAGACCTGCGGCGAAGAGAAGCCCACCTGCAATTTCCGCTAAACCTGCAAGAACAGCCATGAGCACACCTGGTTTGATTCCTATTGAATCGAAGAAACCTCCCGTACCTTTGGGACCATAGCCACCAAACCATCCAAATACTTTTTGTGAACCATGCGCCGCGAATGATAAACCGATCACTAAACGAATAATAAGTAGACCTAACGCCATTACTAACAACTCCTCTATTAATATACTTTATTTAATGACTTACTTTATGTTAGTATATTATTACGAAGCACTTACTTTTGTCAAGCGACTATGCTAAAATTGTTTATAAGGAGATGATTTATATGGAAGACTATCAACTGTGTCCCAAATTCGAGAATGCTTTTGAACTTCTAGGAAAGCGTTGGACAGGACTTATTGTTCATGTCTTGCTTTCTGGACCGAAGCGCTTTAAAGATATATCAGTTCTCATCCCGAGTATGAGTGATCGCATGCTTTCGGAGAGATTCAAGGAACTCGAGGCTGCAGAGATCATCATCCGTCATGTATACCCAGAAACGCCAGTTCGGATTGAGTATGAATTAACCGCCAAAGGAAAAGGGCTTAAACCCGTTATGGACGAGTTGCAAAAATGGGCGGACTTACATTAACTAATATAGTGGAGCTAAAGGAGGGTTAGTACTTCTATCTCTTGACTTTGTATCTGCCAATGTTTACAATAAACAATATTGTAATTCGATAATTTTGTGATCCGTTGAAGGGACAAAGTAAGTCGCCCCCACATAAGCAGAGAAGGAAGTCTAGGCTGCAAGCTTCCTATGATGAGCGAACGAAAAGACCTCCCCGAGGACCGGCTGGGAATAGCATATTGGCTGATGTCAATTTGCCTAGTAGCAGCTGTGCGTATAGCGGGCGTTAACCGTAAAGAGCAGAAGTCTGTTTCGTTGCCTCTGGCAATCGATAGCAGCATTTCTGAATGTGGGTGGTACCACGGGTGAATTTGTTAATCAAATCTCTCGTCCCTGACGTTAGTCGGGGGTGGGAGATTTTTTTGTTGTTATTTGACAGGAACGACAGATAAGAGGAGGCCCAGCACATGAGCATTCAAAAGCCAAAAGGCACACAGGATCTTCTTCCCGGTGAGGTGGAGAAGTGGCAGTACCTAGAGAGCAAAGCAAGAGACTTGTGCCAAAGATTTAATTACAAAGAAATTCGTTCGCCGATATTTGAGGATACCGAATTGTTCATTAGAGGCGTCGGAGAAACGACAGATATCGTGGGCAAAGAGATGTACACCTTTCTCGATAAAGGGGACCGCAGTATGACGCTTCGCCCCGAGGGAACAGCTGGTGTTGTTAGGGCTTATGTAGAGAATAAGCTTTACGGGATTCCCGATTTAACGAAACTTTATTACGTAGGACCTATGTTTCGCTATGAGCAGCCACAGGCTGGGAGATTTCGCCAGTTCCATCAGTTCGGCATTGAAGCTTTCGGATCCGTTGATCCAAGCATTGACGCTGAAGTGGTTGCGCTTGGTTATACGTTCTATAAAGAAATTGGTCTTAAGGAAGTAACCGTTGAAATTAATTCCGTTGGCACACCAGCGGTTAGAACGGTTTACCGTGAGAAGCTGCAGGAGTTCTTCGCACCTGTCAAGCATTTGCTTTGTAAAGATTGTCAGTCTAGATTTGATCGTAATCCGATGCGAATTCTTGATTGCAAAGTGGATCAAAAGTATGGCGAAGGCGCTCCAGAAATTTTAGATTATTTGGATGAAGAGTGCACGTCGCATTTCGCGCTGGTCCAAGAGCATTTAACAGCGATGGAAATCCCGTATCGGATTAATCCGCGCCTTGTTCGCGGTCTTGATTACTACACGCATACAGCATTTGAGTACAAAGCAGCCGGGATCGGCGCGATTGATACGATTGGCGGAGGCGGACGATACAATGGTCTAGTTGAGCAGATTGGCGGCCATGGCAACGATCAGCCGGGAGTTGGCTTGGGTCTTGGCCTTGAGCGTATTCTGCTCGTACTGCAGGCGCAAGGTGTCGATATTCCGAAGCCAGAGCCGTTGGATGTATATTTGATCGGTCTAGGAGACGCAGCGGAGAAGGAAGTAACGAAGCTGCTGCACCAGCTTAGAGTGCAAGGACTGAAAGCAGAGAAGGATTACCAAGGTCGTAAAATGAAGGCACAAATGAAATCTGCTGACCGTTTTCAAGCCACCTATGTGGCGATTCTTGGAGATGACGAATTGGTGCGCGGCGAAATTACGATGAAGAAGATGGATACAGGCAGTCAACTGACTGTGAGTTTAGCCGATCTTGCCTCGAACGCTGCAAAGACACTTTTCGAATAGATAGTTTTAGAAGCATAAAAACAAAGGAGAGACTTTGAGTTCCACTCAAAGATCCCGACAAAGGAGAGACTTTGAGCTACACTCAAAGATCCCGACAAAGGAGAGACTTTGAGCTACACTCAAAGATCCCTATATTAGGAGGAAAAATAATCATGATGCTCAAAACACATCATTGTGGGCAGCTTACTAAAGCTCAGGTAGGACAGACAGTTACACTAAACGGGTGGGTGCAAAGAAGACGTGACTTAGGTGGCGTTCTATTCATCGATCTACGCGATCGCAGCGGGCTTGTACAGACTGTATTTAACCCAGACTTCTCAGGGGATGCACTTGCCATTGCTGACCGCGCTCGTAATGAATACGTGCTTGCTGTTAAAGGGAAAGTTGTAGAACGTGATGCCGAAACAGTCAACAAAAATATTACAACGGGTGAAATTGAGATTCAGGTGACTGAAATCGAAATTATGAATGCAGCCAAAACACCTCCTTTCTTCATCGAAGACGGCGTAGATGTGGATGAAGCCGTACGTTTGAAATATCGTTATCTGGACCTGCGTCGTCCGGAAATGCAAAAAACATTAATGCTTCGCTCCAAAGCGTCCAAAGTATTCCGTAATTTCTTAGATGATCAAGGATTTGTTGAAGTTGAAACACCGATTTTGACAAAAAGCACACCGGAAGGCGCTCGCGATTACTTGGTGCCAAGCCGCGTGCATCCGGGCGAATTTTTCGCACTTCCGCAATCCCCGCAAATCTTTAAGCAATTGTTGATGGTTAGTGGTTTAGAGCGTTACTACCAAATCGCACGCTGTTTCCGCGATGAGGATCTTCGTGCAGACCGTCAGCCTGAATTTACTCAAGTCGACATTGAGACTTCCTTCATTTCTCAAGATCAACTGCTTGAAATCTTGGAAGAACTCGTAGTCAAATTAATGCAAGAAACAGCACAAGTCGAAATCCCGCGTCCATTCCAACGTATTACGTATGCGGATGCCATGGCGAAATATGGTTCGGATAAACCGGATCTTCGTTTTGGTCTAGAACTTGAAGATGTTTCTGATATCGTTGAAACTTCAGGTGTTCAAGTGTTTGCAAACGTCGTTAAAGGCGGCGGTCAAGTAAAAGCTTTGAACGCGAAAGGTTGCGGCACATGGAGTCGTAAAGAAATCGATGACCTCTTGCCATTCGCAGCACGTTATGGCGCAAAAGGCTTAGCTTGGATTCAAGTGAAAGACGGCGAATTCAAAGGGCCTATCGTGAAATTCTTCAATGAAGCTGAAATCGCTGCATTAACAGAGCGTTTGGGCGTAGAAGAAGGGGATTTGCTTCTATTCTCCGCTGATAAGAAAAAAGTTGTTGCCGATGTACTTGGTAACCTTCGTCTGAAAATCGGTCGTGAGCTTGGACTTATCGATGACTCGAAGTTCAAATATGCTTGGGTTGTGGACTTCCCACTTCTTGGCTATGATGAAGAAGCCAAACGTTATGTTGCTGAGCATCATCCGTTCACACGACCAAATGAAGAAGATGTACATTTCTTTGATACAGACCCAGGTCAAATTCGTGCTCAAGCTTACGATCTTGTCTTGAACGGATATGAAGTGGGCGGCGGTTCGATGCGTATTTACCAACGTGAAGTGCAGGAGAAAATGTTCGGTGCGCTTGGCTTCTCCAAAGAGGAAGCTGTTGAGAAATTCGGCTTCCTACTTGAAGCCTTTGAGTATGGAACACCTCCGCACGGCGGATTTGCTTTTGGCTTCGACCGTTTGGTGATGCTGATCACAGGCCGCACGAATTTGAGAGAAACGATTGCATTCCCGAAAACAGCAAGCGCAACTGACTTGTTAACCGATGCACCGGGTACTGTAGACGACAAACAGCTCGAACAGCTGTCGATTCGCTTAGCGCTTAAGCAGCCTGCTGCTAAAGCCTAAGAACATTGAAAGAGGAAGTGTCTCTATGCTTCACCAATTTTCTCGAACTGAGCTAGCGATTGGCCCTGAGGGCCTTGAAATCATGAAAAATAGCACGGTTGCCGTGCTAGGCATTGGCGGTGTAGGTTCAATCGCTGCTGAAGCACTAGCGCGTACAGGGGTTGGACGTCTTATTCTGATCGACAAAGATGTTGTCGACATCACGAATATTAATCGTCAGATTCATGCGCTTACGACAACGGTAGGTCAGCCTAAGGCAGACCTGATGCGCGATCGAATCAAATTAATTAACCCGGATTGCGATGTCATCGCGCTGAGGATGTTTTACACAGAGGAAACGTACGAGGAAGTATTCGCATATCCAATCGATTACGTATTGGACGCAAGTGATACCATCTCTTATAAAATCCATCTGATCAAGCAGTGTCTGGAGCGGAAGATCCCAATCGTTTCCAGCATGGGCGCAGCCAATAAAATGGATCCGTCACAGTTCAAAGTAGCGGATATCTCCAAAACGAGCATGGATCCTATTGCACGTGTGGTTCGTCAAAAACTGCGCAAGGAAGGGATCAAAAAGGGCGTGAAGGTCGTATTTTCGACGGAAGCGCCGATGAAACCCCGCGAAGATGTCACGCAGCAAATCGTTCCCGAGAACGCACCAGAAATTCGCAAAGCGAAACAACCACCGGCGAGCAATGCTTTTGTTCCGCCTGTGGCAGGACTAATCATGGTGAGTGTGGCTGTGAAAGAACTATTGGAAATTGGTTTGAAGAAGAAATAAAAAAACGGATGCCCATTGGAAGATGGGCATCCGTTTTTTTATGTGCGCCCAGCATGGGCGCTATCTCTAGGGTTCAAGTCCCGAATGGTGAAGGCAGTAGTAGCCATAGCTTAAGGCAAGGGTGTCCATCGCGAGGTGGAATCTGAAGGAAGCCGGCGGCAAATCTCCGGTCTGAGGAACACGAACTTCATATAAGGCTAATGTACGTTGGATGAGACTGCATAACAAGTTAAAATCCTTACTGCCAAAGGCGTACGAGAGTAAATGAAGCAGATAGATGGAGAGGAAGATAGCGCTCTTACCTGGGGAGATCTGTACGGAACGCGGAGCAATCTCCATAACCCTACTTGTGAAAGTAGGCTGAGCGTACAGAAGTCAGCAGAAGCCATAGTACGCTTCGGTTGCAACACGAAGCGGAAGGGCTGAACATGAAGTTGGTATTTGTACATCAAGGCGTTCAGGATGAGTGATGAAAGCAGAAAATCTGAAAGGACCTGACTGGAGAAGGAAACGGTGAATCCCGTGTGGGGCTTCGGCAGGGCATAATTCATCTTGGCACAAGAGGAAGGTACAAATCACGTAAGGAGTTGTAGAAATGCTAGAACATTTGCTGTCACGGGAAAATCTCCTTGAAGCATTAAAACGTGTGGAGGCGAACAAAGGAAGCCACGGCGTAGATGGTATGTCCGTAAAATCCTTACGAGAACACATCAAACAAAACTGGCAGACCATACGGCAAGCGATAGAAGAAGGAACCTACCAACCTAGCCCCGTGCGTCGGGTCGAAATCCCGAAACCCAGCGGCGGAGATGTGAGGTTGTTAGGTGTACCTACCGTAACAGATCGAATGCTTCAGCAAGCCATCGCCCAGGTGTTAACACCACTGTTTGATCCACAGTTTTCCGAGCACAGCTATGGATTTCGTCCTAAAAGGCGAGGACATGATGCAGTAAGGAAAGCTAGAGAATTCATGAAAGAAGGATATCGTTTCGTAGTCGATCTGGATCTGGAGAAATTCTTTGACCGCGTCAATCATGACCGACTCATGATGAAGATTTCGGAGAAAGTAAAGGACAAGAAAGTTCTTCTGCTTATCCGCAAATACCTTCAATCGGGCGTGATGGAGGACGGAATGGTTAAACCGACATCAGAAGGAACGCCACAGGGCGGTCCGCTCAGTCCGTTACTATCCAACATCGTACTGGACGAACTGGACAAAGAACTAGAGAAGCGTGGACACCGATTCGTCCGCTATGCGGACGACTGCAACCTCTACGTGAAAACGAAAAGAGCAGGCGAGCGAGTAAAGGCATCCGTAACCCGATTCATCGAGACAAGGCTGAAACTCAAGGTAAACCAAGCTAAAAGCGCAGTGGACCGACCATGGAAACGGAAGTTTCTCGGATTTAGTTTCAGCGTGAACAAAGAGCCGAAGGTGAGGATTGCCAAGCAATCCCTACAAAAAGCGGAGGCTAAGATTCGAGAGATAACGTCTCGAAGAAAGTCGATGAAGATGGAAGAGCGAATCAAGGAACTGAACCAATACCTTATCGGATGGTGCAGGTACTTCTCGCTTGCGGATACGCCAATCGTCTTTCAAAGATTGGACTCATGGATTCGAAGAAGGCTACGAATGTGCCTTTGGAAGCAATGGAAGTTACCAAAGACCAAAGTAAAAAGGCTGTTATCTCTAGGAACTCCTAAAGATAAGGCCTTTGAATGGGGGAATACCCGTAAAGGGTACTGGCGTATTGCAAGTAGCCCAATTCTACAACGAGCATTGGATAACCAATATTGGAAGACCAATGGTTTGAATAGCCTGTTGGACAGATACAACTCTTTACGGAATTTTTCATGAACCGCCGTATACCGAACGGTATGTACGGTGGTGTGAGAGGTCGGGGGCTAGCCGCCCCCTCCTACTCGATTTGCCCTGATTATTCAATGCCTAGGGGCTCGGACGAAAATAAGGGAACTACGATGCGTTGTTTATCGAATTCCTGCCTATTTGCCTCTAAGTGGAAATAGGATGCGCTATTTTGCCATTTAGACGGAATACGGCTTTCATAAAGGAAATAAGGCATTGACGTTCCGCTTCACCAGTCTTACAACGACTTTTTAGCAAAATAACGCATCTACGTTCCCTTTCATAAGGCTCCGGAGGGTATTGTAAAGGTTAAATCAATAAATGTTATATCAGTATTGTATATATCAAACATTTATATGTTGACTCGATATATGTAATCCGATAAATTGTTAATAACGAAGCACACATGAAAAAGGAGGACTTACAGCATGACTAGTCAGGATGTCATTTTAGGAATTTTAATGAAACGCAGTCTATCAGGATACGACATCAAGCATATGTTTGAGACGGTATTTTCCTATTTTTACAATGCAAGCTTTGGCACGATTTATCCTACGCTTAGCAAGATGGAGAAGGAAGGTCTCATTACCAAGGAAAGTGTTATCCAGGATGGAAGACCGAATAAGAATGTCTACTCCATAACGGAGGAAGGCCAAAAGCATTTCAAAGCCTACATGTACAGTCCCATGCAAGCCAATGAATTCAAGTCTGATGCGATGACTCGCTTGTTTTTTGGAGAATTTATTGAGGTTGAGGTCATTATTGAATATTTGGAAAATGGCGTATTGAGTGCGAAAGATGATCTTGAGCGTTTGCGGAAAATGTATGAGAACGGTAAGTCAAAGTCATTAATGTCCCAGACGCAGGAGCTTTGTATTCAAATTGGTATCGAAAATACGGAAAGTACTATGCGAACATTAATGGCCGGAATAGAACGGTTGAGTAATTTAAAAGTGGAAAAGGGGTAAAACGATAGTGGGTAATAAAAAAACAGGTTTTATTATACTGGCAATGGCTTTAGGGCTTTTGATGTCTGCGTTAGATAATACAATTACGGCGGCTGCTATAAGTCATATCATAGGCGATATTAATGGTTTCGATAAGATCAGTTGGGTATTCACAGCGTATATGCTTGCATCTACGAGCACGATGCTTGTTTTCGGAAAGCTGTCGGATATGTTTGGCAGAAAGCTCTTTTATTTGATTGGAATATCCATATTTTTGATCGGTTCGGCACTCTGTGGTACGGCCCAGGATATGACGCAGCTGATCGTATATAGAGCGATTCAGGGGATAGGTTCAGGAGCTATTTTTCCCATTAGTTTCACCATTATTTATACGCTTTTTTCAGATCCCAAAGAGGGGGCTAAGCTGTCAGGGGTATTTGCTGGGATATTCGGCCTATCATCCGTAGCGGGACCGCAAATAGGCACCTTGCTCGCCGAAACCTGGGGTTGGCGCTGGTGTTTCTATGTTAATTTGCCACTGGGTTTACTCTCATTCTTTGTTTTACTTGTTGCTCTTAAGGAAACTCGTTCGACTCGTCGTCCGAAAATTGATTATTTAGGGACGCTATTACTCATTATCTCTACTGTTTCACTCATGCTCGCATTAGAGTTCGGTGGTAAAGATTATACATGGGCGTCCTGGCAAATCATAAGTTTGTTAGCTGTTGCCGTTGTTGTAGGTTTTCTTTTCATTATGGTTGAACGCAGGGCCCAAGAACCCATGCTGCCTTTACCTTTATTCAAAAACCGAATGGTTCTCGGCATGATGTTAGCTTGTCTCTGCCAAGGAGCGATTATGTTCTCGGCTATTGCTTACTTGCCTATTTTCTCAACTGCAGTGCTAGGTCGGGCGAATTCAAATGTTCTTCTGACCCCGATGATGTTTTCTTTAATGGTGGGGGCTGTATTGTTTGGTTTCCTTCAACGTTATTTTAGCTTCCGTGCAGTTATCGCGTTCAGTATGATTACGGGTATTGTCATTAGTTATTTGTTAAGTGTAGTCAGTCATGACGCAGGTAATCTGTATATGATTACCCTGATGGTTATACTTGGCGTAGGGGCAATTGGACCTTTAATGAGTGTTGCTCAGAATGCAGTTGCTCTTAGCGTAGATCCCAAATATATAGGAGTCAGCTCCTCCATCATTGGCTTTTGGCGTAATATAGGAGGGGTTCTCGGAGCTTCGATTATGGCGACTATTGTCAACACTAAATACAACAATCTCATTCAAGTTGGCGCTGCTGAGCACAACATGCCTCTTAATCAATTAACGACTTTAGCTAATCCAGAACATTTGATCCGAGCGGGAGCTGCATTCCCTAGGGAAACGATGAATTTCCTCCGAGATTCACTGGGAACAGCGATTAACCATGGTTTTATCATAAGTATCGTGTTCGGTATTGTCGGACTTGCGGCTACATTCATAGCAGGGCCACTTCGCTTCACGGTACCTGTCCAGCGTCCGGAACCGCAGAATGACAATGCAACTCCTCAGTCTGTATAAATAGTATCAAGAAAGATCCTCCTGGTTTCGTATCAGGGGGATCTTTTCTTACTCGACCGTATATGGATTCGACAACTTCTCTGAAACCAGCAGTAGCAGTTTACTTACAAAACATGACATGATTTCGTGTGCGGGTTATAATAGAGTTTATATCTTTCAATGCAAAGTAAAGGATAATCAACTTATGGACTTGTTTACATATGCTTCTTCACAAGAACCAACAGGAAAGCTGTTAGCTGATCGTATGCGGCCAACATCGCTCGATGAGTATATTGGCCAGGAGCAAATCGTCGGAAAAGGAAAGCTGCTAAGACGAGCGATTGAGGCCGATCAAGTGACCTCAATCTTGCTCTATGGACCCCCGGGCACCGGCAAAACAACATTGGCCAACATCATTGCGAACCGAACACAGGGTGAGTTCATGAAGCTGAACGCCGTAGACGCTTCGGTCAAAGATGTGCGAGAAATTATCGAGCTAGCAAAGACCAATAAAGCGATGTACGGTCGTAAGACGACTCTTTTCTTGGACGAGGTGCATCGCTTCAACACCTCGCGGCAGGATGCGCTGCTACCTGCGGTAGAGCAGGGCATCCTCATCTTCATCGGTGCGACGACAGAGAACCCGTTTCACCATGTGAACGGGGCTCTGCTGTCGCGCTCGACGCTGTTTCAGCTCGAGCCTCTCACGGCGGAGCATGCGCTCATCGCCATGCGAAGAGCCATCGCCGACCCCGTGAAGGGGCTCGGGTTCATGCGCCTCCACGTAGACGAGGAGGCGCTGGAGCACATTGCGCGGATGGCTAATGGCGACATCCGCCGTTCGCTTAACGCGCTGGAGCTTGCAGCGCTCACAACTTCACCTGAACCGGATGGAACGGTTCAGATTACGCTCGAGGTGGCGGAAGAGTCGATCCGCCGCCCCATCGTGAAAGCGGACGAGTCGACACAATACGACGTCTTGTCCGCTTTTCACAAGAGCGTGCGCGGCTCCAGTGATGCCGCGCTGTTCTGGTTCCTATATGCCGTCGAGAAGCTCGGCATGGATCCTATGACGTTCCTGCGGCGTCTTATCGTCGCCTGCAGCGAAGATATCGGCCTTGCCAACCCGCAGGCAATGGTGCAGTCCGTGACGGCCATGGACGCCTATCATAAGATTGGCTGGCCGGAATCCAAATACATCATTTCCCAGGCAATTTTATTCGCTGTGGAGAGTCCAAAGTCTAATTCGATACCGATGGCCATCTCTCGTGCGGAACAGTTGATGGACCAAGTGAAATCTGCGAATGTACCGCTTCATCTGCGTGATACGCACTATAAAGGTGCCGATCAGCTCGGACATAAAGGTTACATGTATCCGCATAATTACCCAGGACACTATGTGAAGCAGCAGTACTTACCCGACGAAATACGAAATGAGATTATCTTTGCAGCTAGTGAGCAGGGGACAGAAGAAAAGATGAAGCTCAATCAGCATAAAAGAAGAGGGACACCTACAGGTTTATAAAATCAGTAGGTTCCCTCTTTTTTCTTGTTCCATATCGATTGTGAAAACCCTCTCTGTAATAGGATCGTACCGAATCGAAACAATCAGCGGAAATTCGACACCCTGATGTCTTACCCAGAAGCGAAACTGCTGCTGTGCAACACCGGGTGCGATAGTCGACCGCCCTAAATATTTATAATCTAATAAAGTGTATATTTTCCCAGCTTCCTGAAAGGCAAGACGGCTCCATTTAGCATATTCAGGATCTTGCTCAGGCATATATTCTATTATAATTTCTTCTGTATTTACCTGTATACTTATCTCTGTACCTATCTCTGTACTTGCCCCTGTACTTGCCTCTGCCCTTGTTTGCAAACTTCCGGACCAACCAACCCAAATAATCAGAAGTACGACTAAGAATCTACCCATTCTCTCACACCTTTCGCGATTATCCTGTGCTTAGAAGTAAGCCTGCATACTTGAAGGGCAAACGGTAAATTTCTACAAGATGCCGGATTATATGTTTGCTGGCACCGTGCTGAAAACAGAAATAGGAGCCCTCAGGGCTCCTATTAATGATCATTCCTATAATTTATAAATCTTACCCAGATAAACACCCGCGGCAGCACTAAACCGTTCTTGAAGCAACGCTCTGAGTTGACTTTTTGCTTCCGGAGTTGGAAGTGTATTCGCCTTAATCCCATGAAGCTCCATCCAATGCTTGGCAGTCATATAGCAGGTGCTGTTCCAGCCGTTCTTGGTGCCATTGGCATTCAGGCGTTCGCTTATACCAGCTATAAGGATATCTGTTTTACTTTGTAGTTCTATCAGTGCTCGGTCGAATTCATTTTTCGACTCCTTGGCTTTCATCCCGATTTTGGAGCGAAGCTCCTTCACATCGATGCCTTCGTTCTCTTCAACGGCTTGGAAAAGTTCGACAGCCGATTTGGGAAGCTCTCCATCTGCATAACGTTCCTCAACAGAATAAGGCTCGTCTAACAAATTCTTAATCAATGGGAAGAGCTCGGCAGAAATCAACAGAGGCTTCTTTGCAAAAAAGCGACCATAAGCGGCAATGCCGTCGCCAGGCAGACGATCTCGCCATAGCCAAGGATCTGTCTCTAGCCCGGTATGCCATTGTTCGTGCACAGTTATAGATTCAAGGGAAGGATGATCCGGTATGAACGAAGAGAGCGGGAGAATACCGACCTCTTTCACGATCTTCGTAACATCCTCATAAGCAGCAGCTTTCCAACCAACATCATTCACTTTGACCATAACGATCATCCTTCCTACTCCTATATCCGACAATCAAACTTACTTATGAACCTTATCAATAACTCCGCCGCCTAAACACACGTCTCCATCATAGAAAACAACGGATTGCCCCGGCGTTACGGCTTTTTGTGGTTTATCGAAGACAACTTCACATGTGCCATCCTCCATAAACGTCAGGACTACGCCTTGGTCGGGCTGACGGTAACGGAATTTGGCTGTGCAGGCATATGTGCCCACAGGTTTGGTTGATGATATCCAGTTCAAATCTGTGGCTGTTAAGCCCTTAGAATATAGCCCCGGATACTGCTCACCTTGAACAACAAGCAATTGATTGTTTTTCAAATCTTTATCTACAACGAACCATGGCTCCCCCGAGCCTGAACCGCCAATACCAAGTCCTTGTCTTTGACCCAGGGTGTAGTACATCAAACCGTCGTGACGCCCTTTGACTTCACCGTTACGAATATCGACCATATTGCCGGGCTTTGCAGGCAAGTATTGGCTGAGGAACTGTTTAAAGTCGCGCTCTCCGATAAAGCAAATTCCAGTGCTGTCTTTCTTTTTAGCTGTGGCTAGACCTGCTGCTTCAGCAATTTCACGAACCTTTGGTTTCGGTAGGTGGCCAATCGGGAACATGGCTTTGGACAGCTGCTGCTGATTGAGTACGTTAAGGAAGTACGTTTGATCTTTGTTGGCATCATTACCACGCAAAAGCACATATTCACCATCTTGCTCTTTCACTTGTGCATAGTGACCTGTTGCAATGTAATCCCCGCCTAGATCAATGACCTTCTGAAGCAATTCCCCGAATTTTATTTCCCGGTTACACATCACATCCGGATTCGGCGTGCGGCCCTTGGTGTACTCATCTAAGAAGTAGGCGAAAACTTTGTCGTAATATTGCTTTTCGAAATTAACTGTATAGAAAGGGATGTCGAGCTGATCGCACACTCTTCTAACATCCTCTGCATCTTCTTCTGCGGTACAATGGCCAAACTCATCGGTATCGTCCCAATTTTTCATAAAAATGCCAATAACCTCGTAGCCCTGTTCCTTAAGCAACAGCGCAGCAACCGAAGAATCGACACCTCCGGACATTCCCAAAATGACACGTGTTTTTTTACTCATAGCTGCGAACCTCTTTTCTATCTTGTGGGACTTTTTTTAAAACTCTTACTATTATACCTCTCTATTGTTCAAAATTAAAATATTTCATGAGAATGTCATTGTTTTTCCCCCACAGAACAAGGAATTTATGATACCATATATACGATATACGGATGTTTAGGAATGTTTTTGCGAAAAATGGAAACGCTGTGTACCAAGATAGGGAAGACCATAGTGTCTGAACGTGGATAAAATAGATGGTAGGCAACAGAAGTTTTTGCAATATCGATCAGACTCCTTGATGGCATATAATGTTGAATGAGGTGTAACTTTGAAAATTTCTACAAAAGGCCGCTATGGTTTAACGATCATGATGGAGCTGGCCAATCGATTTGGTGAAGGACCGACTTCACTCAAAAGTATTGCCGAAAAGCATCAGCTTTCTGAGCATTATCTGGAACAACTTGTAGCTCCGCTTCGCAATGCAGGATTGGTCAAAAGTATTCGTGGTGCTTACGGTGGATATATTCTCTCCAAATCCGCTGAACTAGTAACAGCAGGCGAGGTTATTCGTGTTTTAGAAGGACCAATCAGTCCTGTCGATTTCACCGAGGAAGATGATCCGGCTAAGCGTGATCTGTGGATTCGCATTCGCGATAGTATTGCGGACGTGCTTGATTCTACTACACTTGCTAACTTGATTTCTTTCGAAGACCAAGGCAAGAACGACAACTACATGTTTTACATTTAAGGGTGTCCTATGAATCCCATTTATCTTGATCATGCAGCAACTACACCCGTGCATCCTGAAGTAATGGAAGCAATGCTTCCATTCTATACAGCCTTTTTTGGGAATCCTTCGAGTACACATAGCTTCGGCAGAGCTACTAGAACAGCACTCAACCGGTTTCGGGACGCTATGGCGAAATCGTTAGGCTGTTTACCTGCTGAGCTTATTTTTACAAGCGGAGGGACCGAAAGCAATAACATGGCGATCTTTGGGATCATGAATGCAAACAAGGATGGCAGGAAGCATATCATTACGACGGAGATCGAACATCATGCTGTTTTGCATCCCTGTGAGCGACTGGAGAGCCTCGGGTACGAGGTGACTTACCTTCCAGTAGATCCGACCGGTCTTATTCAAATAGAAGATGTGGAAGCGGCTATTCGTCCTGACACAGCTCTCATTTCCATGATGTATGTGAATAATGAAGTGGGTACGATTCAACCGATCGAGCAAGTAGGCCATCTAGCGCGGAGTCGGCAAATTCCTTTTCATGTAGATGCGGTGCAAGCTTTAGGTAAATTTCCGCTGAATGTTCATGAACTTCCTGTTGATTTAATGAGTTTCTCGGCTCATAAGATATACGGACCCAAAGGTGCAGGCGCATTATTTGTATCGAAGAACACGAGGTTGACACCTCACGTCTATGGCGGCTCTCAGGAGAGAAAGCGCCGCGCAGGTACGGAGAATGTAGCAGCAATTGCAGGCTTTGCTAAAGCTGTGGAAGTTACTCTCCCCATGCTGGATAGCATGAAATCCAATGTCACAGAGTTTCGCGGGCTTATGATAAGCATACTTGAGCAGCAATTAGGCTGCGATAACTTTACGATTAATGGCCACAAGGAACAGTGTATCCCGCATATTCTGAACATCAGCTTCCCAGGTATCTCAACAGAAACACTTCTTATGAATCTGGATTTAGAAGAAGTGGCTGCTGCAAGCGGTTCTGCATGTACGTCAGGTTCACTTGAAGTATCACACGTATTACAAGCTATGAAGCTCCCAGAAAATGTTACGGCCTCCGCGGTTCGATTTAGTTTTGGAATGGGGAATTCTAAAGAACAAATCGAAACAGCTGCCCAGAAAATTGCAACCATTGTCAAGCGGTTGCGTACTATATAGTACCGGGTGGTTCTAGGAGGAATAGAACTTGCGCAAAGCGCATGATTTGATCGGGCTTCCCGTTATTACGGTAGATTCCGGAAAACAAATAGGTCAAGTTAAAGATTTGTTGGTAGGCCCTGATTGGAACATACGAGGTATCATGCTCGAAGTGAAGCATTGGTTCTCCTCCTTACGTTATATACCGTGGGAGGGAATCGTCTCTGCCGGAGAAGATGCCATTACCATACCGAACGAAAGTGTCATTCGCGAGTTTGAGCATGTGGAAGAGTGCCATGCTTTTCTTGAAGGAAGCCGCAAAATTAAAGGTCTTCCCGTCATTACGGTGGGAGGACACAAATTAGGCGTGGTAGAAGATGTTTATTTAAACCAGAATTGGGGTAAACAAATAGTAGGTTATGAATTGTCCGAAGGGTTTATTTCTGATTTAAAGGAAGGGCGAAGATGGCTTCCCATGCCGGTGGCGGCAACCAAAGGGGAAGATGCCATCATAGTGCCTGTACATTGCGCTCAGGAAGTAGAAGAACTCTTCGTATCCAAAGAAGAATAGGGTGAGCATTATGCGTTGTCCAAACTGTAATTCCAAAGATATTGGAAAAATCGGTTCCCATCAATTCTACTGCTGGGGTTGCTTTATTGAACTCAGTGTTAACGGAGACAAGATGTCCGTGTATCAAGTAGAGGAAGACGGTACGTTGAGTTCTTTGGATGATTTATTTTTTGAGGAAGAAATTCCTCATGTCCACGAACATGCAAATTAATCGTTAATACACATTACAAAACGTTATTTTTTAAGCGCAGAGCGCTTAAGAAGTAGCGTTTTTTCTTGTTTAGCTCATGATTTAACGGGTTAATTTGGACAGGTTGTACATATACTGTATGAGCATATGTTTATAAGGATTAACAGAGGTGAAGAGAATGGAACGCTTTTGGAAAAATAAATGGTTTGTCGGGCTGGTCTACCTCCTGCTTGTTCTGGCCAGCTTGTATATGCTTCTCCAAATAAAGCCAATCATGTTTAGCGTATTTACCTTTATCAAAGCCATCGTGACGCCATTTTTTATAGCAGTGATTATTTCGTACATTTTAAACCCGATCGTGAATATTCTTAACCAGCGGAAAGTGCCAAGAACCATTGCTGTACTGCTTATTTATAGTGTCTTTCTCTCATCTCTGACCGTTATTATCATGAATATGACACCGATGTTTGTGTCCCAAATAGCGGAACTGAATGAGCATATGCCGCAAATGGCTATGCGTGCGCAGTCGCTTGTAGATGGCTTTAATCAAAATCAACTGCTGCCCGACAGTGTGCGCAATGGATTTAATCATTCACTTACGAAGCTGGAAAATAGCATTTCCATGGCCATCTCGAACTACATGAATCAGATTGGAAATACCATCAATATGCTGTTCATTGCTTTCATCGTACCGTTCGTTGCGTTCTATATCTTAAAGGATTTTCAAATTATTGAGAAAACAGCCCTGGCAATTGTGCCGCGTGAGCATCGTAAGAAAACAATCAAGTTGCTCATTGATATTGACACTGCACTTGGTAATTATATCCGTGGTCAACTGTTAGTTTGCTTGATTATAGGAGCTCTTGCCTATTTGGGGTATTGGCTTATTGGCATGCAATATGCCTTGCTGCTCGCTAGCGTTGTGGCGGTGTTTAATATTATTCCTTACTTGGGGCCCTTTTTTGGAGCAGCGCCGGCAATCATTATGGCTTCAACGATCTCTTTGAAAATGTTGTTATTAGTTGCGCTTGTTAATTTAGCCGTACAAATTCTCGAAGGCAACGTAATCTCTCCTCAGGTGGTAGGAAGAACGCTGCATATGCATCCATTATTTATCATCTTCGCCTTACTTGTAGGTGGGGAAGTCGCAGGTATTGTGGGGTTAATATTAGCTGTACCTTTCTTTGCCGTCATGAAGGTTATCATTCAACATATTTTCCTTCACTATGTTCATAAGCCCACGACATGAGGTTTCATTAGGTGTGGACGCACAGAACCCCTCTGAGCCATGATTTGCGGGATCATGGTTCAGAGGGGTTCTGCACGAGGGTTGAGGATATGAAAGGTGTGGCCATGCGTAAACCATCGAATGGGCTACGGAATAAGTATACGAATTCTTGCCTTATGTCTTGGTTCGATAATGAAAATCATTATCATTAAAATTAGTATACTTTCATTGAGAATGATTGTCAACTATGATTTTTTAAGTTTTTATCTTTGTCGTCTCCCTGGTCGTCCTTTTCTTCTTTTTGCTCTTTTTGTTCTTGAAATGGGGCTTGGGTTTGACCAGTTATATAATCAAAAGGATTATAACGGCTATCGGGTATCTCCTTTTTGATGAGAGTCTTGGTCATGATGTAGATGACTAATACAAAGATGGGTGTGATTAACCCGAGTAGGGTGAGGGTTGAAAAATCCAATTGAAACACCTCCGAGGATCATATAAGGAACGAGTATATTGTAGGTACGATTCCCTTAAAGGGTTGGTTCCATTAATTTTCTTTGAATTGAATGGACTAAGAGCCCAAAACTTTACATGAATATTGACAGGGTACTAGCATATAGTTATAATTTGCCTTATCTATATCTGAATTGAAAGCGTTGATGAAACTTTAGTAAGCCATAGTCCATCGTCAGAGAGAAGGTTCCGCTAGAGCAGTATTATTACTGAGTGGCGGCTGTGAGAACCTTTCGATGCTAGGATGGCCCAAAGCTCGTTTCGGAGTGTGGATGAACTCCACCGGTTGGACCCGTTAAAGATCCGCACAAGGAGATTGCGTTTGTTTCCTCTTGGTATAAGCAAGGGTGAACCGAACACAATAACCAGGGTGGTACCGCGATTATTCGTCCCTGTATGTTACAGGGGCGTTTTTTGTTTGTTTTTCGAACAATTGATAAATATGGAGGCTTGAAAAAGATGAAAGCAAGTGAAATACGTTCCAAGTGGTTGCAATTCTTTGCAAGTAAAGGGCATAAGATAGAGCCAAGTTCATCGCTCGTCCCACATAATGACCCCTCACTCTTGTGGATTAATGCGGGGATTGCTCCTTTAAAGCCGTATTTGGATGGACGCGAAATTCCAGAAAATCCACGGATTACGAATGCCCAGAAATGTATTCGTACGAATGATATTGAAAATGTAGGTAAAACACGCAGACATCATACGTTCTTTGAGATGCTGGGGAATTTCTCCATCGGAGACTATTTTAAAAAAGAAGTCATTCCATGGGCTTGGGAGTTTTTGACTGATCCGCAATGGATCGGCTTTGATCCGAATCGTATTTCTGTCACTGTGCATGAAGATGATGAGGAAGCTTTTGAAATTTGGAACAAACAAATTGGTATACCCGAAGATCGTATTTATAAGCTCAAAGAAGATAATTTCTGGGATATTGGCGAGGGTCCATGTGGTCCTTGTACAGAGATTTTCTATGATCGCGGTGATAAATACGGTGATTTGTCTGATCCGGAATGCTGGCCAGGTGGGGAAAATGAGCGTTTCCTAGAAGTATGGAACCTTGTATTTACGCAATTCAACCATAATAAGGACGGCAGCTATACACCGCTCCCTAACAAAAATATTGATACCGGTGCAGGATTAGAACGTTTTGCTTCGATTCTGCAAGATGTAGACTCAAACTTTGACACGGATTTGTTTAAGCCGATTATTGATAAAACATGTGAGCTTACAGGTGTGAAATATCATGTGAACGATGAGCACGATGTTGCACTCAAAGTCATCGCTGACCATATCCGCACAGTTGCTTTCTCCGTTGGTGATGGTGTGCTGCCTTCTAATGAAGGCCGCGGTTATGTTATCCGCCGTTTGCTGCGCCGCGCTGTACGATACGGCAAAGTACTTGGTCTTGATAAGCCATTCCTTCATAAGCTGGTACCAACCGTTGGAGAAATAATGGGCGTTTACTACACGGAAGTTGTAGATAAACGAGAATTTATCGAAAAGGTCATCCGAACCGAAGAGGAGCGTTTCCATGAAACGTTAAGTGATGGCTTGATCATTCTGGCCGAGATGGTAGAAAAGACATGTCAAGCGGGGACGAATCAGATCAGCGGACCGGATGCTTTCAAGCTGTATGATACGTATGGCTTCCCCTTCGATTTGACCGAAGATTTTGCTTCTGAGAAGGGTTTAACGGTCGACCGCGCAGGGTTTGATACTTCCATGCAGGAACAACGTGACCGTGCTAGAGCGGCCAGTCATAAAGAAGGCGGCATGAAGGTACAAGGCGGACCGTTGTCTGATTTGACGATTAAAAGCGAATTTGTTGGATATAATGAATTGGTAGTTACTGCTAGTATTGTGGCGATCGTTCACGAGAATGAACTCGTAGACATTGTCGGAGTTGGTGAGACTTGTCAGGTCGTATTGGATCGGACTCCTTTCTATGCTGAAAGCGGCGGTCAGGTAAGTGACTATGGTATAATTCGAAGTAACCAAGTGTCATTGAAGGTTGAAGATGTTATCAAAGCGCCTCATGGTCAGCACGTTCACAAAGTTCTTGTTGTGTCGGGTGTACTTCGCAAAGGTGATTCGGTAGAAGCTATTGTTGCAGCTGCGGAGCGTGGGGACATCATTAAGAACCATACAGCTACACATTTGCTGCACAAAGCGCTTAAGGAAGTACTTGGAACGCATGTTAACCAAGCGGGGTCTTTGGTTGAACCTGACCGTTTACGGTTTGACTTCTCGCATTTCGGAAGCATTAGCAGCGAAGAACTGCAGGATGTGGAACAGCGTGTGAACCGTCAAATTTGGAACAACACGAATGTGGATATTTCACTCAAAGCAATCGCTGACGCGAAAGCAATGGGAGCTATGGCATTGTTCGGTGAGAAATATGGTGATATCGTGCGCGTTGTGCAAGTGGGCGATTACAGCTTAGAGCTGTGCGGCGGTTGCCACGTTCAGAATACAGGTCAAATTGGCTTATTCAAGATCGTCAGCGAGTCCGGTATCGGTTCAGGTGTTCGTCGGATCGAAGCGGTCTCTGGCCGCAGTGCGTATGAATACCTTGATCAACAGTTACAACTATTGAAAGAATCCGCGGGCTTGCTCAAATCAAATGTTCAAGATGTACCTAAACGTGTGGAAGCTACGCTTCAGCAAGTGAAGGAACTGACACGTGAAAACGAGTCACTGCGCAGCAAACTTGGGCGAATCGAAGCGGGTTCACTTACAGACCAAGTGAAGCAAATAGCAGGGGTTTCGGTGTTGGCTGCACAAGTCAACGCAGCAGATATGGATTCGCTTCGCAATATTGTGGATGAGATGAAGACGAAGCTCGGTTCCGCTGTTATCGTACTCGGCGCTGTTGCTGATGACAAAGTCAATTTGGTAGCTGCTGTAACGCCAGATCTTGTGGCTAAAGGCTTCCACGCTGGCAAAATCATTAAAGAAGTGGCTCAAGCTGTTGGAGGTAGCGGAGGCGGTCGTCCGGATATGGCGCAAGCAGGTGGTAAGGATGCATCCAAATTGCAAGCTGCATTGTCCGGAGTTGAAGGACTTCTTTCCCAATTTGCATAATTATTTTTCTGTGGGACAGGAATTTTTAAACCCATAGAGAATATAACCAGTATACATGGATTGGTTTTCAAATATTTTACAATGGTATCACAAGGAAAGTGAGGTGCTCCTGATGAGTTCCATGGATAAAACGATGAAGTTTAACGTAAAAGCAGAAGAAATTGAGACTTCGCCGAAAGACGTGTTATTAGCGGTGTACGATGCTCTTCAGGAAAAAGGGTATAATCCGATCAACCAGATTGTCGGGTACTTGCTTTCCGGAGATCCTGCCTATATTCCACGGCATAACAATGCTCGGAGCCTCATTCGTAAACGGGAACGGGACGAACTCATTGAAGAATTAGTTCGTGCTTATCTGGGTCAACACAAATAGAAGGAAAAGAGAACCGGCATGAGATGGATAGGTTTGGATTATGGGGACAAAACGATTGGTGTAGCGATGAGCGATGAGCTTGGTTGGACGGCTCAAGGGCTTGAAGTCATACATCGTCGGAAGCCTGGGGAAGACATCGCTCGGCTGGAGGCTATTGTCAAACAGTATGGTGTTACTCAAATAGTGGTAGGCTTACCCAAAAATATGAATAATACAATAGGGCCACGCGGTGAGCTTGCTATCGCATTTTCACAAGAATTAGAGCAAAAACTAAGTGTACCTGTACACTTGTGGGATGAGCGGTTAACGACCGTAGCTGCGACACGCACACTTCTTGAAGCTGATGTGAGTCGGAAGAAACGCAAGCTGGTTATTGATAAAATGGCCGCACAGCTCATCCTGCAAGGTTACATGGATGCCAATATGAAGAGGTGAACGAACATGTCCAAAGAAGAATTGCGTGAGGAACAACCAGAAATCATTTACATCCCGGACGATGAAGGCAACGAAGAAGAGTTCGAGGTTATCATGAAATTCGAAGTGGACGGTTCTGACAAGAAGTATATGATGGTCGTGCCTACTGACGGCGGAGATGAAGAATCTGATGAAGTGTACGCATTTCGCTATGAAGAGGATGAGGACGGCGAGGATTTGAAGCTGTTCACCATCGAAGATGAAGAAGAATGGAATATTGTTGAAGAAACATTCAATACCTTAATGGCAGAATTCGATGAGGAAGAAGAAGCATGAGCATGAGTACGACGCCTTCTGACTTATTGCGCAAAACTTACGGGGATGATATTATTTTGTTTGATGAGCAAAATGAATCAACGGTGTATCATCTTCTTAAAGAATTCGTTTATGGAAATTATACGTATGCTGTTCTGCAATCTGATGAACTCAAGAAGGAAGACGAGGTTGCTGTTTTCCGAGTGACGACAGATAGTGACGGACAGTATGAATTGGAAACCATCGAGGATGACGAGGAATGGGAAACCGTTTCAGAGCTCTACGACGAGATGGTATTTCCAGAACAGGATGAATTGTAAGAAGCATACAACCGAGCGGAGCGCATCCGCTCGTTTTTGTTTGCTTTGGGGTATAGAAATGCTTACGAACTCAGTTTTCTTACGAAAATTCTTAGGAGGATTATTGTGAACAACATGCTTGAACAAGAGAATGAACAGAATAAGCCTAGAAGAAGTAAGCTTAAGCTCATCCTTCTTGTCTTTGGACTATTGCTGCTTATTATCATTGGAACTGCAGGCGGCATCGGATTGTATATTGCGAATGCGCTCCAGCCTGTAGAGGCTTCAGAGCAAGAAGTAAGAGTTTCAATTCCACAAGGCGCAGGGTCTTTACAGATCGCCAAGGAGCTTGAAACGAAGGGACTTATTAAAAATTCTTCGGTTTTTACGTATTATTTAAAGGTGAAGAAACAGGGCTCCAGACTTCAAGCAGGCGAGTACAGTATGAAGCCGGGCATGACATTCGAAGAAATGATCAATAAACTGAATAAAGGGGAGACTGTGAAGGAAGAGGTCATCCGTATTACAATCCCTGAGGGCTATACCATTGATCAAATTGCAGCCAAATTAAATGAGCAGACTCCTTGGAAAAAGGAAGTTTTTCTACAGTTGGCGGATGCGCCTGCCGGGCTCAAAGGGGAAACGATCGCAACGCTTCCTGATAATAAAAGCATCAAACATCGTCTCGAAGGGTATCTGTTCCCAGAAACATACGAGTTTAAGAAGGACTCCACGGAACAAGAGTTCATTGAGCGAACACTGCAGGAGCTGGATAAGAAGCTGGCGACACTTCCATCAGACTGGAAGGACAAGCTCAAGGAGCGCGGACTTGACATCCACCAGATGTTGACCATTGCATCTTTAATTGAACGTGAAGTGGTTGTAAATGAAGAGCGTGCACTTGTATCCGGCGTTATCCAGAACCGGTTAAAGAAGAATATGCCTCTTCAAATTGATGCAACCGTGCAATATTTATTCGATAAGTCCAAAGAGAGATTGCTGGAGAAGGATCTTCAAATACAAAGTCCTTATAACACGTATTTGAATACAGGTTTACCACCGGGACCGATCGCGAGTCCGAGTCTTGCCTCGATGAAAGCAGCTATTTATCCGGAAGAGACGAAGTATTTATTCTACGTAACTAAGAAGGATGGGACCAAAGGGCATTTGTTCGCAGAAACTTTTGAAGAGCATAAGAAGAATATTACAGAAAGCAAGAAGGTCGCGAATTAGTAGTTCGAACTTATGATAGTAAGCTGATAGAAGGTAGGGTAAGCAATTGAAAAAACCAGAGTTAGTAGTAAGCTGCAGCACTGTGGCAGAACTGAAAAGATTGATCGAAGCAGGCGCAGATGCGGTTATTATTGGCGAAGCGCGCTACGGCATGCGCCTGCCGGGAGAAGTGAAACTTGAAGAGATACAGGAAGCTGTGTCCTGGGCACATGAACAGAAGGCTAGTGTATATGTAGCTGTAAACAATATTTTCGACAATAATGCCCTTGAAGGGCTGCATGATTATTTAGCCAAATTACAGGAATACGGTGTGGATGCAATCATTTTCGGCGATCCAGCGGTACTCATGACTGCCCGTAATTTACCTAAGCCGCTAACACTGCACTGGAATGCAGAGATGACATCAACCAATTACGCGACTGCGAATTATTGGGCTAAGCAAGGAGCTACCCGTGTGGTCCTAGCTAGAGAATTGAATATGGAGCAGGTTTTGGCTTTTAAAGAGCATGCGGAGTTGGCTGTTGAAGTTCAAGTACATGGCATCACCAATATATATCATTCTAAGCGTGAGTTAGTGAAGAATTATATCGAGCACCAAGGGAAAGATGCAGCTGAGCAGGATCGTTCCATGGAGCGAGGGCTTTTCCTCATTGAGCATGAACGCCGTGATCAGCGTTATCCTATATACGAAGATAGTAATGGCACGCACATTATGAGTTCTGAAGATATATGTATGTTGGAAAATTTACCTGAGCTTATGGACGGTCAAATAGATAGCTTGAAAATCGAAGGTCTTTTGAAATCTTCTCTTTATAACGAAACAGTAGTGAGAAGCTATCGGGCTGTCATTGATGCTTATGCAGCTGATCCTGAAGGATATATCTTTCAACAGGAATGGTTGGATGCGATAGTTAAGCTGCAAGATCCTGAACGCGAATTGTCATATGGGTTTTTCTACAAAGAACAGGTATATTGATAGATGAAAGAAGGTGCGTTATCGTGATGACGACAGCCATAGAAGCCCGAGCTAGAGGAAAGCGTGTTAGGCTTAACAAGCCGGAATTACTGGCTCCAGCAGGCAATTTAGAGAAGCTGAAATTTGCGATCCATTACGGAGCGGATGCGGTTTACATCGGTGGCCAGAAGTATGGTCTCCGTTCCAACGCGGATAACTTTTCGCAGGAGGAAATGCGCGAAGCCGTAGAGTTTGCCAATCAATATGGGGCAAAAGTATTCGTAGCAACGAATATTTATGCTCATAATGAGGATATAGAAGGCCTTGATGATTATTTGAGAGGACTTCAAGAGGTTGGGATCTCTGCTATTATTGCAGCTGATCCAATTATTATGGAGACGTGCAGAAGAGTAGCTCCTAAGTTGGAAGTTCATGTGAGCACACAGCAATCCGTTATGAACTGGCAAACCGTGAAGTTCTGGAAAGACCAGGGTATTGAACGAGTTGTTCTTGCCCGCGAAGTCAGCATGGAAGAAATCGATCAGATTAAAGCTCATGTCGATGTAGAGATTGAAGCTTTCATACATGGGGCAATGTGCAGCTCGTACTCGGGCCGATGTGTGCTTTCTAATCATTTCACGGATCGAGATTCCAATCGCGGCGGCTGCTCGCAATCATGCCGTTGGAAGTACGATTTATTTGCCAAGGATCAACCACTCTCTGCTCCTTTGGCTACGGATTTGCCGATGTTTGGCGAGGAAGATGATGCTTTCACAATGGGCTCGAAGGATCTGAGCATGATTGAACATATTGCAGAGATGATCGAATCTGGCGTAGACAGCTTCAAGATTGAGGGCAGGATGAAGAGCATTCATTATGTGGCTACGGTTGTTAATGCCTACCGCCAAGCCATTGATGCCTACTTTGCCGATCCAGAGCATTTCGAGGTCAACCCTTTGTGGCAGGATGAAATATATAAAGCAGCAAACCGACCTTTGAACTCCGGCTTCTTCTATGAGGCGCCAGGGCATGAGGATCATATTTTTGAGCCAGAAGATAAAGTGGTTGGATATGATTTTGTTGGTCTGGTTATGGGGTATGATGCTGAATCGGGCACGGCGCTCATACAGCAAAGAAATCATTTCAAGACTGGCCAAGAAATTGAATTTTTTGGACCGGATGGTACGCATTTTAAGCAAAAGGTTGGGGTCATAAGAAATGAAGATGGCTTAGAATTAGATGCAGCTAGACATCCACTTCAAATGATCAAATTACAAACGGATAAAGCTGTAAAAAAATGGGATATGATGCGTAAGAAAACAGGAAAATAAGTTCATGGAAACTTTCTTCAAACTCGAGTAAATTGGAGAAAGTTTCTTTTTTTATTTATTTTAGATCGGATTTTGAAGGATAATGGTAAAGTGTGTCGAAATTATTTAAAAACGTAAAGTGAACCCTTTACATTCTAGTTCAAAAGTCTGGTATATGCAGGAAGTAGAAACTAATGGCGGTGAACAAATGAATCAGAAACTTCAAAGTATTTTAGACAAAGTAGTTCAAGCAATTCGTAATGTTCCATGGGGTCGTATTGTAGGTGTGGCAAGCAACAAATCTAAGCAAATGGGTTCGATCGCTTTTAAAGAAATGAAGCAAGTCAAGGTAGAAAATCCTGTGAAATCCGTAGGTATGAAGCTGTTTTTAATGTTTTTTGTAAGTATTCTTTTTTTCGTCCTTACTGTGGGTTTGATTTCTTACACGGTATCGAAAAATGTGATTAAGAACAAAGTGTCTGAATCCAGTCTTCAAACCGTAACACAGGCGGGGCAAAAACTAGATTTTCTTTATCAAACTTTTGATGAAGTATCTCTACAAATTATGCTTAACAAGGATCTGCAGGATTTGCTTGGGTCAATTCCTACGTTAGATCCATCCTCCTACGAAGCTCTTGATGTTACTCGTCAATTGACGGAGAAATTGAATGTGGTGACTTTCTCGAACAAAGCAATTAAAACGCTTCATCTTTACAGACCTGATGGTAAATTGATCGTTATCACAGGTTCAGGCGGTTCGTCATTTAGCGAGAATTCAAGCGGAAATGATTGGTTTAATAAGACTGTTGAGAACGGTGGAAAAGTGGCTTGGTTAGATAGTAAAGTCAAAGGGTATTCCAGCGGCTCGTCCAATACATTTGCTATTGGTCGAGTGATGAGAAATACACTTACGAATACCACATCAGCCATTCTTCTGATAGAGCTTAATACAGATTTACTCACTAAAGAGATTACTGGGATGTCATTAGGTGATGATAGTAAGGTTGTCATTACGAATACAGAAAACAAATACATAGCTAATAAAGAAATCTCGGAATTAGAAAAAGATTCTGACGTCAAATTGACGAAAGAACAATTAGAAGAAGAACACGGCTCTTTTATAACGAGCGATGATCACTTGGTAGCCTATTATAAATCGTCCATATCCGGTTGGAATCTTGTTGGTGATATACCTGTGAGCGCTCTTGTGAAGGATGCTAAGCAAATCTTCAATTATACGCTTCTAATCGCCTTGTTTGCGGCTATTGCCGCTGTGCTAATCGGATTATTCGTAGCTAGAATGATCGGACGTCCTCTGATTAATCTACGTAACCTGATGCAGCAAGGTGCTAAAGGGAAACTTACGGTGCGTGCTAACTACAAAACACAAGATGAAATAGGACAACTAGGTGCCAGCTTTGATGTGATGATGCAGCAGATTACAACCTTGGTTCAACAAACCAGCTCTTCTGCTCAAGCTGTTTTCGAAACCGCACAAGAATTAACGAATTCCTCGAAGGTAACGGCTACAGCTGCAAGAGAAATTGCAGTCGCGACGGATGAGATTTCCAATGGTGCCGGAGGATTGGCAACGGAGTCTGAGAGAGGCAATGAGTTAACTTATCATATTGGCGAGCAAATGAAGCAGGTAATCGAAGCCAACCTCGAGATGGGAACGGCTGCTGCGGATGTTCAAAGCTCCAGTGAGCAAGGTACGAAGTATATGACGGAACTTATTTCAAAAACGAACCTGACAGAAGAAATGATTCGCTCGATGGTTGATAAAGTCGATAATTTGAAGGACAGTACCCGTTCTATTCGTAAAATCTTGGATGTTCTTAATAATATGACGAAGCAAACGAATATTTTGTCTTTAAATGCGACAATTGAGGCCGCACGTGCTGGTGCAGCTGGTAAAGGCTTCATGGTGGTTGCAGATGAGATTCGTAAACTAGCGGATCAATCCAGACAATCCATTGATGTCGTAGGTCAAATTACAGAAACCATCACGAAAGAAATCGATGAGACGGTGAAAGTGCTTTCAACGGCAACACCCATTTTCCAAGAACAAATATTAGCTGTAAAAGAAGCCGACACCATCTTCAAACAAGTAACGAATCACATGGGTGGATTCATTACACAGCTAAGCACGGTAAGTGATTCGATCTCCACACTGGAGCAATCACAAGTTGTACTTTCCGATGCAATGACGAATGTCAGCGCGGTAGCTGAGGAATCCCTAGCTACATCGGAAGAAGTTGCTTCATTGAGTTCAGAACAACTTAGTATCAGTGACGGTTTAGTTAAACTGTCGGACAAGCTGGATCAGCTGTCCAAATCGCTTAACGACACTTTATCCAAATTCGAAGTTTAGTATCATAGAATACGCAGTCCACTCTCCAATTAGGAGGGTGGATTTTTTCTGTTTTATTGAGCATTAACGTGGATCGGACAGTTTGACCATGATCAGGAATGACGATACTGAAAGCAACACTAGTCATTGTTAGTTAAAAGGAGTCAGTAGCATGAGGATTAAACAATTATCGTCTTCTGAAAAACGTCGAATCTTTCTTGTTCTCCTCACGATCTTACTTTTGTTTATAGGGATCGTTGGCAAGCTTTTTTGGATACAAATAGCGACAACGGAAAACTATTCCTCACGAGGAGTTAATTTGGTCAAAAACTCGGTCGTACAGAGGCAACGGGCACTAGTGCTGGAAAGCGGGCGAGGGGAAATCTTAGATCGTGATCTATTGCCCATGACGGGAAAAATGATTAAAGCCCTTGTGGCATTTCCTATAAATAGCGAATACCATGGTGAGCCGCAACAAGTAAATCAATTGGCCCGGATTTTGCGGACGAATACAGATCATTGGCTTGCTTTCTCTGGTGATTTGAAAGAGCCGCAAGTGTGGCGCACTGCTGAGGGTGGGAAGCCTGTAGAGTTAAGCGATCAGCAGGAGGAGCAAATTAATGCTCTCGGCTTACCTTATTTGAAAGTCGTGAAGATGGAGGATCGCTATCCATCAGGCATGACAGCGCGTCAATTGATTGGGTTTATTGGGCAAAATCCGGATAGAGTGATGAGTATCTACGGTGCTGATCTGGAGAAAGGAAAGGTTGCGCTAACCTCGAAAATCGGAGGTGCTGGACTGGAGAAAACGTTCGATCTGTGGCTTCGAGGCGTTGGTGAGACGTCAATCTCTTATTTTACGGACGCAGGAAAAAGACCGTTAGCTGGTCTAGATGCCCGAATGATTGCACCGGATAATACCTTCTATCCCGTCAAATTAGTGACGACACTGGATTTAAGCGTGCAGCAGCGAATTGAGATCCTTATGGATAAGCTAAATATACGCGAAGGTGCGGCTGTTGTTCAGGAAGTGGCACAAGGAGATATCATCGCGATGGCGAGCAGACCCAACTTTGATCAGACAGAAGTCGATCTCGCTAGCAATAACTGGAGTAATTATGCGCTCAAGGCGACGGCGCCTGGCTCGATTTTCAAAACAATTGTAGCCGCAGCAGCGTTGGATAAAGGGATCGTCGATCCCAAAGAAACTTTCAATTGTGAAGGTGCGCTTGGGAAATATGGCTTTACGTGCTGGAGAAGAGATGGACACGGGCCTTTAACTTTAGAGCAGGGCTTTGCGCAATCCTGTAATATTGTGTTTGCCCGAGTGATGCAGCGACTGACGCCTGCTGAGTTGGAAAGCTATGCACATAAGCTTGGTGTATTGAATGAAGTGGGCTGGACGGGGAAGACAGACGATGAGCAAATGCTCCGTCAATTGGATACAGAAGAGAACGGACAGCTATTTGGGGCCCATACTCCACATAATGACGAGGGAGTGCTTATGCAAACAGCCATTGGTCAAAGAGATGTCAGGATGACCCCTTTACAGGCGTCTAATATGATTGTTACCTTGCTGAATGGTGGGAAGGGTTATTCACCAAGAGTAGTTCAAGAAATTCGGTATCAAACGGATCGTGTGATGGAGAAATTTCCTGTTCAATTATTAGATTCCGAGGCGGGGCGGGTTTCTGCAGCGACCAGTCATACATTAGTAAACTGGATGAGAGAAGTGGTAACCGTTGGAACGGGACAAGGCTTAGAGGATGCGAAGTGGAAGCTGGCTGGGAAATCCGGTACGGCACAAATCGAGAATGGCAAGCAAGAAAAGGTGAATCAGTGGTTTATTGGTTATGGCCCTGTTGAATCACCGAAATATGCCGTTTCTGTTGTCATTAAGAACATGGAGCCTGCTGAGAGCAATAAGTCCATCCCTTTATTCAAAGGGATTATGGATATTTTGGCAAGTGACTCAAACGGTAGGTAATGAAATCGTGAAGCAAGTTCCCTGGTCTGGCTGGCTTGTTACTTCTATGAGCCCGCCAAATGTTTTGATGATTCTATAGGAGACCATCATGCCAAGCCCGGTGCCTTTATTTTTCGTAGAGTAGAAGGGCGTTCCGAGACGGTTCACCTGCTCAGGAGTCATACCAATACCGGTATCTTTAATTTGTAAAATAACTTTAGCGCTTTTCTTGAAGCCAGTTATTAACAGAGTGCCTCCGCTAGGCATAGCCTCGATGCCGTTTTTCGTTAAATTAACTAGGCATTGAATCATTTTTTCGCTGTTGGCTTTAATCAGAAGAGAAGACTCCATGTCAATATGAATTTCTACACCGCTCATTGACGCGTAAGGATTTATGAGATTGCTTATTTTGTGAGTCAAAGTGGAAACATCCAACTCTTCGAGCTTCTCGGCTTGCGGCTTAGCGAAAGATAAGTAGTCGGAAATAATACTTTGGGCTCGGTCAATTTCTTCAATTACCATAGTGGTATAGAGCTTCTTTTTCTCTTCAGTAACTTGAGACTGGCTGAGTATTTGCATAAAGCCGCGGGCAACTGTCATAGGGTTGCGAATTTCGTGGGCAACCGAAGCAGCTAGTTCACTTAATACATTCAGCTTCTCTGAACGCTGGACTTCTTGGCGCATCGCAATATTTTCTCGGATACGAACAATTAAATAGGTTATCAGCCACATCGTCAGCATGTGAACAATACAGAACAGTAAGCCGTATAGCAGAAAGCTCCTATCTACGGATACATTCGAATCGATGCGATATAGCATCGTCATGCAGAAAGTAGCTAGAGCGCTAATAAAAGCCAGAAGACTGGGAAACATCACTTTGGGGGTTCGGTACTTCCAATTGCTTAGGGCAATGAAAGCCAGGATGAAGGGTACGAGCAGAGCCGACAAGGAAACAATCCATAAAAAGTCGGAACCATCCATGTAGTAGGTATAGGCTATTATTACTGCGGAGACCGTAAGTCCTGAACGTATGCCACTGTAAAGGAAAGCAACTAGTACAGGAATCGTGCGCAGATCAAAGTTGTTGCCTGTTATCGTGAAAAAAGGATGGGACATGCAAAATATGGCTGCTAATGAATAAATAGGCAAGATAAATGCTCTATTTGAAGGATTAAAGCTGATGGGACCGGGCCGATCCAGCCATAAAATATGACATAGCATAATGGGGAGAGTTAAAACAAGTATATTGAGTAGTAAGTCGTCAAATACATTCAATGATCTCGCCTACTTAATTGAAAAATTTGGGTTTATTTTTTATTTCGACAGAAAACTTGAAATTCCTTTGATTTCTTTCCAAAATTTTGATGTTTTTTGACAAGTTCTGACGGAAATTTTGCTGTATATCCATTTTTCAAGCAAAATGTTCCTCTTTCCGTACATGCTTTTTATTGCAGCTTAAGTTTGTATCGCTTACAATTCTGTACATGGATTCAAATTGTAGGCTCAGGAGATTAAGCAAATGATGACTTTAGAACTACCAGCTTCAATGGTTATTCTTGATCGATCCGGTGAAACCGCAACGCAACCTATTCTATATGCATTTGCTCTGGAAGAACTTTTATGCCGAGCAATAGGGAAAGCAGCACCACCGATTCTTCACATATGGAGGCACCCGCGAGCCTTTGTAATGGGACTGAGAGATAGTCGCCTACCGAAAGCGGCAGAAGCTAACGAATGGTTGCTAAGTCAAGGCTATGATACGGCTGTAAGGAACTCTGGGGGTGCAGCGGTGCCTCTCGATTTGGGCGTCGTGAATGTATCCCTGTTGTTACCAAAAAACGCAGGGGACATGGAGCATCGCAAGGATTTCGATCTGATGGTAGCTTTGATAAGAGATGTCATGAGCACAATTACGAACCGTATCGATCAGGGGGAAGTGATGGGTTCATTTTGTCCGGGGGAATTCGATTTAAGTGTCGGTGGACGCAAGTTTTGCGGTATAGCACAACGCAGACAACAGCTTGCCTTATCGGTTCAAGCGTTCATAATCGTGGAAGGTCAAGGTGAAGCAAAAGCAACTTTGGCCAGAGGCTTTTACGAACGCGCGGCGGGCTCAGCATCACCAAACGACTATCCGGTAGTGGCGCCGGGGAGTATGGCGAGTTTATCGGAATGCTTACAAATAGAGTTAAGTGCAACGCGTTTCACGGACAATTTCGTACAAGTGATGGCTTCCAAAGGTGTGAAAGTGCAGAGTCCTAGGGATATCCCGGGCTATCCGAGTGAAGATGAGTTATTGGGTATGATGGAGCTTTTGAAGCAGCGTTATGCGATTAAAGAATAAATAAAAGCGGCCCAACTTCACGTCAGGAGACGGAAAGTGGACCGCTTTTTACCGTTATCATGCTAGAAAATAATGCAGAGCCGCGTCCAACTCTCCTTGCCAAAATCCCCATAAATGTTTGCCAGGCTTCTCGATATAATGCAGGGCGACATTTTTATTTTCCATTTCAGCTTTGGCCAGTCGGTTTTCTCTTACGAAATCAAAAGTCCCTCGTTCCGTTTTTACATCTGTTTCATCCAAGCCAATTAGCATATACAGCTCTAGCCAGGACAAGTCGTCCTCCGCTTTGATACGTTCTCTGGTAATGTCGAAAAATGCGCCCGATAAGGATATAACACGGCAAAAAAGGCTAGGATAATCTAAGGCGAGATGCAAGGACACGGTCCCCCCAAGGGAATCACCCGCCACAATGCGTTCGTTCCGTTCGGATCGAATCGGATATCGGCTTTCTACATAAGGGAGGAGTTCCTCTGCAAAAAAACGGCAGTACGCGTCATGGCGTTCACCCTCAGGCGCATATTCCGAAGTGCGGTTACGATTATTCACATCAACACCGACAACAATGGCGGGCTCCAAGCCTTCATCCAGAATACAGCGAGTTATCGTAGTCGCAATTCGGCCGAAATTAAAGAATTGTTCACCATCTTGGCAATAAATGACCGGATAGGAGAGCAGTTCATTGTAACCGGGAGGGAGATAAATTCGCAGGGAGCGATTTTCTCCGAGAAGGACAGAGGTGAGTTCATCTTTCACAATTGTTCTTTTATAAAAGCGAGAGTCATCCGACATGGTTGTGCTCCTTTAAATTTCTCTTTGGACCTAATTTGGTGCAGCAAGTGTAAGCTTGTCGTTTAGAGGGTAATGTGTATTATAGCAGTTGTAAATTTTATGTTAACTGTATTATATATTTTCGGGAACTGTACTATTCACTCCGGTGAAAAAAGGTCATATAGCACAGGGATGCTGGTGTACAATTCACAAAAACAGGTTTATAATAATACTATAACAGAAGTGAAGCTAGCAGGCATCAAAATCATATAAGAGGTGAAATGGTATGAGTAAGCCACTTGTCAGCCAAGCGAATTATGAAGTGACCACAGAGAAGGTTGAGCCTTTACAGGTTCTAGCTCCAGACGGCACCATTGTTAATTCCGACAAAATGCCTAAACTTAGTGACGACCAATTGAAAGAATTAATGAGAAGAATGGTATTCACCCGCGTATGGGACGAAAGAGCAGTTAATCTTGGTCGCCAAGGACGTCTTGGTTTCTATGCTCCGGTATCCGGACAAGAAGCTTCGATGATCGGTAGTGAGTTTGCATTAAATAAAGACGATTTCATTTGCCCGGGTTACCGTGATATGCCACAACTCGTTTGGCACGGACTTCCGCTTTATCAAGCGTTTTTGTATTCCCGTGGCCATCAGCATGGCGGACAAATTCCGCAGGATGTACACGTACTTATGCCGCAAATCATCATCGGAGCTCAAATTTTACATGCTACCGGTGTGGCTATGGCATTCAAGAAACGTAACCAACCGCGTGTAGCGATTACCTACACAGGCGACGGAGGAAGCTCCGAAGGCGATTTCTACGAAGGCATGAACTTTGCAGGAGCATTCAAGCTGCCTGTCATTTATTTTGTACAAAACAACGGTTACGCAATTACGACTCCTTATTCGAAGCAAACAGCTGCGCTTTCTGTTGCGCATAAAGCAATTGCTGCCGGTATCAAAGGCGTGCAAGTTGACGGAATGGACGTATTGGCTGTTGTTCAAGCGGTTACCGAAGCTGCTGAAAGAGGACGCAGAGGCGAAGGCGCTACGTTGATTGAAGCATTAACCTACCGTTACCGTCCGCATTCCTTGGCGGATGACACGACGAAATATCGGACCAAAGATGAAGAGAGCGACTGGGAGCCTAAGGATCCACTTACGCGTATGCGTCTGTTCTTGACTAAAAAAGGTCTCTGGAGCGAAGAAGAAGAAGCTCAAGTGAAAGAAGAAGCGAAAGCAACTGTTGCTGAACATATCAAAAAAGCGGAAGAAACAGAGAAAATGACTGTTCCAGGCCTAATTGACTCTATGTTCGAAGTAACACCGGCACATCTCGAAGAACAGAAGCAAGCGTTTAAATAAATTAGGCTTACGATGCCAGTTTTTCTGGCGATAAACTAAGCTTAAGCTTACGAAGCAAGTTTTCTCACGAAAACAATTAGGAGGCACGGAGAAGTCATGGCACAAATGACGATGATTCAAGCGATAAAAGACGCAATGCGCGTTGAACTGGAAAGAGATCCTAATGTAATTTTGTTCGGCGAAGACGTTGGCCATGTTGGTGGCGTATTCCGTGCTACGGAAGGTTTACAAAAAGAATTCGGCGAAGAGCGCGTATTCGATACGCCTCTTGCTGAGTCTGCTATTGGCGGGCTTGCAGTTGGTCTTGGTATTCAAGGCTTTCGTCCGATCGCTGAAATTCAATTCGTAGGCTTTATTTATGAAGCGCTTGACCAAATTTGCGTGCAAGCAGCTCGTATGCGTTACCGTTCTGGCGGCCGTTACAACTCTCCAATCGTATTCCGGACACCTTTTGGTGGCGGTGTAAAAGCAGCTGAGCTGCACACGGATGCACTCGAAGGCTTACTTGTACAAACTCCTGGTATTAAAGTTGTTGTTCCTTCCAACCCTTATGATGCGAAGGGACTGCTCATTTCCGCGATTCGCGATAATGACCCTGTCTTCTTCATGGAGCATTTAAATTTATACCGCGCATTCCGTGCTGAAGTACCGGAAGGCGAATACACCATTGAGCTTGGTAAAGCGAATGTTGTTCGCGAAGGCTCCGATGTGACGATTATTACTTATGGGGCTATGGTTCACACATCTGTGAAAGCAGCTGAAGAAATCGAGAAAACACAAGGTGTGAAAGTTGAAGTTATCGATCTTCGTACCCTAATTCCGCTTGATATCGAAACCATTGTAACTTCAATTAAGAAAACAAACCGTGCGATTATCGTGCAAGAAGCGCAAAAAACATCCGGTGTAGCCGCTGAGGTAATTGCACAGATTAATGAAAAAGCGATTCTGCATCTGGAAGCTCCTGTTTTGCGTATTGCTCCGCCAGATACAATCTATCCGTTTGCACAAATCGAAGACGCTTGGTTGCCTAGTCCAGCAAGTGTCATTGCAGGCATTAATCAAGTACTCGAATTCTAATCACAGTCGAAGGTAATAGGAGGTTGTGCACGTGGCTTTGTTTGAATACAAGTTCCCAGAGCTTGGTGAAGGCATTCATGAAGGCGAGATCGTAAAGCTGTTGGTTAAAGCGGGTGACACCGTAACAGACGAAACGATTCTTATGGAAGTACAGAACGATAAAGCAGTCGTTGAAGTTCCTTGTCCAGTTGAAGGTAAGGTTGTTGCAGTTGCCGTTAAAGAAGGACAAGTTTGTAATATTGGCGAGCTCGTTATGACGATTGAAGTGACAGGCGAGCTGCCTGCTGAATCCATGCATCATAAGACCGACAGCCACGCTGCGCCTGCAGCGGCTCCAGCTGCTGCCCCCGTGGCGGCAGCACCGGCCCCTACAGCAGCGCCTGCCGCGTCATCAGTTCCAGCAAGTGCCGCGCCAAGCGCTGGCGCGGGCCGCGAAGTCCTTGCGACGCCTAGCGTACGCAAGCTTGCAAGAGAGCAAGGCATCACACTCGCAGAGGTGACGCCTACAGGTAAGCACGGCCGCGTAACACGTGAGGACGTGCTTGGCTTTAACGGAGCGGGCACTGCCGCGGCTCCTGAAGCAGCAGCAGAACCAGCTGCGTTATCAGTAGCAGCTGGTGGAAATGCACCTGCGGCGGCAGCGCAGCAGGTTGTCGTAGGCGATCGCGTCGAGGACCGGGTTCCGTTCAAAGGAATCCGTAAAATTATCGCGAACGCTATGGTGAAATCCGTGTACACGGCTCCGCACGTGACATTGATGGACGAAATCGACGTATCGGCACTTGTCGCACTTCGTGAGCGCACGAAGCCACTCGCCGAGAAAAAAGGCGTGAAGCTGACTTACCTGCCTTTCATCGTGAAAGCATTGGTTGCGGCTTGCCGTCAATTCCCAGCGCTCAACGCGATGATCGACGAAGAGAAACAAGAAATTGTCTACAAAAAGTACTACAACATCGGAATTGCAACAGATACAGACAACGGATTGCTCGTTCCTGTTATCCATGATGCAGACCGCAAGAATATATGGTCGATCGCTTCTTCAATTAAAGACCTTGCCTTACGCGGACGCGAAGGCAAATTGGCTCCTAACGAAATGAAGGGCGGCACGATCTCCATTACGAACATTGGTTCCGTAGGCGGTATGTTCTTCACACCAGTTATCAACTTCCCTGAAGTTGCAATCCTAGGTGCAGGCCGTATCACAGAGAAACCAGTTGTGAAAAATGGGCAAATCGTTGCAGCATCCGTTATGGCGCTTTCCTTGAGCTTCGACCACCGTATCGTGGATGGAGCCACAGCACAAAGCTTCCTGAACTACATCAAACAGCTTCTGGCTGATCCAGAGCTTCTCGTCTTGGAGGTGTAACAGCATGGTAGTAGGAGATGCTTCTTTAGATATTGATTTGTTGGTCATTGGTGCAGGTCCCGGCGGTTACGTAGCTGCCATCCGTGCTGCTCAGCTTGGGCAAAGCGTTCTGATTGTTGATAAAGCAGAATGGGGCGGCGTGTGCTTGAACCGCGGCTGTATCCCGTCCAAAGCTTTAATCTCCGCAGCTCACACGTATGAGCATGCACAGCACGCTGACAGCATGGGTATCTCTGCCCAGAACGTGAAAGTGGACTTTGCAAAAGTACAAGCATGGAAAAACAGCATTGTTGCGAAACAAACGGGCGGCGTTAGCGCGCTGCTCAAAGGCAACAAGATCCAAACTTTCCAAGGCGAAGTGATGTTCATCAATGAGCATGAAGCACGTGTGTTCAATGATGCAGAAGCTCCTCGCTACCGCTTCAAGCACTGCATTATTGCGACCGGTTCCCGTCCGATCGAGCTGAAAGCATTCCCTTACGGCGGAAGAATCATTTCTTCCACGGAAGCGTTGAACTTGCCTGAAATTCCGAAAAGCATGATCGTTATCGGCGGAGGCTACATCGGAATCGAGCTAGGTCAAACATATGCAAAGTTCGGTACAAAAGTAACTGTGCTTGAAGGATCCGATCATGTGCTTCCAGGCTTCGAGAAAGAATTGACGAAGCTTGTTGCGCGCAATCTGGAGAAAGTCGGCGTAGAGGTTCATACCGAAGCACTGGCACAATCCTGCACGAAGACAGAAAATGACGTAACGGTTACGTTCACAGTTAAAGGGGAAGAGAAACAAGTAACAGCGGATTACGTATTAGTAACCGTTGGCCGTCGTCCGAACACAGATGGCGAGCTTGGTCTTGATCTCATTAACTTGAAAATGACTGATCGCGGTTTGATCGAGGTCGATAACCAAGGTAGAACGAGCATCCCGCATATCTTCGCGATTGGTGATGTTGTACCTGGTCTTTCATTGGCACACAAAGCTTCCTATGAAGCTAAAGTGGCTGCTGAAGCGATCGCGGGTCACTCCAGCATCGTAGATTACAAAGCAATGCCTGCTGTTGTATTCTCTGATCCGGAAATTGCTGGCGTCGGTCTAAGTGAAACAGAAGCCAAAGCACAAGGCATCAATGTAACGATTGGTAAATTCCCGTATGCCGCTAATGGTCGCGCTAACTCTTTGAACGCAGGTCAAGGCTTCGTGAAGCTTGTCGGCGACAAAGAAACAGGCCAGCTGCTTGGTGGTCAAATCGTTGGTCCGGAAGCATCTAACTTGATCGGTGAGCTTGCTCTTGCTGTTGAGATGGGCGCTAACTTGGAGGACATCGCTCTTACCATTCATGCACATCCAACATTGACAGAAATGATCATGGATGCCGCGGAAGGTGCACTTGGTCACCCGATTCACCAACTTGGTAAATAAGTAGCATTATTCCTATAGTTTCTCTTACCTTTAGATAAAAAGTCCCGAGAGTTAGGCATTAGCCGCTCTACGGGACTCTTTTATTTTTATTTGTGATCTAACCGTTTCTTCGTGCAAAATCTATCATGAAATCGGCTAAAGCCTGACAAGCTTCGAATGGTACTGCATTGTATGCCGAAGCACGCAGACCTCCGACACTTCGATGACCGGCCAGACCTTCAAAGCCGTTAGCCTCTGATTCTTCGATAAACTGACGCTCTATTCCTTCATTGGCCATGCGCCAAGTGATATTCATATGCGAGCGATTGTTAACTTCAATGATTCCGTTGTAGAATCCGCCGCTATGATCAATAACATCATATATGAGGCCAGACTTTATGCGATTAAGCTGTTCTAATTGATCAACACCGCCTTTGTTTACAGCCCATTTTAGCACCAAATTCATCATGTAAATGGCGTGAACAGGCGGCGTATTGAACAATGATTTGTTTTTGGCGAATGTTTCATAGCGCATGATCTCAGGGATCTTCTTGGATGCCTTCTCCAACCACTCTTCTCGGATGATGGCAACTGTAACGCCTGCTGGTCCCAGATTTTTCTGGGCGCCGGCATACATCATCGAAAACTTCTCTAGATCCAGCTTTCTGCTGAGGATTTCACTCGTTAAATCGGCTACAAGCGGCGTGCTGCCTACTTCCGGAATTTGATTGTAACGGGAACCTTCAATCGTATTGTTCATGGTGATGTGAATGTATGCCGAATCAGGTACTAGCTTAGCTGCAGATAACTCAGGAATACTGCGCCATTGCTGGTCTTTGGAGCTTGCCGCGACATGTGTGAGCCCGACATAAGCAGCTTCCTTATAAGCTTTTTCCGAAAAGCTCCCAGTTAATGCATAGTTGGCCGTTTGATTCGTGTTCAAAAAGTTTAACGGAAGGAGAGCAAACTGTGTGCTAGCCCCTCCACCCATAAAAAGCACCACATACCCGCTAGGCAGGCCGAGCAGTTTCAGAAGAAGCTGCTGGGTTTCTTGATTCAGATCCTCAACTGTGCGGCTTCGATGAGACATTTCGAGGAGTGAGATACCTGTCCCTTGATAGTCCACAAATTGCTCTTGGGCCTCTTCAAGTACCTCAAAAGGCAGTGCAGCGGGTCCTGGGTTAAAATTGTACCGTCGTTTCGTCATTTCTAGTTACCTCCCATTTGTATGTGGTTAAAAAAACAAAATTACCCCACAAAGTGATGTGTACCCTTCGAAGCTTATTCCCAATACTTTGCGGGGGCCCCGAAAATAACAAAAAACGCCCTCATCCGATTGGGACGAGGAGCGTTTGCTCGCGGTGCCACCCAATTTAAGAAACATTCGGGTGAATGCTTCTCCACTTGGTTCCGCGGTAACGGGCGGTGCCGGTTAACTTAGAATGACTGACTTTGCTGAGCGCAAAGGGTTGTTCTTGGCGAAAACGCCTCCGAGTTGGAATCTCATCATAGGCACGATCTGGTATGGATATTGAGTAGAAGTATAAGCCTATTCGCAGAAAAGGTCAATCGTTTTGGAGAGTTCTGCTGGTTGTTTCCAAGTTACTTCACTGTCTTGTTATAAGCGGCAATTTTCTCCGTGATACTCTTCGCAGCACCATCCAACGCTTCTTTCGGCGCCTTCTTACCTGTTAGAGCTTCTTCGATCGCCGTTTCTACAAGCTGACGCGCTTCTGGGAATACACCCATTACAGCACCTTGTGTGGCTTTATTAGCTTTTGTATTGTGCAGTTGATCAATTGCAGTTTGGAATTGCGGATATTTGGCAAGGTTATCCTTCACCAGCTGCTCGTCGTAAGCTTTCTTCGTAATTGGGAAGTAGCCAGTGTTAACGTGCCACCAAGCTTGTGTTTGTGGTTTTGTCAGGAATTTGATGAACTCCCATGCACCTTTTTGTTCAGCTTCGGATTTGTTGTTTAAGATATAGAGACTTGCACCACCGACAACAACACCGCCATCCTTCGCATCAGTTGGTTTAGGCAGGGTGCTGGTTCCGACTTGGAATTTACCGTCAGCACCGCTCACGATCCCGCGGAGTGAGGCTGTGGAGTCTAATGTCATAGCGACTTGTCCAGCCAAGAACGCTTTCTTCGTATCGTCTGTCTTGCGTCCTAGGTTAGTAGCTGTTTTGCTGTCAACCATTTGCTTCCACCACGTCAAAGTCTTCACGCCTGATTCACTATTGATCATGGATTCCGTAGCTACGGCTGTACGACCGTTACCATTGTTAAGGTATTCGGCACCTTGTCCAGCAAAGAATTGCTCCATAAACCATCCGTAGATGGCGAAGGATGCGCCTGCTTTACCGTCTTTGCTTAATGTTTGAGAAGCTTTGGCAACCTCTTCAAAAGTTGTTGGCGGCTTTTCAGGATCAAGACCGGCAGCTTTAAACATGTCTTTGTTGTAATAAAGAATCGGATTCGATGTGTTGAAAGGCATGGAATACAGTTTGCCATCGAATTTATAGTAATTCAGAATATTATCTTCAAGTTGGGTGAGATCAAATTGATCAGCATCGACATACTTTTGAACTGGCGTAATGGCCTTGGAGTCGATCATGAAACGAGAGCCGATTTCGTATACTTGAATAAGAGAAGGTCCGCTTTTGCTATCCATAGAAGCTTTCATTTTATTTAAGCTTTCATCGTATGTGCCTTGAAAAACAGCTTCAACTTGAACATCTTTCTGGGAAGAGTTGAAGTCTGTTACAAGTTTATCTACAGCTTTGCCGAGCTCACCGCTCATCGAGTGCCACCAGATAACTTTAACTGGTTCAGCCTGTTTTTTTGTTTCTGCGGCAGCAGGAGAAGCGGATGCTTTGATATCTGCTGTACTGCCAGATGTCGTCGTTTCAGCCTTGCCGCATGCGCTAGTCAATAGCACCATGAGTGCTGTTATTGCGATAGCTGAACTTCTCATTTTCAATGTCTTCATTTTTTTTGTTTCTCTCCCTTTTGGTTTCTTTAATTTTTATTTATGGAAATCTGGGTCAGCTTATTGCTGAACAGAGCAGCCATCACACATGGGGACTAACCTTTCACAGCACCAGCAGTAAGCCCTCGAACGAGCTGCTTCAAACCGAGTACTAAAAGCAATAGTGAAGGCAGCAAGACGATAGTTACGCCTGCTAAGACCAAGTTCCAAACGGTTAATTCTTCGAATTGAAGCATGGCAATGCCAATCTGAACCGTTCGCATTTCCTCGCTGTTGGTGATGAGAAGCGGCCATAAGTACATGTTCCACGAGTTTAGGAACGCATAGACGGCTAGCGTTGCAAGTGCTGGGCGGCCTAGGGGCAGGACAATTCGGAAAAAGCAGCGGAAGTGTCCACAACCATCAATCCGCGCTGCTTCGAACAGCTCCTTAGGCAGCTGTAAGAAAAATTGGCGCAGCAGAAAGGTGCCGAAAGCAGTCGCCAGGAATGGAACGGTTAAGCCCTGAATGCTATCGAGCCAGTCCCATTTTTTGACCGTCAAATAGTTGGGAATGATGGTGACTTCCCACGGAATCATCATGGTGGCCATGAATAACGCGAAGAAGACAGCTTTACCCTTGAAACGAATGTTAGCAAAGGCGTAAGCGGCCATGCTGGATGTAATGAGCTGTCCAGCCGTAATGATGATCGAAACGACCAAACTGTTGGCTATAAATTTGCCGATGGGGACTAATTGGAACACGGCGACTATACTGCCGATATAAAAGCTGCTCGGCCAGAAGCGGGGCGGATAGGCCGATGCTTCCTCAGGTGTCATGAATGCTGCGGTAAACGTATAAAAAATAGGATAGAGCACGAGTGCAGCGAATATGATTAACAGAACATACACGAAGGTATTTTGTAATCGATGGGTCATTGATAGTGCACATTCCTTTCAAAAACTTTAAATTGCACAAAGGTGAAAATAAGGATGATGGTGAACAGGACAAGGGCCTGAGCACTACCAGTCCCGAATCGGAAGTTGATGAAGGCATCTTGATACAAGCTGTATACAAGGACATCTGTGGAATTAACAGGTCCGCCTTTGGTCAAAATGTGAATCTGTCCGAAGGACTGAAAAGCACCAATGATCGACACAATGGTGACGAAGAATACCGTCGGTGAAAGCAAGGGGAATACGATTTGGATAAAGGTACGGAATGGACCTGATCCGTCGATTTTGGCGCTATCATAAATTTCTTCTGGTATTCCTTGCAGGCCACTGAGAAGGACGATGTAAGTAAATCCAAGATTCATCCAAACTGTCATCATAGAGACGGAAAGCAGTGCCCATCTTGGATCTGTTAACCAAGCTACTGGCTCTAAGCCAACAATGCTCAGCAAGTAATTCAACATCCCGACACTCGGGTGAAAAAGCATCATCCAGATCACCGCAGAGGTTCCAACTGACAGAACAACAGGCAGCGAGAAGATGAATTGAAAGATCCGCATTCCCTTCAAATGATTGTGTGTTAGTGCGGCGAGTAAAAGCGCAAGAGCAATGCAGGTTGGCACCGTAAGAAGTGTAAAAAGACCTGTGACTTCCAAACTTTTATAAAATCGCTCGGAAGTGAAGATAGCAATGAAGTTATCGAAACCGACGTAAGAAGCAACTCTCCCTCGCGGATCCGTCTCATGAAAGCTCAGATAGAAGGTTTGAAGCAGGGGGTAAAAAAGAAAGATAGCAAACAGCAAAATCGAAGGGAGTAAGAAAACATAACCAAGCAGCGTTTCCGCCCATTTCTGATGGATAAGCGCACGGGGAGGTTGCCCCGCTTTTGCTTTTGGCTTGGTTGTTGAAAGCGGTAAATCTCTATTCATCGTATTCATGTGGTGCTCCTTCACGAACATTATTAGACTTGTACTATGTTATTAGCTTAACGATGCTTTATTTGACCCGTGTTAAATAGAGATTAACTTATTGTGTATTTTTCCAACAAATTTACGTAACCTTTACGAATAAATACTGGGCAAGAGCGAGTCATTTCATCTATAATTTGAGCATAGTTGAAGAAGCTTACATGTTGGGAGTGTTAACAATGAACAAACATAAACCGATTGTAATTGGACATCGCGGAGCGGCTGGGGAAGCACCGGAAAATACGCTAGCTTCTTTTGCATTAGCTTTGGAGCAAGGGGCAGAAGGCATCGAACTAGATGTACATATAACGAAAGACGGAGAGATTGTCGTCTGTCATGATGCTACGCTCGATCGAACGACGAATGGTTCCGGGCTTATTTGTGATCACAGTTGGAGTGAATTGAAGTCGTTGGATGCTGGCTCTTGGTTCTCTGAGGCGTTCGCGGGGGAACGGTTACCACTTTTGCATGAAGTATTCGATTTATTGCCGCGAGGGTTCTTTATCAATGTGGAAGTGAAGCATGCTTATGAAGGACGAATGGAGAAGGCGCTTCTAGCATTTTTGCGTGAAAGCAGCCGAATGGAAGATGTGGTCATTTCTTCTTTTGATCACAAGGTGATTCGCCGAATTAAGCAGGCTGAGCCTGGGGCGAAGGTTGGTTTGTTATACGCTGCAAACCTTATGGATCATACTGCTTATGCAGGGCAAATAGGTGTAGATGTGTTTTCGTTGCATCCTCATCACCAATGCATTGAGCAAGAAGATGTTGCTGCGGCAGTATCCTCTGGGCTTGCTGTTTATCCTTATACGGTAAATGACTTGGCCGATTATCATAGGCTGATTGCATCCGGTGTTTCAGGAATAATTACCGATTACCCTGCTAGACTTAGAGAGCTATTGAACCTGTAGTGTGGTAAAATATGGGTATAATAGTTTGGGAGGGGAAACGTATGAGCGATAACAGCTTAACTCAAATTGGACAAATCTCAGTAAATGCAGCTGACATTCCTAGAGCAGTTGCCTTTTACCGCGACACATTAGGCATGAAGTTTTTGTTTCAAGCTTCTCAAATGGCTTTTTTTGATTGCAATGGCGTTCGATTGATGCTAAGCCTTCCTGAAAAACCTGAGTTTAATCATCCTGGATCTGTTATTTATTATAAGGTTGGGGACATTAATCAGGTCTATGAGGCTTTTCTAGAACGAGGAGTGTCCTTTATTAGTGAGCCGCATGTGGTAGCTAATATGGGCAGCTTCGATATTTGGATGGCTTTCTTTCGGGATACAGAGGGAAATACCTTGGCAATTACCAGTGACGTCCCTAATGGAAATTAAATGCTTTTAGAGAGAGACCTATGCAGTTGGATGCATGGGTCTTTTTTTATTGAAAAAAATCCTCCAAGAAGCTGGTACTACGCAAAGTTAGTACTATCAGATTCCAGGCAAATGCATACAATGGAGTTATGATCAGGTATTAAGAGAAGCCCAAAAGCTTGTGCGTACGAATCCAGTTTAGCCAAAGCAAAGCTCAGTTGATGCTTACGAGAGAGCTTTGCCAAAGCGAAGCTCAGACCATGCTTACGATGATAGCTTTGCTAAAGCAAAGCTCTTAGGAGGAGTCCCAATGATCAAATGGTTGTTTGTTGCTCTGTTAAAGCTGTTACTTCCCTTATTGCGTCCAGTCTTGATGACAAGTTTTAAGGTTAGGGTTAGGGGGATGGAGCGGCTCGACTTGACGGAGAAAACGGTGCTTATTCCTAATCACGTATCATTACTGGATGCTGTGCTCTTAGCTCTGATACTGCCGAAGGAAGTGGCATTTGTTGTAAACACAAGGATTGCTAAGCGTTTTGCTTGGCTGCTCCTTTTTCGGACGCATATTTCGGTAGATCCGTTGAACCCTTACTCCGTGCGAAAGATGCTGAAAACCGTGCAAAACGGTATACCGCTTGTTGTTTTTCCAGAAGGGCGAATCACAACAACCGGGGGCATGATGAAGGTGTATGGTGGGATTGGTTACATTGCTCTGAGATCACAGGCATGCATGATTCCAATTGCGATTAATGGACTGGAGCATTCGAAATTATCTTATCTACGCGGCAAATTGAAGCAGATCTGGTTTCCGGCAGTGAGCATCACGTTTGGGGAAGCTTTTCAAGTGCCCATGAGTGAACATATTTCGAAGCGAATTCAGAAAGAGCGGGCGACGGATATCATACGCAGCCGTATGCAGAATCATTTGCTGGAAAGCCGAATGAAGCCTGAGCTTAATTTATTCAACGAGATGCTGATAGCTGCCAAACTTCATGGCATTTCTACCGTGATTTGTGAAGATATCATAAGTGACTCCGCTTTAACATACCGCAAATTACTGCTCACAACGTATACAATGGCGGGGCTTCTAAAGCAGCTTCTTAAGGAACAGAAGCGTGCTGCCGTTTTATTGCCTAATGCTGCGGCACATGTAGTCACCTTGTTTTCATTATTCCGATTAGGAGTAACACCAGCTGTATTGAATTATTCTGCTGGTAAGCAGACGATGTTGGATGCATGCGAAACAGCCGCGGTGAAGACGATTATTACGTCCAAAGCGTTCATCGACAAAGCGGGACTTGCCGATTTTATCGATACCGCAAGCGGTACTTTCAAGATTGTTTATCTCGAAGATGTTAAACAAAGTATCACTTTTAAACATAAAATTGCCGGTATTATTCACTATATACGGAAAGTTCAAGGACCGGTTGGCTCAGGAAAGAACGAGGTTGTTCTTTTTACATCAGGCAGTGAGAGTAAACCGAAGGGTGTCGTTCTTACACACCGTAATATATTCGCTAATATTCAGCAGGCTAAGGCAGTTATTGCCTTTAATGGGTCGGATATTGTGCTGGGCGCGATGCCGATGTTTCACTCCTTTGGATTGACCGCAGGAACGATGCTGCCCATCCTTTCGGGTATGAAAGTCGTGCTTTACCCTAATCCCTTACATTATAAAGTCATTCCGGAGCTAGTCTACGATCGCAATATTACGATTCTGTTTGGAACTTCAACATTTCTTTCGGCTTATGCGAGAACTGCACATCCGTATGATTTTGCCCACTCCCTCAAGTATGTCGTGGCTGGTGCTGAGAAGTTGAAGGAGGAAGTCCGTCAAACCTGGTCCGATAAATTCGGGATTCGTATTCTAGAGGGGTATGGGACAACGGAGACAGCGCCCGTCATATCGCTTAACACACCTATGTACGCAAAGAAGGGTACAGTGGGGCGAATCATGCCAGGTATGGATTACCGTTTGGAAAAGGTGGAAGGAATTGAGCTTGGCGGTAACTTGTTGGTGAAGGGGCCGAATGTGATGAAAGGTTATCTCATTCATGGTCAAGGCTTCGTCCCTTGCCCAGAGTGGTATAGCTGCGGAGATGTTGTGCAAATGGATGATCAAGGGTATATCTCGATTCAAGCTAGGTTGCAGTCTTTTGCCAAAATTGGTGGGGAGAAAGTGTCACTGCCGATGGTGGAGGAGCTTGTGACGGCAAGCTTGCCGCCCGAGGCGATATGCGCAGCGGTTAGTGTGCCGGATATGCGTAAAGGGGAGCGAATTGTTGTCTATCATAATATCCTTGGTGTCCAGCTACAGCAAATCAGAGAGTCGATGAAACAGCAAGGTCATCCCTCATTCTACATGCCTTCGGAGCTTCGTTATACGGAAAAATTGCCGCTTCTAGGAAGTGGAAAAGTAGACTATGTGTCGATCAAGCGATCGGCTTTGAAGGATGATCTTGAAACCTAAAGGGAGCGAAAAGTTATGAAAATGAATCCACTTCAGACGCTGTATCTAACGCAATTTCTTTCCGCTTTTGCCGATAATATGATTCTCTTCATTACTCTGGCGATCATTAACCAACAGGCATTCCCTGATTATTATATTGGCGTTGTGCAAGCCTGCTTTCTTATTGCCTTCGTCATTTTGGCACCGTTCGTTGGGGCCTTTGCAGATAAAAATGCGAAATCCCAAGTCCTTCTCGTCGGAAACGCCATCAAAGCCATTGGAATTATAGCCCTATTCCTGAATCTCGATCCTGCTGTCAGTTATGGCATTGTCGGGATAGGAGCCTCGGTTTATTCACCGGCCAAATATGGCATCCTGCCTTCCCTTACGCATTCGGAAAGCGAGCTGCTGAAAGCCAATGCACGTATTGAGGGCTATACGATTATGGCTATTCTCACTGGCTCCGTGTGTGGCGGAGTTTTGGCGAAAATCTCGCTTACAGGGTCTATTGCTGCTTGCTTCGCGCTATACTTGATTTCATTACTTTTAACGCTGCAAATTCCTAGAATTTCAGGCAATTCGAGCCTACGCTACGTCAAAGAGGCCGGGTCATTCCTAACGGATATGAAGCTCTTGTTAAAAGATCGCACGACCCGCTTTTCACTGGTAGGTACGGGCTCATTCTGGATGACTTCTTCCGTCGTCCGTCTTGCGATTATTGCATGGGTGCCGGCACATCTAGGTATACAGTCTGTCGATCAGATTTCGATGCTTGTTGCCGTCACGGGCATAGGTATTATGGTTGGCGCTCTCATGACGCCCAAATTGATTCCAGCGCATAAATATTATAATTCCTATCTATTTGGGATTGTAATGATTATCAGTATATTGCTGTTCCCGCTTATTACTAACTTATATGTCACCATAGGTCTTCTGCTTCTTGTAGGCTTCAGCGGCGGCGTATTTATCGTACCGATGAATACCGTGCTTCAAGATAAAGGACAGGGAATGGTGGGGGCTGGCAAAACAATTGCTGTTCAAAATTTCCTCGAAAATTCCATGATGCTCGCAGGTGTAGGCATATATACACAAATATCCAAGGATGGATTATCGCCTGATTTCTCGATCACGGGAATTGCTGTTATACTCGCTGGCTTCGTAGGATACCTGTTTATACAGCGTCAACGCTTGAAAATCGTCGTGTAAGTTAACCTTCATTCAGAGATGACCCGATAACAGTTAATGCAGAGGGTACAATCTCGATTTGGAGCGGTGTTGACCCGGCGAATTCTCAGTCCGCTTGGACGAGTAAAGGATTTTGTGTACGAAGTGAAATCGACGTTCCTTTATAGAAAGAAACAGCAGGATGCTGGATATGCTTACCTTGATAAACTGTGAAAAGAATCGGCAGCAATCGGTATCGCCCTCTGCTTTGAATCACGACAATATCGGCTACGCCGTCGTGAGGAGAGGCAGCAGGGCATATTTGTATGGAGCCACCGTAAAAGGGGATATTAGCGACTGCAGCCAGCCGCATATCAGGGCAATTCATGAACCGTGCCGTCAACTTCTCATTTCATTTAACTCCGATCTATCACGAAAATGGAATAAATTATATGCGTAATTTCTTGATTTATGTATCTTTTTTGCCTTATTTTGTCTTTACATCGTGAACGCTGTTTTGTAGAATAAACCGTAGGTTAATTGAAAAAATTATGTAAGGTTTATCACACGTGCAAATGAAATGGTTTAGTAGTTTACAGGACAAGTAAGTAAGACTACAAGATCTATCACTCGGGAGGAGAACGGGAAACTTTGAAATTCAAAAAGAAATTGAATGTGAGTAACTTTAAGAACGTAAGAAACGTGAAAGCCAACCTGTCCATCCTTCGAAACCTTAAACTACGCTTTAAACTACTATTAATGAACGCAATCGCTATTTTGTTCCTACTAATTGTAGGTATTACGGGTTATTATTTCATGGATAAGATGTCTAGTAATTCTACTAGAATGTACGAGGAAAGTCTGCTATCTGTCAAATGGATTAATCAATTGAAATCAAATTTTAATGAAACCGAAGCCAATCTGCTGGAGATGATGCTTTCGACCGATGTGAAATACAAGGTTAAATTAAAAGTTAAATTAGATGAAAACAGTGCAAAGAATAAAGAACTGGTTACTAAATTAGCGGGAATTGCCTTAAATCAAGAGGAAACTGACGCTTTTAAAAGCTTTGAGGAACTGAATCTAAAGTACCGTGAGGTTGTAGTCAGAACCATTGATCATGCTACCCAAAATAATCAAGTAGCCTACCAAGTATATAACAATGAGGTTTCACCTCAAGGTGATAAAACGATAGAAGCGTTGGACAAATTGGTTGTACTCAAAGAGTTTGCTGCTGAACAATTCCAGCGTTCAAGCAGCGCAGACTCAAAGAAGTCACACTGGGTCATTATCCTTACCATTGTTATCGCAATCATCATAATGACGGTAAATGCACTAGCTTTAAATATGATTATTACGACGCCAATTCGCAGATTGCAGGAGCATATGGAGAAAGCGGCAAGCGGTGATCTCTCTGTTAAAGGTGACTACCCTTATGAGGATGAGGTCGGTAAATTGACAGGCTCCTTTAATGTCATGACCGAAAGCTTGCGAAGCTTAGTCAAACAGATTGCAGACAATGCGTTGACACTCTCGGCGAGTTCGGAAGAACTTCTGGCGAGTTCGGAGCAAAGCTCCATGGCTGCGAGGCAGGTAGCGACATCCAGCCAGAAGCTATCCGAAGATTTCGATAAGCAGTTTGCTGGCGTGAATCAAGCAAACGAGGCTGTTCAGCAAATGCTGACAAGTACGAAGCTCATTGATGAGTCAGCCCAAGAGGTTGCTGAGCTCGCAGAACAAGCAACTCAAGCCGCACAAAACGGCAAACAATCCGTTGTCTCGATTGCCGGTCAAATGACGGAAATCTCCGATGCTGTTCGTGAAGTCAACGATGTGATAGAAGCATTAGGTAAGAATGCTCACAAAATCGGTGAGATTGTCAATGTGATCAACGAAATTTCCACTCAAACGAATCTTCTCTCTTTGAATGCTGCTATTGAAGCAGCTCGTGCTGGAGAAGCGGGTCGCGGGTTCGCGGTTGTAGCAGGAGAAGTGCGTAAGCTTGCTGAGCAATCATCTTCGTCTGCACGCAACATTACGGAGCTTGTTTCCACGATTCAAAGACAGATCAATCACGCTGTAAGCTCCATGCATGCAGGAGCAGGCAAAATGGAAGTTGGATTATCGATTTCGGGGAAGGCACAAGAATCCTTCGTACATATCGAATCATCCGTTGAGAAAGTGAATGCGAAAGTGGAAAGTGTGAACACGAATATTCACCAGCTTGTTGATGCTAATTTACGCATAGAACATGTGATGGGAATCGTGAGTGCTGTTTCGGAAACAGGGATTTCCGTCAGTCAAGAGACATCGGCTGCCAGTCAGCAGCAAATGGCCACGACCGAGGAAATTGAGAATTCGGCCAAAGCCTTGGCAGGACTTGCCGAGGAATTACAAATTTCTTTGCAGAAATTTACGGTGTAGTAAGATGACCGCGGGCGGTTTGCCTGCGGTTTTTTTGTTTGGGCTGCCGCGGAAACGGATGTATTCATCGCTAAGGGGCGGCAGAAAAGGCTGTCTCGGAGGCCCGAATGGGGTGAAAGATGTGCGAGATGTCTGAAAAGGACCTCTCAACTGCTGAGAGCAGGCGTTTGAATGACGAGGTTTGGAATTTACATTGACCGATGGCAAGTAACTCTACTTTTAATTGTTGAGGTCTGGCTTTTACGTTTTGAATGGTGAGTTTAGGTTAGCATGTTTTAAGTGGTGATATTAGGCTTATACAAATTGAATGGGCTAAGCAAGGGCATAGGGTATAGATAGCGTGTACGTATGCTAAAAGAAGAGTATATTTATATATTGACATTCAATGAAATTTCGTATATAATTTATGAATTGATTGAAATGAACCATATAAACACTTAAAACCAAACCTCATTTACCCCACACGAACGATTAGCGAGAAGAAAGTAACCCCCTCTCCTTGTTTGTTTTTCTCCCAATGTGCAGTAAAAACCAGCTCATTTATGGTAAACCCGAGGCTACGTCAAGTGTTTCGGCAGCAGGTGTTTGTTAAGCAATTCGTACTGGCGCGGTCATTGGAGCCGCAAGGATGGAAGAGAGGTAGGGCTTTCATTGTTTTGATTCCAACACATTAATTATGCATTTTCATAGATATCAATGATAGCAAGTATAAGGCTGTTTTTATCTATTTTAGGGATAAGGATGGCCTTTTTCTATTGCAAAAAAACAAAATCGTTCTCGTCCTGATACCAGGAGTGAGAACGATTTTTGCTTACTGGTGAAACAAAGCGTATTCCTTTACAATTATAATTAACAGTGTATATGTAAAGGATGGTTGCTATGATTTGGAATATGAATTGGACATTTTTACTGCTGGCAATCATATTTGAAGTAGTGGGAACGACGGCTATGAAGATGTCGTCAGGCTTTACAAGGATAGGTCCGGCTATTGTTATGGGCATCTGCTATATTCTATGCTTCACCTTACTGACGCTGGCTTTAAAGCAGCTCGATGTCAGTTTGGCCTACGCCATATGGTCTGGAGTAGGGACAGCACTCATCACGATCATCGGCATATGGTGGTTCAATGAATCGGTTTCCACACTGAAGGTGCTTTCCATTGTTCTCATCATCTTAGGGGTTATTGGTCTACATATAAGCAGCAGTGGGGACGAAGGTCAATCGAAGGCCTCGCAAGCGCAAAATTCTTCAACGGCAATAAACTTAGACACGAAGGAATAGATGAAAGTGAGGCGCTAAAAACCTATGAGCGAGCATCGTTTTGAACTTAAGGCTGAGTGGTCCGGAGGCTTGGACGGCACAGGTCACATTCGAGCAGGTAACCTAGTCTCGGCGATTTCAGTGCCAAGCCAATTAGATGGTCCTGGCATCGGGACGAATCCGGAGGAGATGCTGCTTGGCGCGGCAGCGACCTGCTTTTTAATCACACTAAGCATGCTGCTGAAGCGTCAAGGTATTGCATCGATCGAGCTGAACTCAGAGATATTCGTCCATAGCAGTCCGGCGATGAAGGTGGATAAAATCATTCACCGGCCGCGAATCAGTATCCCAGCTCATACTTCACAAGAGCTTACGGATAAAATAAGCAAAGCGGCCTATCGTGCTGAGCAGACTTGTATGATCAGTAAAGCATTAAAAGGGAATGTTGAGGTCATTGTGGAACCTGAAATTCTTCTATTGAAGGAGTAGAGGATTTTATCCCTATAACAGCCAAACCTATCCCTAGGAGCATAAAATGCGGGTCATTTATAATTAATAGTAAGCAGTGTAAAGGCGCCAACATTAGGATGGTGCCTGATTCAGTTTGGAAGGAGTCTGCCATCGTCGATGAATTTGAACAAAAAAGTGTTTATCGGTTTTTTAATGTTCATTATTATTCCTTTGTTCGTACTAGGCTCCGCCGTTTATACGGTATCTCAACAGCTAATTGAGAAGAAGTACGGGGATTTGACCGAGGTCACTTTGCAGGCGATTTCTCGTAACATTTATTACATGTTTAAGGAAGCCAATTACTTTTCGGACTTTTGGATGGTAAAAGAGAGTATTCAGGGTATTTATCGAACGATCGATGAGGTGAAGCCGAATGAAAATACGCTCTCGTCTTATGACTTGAATACCTTTGATACCTTGCTGCGCGGCTCCATATTAACCTATTCACCAGTGCAATCCGTCGCGATTTATAATAATGCCGGCAAATCGTTTAGTGCGGGGCGCGGGGGTGGAAGCACTTTGCCGTGGAAAGCGCTGACGCAAAGTATCGCATTTCAGCACATACAGGAATTGAACGGAAGTCCACTCTGGATTGGACCTTCCGAATATAAGGAGTTCGGGACGGGCCGCGGGGAATTTTATCAAGCGAGATTGGTCAAAGATTTCTGGACGATGGACAACCTGGGGTTCATGCTGTTGAAGTTCAAATTCAATGAGCTTGATCAAATTTTCAAATCATTCCATACGAATGAGGAAAGCTCGAAGCGTTATTTACTCGTTAATAAAAGCGGACTTATTTTTTATGATAATAAGCAAAATTTAGAAGGTGCCAATGTACTGCAGCTGCTGCCAGGCAAATTGGATCTGCAGCTAAACAATAACAGTTTCCAGGCGGATTTTCAGAATGAAAAAAGCTTAATTTCACTCTATCATTTGAATATTAATCAGATGGGTGTTCAAGATTGGAGCGTCGTGTCGATCACCTCATGGAAGTATGTAGCCGGGGAAATTGAGACGATTATGAAGCTGGTCGCAGGGATTACGTTCGTCTGTTTATTTTTTGCACTTGTATACAATCTGGTTTTTGTAAGGCGAATCGTTCAGTTGATTCTGCGTATGCTTTCTTCAATGAAAAAGGTTGAACGCGGCGATCTGACGACCCGTATGGAGGAAAGCGGTAAGGATGAAACGTCCGCTCTCGCTAGAGGGTTTAACAGCTTGGTTGTGCGTGTGGAGGATCTTCTGGAAGAAGTCAAACGTCAGCAGGACCGTAAAAATAAGGCCGAGCTTATGCTGCTGCAAGCCCAGATCAAGCCGCATTTTCTTTTTAATACACTCGAATCCATCAATGTGCTAGCAATCCAAAACCAAGGGAAGAAAGTCAGCCAAATGGTGTATCGATTGGGGAATCTGTTACGGATTGGGATGGAAAACAGAGAAGAGATTTCACTAAAGCAAGAGCTTGAGCATCTGAAAAGCTACCTCGAAATTCAGGAATTCCGATTTGAAGATCAATTTCAATATGACATTCAAGCTCCGCCTGAGCTTTTGGATTATTACATTCTCAAGCTTACTCTCCAACCATTGGTAGAGAATAGTTTGCAGCATGGTTTTGAACCCATAGATTATATGGGCATGATCGCCATTAAGGTTGTGGATGAAGGAGAACGAATTGCTCTTTATGTGACGGATAACGGCATCGGTATAAGTGCGGAGAAATTAGCTAAATTCCATTACAAAACAGAGCTAGAGACGCCGTTTCACGAAATATTAAGCGCGAATGAAGAACGAAGAGGACTTGGCGTCAGCAATGTAGCTGACCGTATACGGATCCAATATGGCGCACATTATGGCATGTTCATCTGCAGTCAAGAAGGTCACGGCACGACAATGAAGATCGTGATCCCAAAAAATAAGGGGGAAGGCTTATGAGACTAAAAGCGATCTTGGCAGATGATGAGCCTAACATTTTGCGTAATTTGCAGGCGGTTATACCTTGGAATGAACTGGGGATTGATATTGTTGGAACGGCCAAGAACGGGGTTGAGGCACTGGAACTTAGCTGTCAGCATGTGCCGGATTTGGTCATGAGTGATATTCGTATGCCGCTAATGGATGGAATTACGTTCGTTCAGAAGCTGCGAGATATCAATGTGGATTGTACGGTGCTTATGGTGACGGGTTATCAAGATTTCGAATATGTACGTTCGTTAATGCGAGTTGGCGTGAGCGATTATATATTGAAGCCTATTAACTATGAAGAGTTAGAGAATTCGATAAGCAAATTGGCGAATGAAATCAGAGTTAAGAAGCTAAGTGAGCAAGAGGAGCAGCAAAAGTGGGGCAAAATGAAAAATTTGGCCTATGAGAAGATCCTTCAGGATGTTTTGATGAATTATACGGAAATTACGCCAAATACGCTGCTTCCAATTGATGATAGGGACTTTGAAACGTTGACCTATTTATTTGCGATGATCGACGTGGATGATTACTCGCAGAAATCACTGCCTTGGACGGAGCAGGAGCGGAAGCTATGGAATTTCGCAGTACGAAATGTATTGCAAGATTCGTTAACGGACGAGAAATTGAAGTTCACAGTACTCCAGATCCGCGAAGGCGAGTGGTGTGTAATCATACAATGGGATGAAACTGACGAAAGCGCCGCATTGGTGAAGTTAAATGAAATAGCTGCTCAACTGCAGCATAACGTTTCACAATCCGTTAAATTAGGCATTAGCGTCGGCATCTTCCCGTCAGCGGTGGGACTACGTCAACTCTCTGAGGCGTATCGAAAGCTTCAGCGATTCATGCAGCTTAATCTGGGGAAGCAGGAATCCGTGCTGTTGTATAAAGAGTCCAAAGAGCCAGCTGATGCGAACAGCTCCATATGGTATTTGGTGGAGGAAATTGTAACAAGCCTTAAACAGCTGAACCGTCTCAAAACAGAGGATGCTTTAAAGCGCTTGAAATTGATGCTTGAAGGTTTGTCTGACAGCTCTTTTGCCAGAGCCTATCAGATGCTGCATTTCCTCATTCTTCATCTGCTCCGCGAACTGCGAGAAATGAATTCCCTTGATTTTCAGGAGGAAGAACAGATCTGGTGTCAACTAGATAAAAGCGAGAGCATTCAACATTTGCTTCAGGTTATGGTACAGCTTGTAGCACTTGGGCTGGAGGGGACGAATAAGAAGAAAAACAGCGAGCTGCTCATGACAGCGGCGAAGGAATACATAAGAACACACTACTCGAACGATTTCGGGATCGAGGATATAGCGAGCTCCCTAGGGATTAGCTCCAGCTATTTTAGTTTATTATTTAAGCAGCATTTTGGAGAAACCTTCGTTGAATATGTCACGAAACATCGGATGGAATTGGCGAAGTCGATGCTGCTGCACAGTGATAAAAGTATTACCGACATCGGGAAATCAGTGGGATACATCGAACGGCGATATTTTACCAAAGTATTCCAAAAATTTACTGGCGAGATTCCCTCGGAGTTTCGCGAAAAGCGCAAAGAAGCGAAGTAGAGAATTTTGCCCCTGTATTAGGAATTTGTGGGTCTTTAGGACAAACAACCGTTAATTTATACTTAGATGGTAAGCAAAAAGGAGATCAATAAAGATGAGAAAAGGAACGTTGATTTCGGCAGCAGTGGTAGTGGCTATGACGTTCATCGTATCTGCTTGCAACGGCTTAACTTCGAGTAAGGAACAAAACCTTCATACAGGCGAGACTCCCAACCCCGCGGGGATAAAAGGAGAGCCGATCCTACTGACACTTCGTCATACGCAGGTGAAAGATACACAGAAGAAGCGCTTCGCGATGCTGCAGGATGTAGTGAAAGCAACGGAGTCGAAGATGCCTGGCTTATCCATTACGTTAGATGGGGTGGAGGATAAGGTCAATCGCTTCGAGAAGCTGAGAGCAGAGATGGCAGCTGGGAATCCACCAGAAATATTCGACTTGTTTGGCGGAACGGATACGAAGGATTACGTCAAAGCGGGTAGGCTGCTTGATCTTACGCCGATTCTGAATGAGCTAGGATTAATCAATAAGTTTTATAGCTTCGAGGAGTTTACGGTTAACGGTAAAATTTATGGCATTCCGATGGCAGGGTATGTCGAGGGCTTGTACTACAACAAAAAGATTTTAGCGGATCATCACATAAAACCACCTCAAACGTGGGAAGAACTGCTCACGGCTGCCGCGATACTAAAGGCTCAGAAAATAACGCCATTTGCATTGACGGCTAAAGATTCCTGGGTCATTAACATGATGATCAATACGATGTGGGTGCGCACGGCCGGTCCAGATTCTGTTATGGGCTTTTTGGATGGAAGTAGACGATGGACGGATCCGGATGTTGTGGATGCTTTTGATAAGTATTATACGTTGATTCAAAAGGGGTATCTCCAGGAGGGCAGCTTAGCACTTTCATATGCCGAGCAGCAAAATAAATTTAGCAGCGGTGAAGCAGCTTTCATGTTCGATGGCAGTTGGGCGAATACGCCACTGCTTGACCCTGAGAAGTCGTCCATTGTAAAGGATGTAGGCTTCATGAATTTCCCGGCTATGGGAGGCCCAGGTGATGGCTATATCAATGGCGGATGGTCTAATGCTTATGGCTTCTCTAAGAAAGCGACACCAGATCAGCTAGAGGCCATTAAGGAGTTTATCAGGCAAATGTATAACGAATCCATGCAAAAAAGACAGCTCGTCGAAGAAGGTATGCCACCTGCCATGGAGCTGCAGGATACGAGCAATGTAAACCCGCTCATTACGGAAATTCTGAATGTATTTGAAACCAGTAAAGGTGCCTTCCCCGCATTCGATTCACGCATTCAAACGAAAGTTCGAGAAAAATTGGAACGCGGTATGCAAGAATTAATAGGCGGAAGAACAGATCCGGCCTCCTTAATGGCGGACATACAGAAGCAGCAAGAGGCTTCGAATAAGGAAGAAACCCATACCAACTAGTAGGATGAGACATGAATAAGATAGGAAGAAATCCATTTGCTTATGCGCTTTTTACGATACCGACACTGCTGCTATTCGTAATCTTTTTCTTATATCCCATGATCATGTCGCTGCGCTACGGTTTCACAGAGTGGAACGGAGTATCGCCGGCGAGATTTAATGGTTTGGATAATTTCGTTACTGCTGTCCAGGACAAATATTTCTGGATGGCTGTGCGGAATAACCTGTATTTCATTGGTTTTTCTGTTGGATTGCAAATCCCCTTTATACTCGGTTTAGCGCTTCTGGTAAGCAAAGTTAGGCGATGGACTAGCTTCTACAAAACGATGATTTTCCTCCCGACAGTTCTTTCAACAGCTGTGGTTGGTGTATTGTGGGGGTTTATCTATCACCCGCAGGCAGGGCTGCTCAATCAAGCCTTAGAAGCTGTAGGGCTAATGACTTGGCAGCATGTTTGGTTAGCAGAGGAAGCGACAGCGATGCTCTCTGTGCTTGTTACCAACGCATGGCAGTGGATTGGATTCTATGTCGTGCTGGTTTTATCGGCGATCTATGCTATCCCCAAAAATATCTTGGAAGCGGCTGAGTTAGACGGGGCGACAAGCCTGCGAGAGGCTTGGTCGATTACGCTTCCGCTGCTGCGTCCCGTCATTATGGTCATGATTTTGCTATCGATTACCGGAGCTATGAAGGCCTTAGACATCGTCTTTGTGATGACTGGCGGTAATCCGTATGGAATTACAGAAGTGATGGCCACGTATTTGTATAAAAAAGCTTATCGCATTGGTGAATATGGGTATGCAAACGGAATTGCCGTACTTATTCTCCTGCTAACCGGCATGTTAACATCCTTGTTTGGCTGGTTCACAAGGAAGCAGGAGGAGGTGCGATTTTGAAGGAAATTCGCTATCGCCGTGTCTTCCTCCATGCTGTACTCATGTTGTACATAGGCATTATTTTGTTTCCTCTTCTTTGGGTATTGAACTCCTCATTTAAAACAAATAAAGAAATCATTGCCTCGCCGTGGTCCCTTCCAGAGCAACTCTCGTTTTCGAATTATTGGAATGCCTGGACTGGTGCGCATGTGGGTCACTATTTTACGAACAGTTTAGTGATTTCTGTGATATCCGCCGTGGCGACGCTGCTTCTTGGTACGGCAACGGCGTACGCCTTAACACGAATGGAATTTCCACGATTAAGCAAGTTCTTGAAGCGTATATTGATGCTTGCTTTGCTTGTGCCCGCAGGTTCCTTGCTTGTCCCGCTATATATGCTCCTTCGCAGCATGTACGTATATAACACACCCTTAGCTTTGATCCTGCCATATGTAACGATGGGTTTACCTTTGACTGTGTTTATTTTTAGTGCCTTTTTGAAATCCATACCGAGTGAGTTAGAAGAAGCGGGGATCATGGATGGACTATCCATCTACGGACTTTTATGGCGAGTCATTTTACCTATTACGATACCTTCACTTGTCACGGTTTTTATGCTCAATTTCCTTAACAATTGGAATGAGTTTATGATGGCCAATCTATTTCTAACGAAGGAAAAGTTTAGGACGCTTCCTGTGAGCATGGTAGCCTTTTACGACCAATTGAATATGAACTACGGTTCGCTCTGTGCAGCAATTATGTTTAGTGTTATTCCAGTTATGCTGATCTATTTTATTTTGCAGAATCGTATCATTGAAAGCATTAAATCTTAACTCACTCATTCATGGAGCGTGTAATGATGTCATCTTCATCACGTAATAACCAACATCCTTTAACCTTGCGCCAAAAAGTAGGTCAAATGTTTATTTGCGGTTTTGAATCTTTGGAACCAAATGCGTCCATTACCCAATTAATTGAGGAATACGGACTTGGCGGTGTCATCTATTTTCGTCGAAATGTAAAGGATGCTCACCAATTGGCTCATTTGTCATCCGAATTGCAAACGATGAGTCTTCGCAGCGGCGGACAGCCGTTATTCATTGCCGTAGATCAAGAGGGTGGTATGGTTTCCCGTATTGAAAAAGGAGCAACTCTGCTGCCAGGGAACATGGCTTTAGGGGCTTCTTTTGCTCCCGCAGGTGTTTATGCCAGCTCAAAAGTGATGGGTAAAGAATTACGCCAAATGGGTGTGAACATGAACTTCGCCCCTTGTTTAGATATCAATAATAATCGATTAAACCCTGTTATCGGCGTGCGCTCTTATGGTGAAACAGCTGCGCTAGTGGGTGATATGGGCACACATGCGGTGAAAGGCTTGCAGGATATGGGCGTTATAGCCACAGTCAAGCATTTCCCAGGGCACGGTGATACGTCAGAGGATTCTCATCATGACCTACCCGTTGTGCCCCATAGTATGGAGCGGTTGATGGAGCTAGAGCTAGCCCCTTTCATTAAAGCGATTGAAGGCGGAGTAGATGCGATTATGACGGCGCATGTCGTCTTCACGGCACTAGAAGAGAATGGTGTTCCATCGACGTTGTCATATCGCATTTTAACGGAATTGCTTCGTGAGAAACTTCAGTTCAAAGGGTTAATTGTAACAGACTGCCTGGAGATGAAGGCGATCTCAGAAGGGATTGGTGTGGCGGAAGGCGCTGTACGTGCCATTGAGGCTGGATCGGATCTTATTCTGGTTAGTCATTTACTGGATCGCCAAGTGTCTGCCATTGAAGCGGTTATAGCTGCGGTGGAAAGTGGACGTATTCCGGAGTCGCGAATTGATGAGTCTGTGCTGCGGATAATGACCTATAAATATAAGCGAGAAATTCGCTATGATACGCTAGCACCCATCCCGACCGAACCTATTTCTAAACCCGAGCATCAACTGCTCGCCAAAGAACTGAGCCGCAAAAGTATTACGCGGGTTAAGGATGAAGTAGGTAAAGTGCTGGATCTGAACGAGCCTACTTTAGTTATTTGGACAGAAGTACAAACGGGAACTGAAATTGATGAAGTTGTGGAGCGGAGCGGTACACTGGGCAGTGTCTTATCTGAGATAGCCGGAAAGCCTGTTCAGGAGGTTTATTTGGGGCTGTATCCTTCGGATACGGAGGTAGCATCGGTTCTAGAAGCTTGTGAGGGTAACAAGCAAATTGTCATTGTCACATACAATGCAACATTCTCAGCAGGACAAACCAGGTTGGTTAAAGAATTAGTTCAAATGGAAGAACCGTATGTTATCGTGGCTGCTGGGAGAAATCCTTATGATTTACTTGAATTTCCTGAGGTAAAGACTTATTATGCTTGTTATGAAAACCGTCCGCTTGCGATGGTTTCTCTCGCGAATGTGCTTCTTGGGAAAGAGAAAGCGGTTGGAAGGCTGCCTGTGACATTGTCGGAGGAGTATCCGCTTGGTTGGAGGCTGGATTGATGGGGAAAGGGGAAAAAGAGATGACATTGGAGCAGGAAAATAAGCAAGATGTTTTTGTAAAGGGTAACGGCATCGAACAAGAAAAAGGTATGAAAAACATCGGAGAAGAACAAGATGTCTTCGTTCGGGAGTATTTTGTTGGGGTAGATCTGGGAGGCACGAAGATGCTGGCCGCCTTGGTCGCGTACGATGGCAGCATCATCGCGCGAGAAGAGATCCCCACCCTTGCGCAGCAGGGGGAGGTAGCTGTGCTCGATCGGCTGGGTAACCTGATCGAGGGGATTCTCGCGGCTGTGCCCGGCAGCCGCAGTGCTCTCCGCGGTATTGGCGTCGCCACCGCTGGCACGCTTGATACGGCGAACGGTGTCGTCACCTTCGCCACGAATCTCGGCTGGCGCGACGTTGCTGTCGCCGCTGTGTTGTCGGACCGCTTCGCTTGCGAGGTCCGGCTCGAGAACGATGCCACCGCCGCAGCGGTTGGCGAATGGCTGGCCGGCGCGGGCGAGGGCGCGCCGGACTGTATATTCGTGACGATCTCCACAGGGATCGGCGGGGGCATCATTTCCGGCGGCCGCTTGATCGCCGGAGTTAACCATAACGCAGGGGAGCTTGGTCACATTTCCATTGATGGAAATGGGCCACGCTGCCTCTGCGGGAATGTGGGGTGCCTGGAGCTCTACGCGTCAGGCACCGCCATTGGCCGCCGCGGCGCCGAGCACGTGCGCCGCGTTGCGGGAGGCGACGGCGACGCTGCCGGCGCCCTCACGAGGCTTGCGGGAGGCGCCCCTGACCGCGTCGATGCGCGGTTGGTCGCGGCCGCAGCCGCGGAAGGGGATGCCGAGGCAAGCGGCATCCTGCGCGAAGCGGGACGAGCCCTCGGCATCGGGCTCGTGAGCATTCTCCCACCTCCTCAATCCGCAGGTGGTCATTATTGGCGGCGGAGCTTCGCACATCGGCGAGCCGCTCCTAGGTCCGATGCGTGAGGTTATCGAGGAGCGCTGTCTGCCTTCGATTCTTGGCCCGGTCCGATTCGTAACATCCGCGCTTGGATCCTCCGCAGGAGCTGTAGGCGCAGCACTGCTCATGTCGAGGGATGGGCGCTGAGTCATTTCACTTTATGACCGGTCATATGACAAATTGCACTAGACGTTAAGCACCTTTTTCGTTACATTTGATGAGGCTTATGAAACTTTTTTAGTTCCGGTTACGTCGGAATGAAGTTGACGTTTTATAGACCAATCTATTGTCGAAGGGGTGTATTTTTTCTATGTCTCAAGCAGTATCTAATTCTGCGCCAACGATGCGTTCTTTTTTTGCCAATCGTTTTGTGCAGTCCATTATGTTATCGGGTCTCTTCCTCCAAATCGGGATTTGGATTCGTAACTTCGCGATTCTTCTCTACGTAACCGACATGACGAATAACGATCCTTACTCGGTTTCCTTGATTTCCGTTGCCGAGTTTGCGCCGATATTTATTTTCTCTTTCATTGGCGGTGCCTTTGCAGATCGATGGAGACCTAAGCTCACGATGGTCTGGTGCGATATTCTCAGTGCTGCCTCGGTGTTTGTCATTATGATTACCCTGTATTATGGTTCATGGAAGGCGATCTTTTTTGCCACATTAGTATCGTCCATCCTGTCCCAATTCTCTCAACCGTCCGGGATGAAGCTGTTCAAGGTTCATGTGCCGGAATCTCAAATGCAAATGGGGATGTCATTGTTTCAATCGATGATGGCAATCTTTATGATTTTGGGTCCAATTATGGGTACTTTCGTGTACTATACCTTTGGAATCGAAGTTGCTATAGCGATCATGGGAATTTGCTTTGTGCTTTCCGCTCTTGTCCTAACATTTCTACCAGCTGACCGTAAAGCGGAAAAAGGATCGGAAGCTCCATCCACGCACATTTTTGCTGAGATGGGCGAAGGTTTCCGGTATGTGCTCAAGAATAAAATGCTTGTTACTTTGGGAGGCTGCTTTGCTGTTGCCGGTCTTGCGATTGGTCTAATCAGTCCACTTGGTATCTTTCTTGTTACGGAAAATCTGGGCTTGCCTAAAGAGAACTTGCAATGGTTTATGGCCACGAATGGTGTCGCGATGATTATCGGCGGGGGCTTGACGATGGGCTTTTCCAAAAAAATGTCGTCGCAAGCGCTGCTTATACTCGGGATGTCCGTAAGTGTCGTGGCGTTCGCGGTCATTGGTATGACACATCTGTTATGGGTAGCACTTGTTATGCAATTCCTGTCCGGTCTCGTCATGCCCGCTATCCAAATTGGTATCAATACGATGATTCTTGGCAACACGGAGGAATCATTCGTGGGTCGCGTGAATGGTATTCTGAATCCTTTGTTTATGGGAGCTATGGTCATCACGATGAGTTTGGCCGGAAGTATCAAAGCTTCCTTCTCGCTTGAAGCCATTTATCTAGTAAGTGCTGCTTTATTTTTAGTTGGGGTCTTCATTATGCTGCCTTCGTTGAAATATAAGCAACCTGTCGTGCCGCAGACGAGTAGTGAATGATGTACGAACCCTCCCGATTATCGAGAGGGTACATAAGACCAAGGTTTCTACAAACGTAGAAATCATGGTCTTTTTTACTGCAAGGACAAACGATTTCTGCTAGGATTATTTTAAAAGATGTTAAAAGGTGTGTGAGCGATGCTTCATTTGTTCGTCGATATGATTGAAAGGGTTGGATTCTTGATAGCGCTTGCATTTGCCTTTTCTCGCAGCCGCTGGATGCGCAGTTATATGAGTTATCAAGGTAACAAGACCTATCAATGGCGTTTTCTTTTCTTTTTCACTGCTTATGCGATTCTGGCCACCTACTCGGGTGTGACGGTTTCCGAGTACACATATCGACCGGCACCATGGATCGGCGAAGTAGCCCCAACCGCGGCCATTGCCAATGCTCGAACCGTTGGAGTCGTCATTGCCGGCTTGCTAGGCGGTGTGAAAAGCGGGCTCATCGTTGGTGTCGCAGCGGGCCTGCATCGTTACAGCTTGGGTGGATTTGTTGCTGTAGCTTGTATGATTGCGCCTATTCTACAAGGTGTCTTGGCTGGACTTTGCCGCAAAGCGTTCAAGAAACGCTTCCGCAAGGTGTCGTCCATTCAACTCGCCTTTCTTGTAGGCTTCATGGCTGAAGCTCTGCAAATGGCACTTATTCTTGCGCTCGCCAAGCCCTGGGGAGATGCATTAAACCTAGTTTCGCTTATTGGTTTACCACAGACTCTCGCTAACAGCATCGGGGTAGCCCTTTATTTCGTACTGTACAACACGATGGAGCGCGAAGAGGATCGCATCGGCGCAGAGCATGCTCATAAAGCACTGCAAATTGCGGATATGACGATGCCGCTTTGGCGATTGGAATTCGAGAAGGCCGTACATGAAATCGCGAAAGTTTTGAATGAGGAAATGAAGGCCGTGGGTGCATTTTTCAGTAAGAACGGCTCGGCATGGATAGCGGAGGGAAGAAAAACAAAGCATTGGATCGACTTATTCATTCATATTCCGAATCAGCGTCCGATTGGGCAATTTCGCTTGTATTTCGAGCGAGAGCAGGATGATAATCCATCTCGTAGACGAATGTTGTCCTCGCTTGCCGGTCTGCTTTCTCAGCAGTATGCGTTTGTCGAGTCCGAGAGACAGTCGCAGCTGCTGGCGGATGCGGAGATTCGTTCGCTGCAAGCGCAGATGAATCCCCACTTCCTTTTTAATGTGCTCAACACAGTCAAATCGTTTATTCGTACTAAACCGGAAGAGGCCCGTCAGATGGTGATGCACTTGTCTAAGTTTTTGCGCAAAAACATGAGCCATAGTAACCAACGGATGATTACGATACGTGACGAATATGAATTGGTCATGTCTTACCTTAGTTTGATTAAATCACGTCTTGGGGATCAATTGGAATTTTATGCTGAAATCGATGAAAGGCTACTGGATCATCAGATCCCTCCGTTTACGATTCAACCTCTTGTCGAGAACGCCATTGTTCATGGCATCAAAAACAGGAAGGGAATCGGTATGATCAAGCTTATGGTGAAGGAGGAACTGGACGACGGAAAGCGGCATGCGCGTATTACTGTCGAGGACAATGGAGTTGGCCTAGAAACCGTCAGGCTTCACAGTCATGGGGAACAACACGCCGGTATGGCTTTGCGGAATATCGAACAGCGGCTAATCTACCATTACGGAAGAGAGCATCCGCTTGAAATTGAGAGTAAGTCAGGCGAAGGCACAAAAATTAGATTCTGGGTGAGGTGATGGTAGGTGGGCTGGAATATCGTGATTGCTGATGATGAAGCGCCGGCAAGGGAAGAGTTAGTCTATCTCTTAGAGCAGTACGAAGATGTAGAGATGGTGACACCTGCGACCAGCGGAATGGATGCAATTAAGAAGGTAAAAGAACAATCACCGGATGTCTTATTTCTCGATATGGACATGCCGGATCTTAATGGGCTTCAAGTGGCAGAAATCGTACGAGAGATCAATCCGCAGGTGAAGGTTGTGTTCTCCACTGCGTACGATCAATATGCTGTTCATGCATTTAAGCTTCGTGCTTTTCACTATATGCTCAAGCCGTACGACGAAGAAGACTTAGCTATCGTTTTCCGAGAGCTGCGTAAAATTCGAATGCAGAACGGATCGGGCGTCCTAGTCCATCCTTCCACCGGAATGACAAGTGTAAAACTAGCGCTAGAATTGGATGAAGGCATTACCTATGTATCACCGAAGGACATCATGTATATCAGCAAAGAAGTCAAACATGTACAGGTTCATCTTCGTGATAAAGCCTATAACGTTTCCTATACGTTAGTGGAGCTGGAACAAAAGTTGGAGCCATTCGGTTTTTTTCGCTGCCACAAAAGCTATCTCGTCAACCTGGCTTCCATTGCTGAGATGAAGACTTGGGTCAACGGAGCGTATAATCTGCGGATGGATGACGCACTGCGAAGCAGCATACCTGTTAGCCGAAATTATGTGAAGATGCTGCGTTTGAAACTCGAAATTTAACATCATAGGGCCCCAATATGGCATGATGCGCTCCAGATATTTCGCTCGGAAACTAAACAAGCTATACTCCTTGTAAGCGTTATCAACCAATAGTCAATTTGGAGAAGAAAACACTTACTAGGAGTGATAGGTATGAAAAACAAATTTACTTCGTATGTAATTTGGGGTGCGATTGCAGCATTAGGTGCAGCTGGTTTCGCTATGCTCGCGCTGTCGAATGGCGAGAACATCTCGGCAGTTTGGTTAATCATTGCCGCTATCTGTACGTATGCTTTTGGTTACCGTTTTTACAGTCGGTTCATTGCTAAGAAAATTTACGAGTTAAATGATCAACGGGCAACCCCAGCCCATGTTCATAACGATGCCAAAGACTACGTCCCGACTAACAAATATGTGCTTTTTGGCCATCATTTCGCGGCCATCGCCGGAGCAGGACCGCTGGTTGGTCCGATATTAGCCGCACAAATGGGGTATTTACCCAGCATTCTCTGGATTATTGTCGGGGCCGTTCTTGCTGGCTGCGTACAAGACTTTGTGACCCTTGTTGGATCCATGCGTCGAGATGGAAAGTCACTGGGTCAAATGGCCAAAGACGAAGTCGGTCGATTCAGCGGTACGTTAGCGTCCATTGCAACGTTAGCGATCCTCATTATTATCGTCGCCGTTCTTGGACTCGTCGTAGTGAAAGCGTTAGCAGAATCACCATGGGGCATGTTTACGATCGCCATGACCATGCCGATTGCGATATTTATGGGCTTTTATATGCGTTATATTCGACCTGGTAAAGTAATCGAAGGCTCCATCATTGGTTTCGTCTTATTGATGATTGCTTTATGGTCAGGACAGTATGTAGCGGAAAGTCCGATGCTATCCCAGATGTTTACCTTCACAGCTCCACAAATCGCCATTATGATGGTTGTCTATGGCCTCATTGCTTCCATTTTGCCAGTTTGGGTCCTTCTTGCACCGCGTGATTATTTAAGCTCTTTTTTGAAAATCGGCGTTATCATCTTACTTGCTGGCGGCATTATGGTCATTTTACCGGAGCTGAAAATGCCGGCAGTGACCCAATTTATTGATGGAACCGGGCCTGTATTTTCCGGCAATTTATTCCCATTCCTATTCATTACCATAGCTTGCGGGGCGGTTTCCGGATTTCATTCCTTGATTTCTTCCGGTACGACTCCGAAAATGATCGATAGAGAAAGTCATGCCCCTTTTATCGGTTTTGCCGGTATGGCCGCAGAATCCTTCGTCGCTGTTATGGCATTGATCGCGGCATGTGCCTTAGAACCCGGCATTTACTTCGCGATGAACTCTTCACCGGCTGTAATCGGAACGGATCCAGCTGCCGTCGCGGCCAAAATCTCATCATGGGGCTTCACGTTGACTCCTGATCAGATTACAAGCACGGCCAAAGAAATCGGTGAAAAGACGATCCTCTCGCGAACAGGCGGGGCACCAACGCTTGCCGTAGGTATGGCTGAGATTTTTGCAAAATTCCTAAATGGAGCCAAAGCATTCTGGTACCATTTCGCTATTTTATTTGAAGCTGTGTTCATCTTAACAGCTGTAGATGCCGGTACACGGGTTGGCCGTTTTATGCTGCAGGATTTGATCGGAAACTTCTACAAGCCATTTGGCCAAACAAAAGATTTCAAATACAATTTCATTGCTTCGCTGCTTGTTTGCTCGGCTTGGGGGTACTTCTTGTATCAAGGGGCGATCGATCCGTTTGGGGGTATCAATTCCTTATGGGCGCTATTCGGAATCGCGAATCAAATGCTAGCTGCTATCGCTTTAGCCGTAGCAGTAACGATTATGATTAAAATGGGCAAAGCTCGCTACGCTTGGGTAGGTATCCTTCCTTTTGCATTCCTCTCCGTGACGACGTTGACTGCCGGCTTTCAAAAAGCATTTTCCGGAAACGCAAGTATCGGTTTTTTAGCGGCAGCGAAGAAATATCAAGAAGGAATTGACAAAGGCCAAGTCATCGCACCTGCAAAGAACATGGATGTCATGCATCAGATTGTGACAAATAACTATATCGATGCGGCCCTCACCATCTTCTTCGGTATCGTCGTCATTCTGATGATTATCATCTCTTTACGGGTATGGTACAATATCTTGATTCAAAAGCAGAAACCTCACTTGAAAGAAGCGCCTTTTGTACAATCCACATTTGGAGCCTGATGCCATGAAAACAATTACGAGTTTTACAAAGAAGGTTAACACGACAATAAAGGTCATTTTCAATATCCCAGACTATGAAAGATACTTGAAGCATCAACAGGATCATCATCCAGATGATAAACCTTTGACGGAAAAGGAGTTTTACATGCTTTCCCTTCATGAACGTTATGAAAGCGGAAAAATTAATCGCTGCTGTTAATAAAAAGAAACGGAGCATTACGGGAGGAATGAACCCGAGATGCTCCGTTTTTATTTTTTCATAGAAATGGTGCTCCGGCTTCCTTGAAAGCATGCTTCATTTCCGGTGTTATGGCTGAATCGCTAATAATACCTATGGTTTCTTGAACTTCCCCTATGACAAACAAGGAGCTGCGGCTGAACTTGGAATGATCGGCTACGAGGTAAGTTTCCATGGACTGCTTCATCATGCGCCGATTGGTCTCGGCTTCCAGCTCATTATAAATCATCATGCCACGGGATAACGAGACACCGTCCACACCCATGAATGTTTTGCGAATGCTGAGATTGTCTAACGTTGCATTGGCGAGTGGTCCCGACAACTCGAAGGTTTGGGTACGAATCACCCCGCCAGTAAGGATGAGCTGCAGCCCCGGCGTTCCGATCAGCTCATAGGCGATATTAACCGCATTCGTGATAACGGTAAGGTTCTTAAATTGGTTGAGCTTTTTAGCGATAAAAGTCGTCGTCGTACCGCCGGTTAAACCGATGATATCGCCATCTTCAATATAGCGCAGCGCCTTGTCGGCGATTTCTTTCTTTTCATCCGTGTAGAGGTCCATTTTGTTGAAAAAAGGGACTTCGACCTTCAAGCTTTCAAGCACGGCGCCTCCAAAGGTACGAATGCAGCGCTTTTCTTGTTCGAGTATCTCAAGGTCCCGTCTAGCCGTTGCTTCCGAAACAGCAAACTGCTTGACGATATCGGTCAAGGCGATGGAGCCTTTATCTTTAATGGCTTGCATAATCGCATCGCGGCGAATGTCTGTCTTTCCCATGGTACCTCCTAAAAGCAGATCCTTATTCTTCCTGTAGATAACGCTTTCTTATATCTTATCATGTCAACGGATAAGCCGTCCATCGGATGGGTGGAAGAATGGTGGCGAGGAGCATGATCTGCCAGATAAGAGTCCCCAGAGACTCCTATTTGAGCGGAAAGTGCCAGAAAAGCGATAATAGCAGTCTCTAGAGGCGCTTATTTGCTCGGATTTAATCCAATTTAAGCTCAATTTGCCCAATAAGAGTCTTCAGAGACTCCTATTTGAGTGGAAAGTGCCAGAAAAGCAAAAATAGCAGTCTCTAGAGGCGCTTATTTGCTCGGATTTAATCCAATTTAAGCTCAATTTGCCCAATAAGAGTCCCCAGAGACTCCTATTTGAGCGGAAAGTGCCAAAAAAGCGATAATAGCAGTCTCTAGAGGCGCTTATTTGCTCGGATTTAATCCAATTTAAGCTCAATTTGCCCAATAAGAGTCTTCAGATACTCCTATTTGAGTGGAAAGTGCCAGAAAAGCAAAAATAGCAGTCTCTAGAGGCTCTTATCTGCTCGGATTTAATCCAATTTAAGCTCAATTTGCTAAATTAGTCCCCAGAGACTCCTATTTGAGTGGAAAGTGCAAGAAAAGCAATAATAGCAGTTTCTAGAGGCGCTTATTTGCTCGGATTTAATCCAATTTAAGCTCAATTTGCTAAATAAGAGTCTTCAGAGACTCTTATTTGAGTGGAAAGTGCCAGAAAAGCAAAATCCGGCAGGTGAGTATCCACAAGCACACAAAGCCCCCCGGCCCAATATCGGCCGGGGGGCTTCAAGCGGCACACAAACGGTGCCGCAAAGGTTGCGCAGCTGTTACACCGTCGCTGCGGTCAAATCAAGCCATGCCAGCTCCTGCGCAGACAGCACAAGCTGCGCGCCGTCACGGCATGAGAGCATTTCGGCTTCGCTGCGCGGCCCAATGAGGGCGCATGCCGGGAACGGCTGGCTCAGCACATAGGCGAGCGCGATTTGGATCGCGCTGACGCCTTTTTCCTGCGCCAGCTGTTCGGCGCGGCGCAGCCGCGTCCAGTTCTCGTCACTGTAGAAGACGCGGACGAGATCGGCGTTTTCGCGGTTCTCCGGCGTGAACCGCCCAGTGAAAAATCCGCGTGCCTGCGAAGACCAGGACAGCAGTGGGAACTGCTTGGCTTCATGCCAGCGCAGCGCTTGCTCATCGGTTGAGACACAGCCAGCCCAGAATGGCTCGTTCGCTTTAGCTAGGCTAAGGTTAGGGCTGCTGAAGCTGAAGCCGATTAGACCATGCTGCTCAGCATAATCTGCTGCTTCTTGCAGACGTTCATGTGTCCAGTTGGATCCGCCAAAGGCGCGGATTCTTCCAGCTTCCACATGTTCATTCAGCGCTTCGAGGATAACGCCGACCGGTGTTGACGGGTCATCGCGATGAAGCGCATAAAGATCAATATAGTCAGTGTGCAGTCTCTCGAGACTGGTGAACAAATCACTTCGAATTGCTTCCGCATTCACTCTGGGCCCGCTAGCATCATGATGTGCGCCCTTGGTAAAGATATTGATGTCATCGCGATTGCCCATTTCATCGAGCCAAATCCCAAGCGCTTGCTCACTCTGGCCACCACAATAGATGAAGGCTGTGTCAATCGTATTTCCACCGATAGATAGATAATGCCCGAGGATTTCGCTGACTTCTTGACCATTATCCAGTCTAAAAAAGTCAGATCCCATGATCAGTTTGGATACTGGTTTATCTAATCCTTTAATCTGAATGTGCTTCATATGAAATCATCCCTGCTTTCTTTATATGAATGATTATTGATTAATAACAATTCGTGAGCGATCTCTAGCTGACTTCAGGCATGCATCGATCACTTTCAAGTTTTTAATAGCATCACTCGCTGGGAAGCGAGGTGCTCTCTCACCCCAAGCGGCATAAGCCATGTCGTCCGCTTGCAGCGCGTATTGGTTGAGAAAAGGAACCTTTTCTTCACGGCGTTCATTTTTAACATGGACGATAAAATTGCCGGATTCCTCTGTTGGCGTCACAAACGCAGAAGGGACTTCAATACGTCCATGCGCGCCAACGATTTCGAGCGTATTACGGAAAGCTGCCCACATTCCGCAGTCAAAGGTTAACGCGACATTGCCGCTAAATTCAACTAAACCGGACATCATCATATCGACATCATCATGCTCCGGCGAGAAGAAGGCGTGAGTGGTCACAGCCTCTGGTTCCCTGCCCAACAGCATTCTTGCAGCACTTAGTGGATAACATCCAACGTCATAGGCCGAACCGCCACCCCATTCACGAACGTAGCGAACATTTTTGCTATCACCAGGGTTACTAAAGGTAAAAACACCATGAATTCCACGAATATCACCGATTTCACCGGATTCCATAATAGCTTTAATCCGCTCGTACCGCGGGTGGTGTCTATACATGAAAGCTTCGGCAAAAACCACACCTGCTTGTTCGCAAGCCGTGACCATTTCTTGAACATCATCCGCCGTAAGAGAAGCTGGCTTCTCGCACAGTACATGCTTACCAGCCTGGGCAGCACGAATCGTCCACTCTTTGTGCAGATGGTTCGGAAGCGGTATGTATAAGGCATCAATATCTGGATCCTCGATCAATTCTTCATAACTGCCGTAAGCCTTAGGAATATCTAGCTTAGCTGCAGTTTCCTGTGACTTCTGCAGATTGCGGCTGGCAATAGCGCTTACAATGCCAGTCTGAGACTGCTGGATACCAGGAATACAAGCCCTTATGGCTATATTGGCGCAACCTAAAATCCCCCAACGAAGCTTTGTCATTACAGCATTTCTCCTTTTGTAAAATATTTGATAACGGTATATTGTTATTATAAAACGAGTTATTTAAAATGAATATGATAATATATTGCACCGAGTATCGGAATATTGTCATTAGAAGAGGAGGAGTTAAGATGCAAAGGCATGTCATGCTGCCGAGGCTGCAGCAATCTTCTTATTTCATTTTTCCAGAGTCTGTTGGCTGGTACCGTGATCTCCCGAATCATTCTGTCTATCGGTCCGAGAGGTTATGTGAGACATTTAGCTTGCATTTCATCGTTTCAGGTAAAGGGTACGTCGAAATTGAGGGGGAACAGTATCCGATTCAAAAAGGGGATGCTTTTCTGTATTTTCCATATCAAGAACAAAAATACTACAGCTCGAAGGAAGATCCATGGGATGTAAGGTGGGTTCATTTTTATGGAAATCATATAAAGGAGTTTATGCTGGAGCGAGGATTTCTTCGGACCTTGTGGACGTTAAAGCGATGGAATGAGCTTGAAGAAGCGTATCATGAGCTTTTGCTGGAGGCGGAGACGAATAGCATCCTTCGGACAACGAATCTCTCGACACTGACGTATAAGATATTGTGCGAATTCATGAGCTATGCGGCGCCTTTAACGGGAAATCGGGGGATGGAATCCGTGGATCGCATTCTCGCCTTACTTCCCTCGATGCAGCAAAAAGCCTGTGAACCGTTCATCTTGGAAGAATGGGCGGAGCTCACAGGCGTAAGCACTTACTATTTCTGTAAATTATTTCGTAAAGCTATGTCGATGACCCCGCTCTCCTTCATTACGCTTTGCCGCATTCAATTCGCTAAGCAGCGTTTAATTGAAAAGGAGAACTGGCCGATCAAAGACATCGCCAAGGAATCAGGTTATGCCAGCGCGAGTTATTTCAACCAGCGGTTTCAAGAACATGAAGGAATGACGCCAAGCGAGTTTCGAAGCTTCTATGCCAAAAGTTTATTTGGATAAACGAGAGCGAATCGGTTTCCCGTCCCAGATGATTTCGGTCACTGCTTGTCGCGCTTTCACTTCCGGTTCTTCCAGCAGGAGGAAGAAGTTTTTCGTTGGCAATTCACCGAGTTGATGCTTGGCTGAGAGCATGTCCAAATAAGGACGCATGTTATCTAATTGACCCGACATATTGCTGCTGCCTTGCTGCGAGAAGGCATAGAGTACACTTGCGATTGGCGCACGTTTCACACGGAATTGCTCAGCTGCTCGTAAGAAGAAATCCCAGTCCCAATAATGAAATACTTCCGTGTCAAAAGCGCCCAGAACGTTGATAACCTCGGGACGAAATATACAGCCGGAAGAAAAGAAGGTCGAAAACCTACGCATCGCAGGCACATCGAATTCATAAGCAAAAACGAACCGATCTGTGATGGAACGGGCGTTATTTTCATAAACATAATCGAAAATTTCTACGTCTGGGTAGACAAGATCATAGCCTTCTATTTCTTGCAGCATGCGCTCGATATGGATCGGAAGCAGCAGATCGTCGTCATCACAGAGCATAATGAAATCGCCTTTTACCTCTTGCAATCCGCGGTTGCGTGCATGAACATGCTTCAAGTTTTGCGGCATATTGACGATCTGAATAGCCAGTTCCGGGTACAATTCCTGAATGAAATCGACGGAGGGGCCGCAATCGTTAACGATGATGATTTGTAAGTTTTTGTACGTTTGGCGGTATAATGATTCTGCGAGCTCAGCGAGTTCAATTTGGCGATTATACGTAGGGATAATGATGGACACTAAGGGCTGATAGGACATGAAAAAGCGCACCTCCGAATTATGGTATTTTAAGCTTACCTCAATTTCGGTGTACTTCTCAAATATAAGTGATAAATAAGCAAAACTTTAAGGAGGTTTCTAATGCTGGAGGTACCGCATACAAGTATAAGCTTTACCGATCTTCATTTATGGAAAAAGGATCGCTTTCTAAGTGGCTTGATTGGTGATATTGACGCCATTTCGCTGCTCAGTTTGGATATTTTCGATACGCTATTATTTCGTACTTGTGCAAATCCCTCTGACGTTTTTGTTCTTGTTGCGGAAAAAGCACACCGTATTGGCTGCTTGAAGGCTTCCATATCACCAGCCGCTTTCAAAGAGATGCGGATTCGTGCTGAGAACAATGCCCGTGATCGACAAGCTGCCGTAACGGGCTTTGGCGAGGTTACTTTGGAACTCATTTATGCTGAGATGCCGGAAGGGGTCTGTATCAGGGACAAGATGGCTCAGATAGAAGTCGAGACTGAGGCGGAAGTTTGCTATGTGAACCCGCATGTGGCGTCATTGTTAGCTGCTTGTAAAAGCAAGCAGATTCCGGTAGCACTGTTATCGGATATGTATTTATCCTCCGAGCAGCTGCGCTGGATTCTTTCGTCGTCAGGTCTAGATCTATTAAGCGTAGATACGCTGCTTGTTTCATCGGAGGAGCATGAAGGGAAGTCATCGGGGCATTTATTCGCTCGGTTGAAGGAACTTTACCCACAGCTCGAGAGTCACGAAATTGTACATATTGGTGACAATATAGCCGCAGATGTGGAAGGTGCCTCCAAAGAAGGAATAAGGAGCGTACACTACAACGTCGTTCCTGAACATTTCGGGAGCTTGCATCACTGGGAGTATGTTAGACATGGACATGTACTGCCAGAATGGAAGTCCCTGCGGAAGCTAGCAGAAGCCTCGGATATGACGGTTGGAATGGGCGAGCTGGACCGCGTATTTTATAAGTTGGGTACCAGTGTAATTGGACCATTTTTGCAAGCTCTGTGTGAGTGGGTCATTGATCAATGTGTGGATGAGGGCATCCGGACTGTACATCCTTTAATGAGAGAAGCTTATTTGTTAGCCCCGATGCTTGAAAGTGCTGCGCGTATTCGAGGTGTTGACCTCCAGATAAAGCCGATCTATGTTTCCAGACAAGCTACTTTTTTGGCGGGACTGGAGAGCTTTGGTGATGATGAGCTAACACTTTTGCTAGGCATTCACGGTTTGAAAATAAGCGAGCTATTCGAGGTACTTGATATCTGCGAAGAAAGCGATCATTTTCATTTTGAAGCATTTTTGGAGGAAAGAATTGAAACTTGCAAGTATATAGTAGGTGAAAATGGAAGCTCCATCTATGATCAAATTGGGGGTTTTCTACGAAGTGCACCCATACAAACTAAAATTTTGGCGTCTGTGAAGCGGCATAGGCAGCTTTTTGTAAGTTATTTGAAGCAAGAATTTGGTTCGCCTGAACGGTTGGTAACGGTCGATATTGGCTTTCACGGAACCATTCAGAAATCACTAGAAAAAATAGTGAGCTTAGCGGGACATAAGCCGCAAATGACGCATTTGCTCGCTGTTGGCGCTAATCGGCTGGATGAGCTGAGTATGCGTGGTATGGATATCCGTAGTATGCTGCGCTCGGGTAGCGGGGGAAGTGATGAGGGGAAACGTATCGCAAGGACGCCTGCCTTTTTGGAGGAGCTCATGATGGGCGATTTCGGTTCGACGCTTCGTTATGCTGAAGGTGAGCTCGGTCAAATCAGGCCGATTACGGCCGAGCTGAAACGTCCTGACAAAGAGTATGCGATGAAACGGGCATGTCAAGAAGGTGCTTTAGCGTTCCAAGGTTATTATGCCTATTTGCTACAGCAGAAAGAGGGGCGATTGCAGCGCGCATCCCTACAGCCTGTGGAGTGGAGCAAGCCGCTGCACCGTGTTCTCGATATGCCGAGACCCGAGGAAGCGAGATTGTTGGGGGATTTGACGCATCAGGACAATTTCTGTACCGAGTACATTGCACCGATTTGTGAAGATGTGGCCGAAGAATGGTTCGAGCAAGGGCCGGAAGCATTTTTGAATACCTGTAATTATGGGCCGTCGATTTTGAATGCGAATTGGCCGCAGGGTCTTGTGACTATACGATTTGCGTATTATTTATATACATTCTATTTGCGGCTACAAGATGGGTTCGGCAGCCAGGTGATGCTGTTTGAGACGATCCAAAAGGTGAAAGAGGATGGCGTATGTGTCATTCATCTTTATGGAACGGGGGCTTTTGCCGAGCAGGCTTTGAAGATGGCTTGGTTTCATGGACTTCAGATTCGTTACTGGATTGATCCGCATATCGGGTTGGATGCTGCGCCTTGGGGGCAGTTTGCTTATGTTACTTTGGAACAGGTTAGGGATGGTGGGATTAAAGCAGAGAAAGGGGCAGGGACAGGAACTGGAACAGGGAATGCCTCTCACGCTTTCTTGATCGCGACGTTATCTGAGATGAAGGCATATAAGAACCATATTTTGCATGTATATGAGGGTAGTGAGGTAACGCCGATCTTTTACGAGCTTCTTCCTTAGGAAATTAGCACCTAATATAGGGATCTTTGGTCGTAGACCAAAGTCTCTCCTCGTTGGGATCTTTGGTCGTAGACCAAAGTCTCTCCTCGTTTAAGTCTTTGAACCAAATCGATGGATGGAACATCTTAATTAGTGATCTATTAGCTTGAAGGATGAACCTATTTTTGGTTGAAAAAGGAAACCTGCGCATTTATAATCTTACCCAGCATACTTTCCAGTTCCGATTGTGGCTGACTGATGAGCACTTGAATGCTTTTACCGATCATAACTTCTCAGAAGTGAAATATGATTTGTTCAATACGTCTAAAGAAGGTACTAGTTGAAGTTAGTACTTTTGGAAAAGACAGTGGCGAGGTAACCTGAGTTTAGAGGTAATAACAAGGGGGACTGAACCATGCAGACCATTTCATTCACTAAAAATTGGTTTTTGCAAATGATAATCGTTATGTTTGTAGGGATATGGATTTGGCTGGCGGTAGAGCCTTACAGCAGGTATAACTGGGTATTGGAAAATCTACTGATATGGGCAACGCTAATTGGACTTGTAAGTACATATAAACTTTTTACGTTTACGAATTTGTCTTATGCTTGGATTGCTTTGTTCTTACTGCTGCATACGTTTGGGGCTCATTATTCGTATAACGAGAATTGGGTGGATGTTTGGTTGAAGCTAATTCTTCACTCGGAACGTGATCATTATGATCGCTTGGTTCATTTTAGCTTTGGATTGCTCCTCGCCTATCCGATTCGGGAAGCGATGAGTGCATGGACACGGCTAGGCAGTAAATGGCTTTATGTGATTACCTGTGTCATCGTTTTGGCAATGGGGGCTTTTTATGAGCTTATTGAAATGTGGGTGGCGCTGATTGTTGCTCCTGAGATTGGAACGTTATTCCTAGGAACACAAGGTGATCAATGGGATACGCACCACGATATGGAGCTTGCTCTGTATGGGGCGGTTATTGCTATGGTTGTTACTGCGGTTTGGCGTAAGGTGCGGGTGGGAATTAAAGCAAAAAAAAGCAGGATTATGAGATTAAGTAGGGAAATGTGAGAGTAGGTTTATGAGATTACATAGGAAATGAATACTGAAGAAGTGACAATACTTATAGCAGAAATCGCTATCGTGGAGGCTGGTTGCCAATGTCAGTAGGAGAACAGAAAGAATTGTATGTCTATGTTGGTTCCTATACAGATGAGCGCAATACAAATGGGATTTCCTTGTATGCGTTCAATCGTTTGAGCGGTGAAATGAGGTTGGTGGAATCGTATAGGGATTTGCCAAATGCTTCCTTTCTTGCTCTGAATGATGCACGGACGATTTTGTATGCGGTGAGTGAGACAGAAACGTACAACGGTCGTTTTGGAGGCTCCGCGGCATCTTATGCGATAGAAGCTGGCACCGGTAGGCTTGAGAAGTTGAATCAGCAGCCTACCGACGGATCTGCTCCTTGTTATATCAGCTTGGACCAGACTAACCGAACGGTCTATGTAGCGAATTATTCAAGCGGCAGCGTGACCGTTTATCCGATAGAAGCGGACGGGCGGCTTGGTGAGCATGCACAGTTGGTCAAACATGAAGGTCCATTGGGGCCGCGTGCGGATCGCCAAGAGGCTCCGCATGCGCACTCGATTGTTCCGGCACCGAACAATCGGTATGCGATTTCAGCCGATCTGGGCCTTGATCGGCTGGTGGTTAGCAGCATCGACGCGGAAAGCGGCTTGCTTCAGCCGCATGGCGATGCGGCGATGAAGCCGGGCGCAGGCCCGCGGCATTTGGTTTATAGCGCGGACAGTCGGTACGTGTACGCGATCAATGAGCTGGACAGCACGGTTACCGTGCTGGGCTATGAGGCAGACGCGGGAGTTCTGACCGCGCTGCAGAGCATTTCGACGCTGCCGGAAGGCTTCAGCGGCGAGAGCACATGCGCGGACATCCATCTCTCCGAGGATGGCCGCTATGTGTATGCATCTAACCGCGGACACGATAGTATCGCGGTTTATGAGGTTGCCCGACAAAGCGGCACGCTGTCGGTCGTGGGTTGGCAGGCGACGCTCGGGCGGACGCCGAGGAACTTTGCCTTATCGCCGCAGGGGGAGTTCCTCCTCGCGGCGAACCAGGACTCGAACAGCATTACGGTATTCCGCATCGATGCGGAAACTGGAATGCTGCGTGAAACAGGGCAATCGGTAGCGGTATCGCGGCCCGTTTGCATCAAGTTTCTCTAGGACATAAAGAGCGAGTATCCACGCAGCGCAGGCTGTTTGGGTGCTCGCTCTTTTTTTGTTCTGCTGGGCTGGACGCTAGTTCCAACCTTGCAGGGTTCTCGTAACGTTAGGCTCTGAAAACGCGCTTATTTCAGTTAAGTCTAGAAATAGGCGCGCTTTCCGAGCTTATTCATGTATGCTTCATTCCTCATTATTGCCCGACAGCTCGGAGATTGCTGAATCCCGTAATATCGCTCTTATCATTTATCAAATTTTAGGCCCGGAAATTAGTTGCACATGCAACTAATCAGGCGTATGATAAAACAGTAGCAAGTTCAACGATTCGGAAAATCACTACTATTTTGCTCAAACAAAGGAGACATGTTTATGATCGAAAATAGAAATTCGATACCAAGGTGGGTCTCACTCATTTACCGTTATGGGCAAATGTATATTGGTGAGCATTTGAAGAAATACGACATCGGCAGAGGGCAGCATATTTTCATCAACGCGCTATATAAAGAAGATGGTCTTACACAAGAAGAGTTAGCGGATTATTTGAAGATTGATAAAGGTACGACAGCAAAAGCACTTAAAAAGTTAGAAGAGCAAGGCTACATAACCCGTACGGTCAGTAAAAAAGATAAGAGATGCAACGAAGTTCATCTAACCGAAAAGGCGCTGCTGATTAAAGGTGATGTGCGGAAGGTACTGACGGACTGGCGAGAACGTCTAACGTTTGGTTTAACGGATGAGGAGAAACTACTGGCTTTGACTATTTTGGAGAAAATGGGAGATAATGCGTCCCGTTTCGCAGAGGAGCAGGTGGAGCCATGAATATGAAGCTTGCAAGTTCGCTGTTTATCGATAAGCATTTTCATGCTTTAACGCATCGTAATTATCGGTATCTTTGGTTAGGTCAGTGTGTCTCGCTCATTGGAACGTGGATGCAAAATATTGGGCAGTCTTGGCTCGTACTGACGATCACTGGCTCGCCTCTTAAACTTGGGATTGTTGCGGCATGTCAGTTCCTCCCAATTCTCTTATTTTCCTTGTTTGCAGGCATTATCGTTGATAAGTTTCCAAAGAAGAATATCCTGCTTGTTACGCAAACGGTTGCGATGATTCTAGCCTTTACGTTGGCAATACTCGTCTTGACAGATACGGTAAAGTACAGCTATATCATTGTGCTAGCTCTGCTGCTTGGGCTTAATAATACGCTGGATATGCCAACGAGACAGTCGTTTAATATAGAAATCGTGGGAAAAGAAGATCTCATGAATGCCATAGCTCTCAATTCAACGACATTTAACATGGCAAGGATTGTTGGTCCTGCGATTGGTGCAGTGATGATGGCTTGGCTGGGTGCTGGGTGGTGTTTTTTGCTCAATGGGGTTAGCTTTCTGGCAGTTCTGTATGGATTGTTTCATATTAAAGCAGCACCCTATGTTCGGAAGAAGAACTCGCGCGATGGCATGATGAAGGAAATTAAAGATGGAATTGTCTACATTGCAAGAGATCCTTTGTTAGCACAGACTGTGCTTCTCGTAACGGTGATCGGCACGCTTGCTTTTAACTTTAATGTACTCATTCCGGTTTTCACTAAAAGTGTGCTGCACATGGGAGAGACCACGTATGGCACGTTAATGTCATGTCTGGGTGTGGGTTCTTTCGCGGGGGCGCTCACAATGTCATTTCGCAGTAAGCAAGGGCCAATGCTGAAATTAAGTATTATAGCTAGTTTAGTAGTTGCGGTTTGTTTGGTCTTAAATGGACTAAGCACTTCCGTTTGGGTCTGCGGTGGATTGTTAGCTTTAACCGGATTTTTCAACATCATATTTGCAACGAATAGTAATTCATCTCTTCAGATGCATGCCAAAGAGGAGTATCGCGCGCGCGTAATGAGTGTGTATTCACTTGTATTTGCGGGCTCCACGCCGATAGGAAGCATTTTTGCTGGTTTTGTCGCAGATCGATATGGTGCGAATGGGGCTTTCGTCTGTTGTGGCGTGTTAACTGGTGTGCTTTGTCTGATTATTATTTGGAATTATAGGAAGAAAGCCGCTAAAAGATCTCTTGGGGAAATAGGAACTTCCTCATAAATGAGAGGGAATGTTAATTTTTACTGCAAAAATAACCATTTTTTGGATTGTCAATTGTTGGTGTATCCGCTACAATATGAGTTATATTCATGTCGTTATTGGGGAGGGAATCTTGTGCTGGGTTTTTTGAAAAAATGGATGCATACACCAAAGCAGGAACCTACGAACGTTGTGGATTATAAAACGATGGAAATCGACGTTGTTATCAAGTGCTTTGTGTCGGATAAAGACAAGCCGTTTCGTGTGATTTTTAAAGTGGAGAAACAAGGCTCATTCTTTTCCAAAGATATTTTCGTAAAAAATGTGGATATTAAGACACCCTACGAACTGGTTTATAACTTCTCCACACTTGGAATGAACTATGAAGAGCTGAAGAAGTACGAAAGCACCGATCATGCTGAGTACAGCTTCGCGACTTTGGAAGAAGCCAAAAAGGTGAAAGATACAACAGTCGACTACATACGCTTTCTTATCCGTGAGCATCAACAAGAAACACTTGCAAAAATTTCATAGGATTTGACCAAAAAGGAGCTAGCGAGGATTCTCGTTAGCTCCTTTTTGGTATAACCTCTTGGCCGCTGTAGTTTGGTTCAACACTGCGCCTTAAGGCTGTTTTCATTATTCTGCTGATTCACCTGCAACTGCTTCCGCTTTGTGCTGCTGCACGATTTCTTTCAGTCGGAATTGACGTAGCTTCGTAATCGATGCAAATTTGGAATCAGCACCTTTGATTTCGAAGAACACTTTGCCATCCTGAATCTGTAGAATTTTCCTTGTATTCACATAGCAATCCGTGTTGACCTTGAAAAAGGAGCTATTTGTAGTAATTTCTTGAATTTGCTCAGAGGTCATGCGTTTTTTAATGTGATAGTTTTTCCCATGGAAAGAGACGAGCCCATGTTCTCCGACTCGGAAGTACATAATATCCTTCTCAAGTGCGAAGTCCTCATAGGTATTTCTTGTTTCGAGCGCTACATTCATTTTGTAATCCCCCTTTAAAAATGATAACGCTTACATTGAGAACGTTTTCATCTTACCATATTTTAAAAGAGAATAAAAGTAGTTTTAAACGTAAAATTACCAACGATTTCCTCCTTGTGAGTTGGAATAGTTGGTAAATTGCAAATTTTGATGAAAGATATCATATTTCCTCGGAAATAATTACCTATACTTACGAAACCAAACTCCCTCACATAGACAAGAAATCAAGTATCTGTTACGAGAGCATCCTTAAAAAATATGTTGGCGTTTTTGCCCGAGTCCATGTTCGCTCCACCTGAAGGCCGGTATTCAAGTTAATAATAGAATAGGTATTACCTGTAGGTGAGGGATTTGTAACTGGATTATAGTCGTTCCCATCTAATAAAAATAGATAAACTGCCATAAGTAACAAATCCTTGGAAAGTTCTGCTTTTCACTTTTTTAGGAAGATATTCAAACATAATATTAATATAACATTGCATAAATAAACATTAATAAACTTTTATAATAAATGCTTTAATGGCAACAAATATAGCCGTGTGCGTGATCTGGAACAAAGAATATAAAATATAGTATTGACAGAAATGTTTGCCAATGATAATTTAAAAGAACAAATTCAAGCATAAATAAACATAACACTGCAAGTTAATGTTTGTTTGAGAGGGAGCATGAAACGATGTTAGCTGCGGAAAGAAAAATAAGAATTGTTGAATTTGTAAGACAGCATCGCGTAGCTTCAGTGGCAGCACTAGCCTTAGAATTTGATGTTCATGAAGCAACCATTCGCAGGGATTTGGCGGAGGCTGAACAGGAAGGCCTGCTCAAAAGAACTCACGGCGGGGTTATTGTGGAGCAATTAACCCATAACGAGCCTTCCTTTAATGAAAGGTCCAATGTACAGCTCGAACAAAAGATACGTATTGGCAAAATGGCCGCAAGTATGGTGGAAGATGGAGATCATATCATCATAGACTCGGGTACAACCACGCTTCACATTGCGAAGCAGTTAATCCATCGTTCGAACATTACAGTTGTAACCAACGATATTAATATCGCAGCTGAACTACGTGATGCCCCGGGCGTGAAGATTACGGTAACAGGAGGCGATTTGTATCCTTCGAGCTTTATGTTAAATGGCATGTTTACGGATCAAGTGCTTCGGTCGCTGCATGTATCCAAAGCTTTTATCGGTACGCCCGCGATACACCCTAAACATGGATTAATGCATCCGGAGGCTCAACTGGTTCTCGCTAAACAAGGAATGATTAACGCGGCGCAGGAAGTCATTGTGGTTGCTGATGACACGAAAATAGGTAAGTTGTCTCTACATACAGTTGCTCCGAATTCGGCCATTCATTCTTTAATTACAGGTAAGGAAGTTACGGAATATGACAGAAAGCAATTTCAGGATTCCGGAGTGAATGTCATTGTTGTTTAACGGAAGATGATTCTTTCGAGGTTGCTTGTACAACCTCGAAATTTCATATATATAGAAAAACAGTTGGAGGTGTTTTTGTTAGTGGCCAGCAGAATAACCGGCGCAGTACATTCACGAACTCTACGCTTGACTAAGCCGCGTGAAATTCAAGAGTTGGTAGTCGAAAGAGAAATTCGAAGGGGAGAAGTCGCAGTGGAGCCAACCATTGCCAGTATCTGTCACGCCGATCTGCGTTACTTTAGCGGACAGAGAAAGCCGGAGGTGTTGGCCAGAAAACTACCAATGGCTTTGCTGCATGAAGGCATCGGAATCGTGGCCGAAAGTAAGTCAAACAAACTCTCTGAAGGTCAGCGAGTGCTTATTGTTCCGAACTTACCGGGCTATTTACTTCGAGGAATCGAACCTGAGCAATGTTGTCCGGCATGCAGGAATGAGATAGAAGATAACTATTGCTATCATTCGGAATTTCTAGGAAGCGGTACGGATGGGATCGCCCAGAGCCGATTGGTGCTTCCTGAGGAATGCGCGGTTCCGATTCCCGATCTGATACCCGACGAGATCGCCGTATTGTCGGAATTATGCAGCGTTTCGTACAGAGCTTTAAGAGGAGTCAGTCCCCTGTTGGATCGGGCCCGAATCGCTGTGTTTGGTGATGGACCGGTGGGATATTTGACCGCAGCCATGCTGCATCACGTGTATAAGATCGGCAGTGATCGCTTAATCGTCTTTGGGGCGGTAAGAGAAAAGCTGGATCAATTCACCTTTGGAACGACTGAAATGGTGCAGAACTACGATTTCCAATCCGGTGAGAAAGTCGATATCGTGGTGGAATGTACAGGCGGGCGATTTAGCGAAAGCGCTATCAATCAGGGTATTGATATTCTAAAACCAGGGGGTCATCTCATAGCGATGGGGGTTAGCGAGGATCTTGTACCGATCAATACAAGAGACGTGCTGGAGAAGGGAATTACACTTCACGGCAGCAGTCGCAGCTCCGTAAGTGATTTCAAACAAGTATTGAAAGTTATGGAAAGCCCGGATTGTCAGGATACATTAAGAAAATTGCTTCCGGAGAAGTATACGGTGGTGAGCACGGCAGAAGACCTCGCTGGCGCTATGGAATCTGCCATGTCTCACAGGGACTGGAAAAAAACAATCCTAGACTTTCACTGGTGACACAGTGAAAGTCGTATAAAGAATTGTATCATAAAACTGAATGTTTGTTAATAAGCGCAATTGAACACCTATTCCAATTTGTAAACGCAATCATATTTGAGTCTGGGAATAATTGGTGAGGAGGATTGCTCTTGGCGTCCATTGAATTCGTACAAGTCACACAGTCATTTGATAAAAATATTATTATTGAAGGTTTGAATTTAAAGATTGAGGATGGCAAATTCACTGTATTGGTAGGTCCGTCAGGCTGCGGGAAGACAACACTACTCCGAATGATTGCCGGGCTTGATCCCCATACATCAGGATCTGTACTTATCAACGGTAAGGATGTAACACGAGTTGCTCCAGGTCAAAGAGGCGTAGCCATGGTATTTCAAAACTATGCCATTTACCCCACGATGTCCGTAAGGGAAAACATTGAATTTGGTTTGAAGAACAATAAGGTAGCCAAAGAGGAAAGAACCCGATTGGTAGAGGGAATCAGCGCAACCGTAGGGTTATATGAGTATCTGGACCGTAAACCGTCCACTTTATCTGGGGGACAACGCCAGCGTGTGGCTCTGGCCCGCGCCATGGTGAAAAAACCATCCGTATTTCTTATGGATGAGCCGCTGTCCAATCTCGATGCCAAGCTAAGGGTCCAGATGCGGATTGAACTCATTGAGATGCATAAAAAACTCGGTACGACTTTTGTTTATGTCACTCATGATCAAGTAGAGGCCATGTCAATGGCGGATACCATTGTACTGATGAATCGCGGACGGATTCAGCAGGAAGCCCCTCCCGAGGTCATTTATCGCCGGCCGAACAACCTCTTTGCAGCACAATTTATCGGAGTTCCACCGATGAATATTGGTGACTTGGGCGTAGACGGGGTAAAGTTCGGCTTTCGCCCGGAGAGTGCCATGCTATCCGCTGAACCAGGAGACTTTCATTTTTCTATGCAGGGTGTGGTTGCCACGAGAGAAATGCTTGGGTCTGAAACGATCTATCAGGTCAAATCTAGCGAGTATACGTTTATGATCAAATGCACCGAAGATTTGTTTTCTTTTGATCAGAAAGTTTATGTCGGAGTGGATGCGGCTAAGATCTTTTTCTTTGGAGCGGATGAGAACCGGATCGATGAGAGCGATGCCCGTTTTGGTAACTATTTAAAGATGCTGAGAGGGCAGCAAAATGGATAAAAAACGAATTTGGGAAGCGATTCGACCCTATGTGATGGTCTTACCCGCTATGACAGGCATTATTCTTTTCGTCATATATCCGGTGATCTATTTAATTCAATTAAGTTTTTATAAATACAACTTAATGAATAAAGATAGAAGCAAATTCATCGGCTTTGACAATTTCACACAAATATTCACTCGTGAAGATTTCTACAAGGCTCTAAGCAATACGGTTGTCTACACGGTAGGGGTTGTCGTGCTCACGATGCTTCTATCTCTGCTGATTGCCATCTGGTTAAATAAAAAAACACGCTTCAACGCGGTTGTGCAAGCCGGAATTTTCACTCCACATATCATTTCCATTGTGTCTGTCGCTTTAGTATGGATGTGGCTTATGGAGCCTAATCACGGCATACTGAATTTTCTGCTAAAGGCTATTGGTCTCCCGCCTTCTTCGTGGTTGCAGAGCTCTAATACAGCAATGCTCTCCGTGATTATCGTATCCGTCTGGCAAAATATCGGATACTATACGTTAATCATCGTTGCTGCGCTTCAAAGCGTGCCGCCGAGCATTTACGAAGCCGCTGCACTGGATAACGCTAGCAGGTTCAAGATGTTCTACAAGATTACTTTACCGCTTATTTCTCCGCAGCTGTTTTTTATATTGATCATTATGACCATCGGTTCCTTTAAGGTGTTTGATACCGTAAAAATCATGACAGCAGGCGGTCCCAATAATGCGACTACGACTCTCGTTTACTATATTTACGAATTTAGAACAAATAGTATCGGTTACGCTTCGGCTACTGGCGTCGTCTTGATGGCGATTATTGCAATTCTGACGTTCATTTATTTCCGATTGCTGTCCAAAAGAGTTCATTATCAATAATCAGCAGAAATGACCAAGACAAAGGGGGTGTACAATCGGTGACATTCAATCTGAAATCCATCAAATGGACATTTGGATTTATATGTAAAGCAGCAATTTTGATGGTGTTTATATTTCCGTTTTTATGGATGATTTCAACTTCGCTGCAGACCTTTGAAGAAACATTGGCGTTTCCGCCTACCTGGATTCCAGCATGGCCGCAATGGATTAATTTTGTGGAAGCTATGAGGGCGGGTCCGTTTTTGACCTATGCAAGAAACTCTCTTATTATCACATTCTCCATCATTATCCTGCAGTTTATTGTGATGATCCCAGCCGCGTATGCGTTTGCTAAGTATAAGTTTGCGGGGAAAGAGATTATATTTGCGTTGGTTTTGCTGGCGTTTATGATTCCCGGGCAGGTAACGTTTATCCCAGTATACCTGATGTTAGCAGAATGGGGAGTGATCAACTCGCTTTTGCCGCAAATTATTCCTTTCATGGCAAACGCATTTGGGATATTTCTGCTGCGCCAATATTTTATGCAAATTCCACAGGAAATAATAGAATCAGGCAGATTGGATAACGCCAGTGAATTTAAAATTATTATGAAAATCATGATCCCCATGTCAATGCCAGCTTTAGCAACGATTGCCTTATTCAGCTTTGTCAGCCATTGGAACGATTATTTCTGGCCGTTGGTCATGACCGATTCGGCGCAGGTTCGGCCTTTAACGATGGGAATAGCGATGTTGAGGGAAACCGAGGGAATAAGCAACTGGCATATCATCATGGCAGGAAACGTTGTATTGGTTGTACCTATTCTTATCGTATATCTGTTTGCTTCCAAGCAAATCGTCAAAGCATTTGTTTATTCTGGGATAAAATGAAGCTTGAATTTTCCTTGCTAGAAAAACTATAACCTATTTGGAGGTCATCCGTTATGAAGAAAGCGCTTTCGATTGTATTGTTGTCGATGACTATGCTGTCAACTCTACTTGCAGCTTGTACCAGCGGTCAGCCACAGCAAACAACTGAACCCAAGTCAAATCCCCAATCCTCGACAACTGCACCGACGACACCGACCGGCGCGGGAGGTAAAACAACTGTTCAATTCTGGCATTCCTTAGGCGGCAAAAACGGTGAATACACGGATGCCATGATCAAACGCTTTAATGCCTCTCAGGATAAAATTGAGGTGGTTGGAACCTTTCAGGGTTCTTATGATGAAACCGTTACCAAGCTTCAACAGGCTGTTGCCGCTAAAACCGGACCTGATGTAGCCATGCTTGAGCGGGCCTATGTACAACTGTTTGCAGATTCAGAGGTATTGGAAGACATGAATCCTTTTCTTAAGAAGTCAGGTTTAAGCAAGGATGACTTTACAGCCGGCCTTCTAGGGCATTCGATTTTCAATGATAAATTGGTGTCTTTGCCATTAAATCGTTCAACACCGATTTTACATATAAACAAGACGATGCTGGATGAGAAAGGACTCGCTGTACCTAAAACGTGGGATGAATTGAATAAAGTCGCAAACGCGCTGGTGATTAAAGAAAATGGAGAGACTAAGCGCTACGGATACAGCATGCCATACGATACATGGTATCCCATTGCTATGATCACTCAAGCAAAAGGCAAGTTTTTCAATGATGCCAATACCTCAATCGGATTTAACAATGGGGAAGGCGTGAAAGTTTTTAAATTCCTGAAGGATATGCAAAGCACCGGTGCCTTATATTACCCTCCAGCCCAGGATTCAGGCAATATCGTCAACCAGATGTTTTCGAGCGGCAAGATCGGTATGATGTTCCAATCCACCGGTGTCATCGGCAGTTTAACGGATACAGCAAAATTTAATTATGTTACGGCCTTCCTGCCAATGGATCAAGTGTATGCGAACCCTACGGGTGGGGCGAATGTTGCGTTAATGTCCAACTCGAAAAATAAAGAGGCCGCATGGGAATTTATTCGTTGGACCATGACTGATCCTCAAGGCGGCTTACAGTTCATTTTGGATTCTGGCTATCTTCCTTTTACTAAAAAGATGGTGGAGTCCCAACAAATGAAGGATCTTTGGGCCAAACAGCCGAATCGTAAAGTGGCTTATGATCAGCTTCAATATGCGGTCGATACGAATAAGCATGTAGCTTGGACACAGGTTATGCAGGAGTTCAACAAAGCCATCCAGGCCATTATGTATGATAACAAAAATATTGAGGCTACCCTAGATACCTTTAAGAAAGAAACAGAGCGGATTATTAAAAAGTAGGTCACGCATGCTAGTATTGTCGGCTTTCAGGAAAGGATGGAAGATGAGATGAGCAAGATTGAACATCTTGAAAACAATACCGATATCATTGTAGCTGCACATAGAGGATTGAAATCTGATTATCCGGAAAATACGCTGCTTGCCTTTCAAAAAGCTTTAGAATCAGAAGTGGATATGCTGGAGTTCGACCTCCGGCTGTCCAAGGATGGCGTGGTCGTTGTCATACACGATGAAACAGTAGATCGCACAACGAATGGTTCCGGTCAAGTGAGTGACTACACGTTGGCTGAGCTTAAACAATTGGATGCGGGAGCCTGGTTTGATCCGGTGTTTGAGGGGCTGAAGATTCCTACCCTTGAGGAACTGTGCACACTTCTTAACGCCTATCCGGAAGTGCTTTTAAATGTAGAGGTTAAGCCAAGTCGTCATGCAAAAGAGGTTGCGGATAAAGCGGTTGCGATGCTGGAGGATTACGGCTATCTTCAACGCTGTGTATTCACTAGCTTTGATGCGGCGATCCTCGCATATTTTCACGATTCCTACCAGTTAAAGACACAAGGTTTCCCGGCAGAGCTGATGACAAATTTTGATTCCGGACCCGATGGCACCTATTCCAAGATGTGGGTGGTAGGTATTAGTATGAAGCTGTTGACGCCAAAGATCGTCAAGGACTTTCTGGATCTTGGCATTAAGTCATGGAGTTACTGCCCAGACGTTGATCAGCAGGTGTATTATTCGTTGGAATGCGGAGTAGCTCTAATGACCTGTAATAACCCGCGCCCGGCTATGCGGATTAGGCACGAGATAGCAACCGCTGCACAACCTTTAAACAAGGAGATGAGTTGACCTATGAATACCTTTAAAGGAAAGATGAAACAGGCATTTCGGAAGGCCGTTGGTGCAAGACATTTTGCGACAATTGTAATTGGAGTGGCAGTTATAAGTGTTCTCCCTTTCTCATCTTCCTCTATCCACGCAGAACGTGATGCATTAAAATCCAAAATGTTTGTCCTTTCGGAACCTGCTTCTGAGTTGGTACATGAAAAAGCGCTGCAAAATGGTACGGTTCTGCAATCGTTTGCTTTCGATAATGTGAATCAGCACATTTATGTGGTTCAATTGATGGCAGGCGGGCAGCAGCTGCCAGGGGAAACGGCTGTGGTTAGCGGTGCAAAAAGGGATGCAAACGGCGATCTGGCATTGACGAAGCTAGACATGCAGGGGAACAAGCTCGGCTACATGTACTTGAAGGGGTTCGGACATGGGGTCCAGATCGGTGTGGAAACAGTGGGTGAAACTGCCTATTTATGGACGGAAACGGACTCCGTCAAAGAAGGCAGCAGCGGCTGGGGAACGCAAATTGCCAGATTCCCTTTCGAGAATGGGAAGATTCTTAGCTCCGAATCGCCGGAGATAGTAAAACACCGCCTTGTGGAAGGTGCGGATCGAACGACCGTCAATATTGATGCGGAGAGCGGATTGTTGACCATGCGGTATCGCATTGACGGCTCATTCCGTTTCGGTGTATATGAGCTGGAGGAAATCAAACGGAATCATTACAAGCCCTTGGCTGACGTTCCTCAACCTGTGGTTGGTACTTTTCAAGGTTTCGCTTCCTATGGGGGATATTTATACCTTTTGGAAGGTAATTCCTACGGTTCGGGCGGATCGGTTGCGCCTACAGGGAATACTTACATTACAGCAGTAGATTTAAATACGGGTGAAGTCATTGACAAGCAGTTGATAACTGCGGGGGATACGCTCTCTTTCAGAGAACCGGAGGGTCTGGGCATTCATCTAACAGATAGGAAGCACCCGCAGAAAGCTCAATTAAGCTTCGGCTTTGCTTCCAATTTCACGCCTAACAGGCTGGCAAATATTTATTACGTGGACCGTTTACTACCAGCGGAAGCCATTGTGAATAGCGAGCATCCTTAATGATGCTTCTGTTGTTGATCTGGAGGAATGCACACTGAAGGAAGGGACTAGAATTGAGCGATTTGTGGTATAACGTCTATTCAGCAACTCACTTGGAAATGTATCTCCGTATCCTTATAAGTGCTTTTGTAGGCTTTATCATTGGATTGGACAGGGAAACCAAAAATAAACCGGCCGGAATTAAAACATTTATGTATGTCTGTGTATCCAGTGCGTTATTAACAATTATCTCCATATACAGTGTGGAGAAGTACAGTTCTGAGACAAACCGGACCATGATGGACCCCATGCGTCTAGCGGCCCAAATTGTAGCCGGCCTTGGATTTTTGGGTGCGGGCGTGATTTTGAAGGACGGCTTTCAAGTGAAGGGACTAACATCAGCAGCGATGATTTTATTTGTAGGTGGAGTTGGCATTGGTATCGGTGCCGGCTTCTACGGACTCGTCGTTTTTACGGTGCTAACCTCAATGGTTATGGCCAGAGTAGGCAATTATATCGAAACCAACCGACTTGCGAAGTCAAAGGTCGTTCAGGCGGAGAATGGCGGGATAGCTGAGGGAACGTCGATGCGCTAATTGTACGAAAAACACTCGAAATCATGATGAAGAGGAACGACGTTCCGCTAAAGAGGTCGAATGACTTTTCCTTACTTCGACAGAAACAAAAGAATGAGAAAGGGCTATCCCAAAAGGTCAAAAATGACCTAAGGGGTTGCCCTTTTTCTTTTTTAAATCGAGTCGTTAAAACTGCTGTAAATCTGCTAGACAACAAGATGATTTTTGTATCATGCTTATTCCGATTCTGACGTTAAATCGTTTACTTTATACGGCCGACCACGTTGCGTGCCACCCAGACACCTGCAGCCCCAGCTTGGGCCAACCCTCTTGTAATGCCTGCCCCGTCACCACCACAGAACAAGCCTTGTATCTCGGTTTCAAAACTTTCATTAAGTTTAGGACGCGCGGAATAGAATTTCGCTTCAACTCCATAGAAAAGAGTATGCTCAGAAGCTATACCTGGCGTTACCTTTTCAAGTGCATGAATCATTTCAATTAAACTTTTCATGGTATTGTAAGGAAGCACAAGTCCTAGATCTCCAGGAACAGCTTCCGATAAAGTCGGCTCAAGGAAGCCTTCGCGAATCCGATCAGCCGTTGACCTGCGTCCGCGAGTGATGTCCCCAAATTTCTGCACGATAACGCCGCCGCTGGATAAGTCATTCGCATGTTTACATATTTCCCTCGCATATTCATTCGGCTTATCGAAAGGCTCAGTGAATTTATGAGAAACGAGCAGGGCGAAGTTCGTATTACTGGAACCTAGGGCTGGATCCTTGTAAGAGTGGCCGTTCGCTGCCATGACGCCGCTGTGATTCTCGACCACAACATGACCGGATGGATTGCTACAGAATGTACGTACTCGTGTACCCACCGATGTATTATAAATAAACTTACCTTCATAAAGATGTTCGTTGATTTCGCGCATAACGACATCCGACGTTTCTACGCGGACGCCTACGTCGACTTGATTGTTATACATTTTGAGTCTGCGCTTTTTGAGTACTTGCGTTAACCATGCAGAGCCGTCTCTACCTGGCGCTAACATCACTTGATTACTATGAATTTCAGTACCATCCTTCATCCGAATGCCTTGGATGACATGCTTGTCTTCCCTTTTGAAAGTTAGGATATCTTCAACTTCAGCTTTGAACTGCATATCGATGCGTGTTTTCAAATGTTCATAGATAGATTTCAAAATCATCAAATTTTGCTCGGTTCCCAGATGTCTAACCTGAGCGCGAAGCAGCTTTAAGCCTGCAGCATAGGAGCGCTGTTCAATATCTTTTACAGCTTCAGTCGTAGGGTCCGTCATATTCTCGGTTGCACCATGCTGTAGATTAATGCTATCCACATAGCGAATCAGATCGATCACTTTGGTTGGTGCCAAATAATCTGTCATCCAGCCGCCGAATTCGGTGGTGATGTTGAATTTGCCGTCGCTATAAGCGCCCGCGCCGCCGAAGCCAGCCGTGATTGAACAGGCAGGAAGACAGCCAGAGAAGTCCTTTTTGCCTGCTGGGGGAGGACACAGTTTGATTTTACTTTCCAGGATCGGACAACTGCGATGGTATATATCATGGCCTTTGTCCACGAGCAATACTTTAGCGCTAGGGTGAAGCAATGTCATTTCATAACAGGCAAAAATACCGGCAGGTCCTGCACCAACAACGATAAAATCATATGTTTTCATTGCAATCTCCTCTGGATCATTCAATTTTGGACACAAAAAAACCCAGCCACACGGGTATGCGAAAGCAAGTACCCGTCGTAGCTAGGAAGTTATGGCTCCCTCTAGAGACCCTTAAGCCAATCCTCAAGGATATACGAACGATTTAAACGTATGTGGCTATTACTTACTGCCCTGACTATCATAATACGAACATTAAATGATGTCAAATAGATAATGTTCGTATAATCATCTTTATACAACAATGGAAATTGTAAAACTGGTTTCGGCTTCTGAGCTGCTGACATGAACGGTTCCGTCATATTTGTCCACTAGTTTTTTGACAATGCTCAAACCTAAACCGGCGTGGAGTCCGGATTCTTGTTTCGTAGAGAAGCCAGGCTCAAATATGCTTTCTAGACGATCATTGGGGATCGGTTCTCCGTTATTGATGACCTTGAATGTTAGCACATTGCCTTCCAAAATGCCTATTAAACGAACTTCTTTATCCTCTGCCTTTTTGGAAACAGTAACAGCATCAAACGCGTTATCGATTAAATTGCTGATGATTCGAACCAAATCTGTCGCTTTGACAGCTCCAAGGTTGATCTGATTTAAATTACCGACTTCATGAATGAATGTAATTTTGCGCTCAACGGCTTGTATAACCTTAGATTGTACAATCGCGCATAATGCGGGCACGTTAATTTGAATAATGTCATTCAAAGCGGTCGTTTCACCAATAATCTCGGTAGTGTAACGATCTAATTCCGTATATTCTTTCAAATGAACGAGGGAATGTATCGTAGCCACATGATTATTGAAATCATGGCGCTGCTCTTTCATGGAGCGGAACAGTGAGCCGATATGATCAACGTATACTTCTTGGATACTTTCCGCGGTCGCTTCACGATTCCGATTGATGAAGCGAATGCTTAGAATAACTAGGATGAATGCGATTAGTGCAGTTGATCCGATTAGAATGAGCAGGTTCACTTGCTGTTGTTGAATTGATTTTTGTACGGTTTCATAATCGGCCGTCAGACCGATAACGACTGGAGAATCAAATTGGAGCGGGATGAACATTTTGAGATAAGTTTTTCCGTCGATCCTAGTAATAAGTTCCTTTGTTTGCTTCGATTGCATGACGTCTTGAACCATTTCTTGATCCCGATTATCTTTCATCGTATAGGATCCGAACAATATTTCCCGATCTGTGAACCAGGTATAGCCTTCCTTAATATTCTGTTCCTGTTGTTTCAGGAAGAAAGGGGGATTGTAAACGGCAATTTCTTTGACGCCATGGTTGGTATAGCCATGAATCATTTCATTAATAACAGCATCGACACCTGTTTCCCGTTGATAATCTCGGAAGAACGTATCATGCACGTAGGGATCGAGAATATAATTCGTGCGACCATCGTAATAATAGCCCCATTTGTCAACAGACTGAGGGTTCGAAATGGACGTATTCATGGGTCCTGACCAATAATGAGGCAGCGCTTGACCGCTTTGTACATTCGTTGCTTTGGTGTCTAGAAGCTGATTGAACGCTTGAAACCAATCTCTGGACCAGGATTTGGTGCTCATGTTAATTTCCTTTGGCTCAGAGGATTTATAGCCAATAATATCATCACCGCTTCGTTTCATTAGCGTAATATGATCGACCATTAACTCCTTACTGAGAACAATAAGCTCTTCATTAGTTACTTTCTCAATGTCGGGATCGAGTCGGTATTGTGCTGCTAAAGAGGCTGTACGCAGATTTTGACCGATTAGGTTTTCAACATATTTCTCTCCCGTTTTGGAATGTTTAATCGAGATGGCGACGTTATCGGCGATAAGCTGCAGCTTGGTTTCAAGCTCAGATGTTAGCATTCTCTTCGTATAATAGTAGAATACGCTATCCGTAAGTAGTACAATAATTAAGGAAATCATTAGGATAAAGATGGAAGAGCGCAGGTGAATTTTTGGCTTCGGTTTATGTAGTTTGTTCATGTTATCCTCCTAATATGCCATATCTATCAACTATCATAGTATAAAAATACATTGAATCACATACGAAAAATGGAGGTTATATGAAAGTAACATTTCTGGGTTGTGGAGACGGTTTTAGTATTGAGCAAGGGCATAATAGTGCTCTTCTTACCTTTGCAGATACGAATTTATGTATAGATTTCCCTGAGTCTAATCACCTTGGGCTGCATCAATTTGGAATGAAGCTCAATCAGATTGAGCATATTTTTATCACTCATCTGCATGAGGATCACGTGAATGGCTTGCAGAAACTCACTTTGTATCACCGGGTGTATCCGGGCAGAATGAAGCCGAAGCTTTATGTACCTACCGGTTTAAAAGACGATTTATGGCAAATTTTGCGCCACGGATTGGAGTTGACAACGCGGGGAAAACGCGTGTTTGAGGACTATTTTGACGTTGAATGTGTGGATAGTGTGTTTACGGTTGCGGGTGTGAAATTCGAACTTGTCCCTACGTTGCATGTGCCGGACATGCTTAGTTACGGTCTTCTGTGCAAGCCGTACTTTTACTTTAGCGGGGATACTAGATTGGATGAAAACTACATTCGGAGTATCGCCGATGAAGTACAAACCATTTATCACGAATGTCATATGCAGGATGATCAGCTGCCGTCGCATACGTCACTCAAAGAACTACTGACGCTGCCGGAATCCATTCAAATGAAGATGATTCTTATGCATTACGTGGATGATTATTTGGAACCGAAGCTAAGGGAGAAGTTTCATCAGGTGTATAAGTTTCGGTTGGCTGAGCCTTTGCTTGGGTATATGTAGAGTGTCAGTGTTATATCTTGCAGCTAATGAAGGACCTACATTATAATAGTTCTTACAAGGGAGGCGGTAAATATGGCAAATCAATTTGCCGGAATAAGTAACGACTCATGCAAAGCCTTACATTAGGGCGATCTTTGCATGGGGTGATTTGGAAGTCGTGATCGCCCGAGTAAGCTTAAATCGTTTCTAATAATGGGGCTTTGCAACTTATTTTATTTTTATCAAAAATAAGGGGCTGAAAAGCAATGAATCAACCATTCATTAGAAACCATCAGTATAATGATATCAAGAAGCAGGTCAATCTGCTGCAAAGTACCTGTAACTCCGTTTCCGATCGGAAAGTGGTGGAGTCGGTGCGATATAACGCGCAAGCCAAACTTAACGAGGTGGTTCCGGATGCGAATGGGCTGCAAAAGCAAGCACTGGGGAATATAACGCTGCTGCAAACAGCAGGCGAGTTTCAGCACTATTTGCGTTCCTTGGAGCCTTATTTGGCGGAATTTGCGCACGTGACGGAAAATCAGCTGAAGAAGCTTTTTCCCAAAATAAAAAAAATAAAGGTACCCGATTTAACGGCCATCGACTATCGGTACGTGACGTATCTCGGCTGGACCGATATCGCGACGAATAAATTGTTTCTCGTTTATCATCTGAACGGGAAGCTCGTCGGAATAGAAGGGAAATATACGCCTACGAATAAGAAAGGCATTTGCTTTGTGTGTAATCGGCATGAAGAAGTTGCGTTATTTACGGCGGTGACCAAATGGAAGCCTGCAAGCGCTACGCCTGATTACTACAGAGCAATCGGCAATTACTTGTGTGTGAACAGCGAGGCTTGCAACAAGAATATAACCGATGTTGCCGTGTTGGAGAAATTCATACAGGGCGTGTTGATTGGTCCGTAATTGCCGCGTTGTATATATGAAGAAGAAATCAATAAAGGAGCTGCCCCGAAGGTCATCCAGACCTAAGGGACAGCTCCTTTTCTCAAATGTGCTGCTTACCTGAAAATATGTCCAATGGTCCTTGAATATCGTCATGGTAACGCTTTCGCAAAGCCATTATAGTTAGGTTGTGTTAACAAATGAACGAAGAGGTGATGAGATATAAGAGAATGTAAGGATAACTGGAGTGTTCAAAGGTTGGGGGAGTTGAAAAGAAAGCGATAAAAGGCTCCATTGGCGTGGGTTTTCCTTTTGATCGCTCATCGGTAGTGAGACTGAATTCTTGCGAAATTCAATCATCACTACAATTTTGACACAAATCAAGCCAGAGAAGCAAGTCCATTATTGTGTGTTCAAATTGAAGGGAGATTATATACATGGTTAAGATGAAAAGGTTTCAAATGATTGGTTTAGCTGGGCTATCCATGGCAATGGTGCTATCAGGTTGTTCTTCAACTAAAACGGCGACTTCGTCTCCAGCTGCGGCAACACCAGCACCAGCAGCTTCAGCGGCAGCAACCAAAGCACCTGAACCTGCAAAAAGCGCGGAAAAAGTGACCGTGAACTTCTGGACGCCATTCTCAGGTAATGATGGTCCATTTATGAAAAAAATCGTCGACAATTACAATAAATCACAAGAAAAATATACCGTGAAAATGACGATTCAACCTAATGGAGATTACTATAAGCTGCTTGATACAGCGATCGCAACGAAAAAAGGAGTTCCTGATGTAGCGATCATGCATCTTGACCAAACCCCTACGTATATTGCGAAAGATTTGCTGCAGCCATTGGACGAAGTCGCAAAATCCGTTGGTGTTGAAAAAAGCAACTTCCCAGCTGCAACCGTAGATTACTCAACAAAAGATGGCAAATGGTACAGCATTCCTTTGGACGTTCATCCATTAATTATGTACTACAATAAAGATTTGTTCAAAGCTGCCGGTATTACTGCGCCTCCAACTAATCGTCAAGAATTTGTAGATGCTGCGAAAAAGCTAACCGATCCTTCCAAAGGTGTTTGGGGAGCGGCAATGCCAACTTTCTGGATTCAAAATTTCTTGTTCCCGACCATCCTATTCCAAAATGGCGGAAACTTTTTAGATGATAAAGGGAATATTGCTTACAACTCACCAGCAGGTGTAGAAGCCGTTACATTTATGAGAAGCTTATCGACGATGAAAGTTTCCCCTCCTACTGTGGCGCAAGATGGTGACTTTAACTTGTTCCAACAAGGGAAAAGCGCTATGCACTTCAATGGTCCTTGGTCCAAGGATGCTTTCGATAAAGCCAAGATTAACTATGGTGTTGCACCCGTTCCACAATTAGGAACCGTTAAACAAGCCGTTTTCGGCGGATCACACAACTTCGTGATTCCTAAAACAACGACAGATGCCAATGTTCTTGCAGGTGCAGGTGATTTCTTGAAATTCGTATCTGCCAATTCGATTGATTGGGCAGAGTCCGGTCAAGCGGTTGCTTCCAAAGTCGTACGTGACAGCGCGGCGTTTAAAGCTATGACACAGCAACAAACAGAAGTTGCTAAGTCTTTTGATTATGTTCAATTTGCACCTAAAGTATTAAATTGGGGTCCCATTTCCGACAGTATTTGGACAGAATTAGCGAATGCTTTACAAGGTAAGAAGGATCCGAAAGCTGCGCTTGATGATGCAGCAGCCAAATCTACACAAGCGATGAAAAAGTAATTCATAGTGAAAGGAAGGAAGACGGGTATCTTTTACCCGTCTTCAATTCTAAGTATAGGAGGGAATCCGTTGTCAACAACATCAAATTGGAAATCAAAGCTGACTTCAAGCTTATTCATATTGCCGTATTTTCTAGCCTTTTTAGCGTTTACGCTCTTTCCAATCATTTATGGCTTTATCATTAGTTTCAAGCAATATAATTTACTGGATCCTGTACATCCGTTTGTTGGATTAGATAATTATAAGCAAATTTTTACGAAGGGTACGCAACCTAATGACCTTTTCTTCATTGGGATGAAAGCGACTTTGAAGTTTGTCGTCTTTTCGGTTCCATTTTTAGTTATTGTAGGCTTAGGCTTTGCTTTGCTGCTAAATGCACTTCCCGCAAAACTTCGGTCACTCTTTCGGTCGATTTATTTTATTCCCTATGCGGTTTCGGCAACGGTAATGGCCGTGATTTGGAAGCGAATGTTCGATGTTACCGGCGGATTTATCAATATGTTTATAGCAAAGCTGGGAATTCGTGAGTTTGACCCCGTTCCATGGCTGCTGGATAGCCCCTTCGTATGGTTCGCATTAGTTATTGCTACGCTTTGGTGGACCATTGGCTTCAATATGATTATCTTTGTAAATGCACTGAATGGCGTGCCTGAGGATCTTTATGAAGCAGCAAAAATAGATGGAGCCAATGGCTGGGACAGACTTAAAAGCATCACAGTCCCGTTTATTAGACCCGTAATCATCTTTGTACTAATTACTTCCACCATTGCCTCCTATAACGTCTTCGCCCAGCCCAATTTAATGATGGGGGATAAGGTTGAAGAGACGAAGGTTTTATTAATAGGTATTCTGCAAACGGCTTACACAGCCAGAGAAATTGGTTCTGCTTCTGCCATGGCTATTTTAATGGGATTAATGATTATGATTGTTTCTATTATTCAATTCAAAGTCACAAATAGAAAGGAGTAGAGGACGATGAAACCTTCGAAGATTTTTTATGTGCTGTTGGCTTCGCTGCTAGGTATCATTTTTATCCTTCCGATGCTATGGATGTTTTCAAATTCATTTAAAACAGATGCTGAAGTGATGGCGCCCGTGTTTCATTTGCTGCCTCAAAAATTTACATGGGATAATTTCCATACGATTTTTGTGGGGGGAGATGTTGAGGTTCCGATCTTTCGCTGGATTTTTAATTCATTCTTTGTAGGCTTTGCCGCGACAGTCCTAGTTCTATTGCTAGATACCATGGCTGCTTATGCATTAACTAAGCTGGACATTCCTTTCAAAAAAACATTGTTTGCTTTATTCATAGGCTCATTAATGGTTCCAGGGATTATTTCATTCCTGCCTCAATATTTGAGTTTCAGTAATTTGAATTTGATCAATACGTATTATGTACTCATATTGCCGTATTCCGGTGGGGCTCTCGGTGTATTTTTGTTAATTCAATTTTTCCAATCCTTTCCACATGAAATTATTGAAGCTGCGAGAATCGACGGGGCTAATAAATGGTACGTTTTCACGTCCGTACTGCTGCCTTCTTCTGTTTCAATTGTTACAACGCTCGCTATTTTCACATTTATGAATGTTTTCAATGATTACGTATGGCCGTTCTTCACGGTTACAGACTTGGAAATGAGAACACTTACGGCGGGAGTTGCCGTTATGGCAACCGGCAGCTTTACGGCTTCCTATGGTAAATTGATGGCTCTAGCCACATTATCAACGATCCCGACACTCATTATATTTTTGATTGGTCAGAAGCAATTCATTCAATCCATTACAGCCACAGGGGTTAAACAGTAAAAAGGAACGCTGTCAAAGGTGGTTTTCATATGCGCATATTGATTGCTTTATTAGGTTGTATTTTGCTATTTTCGGGATGTTCGAAAGGGGTTGTAGAGGAAGCTGTGAAGGAAACCAAAAGTACGGTATCACGGGCAAAGGAAGCGAAAACGTTTACGAATCCTATACTGGACAACGGAGCCGATCCATGGGTCACTTCGAAGGATGGGACCTATTATTATACGCATACAACGGGAAACTCGATTCGGATATGGAAGTCGCAAACATTAACAGGGCTTTCAAATGCTGAATATAAAAACGTCTGGTTTCCACCTGTTTCAGGACCTAATACTTCAAACATTTGGGCACCTGAGTTACATTATCATAAAGGAAAATGGTATATCTACTACGCAGCAGATGACGGTCAGAATGAGAACCATCGGATGTTCGTGCTTGAATCGGAGACAGATGATCCTCTAGGGAAATATATAGATAGGGGAATGATGGATACTTCTGGCAGATGGGCAATCGATGGAACACCACTGCAAAAAGAAGATGGAACGTTATATTTCATTTGGTCCGGCTGGGAAGGTACGGTGAATGTAAGTCAACATTTGTACATTGCACCGATGAGTAATCCGTACACGATTAGCGGAAAACCAGTAGAAATCTCAAGACCCACCTATGATTGGGAATTGGTCGGGAATCCTACGATTAATGAAGGTCCGCAGGTATTGATGCATAAGGATCAAATTTTTGTTATTTATTCGGCAAGCGGCAGCTGGACCGATGACTATTGTTTAGGAATGCTGAGTACACAGATGAAAAGTGACTTGTTGAATCCTGCCTCATGGAAAAAACATGATAAAGCCGTATTTTCAAAAACAGATCAAGTATTCGGACCCGGTCATAACTCTTTTGCGAAATCGCCAGACGGGAAAGAGGACTGGATTTTGTATCATGGCGCGAAAACGCAAGGCTCTGGCTGGAATCGCAACGTGCGTATGCAGCCTTTTGGGTGGAATCCTGATGGATCGCCTAATTTTGGGACTCCGATTGCGGAAGGTGTTCCAATTGTTGTGCCTAGCGGTGAATAGAATTTGTTAAAACAAGGCTGTCCTCAAGGTCTATGACCTTATGGGATAGTCTTATTTTGTTTTCTGCTAAATATGCGAATATCTGCCCTTGATATCTAAAAATATGTCCATTACTGGAGTAATTAGGTCATTGGATTCACCTGCCCTAATTTGTATAATTAAAAAATACTATATTTTTAATCGGGGGATTCAAGTGAGCGGTAAGCAACGATCAAGATTAAGCGCCACATTACTCCTTATCCTAATGAGTTCTTTCACAATAAGCTGCAGTCCACAGCTGAGCACCCATTCAGAAGAAGTCAGCTCTAATAAGCTGAGAATCACCTTTTGGTCTCCGTTTAGTGGAGGCGATGGACAATTTATGGCCGAATTAATCCAGCAATATAATAATGAGAATAAAGATCACGTTAAAATAGAACAGATTAACAATAATTCTGGTGATTATTATCCTAAGCTCTCAACGGCAATCGTGACAGAAGAAGCGCCCGATATTGCGATTGTTCACTCAGCCAAATATTCACAATATGCGCCAGCGGGCTTCTTGACAGATTTGAATGAACTGGCTGTCGAGGCTGGCGTTAATTGGAACGATTTTAATCCGACGATTTTGAAAAGCACGGTTGCCGAAGATAAGCATTTGGGAATTCCACTAGATACACATCTAGAAGTCATGTACTATAACAAAACTTGGCTGAAGCTGGCTGGCCTTCTAGATGAGAAAGAAAAGCCTATTTTATCCAATGGTGAAGAAGGGTTCATTCAATTTCTACAAAAAATCCGTGCGAGTGTACCGGAACATATCTCTCCTCTGGCTGAGCCGAATGTGCGAATTGACTCCTTCTGGTTATGGTATTCCTTCTATAATCAGATGAGCATGGATGGTGGACGATTCTATACCGACGATGGAAAAGCGGCAGCCATTGATAATCCTTCTGCGCTGCAATCCTTGCAATTTGTGAATTCTCTTTATACTAGTAAGCTCATCCATCCTAATATTAACGATACGGTTCAGAACTTTGCTAAAGGAAACGCAGCCATTTTAATTACGGGCGTTTGGGCAACGGGTACTTTTGAAAAAGCTGCAGACTTGAATTTTGGTGTTACCAAAATACCTCAAATCTACGATCATCCAGCGGTTTGGGGAGACTCTCACACGTTTTCTCTTCCCTATCATGAGAAGCCGGATAAGCAAAAGCAGATAGCAGCCATTAAATTTGCCAATTGGGTAGCGGCTCACGGTGCAAGCTGGGCGAAGGCCGGTCATATCCCGGCTGTGAAGAAAGCTGTAGAATCGAAAGAGTTTCAGCAGCTTAAATATCGTCCGGACTATGCCAGCTCGGCGGATGATGTGAAATATTTTCCAAATCAACCGCGACAGGGAACGATTAATGATGAACTTGTGCGTGAGTTTGAAAAGATGATGGTGGGTCAAACAACACCACAAGAGGTGCTGCATAATGCGCAAAAGATCATTAATACCAATCTTCAGATTCAGCAGAATACAGCTCCAAAATAGGCTGCAGTGGATCCAAAACCTGCCTATTGCCGTTAAGCTTATTGTTATTAGCTTTATACTTATTGCCGTTCCGCTCGGAATTGCCAGTTATTTGACTTATACGAGCTATTCCGCATCGATTCAAAAAAATACCGGCAAATATCAAATGGACGTCGTGAAGGAATTAACCGCTAATATCGATACCTATATGAATGAACTCAATTTGTTAACTCTGTTGCCTTACCAATCACAGCAAATATTGAAATATTTGGAAACTGGCGGGCGATCGGATGCGAATCTTTCGTTTAATGAAAGGGTGACGATCGAGGATTTTACGAAGCGGGTATTTGCTAATGGAAGAGTGGATATTTCAGGGTTAACCCTTTATAGAGTTTCTGGCGGTACTTACACGGCCATGTTGGAGGAGCAAGCTAATTATTCACTAAAAAGGGTTGAAGGTGAGCCATGGTATGAAAAAGTATCCAAGACAGGAAAAATCGTTTATATCGGCACCTTCAACAAAAATGCCTTAGACACAAATAACCAGGTGTATTCCTTTGCCAGAAAAATCCGCAGCGTAGATACGGGTAAGGTTCTAGGCTATCTAGTGCTGGATGTGGATAAGAATATGATTCGCAACAAAATTGAAGCTATTTCCAACGATAAGAAGAACATTATGATCGTCGATAACGAGGGATCGATGATCTATAAAAGCATGGAATATTGGATTGATTCCGATAAATTACTGCCATATAAAGGTGCGGGGACTGTTGTTTATAAGCAAAACAATGATACGGAGCTCTTATCCTACTATACTTCACCCTTTACGGGCTGGACGATGATCGAAATGGTACCGCTTGCCACTCTGCTTCAGGACACCGTATATGTTAGGAACTATATCATCCTGATCGGAGCGGTTTGTTTGCTCCTTGCATTCATTATTTTCACTATTTTCGCCCTGCGTATTACGAATCCGATTAGCGAATTGCGTAATTTAATGAAAAAGGTTGTAGTCGGAGACTTACATGTATCAATTCCCATCAGCAGCCGTGATGAGATTGGGCAGCTGAGTCAATCGTTTAATATCATGGTATCAAAGCTAAGTGACTTAGGTTATCGTCTTTATGAATCGGAAATTAGAGAGAAGAATGCGCAAATATCGGCTTTGCAGAGCCAAATTAACCCGCATTTTTTATATAATACCCTAGGTTCGATTAGCATGTACGCAGAAATACAAGGCAACCGTGAAGTGGTTAAAATGACTAATAATTTAAGCAAGCTGCTGCGTTACAGTATCAATAGTCACAAAAGCCAAGTGCCGCTTAATATGGAACTAGAGCATGTGAAAGGCTATATGGCTATACAGCAAATCCGTTTTGAGGATAAAATTCAGTTCCACGTAAATATTGAGCCTGAACTGCTTTCCTATTCCGTTATTCGGTTTATTTTACAGCCGATCATTGAGAATAGTATTGTGCATGGCATTGATAAGGGGAATGGATATGGCAACATTATCCTTACAGGAAAGAAGCAGGATGATAATATGCTGATCACCATTCAAGATGATGGAGCGGGTATGAGTGCGGTTCAATTGCAACATTTATTGGATAAAAAATTCGATTTTGCCTCCTCTGAGGAGGGCACAGGCGGTCATGGTTTAATGAATGTGCATCGAAGAATTGCTTTGCGCTATGGCAATCAGTATGGCATTAAGATAGCGAGCAGTCTTAAACAAGGAACAACCATATTCCTTACTTTACCGCTCATAGAAGATCATCTTGAAGGGGGTAAAAGGGATGCCTAATATCCTAATCGTAGATGACGAAGCCATTTTTCGTAAAGGCATTCGGCTAATGATTGCAGATATGCACTCTGAATGGATCGTTATTGAGGAAGCTATGGATGGCGTGGAAGCCTTAGAAAAAATAGAGGAACTACAGCCCGATTTGATAATTACAGATATCAAAATGCCACGGATGGATGGTATCCAGCTGCAGTATATTGTGAAGGAAAGGTATCCGCAGATTGCTTGTGTTGTGATGAGCGGGTATAACGATTTCCAATACGCTCGTGAATCTCTAAGATTAGGAGCAAAAGATTACTTAATGAAACCGTTCGAAAGAGAAGAATTATATGATTTGCTAGGCAAGCTGCAGGAAGAGTTTGCGCTTGAAAAGCAGCAAAATAAAGTGAATGCCAAAGATAGACAAGTACAGAATCAAATGCGTCACCATGTATTAGCCGGTCTACTAACGGGGAGCATTCATCATGCGGAGACAGAGCTGCTTGAGAATGTAGGAATTCTATTTCCACATCCTAATACTAGCTGTTTGGTTGCTAAGCTTGACCGAGATTCCGTAACAGATGAAAGATATTACCAATTGAATCCATCTTTGTTTACCGTCTACATGCAGCAATTTATTCAGGAGAGCATCGACAAATCCCTACTTGGACATGTTTTTATTTTGCATGATAACGAGGTTGTTGCTTTAATCAATCATGAGGAAGGGGAATCCTCGTTTTCAGAAATAGAGAAATTAACGAACCGAATACGCAAGGAAATCCGCGGGCAATCCAATTTTACAATCACGTTTGGACTAGGCAGTCCTGCCAAGGACTTGGAGTCTATTTCTAAATCCTACAAGGAAGCGGGATTAGCATTATTGTACCGATTGGTTATTGGCGGAGATCGCTTGCTTTCAAGTGAGACCATTGCCGAAATGAAAATGGAGAAGTTCGAATGGCATTCCTCCGATTGGAACCTGCTCAATCAGTTTGTCCAAGAAGGCGATTTGGCTAATGTACAATACCAAGCAAGTCAATTCGTAACCAAGCTTTGCCAACAATGGCATGACCCAGAGATCATTCAACAGCAAATTTGCAAAATGCTGCTGCATTTCTATGAACAGGCAGTCAATTTGGCTGTGGTTAAACAGTGGCTGCAGGCTACCGATGTGAAGCAGGTGTTGATGGATATTTACTCCATTTCGTCCAGTAAAGAATTGATCGAACGCTGCCAGAAGCTGTTAGGTGATTTAAGTGTTTGCATGGCGAATCGCAAGAAAAAGTTTGTAACCAGTCCAGTTGAATTGGTTGTGCGATATGTCGAAGAACACTATGCTGAATCTATAACCCTAAACATGATGGCGGAAATCGTTTATCTGAGCCCGTCCTATTTAAGCAGCTTGTTTAAAAGCAAGCAAGGTCAGTCTTTTATCGATTTTCTTACGGAAAAACGAATTGAAAAAGCGAAAACGATGCTGCTCTACTCGGATGAAAAAATTCAAGTGATCTCGGATTCAACGGGCTTTACGAATATTCGGCATTTCAATCGCGTGTTTAAAACGCTTACGAATCGAACCCCTACAGAATACCGTGAGGGTAAGAATATCGGAGTGAATTAGGTGAACTTTTGTGTACGTGCTCTGGGCACCATATCGCCGCGTGCACAAATTGTCGATCAAGCAGAAGGCACTTTTACGTGAATTGCTCCTTTACTTTACTAATAAACATTCTACTAGCTTGACCTAGGAATCTGTCAGACCGATACACGATGCCAATATCTCGTTTGGGTGTAGGCTCAACCAAATTTATTATATGATAGAATCGGTCATCCCAGGTTTTCAAAAGCGGTTTGGGCAAAACGGTCCCGCCAATATTGTTTTTAACAAATCGTTTTAATGAAATCATTGTTGATGTTTCGATAATTGGGGTCAAATCAAAGTTCTGGTCTTCACAATAGGAATTTACCAACTTGCGGCAATGATGATGATCAGGAAACATCACGAGACTCAAATCTTTGAGTTCCTTCAAGCATATTTGCGAGCGTACAGACAATTCACTACTTTTCGATACTGCCACTGCAAATTTTTCTGTATATAAAGGCACACGGACAAGCTTGCTGTCTTCCATAACAGGAATTACAGTAATGCCGATATCGATGTTTCCTTCCAATACTTCCTCAACAATTCGATTAGAATCTTGAATCAGGAGCTGGATGTTAGGAAACTCTTGATGGAATTCAATCATCACGGGTGTCAAAAGTTCATCCAAATCACATGGTAGTACTCCCAAGACTAATTTTCCGCGCTGCATCGTGCGCAAGTCGTTAATCGCATCATGAGCATAGTCCAAGTTTCTGAAAATTTGGCTACACTGTTCGTAAAGAATCTGTCCCGCTTCTGTTATTGCAATTCGCTTGCCCATACGATCAAACAGAGGCGTCCCGATCTCATACTCTAACGCTTTGATTTGCTGACTTAAAGTCGGCTGTGCTATGTTTAGAAGTTCCGCCGCTTTCGTGAAATGCAACTGTTCGCAAACAACCTTAAATGCCTCCAGGTGCCTCAGTTCCATATTTATCTCTCTCCAATCATTCAAAATTACAATGATTGTAATTCAAACTATCTATTTTTACAATGATTTGATATTTGATATACTTCGAAGCAAGGAGAGGTCGTCTCCAAATATAAAACCCATAACATGGAGGTTCAAAATGAAAAATGAGCTAAATAATCCGTTTGCAAGATTGCCGGAAGTAGCCAGCTTTAATGTGACAAGTTCGGATATCCCTGAAAATAATGTATTATCCGCTCCACAGCTTTCAGGAAAATTTGGGGTAGATGGCGGGCAAGATATTTCACCTGAATTGAAATGGTCCGGTGCCCCGGAAGGGACAAAAAGTTATGCAGTTACGGTGTATGACCCGGATGCTCCTACTGGATCAGGATTTTGGCATTGGTCTGTCTCTAATATTCCCGCTAACGTGACAGAATTGCCATCTGGAGCAGGAAGTGAGGACGGGTCTGGTTTGCCAAACGGAGCTATTCAATTGAACAACGATGCCTCGTTTGCAGGTTATATTGGTGCTGCGCCACCCGTTGGAGATGGACCGCACCGCTATTATTTTATTGTTCATGCTTTGGATGTTGAGGATTTAGGTGTTAAGGCTAATGCAACACCAGCTTTTCTAGGCTTTAATATGCTCACCCATACTCTAGGCAGAGCGGTAATAGTAGCAACGTTTGAAAGATAATTAATGTTTTGAAAGTTAAATGCGCGACAAGATGAAGACTGGGAAAAGGCACAGGCAATATCTATTTCTATTGTGCTATCGCCTCCATTCTTCAAAAAGACTATTCGCGGGCTTCGGATTACTTCGAGCTTGCAGAACGATATATACCGGAAAGAAGCTCAGCAATAAAGAAGCTTGGCCTTATAGAAGGTACAGGTACATACCAATTCAATCCGAACGCCCAAGCAACAAGGGCAGAGGCTGTAACGGTTCTGCTGAAGATGCTGGTGCTAGAGAACAAGTAAAGTGAAATCGTCAGTCCGAACTGATTTATAGTTAAATAACGGGGTTTTCCTTTAGGCGGTTATTATAACTGCTTGAGGGATAACCCATGTCTTATTTCAAATATGAAGTCTCCACACATGTGGAATGCTGTCTGCGCTTAAGATTTGATCCATTACTGTAGAAACGATCGGAATTTGAAGAGCTCAAATAATAATTGACTGTAAAACCTTAAGACTGTGTAGATACTAACAAAAACCCTGATCAACCAATACTGGTGTAATCAGGGTTATACTGTTATGCTCTTGTCCATAAACATCAAATCAGGAGTTTGAATGATACTCTTGTTTCCCTCATATTATCGCATTCAAATTCCCGTCACCGTAGAACTGTTTTGCAATGGCATACAGGGTATCACCCATTTCAACCTCATTGCTATTTGGTTTTTAAGCTATCAATAAAGCTAACATTTGAGAATTTCGCATAATTCAACTGCTCGATATCATTTGAAACATCATTGCTGTCTACGGCAAAACCAACATACACCGAACCCTTCATCGCTACAGTTTTCTCACCGATCGGTGTCCATTCTTTACCGTCCATGGAGCCATAAGCATAAAAGGTATCGCCCTTGCGGCTAAGCTTGAGCCAGTAACCCTGTTCGACACCGTTGATCTTGAATGGAATGTCTGGTACAAGCTGAATGCCCGCCTTTTCGGCATTTGAAGCGCTGTCCAGTGTTTCGGTCAATTCATTAAAGTCTCCACCTTGTGTTTCCCTTCCTGCCAAATAGGTTGACCAGCTGTATGTTTTTGAGAGCTTCACCCAGGAAAGTCCCAGGGCTGCGGTTGCACTGTCATCTTTCAGGTCATTGCGAACCATCAGGCCTGTGAATGCATGGTTGTCAACGGATCCAATTTCCTCTAGCTTTGCAGTGATTTCCATATCTCCAGTCACTTTCTTATAGACGAAATGAAAATCATCTTTGGAAGCGTCCGATTCTTCTGATTGTTCCGTGCTGCCCTCGCTAATGCCAAGCTTTCCGTTTCCTTTTACAGTGATCACATTATTAGTCAGGCTTGCAGAACCTTGGATGTCCGGCTTGCCGATGTCAACCGATGACCAATCTCCAACAGCTAATGTACGGTTATCGGTGTTGATATGAACGTTGGCTGCAGTAGTTTGAGTCTCATTTCCTTTTGAATCTATAATTCTTGCGGAAATAAAGTAAGAAGCATCCTCAAGTCCCTTGATGGTGTATTCATAATGGTTTCCTTTTAATACAGCGTCACCCAGATATTCAGAACCATTGTATACCGCTACCTTTTCTATACGGTGTCCGAATTCGGAAGAAGCTTTAATTTTCACGGGTATCGCTTCGCCCAATGCAAACTGCGCATTGTTCGCTGGTGTCGTTATTTCAGCATTAGGGTTTTCAGCTACATGCCCACTATCTACAAGACCGTTGATATAAAGCTCAAGCCAGGTATAGCCGCTGTCTGTAATGGTTTTATAGGCATCGTCGGTGCCCCAGATCCCTTTTTCCTTTTCCCATTCGTCGGTAATACCGTTGTGATTCGTATCAAAATCAGCGGCACGCAGTTCTTCAATGACACCAAAGTCCGAGATGTATCCGCCAACTTCATGCTCGGTATTGACATATCTTCCAAGTCCTTTTTCCACTTCTGCAACCACTCTTGCATCAATAGCATCACGACGCGGATAGGTTGCGCCTGCCTGCCGTAGAATGATGTTCAGCAATTGGTCACTAGCTTCCTCTACACCGTTTAGTACATAATCGTCAAACGCTGGATTGGTAATCCCGTTATTGACTCCTGTGCTATCTGCGGATAGATACGGTTCTGTTGCGATAGTTGTTTTATTATTACCGCTAATGTCGCCGGAAAACTTGACGTATTCTGATGATCCATCCAACAAGCCTGTCTCCTCACCGTTAATCCTATTCCCGGAGATGTAGAAACCGCCAAGCTTCCCACGTTCCCCTGCGTCAATAACCTGATTGACAACACTGTCTCTTGTGCCCGGTCCCGCAATCTCAATATTGTTCATAAAATTAGTGAAATTATAGCCGCCGCCATAAACCCCATTAAAGCCCCAGTTATAGATAACGTTGTTGGAGAATTGAAGCACGGCTACATGGTCTGCATTTGCTGCACCGGCATATCCGCCGCCGAGTCTTGGATTACGTGAGGTATGGTTCAAATAAAGATTGTGATGGAAGGTGGTTTTATCTCCGCCTGCTATACCACCGTAGCCATGTCTACCTTTCGAATGTCCCGAGAGCGTCAAGCTTTCTGAAATAATAGACCACTGTATTGTACCGTTTTCGCCCCTGTATGTAGAAAGGGTCTCATCCGTGTTCCAACTAAAGGAACAATGATCAAGGATGAATTGTTTGTTGTCTCTTCCCCACAGGGCATCCATGGAATCACTGCCGTTAAATACATTCGATGCACCTGGACGGAAAGAGATATACCGGATAATGATGTTCTCAGAATTACTGATATTGGTTTCCCATCCTGCAATGGTAATGCCGTTACCCGGTGCGGTTTGCCCGGCGATGGTCAGGTTTTTGATGTTCTTGAATCTTAAGGAATTCTTCAGTTCAATCGTTCCTGATACGTTAAAAACAATCGTACGACCCTCTACTGGGGTGGATAAAATCCCATGACGAAGGGACCCTTCGATAGGTTCATCATTATCGCTATAATCCTTAAGGTTGGTTACGACGTATACGTCACCGCCACGACCACCACTGGTATAGGCGCCACCACCTTCTGCACCAGGAAACGCGACGATGGGTACTCCATAGAAACCGCTTTCATTTGATTGGGCTGAACCCGTACCACCGGGTAGTACCCAGCTCAATGAAAATGCAATCGCAATACTTAAGAGGACGGCCATGACTCTTCTAAATTTCGTATCCTTACTTTTCATCTGGTATTCTGTATAACATGGATGCAAGCTTTCGTGACTCTTTGCAACCCTGTTATACATCCTCCCTTCCCTATTGGAAAATGTAGTAAGCCTCAAGCTGCTTACTTCCATCATTTTATACCTTGTAAGTATTTCGCACCTGCCAAAAAAAATTTTTTTTGCGCCAATTCTTGTACTTGTGCCAATATGCTAGTATAGAACTAAGGTTTTATTGAAGAGATGAGAAACACTTCACTGCTTATAGGGAAATCCAATTACCTTTATGGAGGCTTAGAAGTGAAAATCCAATATCAGCATCGTCATCAACCGTTTCACACATTTATATCTACCGATAATACCTATCCCCTTCATCTTCATAAACACGTTGAAATTACAATAGTCCTATCTGGCAAGATCCAAATTACCATCAATCAGAAGGAGTATGTTCTGTCTGAAGGAGACATGGTGGTTATTTTCCCCAATCAACCCCATAGCTACAAAACAACAGAGAGCAATCGGATCCTGCTGTTTTTTTTCGATGCTGCATTCCCAGGGGATTTTACGGGAGATTTAATGAAGCATATTCCAAATCAACCGATGGTTCCCAAGGAACACTTGGTTTATAACGTCCCGATCATGCTGAAAGCATTATACGAGCGATATATGGAAAATTGTGATAACCGTCTGCTTAAGGCTTACACCTCTGTCATAGTAGGACATGTTTTGCCATTATTATCCTTGGAAAAAATAGAGTACACCCAAGATCTGGACAGTATTCAAAGGATTCTTGCCTATGTGGACCTTCATTTCCTAGAGCCTGTAACCCTGGATATGCTTTCAAGGGAATTAGGGGTCAGCAAATTTCATATCTCACGAATCTTCTCTGACCAACTCCACACATCATTTCGGGATTATGTGAATGGCCGACGGGTAGCCCTTGCCCAGATGCTGCTGCTATCCACCACGAACCCGGTCACAGAGATTGCGTTTGACTCCGGATTTAACAGTTTGCGTTCGTTTTATCGTGCCTTTAAAAAGGAATATGGGATTACACCCAATGATTTCAGGAGGAATGCCCAGGAGGTGATATAAAGTTCTCCCGACTGAAGTGATGCTTTCAAATAAAAGGAAAGCTTAATTCCACATCAAGCAGATCTGTGGGATAAAATCTATGTTCATGTTCGTTACGACGACATAAGCCCCTTGACTTTGGTGTCCGAATATAGATATGATAGCAATAACTTCATATAGCAGGGGGAAATTTTAATGTTTGTTGGTGTTCTTAACTCATAATTGGATAACGACGCTGTAGGGAATTCAATTCTTTACAAAAAAAGTTGAAGGGTAACAAAATCGGCATGTCCGCATTATGGGCATGTTTGTTAAGTTGCATTCAATCCGCGTCAACCAAGAGTTAAGGACATAACGATTTCCGCCTGCTGGACGGCAAATCTGCGTGCTCTTTCGAGCACGCTTTTTTTAATAGAGAAAAGGGTTTTGTCTATTCCGCAAGGACAAACAGCTTTTGTTCGATTAAGTGCCGTTAAACGAACAGGAATGGGACGCGTATGCGTTCTGTTCCTGTTTTTTTATATCTTTTTTTTAAGACTGATTGCCAATTTCATTTTACTTATGCTCTGAGGCATAAGCATACAGGAGGACGGGAACGATGAACGAATCCAGTTTGAAGAAGCTCGAGTATGACAAAATCAAACAAATGCTTATAGGGTACACGGTATCGAATTCCGGCAGAGAGCTAATGATGAAACATAAACCTAGCGTCAATCGGGCGCAGGTCAGGGCTTGGCTGCTTGAAACTGAGGAAGCGACGCAATTGTTGAAAACTGGTGCGAGCGTGCCGCTATCCGCAATGGAAGGTATTGAGCCGTTCATAGCTTTGCTCGGCAAGTCAAAGGTTTATACCGAACAGGAGCTCAGTCATTTGTCCGCATGGCTTACTGCTGTGGCTCAAATGAAACGATATATGGACGCGAAACGATTGTCGGCTCCGACCATAAGCGGCTATGCGAATTCAATGTACGATTGTCCAGAGCTTCGTAAGGAATTGGAACGCTGTATTCGTTATGGCGTATTAACAGATCAAGCAAGCCACGATCTTGGTGATATCCGCAAACATTTAGCTGTAATCGAAGATCGAATCGAGAGAAAACTGACGCAAACCTTAAGCAAGTACAAAGCAGCTCTTCAGGATCAATTGGTTAGTAAACGAAATGGTCATTATGTTCTTCCTGTTAAACGTGAGCAGCGCAAGCAGGTGCCTGGTACTGTATGGGATGAATCTTCGAGTGGACAAACGCTCTTCGTCGAGCCGGTTGATCTGGCCGAACTTCAGGTGGAATGGCAAATGTGGAAAGCTGAAGAGGAACGGGAGCGGATGATTATTTTGTCGTCATTGTCCGATCTTGCAGAAGAGCAAGGAGAGCGGCTGCGGTGGAATCTGGAAGCGATGGCTACTTTTGATTTCATTTTTGCTAGAGCCAAATTATCAAGAACGTACGATGGGATTTCAGCTGTACTCTCTGAACGACCTTATGTCAAATTAGTTGGAGCGAGACACCCAATGTTGGCATCCAATTGTGTCCCTTTATATGCCGAACTCGGTGGAGCCTGGAAGCAGCTCATCATTACAGGTCCGAATACTGGGGGCAAAACCGTTACCCTAAAGACCATAGGATTGCTCGCGCTTATGGTTCAATCGGGTCTGCTTATTCCAGCGGAAAAGGGAACCGAATTTGGCTTGTTCCAACATATATTGGCAGATGTAGGCGATGGTCAAAGTATCGAGCATTCGCTGAGCACTTTCTCCGCTCATATGGAGAGTCTGAGAGAAATACTTCAAGCAGCAAACGGTCATACCTTGCTGCTGCTTGATGAAATGGCTGCAGGGACAGACCCTGGAGAAGGGATTGCGCTAGCTATTGCGGTATTGGAGGAGCTGCTGGAAAGAGGCTCGCTTGTAGCAGCAACGACACATTTTAACGAAATCAAACGCTTCGCTGCCCAGCAGGAAGGATGTATGAATGCTCGTATGGCGTTTAACGCTGAAACGCTTATTCCCTTGTACCGACTCGAAATCGGTGAAGCCGGAGATAGCTACGCCTTTGCAATTGCCAGACGCTTTGGACTGCCGGAGACAATCGTTAGGCGTGCAGAGCATAGAGCTTCTGCATATACGATGAAAGAGCTGGGGAGTGGGGCTCCTCAAGAGGAAAAAAGTCCAGAGAAGGATAAGAACGGACAAAGTTTACCAAAGAATTATCATGAGGGGAAAACAACCGTAAAACCGAAAGAAAGTAAACCACCCTCTAAACCTTTTGAAGTAGGTGATTGTGTTTGGATTCATCCTTTGAAGAGGACAGGGATTGTATTCAAGCCAGCGGATGAACGAGGCGACATTTTGGTTCAAGTGCAGAAGAGCAAAATGACGTTTAATCGCAAACGTCTGTCCCTCTATATTCCCAAATCGAAGCTTTATCCAGAAGGAGACTATGATATGGATATTGTCTTTGATACAAAGGAGAACCGTAAAAAAAGAAAACAAATGCATCGAAAATATGTACCTGGACTTCAAATTACAACAGAGCCCGAGAAACCACGCTCCTAGCAGAATTGTCGAGGCACATAAAAGTCCCTTCCTAGTAAAAGGTGGGGACTATTTTATGTGTAGTGAGGATAAGCCAGAATCAATTGGCTAACTCATGTAAAGTAATAGGTACATGCACTTCTAGGCAACCACCTACATAGACTAATACTAAGCGCTAAGCGGAGGCTCCAAACAGCAATGATCCGCAAACATTGAAGGGGGTGGCTGGAGTGGCAGGAATTTTTAGTGCTATTGCAATCTTGATCAAGCAATTGACCTTGCTTGTATCCTATGTCAAAAATAATGCATTTCCACAACCTCTTACCGAGGCAGAGGAAGAAACACATCTCAGGCTCATGGCAGAAGGTAATGATCATTCCAGAAACAAACTGATTGAGCATAATTTAAGGTTAGTTGCCCATATAGTAAAGAGGTTATGGACACGAAACGATGTAGTTTTTTTGGACAAGTTATGTTCCATGACTCTAGTCATTCAAGAGGATCGGTATTTTGCGGAGGGTTGAAATCGCCATAATTGCTTTTGGCTGGCCGTCCTTTGTAGCGAAATCTGGACGGAGGCGCTCCGTTGTGAGATTTGAACATTTTGCTGAAATGGTATACGTCGGTGAAGCCGAGTGCGCTTGAAACCTCAGTAATGTTCATCGCTGTCTCGGACAGGAGAAATCGTGCCCGTTCCATGCGGACTCGCGTAATGTACTCCCTTAAGGAAAAACCGGTGTACTTCATGAACAGTTGACTCAAATAGCGCGGAGATACATTGACGTCCTCAGCGAGGCTTGCCACGGTTATTGCCTTTTCGCTGATTTGGTCGCGGAGCTCATCAATAACTTTGTGAATTAGCTGTTTATGCATATGGGAGATGGGTGACTGAGATCTGCTTTTTTGCTGGCGCAGCATATGCAGAAGAACGAGATGCACGAGCAGGTCGAATTCTTCTTCCTGCCGATCTTCTTCCCGAAGCTGAAGATCAACAATACGCTGTAAGCATGTTTCCGGCATAATGGTGTCCTCTAGCCGTACATGTCTTTCGGGAAGATCGACGTCCAGACCCGGTTGGATTGTAAAATGTATGAAAATGACGGTTAGCCGATGATCGAGCTCCTGAGTTGCTTTCACTTGATCGCCGGGCCGGATTAAAAAGCAGGAGCCTTTACAGATCGGGTAGCTTACTCCGTTGATGATCATTTGTCCTTTTCCTTCTATTGCATACCAGAGGTCGTAATCGGGCATGGGGCTTAAACGAGACCAGTCCCATCCTGGCTCGCAGCGGGATTTTCCCACGGAACCGTTGTAAAAAAAGGTGATCATCGCCAACACTCCTTCAAATGACGTTTGGTTTCCATTTAATCATAAGCTTCGGCCGATAGCAACGAGTTTGTGAATGCGTGATATGTACATTTATACAAAAAAGTCGCTCCTCCATCCATTTTCATTAATGAAGATAAACGTTATTGTAATAGTAACGGATGTAGATTTATCACTCTTTAAGGAGGGATACAATGAGTACAAATGTACAAAATTCAGATGACATTAACAAACGCATGTACCGATTCGACAATGTGCATCGGCCGTTGGTATCGATCAATGATTTTACGGATGAGTACATCAAACAGTACAAGGAAGCTGGATTCATTGCAATAGAGCAAATACTGAAGGCAGAAGAAGTGGGGCAGTCAATCGATGCGGTTATGGATAATATCTTTAACCGTGACACGAAGGTTAAGCTGCAATTCACCAAACCGCAGAGTGAACTAAAGACCGATGAGGAACGAGAGTTTGCGGTAAGAAAGCTTTACAACTTTGTGGACTTCGATGAGTCGCTGCGAGCGATAGCCTATCATCCGGCTATCTTATCCGTTGTCGAACGCTTGCTTGGCGAGGAAGTGAATCTAGTGCAGGACCAGGCTCTGTTGAAGCCTCCCTTCGGGGGAGCGGAAAAGCCATGGCACCAGGATATGGCTTACAACAACTTGACATGGAACAAGCCGGTGATTGGAGTTTGGATCGCACTTGACGAGGCGGGGCTCGACAACGGCTGCATGCACGTCATCCCGCGCTCCCACATGGATGGAGCCACACCGCACTACGCTGTTCGAGATTGGCAGATCTGTGACACGAACGTGCCGGTAGATAAGGACGCGGCAATTCCACTCAAGCCAGGCGGAGTTCTGTTCTTCCATGGGCTGTTGTACCATGGCACGCCGAATAATCATTCATCCAAACGCCGCCGGTCGCTGCAGTTTCACTATGCCCCCAAATCGGCAGTGAAAATGTCAGCCGGGGAATACAAACGGATGTTTACAAATGAGATGACTTCCGCAGAATGTTGAGTCTTACTCTTACCAATTTAGAATTCAGACAAGGGAGAGTGAACAGCATGGGCGATACCTTATCGTTCGAGCAATGGCAGACCTACGAAGAACAGGGATACCTCCGATTGGGAGAAGTTTTGTCGGAGAAAGAAGTAACGGCGCTTACCAACCGGATAGATGAGATTATGCTGGGAAAAGCCGAAATCGATTACGACCGTTTGATGATGCAACGGGAAGAAGGGGAAGGGTTCGAACAATCGGCTCAGACCCTGGGTTTTAAGGGAGCAACTCTTAACTACCGGAAGATCCAGAACCTGGAGCTCGATCCCTTGTATTTGGCTTATATGAAGAAGCCGCTGTTCCGCTCTATTGCGGAAAAAATATACGGAATCCACACCAGGGTTGCTTGTTTCCGCGCCATGTTTATGAATAAGCCCGCCTTTCATGGGACCCATCTGGTTTATCATCAGGACCGATGGTCCAATTTGGATCGTGACCCATTATTAACGGTATGGACCGCCTTGGACCCGGCTACCCGTGAAAACGGCTGTGTACAAGTATATCAAGGTACGCACCGACATCTTATGAATCCAAGTCATCCATCCGGATTTTTGACCAAGGAGCAAATCGAAGATTTGACAGTAAATAGGGAACCGGATTATTTGGAGCTCCAGCCCGGCGAAGCCGTCTTACTTCATAACTGGACGATTCACGGTTCGGAAGGCAATCGCAGCAGCAAATCTCGCAGGGCCTTCAGCGTATGTTACATGGATGCCGAAACAATATCCCGGCCGGCGGAACCGTTTTCAGTTATTTTTGATTAATTCGGACAATCCATATCAGATCAAGGACATCGGATCAACTTCCGGTGTTTTTTTGCGTCTTCTTCCAAACAGGATTCGACAACAATTTTCAATCTAATATACTATGCTAAATAAATGGAAATCAGCGGAAAAGAATCTTATTCTGCTTGTTGTCAATCAAGTTATAGGTGCAGGAGGACTGATTTTTGATGAAAATGAGCTGGTATCATCGCATGCTGTTGTCTTACGCCCCCCTGTTTTTCGTTGTCATTTCCGTCTTAATCTTTTCTTTTTTTTCGATTTTAAACAATTCGGCCCAAAAACAAATTGCGATGACGGATGCCTCTATTGCGACAAAGGTCATGCAGGCAGTGGACGCCAATCTGAAGGCTTCCGAACAAATGACGATCAAAGAAATTTTTACGGATGAGAAGTTAAAAGATTTCTATACTTATGCGGCAGACGATAAAACGCCTTTTGATTACTTCTTGATTTCACATAGGCTTGATGATTTCACTTCCATGTTGCCTTTTTCCAGCTCCATCTATATGTACAACGAACAGTCCGGAAAAATATTATCCAGAAACGGCCTATCAGACTTGGAGCAGTTCGGGGACCGTGATTTCCTTCTGGCTGCCTATCATTCGAAGACGGCGCCCGCGGGGTGGACAAGTCCAAGAAATTATCGTGAATTTATTCATGATTCGAGCGAGGAACAGGTGGTGTCACTCGTCAAGTTTTTCCCTTTAGATGGTATCAAACAGGGTGCTGTCGTGGTAAACATCCGCGTTCGGGCATTAGTTGGATTTATTAAGGATTTAACTCGATATGATGCCGGTTTCATTCGGCTGCTTACCGCTAACCTAGAGCCTTTTGATCGAAGCGTGACGCTGCAGAGCCAAGCCGCACCCGTACAAGAGCTAAAAAAGGAACGGATTCATTCCGATTATACGGGTTGGGTGTATATGCCCAGCGGACAAAGAGATCGGAATTTATCTTTGATGTCCCAATTTAATGACCTCTGGATGATTGTTGGCTTAGCGGCAATCCTGCTTGGAGTGATTTGGTTTACGTTTATTACTCACCGGCATTACAAGCCGATCCAGTCCATTGCGGTAAGGATCAAAGATTACACGAAACGAAAAAGCGGCGAGCTGGTTAAGCATGCGGGGGATGACGAGCTGAAATTTATAGAATCCGCCATCGATAGCTTGTTGGAAAGGACGAGCCAGTACGAAAAACTACATAAAGACGATCTGCTGATTCGTAAAAGACAAGTACTGGTCGATTGGCTGGAAGGCCATAGGATCATGAACGAAACGGAGTGGAGACATGAAACCGCCAGACTGCACTTGCCTTCCCAGTTCCAACGGTTGGCGGTGGCGATGATGGAAATCGACCGTTACTCTCAGTTTGTCGTTGACTATAGCTCGCGTGACCAGATCTTGCTTAAATTTGTCGTTACCAACGTCCTTCAGGAAGTTGCCCAGAACGAAGGGATTTTTGTTTGGAATGAATGGGTGGGGCCACAGCAAATGGCCGTCGTGTTTTATTTGAATGATAGCCAGAAGCCAGATGGGCATACGGTATATGATTTCATGAAGAAACTGCAGGATTGGATTCTGGAAAATCTTGAATTTACAGTGTCCGTTGGCATCGGGTCGGAGACCCAGACTCTCGGCAACATCCCGCAATGCTATGCGGAAGCCAAAGTGCATTTGTCTTATAAGCCGGTCTTTGGTTTAGGCTCACTCATTGGAATCCGGGATGTACATGCGAAAACGGAAGGTCGGATTTTCCCTCATCTGCAATCGGTTCGAACACTCGTCAAGTCGTTCCGGACGGACGACGGGCAATGGCAGAACCATATGATTTCGCTTTTTCAAGCTTTAAAGAAGGGACGGTTCTCACAAGGCGATATCAACCAGATTACCAATTATTTGATTTATCATCTGAATAAAGAACTGATGGAAATGACGGGAGAGGCACAGGAGCTGTGGGCCACGGAATATAAGCCGGTGCTTGAAGCCTTAGTGGAGCACTCTGAAAAGCTCGAGGAATGGCATGAACGGTTGGTTATGCTGCTTTCCGAGCTTGAGCCCCGTGTTCGAGCCGCTCGCTGCGCAAGGAACAATCATGAACTCATCTGCCAGGTCAAAGCGTATATCGAAACGCATTATTTCGATCCTGATCTATCCTTAAACCGGATTAGCGACCAGTATGAGATGAATCCGCGATATTTAAGCAAGCTGTTTAAAGAAGAGTTTGGGGAAAAATTTATTGATTATTTGCTGCGGATTCGTTTGGAGGAGGCGCAGAGATTACTCCTTAAGACCGACCTGCCGGTACACAATATCGCAGAACGAGTGGGCTATGTTCACGTCATTTCCTTTCACCGAGCTTTCAAAAATGGGTTAGGCGTTCCACCTGGAGACTTTCGCAAAAAAACAGAGGTAAAAAGCAATGGATAAGCCGATTTGACTAGTTAAAAATGCAAGCGCTTTAATCCGATATTCGGAAATGTTAAGGTGTGAGAAAAGGTTATGCAAGCGTTTTCTTACATTTCGATAAGGAGCGATTCATGTTAATTGAAAGTTAATTGAACATGAATTACTGTGGACATAGAATGACGAAAAGGAGGGATCATATGCCAAGTAACGAACCTGCCATGGATAAAACTTTAGCCTCTCCGTATACGGCCACTCGCTCGTCAACTATGAAGAAAAGCAGGAGACTTATCGTAGGTCAGGATTGGCAGTTGTATGCATTGCTGTCCTTGCCCATGTTGTATTTCCTGATCTTCAAGTATATCCCGATGTATGGGGTAACTATCGCTTTTAAAGATTTTAATATGTTCCAGGGAATATGGAAGAGTCCTTGGGTAGGTCTGGATGCTTTCCGTGAAATTTTTCTAATGAAGGATTTCTACAAGGTACTGCGAAACACGATGCTGCTCAACCTATTGGACTTGCTGGTTTCCTTCCCGGCACCTATCATCTTGGCTGTGTTATTGAACGAAATCCGGATCAAGTGGTTTAAGAAGGGCGCACAAACCGTATTATATCTGCCTCACTTTATTTCATGGGTCATCATCGGAGGCATGGTTTATCAGCTTCTATCCACCAATACAGGGCTTGTAAATATATTATTGAAGTCTTCTGGAATGAAAGCGATTCCTTTTCTCACCGAGCCCATCTATTGGGTGATCACTTATGTGGGAGCAGGCGTGTGGCAAAATGCCGGTTGGGGTACGATCATTTATTTGGCGGCTTTAGCGGGAATCAACAAGGAGCTGTATGAGGCGGCTGCAGTGGATGGAGCGGGGCGTCTGCGTAAAATATGGAACATCACGCTTCCCGGAATCAAACCAACTATTATGATTTTGCTGATCATCAACATTGGGCATATGGCCAGCATCGGTTTTGAACGCCCCTTTGTTCTGGCGAATCCGCTAGTCACGGATGTATCCGAAGTCATAAGTACCTTCGTCTATAAGGTCGGCATACACTCTGCCCGTTTTACAATCGCTACGGCTATCGGTTTATTCCAGGCGGTCGTCGGTCTGATCTTCCTGTTGTCTTCTAACTATATCTCCAAAAAAGTGACCGACCAAGGAATTTGGTAAGGGGGGTATCTAATGAAAGTCAGTACAAGTGACAAAATTATCGATAGCTTTATCATCCTGCTTGTAGCCGTGGCGTCTTTTATTTGCCTCGTTCCCATCCTTCATTTGGTTGCCGTCTCGTTAAGTTCCAATGCGGCGATTTTATCCAATAAGGTGACGGTATTTCCGGTAGAATGGAGCACCATGGCTTATGAAACCGTGTTTAAGGATGCCAAGATGGTCAGTTCGTTATTTTTCACGATTTTACTTGTGACTGTATTCACGGTCGTATGCATGGTCATGACGATTTGCGCAGCTTATCCGCTTACGAAGAAAAGGCTGAAGGGCCGGGATTTCTTTTTGGTTATTATCGTGTTTACGATGTTTTTCAGCGGAGGATTGATTCCGGAATATTTGCTTGTCAAATCGTTAAAGCTGACGAACACCCTCTGGGCGTTAGTACTGCCCGGCATGATCAACGCCTTCTATCTGGTCATCCTGAAGTCCTTCTTCGCCTCCATTCCAGAGGAGCTGGAAGAGTCTGCACGGATTGACGGAAGCTCGCATTTCGGAACGTTATTCCGGATTGTGCTGCCGCTTTCTTTGCCGGTATTGGCAACATTGAGCTTGTTCTATGCGGTAGGCCGTTGGAACGGGTTCATGGATGCGCTCTTTTATATTACCAATCAGGATTTATACCCGATTCAGCTGAAGCTGTACCAATTGGTCATCAGCAATCAAATGAGCGACGCGACCGCGACGGAAGGGATGAATGCTACCGCCCCGATTCCCGAGAGTCTGAAAGCGGCAAGCATTATGTTTGCCACGATACCGATTTTGCTAGTCTATCCTTGGCTTCAGCGATATTTTATTTCCGGGATCATGGTCGGCGCAGTGAAGGGTTGATTGTTTCTTAAGAGGAGTCCCATTCTACCTAAAAAAGGGAGTTGAACGATTTGCGCAAACCAAAGTCGCTTATCCGGACAATTAACAGTTCACTGATGGTCATTTTATTGGCAGGTACGGTTGCTGCCTGCTCCAGCTCAGAAGGTGCGAAGGAAGGCGGGGCCAAGGGAGATCCGGTAACGCTGAAAGTCGAGCTCTTCGACCGTGGCAACACGCCGCCGGGCGCACCGCCGCTTACGGAAAGCTATTTTGTCAAATACATGCAGGAAAAGTTTGGCGACCCGAATAATATCAAGCTGCAGTTTGTAACCGTTCCGCGAACAGAGGAAGTGCCGAAGCTGAATGTGCTGATGTCGGCCAATGAGGCGCCGGATATCATATTTACCTATAGCGATCCTGCCGTACAGAATTGGGTGAAGCAGGGAGGGTTGACCGAGCTTGGAGATCTGATCAACCAGCATGGTACCAATTTGAAAAAATATCTTGGTGATAAGCTGCTGAGCTATGGTAATTTTGAAGGAAAGCAGTTCACGATCCCTGCGAAAAGAATAATTATCGCCAGTTCAACGCCGATTATCCGAAAGGACTGGCTTGACAAGCTGGGTATGCAGCCGCCTGCAACGACCGATGAGTTCTATAATGTGTTGAAAGCATTTAAGGAGAAGGATCCAGGCAATACGGGTGGGAAGGTCATCCCTTATGGCATTCGGTATAACGGCAACCTGGACCCGCTGGTCCGGACATTCTGGAAAAAAATGACGGAAGAAGAATATTACTCTCTTCCGGATTTGATGAAGCCGGGTAATAAAGATGGCTATAAGTATTTGAACAAGCTGTATAACGAAGGCTTAATTAGCCCCGATTTCGCCCTGGATAAAGACGGTAAAAAATTTCAGGCTGATTTAGTGAACGGATTGATCGGATTTGCGATCACTAATACAAACGAACCTGTCTATCAGTCGTATTATTCCACCCTGCAGAAGAATGTTCCGAGTGCCACGCTGCTGCCTGTAGATCCATTCACGAACTACGAAGGCAAGCATGTGAAACAGATTTACCATCCGCTGTCTGCTCATATCATGGTACCGAAAGCTAGCAAAAGGGCCGTAGAAGCCATTAAGTTCCTGAACTGGATGTCAGATTATAACGTTATCTTCGATTTGCAGAACGGTACGGAAGGGGTTACCTACAAAAAAGGCGATGACGGCATTCCGGTCATATTGGATACGGATGAAGCCAAAAGGGTGATGTACAACTATTTGGATTACAGCATGCTGATTAACGGCAAAGATATGGGGGATACGGAAAAAACACTAAAAGCAAACGCGGCTGATCCCAAATATAAGGACTTCACCATGAACAGTATCAAGGTTGGTGATCAGGATGGGCAGCTGCCCGCGCGTTTTGACAGACCGATCGAAGCGCAAATTAAATACAATCAAACCTTGAATGATAAAGCCATTGAAATTTATGTAAAGACGGTAACGGCTAAGCCGGCGGATTTCGACAAGCTGTATGACGATATGGTTGCGGAGTACATGAAGACTGGCGGTAAAGAGGTCATGGAAGAACAGAAGAAAGTGTATCAGGAGATGAAAAAGAAATAACTTGAAGTGAAAATAAGCTTATGATCAAGTCGTAGGCGTATTTTCAATACGCTCATATGGAAAGTAATGATCTGCGAATGATTGACTTTACGTGAGATAAACCCTTAAAACTTGGGAACTGAGAACAATAGCTGAAAAAACACCACAAGGCTGCCAGGAACGATCGGCAGCCTTGTTACGCAATTGGGCGTTATATTGAATCGTAAAGCTAGGTGCTTATTGAAGGAGGATATAATGAATGGAGGACTCTTTAGTTATACAAGCAAGACGAATTGCAGGCGATTTTCTGCTAGAACAAGTGAAAACATCATATCAGATCATAGGTAAAGGCAACGTAAATAAGGTTTGCGTAGTTGAGACGGAGAGTCGTAAAGTAGTTGTCCGCATGAACGATAAAGGTACATATCCAAACTTTATTAAAGAAAAATGGTGTGCCGAGCAAGCATCCGCAGTTGGCACCACTGGACCTGAGGTATTGTCCATAGGTATAGCTGATGAAACAGCATATATGATTCAATCTTTTATAGATGGTGACAACGGGTTAGACAGTATGGTTCTCAAGTCCTGGCGAATATGCCAAACTCATTCATTCGATTCAAGTGAAAGGATTCGGGGAAAATCTGATTAATCCAAACAATTGTGAGTTTCAGTCGCCTTCTCATGCTGGATCAGATGGAAGTTGGCAGGGGTATGTGCAGTATAATATCAATAGTTTGACGGAGCATGATCGGTTCATTAATTTTGGAGTAGTCACTAAGATGGAATCGCAGAGAGTAAGAAAACTGTTCGAGAATATAAAGAAAGAACCGTTCCGCTTTGGTTTAAACCATGGAGATATTTCTTTAAAGAATACAATTGTCAATCAGGAAGGCAAAGTTATTTTGCTAGATTGGGGCAGTGCAGAAGTAAGCGTGGTACCGCATGGAGATATTATTCAACTGATGCAGTGCCAAATCCAAGGAGTAGGTCCAAATATTGATGAATTCAAAGCATTTTTAGACGGGTACGGGATAAGCGAAAAAGACCTTATTGACTTGAAACATTTGCTGCTATTAAGAGCTTTCGATAAACTCAGGTGGGCTATTGATCGAAGTCCTAACCTGAGCGAACCCTTTGCTGCGTTTGTGAAACAAGTCGTTGACATGATTATGGATTAGCAGAAATTGAACGGTGTTTTTGAAACTCTAGTGAATCAAGGGTGAATAACATGCATGTCAGGTTATATCAAGGAAGGTGAAGTAAATGTTAGGTAAGAGAGGTTTATCAAGTTCGCAGCATCTGGCAATTGAGCATATTACACAGTACGCCGGAACCCGGAAATGCGAAGCTCAAAAGTCTATTAAGGAAGTTCTTCAGATGTCAAATATCCCTTGGAGTACATTTGAGGATGCCGTCACTAAGCTATTGTCGAACGCGAGGGTCGCGCTGCATTTTCATCCTGATCGGCCAATTACGGATATGAAAAGTATGGCTCAGGCATTGCTTGAGCAGGGAATATATAAGAGTCAGTTCGAAACTCTCATTTCCAATGGCAGCGTATCCGCTTATCCAGGCGGTGCACGGGATCTTTGGGAGAAAAAGATGTTTGGAGGCGCTTATCAGTTAGATGGTGTGACTAATAGCCAGCGCCCGAAGTACGGGGCGCTAGATTTAATGTTGCACCCGGATGGGCCGGCTCCGCGGTTTGGGTCATGTTACTTCCTTCTCTCACCAATGGTCTCCTATCGCTGCACGTACACTTATTTGGATTCGCATCAAGATCCAAAGGAAAAAGGCACTTATGGAGAGTTTGATGACATTTTATCAGCGATTTTTAAAGATGCATTTTTTCGAAATGATGCGATTGGCGAGAAAAACTTAACACCGCGGATATTAATTGAGCATTTGCTGTATAGTCTTGAACAACCATTCAAGGATCCTTCAAAGCGTTTGCCCAATCGAAACCTTAACCATTATATCGAGGCCCAGGTTCATGGTGATATCATATTAAGTAATGACGTAGAAGTGCTAGTTGTTGATCCTTCGTTTAAGGGAACTTACATAGGAGATGTATTAGAAGAAATATGCTTAAAGTATTCGATTGAACTATATTGGCATATGGGATTTGCAATGCGCGTAGAAGAAATTCCCTCGGATTTTAGGGGACCAACTATGCCATCCTTAGCTAAGCGGATAGCACGGAATGATTATATCGACGCAAGTGTGATCGGGGTAGCTGTAAACGATTTGAAACATAATCCAGCACTATGGAGCGATAGAGGGTTGTATGAAGAGGTGCTTCAGGAATTAAAATACATGTGGCATATTTTAGTTCGATTTGGTAACCCGTTTGTACGTTAATGAAGGGCTTATTCGTTGAGGGACGGAAAACTAAAGCTCAACAGTAAAGAACGGCAGCCTTCTCAGCTAAACGGGCAGTTATGCTCAATAATTTCTTATATTTCACAATTACATAAAAACTGATAACTGATATTCAAGGTAATATCCTAGTACTTAAAGCCGTTTTGGAAGATATAAAATCAAGAGAGTTGGATCATATTTATTGTTTGGTGATCTAGTCGGTATTGGCCCTGTTCAATTTATTAAAAAAATGAAAGAAGATACAACGGCAATAAGACGAACTTATTTATTAAAATGATAAAATGAAGTTGTATATGGTGTGTAATACCACTCCAGATTGCAAAGCACCGCATATTTCAGAGTGATCTTACAGGCATATGTATAAACAAGCTGTTTAACCATACAAATCTCTTTGAGGTCGATAATAGAGAAATGTTTCACTGGATCATAAATCGAGTAACATCTGAGTTGTGTCTTAATTATTTCTATCAATGGCTTGAAATAGCAAAGGAGGGATCTGAGCAAATACGTGTGCCTAATTGGAATCAAGTTAGAATAATGATAGAGAAGAGTTTACCTAATTTTATCTTTAAACACAATGCAAATGTTGGTCTAAAGCAAACTATTCAATTAATCGCTAAGAAGGAAATAAGAACAATAAAATTTAACGATTTTATATGTGTAACTAGTTCCAAAAATATGGAGAGCATTACGAAGTAGTAATATGAAATCTTTTACGCCACTTAGTGTAGCGATGAGAATTTTTGATAATCCAACCGATGAAAATAAAGCAATTCATGATTACGTCGATGCATATGTTTACAGGCTTACTACCGAATACTCTTCAACTCCCGAAGGCCAACTATTCTTTAACTTAATGAGTGTTATTGCTCAGTACGAGCTAGCACTAATTAAGAAAAGAACTGTGCGCGGCAGGCTAAAAGCAGTTGAACGTGATAAGAAGATTATGCCAATGCGCGTTCCACCGTTTGGTTATAATTTTGAAAACCAAAATCTCGTAATAAACGAAAAAGAGGCAGAGGTTGTCCGGAATATTTATCAGTGGTATATCTTTGATCACTTAACGCTTCGTGAAATTGGAAGTAAACTTTATGATTTGGGCGTATCCCCAAAAAGGCAAGAAAGTTGCAATTGGGGATCTTCTTCAATTTCTCGTATTTTAAATTCAGAGGTTTATATCGGTAAATACTATTACAATCGCCGAAAATTCAAAAAGGTGAAAGGTGAGAAAACCAAAGGCGGTGCACCTAAAAAAACTTATGAGTTTCGTGAGAAAGATGACTGGATTCTGGTTGAAATTGAGCCTATCGTTGATTCGGCACTTTTTGAATTAGCACAAGAGCAAAAAGTGAAAAACACTACAAGATCCGGAAATACAAAATATGAATATCTTCTTAAATCAATAATTAGATGTTCCCATTGTGGAAGAACTTGGGATTGTACAACCTATGCTTCAAAAGGTTTGTACGATGGTGTAAAAAGAAAGTATACCTGTTATCGATGTCCAAATAAAAACCCAAAGCGTTATGGAAATGGAGTAACAGCTTGTCCTGCGAAGACTTTAAGAGCTGATTTACTTGAGGATTTTATATGGAAACTCATAATGTCAGTGATATCTGACCCAAATGAATATATTGCACAATTAGATGTGATGTCGGAGTCAGTTGTTAGTGAGATTAAACAAGCCAGTGAGTTGGTAAGAAATCAACTCAATGAAAAGGGGAAAGAAATTGAAAAAATAAAAATTATGTTTATGCGTGATGTAATTAATGAGGAGCAGATGGCAGAAGAGATTGCCAAAATCAATATTTCTAAGTTAGATCTTCAACGAACTCTAGAAAACTATTTATTGCAACTTGAAGCGTTTGAAGAGGGGAATTTGAATGCTGAAAAGATTACATTAGCTACAGAACGCATTAAGGAGTTCATTGGAAGCAATGGCTCAGAACTATCATTTGAAGATAAAAGAAAAATCGTTGAATGGCTTATTGATGAGGTGAGAGTCCATTATCTTGGTAATGAAGTTCAAATTACAATGATTGGCCACTTAGAGAACTTGTTAGCAGAGAAGACCAACAAAGAAACGGGTGTTGGTGTAGTGCTGCATAGAAAGTTCAAGTTAAAGCAGGCAAATGTATATAGTCCCATGAAGATAGTTGAGTGGGAGTAGTATATCAATGACGATCTTTCATCTCAACTATTTTTTTGAGCAGGGCAAGTATAAGGAAATGAAAAAGTGCGAATTCATTACGAGCAGTATTAAGGAGAATGTTCGTCTGTTTCAAATGAATTCTGAAAAAATGAGAATTGAATGGAAGGAAATTGGTGTAGTAAGCAAGTTTCTTTCTAACAAAGAATACGCCTGGGATAAGGATGCTTTAAAGGAGATGTTTTATGATCTAGGCATTTTGGTTCATGCATGTTCTATTTGTATAGAGAAGTTAAGTGAGGATCAGCTATTAAGATTAATTAATAAAAATATGCTATTAGTAGAGAAATTTGTTCGCTTTAGTCCCAATAAACAATTGAAAAATACATATAACATTTGGTGGGTTGATATGGATATTCAAGATCAATTGGTGGTATGGCATGAATATCATAAAAAACTAGAGATCTTATCTGGAGAGTGGTACAGACTTAGAAAACGTGCGTGCTCTTCAGTAATCCTTCAAAAAGAGAAAAAGGTTGTAACCGATTATGGGACAATCTCTCTCTTAGAGGCGAAACCAGTCGTTTTAGTTCAACATTTTCTAAGTATCTTTGGGATCAGTGAACTGTTGGATGTTGCTGTTATAGATATATCTAAGGTAGAGGAACTTGCAGCCAGAGGATTTATCTATATGTCAGAAATCAATAAGTATAGAAAGTTTAAGGATGTTAAATTGAATTTTTTTCTAATGGAGATCTCAAAAGAGCAGGCGATGTATGAGTTCAATCAGAGGAGACTAAAGTTGCTATCTTATCTTAGTGTAACAAAATCCCCACAAGTTAATTTAAATGAGCTAGTTTCAGATGACTTCTTTGTCTAAGTTATAAGGTACAGGCACTTCTAGGCTCCCACCCACATACACTAATACTAAGCTTAAAGCGGAGACTTCCGAACAGCTAAGATCCGCTAACATTGAAGGGGGTGGCTGGAATGCCTGGATTGTTTAGCGCAATAGCCGTATTAATTAAGCAGCTAACCTTACTTGTATCCTATGTCAAAAATAATGCGTTTCCTCAACCACTTACCGAGGCAGAAGAAGAATTACATCTGAGACTTATGGCAGAAGGCAATGATCACTCTAGGAACAAGTTGATTGAACACAATTTAAGATTGGTCGCCCATATAGTGAAAAAATTCGATAATACAGGTGAAGATTTGGAGGATTTGATCTCCATTGGGACGATTGGTCTGATCAAAGCGATTGAATCTTTCTCCCCTAACAAAGGGACAAAGTTGGCGACTTTTGCAGCACGTTGTATCGAGAACGAGATACTTATGCATCTTCGCTCGCTAAAGAAAACACGCAAGGATGTGTCTTTGCATGATCCCATCGGAACGGACAAAGAGGGGAATGAAATTACTTTGATTGACATCCTCGGTACGGAAGCAGACGATGTCGTAGATAAAGTGCAGCTTAAGATAGAGAAGAGTAAGATTTATCGCAATTTAGAGATATTGGACGATCGTGAGAAGGAAGTTGTTGTCGGGCGGTTCGGGTTGGAGCTTGGCGGGGAAGAGCGAACGCAGAGGGAGATTGCGAAGGAACTGGGCATTTCACGTTCGTATGTGTCGCGGATTGAGAAGCGTGCACTGATGAAGCTGTATCATGAATTTTATAAGGCGAAGCGGTAAGGTCGGTCGAGCGTGACTAATGAGTAGCATACTTCATTTATTTGGTTTCAGATAATGGAGGCGAAGAGCATGACCTTAATCCAGATTGAGCATGTGAGTAAGAACTATGTGATGGGCGGGGAAATGATTCTGGCGTTGGATGATATTTCTCTGGAAATCGATCATGGCGAGTTCGTGGCGATCATGGGGCCGTCGGGGTCGGGAAAATCGACGTTGATGAATATCGTTGGATGTTTGGATGTAGCGGATCAAGGGGCATATGTACTGGATGGGAAGGCGATTAATCAGCTGAAGGATGCTCAATTGGCTGATATAAGGAATCGGAAGATCGGGTTTGTTTTTCAGAGCTTCAACTTGCTGCCACGGCTTAATGCGTATAAAAATGTAGAACTGCCACTCATTTACCGAGGGATGAGCAAGAAAGAGCGGGAGCCGCTTGTTATGAAAGCGCTGGAAGCGGTGGATATCGTGGACCGCAGAAGGCATTTGCCCTCGGAGCTTTCCGGTGGGCAGCAGCAGCGCGTTGCAATTGCGCGAACGTTAGCTGGAGATCCGGCGATAATTCTGGCGGATGAGCCAACGGGAGCGCTGGATTCGAAGACGAGTGTGGAGATTTTGGGGATTTTTAAGCGGCTGAATGAGCAGGGTCGGACGATTGTGTTGATTACGCATGACCTAGCGATTGCGCAGCAGGCGAAGCGGGTTGTGTATTTTCGGGATGGGAAGTTGAGTGAAGTTGTATAGGTGGGTAAAAGATCCGGGTCTCCGTTGGAGCTCCGGTTTGTTGTGTGTACGCTTAGACACGGGATTAAACTAACGGGCAGCATAGTTGTAAAGAACTATATATGTTAGAACTACACAATTGTTACATTTTCTATATAATTGGGGGACAGCTAATTATAATTTAACGAGTAGCACCTTCCACCGAGAGTTGACTGATTAATACAACCGTGTTATATTTAGCTTGCTAAACAATTTAGATGATAAAGGCTGAGAAAAGATATATGGAGATTAAAGTTGATTGTGAGATTCGTGAGTTGTTCGATAAACTTTCGGCTAAAATGAGACGAGATTACAGCGAAAGTCTTAGAGAACTACATCTGTATGTCGGACAGGATAATCTGCTCTACCGGTTATGGTTAGGTGATGGAATAACGCAAATGCAACTAAGTGAACATTTGAATTGTGAACCTCCCACCATCACGAACATGGTTAAATCTCTCGAACAAAACGGATTCATTTATCGAAAGCGTGATGAGAAAGATGCACGAGTCATGCGCATTTTTCTAACCGAAAAAGGGAAGGAACTTCAAGAGCCAGTCGGTGTTATATGGCAAAGGCATCAAGAAAAGTTGCTTAAATCGATTTCTACGGATGAACGACTCCTTTTAAGACGGCTCATGAAGCAGATGGAGAGTAATTTGTTTTAATGTCTCTCCTCTCTTTTTTTGAATTATAGTTAGCATGCTAAGTTGAAATTTAGTATACAAACTAGTAAATGAATTAAAATATAAAAAATTGATTAGTAAGCTAATTGTTATGTTGATTAGGTTTCATTCAAACCATAAAGGAGATATTCAATTATGACGACGAAACAAAAAATTGGTGTTGGTATTATTGGGGCAAGTCCTTCAAATCCGTATAGTTGGGCGGTTAACTCACACATACCTTCGATTCAAGCATTATCGGATGATTACGAATTGAGAGCTGTTAGCACAAGCCGTCAAACGACTGCGAAAGAAGCCGAGAAAAAGTTTGGTGTTCCGGGATTCGATAATCATTTCGATTTAATCAACCACCCTGGTGTTGATTTGGTTGTCGTCACGGTCAAGGTTCCCTATCATCATGAAATCATTTCCGCCGCGCTTGATGCCGGGAAAATGGTTTTCTCTGAGTGGCCACTGGCCAATGGCTTAGAGGAAGCAGAAGAATTAGCTAAACGCTCAGAAGCATCAGGGATTCGAACAATTGTGGGCTTACAAGCACGTTATAGTCCTGTCATTCGCTATGCAAGAGACCTCATTTCAGAAGGTTACATTGGAGATGTTCTTGGTACCACACTTGTTGGATCAGGCATGGGGTGGACCGTTGTTACCGACAGATTGAATTCGTATATGTATGATAAGGGCAACGGCGTGACACTTCTCACAGTTCCGATTATGCATACTTTAGACGGCTTACAGTACTTATTAGGTGATTTCTCTACCGTATCTGCAGAAATGGTCTCCAATCAAACAGAAACCTTAGTAGCAGACACGAACACTATAATTCCATTCACCTCACCTAACCATGTATCGATTATGGGAACGCTAACAAATGGCATGGCGGTGTCTGTGTTTTATCGCGGCGGACAATCTCGTGGTGAAAATATGCGTTGGGAGATCAATGGTACAAAAGGCGATCTGGTCATAACTGCTTCAAGTGGTCATACCCAGTTAGCTGCATTAAAGTTGCAAGGTGGACGAAATCAAGATAGCCGTGTAGAAGATTTAACTATCCCTGAATCTTACTTTAGCAATCATCTGCCGGGTGGTATGTCAGGTAATACAGCGCGAATTTATGAACAGTTCGCCAAGGATTTACGTGAAGGCACATACAGCACCCCTGATTTTGCACATGCTCTACGTCAACATAAACTTCTCAGCGTTATTGAAACAGCATCACTTACTGGGATGAGACAGTATTTAAGCTAATATTCTTCAAAAGGAGTAACTTCAATGATTTCAACTATGAATGGACAAAATATAAAATTATCGGTTCTAGATTTCGTTCATGTTTATAAATATTCCAACCCAACGGAAAGCCTTCAAAATACGACTGAGGTTGTAAAATTGGCGGATCAACTGGGATATACTAGATACTGGTTTACGGAACATCACAATACAACGAGTCAAATTAGCACTTCTCCGGAATTGCTAAGTCTGCATGCAGCTTCCCAGAGCCAGCACATTCGTGTTGGTTCTGGAGGAATTATGCTACCCAATCATAGTCCATTAAAAGTAGTAGAAAATTTCACCCTGCTGGAAGCACTTCATCCCGGAAGAGTGGATCTCGGCTTAGGGAGAGCTTCAGGGACCGATCGTTTAACGGCAACCGCTTTGCAGGTATCAGGGGACGATTTCTCTGTTCAATTGAATGACTTACTTTCTTTCTTTTCACGGAACTTTCCAGAAAACCATCCTTACCGGAGAATTAAGCCTCCTGGAGATCCAACCTTGATGCCCGAACTTTACATGCTTGGGTCCAGTCAAGGCGGCGTACAGTTCGCCATTGAGAGGGGGCTTGGATTCGCATTTGCTGCACATTTGGCACCGAAACTGGCAGTACCGATATTACGCGCCTATCGTGAAAACTTTGTTCCTTCGTCGTACTTAGAGGAGCCCACAAGTATCTTAACAATCGCTGTTATCACTGCAGAGACTGACGAAGAGGCACGGTACTTGAGCGGTCCATTGGAACTCATGTGGGCAAGGATGGCTACGGGATCGGCTAATATCTCTTTCCCCACGTTAGAAGAAGCAGCATCTCATGTGTATACACCTGATGAGGAAAGGGTCAGGGAATACAACGCTGAACGTTTTGTCATCGGAAGTATTGAAAATGTGGCCAAAAGACTGCGGGAAAAAGCAAACGCAGCATGGGTCGACGAAATTATGATCGCCGATTTTTACCCCGAACAAGCGGCGCGATTAAAAGCCCTTGAGTTATTGGCTAGAGAGTTTGGGCTTAACAGAATCGAGAAGAAAAATGGAAAATAAAAAACAACTTAAGATTGGCGCTATTGTTGATGGTGTTGGTTGGAGTTATACGGCATGGCGCTATCCTGATATGCCTGCCAATGCAAGCGAAAGTGTAGACTTTTATGTCAAGAAGGCAAAACGAGCCGAAGAAGGCAAGTTCGACATGGTTTTTTTAGCAGATGTAAGCCATATAGGGCCTGGAAATATTCCACATTACCTAAGTATGTTTGAAGGTGTAACGATACTATCCGCATTAAGTATGGCGACCAGCCACATCGGGCTTGCCGCAACTATAGCTACATCTTACGCAGATCCATTTACAGTGGCGAGACAGATGGCCTCTCTCGATAAAATTAGCAACGGTAGAGCGGCATGGAATGCGATAACTTCCAATCCCGGAGGTTTGGCTAACTATAGCAGAAGGCATTTGTCTAAAGATGAATTATACCCGTTGAATAAAGAGTTCATCGAAATTGTAGAAGGTTTGTGGGATTCCTATGAAGATGATGCTTTTATTCGAGATAAAGAGAGTGGCATCTTCTTCAATCCAAGCAAGATGCACCCATTGAACTATAGAGGAAAGTACTTTTCTGTAGATGGTCCGTTGAATATTAGTCGTTCTCCACAAGGCAGACCCGTTATCTTTCAGGCAGGTACATCTGAAACGTTTATGAATATCGCATCCAAGCATGCGGAAGGCGTACTTGTAAATGGGGATGATTACAATTATGCCAAACAATTTAGCGAAGAACTAAGAAGAAGGGTAGCCCTTGCTGGACGAGCACCGGAGAATCTGCTGATTATGCCAACACAACACATCATCGTCGGAAGAACTGAAACGGAGGCAAATGAAAAGTTTCAGGAATTACAAAGGTTATCGCCTACAAGATATCATACCCCGAAACCATTGTTTTTCGGGTCTGCAGAGACCGTAGCCGATATGATTGAGCATTGGCATCAAGCAGGAGCAATGGATTTACTACTTTTAAGACAAGAACATCCATCAGGTATTGATGATTTTATTGATTTGGTCGTACCTATCTTACAGCAAAAGGGGATATTCCGAAGAGAATATGAGTCCCGGACGTTGAGAGGTAATTTAGGTCTTCCTTATCCGGAAAATAGATATGTAAAAGATAATAACCAACAACGGAGATGAACACAAATGATTCCTTTTCTCGACAGAATAAATGAACTGAGCAGAAAACAGGCTAAAGAAGGACTAACGGATATCGAGAAAGTAGAGCAGGCGAAGTTACGGCAAGATTATTTGAAGCTGATTCGTGGGCAGTTCCTCACAACGATGTTAGGGATCTCCGTAGTCGATTCAGAGGGGAATGATGTTACTCCCTTGAAGCTCGTTGATGAGAAGAATCGGGCGGAAATAAATTAACGGGACCTATAGCTCGATCGCCTCTTCAAAAAATACGTTCAATGAAATTTATTTTAGTGAATGTATTCAAATTGCCAATTGAGGCAATTTTAGAATTTGGATGATATTAATTAGGAGGAACGAAATGAGATTTGGAATCATAGGTGCAGGAACAATCGGGTCCATTATTGCAAAAAAACTGGTTAAGAGTGGACATGATGTCAAAATTGCAGATGCTCGCGGGATTGAACGGCTAGAAGGAAAAAAACTTTCGGGAACACCTGTGAGTGTAGAAGAAGTCATTACAAATATCGATGTTCTAATCATATCCATACCTTTCCACGCACTGCCAAGCATTCGCAACGTTATGGATAAAGTTGGGGAGGCGGTAGTCGTTGTTGACACTTCAAATTATTATCCTCAAATAAGCAATAGAATTGAAGAAATTGAGAGCGGCATGGTTGAAAGTGTTTGGGTATTAAATCAATTAGGCAGACCCATTATTAAAGCTTTCAACAATCTTTTAGCCTATACGTTAGAACATGAAGGAACTCCCGAAGGCAGTAGTGGACGCATTGCCATAGCGATTGCCGGTAATGACCTGCTGCAAAAACAAAAAATCATGAATATAGCTAACGAGCTAGGTTTTGACTCAGTAGATAGTGGTTCTTTAAATGATTCATGGAGACAGCAACCAGGAACTCCCGCATACTGCACAGAACTAACCAAAGAGGAATTAACTGAGGCATTAAAAAAAGCGAATAAAGAAAAAGCTCCGTTCCTACGTGATAAGGTGATGGAGAAGCTATTTGCGGCTAATTACGGATATTCACATAAAGAAATTGTTAAGCTAAATAGAGAAATATATAATTCCTAAGTTAGGAGTTCTTATTGGCTAGATGTAATTGACGTTAAACTAAAGGTGAACGATAGCAAAATAATTGTCTCAAACAAGGCTGCCGGTGGATCGGTGGCCTTTTCTCACCTAAAGCGCAGGATAACGGAATACGAAAAGGGTTTTACGCTCTTTCAACGAATACCGAGTATAGGCGGCAACAGACTTTGGGGGAAGATACCTATGAAGTTAATCAGTTGGAAATTTGACGATGAAATTTATGCTCCTAAAGATGAATGGAATTGGGTTGAAGTTACTTTAACATTTGAGGATGGTAGTAAGCGTTGGAGTATCTTATACACTCCTGAACGCCTAAAAAACAATCTTTCTCGACCTGGTATTCACCCACCAGGGTTATTCGTTCCGCACATGATTATTGTTAGAAGCTACGAAACTAATGATGTTGAACTTACACTGAGATATTTGGAAAGTGAAGGGGATTTGTTAATAGCAACTAGACCATTAGAATGATTCCATATTGAAGGATGTGAGTTGGAAATTGCTTAATAAACTCTTCTCGCTTTTCTCAAAGAAGGAAAATAAGAAAGTTAAATTGCCCATAGTACATTCAGTGGCTGTCTACAAACGTGATACTGGTGGTATGTTTTTGTTTAATCCATTAGCTAAACATCCTACCGGTGGAAGTGCAGCGACTAATAAGACAATCATTTTAGATGAAGAAATAAACCCAGAAACTCTAGGTACAACTTTGAGACAAGCTCTTATACTATCTTAATCTGAACCATCCTGGAGTGAATCCATAAAGGGGGATTTGTGGAAGGACGGACTGGTAAAGAATATGAATCAGTTTGTAAAGAAGTTCTCTTGTGTCGGGGTTACATTTTGGGTAGAAAAAGGGATCTACGAAATTTCTCCAAATAAAAAGTATAAATCATCCGGATATATTTCAGAAAAAAATGATCCTGTGATTGAAATTAGTATTAATTCTAATGAAATAGAACTGGGGCGAACTTTATTATAAGCGTTTAATCACTGTAAGTAATACAAATTCAAGGAGTATAAAATCTTCATTATTTTCAAAGATATTAAACTAACTCAGAACTATAGTTCAACCATAATAGGGAGCAGATTGCCGTGGCGCTCCTCCCTGTCACATTGAAATCACTTTATTTCTTTAAGGAGAGGCGAGAGTAATAAAATGAAATATTTTACTAAAGAATGGTATGAACTGTGTCAAAATACAAGTTTCCATCTAAGTTTAGAGGAAGAAAAGCTCGCTGAAACATTTTCAGAAGAATATTTTCAACAACTTTATAACACAGAGTTAAATAGTTGGCTTAATTTACAAGAAGAAGTTGCTTCTATAATGAAAAACAACGAAACAGTAAATACAAATGATAATAATGAATATGAGCCCTTTAATAGAGATAAGACAATCGAACAATTTCATGACGGTTTCATCTATAATCAAGAGTATTTAAAAAGGGAATTACCAGAAACAATATTAAAACAGATAGCTGATATAAGGGTTTTTACTTTAAATAAAGCAACCCGAACTGTAATAAACGCAGTAACTAAATATTGTGAGGATAATAACAAGTCTGTAAACACAACAATTGAAGATTTTAAAAGATATATGGGGAAAGTCTCCAATACACTTGATAAAGAAATTATTGACCACTTTAGATTTCATGATTGTACGATTACAAACTCAGTACAGGAAGATATGTCCCTAATATTACTCCTTGATAACTCAGGTGGTTTTACAAATATTGATCAAGTCACCTTTAAAAACTTTAATATAATAAAGCAGGAAGGTTCATTGGAAGATTCATTGAACTAACGGAAACGATAGTTCAAACAGACAGCGGCATCTAGGACTTTTCCTCGTCCCAAAGAAGCCATGATATGTATAGTTATGATTATTTCTTTGATAATACGAGTTGGTTAGAGATTAAAAAGTCACTATCTCGAGGGCTAGGCCCCCCCCAGCTAAAAATTTCGAAGACATTTATAAAGATTTTGAAGAACATATAGAGACCGATGGATACTTTATTGAGAAATAGTAATCATCTTTTGTACCTGAACTATTAGGATGATTATGTTAACGAGACAACCAGAGTTTAATGAAAGCGAAGGGGAGGTGGAAAGTGTTTAGATATGCACAACATGCATGGAATCCAACTCCAGAAGAAATTAATGTATGCAGTCGGCGTATGTGTTGACACCGGATTCGAAGTTTTGGACTTGCGGTTGGATTGGGATGCAGAGTGCATGATGAAAGATTTCCTCCTAGCAGGGCATAGACTTCTTACTATTCGGTACTTGGATAGGATTCCCTTATTGTTCCGTTTTGGGCATCACAAACTGCCGATAATAGACGCTTGGAGAAGGTGCTTACGAATTACGCTACAGGAGTAACTAAGTTTCTCTTGTTCCATATTATCGAGATGTAGCTCAACTACTTCCTTAACTCCTTCTCGAGATATGATGGCAGGAACGCCAATACATACGTTTCTCTCACCGTATTCTCCATCTAAGATCGCGGATACGGCAATAATCTTGTGATCATCATTTAGCACAGATCGAGTGATGAAAGCCAATGCATTGCCGATACCAAAAGAAGTGGATCCTTTAAGGTTGAATATTTCCCATCCAGCCAGTTTGGTCCGTTGCTCCAATTGATCAAGATCGACGAGACCGAATCGATGCGGATGCTGGCTTATGATCTGATGCAGCGGTTTACCGCCAATGGTTACGTGTGACCAAGCCACGAACTGGGAGTCACCATGTTCACCGAGTACATACCCTTGAACGCTCTTCGGTTCGACTGGAAAGATTTCGGATAAGATCATTTTCAGCCGTGAACTGTCGATGGAGGTGCCTGTTCCGATCACACGATTTCGGGGAAGACCGGATAATTTCCATACGATATATGTAATGATGTCTACAGGATTTGTGGCAACAAGGAAGATTCCGTTAAACCCGCTTTGGATGATCGGTTGAATGATATTCTTCATGATATGAATGGAAGATTCCATCAGATCAAGACGGTTCTGATTTTTGTTCATGCTTGCCCCAGGTGTCAGAATCACTACATCTACATCCCCACATTGATCGAAATTGCCCGCAAATACCTTGGTCCGCGATTGAGTGAAGTCCATACAGTGTGACAGGTCTAATGCTTGAGCCAATGCGTAGTTTGGCGTGCGATTAATAAGCATTAATTCTTCGCAAACGGACTGATTGATTATGGCGTAAGCACAGTTTGAACCAACTAATCCCATCCCGACAATGGCGACTTTTCTCGGTTTCCAAGCCATAGTTACCGTCCTCCTTCAAACAAATAACGCTTGGTATATTATATATGTTGTTTTGGTTGTACTATGTGACTAAACATGACGCAAAACCACGATTTTCGGTTGATAAGTAATGTTTTCTGACATGGACATCCGGTCTTTGTTGGAAATGAAATTGTAAAACCTCCGAGGTCCTGTCAAAGATCAGTAGCATGCTTTTTGGCTGGGTGGCGTTAAGCTAATCTTCTTTGTCAGCCAGATCTTGTGGCTGGACTTTTTTTTGTTTTGAGAAATCTTTTAATTCCTAATTTTGGAATAATAAGGACGAACATGTGTGTAACCGATAAAAACATTACCTAATATGTTATTAAATATAACACAAAAAGAATGAGTTCATAGAATATATCTAATTTGTGTCAGGTATATTGACATAAATTTCCGATTTCATTATTATAATTATGTAAGGTTCATGTTATTGAAAATGCCGATTGAGTAGTTTTGTATGAATTTCGTCTCTGATCCGAAGTTCTGAATGCTGCAATATCGGTATTTTTGCGTACCAAACTATCTGAGGAGGTTGTTTCATGATTTTGAAGAAAGTGGCTCTTATGATCTCAGTATCAGCACTTGCCATGGGTTTGTTGGCAGGGTGCGGAACAAGCACAAGTACAAGCACAAATTCAACTACAGAAACGACTAAACCTAGCAGCGCAGTCACTAAGAGCGTTATCAAGATTGCGACCCAGTCCCCTTTGTCAGGAGGCAGCGCCGTTCAAGGTGAAGCTATTAAGCTAGGTGCTCAGATGTCTTTGGATGACCATAAAGTGGAATTTGACAAGCTGGGTTTTGAACTGCAGCTGGTCCCTTATGACGACCAAGCAGATCCAAAGAAAGGCGTTGCCAATGCCGAGATCATCAGTGCTGATCAATCGATTCTCGGAATCGTCGGACATATGAACTCAGGCGTAGCTATACCTTCCTCAGTCGTATACGAGAAGAACAATATTGTCATGGTTTCGCCGTCCAATACGGCAACGGAGGTAACCGACCGTAATCTGAAGGTCGTGAACCGAATTGTTGCAAGGGATGATTTCCAAGGTCCTGCGGCTGCTGATTATGCGTTTAAAACAGTGAAAGCCAAAAATATTTTCGTCATTCAAGACAAAACAGCCTACGGTCAAGGCTTGGCAGAAGCGTTTAAAGACGCGGCCACGAAGCAAGGGGCAACCATTGTCGGTTATGAGGGGATTACAATAGGTGAGAAGGATTTCAACGGGGTGCTTAACATTGCGCTTAGCAAGAAACCGGATTTTGTCTTCTTCGGAGGATTATATGCCGAAGGCGGACTGCTTATCAAACAAGCACGCGACAAAGGAATTACGGCTCCTTTCATGGGTGCAGACGGGTGGGACACGCAAGGTCTGGTTGATGTAGCCGGTGATAAAGTAAAAGACGCCTTGTACGCTTCCATCTCAACTGATATTACAAAAACGCCGGATGGCATGAAGTGGGCCGATCAGTATAAATCTAAATTTGGCAAAGCTCCTGACGGTTACTCGGCTTACGCATATGACTGTATGACCATTATTCTAAATGGCATTAAAACTGCGAGCAGCGCAGACGGTGGAAAAGTACCTGTCCGCGAAAAAGTTCGTGATGCGGTGCGCGCCACCAAAGACTTCCAAGGTGTTGCCACGAAGGTTTCCTTTGATGGCAAAGGCGACAATACATACGCAAAAGTATTTATCTACAAATTTGAAGGTCCGAAATATCCGGGTACCATGATTTCTGAAGTAGGGAAGTAAACCTAATTTCAACATCATTCAACTTAAAGTAAGAGGTATGTGCTTTATGGATATACCTCTTTACGGTTTATTCACCTGCGAAAGGAGAAGCTTCATGATCCTAAACATCCTGCACTCACTCCCCCAAGTATTGATCGACGGGCTTGCTTTAGGAGCTATTTATGCGGTCGTTGCCTTAGGATATACCATGGTATACGGTATTCTCGAATTGATCAATTTTGCACACGGCGAAATTTTTATGACTGGGGCATTCGTCGGGACAGGGGTATTATTCCTTTTTCAATCTACAGGGTGGCTTAGTGGTATGCCGGGATGGGTTGCATACGTTCTAATCCTCGCTATCGCCATGCTGTTTACGGGATTGTTGGGGGTGGGAATTGAACGAATTGCTTATAAGCCTCTCCGAAAAGCGCCCAAGCTGATTTCACTTATCTCTGCGATTGGTGTTTCTTTCGTGGTTCAAGATCTCGTTCGCTTTATATCCGAATTGAGAACAGGAAACTACATCATAAGCGGTATTACGTTGTTCGATAAAAATGTGACCATCGGCACTTCTTCTCTTGGATCATGGCTCGGAGATGCTTCTTTGAAAACCAATACGATCATCATTATCGTAGTGGCTGTATTGTTGATGATCTCCCTTGATTTTTTTATCAATCGTACCAAATGGGGAGTGGCCATGCGGGCGGTAGCGCAAGATCGTGAAACGGCTTCATTGATGTCAATTAATGTGAATAAAATCATTATTCTGACCTTTTTCATCGGTTCAGCTTTAGGCGGGGCTACAGGGGTTTTGTTTGCGCAGCAGTACGGTACGATCGATCCATTTATCGGCTATATATTAGGGTTGAAAGCCTTCACGGCAGCTGTGCTTGGAGGTATAGGAAACATTCGGGGTGCCATGTTTGGTGGACTGGTCATTGGGTTATTAGAGATGTTCGCTTCTTCTAATCTTGGCTTACTGACGAACGGCAGCTTCGGTTCGGAGTATAAAGATGTGTTTGCCTTTATGATTTTAATCATCGTATTGATATTCAAACCCGAAGGTCTGTTTGGCAAAGCCGTCAAAGAGAAAGTGTAGGTGACCCATTATGGATAAAATAAAGCAGGCATTAGCGCAAAACTCGAAAATGCAAGCACTGATACTTGTCCTTCTCGTCTCGGTTACAGCACTAAGTGTATATATGACGGCTAAATCGGTCATTGCCTTTTTATTATTGCTGGCATCCTTGCTTTTGCTTTACTACACTTCATTTTCAAATAAAGTCAAATGGATTATCGGCGGAGTCATGCTAATTCTAGTTATTCCGTTTGCTTCATCGGGAGGTCCCGCCTATGAATCTTATATGGAAGTTGCAACGCAGAGCGGGATTTATATCGCGATGGCGCTCGGGCTGAATATCGTGGTCGGTTTTGCAGGGCTTCTGGATTTGGGTTTTGTCGCTTTTTTCGCGATTGGAGCTTATACGTATGGCATCTTCTCTACCGCTCAGGCGAATCACTTTATCCCAGGTGATTTGTTTCCTATTTCGGGCTCTGCGTTTTGGCTGTTTATTTTTGTAGGCGGCTTTATGGCTGCACTGTTCGGGGTCATTCTCGGCCTGCCTGTCCTTAGGGTGAAAGGAGATTATCTCGCTATCGTGACATTGGGCTTCGGGGAAATGATCCGCATCATCTTCAACAACCTGGAGAAGCCAGTTAACATTACGAACGGCGCTAAGGGCATATCGTCGATCAAGCCTCCAAATCTGTTCGGATTTGAATTTACGCATCCTCATCAATTTTATTTCATTGTGATAGCGATCTTGGCTTTTGTGATTTTCGGAGTAAAGAGATTTGAACATTCTCGAATGGGTCGTTCCTGGAAGGCAGTTCGGGAGAATGAAATTGCCGCACAATCCATGGGGGTTCCGTTAATTCGCACGAAGTTGACAGCGTTCGCTGTGGGAGCTTCCTTCTCCGGGATGATGGGAGTCGTCTTTGCAGCCAAACAAACGTTTATTGATCCTTCCAGCTTTACATTACTTGAGTCCATTACGATTTTGGTCATGGTTGTATTAGGAGGAATGGGGAGTGTTCCTGGCGTTATACTTGGAGCTGCACTTATTACGATTCTCAACCTGCAGGTGCTTACGGAATTTACTAATTGGTTAAATCAATTAACACTGCAAGGCGTAGTCCACATTCCATTTGCCTTATCTCCATCCAAGATGCAGAGGTTTATTTTTGGAGCCATTCTGATCCTCTTTGCCGTCTTTAGGCCAAACGGATTGATTTCGGTGAAAAATCGCAGAGTGAACGAAAAGCTGATTCAGGAACGAATTTCATCAGCTTCCGTACAGAAAGTAAATCCTCAAAGCGGAGGGATCGCCCAATGACCGTTTTGCGTGTTAATAATTTGGTCAAACGATTTGGCGGATTGGTTGCCGTTAACGGAGTTCAACTTGAGTTTCAAAAAGGTGAAATTTCCGCTGTTATCGGTCCGAATGGTGCCGGGAAAACGACTTTTTTCAATATAATCACCGGTATTTATGCGCCTGATGAAGGTGAAATCGAATTGGAAGGTAAATCGATTGTGAAGGTTAAGCCGGATCGAATTACAGAAAAGGGCATAGCCCGGACCTTTCAAAATATTAGACTTTTTGGAAATATGACGGTTCTTGAAAATGTGATGGTCGGCATGCATATTCATTTAAAAGGCGGAATATTAAGCACTTTACTAGGACTTACTAAGATTCGACTTGAGGAACAAAATGCGATGGATGAAGCATACCGACTATTGCAATATGTTGGTCTCGAGCCTCATCTCAATGAAAATGCAAACAGCCTTTCTTACGGAGCGCAAAGGCGGCTTGAAATCGCGAGAGCGCTAGCGGTTAAACCAAAAGTACTACTGCTGGATGAACCCGCCGCAGGAATGAATCCGCGTGAAACAAAAGAACTAACCGAGCTTATTCGAAGCATTCAACAGGAGCTGGACGTATCGATCATATTGATTGAGCACGATATGAAACTCGTCATGGAGATTTCTGATCGCATTCTAGTTCTGGATCACGGTGAAAAGATAGCTGAAGGATCCCCATATGAGATTCGTTCGAATCCGCGTGTGATCGAAGCCTATTTAGGTAAAAGTGCCCTAGGTCAAGAGGTGAAATCATGAGCTTACTGCAGCTTCAAGAGGTCCAGGCTTACTATGGAGGTATTCAAGCATTAAAGGGAATCTCACTTCATGTGAATGAAGGGGAAATAGTCACGTTGATCGGTTGCAACGGAGCGGGAAAATCCACAGCACTTAAATCCATTTGCGGTCAGGTGAAAACGAAAGGCTCCATTTTATTTGATAAGCGTGATATTTCGGCTTGGCCACCTCATCAAACGGCGATGGAAGGCATTGCTCATGTCCCGGAGGGCCGGCGCATATTCCCAAGGCTAACTGTTAAGGAGAATTTGGAGATGGGCGCATTTTCAGTTAAGGATAAAAAAGTGATAAAAGAGCGTATGGAACAGTCATTCGATTACTTTCCACGTTTGAGAGAACGCTTGCACCAAGCAGGCGGCACCATGAGTGGTGGCGAACAACAAATGCTTGCCATAGCCCGTGCGCTCATGATGAAACCTAAGCTATTGCTGCTCGACGAACCGTCGATGGGATTGGCTCCCGTCATCGTGGATCAAATCTTTGAAATTATTCAGGAGATGAACCGAACAGGGATGACGATTCTGCTCGTAGAACAAAACGCATACCAAGCGCTGCAAATCGCCCATCGCGGTTATGTCATACAGACCGGTGAATTTATTCTGGAGGATGACGCAAAAAAATTGCTTGTCAACGATCAAGTAAAAGAAGCTTATCTGGCAGGATGAAATCATTTCTTCCGATGCTTTACGGCATTATGGCATCCTTTTTTTTCTCATTTTCTTTCATCATGAACCGGTCTATGGAGCTGTCCGGCGGACATTGGGTATGGAGCGCTTCGCTTCGTTTTCTATTCATGTTTCCTATCCTATTGTTGATTGTCTGGAATAGGGGGAATCTCCGGGCCTTGCTTTTTGATATGAGAAAGCAGTTAGGGGTATGGATGGGCTGGAGCATGGTAGGATTCGGATTATTTTATGTACCGCTGTGTTTTTCCGCTGCCTACGGACCTGGGTGGTTGATTGCAGCTACCTGGCAGGTAACCATTATTGCGGGTTCATTACTTACTCCATTATTCAGCAAGGTAATAGTAACAAAGAGTGGGCCTATTAGGATAAAGGAAAAAACCCCGTTAAGAGGTCTGTTGATTTCTCTCATCATCTTATTTGGGGTAATTGTTATACAGACGGATCATGACGGCCACCTCTCCATAAAAGACGCGCTTTTAGGCGTGGTGCCTGTTCTTCTAGCAGCTTTTGCTTATCCGCTTGGCAATCGTAAGATGATGGAGGTTTGCGGAGAACGGCTGGATACCTACCAGCGTGTTCTTGGCATGACACTGGCCAGCCTTCCGTTATGGATATTGCTTTCTCTCTGTGCTTTGGTTCATGCTGGCGTACCGAGCGCAGGGCAAATTGGCCAATCTGCTCTTGTAGCAGTTTGTTCGGGAGTCGTTGCAACCGTTCTTTTTTTCAAAGCGACAGAAATGGTAAAAAGATCCGCACATCAACTGGCTGCTGTAGAAGCGACTCAAGCCGGAGAAATCATTTTTACAGTCATTGGCGAATTAGTGATACTCGATGCGGCATTTCCTTCTAGTCTGTCTTGGACAGGTATTCTTGGTGTCGTAACCGGGATGATCGTTCATAGTTTAATGTCGAAGAAAGGTAAATAGATTCAAATGAAATGGAGATCGGTTCTCCATTTTTTGTGAATTAACGAAAGTATTAGCTTTCGGGATAGGTTCAGTTGTTCGAAAGCATTAAAAAACAAGTGATCACTCTGGGGTAACCATAATTACTTGTGAGAAAAAAGATTTAAGTATTTCGGGTTAGCTGACTAACTAACGAAAAACGATAGTAGAATGAATGCAGCGTAATCCAGTTCGTTTAAGTTTAAGGGGGCTGGTTTTTTCAGTACATAAGATAAGTTATGTGTTGAAAAGTGTCATTGACCTAAGGTGTTTTTCTGCCAAGAGTGGAAATTTTTCTTCTGTGCTCTTAGAGTAGCAAGATTAGACTACTGTATTAGGTGCAAAAGTTGCGTTAATTATTTGATAAGATTGCTGCTGTATATAGCGAAAAAATAAAATTTTGGACATTCGATAACCGACCATCCTCAAGCAATACCGATCCGTAGTCCGGGAAGCCAAGGAACGCAATCTCAGCTATGAATACAGAATCGAGAAATTTCCTTTGAAGAAACTAGGGGTCACTAGTTTCTTCTCTTTCAGTTTTTTTCCATTCGCGCCATCTCAAATGAGGGAAAGGTGAATCAAATGCGAGCAGACCAAAATCAAATCGACGAAACAAAACAAGATATGAACAACGCTTGCTCGATCAATAAGGACGCTCATCTTACCAAGAAAGTTTCGCAAAAGCTTGGTGAATTTAATAATGGGAGTATCTTCTGTTGAATGCCTACAAGTAAATGTTGATGCCGTCTTCGATTCACCCCTATCATTCGACTGATCTCTCTTTGAGATCATCCTTCTCGGTAATTCATCAGGATAATATTCTGTTTCTGGATCAAGTTGATCATCTCTCCCGAACCCACATCGTCTAATTGACTCTGTGGTTATATAGGTTTAAGTGGGGGAGTTTTAAATGATTACGCTGGCGTACTTTTAGTTAACAGATACAGGCCGCATCGATAAGAAGAGACTTGGCCGCACATTATATACGAATTATAACGAAAGTACTTACTCTGGTTGAAGACGGTGTAAACCTTATGATCGACAGGACTTGTCTAAGAGTAAATAAATTCAACAAACGAGAGAAATCTAATTAGAAATTTGCCCAAGGAGGGGGTGCACCAATATTTTAACGAAAATAATACTGTGAATCGTTCGGCGTTACCTGTTTTCCAATTTTTCTACATATCTTTCGGTTCCATTCAAGCTAATATAATCGCCGTCCTTGATAAGTACCTAGCATTATCAATTCCAATTTTCGAGCGGTGGGTTCGGCATGAGCGAGCAATGAGACTCTACTGTTTTCCCGTCCACGTCAGTGGCTATGATGGTGTATGATAACCCCACTGAGTAGAATAAAGAACTGCAGCGATATGTCGATAAGTATGTTAGAAATTTAATGACGTAACTTGGCATAGGCAGCGCGGGGTAAAGAAACAACTTATTATTAATAACTGGAGCTGCCGGCATTTCGCCAGCATCTCTTTTATATTGTTTTTTGACAGAGAGAAAACCGTACAAATTCTTGTCTTTTATAGATAGTTATTCTTGTCCTCGATGAAGGAATATTAACTAAAACAGAGAGGCTATGGAGGGCAAATCTCGTATGATTCCATTAAACTAACGCAGAACGATAGTTCAATCATTGCAGCGGCAGTCTCAGACTTTATTTACGAGTCTAAGACTGCCGCTGCGTCTCTGTGTGGTTCAGACTAATACTTATTTCTCAAAAGCTGAATATTTTCCATCTCCAAAACCGCGTCAAATCAACAACTCTAGTCTAATACTTTATTTTTTTCGAACAAGTAAAAACTAAAAAAGAAATTATTGACAATATTAATCGTTATCGTTACGATTAATCCAACGTTAATAGTATTATTTACTATTAACAGATACCTAGTCTTTCGTACTTTTTGTAACTTGCAAAACGAAAAGAGGGATATTATATGTCAAGAACTCTATGACGATTAACATTACTCAGACAAGAGAATAGGTTATTTTCTGTATATGAATTTCCATATTCATAGTCCCTTACGAAATTGAGGTGCGAAACGCAGGATGGAAGTCAAGTTTATAAAAACAAATCCTACTCAGAATATGACCATTCTTGTGGAAAGCCTCCACACCAGAGAAATGTACAATCGAATGGCTTCCAGTATGATGGCCTATGATCACGTTTTTGCCGAACAGGTAGGATTTATTGAATCTTCGGAAAGTGCTACGGCATGGGCAAGACTTCAAATGATGGCTGGAGAGTTCTGCGGAAATGCGACCATGTCTTTGGCTGCAGTCATGGCGTGGAAAAAGAATTTGCAACCTGGAAACCGTTTGGAAGTTCCCTTGGAAGTTTCTGGGGCGAACGAGCTGCTGTTATGTGAGGTTACAGCGCAACAGACCGGTTATCTTTGTAAGTTGGATATGCCACTTCCTCTATCTATACATAAAAAAACGATAAACTGCAGGGATGTCCACGTTCCGACTACGATTATAAGGTATCCAGGAATTGTTCATGCTGTAGTTCATGTGCCTAATTTCGATAGCTACTCTCGAGAAATGGCGCAGATTATTGTAAAATCTCCTGAGCTGTTGCAAGGTGAAGCTGCATCAGGAGTTATGCTGTACCGAAGGCAAAGCAATGAGATAGAACCTCTGGTTTATATACCCGATACGGATACCATGATTTGGGAGCGGGGGTGCGGTTCAGGAACAGCTTCATTAGGTGCATGTGTGGCCAATGAAATCCAAAGAGACATCCATATGGAAATTAAACAGCCAGGCGGCATGATTGAAGTTTGGGCTCAATATCAAGAAGACCAGATGACCGGTCTAGCCATTCAGGGGCATGTGGATATATCTGCTGTAGGAACAGCTTTTGTCTAAATTGGGACAATATAAATGATTGATGGAGGAACATAGGATGACCGATCAAACTGCGTTGATTCATCAACTGGACACTTTTCTATCCGAATTCGGACAACTGAATATTGCACATAAACAATATGGAAATAACTATGACGAAATGGAAAAGAAAATAGGCGAATTTACAGCTTTTATATTGGATAAAAAAAATGAAGAAGAATGGGAACAAATCGAACGCCAAAACGATGTTGATTTAGCGAAGCGAGTAGCAGAACTTAGAGAGCAGTCCGCCTATTGCGTATGGGCAATGGAAAAGTATAGAGCGATTGAATTGCAAAAGGACAGACAAGGTATCGCCGATTACTTTCACAATATAGAAGCCTGTATCGAAACTGAGTTTGGCAGTTTTGAGATCACTTCTGATTCTAAAGTGCTCATGATCGGAGCAGGAGCGTTCCCGATGACTCCTTTATTAATCGCAAATACAACGGGAGCAGAAGTCGTGGGCATAGATATTGACCCGGAAGCTATTTATTTGGCAAAAACGGTTGTTAACATGCTCGGAAAAAACGCTAAAATCACGATTGATGCTTCCACGATAGATCAAATCGCCTTTACCCGGGAGGCTACACATATCGTATTTGCTTCCACGATAAAAGAGAAGTTTGATCTCTTAACGCAGCTGCACCCATTGACAAACAAGGATGTTGTTGTTGCTATGCGATATGGCAACAGTTTTAAATCTTTGTTTAATTACCCCTTACAGGATATAGACAGATCACTTTGGAAGATAGTGAGGCAGGTATCACAGCCAGACCATGTGTTTGATGTTGCTTTATACAAAAAGGGGTGATGAGCTTGCAGCGGGTACTGATATTGGGAACCGGTTCAGCGGCAGTGCAAATTGGGGTCAATATAAAAAGTAAGCTGGGGTGCCATGTAGGAATTGCTGGCAGATCGTCGACGCGATCAGAAAAATTTTTTAATGAATTGCGTGAAAATAATAATAAAGTGCGCGTACATGTACAAAACAAGGAACATCATGCGATGTCCGGTGAATGCATTATCGATGATACATTTGTAGAGTATCAGGCGGTTCGCGGCATATGGGATACGATCATCTTATCGGTTACAAATGACGCCTATATAAGTGTGATCAAGCAATTAGATGTAGCTCTTTTGAAACATGTGAAATGTGTTGTCTTGGTTTCGCCAACCATAGGCTCAAACAGTCTGTTCAGGAGTTTTTTACAAAGAAACGGCTGTTCGGCTGAAGTCATTAGTTTTTCTACGTATTATGCAGCAACCAAAGGAACGAATGGCCAGAACTCTGCTGTTGAAGTGTTGACAAAAGCAGTAAAAAAGAAAATATACATAGGCTCTTCAAGTAAAAATTCAGAAGCATGCGGAAAGCTATCGGATATGCTTCAGCAGTTGGGGGTTACAGTTGAACAAATGAGAAATCCCTATGAAGCGGAGAGCCGAAATATCTCCATCTATGTGCATACGCCGATATTTATGAACGAGTATGCTCTGGATTTTATATTTGGGGGAGAAGATCAAACAGTTAAATATGCATACAAGTTTTATCCGGAAGGTCCGATAACACAATATGTCATGCGTGACTTGCTGGAGCAATGGACAGAAATTACAGGGATCTTGCAGGCTTTTAACGTAGAACGTTTTAATCTTCTTCAATTTATGAATGATGACACGTATCCCGTAAGACCTCAAAGCTTGTCCCGGGATGATATTGAAAATTTCACCTCATTTGATGCGATCAAGCAGGAATATTTATTATACATAAGATATGCGTCCTTATTAATAGATCCATTTTCAACTCCAGATGCGGAGGGCAGGTATTTTGACTTTTCGGCCGTACCCATTCATAAGGTATACCAAAATCAGGAAGGCTACTGGTGCGTTCCCAGAGTTCCCAATGAAGACTATTACAGGTTGAAACTATTACAGGGCATAGCTCAAAATCTAACGTTGTCGACGCCAACTATAGATAAAATGATCGATCAATATGAACAAAAACTGAAACAATTTGCGCAACAGCATAAAGAGGGCTTGTTATCTGACGATTTCGATCCGAAGTGTTTGGATGAAGAGGTCGCATTCATATGTAATGAGGGAAATATAAATCAACATGAACTTCATTAAAAACCATGCAACCATTCGCGGTATTGTGTATGCCATGTCCTCCAGCTTAATTTTCAGTATCATGAACGCGTTTGTTAAAGCGACAGCGGCATCTATTCCATCCAACGAAATTGTTTTTTTTAGAAGTGTAATTGGAACGGTCATAATTCTATATCTGATGAAAAAAGACAAGGTGAAATTTTCAAAATCGGGCATTCCGATGCTGGCTTTACGAGGATGCTGCGGAGCCCTCTACATGATCTTTTATTTTTACACGATTGCGAATATCCCTTTATTGGATGCCATCGTACTTATCAATACATCGCTGATCTTTACGATGCTGCTTTCGCGCTTATTCTTAAAAGAAAAGATTCCGCCAAAAGTGTATCTCATCATGCCAGTTGTTATTGTTGGCGCATTATTTACTATTAAACCTTTCGGATATTCCACCTATTCTGTTGTTGCATTGTTGGGGATTGTGGCGGCTGTTTTTTCTGCTGAAGCAGGTATTTGTATCCGATTTTTGAGCCGAAAGTACCATGCCTATGAAATTATTTTTTATTTTATGGTAACTGCCACTGTGGTCTCCATTCCTCTCATGTGGAACGAGTTTGTTTCGCCGAATGCCATGGAATGGTTTTATCTGATCTGTATTGGTGTGGTTTCATTATTGGCACAAATTTTCCTGACCAAGGCATTTACGCATGAAAATGCAGTTGTGGTAGAAATCGTGCGTTATATCGGCATTGCCTTCAATGCGTTTTGGGGATTTGCATTTTGGATGGAAATACCAGATATATTCTCCATCGTTGGCACAATCTTGATTGTGGCGGGGTGCGTTGCTATGACAAAGGTAAAGAAAGAAATTAACAAGCCTAAGCGAATGGAATGAAAGAGGAATAATTGTTGGCAATCATCCCTACTAGGAGGTATCACATGAAAGAAAATAGAGAAAAATTCATAAAAAAGTGGAGTTTATCGCATTTAGCAATGGTATTGTCATTACTTATGTTATTGGCAGGTTGTCAAACCGCTTCTCCGGTATCCCAAAATTCATCCAGTTCACCGAACTCGACTACAGTTAAAGAGGATTTGGTATTAGCTGTAGGTAAAATGGACGGCGGACAGTTCGATCCTAAGAAGGGCTGGGGAATGACACAAATTCGTCTGACCCACAGCTCACTACTCGCAATTGATTCGGACCTTAACTTTATTGGGGATCTTGCGAAATCTTATAAAGTCAGTGATGATGGCCTTACGTGGACGTTCCCACTGCGTGATGATGCCAAATTCTCCAACGGTGAGCCGGTGACTCCGGAGGATGTCAAATTTACATACGAAATGCTCAAGAAGGACGGCATCAAATTTGATTTGACGTTCGTTAAGTCGATCGAAGCTGCAGCTGGTAATACAATTGTCATCACGATCAACAAACCGCGTTCGACTTTTGTTAGCCAACTGACGGAGATCGGCATTGTTCCGAAAGCGCACTACAATGACAACTACTCCAAAAATCCAATTGGCTCCGGTCCCTATAAAGTGGTTCAGTACGACGATGGGCAGCAAGTAATTATGGAATACAATTCCTACTGGTACGGTAAGAAGCCCCAGTTCAAAAAACTGACCTTCCTGCTTCTCCAAGAGGATGCGGCCCTAGCAGCCGCAAAGGCCGGCAAAGCTGATATTGTCTATGTTCCGCCGACATTCGCGAAGCAAAAGGTGGATGGCATGACGCTTCGTACCTATGAGAGCATCGACTCTCGTGGGATCATGTTGCCTACACAGCCGAGCGGCGGCAAAGGCATGACCAACGGTAAAGAAGTCAAGACAGGCAATGATGTAACCAGTGATGTAGCCATACGCAAAGCGCTCAATATCGGACTGAACCGTCAGAAGCTTCTGGATGTAGCATTGGATGGTTATGGTAAAAATGCGTATTGCTTATGTGATAATTTGCCATGGTTTAACGAGAAAACCGTTGTAATAGACGGCGACATTCAGGGAGCAAAAAAAATCCTTGAAGGTGGAGGTTGGGTGGATACCAACAAGGATGGGATTTTGGAAAAAGAAGGTCGCAAAGCAGAGTTTGACCTCTATTTCAGTTCCAATGATCAGCTTCGTAGCGACCTTTCTCTGGCTGTTGCCGATCAGGCGACTGAACTCGGTATCAAGATCAACACCATTGGCGCTACCTGGGATGAGATCTATCTCAAAGGCAAGACGGCAGCTGTAACATGGGGAGGTGGAAGGCATCACCCGTATCAGCTGTACACGATGAATGCCTCGAGTGAAATCGATAAGGGTATTAACAATATGGCAAATTACCGGAATCCGAAGGTTGACGAGTATTTAAATCAAGCCCTTACGGCTTCCACACAGGAAGAGGCGAATAAATACTGGAAGCTTGCTCAATGGGACGGACAAACTGGCTTCAGCGGAATTGGAGATGCTCCGATTGTTTGGCTGCTGCGTGTGGACCACTTGTACCTGGCAAATGAAAAGCTAGGTCTCGGCAAGCAACCGATTCACTCGCATGGTCATGAATGGGCATTGTTTGGCAATATAACGGAATGGACATGGAAAAACTGATTCACTGAATATGACGGGATATAGGGAGTTTTCAGCGGCTCTCCGCTTCTGAGAACTCCCTTTGCTTGTGTGGAAAGGAGAGTTAACGTGGCAAGAAGCATTACTATTCGTCTGATTCGTGTTGTCACTTTGCTGATCGGATTATCCATTTTGACCTTCTCCCTCATTCATCTATCACCGATGGATCCGATCAATGCTTATATCGCAGGGGACAGCTCGGCGTCGCCGGAACAAATTGAAAAAATTAAAGAATACTGGGGCGTGGACAAAAGCCCGGTAGAACAATACTTTTCCTGGGCAGGGGCGATGCTGCAAGGTAACTTTGGAACATCAAAGCTTTATCGCAGTCCTGTTATTGATATTATCAAAAGTCGGTTTTTAACATCACTTGCCTTAATGGGTACGGCCTGGGTCTTATCAGGCATTATTGGATATATACTGGGTATGATCGCTGCCGTGAATCGGGGTAAGACAACGGATAAAATCATTAAATGGTACAGCTACACGCTGGTGTCCACTCCGATCTTCTGGATGGGACTCCTTCTGTTAATTGTCTTTGCTGTCTGGCTCAAATGGTTTCCAGTAGGCTTGGCTGTACCCCCCGGGGTGTTGGAGAGTGACGTGCAGTTCATAGATCGGGTTCGGCATTTCGTGTTACCGGCTTTGACATTAAGCATTCTAGGGGTTGCCAATGTAGCGATGCACACCCGCGAGAAAATGATTGATATCCTAAACACAGAGTACGTCATCTTTGCGAAGGCAAGGGGCGAGAGCAAGTGGCAGATCATTACTAATCATGGCTTTCGGAACTCCATCATTCCCGCCATTTCCCTGCAATTTGCCTACTTCGGCGAGCTTTTCGGAGGCTCCATGCTGGCGGAGCAAGTATTTGCGTATCCGGGACTTGGCAGTACCTTGACCACTGCGGGGTTACGGGGTGACCTACCCTTAATGGTGGGAATTATTCTAATTAGCTCCTTGTTTGTATTTGCTGGGAATCTGATTGCGGATATTTTGAATAAGGTTGTAGATCCGCGTATGAAGGGGGAGAGATAAGATGCTGAGCTTACAAAAAGGGCTGAATGTACGAAAAAAAATGGTTCTATTACTTGCAATTTCTTCTAGTTTTCTAGTGGCCATTCTGATTCTCAGCTTTTTGCTGAGCAATGACAATCTCCGTCTGAGTACGGCGAGCAAAAACCTTGCTCCAAGTCTTGAACATCTCTTCGGCACGGACTGGCTGGGACGGGATATGTTCACGCGGACCATCAAAGGACTTCGTCTTTCACTATCAGTTGGAGCGTTTGCCTCCTTGCTCAGCGTGCTAATCGCAACCGTGTTGGGAATTTGTGCGGCCACCTTTGGCAAAGCAGTAGATGCTGCGATATCCTGGGTTATCGATTTGTTTATAGGAATGCCTCATCTTGTTTTCATGGTTTTGATTTGCTTCATCGTAGGTGGCGGCATTTATGGCATTGTACTCGGCATTTCTCTGACGCATTGGACAACGCTCGCTAGAATCGTACGCTCTGAGGTGCTTCAAATTAAAAACGCGGAATACATCCAAATATCCAAAAGCTATGGGAAATCCACGTGGCATATCGCAAGAAAACATATCATGCCCTCGATTTTTCCTCAAATTATGATTGGCTTTCTATTGATGTTTCCTCATGTAATTTTGCATGAAGCCGCTCTTACCTTCCTGGGATTCGGTCTTTCTCCACAAACTCCGGCCATCGGTATTATTCTATCGGAAGCAATGAGCCATATCTCTACAGGAAAATGGTGGCTGGTGGTTTTTCCGGGAGTGCTGTTAGTTATCATCATTAAAAGTTTTGACAATATTGGTGAGCAGCTTCGAATTTTGATGGAGCCGGCCAGTTCAAATGAATAGGGGGATTCCTCGTGAGTAACACACAGAAAAAACTGTTATTGCAGGTGGAAAACCTGTCCATTGGCTTCACTCAATATGTTAAGGGGACTGAGCAACGCGTGATCCGGCCTATATCCGATTTGCAGGTCGACATCCATGAAGGGGAAATCGTTGCTGTCGTAGGAGCCAGCGGCTCAGGTAAAAGCCTGCTAGCCCACGCTGTTCTAGGGATACTGCCTGGCAATGCCATTTGTGAAGGAGAAATAAGGTACCGTGGTGAAACGCTGACAGATGAACGAAAAGCGAAGCTGAGGGGGCGAGAAATTTCATTTATTCCCCAATCGGTCAATTATCTCGATCCGTTGATGACCGTGGGTAAGCAGGTTCAGATTGGCTTGGACAAAAACGAGGCGACAAGGGTACAGCAAGCTTTGTTTCAGCAGTATGGTCTGAAGAAAAGTGATGGCAAGTTATATCCCCACGAGCTTTCTGGAGGCATGCTGCGCAGAGTATTGTTTGCAACCAGCGTTCGAAAGGGGGTACGGCTGGTCATAGCCGATGAGCCCACGCCCGGGATTCACCCGGCGCTACTTGCTGAAATATTAAAGCAGTTGGAGCAGTTTGCCAAAGAAGGCGCTGGTGTCATGCTAATTACGCACGATTTGATGTCGGCATTAGAAATCGCAGACCGGGTAGCTGTAATCAGGGATGGCAGAACGATCGAAATCTCAGATGCTGAGGCTTTTGAAGGCAAGGGCGAACGCTTGAAAAATGAGTATACCCAAAGGTTGTGGAGGGCGTTGCCGCAAAATGATTTTGATTTGGAATTTCAGGGGAAGGGAGGGCTTACATAATGCCTCTAACTGGGGAAAATCTAGGTTACCATTATCAAAAGGATCGATGGATTTTTAAGGATGTAAACATTTCTGTCGCGCCAGGCGAGGTGCTTGGTTTATCCGGCTACAGCGGATGCGGTAAAACCACGTTGGCCAGAGTGTTGGCCGGGTATATCTCGCCCAAGACAGGCCGAGTAACGTTAGGAGAAAAGGATTTGGAGCAGGGGACTTTTCGTCCGGTACAATTGATTTACCAGCACCCGGAAAAGGCGATTAACCCCAAGTGGAGAATGCGTGACGTTCTGAACGAATCTTATAAGCCCTCGCAGGACATTCTGGATTCTTTCGGAATACGAGAGGAATGGTTGAACCGCTGGCCCATTGAGCTTTCCGGTGGTGAGCAGCAGCGCTTCTGCATTGTCCGGGCTCTAAATCCCGCCACAAGATATATTATTGCCGACGAGATGACCACCATGCTGGATGCTATTACCCAGGCAAAAATTTGGAATGCGTTTCTGAGCATCTGCAAAAGCAGAGACATAGGCGTTATCGTGGTCAGCCATGAGACCAGTCTTTTGAATCGGTTGTGTGATAACATTTATAAGGTAGGCGAACAGTGAAGAAACGAGTAGTGATAACTTGCATTGAACTGTTATAGTTGCCCGAAGATGAATGAGAACGTAAGGGAAGCCAAGGGGCATGCACTTCAAAGAAACATAAATGAAAAAACATAGCAAAACCCTGTCCTCATGCTTAGGACAGGGTTTTGAAGTTAATATGTCTACCCTACATACTCGATTGAAATTGACCCGTAAGTTGGTTCCATTCTTTGCTCAGTCGATTCGATGTCTAGCTCGATACCAATAAATACGACATATGGATCACCTGAATATGTACTTGGTTCACAGTTCATTCTTTTTGCCGCATATTGCATAAGTAAAATCTGGCTTTTTCCCGCGAAATTCAAATACCCTTTCGCACGGAGTAAGGAAGTGTCCCATTTTCTGAGAAAACGCTCCATTGCATCTTTAGAAATAGGTTTGGTTGGTAGGGAAGTGTCATCGTCTGAACACGAGAATAGGATTTTTCATTGTTCTCCATAGCATCGTGATGATGCTCCTCAGTGCTCTTGCCCCCAACTTTAACCTTTAAGACTCGATGTGGTTTAAAGGTTTGCTCTTTTTTCTCAAGCGGCTCGATGCCACCACAACCAGAAGCAGAACATCAATTAGACCCGGAATATGAGGATCAATACGAAGGGCACGATTCAAAAAAAGTTTTGGTATTCAAAATGAAAGAAACAAATAAAGTGTATTAGAGTGAAAATTATCAAGACCTTGGTTGAGAAAAATTTTCCGGACGGAAAAATAGCATTATTCGAGGATCGATCGTTAAGCTAACGGGCAGTAGAGCGTGGGTTGACCTTAAATTTTTTTCCACTATTTGGAGTCTAATTGAAGTAAACCAATATATCATTAGGGGGAACTATTTTGTCAAATAAGTTGATGGGTGCAGCAGCAATTATATTAGATTCAGAAAGACGCATTTTACTGGTAAAACACAGCTATGGTAAAAATAATTGGGATCTTCCAGGTGGAAAATCTGAAGAGAATGAATCAGCACAGGAAACTGCAAAAAGAGAAGTGCTGGAAGAAACAGGGCTTAAAGTTGAAGTTGGGCAATTAACTGGAATTTACTATGACCCAAACTATGACATGCATCATTTTGTTTTCATTTCAAATTACGAAAATAATCAAGAACCTGAGCCAAGTTCACCTGAGATTTTGGAGTGCAGATATTGCTCGATCGATGATCTACCAAAGCCAATTAGTGATTTCACTTATAAACGAATACAGGATGCTTTAAAGCATGACAGACAGCATCTATTCCACACTATAGGACCGAGATAGTGGATTGAATAATCTTTGCCTAATAAGCGTTCATCTAACGTAGAACAATAGTGGAGGAATTGCCAAACAAATATTGGAAAGGGCGTTTTTTATTGGGTTATATAATGGAACTCAGAAAGTTAGTCGGTTCAAGACCACTTATTAATACTGGAGCCTGCGTTCTATTGTGCAGTAATCAAAGACTGTTATTACAACGTAGAACGGATAACGGTTTATGGGGACTGCCTGGTGGTTCTATGGAACCTGGGGAAACTTTAGAAGAGGTTGCAAAAAGGGAACTTTTTGAGGAAACAGGATTGGAAGCCAGGAGCCTTGAATTGTTTAACATATTCTCTGGAAAAGACCTGTACTATAAATATCCTCATGGTGATGAAGTATATAATGTTGTGTCCGCCTACGTATGCTCTGATTTTGATGGAGTTCTTAAAGGCGATGGAGTCGAAGTGCAAGAATTACGGTTTTTTAGCTTTGATGAGATGCCAATTGAGTTGTCACCTCCAGACAAACCAATAATTAATGAATTCCTCAAACGATGAGTTAAATAATGAAAGACGTTACTAAACTAACGGAGAACTATAATTCAGGAGCTGCATTAAAGCACCTCCTTCTTGTTTTCATCGAAGTAAACGGGCAGGTTAGGCTAGTGATTGTTAATTTCAAAAGATATGGAAGGGGCAAAAGTGATTGAATAGATACAACTTTATCTCCAAGGAAGAGTCTTATTGTATCTGTGAATTAATAAAAGAAGTAATGATGAATGAGTTCAGGATAACTGAAGATGAAGCGGTAGGGAGAATGAATGAACTATGGGGTAGTTACTCAAGCCCAATTGATGAAGATGAGTATTTCCTTACTTATGAAAGCACAAAGGACTGGGCATACATCGTTTACTATGGTAATGACTCCCAGTGGTGGAAAAAAAGCAAAACAGAATTAACGCCACGTCCATATCCTTGAGGAACCCAATATCGTCAATGAAACATTGAGCTAACGGAGAACGATAGCTTGATTGAGCACTAAGGGAAGTTTGTCAGAACGAACGGCTGCCTTTTCTCAACTAACTCAGTAAGCTCAATAGTTCCATGTTTATTTTAGTGTGGGTTATGCAGCATCGTTCTACTATTTGTAATAGGTTATTTATAATAAAGGAGATTGTTATGACAGCTAAATTGCTTGAGCTACTTGTATGTCTTATGTTGGGTTTTTTTACGGGAATATTGATGAGTGGGAATGGCACTCATATTCAAGAAAGTGGAGTTCAAATTATACTCGGATGTATTCTTTGGATCTTGATTTTTGCTTATTTCAAAAGGAAATAAACTCGTATTTATTACGCTAACGGAGAACGATAGAGGAATGAATCAAAAGTATAAGGACTATGATAAAGTGAAACATCTCCGGGATGCTGAAGAGTCTATGCTTTAGAATATTGTTAAAGGGGAATCTGATGAAAAACTACCAGGAAGCATTACAATTTAAAAAAACTAGCTTGGGCTATCACCACAAACGAGCAGAAGAAGCAAAGCACAATATGAATCTTGAAAACATACATATTTTTATAAGTGAATTCTGTTCCATGATGGAAGCGATAAGTAGTTGCATTCATATCTCCAGAGACTTAGCATACAAGCAAAGTCCTGTGGAAATAAGATCATTTTATAAGTCTTTAGATGAGAACACGTTATCTGAGTTGAGTTTTATCGAACAATTTGTTATCGCAAATCGGATCAATAATGTCTTTACTGTAACAGATAATTTAAATATAAAAATTAAACCAATAGCTAGAAAGAGAGAGCGTGGTTACTACAAAGAGAGAGGGGTAATCCCATACATGGCGGAAGTTATACCCTTTTCAGAAAAAATAATCAATGATTATATGAATATCTATTTTGAAGGATCCAGTCATTATGATCAATCTTGGAGGATTATTGATGTGAATCGTGCATCTTTTTCATGTACGGAGTGTGGTGAGATGGTAACAGATCTTTTAAGCCACATTGGAAATCTAAGTAGCATTTTATTAAAAGAAAAAGAGAATTATCTACCGAGGAGAACGTACGTTTATGGTCACGAAATTATCAAAGCTGAATTACTTCCTTGGATGGGCGTCAATGAAATTAGAGAGGATGAATTAATTATTCCGATCGATGGCTTGTATGGAAACACAAGAAAAGAGCCGGCAATCGGTTGTTGTGGTCCTGATTCATCTACATTAAATGTCCTTTGTAGAAATGGACATCCTGTAGGGAGCGAAGCTGCTGATTGTTATATGCCTCATTTTATAAGATTGCCCTTGAGCAAGATTAAGAGGTATGAAATAATTGATGGTTAAGCTAACGAGGAACGTTAGTTAACAAATCAGGGAGCAGAACGCCGCGGCTGGCAGTTACTCCTCTTTTTAATTGACGGAGGATAGTTCAATTGTTTCTCGAATATTTTCTGAGTTGGATAATTTTATAAACTTTGTGAATATAACGTTATGTGAACTCACAGTGTGATATTTAATGAAAGCATTTAAAGGAGCCCTGTATGAAGACAATTATCTATATGGTTAGGCATGGAGAATCACCATACAATGAAGGAAATGAAAGAACAAGAGGGCTTACCCCAAAAGGAAAGATCGATATTGAAAAAGCAACGAAATTACTTATAGGTGAAGGAATTGACATGATTATATCAAGTCCTTATACTCGAGCAATTCTTAGTGTTGAGGGATTGGCCGAGCACTTAAAGTTAGATATTAATGTATTTGAAGATCTTAGAGAACGTCATTTTGCATCTAATATTATTGAAAGTGCAGAGTTAATGTCTAGTATCAGAGAGAGTTTTAATGACCTTAATCATACCTTGCCGGGTGGAGAGTCTAATGCTGATTGCCAGAAAAGAGCAATCTCAGTTCTAAAACCCATATTAAAAGAGCACAGAGGGAAGAAAATAGCAATCGGGACTCATGGTCTTGTAATGACTTTGATGATGAATCATTTTGATCCAGCTTTTGGCTTAGATTTTTTGAACCAATTAAAGAAACCTGATATCTATAAAATGCAATTCGAGGAATTAGAATTAGAAGAAGTAACAAGAATGTGGAATGATTAGATTTTATAAGGTTTATTGAAGAGGACTGTGACATCATATAACACCAGCATTAGGGCTATACCCCCTCGGTCTGGCCGAGGGATCTCGGAATTACGCTAACGGAAACGTTAGCTGAATAAGACCCTGCAGCAACTGAATAACTTTATGACAGAGACGCTTAGACATAAACTTAATTGAGGACAGCTTTAAATAGAGATGATGACTTTTAATTCATAAGGAGATAAAACTATGACAAAAAATAAATTACTACGAATGGACAACGTCCTTATCGTCGTTGACGACCTCGAAGACGTTAAAGCCTTCTTTCTCCAACTCGGATTCGAGTTGGAGGGCGAAACGACCGTCGAGGGCTCCTCCGTAGATCGTCTCATTGGCCTTCAGAACGTCCATGCTACCCTCGTGTTTATGCGCACTCCGGACGGCCACGGACGGATCGAGCTGGACAAGTTCCACACGCCGGATGCGATCAGAACTGGGCCGGAGAAGGCTCCGGTGAACGAACTCGGGATCCGCCGCATCATGTTCGCCGTCGATGACATCGATGACGTGGTCGCGCGCCTGCTTGCCCATGGCGCCGAACTGGTCGGCGAAGTGGTGCAATACGGGGACACGAATCGACTCGCCTACATCCGCGGTCCCGAAGGCATCATCGTCGGATTGAGCGAGCAGCTCAAGTAATAAATCGGTAACTGTTACGCTAACTGGGAACGATAGTGCAATAAAATACCAATGAGAGGCTGCTGACGTCTAAATGAATCAAATGGTTTATAAGACATTAATGAGCTTGAAAGAGCATATAGAAAAATCACCAACAATATATTTCCAACGTGGATCAGGGCACTTACAGCCCTGTTCTTTTTCCTTTTATAAACCAACATTAGAGACACACATTATGAATTTTGTTAAGGAGACGGGGTACTATTTACCGGAGAGTTACAAAGATTTTCTAATGGTTAATGATGGTGCAATCTTGTTTAATGATATTTCTGAATACGCAAATGGTGCTTGGAATATTTTTGGTTTAGAGGACATTATGGATTATATGGTTAAAAAAGAAGCTCCTGAGGACTTGTATGTTATTGCTAAGTATGATTCAATTCTTATCTATATTGATTCGTCTAGAGTAAAAAAAGGAAGAGAAGATTATATTTTTGTTGGATCGACTTATGTTCCTGATGCAGAAGACATCGTCCTAAACTTTGAATTATGGTTTGAACGTCTAGTTGTATCACAAGGCTCTTTCTTCTGGGATTGGAATATATTAAACGCACTTAACTACAAAAGTGAATAAATAAAACTAAATATCTTTTGAATAGTGATTTCCAGTACAATCGAACATAACTATCCCTAGGGATTTTAAGTGCAGTTACTAAGTTGACGAGGAACTTTAGTTCAATAAACAAACAGGGAGCAGCGGCCACGGCTGCTGCTCCCTGTTTTCTTTCAAGAACGGGAGTTTACCACAACTTTACAGATTTTGGAACGTAAAATGTAAAGCGAGAATTCACGAATATGTAAAATATTGAAGTGTTTACGAAGTTCGAAAATATGACGTTATGCTCAAACCTGAAAATAAGATAATAAGAAAGAGGGGACTCATGATGAATATACTATCTGTTGAAATATTGAAAAGTAAATATGTTAGTGTTGAACATCCAACAATATTAGTTGATGGAGTCTCACTCGATTTATTACTTCATAATCTATATCCGGACAACTTATATTTAGGTTTAATTCCTACAATTACTGACTGGATTCACTTGAAGGAAGAAGTTGAATTAGTGATTAGCCGTTTTTATTCGAATCAAGAGAAAGTTATATTGCCAATCCTAATGTGTCCCGACGACTGTGATTTAATCTGTACGATAATAGTTGCAGAAGTGATAACCACAGATAATCAAGTAATATGGCATCGGCTTGGAGTAGATTCAAGTAAATTAGGGATACCCTATAATTATGAACTAATTGGGACTGAAGTTAAGTGGTTAGATTTAGTGCCTGAAATGAAATTTAATAGGAAAATTTACATTGAGAATCTCAAGTCTATATATAGACCAATAGATTGACTTTTCAGTTCGATAGTAATTTCAGAGAAGCCAGGTATTGCGCATAACACAGTATTTACGCTACAGGGATAAAGCCCCTTGGTCTGCTCGGGGCATTTCGAATTAAACTAACGAGGAACGATAGCTTCATAAAGACTAGTTTAAAAGGGAGTTGTGTGTTATATGCAAAAAGCAATAATTGTTAGTTATTTGACCGACAAAAGGAATAATTTAGAAGAACTAAATGAATTGTTGTCTCAGGGATGGAAAGTAGTTAGTCAAAGTTCTATGGGAGGTGGAGGAGTGAATACGGTCTATTCCCTCGTAATACTAGAAAAATAGCTATTCTGCTAACGGAAAACGATAGTTAAATTACAAATAGGCTACCGGCAATATGCGGCAGCCTATTGAACGGGCAGATTAGCGGAAATTACTTAAAGTGAAATTATTACATGTTCAAAGGACTCCGTTAGTAATTTGATTTTAAGCATTTAATTGCTGTTTATTCGCAGCTAAAACGTTATTTTCAACCGAAGTATATGGAAGACTGCCATCGAGGGCGCTTTTCGCGCGATTATGGTCAAGCAAACCTTCCCAACGTGCAATGACGAAGGTGGCAACAGCGTAGCCGATAATATTCACTGTCGTACGATAATTGCCCATGAATCGGTCCGGTGCAAGCATTAGAGCAACTGCTGCCATAGAGATCGAACCTGTTGCCGCCGCAGTCGCTGACAGTGCCACAAATGCAGAACCCGGTATACCAGCCATCCCCTTGGACGTTAACAAAAGGACTCCCAGAATCATAAGCTGTTCGACAAGACTCAATTCGACGCCGGTCGCTTGGGCAAGAAATATCAGAGCGAGTGATAAATAGATTGACGCCCCGTCTAGGTTGAATGAATATCCGGTCGGAACAACCAGACCGACAACAGCTCGGTTGCAGCCGGCATGTTCAAATTTATTCATGAGCTGCGGCATTGCTGCTTCCGTCGAACCTGTTGCAAACGCGAGAATGATCTCCTCTCGAATGTAGAGGATTAACTTCCAAAGGCTGATGCCAACGAATATTCGTGTGATGATAGCTAACACAAAGAGGAATGCAAGACAAGCGATCGTCATGGCCACAAAGAGTTTACCGAACGACACGAGTGTGGTAACCCCATACTGACTAACAGCGAACGCCATCGCGCCGAATGTCGCTATAGCCGTAAGCTTCATGATATAGCCCATAATTTGAAACACGACTTTATTGAAATGCTCTAGAAGATCGACAACAACCTCCGCTGTTCGTCCGCCTACATGGATAAGCGCAAAACCGAAGAAGCAGGAGACGAGCAGTACCTGCAGCATTGTATTATTCGCAAACGCTGAGACGGCACTATCCGGGATGATATTCAGGAAAAATTGCGCTCCGCTTGGAAGTGTAGAACTCTTAGTGACATTATTGACAGCTTCCGTTGTCAAGGTTCCAGGATCGATGTTCATTCCCGCGCCGGGATTGAATAAGTTCGCCACTACCATGCCTATGATTAGGGCAAAGGTTGTAATAACTTCGAAATAAAGGAGGGTTTTTCCGCCTATCCTACCAACTGATTTGATGTCGCCGACCTTCGCAATACCAACGACGACAACACCAAAAACAAGCGGTGAAATGATCATTTTGATAAGCTTGATGAAACCGTCGCCGACTGGTTTAAGCGTGACACCAATTGTCGGCCAAAGATAACCGACTAAAATACCCCCGATGATTGAAACCATAATCTGAAAAAAAAGGCCTTGATAAAAAGGTTTCTTTAGAGTTGCCGTTTTTGGATTCACTATGCATCCTCTTTTCTTCATTTTTTTGATATCAATAGACCTAATGTAATATTTCTTTTCTACTCTGTTCATTATTTTATGTTAACTTATATTACATGAATAGTTTATTTTTATAACATTGTTTGAAAATACAAAATAAGAATCCCCCGTTGTTAACACTGCATAACTGCCGACATCATTGAGATGAACATAATTATGTCCAATCCTCAAAGTAGTCTTTATGTTGTGTTGTTATTTGAATGAGGGGAGGGACAGGAATGTAATAATGTTCTTGTCATCAGTTGTCGGGTGACAAGAAAATAGTCCGATTAATAACCGCCTAAATGGTCTTACCCCCGTCAAGTAGACAGTCAAAAAAGTCGGATTATGCAACGACCGTTTCCTGGTACTCAACCGGGGGACGGTTATTTAGTTTTTTGAAATCTGTTGTGGTTGTAAAACTCTATGTATTCTTTAATCGCTATAAGTATTTGGATTAATACACGGAGACCTGAACCCATCTAATATCCATGTTATTACTTAGAAAGAGCAAAGATATTTTAGACATGTTGGAAGCAGAAGGAAGTTCAGAAGGGAAAAAGAGAGAAGTTGTTATTAACGCAATAGATATATTGATTTCTAATGGACAGATCTTTCAACTAACGGAGAACGATAGTTCAATGGGGAACGATTAGCCCGATAGGCTCTTCTGAGCTATCGGGTTATTTATGATTTTTACGTTGCTTCGAGTACACAACCTCAAAAAATTCGACAATACAGGAGAAGATTTGGAGGATTTGATCTCGATTGGGACGATTGGATTGATTAAAGCGATCGAGTCGTTCTCGCCGAACAAAGGGACCAAGCTGGCGACTTTTGCGGCACGTTGTATCGAGAATGAGATCCTGATGCATCTGCGCTCATTGAAGAAAACGCGAAAAGATGTATCACTGCATGATCCCATTGGTACGGATAAAGAGGGGAACGAAATTACGTTGATCGACATCCTCGGCACGGAGGCCGATGATGTAGTGGATAAGGTCCAGCTCAAGATAGAGAAGAGCAAAATCTATCGCAATCTGGAGATATTGGATGATCGGGAGAAAGAAGTCGTGGTTGGGCGGTTTGGACTAGAGCTTGGCGGGGAAGAGCGGACACAGCGGGAGATTGCGAAGGAGCTGGGTATCAGCAGGTCTTATGTGTCTCGGATTGAGAAGCGGGCTCTGATGAAGCTGTATCATGAGTTTTATAAGGCGAAGCGGTAAGGTTACGAATCGGATTCTTCATTTATTTGGAACCTGTGCAAGTAATGGAGGTGAAGGTTATGACGTTAATCCATATCGAGAATGCTAGTAAGTATTATACAATGGGCGAGGAAACGATTAAAGCATTAGATGATGTCTCGTTAGATATTGATCATGGAGAGTTCGTGGCCATCATGGGACCATCGGGTTCCGGCAAATCCACACTGATGAACATCATCGGGTGCTTGGATATTGTAGATAAAGGTATTTATGACCTAGATGGTCAAGCAATAAACGTGCTTAAGGATTCTCAGCTTGCTGAGATTCGTAATCAGAAGATTGGCTTTGTTTTTCAGAGTTTTAACCTGCTACCGAGATTAAGTGCCTATGAGAATGTGGAGTTGCCTTTGATCTATCGGGGGATGAGCAAAAAGGAAAGAGATCCACTCGTTTTGCATGCACTGGAATCGGTGGATTTATTGGATCGCAGGAAGCACTTTCCATCGGAGTTGTCTGGCGGGCAGCAGCAACGTGTTGCTATAGCGCGAACGTTGGCAGGAGATCCTCCCATCATTTTGGCGGATGAACCTACGGGAGCGTTGGATTCGAAGACAGGTGCGGAGATTTTAAACATTTTAAAGAGATTAAATGCACAAGGTCGGACGATTATTTTGATTACGCATGACTTATTTATTGCCCAGCAGGCGAAGCGGGTTGTGCGGTTTCGGGATGGGCGGTTGAATGAAGTTGTTTAATGTTTATTAGACCGGAGCTCCAAACAAGGGGTTCCGGTCTGTTTTATTTTCTTTGAGTTATGAAAAATTTCAAAAAATGAGCTGACTTGAGAAAATGTATCTGCACTGCTGCTCTCCGCTGTTATTTTTCCCTATGGTGCTTATCATCTGCTGTTAGGTGAGACCAACGGCGTTCTGACTCATGTGCAGGGCGATAATTTGGAGTACGTGTTTGACAATGCATCTATTTCCACGTATGGAGAGCCAGACAAAGTATGGGTTGTTGTCAGGGAAAACGAGTCGCATAGGCTCATCAGTTAAGCATGTATTCGCAGTTAGCCCGGATATCGAGATGGGCAGATCGCAAGATTTAGCGTATATAATCGAGGACGGTGAGCGCGGTTTAAAGCTTTTAGTTACCGTTCCTAAGCTTTATGTGTGGAGTCTGTTGGTGATTGAGCTGTAGCAAAATGAAATAATAATCAGTCGATGCGCTTGCAGATTTGGAGGCGGTCAATCGATGGATTGCATCATGAAAGTAGTCAACGTAGCTACCCTTTGGAAGCATTCTATATAAATATTGACAGCCTTCGTCAAAATAATTATGATCAATTTATGTTAAACGTTTACGTAAATTAATATTTTTAAAGAAGGTAGTCTCTAATATGAATCCTCCGACAATAAAAGATGTAGCCAAGGCTGCTGATGTATCTGTCGCAACGGTTTCCCGGGTGCTTCATAATTTGGCGGGATATTCAGAAAAGACAAAACAAAAGGTTATGCATGCGGTGGAAGAATTGGGGTACCAGCCTAATGCGATTGCCAGAGGGCTAATTAACAAAAGGACTCAGACTATTGGTGTTCTGTTTCCGAATGTGTCTAGTAGCTTTTCATCAGACATTCTTCACGGCATTGAGGAAGTTGCTCACGAGAAAGGTTTCAGTGTTATTGTGTGTAACACGGCTGAAGATGGTAAACGGACATTGAAGTATCTGCAGGTGCTTCGAGAGAAGCAGGTGGATGGGATTGTCTTCACGAGTGAAGTTCTTAAGGATGAGTATTATCAAGCGATTAAAGAAATGAGAGTTCCAGTCGTACTCGTGAATACGATGTCACAAAAGTACATGATTCCTTACGTCAAGGTCGATGATCGTCAAGCTGCCTATCAGGCAACAGACTATCTCATTCAGAAAGGTCACCGTAAAATCGCCATGATCGGAGGCACGCCTAGGGACCAAATAGCGGGTATCCCACGTTTGGATGGTTACCGGCAGGCTCTGAATGATAATGGAATAGAGTATGTCGAGTCACGAGTTGCCTATGGGAATTTTTCGATAGAAAGCGGCAGAGAAGCAATGGAAAAACTGTTGGTAGAAGCCCCTCCATTTACGGCTTTGTTCGCAGCAAGTGATGAGATGGCCATCGGAGCGATGGGGATTGCCATGGAAAAAGGCTTGAAAATCCCGGATGATATTTCGATAATTGGGTATGATGATCTCAGTTTGGCTAGCATGGTATTTCCGCCGCTAACCACAATTCATCAGCCTCTAACCACGATGGGGCGCCTTGCATCAGAAAAACTGATTAGTCTAATCGAAGAAGATTCGGATAAAGTGTCCAGCAGCATTGTGAGTCATCATCTTGTGGAAAGACAAACGGTTCGTCAGAAGCTTTGAGATAGGCTTCTTTTTCTGAAAGGTTAGTAAACGTTTACTCTATTATACGGAGATCAATGCCGAGGAAGCGCAGAATGACCCGGATTCTGTTCGAGGCGCCAGTGACCTTTGAGATTCCAGCTTTGGTTGCATATACGTCGAGCAAACAGTTCATAGGCAACTATGAAGCAAAGGATGACTGGGGTCTTCGCCATTTGGAGCTACGCCCTTACGAAGCCAAGTATTCAATCTTAAGTGAGAGGATGTTTTGAAAAGCCCACACTATAAAAGTATGGGTTTTTCTTTGTTTAACCTCTTAAAAATCATGCTGCGGGGGGGTTAAGATGAAAATAAAAACGAATACGCTTGGTTCCCGTTTCATTATTCTTTTTTCTGCGGTCACGCTTCCCCTCTTGCTATTTCTCTTCGCGGCAGGTCATTATGCCAAAGACGTCGTACTGACGCAGGTTGCCAATTCCTATCAGAATTTGGTCAATTCTAACCTCGATATGATCGACAGGAGTTTGGATGATATTACCAACAACATGGTGTCTATCGTTGATCATGATGAGAATTTTCAGAAGTTCGGACGGACCGGTTTATCGGATTCCGAATATTATTTTGCTCAGATGGAGCTAATTCAGAAAAGTCAGATTTATCGCTCTTATTACCATACGGTAGATATGTTCTATGTTTATTCCAGGTCCAACGATTTGTTGGTTACAACCAACATTATCGGCACAACGGAACATCATATGGACCAGGTAAGGGAATGGATAACGGATTCCCTTCGTCGTCCTGAAGCGCTTAAGTCCTCCATGTATGAATGGTCCGTCATCCGTATTGGTGATCAATATTTCTTACACCGGGTGGTTAGTGATGGTCTAAGCAACAATGCCTATATAGGAGCCTTGATTAATGTCAATACGTTAAAGATACCTCTGGGGAATCTCAACCTTAGGGAAGGAGGGGATGTTCTGTTCGTCGGCGAGGGCGGAACCGTTCTGTCCGACCTGTCTCCACCGTTGAGTACGGAATTCAGGCTTCCGGCTGACAAATTGACAATGAATACGTCCTTTTCATTCTCAGACGGCCAAAGGAAGCTTTTCGTCATCACCAGCCGTTCCCCAAAAAGCAAAATCAACATGGCTGTTGTCCTTCCGAATTCAGAGGTGCTGAGGGGATTGAATAATTTTCAAATCATCATCAACTTGCTGCCGCTGTTTGTGCTCGCCATTCTCCTTTTTTATTTGTTTATGCTCCGCAGAATCATATATAATCCCATTCTTCAATTGCTGGGAGCCATACGTCGGATTAGAGAGGGGCATTTGGAAGCAAAGCTGCCGAACTCGCAAATAAGTGAATTCGAAACCATCAATCATACCTTTAACAGTATGGTCGAAGAAATTAAGGATCTGAAGATCGATATATACGAAGAGCGGTTGAATGCGAAAAAGGCGGAGCTGAAACACCTGCAAACTCAGATTAATCCCCATTTTTTTCTGAATACCTTGAATATCATCTTTCAGTTGGCGGATTTGAAGCGGTATGAATTGGTGAAGAAAACGGTGCGCCATATGGTGCAATACTTCCGTTTTATGCTTAGCACGACAAAAGATACGATAACGCTCTCCCAGGAGCTGGAGCATATTCGCAATTACTTGGAAATTCAGAAGATGCGTTACCAGGAATCGTTCGCTTTTGAGATCAGGATTCCAGAGGAACTGCTTAACGCACGTATCCCATCCCTGATCGTTCAACCGTTTGTGGAGAATGCGATGATTCATGGCATGAGTGTCAAAACCGAGCCTTTTGTTCTGCAAATCCAAGTGAATCGATTGGAAGACACCCAGGGTAAGATTTGTATTGAAGTTCGGGATAATGGGAAGGGGATTGCTCCAGGGATGTTGGAGGAGTTAACCTCCGAGAGTTATGCTCCGGCTTCGGAAGACAATAATATCGGCATATGGAATGTAAAAAGACGGGTGGCCATTCGCTACGGAGACTCTGCACAAATCACCTTCTACCATAACGAACCCAAAGGATTTGGGGTTCAACTATATCTGCCGATAGATTACACGAAGGAGTGAGATAGATATGGCTCAGATGTTGGTTGTGGACGATGAGAAATTTGCGGTGGACGGCATTTGCCATTGCAATGACTGGCAGACTCTAGGCATAGATGCCGTACAAACGGCCAATCATGCCGATGAAGCAAGAAGAATCATGCTGGAGCACCGGATTGACATCCTGATTTGCGATATCGAGATGCCGGATGAGGACGGGCTGTCCTTGGTCCGTTGGGTGAAAGAGCATTCTCCACATACGGAAAGTTTGTTTCTGACATGCCATTCCGAGTTTGCCTTCGCCAAACAAGCCATTAATCTGGGGAGCTTCGATTATTTATTAAAGCCCGTCGATGGGGATGAACTGGCTCAAACGGTTACGCGTATGTTGCAAGCCATCAAAGAAAGGGAGGAGAACTCCCAGTATAACGAAATGTATCAGAAGTATCTGTCGCTTTATAAGAAGCAGCAGCCTTTGCTTGCGGAGCGGTTCTGGCAGGATCTGTTGTCCCGCCGCATATTATCCTTTGGCGATTTCCTGGAGCGGGCGCTTCAGGATGCGCAAATCGAATTGGCATCCAATGATAAGGTTCTGCCCATTCTGATTAGTATCGAAGAATGGAAGAAACCGTTGGATACTCGGGATCAGGAAATGATGGAGTATGCGGTAAAGAAAGCAGCGGAAGAGTTGTTTCTTTCCGAGTTTTCCGGCGATGTCATCGTCGACAAGAACGGGATATTATTCGTCATGGCTTACAACTCGGGATCCGTCTTGGATACCGACTTGTGTCTTCAGGCAGGTTCCCGATTCATTGAAGTGTGCCGGGAATATTTCTACTGCCAGGTCACATGCTATATCGGCCGGTTTGCATCCCCTCAAGAGTTGCCCAGACTTTGTGAGGGCTTGAAGAATATGGAGCGCAATAATGTAACCCATACACAATCAGTTATCCTGTACGTTCCGCAAAGCGACCCTTCCATTGCCCTGACGGTCCCGGACAACATGAATGTTCTTGAGTGGTCGAATTATATGTTGAACGGGGAACGAGAGAAAGTGATCGAACTTATTCACCGGACTGTTGAAAAACTAGAAGCAAACGCTAATATTCATCATCAGCAGATTGAGGCTTATTATCATGACACACTGCAGATTGTCTATAATTTTCTCCACGTGAAAAGCATCAGCTCCAATCAAGTTCCCCATTTTCTTATGTGGGCATCTGCCCAAATCCGCACCTTGTCTCAATACAAGCATTGGGCCGAGAACATAATTTCAACCGTCATGGACGCTGTATTTGCAACCAATGAAATGGACGGGGTGGTTCAGAAATCGATCCAATATATGAAACTTAACGTGGAAGAGGATATTTCGCGGGAGGATGTAGCTGCCTTCGTATCTCTCAATCCCGCTTATTTGTCCCGTCTCTTTAAGAAGGAAACCGGACAGACACTGATCGATTATCTCATAGAAACGAAGATGAACAGGGCGAAACAGCTTCTTGACTCGACTGGGATGACCGTCAGTGCCATAGCGCAGCAAGTGGGGTATTGCAATTTTTCACATTTCACCAAGATGTTCAAGAAACAATTCAGCTTCAACCCACAGGAATACCGGAAGTCACAAAACGACTAGAGCGAGGTTACAAAAACGGTGGGGAGGATCGAACTGTGGCAGTATACTAAGGACATATAAAACAAACAAGTAGGTGGAGCATATGGCCGTAGTCGAAACATCGGTATTGAAGGAGGCAAAAACAAGCACAAGGTCGAAGAGTGCGCTTGGGAAGCTGTGGAAGTTCCGGGCACTATTCATTCTTGCTTTACCTGGCGTGTTAATGCTTTTTATAAACAACTATCTGCCCATGTTTGGTATTTTTCTGGCATTCAAGGACTTGAATTACACGAAGGGCATCTGGGGCAGTGATTGGGTTGGGTTCAAAAACTTTGAGTTTTTGTTTGCCTCCAACGATGCATGGATCATCATTAAGCACACGCTCCTTTACAACGTAGCCTTCCTTGTAATCAATACCACATTGGCGGTGTTTCTCGCTATCATGCTGAATGAAGTGAAGAACCGAGTATTATCGAAATTATTCCAAAGCACGGTGATTCTTCCTAACTTTATCTCTATGGTTATTGTCGGCTATCTGGTGTTCGGCTTCCTGAATCCTGAGCTGGGGTTTATTAACAAGTCTATATTGGAACCAATGGGAAATGAGCCAATCGCTTGGTATGCGTCTCCAGATTACTGGCCATATATCTTGACAATTGTGAATACTTGGAAGTCGGTCGGATATGCGGCAATCGTATATTTGGCGGCTATCATCGGAATTGATCAGGAATATTACGAAGCAGCGCTGATTGATGGTGCGGGTAAATGGAAGCAAATGACGAAAATTACGATTCCTCTGATAACGCCTGTCATTATTATTCTGACCCTTCTAGCTATCGGCCGGATTTTCAATGCGGATTTCGGATTGTTCTATCAAGCTACCATGGCGTCCGGGATGCTGAAGGAAACGACGGAAGTTATTGACACCTATGTATATAACGCATTGCTGGTAACAGGTGATACGGGATTGGCATCATCCGCAGGTCTTCTTCAGTCCGTCGTCGGTTTCGTGCTCGTCATCTCGGTCAACTTCATTGTGAAGAAATTTAGCAAAGAAAATGCGTTATTCTAGGGGGTTGGAGCATGGCAGCGAAAAAAGGTACAAATCCGTTCATCTTGATCATCTTAAGTCTCATCAGCTTGGCTTGTATCATTCCATTCTGGCTGGTTCTAACCGTGTCTATTTCCGATGAAAACTATGTAACGAAACACGGTTACAGCTTCTGGCCCAAAGAACTGGATTTTGTAGCCTACAATTATCTAATTCAGGATTCTGAAAATATTCTTCGTGCTTACGGGGTTTCCATACTCGTCACCATGATTGGAGTAGCTGTAAGCTTGTTTATTACTTCCGCAATAGCATACGCTCTATCGCGGAGTGATTTCCCTTACCGGAACGCCCTAAGTTTTTACGTCTTCTTTACGATGCTGTTTTCGGGCGGTTTGCTTCCCTGGTATTTGGTCTATACGCGCTTCCTTCATGTGCAGGACACGCTGTTCGCACTGATCCTTCCAGGGCTGATAGGCGGATTCAACATATTCATCATTCGGACGTTTTTTACGAACAGCATTCCCCCATCACTGATCGATTCCGCACAGATCGATGGCGCCAGCGAGTACAGAACCTATTTCAGCATCATTCTTCCACTGTCGCTGCCCGTGATGGCAACTATCGGTTTGTTCACTATCGTATCTTACTGGAATGACTGGTTCACTAGCCTTGTTTTCATCAAAAATGAGAATCTATATTCCTTGCAGTATCTACTCAATAAAACACTGATGAATGCCGCATTTCTTCAGGCCATTGCCAGTAAGGCCTATAGTTCCACAGCCAATGTAACCCAGCCGCTTGAATCCATACGGATGGCCATGGCTATGGTAGCGATCGGACCTATGGTACTGGTATTCCCGTTCCTGCAGAAATACTTTATCAAAGGCTTAACGGTAGGTGCAGTCAAAGGCTAATTCCGGCTCGTCCGGTTTAGTATATAGAACAGAATAAGAGTGAACTTTATAGGGAGGTTTAACCAATGAAACGGTTTAAAAAAAGCTCTGTGGTCTTAACTTCGGTTATGCTTACGGCAGCGCTGGCGGCAACAGGATGTTCAAGCAAGAACACAGGTACAGAAGCTTCCAGCTCTCCACAAGCATCCGCAGCTGCAACAGCAGGAACTAAGGCGCTTGCGCCATACGAAGTCGTAATGGTTTATCCCGATGGTCCGCAGAAGGATTTGGGAATCGTCCAAAACGCAATGAATGATTACTTGAAAATGACATACTCGGATCTGAACATGACGGTAAAGCTGAATCCCATCGATTGGGGCGCATGGAGCGACAAAACGAATCTCATGATGGCTTCCGCCGAGAAATCCGACTTGTTCTTTACTGCCGACTGGTTGGGCTTCCAACAGCAGGTTTCCAAGGGAGCTCTTCTTCCGCTTGATGATCTGCTTGCCAAATACGGGAAGGATATTGAGGCAGTTGAGAAAAATTATCATGACCCGGCAAAGCGTGGAGGCAAGCTGTACGGCATCCATACCCATCAGGAATTGGGAGGCGCACAGGGGATTAATTTTGATAAAGCGTTGGTGGACAAATACAAATTTGACCTGAGTGTTCTGAAATCGGGGGATCTTAAAGATTTGGAACCCATGCTGAAGACGATTAAAGAAAACGAGCCTAATGTAACACCGCTCGTCGGGCCCAGCTTTCCGCTTGATGCCTTTTACTCCTCAGGCAGCTTAGATACGATTGGAAGCGTAGCTGCTTTAAATGCGAAGAACGCAGATCCTAAAGATTTCAAAGTCATTAATTTATATGAAACACCCCGATATATGGAGCTAGCTAAGTTAACCAACAAATGGTTTAAGGCGGGCTATATCAACAAAGACGCACTTACTGCAGGACTTGATCCTTGGAAAAAATTCCAAGCGGGGAAAGCTTTTGCACTGGTAGGGGATGTCGAAATTCTAGCGAATATGGAAATTGGCTCCGTCTCGAAATCGCCGAACGCGTCTTCAAGGTCTGGAAGAGAGATTCTTCAAGTACCTTTAAATATCGACAGGCTGCAGACCGGTAAAATGACTGCAACGATGCAGGCCATTTCCAAAACATCCAAAGACCCGGACCGCGCTATGATGCTCTTGAATTTGTTCTTCAAGGATAAACCTTTGCTGACCTTGTTTAATTATGGAGTCGAGGGTACGCATTATGTGCTGAAAGACGGCCAGATTGGTTTACCGGAAGGTAAGACATCCAGCGATGTCGGATTTTATCACGATAATATGTGGCAAATCGGGAATCAAATGCTGAACTACACTCGCGTAGGCGAAGATCCGAAGAAATATGAGAATTATGAGAAGTTTAACCAAATGGTTTCGAAGAACCAGTCCCGGATGTTCGGATTTGTCTTTGACCCGGAACCGGTAAAAAATGAAATGATTGCCATCGATAATGTATCTAAAACGTTTGCAGATGGTCTTAAAGCGGGTCAATTAGACCCGGAGGAAAATCTTCCTAAGTTCCTTGAAAAACAAAAAGCCGCAGGCTCTGATAAAATTATCGCCGAGGCACAAAAGCAGCTTGATGCTTGGAGTAAAGCAAACGGCAAATAAGTAAGACACCGGAAGGGTATAATCCGTGGGGGGTTATACCCTTTCCCATTCACGCATACAACGAAAGGTTGATACAAATATGGCAATAAGAAGCAAGTGGTTCAGGGGACTGTTAGCAGGGTTTTTCATGCTGCAAACCGTCGCCTTCCAGGCCGGATCAGCGGTAGCGAGCGATGCACCACCACTTATTAAAATGGAAGCGGAATCAGGCCAGGCGGGCTGGGAGCCGGTTGTAGCCAAAACCGGCGGAGTTTCCGTAGAGTACGGCAGAACGGATGAACACGGGCATACCGGCCAGACGCTCATATTCAACGTAGATATGAAGAAAGAAGCATCCGAACTGGTATTCCATTACCGTACGGGCAACAACCCTGTCTTTGATGTGATTGTCGATGACACCGTCATTGCCCATGAAGTGACATTCGGCCAAACCCAAGACGGTTGGAGCGGCGGTATGGTTGAGAAGGCGATCAAAGCACCTGCACTTATTACCGCATCTACGCATAACGTCAAGCTTGTTATGGTTTCGGAAGGGCAATACGTGCATGTAGACAGCTTGGAAGTAGCAGGCCAGGAATATGAAGCCGAAGATGCAACGCTGGTTGCAGACACGCAAGGACGAGCTATCAAAACAAAAATTGGTTATATTTATGACTTTAAAAAAGAAAGCGACTTTCTTACCTTCGATGTAAGCGCTACCAATTTTGGCCCTATGGATTTGGTGTGGAAATATAAGAACGACGGTTCGTCTCAAAGGGTGGCTAAACGGACGCTTTATGTGAATGATGTCAAGCAAGAAAACGTTACCTTTCCATACTCAGGCGATGTATGGGGCTCCCTTACGATCCCTCAGGTTCCCCTTCTTAAAGGCTCGAACCGAATAACAATCAAGATTGAAAATCAGGACGACGATGGGGTGAAATTGGACTTTCTGAAGGTTGGAACGCTTAAATATCAAGCGGAGAAAGCCAATTTTGTTCCCCCTATGAATATTTACAAAAATTTGCTGCTCAATTTCGGTCATATCGGGGATGTTGTAAACTTTAATATTCATATTCAGCAAGCAGGAGAAACTTCCCTTATTTTCACTTATGCCAATGCAGCTTCCGCTTCTACGAAGACCCTTTATTTGGATGGCAATCCCGTGATTGGCGGAGACGGGAAGCCGGTTAAGATTTGGTTCAACGGAACAGGAAGCCGGGATAAATTCAACGAAGATACGTATTATATCGTTCCTTACTTGGCAGCGGGTTCCCACACGGTAACTTTGAAGCATGATTCGGATGACAAAGGAACCATCGATCTTCGAAGATTGACGCTCGGATATTTCAGCGAACCATCAATTCGTTTGATGGATGCCGGATTGGCTGCCATGGGCGCAACGCATATCGAACTGGGCACCGCCGAGATGCTTGAAGAGGGCCCGAATATGCTGGCGTCCGAGTATTACCCAAATCGCAGCAAGAAAATGAAGACTTCGCTTAAACAATCGATGAAGGATTATTATAAGTTCTTAACCGCTTACGAGAACGTATTATTCGACAGTAAAGAAGACCGGACTGTGAACGCCAGTGTTTACACGAAAGGCGGGGACTCTGTAGCGGTTAGCGAAGATGGTGCTTCTAACACGCTTTGGACGATTGCCCGCAAGAACACCGACAATACCAGCTTTGGCCGGTATGATATCCTCCATCTTATCAACTTGTTGAACAATGATGACAACTGGAGAAATGCTGCCAATGCACCGGCTATTCAAAGCAATCTGAAAGTTACTTACCCGGTTGGAACGACACAAGCTGCTGCTCCGAATCTGAAAGTATATGCAGCGTCTCCAGACCATGACGGCGGTTTGTTGAAAGAATTGCCGTTTGCATGGCATGGTACGAATCTGGATATTTCTTTGCCTTCCTTACAGTATTGGGAACTGATTCTTATTGACCGTGATGGAACAGGTTTGGGGCAAGGCTCCGATACAAGCGGGTCGGCAACCACTCCGATTCAGAACATTACTGTGGGTCAAGCCCGGTATAACCCTTCCGAGGAAGCTGTTTTCCATGTTCAAGTGGATCAAAGCACCCCTTGGAGCGGTAATCTTCAGGTTGAGTTTTATCAATTGAATCGCTTGGTCGGTACCAAAACCGTAGCGGTCAGTCAAGGAGCAGCTTCTGTCGATGCAACTTGGACCCCGCCTACAGCTGATTTCCAAGGATACTTAGTTAAAGCTTATGTGGAAGGACATCCTGGCGCATACAAAACCGCTGCTTTGGACGTTTCCAGTGACTGGACGCATTTCCCGAGATACGGCTATGTTACAGAGTTCCCGCAGGAAACCGCCGAACAAAGTGATGCGAAGCTCAAACAATTGTCCACGGAGTATTACTTGAACGGTTATCAGTTTTATGACTGGATGTGGCGTCATGATGTTTCTGTCTATTCAAAAGTAGGAAGCGACGGCAAACCTTTAAAAGATGAGCAGGGCAATTTTATTACGGAGAATATCGCAGCAGATTCTTCTTATACCGACTTGCTAGGCCGTCATCTGTATCCAAAATCGATTATGCAGGAAGTGACAGCCGCCCAGAAATACGGTTCTGCGGCTATGGCTTATGAAATGAACTATGCTGCTCGTGAGAAATATGAGGATTTCGGCGTCAAGCGAGAGTGGGGCCTATATAACAAAAATGCGACTTTCCCCAATCCTGATCTGGTTAAATACCAGAACGGCTTCTTCTTTGATTGGGTATCTCCGCCTACGGCCCTGTATCTGCAGGATCCAGGCAATACGGAATGGCAAGCGTATATTACGAAACAGTTCGATCGAGCGGTAAATGTATTTGGATTCGACGGCATTCACTTGGATCAGTGGGGAGCTTCGGATTCGGATTTCCTGTATAGTTATGCAGGAAACCCGCGATATTATTCGTTAGATTACAATAAATTAATCAACTCGGTCAAAGATTCTCTGACAACCAATAATTCTGGAAAGAACTATGTTGCTTTCAACATGGTTGGGGGGAATGCCGGTTATTCAACTGTTCCAAGCTCGAATACCAAGACGGATTTCGATTACAGCGAGATTTGGCAGGATAAAGACCAGTACAAGGATTTGAAGCAGGTAATAGATGATACCCGGCAAAAGGACGGCTACAAAGCGATGGTCATCGCAGGGTATATGAATTATAAGCAAGCGGTGGGTGATCACTACGAAGTTGCCGATGTGGTCGGAGTCCCGAAGACGACGCAATTCATCTCCCGAATTGCCAAAGCTCCCGGTTGGGTTGGAGATTTCGGCAAGAAGGATGAAGACCAGATTATCTGGACCGTCAATGTACCTGAAACCGGCGACTATAATTTGGACATCAAGTACGGACATGGCAATGACGGAGGCAACCCGAACGGCAAGCTTAGCGTGAATGGAAATATAGTGGCTCCTTCCATTCCGTTCACTCAGAAAACGGGGTGGGGGAACCCTATAGCGGATGCCGTCGTACACACGACTCTTCAAGCAGGTACAAATACTGTGACGCTCCAGTTAAACACGAGCGATTTGTGGCTCAACGTTGACAGCCTAGATCTAAGCGGTACTGTAAAAGGGGCATCGGTTCAAAAAGTGTATGAGGCCGAATACGCCCAACTCGTCAGTTGTCATATTGACAATATTGGTAATGTGTACAATTTCGAAACGGATGGCGATTTTATCGCGTTTGATGTCAATGTTCCTATGGCAGGATCCTATGACGTGGCTTTCAATTACGGGATCGAATCGACTCCTGTACGGAGAAACATTCTGGTAAACGACCAACCGGCTATTACAGATGTATCGTTCGCTTCTACAGGCGACTGGGATACGTACAAGGAGCAGAGTGTATCATTGGCGCTTCATGAAGGCCACAACACAATTACTTTGAAGACCCATACATCCGACAGCGGAATGAAGGTTGATCGATTGCACATCGGCAGCGACCGTTATGAAGCGGAGAATGCGGCGATCGGCTGGAATCCGACGCAAGCGGCCCAAATTCAGGTTCATCCTGAAGTCTCTTCTGAAATTTACGTCAACAATATCACCAACGCTCCGGATTACGTAGAGTTTAATGTGACGACAGTAACCGAGGGAACCTATCAGTTCGGCTTCAAATATGCGACACAGAATAACGCTACTGCGGTGATTTCTGTAAATGGCGTGGAGAAAGCAACGAACGCCGCCTTTAAATCGACAACCCGTTGGGGCGGAGACGGCAAATGGGGATTAAAAACCGTCGATCTTCCACTTCAGACAGGTATGAATAAAATCAGACTTGCTCTGACATCTAACGGACAATATGTAAACCTGGACAATGTGCTGGTGCAACCGTTGATTATAGCGGTGGATGATTCCCAACACGTGTCTGCAACCGGAGGAGTAGCTCTTACTACCACGGGCATCGATGCAAAAACGGATAACTTTAATGGGGATCCGACTAAATCCGTCTCCTTTACATTGGATGCTTCGGATGCAGGTCCACATACACTTGGATTCATGTATCGTTCTGGTAACAGCAATACCGGCGTAGTAAACGTGAATGGTTCCGACATTCCTGTAACTTTGCCAGATAACGATTGGTACGGCAACGACGGCAATTGGAGCTATATGAATTTTCCAGCAACGCTAAATCAAGGCCGAAATACCATTACGCTTACGCTGAATAGCACAAATAACTGGCTCAACCTGCACGCGCTTGTTATGGAAACCGGCAAGATTGAAGCAGAGGGCACCGACACCACAGTTAACGGCATCACGAAAGGTACCTACTGGTTGGATGACTTCGGTAAATCCGGAGATAGCATTACTTTTGCCTATCATCGTGCAGAAGCTGGAACAGTTCCTGTCGTTTTCACTTATAAGGCTGGAACCCAAGGAGCCTATCAGTTGGAAGTGAACGGCACAACAGTTCCGGTATCCTTCGCTGCAACCAATGATTGGCAGACTGTATCGGTAGACGTGACGCTGCAATTGGGCAGCAACACACTGAAGTTGGTGCCGGCATCCAATCAGCAAGCGTCGATTCTGTTGGATAAATTGACGATAGGAACGACAGATCTACAAGCAGAAGCAGCTGTTCTTGCTGGAAGTGCCGCAGTTGAAACCGTAGCAGCTGACAGAGGTTACATCTATGACTTTAAGCAGCAGGGAGATTTCTTTACCCTGTCCACGGGTCCGGTTAGTTCCGACGGAAGCTATAACTTAACTTTTAAGTACAGAAATAAAGGTTCTGACACCAAGAGAAGCGTATACATCAACGATCAAAAAGCAGGCGTTGTAACCTTAGCTGGTGGAACGACCGACTGGGCGGAAGCAGTTATTCCGGTATACGTGTCCTCAAAGTCAAGTAATAACGCCTTTAAGATCAAAATGGAGGAAGCGACCGAACAGACCGGAATTGACATTGATTCCTTGACGTTAGCTTATACGACTCAAGAACCGTCTCCGGTCGTAATACCTTGGTTAGAACCATCGCCTCCAGTAACACCGACGCCAACACCTTTACCTTCACCAGATCCGGTGACCGTACCGTCCGTAAATCCTCCTTCCACGCCGTCGGACACGGTCGTCGTAAATAATGAGAGCCTAAAGAATGCAAAAGGCGGGAAGTTTGAAGTCGAGTTGAAAAATGCCGAGAAGAAGGTTCTTCTCTCAGTCAGTGCAGTGAAAGATTACATCACCGATAGGCTGGTGCTGACGAAAGGTAAACAGAAGCTGACAATACCAAGCAGCATTTTGAATGAAGCAGCTGTGCTTGCTTCGAGCGAAAGTAATGCTCAGATTACCGTGACGATCAATGATTTGGACGCAGCTCCATTTATTCCAAGCAAGAATTCCAACACCAAGATCGCTGCTGTGGGCACTATTCTTGAATTAAGCATCCAGGTAATGAAGGACGATAAGGTACTGGGTACCGTATCGCAATTCCAAAACCCGGTTGAGCTGAGCATTTCCTACGAAGGCTCTAATGCAAAAGAGAACCTTCTGGGAATCTACTACTTCAATGAAAGCAAGCAAGTTTGGGAGTATGTTGGCGGCACAATCGACAAAGTGAACAAAAAAGTAATGGTGCAATTGAACCATTTCAGCAAGTATGCTCTTATCGAATATGTGAAATCCTTCAACGACGTTCCATCCGACCATTGGGCTTCGGAAGCTGTACAAACCTTGGCGGCTAAACAAATCGTCGATGGCAAAACAGATTCGATGTTCGATCCGGATGGACAAACAACCAGAGCGGAGTTTGCAGCATTGCTTGTTCGTGCCCTGGGATTGAAGGAAACAAAAGCAGCACCTTTCCAAGATGTACACCAATCGGCATGGTACGCTGACGTTGTGTCTGCTGCATTTGAAGCGGGCCTCATTAGCGGGAAGAACGATACCAACTTTGCTCCGCAAGACTTGATTACCCGTGAAGAAATGTCGACCATGATCGTTCGAGCGATGGAATACAAGAGCGGGAAAGCCATCAGCGGAGACGCGGTGGATTTCGTGGACACCGACCAGATTTCCGATTGGGCTAAGTCATTTGTGGGCAAAGCTGCTTCTGCTGGACTGATGCAGGGTCCGGGAGGACAGCGGTTTGATCCGTTACACCTAGCTAAACGTTCCGAAACCGCACAAGTGATTTTCAATCTATTCCAGCAATGACAAAAGGGGTATGACTGCTGATTAGCCGCAAACGGCTCGCCTGCGGTCATTCTCTTTTTTGGCTTGAATATCATCTTTCGACTAAAAATAGGTCACAAAAACGGTGGGGAGATCTGTACAATGGCTGTATACTAAGATCATTAATAATTGAATGTGAGGAGAGAAAGAATCATGAACACGTTTCGGATCGGTTTAATCGGCTTGGGTGGTATGGCCCAAGCGCATATTCGGGGGTTAACCGCTGAAGGCTGTTTTGAGTTTAATGCGGTTAGTGATGTGGAGGCAGAGGTGCTGAGCAAAGTAGGGGATCAGCTCAGTATCGCCGTTGAAAAGCGATATGCCGATTTTATGCATTTGATTGAAGATCCGGACGTCGATGCTGTTGTGGCCGTAACGCCTAACCACGTCCATGCGGACATCGTCCGCGCGTGTTTGCAGGCGCGCAAGCCGTTCATGGCCGAGAAACCTTTTACACGTGTCTTCGAGGAGGCCGTGCCGCTGTTGAAGCTGTACGAGCAGCAGCCGATGCCGGCAATGATCGGCTTCAGCTACCGCTATACGCCCGCTTTCCGTTATGCACGGGAGCTCGCGCGCGAGGGGAAGCTGGGTGGATACGCAGCTTCTCGATCCAGTATTTGCAGGGCTGGGGTGCGGCACAGTACAATACCCCTTATGTATGGCGGTTCAATAAGGATATTACTGGTACAGGCACGCTGGGTGATCTTGGCTCCCATATGATCGATATGGCACGATTCCTCTTCGGGGAATTCCAAGAGCTGTCAGCGCAGTTGCACACCATCATACCCGAGCGTCCGGACCCCACGACAGGGAAGATGGTTAAGATCAAAGTTGACGACTTCGCGAGCTTCCAAGCGAGGATGACAGGCGATGTCATGGGCGTCTTCCAGACATCGCGTAACGCCATCGGATCGGGCAATCAGCACGAGGTGTCTATCTACGGAGACAACGGTACAGTTCACGCTTCGACACTGGAGCCGGATCAGCTCATTTGGATCCGTGAAGAAGAATCGGGCCAGCTTGCCAAGACGGTTCTCGCAGTACCGAAGCGGTGTAGAGTTTCACAGTACGCTGATTTTCTAGCGATGCTGGATGGTTCCGTCCCGGATGGATTCCCAAGCTTTATGGACGGCTACCGTAACCAAGAGGTGTTGGATGCAATCGTCAGTGCAAGTGAAAGGAAGATAACGGTTCATCTTTAAATTACTCTTATACAGACAACCGAAGTTAGCGTGGAACTCTAACTATGCCGCAAGACCAAATATTTTATTGACCCATTGAACAGCAGAGAGGGCAGACGAATTATCAACAGCCTGCCCTTTCCTAGTTTTTGAACGTAGAAACGAATAGTTGGATTAGCACACCAAAGCGCTATCGGAATGAGCATGGACAGCTTCTAGAGCATAGCCCTTTCTGTGAAAGAGATATTCGGCTGCCTGAAACATTGGAATGCCGTACGGATTTCGGCGAATATGAGGTTAGAACCAAAACCAGAGGTTATTTGCACTCCCATATCTACAACTATCATCCATTGAACGTCGTTGGTTGGGACGGTTATTTGTACCCTTATATTTTCAGCATTGGAGATTTTGAACCGATAACAGGTCGAATTCATATGCCGCCACCCATTCACGAAACTTTCGCAGGGAATAACTTTATCGTTTGCTCGTTTGTTCCGAGATTGTTTGATTACCATCCGGACTCCATTCCGTCTCCGTATTATCATAACAATGTGGACAGTGATGAAGTGCTCTACTACGTCGAAGGCAATTTTATGAGCCGCAAAGGTGTTAAGCAAGGCTCCATTACCTTGCATCCGTCAGGTATTCCTCATGGACCGCATCCAGGTAAAATTGAAGCCAGCATCGGAAAAAAAGAGACTTTAGAGTTAGCGGTTATGATTGATACTTTCCGTCCCTTAAGTGTAGTGAATGGAGCTGCACAGCTAGAGGATCAAAATTATCCATACAGCTGGGTTCAAAAATAGTTAGGAAGCCCTAGGAAAGGGTTCTCCTAAAAGGATGATTGAACATAATCCGGAAAAAGGGACACTGACGGTGTCCCGCCTACTACGTTGCTTTGTGTTCATATTGTCAAAAAATTCGACAACACAGGAGAAGATCTCGAGGATTTGATCTCGATTGGAACGATCGGTTTGATCAAAGCCATCGAGTCGTTTTCGCCGAACAAAGGGACCAAGCTCGCGACGTTTGCGGCTCGCTGTATCGAGAACGAGATCCTTATGCATCTGCGTTCGCTTAAGAAAACGCGCAAAGATGTGTCTTTGCATGATCCCATCGGAACGGACAAAGAGGGGAATGAAATTACGCTCATCGACATTCTCGGTACGGAAGCGGATGACGTAGTGGATAAGGTGCAGCTCAAGATAGAGAAGAGCAAAATATATCGGAACTTGGAAATCTTGGACGATCGCGAGAAGGAAGTCGTCGTTGGTCGGTTTGGGCTGGAGCTTGGCGGGGAAGAGCGGACGCAGCGGGAGATTGCGAAGGAATTGGGCATTAGCCGTTCCTATGTTTCGAGGATTGAGAAGCGGGCGCTGATGAAACTGTATCATGAGTTTTATAAGGCGAAACGATAAGGGTTATGAATCGGATACTTCATTTATTTGGACGATGTGCAAGTAATGGAGGTGAAGGTTATAACATTAATTCATATCGAAAATGCCAGTAAGTATTATACGATGGGCGAGGAAACGATTAAAGCGTTAGACGATGTCTCGTTAGATATTGATTATGGAGAGTTCGTTGCAATCATGGGACCGTCAGGTTCCGGCAAATCAACACTGATGAACATCATCGGGTGTTTGGATGTTGTAGATAAAGGTATCTATGATCTGGATGGACATGCAATAAATGTACTTAAGGATTCTGGGCTTGCTGAGATTCGTAATCAGAAGATTGGCTTCGTTTTTCAGAGTTTTAACTTGCTGCCGAGATTAAGTGCTTATGAGAATGTGGAGCTGCCTTTGATTTATCGGGGAATGAGCAAGAAAGAGCGGGAGCCGCTTGTTTTCAAGCATTGGAAGCGGTGGATTTACTGGACCGCAGGAAGCACTTTCCTTCGGAGCTGTCTGGTGGACAACAGCAGCGAGTAGCGATCACGGTATCGCTTTCCCGAGAGCCAAAGATACTTTGATGGATGCTGGATTGGAAACAGCGCTAGTCATGTATTATCCTGGGCGTATGGATGGAGGTAAGGTTGTAAATCAACTGTTATGCAACGTAGACTTAATGCCGACTCTCCTCGAATTTATTGGAGTAGATGTCCCGCAAGGGATTGATGGAAACAGCTTTTTGAACCTATTGAAACCTGCGGAAAGTAATCTGCCAACCCGCGATCATTTCTTTTCTGAGCTTACCTGGCATGACCAATATCACCCTATGCGGAGTGTATGGACAGGAAAATTTAAATATATCCGTAACTTTGAGGATGGCCCGTCGGTTTACTTGCCGCGTGATATTCATCGAAGTCTTTCGGGAGTTGTCGTAAGAGATGAGTATTACGCTCCTAACGTTCCGGAGGAGTTGTACGATTTGGAGAAGGATCCGATTGAAAAATGTAACGTTACCAACCTTCCAGAGTATGCGGAAGTTCTTATAGAGCTAAGGTCTAAGGTTGATGCTTGGATGAGCCGTACGAAAGACCCTTTGTTGAAAGGAAGCGTTTCGGGAATTGCCGCTCCGGATTGGCAGGAACAGTTTGATAACAGTACTGCATATTCGTATAAAAGAAAGCCATAGCAGATGAAGGATTGAGTATATTCTACTTGGGCTAAATAGACCGGAATCCTTAAATCAGGGTTTCGGTTTATTTATGTCAGGGTATGACAATCGGAATTGACAAACCAGTTCTAAGAACAGAAAGGGGAAAAAGGGCATGCTAATAATCAACCCTATATCGATGAATGCCCGGTATTCCTCGTATGGTGCGCCGACATTAGACGTCTGCAGATTGCCGCCAGTTTATATGAGGAAGAGGAGCTAACGCTGCCCGACTCGACGGAGATTTCCTGATTTCAACGATCGATGCCGCTTTGGCAGCGCAAAACGCAGCGGTTGCAGCAGAATCGCTGGGCCTTGGTATCGTCTATATCGGCGGAATACGGGATAAACCAAAGGAGATATCCGAGTTGCTGTTACTGCCCAAGTAGTCTATCTCGTATTTGGAATGTGCGTCGGATACCCGGATCAGCATCCGACACAAAGACCTCGTCTGCCGGTTGAAACGATTGTTCATCATGAACGGTACTCAACGGAATCGTATGCGGCTGGAATCGAATCCTACAACCAAGCCATTCGGGAATTTTTACTAACGCGGACAGGGGAGAATCGGGATTCCGATTGGTCCATGGAAATGGCCGCACGGCTTCGCTCCAGAAAAAGAGATCATTTGCGGTCTTTTCTGCATGATCAAGGATTTGATTTGAAATAATCGGAATGAATCCTAAGTGGATTGATGGATATAAACCAAAAGAACCGTCGGGAGATCTTCATCTTCCCTGACGGTTCTTTCTTACATTGAAACTCTCTGCTTCTAAATGCGGAGCCGATTCTCATTTCTGCGTGACCAGCTCTTTGAGCGCTTGCTCAACAAACTTACTTTCCAATACATGCGAAGTATCAAGTTTTTTGTTTATCGCCCCTACTGAATAAAGGAAGTCAGCCTGCTCTTGATGGGCCTTGGCGTATTCGGCAGTGATCGGTGATAGCAAAGGTGTTGAGTTTTTCAAAACAGTGACGATGATCTCTTTGTCAAGCTTTTGCGTTTTGACAAATTCGTCTGCAACTTCGTCTTGATGATCTAAGTAATATTTGCGGGCTTGCTCGTAAGTTTTCAGGAAGAGCACTGTGAGATCGGGGTGTTCCTGGGTAAACTTGGTTCTTGCAATCAAGAAGCCGGGAGCATTGATATTCAAATCCTGACCGGATACCAATATTTTAGCGCCGGTTTGAAAGACGGCAGTGGTCGCATATGGATCCCATATCGACCAAGCATCAATCGCGCCGCTATCTAGAGCAGGTCTGGCTTCATCGGGTTGAAGCTGAATCACTTTAATGTCGTCGCCTTTCAAACCGACCTTATCGATAGCCATATATAAGAAGTTATAAGCGCTGCTGCCTTTGGCTACTGCGATTTTCTTGCCCTTCAAATCCTTTAGTTCTTTGATCGGACTATTTTTCGGAATGACGATCATATTGCCTTTTTTACCGTCTCCCGTGACGCCAATGGCTTTGAAATCTACGCCGCCGACTTGGCCGGAAATGACTGGCGTTCCTCCGACGCTTCCGAAATCGAGTCTTCCTGAAGCCAGTCCTTCAAAATGGGGAGGGCCACTGGCAAATTCATTCCATTTTACTTCGGCTCCAACAGCTGCAAAGGCTTTTTCGAAAAATCCGTTTTCCCGGGCATAGACGAAAATGCCGGTTTTGCCCTGTACCCCGATATTGATGGTTACTTTTTCTTTGGGCTTGGCATCCGCTGCAGTTTTACTGCTGGGTGAAGAGGCGGCTGTGGAAGATGCTGCAAGTGAAGGAGCAGGCGTATTCGAACCGGCGGATGTGTTCGCTGTTTTCCCGCATGCTGTTAGTACCAGCCCCAAAAAGAGAATGGTTAAGACGGATAAGCTTTTGAAAAACCATGTTTGCTTTTTCATGATGAAAAACCCCCTTTTGTCATTTTTAATTGGTTATTTTAAGAGGAGACTACGGTTTGCTGAAAACGATTGATCGGTTTAGCTAAGTCAAGATGTTCGCGCAGCGTCCGGCCCGTATATTTGGTACGATACAATCCGCGTCGCTGGAGTTCAGGAACGACCAGATCGACGAATTCTTCCAAACCTCCTGGTAAATAAGGTGGCATAATGTTGAATCCATCGCAGGCCCCTTGCAAAAACCATGCTTCGAGTTGATCGGCGATCTGTTCAGGTGTCCCGGCAATCGTACGGTGCCCGCGTGCGCCGGTTACTCGGGCGATTAATTGCCGAATGGATAGCTGCTCCCTCCTCGCCATATCGAGAATAAGCTGATATCGGCTTTTTGCCCCGTTAATACCCGTGGAGTCCGGCAGATCGGGGAGCGTTCCGTCCAGATGATAAGTGGAAAGATCATGCCGCAGAATCCCGGATACCATCGAGAGACCAACCGCTGGGTGAACGAGCTCTTGCAGAGCGGCCTCCTTCTCCTTGGCTTCTTCTTCCGTAGCTCCGATAATAGGGAGTATCCCCGGCAAAATCTTCAACTCACTCTCTGTACGGCCATATAAGGGGAGTTGGCTTTTTAAACTGGAATAGAAGCTTAGTGCCTCATCCAACGTTTGCCAAGCCGTGAATACAACTTCCGCTGTCTGTGCAGCAAAAGCCTGACCGGTTGTCGAGGACCCGGCCTGCACGATAACGGGGCGTCCTTGCGGGGAGCGATGCACATTCAGAGGACCGCGGACGGAAAAATGCGTTCCGTGATGATCGATGCTGTGCACTTTGTCCGGGTTGGCGAAAATGCCGGAAGCTTTGTCAATGATTAGAGCTTCATCTTCCCAGCTGTCCCACAGTGCAGTGACCACATCGACGAATTCTTTCGCGCGTTCATAACGAAGCGAATGATCCAAATGCTGGTCGCGGCCAAAGTTATGCGCGGTCACTTCCATACTGGTGGTTACCGCGTTCCATGCCGCTCTTCCTCTGCTTAAATGATCAAGTGAAGCAAATTTCCTCGCGACATGAAAGGGCTCGCTGTAAGTGGTAGATACGGTGCCGGCAAGGCCGATATGCTTGGTGACGGAAGCGAGTGCAGACAAAAGCATGAGCGGCTCAGCCCGGACCGGCACGGTGTGTTTAACCGCTGTGTCCAAATGCTCCGGCAAGGCAGGAATGTCTTCGATAAAAATCATGTCGAACTTACCGCGCTCGGCCGTTTGCGCAAATTTGCGGTAAAAGTCAAACTTCAACAAACCTGCGGTATCGGTGTGCGGGTATCTCCATGCAGCGACATGATGACCGACTCCGAAAATGAATGCCCCCAGATGAAGTTGTCTCTGTTTATTCCCCATGAATGATTCCTCCAATTCCTTGTTATGTGTTATTGCCCGGAAGCGGCATTGCTTTCGAAACGGCTTGGGGGACGAACTAAACCCAGATGCTCACGCAGCGTAGTACCGGTGTATTCGGTACGAAAAAGCCCGCGTTTTTGAAGCTCGGGAATGATCTTCTCTACGAATTCCTCAAGGCCTCCAGGCAAATAGGGCGGCATAATATTGAAACCGTCGCAGGCTCCCTGTGTGAACCATTCCTCCAATTGATCGGCGATTTGCACCGGAGTACCAGATATGGTTCGATGCCCGCGCGCCCCCGTCACCCGGTACATGAGCTGCCGGATGGTCAAGTTTTCCCTCCGGGCCATGTCCGCTACGAGCTGGAAGCGGCTTTTGCCTCCGTTAATCTGCTCCAGCTCGGGCAGCTCGGGCAGCGGTCCGTCAAGCGGGTAGCCGGTCAGGTCGACACCCAGCGATGCGGACAGCATCGATAATCCGACTGCAGGTAACACTTGCTGCTGAAGCAGCGCTTCTTTTTCTCTGGCTTCCTCTTCCGTCGCGCCTATGATAGGGAAGATCCCAGGCATAATTTTCACTTCATCCGGAGATCGGCCGTACTGAACGGCAAGTGATTTGACGCTGGCATAGAAACGCTGCGCTTCTTCGAGTGTCTGCCAAGCCGTAAAGACGACCTCCGCCGTTTGGGCGGCGAGATGCTGTCCGGTATCCGATGCTCCCGCCTGAATAATAACCGGTCTTCCTTGTGGAGAGCGGGGCAGGTTTAAGGGACCACGTACAGAGAATTCAGGACCCCGATGATGGAGCTCATGAACCTTTTGCGGATTGCCAAACAAGCCGGCGTCGCGATCGGAGATAATGGCGTCGTCTTCCCAGCTGTCCCACAGCGCAGTGACGACATCGACGAACTCGCGCGCCCGCTCATATCGCTGATCATGATCCGGGTGCTTCGATTTGCTGAAATTATGGGCTTCTTCATCTCGTCCCGAAGTCACCACATTCCACGCAGCGCGTCCTCCGCTTAAATGGTCGAGCGTAGAAAATTCCCGTGCCAGATTGTAGGGCTCGTGGTAGGTTGTTGATACTGTGGCAGCAAGCCCGATTCGTTCCGTCACACCGGACAAATAAGCAAGCAAGGTGAGCGGTTCAGGCCTCACTGTGACGGTATGTTTGATACTGGTTTGGTACCGGTCGATAACCGCTAATGTATCGGCGAGAAAGATCATGTCGAACTTGCCTCGTTCTGCCGTTTTCGCAAAGTTCTCATAAAAGTCGTGATTTAGAATGCCGTGTGCATCCGTATCGGGGTAACGCCATGCGGCTACATGATGTCCGACCTGAAATAAAAATGCACCGAGATGCAGTTGACGCTGAGGATTGTTACTCATGTAATAGCCTCCATTTACAACTAGGTTGATTGGTTCAATGGTATACTCTCGCCTTGGCGAATGAATTGGCAGGTAAAGGCAGGCCATAATGATCACGAAGGGTGGTGCCTGTATAAGAAGTGCGGAACAGGCCTCTCCGCTGCAGTTCGGGGACGACTTGTTCCAGGAAATCATCCAGTCCGCCGTTCATCAGCTGCGGCATAATATTGAAGCCATCAGCCGCATAGCTGACAAACCATGCCTCCAGCTCATCCGCAATTTGCTTCGGCGTACCGGCGATCGTCTTATGACCGCGTCCTCCCGCCAGTCTCAGCAGCAGCTGCCTGATCGTCAGCTTCTCTCTGCTGGCCAGTTCTTGGATCAGCTTCGTGCGGCTTTGATGGCCGGGGATTTTGCTGGAGTCGGGAAGTTCCGGCAGCGGTGCGTTCAGAGGATGAGCGGTAAGGTCAATGCCGATCCGATTCGAGAGTTGGAGCAGACTGTATGCCGGATTCGTCAGTTCGTGCAGTTCGGCTTCTTTCTCTTTCGCCTCGGCTTCGGTTTTGCCGATAATCGGGCAGATACCGGGCAAAATTTTCACATGCTCCGTTTCTCTTCCGTGCTGAAGCACACTGGCTTTGACGTCAGCATAGAATGTCTGCGCATCTTCTAATGTTTGCTGTGCGGTAAAGATGGCCTCAGCCCATTGAGAGGCAAAATCCTTGCCGTCCTCCGAGGAGCCTGCTTGCACGAGAATCGGGCGGCCTTGCGGTGAACGCGCTGTATTCAATGGCCCTCGAACCGAGAAGAATTTTCCCTTATGATGCAGTTCATGCACCTTATTTCTGTCCGCATAAATACCGGCTTTCTTGTCCCGGATCAGGGCCTCCTCCTCCCAGCTATCCCAAAGCTTTGCCGTGACTTCCACAAATTCTGTGGCTCGTTCATATCGTTCTTGGTGACCGGCAATGTGCTCGAGATTAAAATTTTGCGCTTCGCTATCCGTACCCGAGGTGATGATATTCCATCCGGCCCGGCCTTGGCTAAGGTGGTCCAATGATGCGAACCGGCGAGCGACATTGTAGGGTTCATTGAAACTCGTGGAAACGGTGGCAATTAAACCGATTCGTTTCGTCACGACGGCTAAAGCCGACAATAGTGTGAGCGGCTCAAAACCGCCAAGAGCGCCGTATTGGACCGCCGTTGGTGAAGTTGCGTAGCGGTCAGCGAGAAAAAGCGAGTCCAGCTTGGCAGCTTCGGCTTTACGCGCGAGCTCCTGATAATGATTGAAATCATGGACTCCTTTCAGATTAGAGCTTGGATGTCGCCAGGCGGCTTCGTGATGCCCCATACTGGAAAGAAAAAGATTCAAATGCATTTGACGAGTTTGTTTTGTCATCCCGTTCCCTCCCTTTTTTACAAGTTGAATAAATAAAAAAGACTCCGCCTGCATACCAGTTAATAACGCTGGCAGCAAGGGAGCCTTTGGTGGACCAATAGGCTTAATGGGCTGTTAAAAGTCATGTTAGCAGGTTTAATCCGATTATACAAGTAGGAAATATAAGAATTTTAATATAACAAGTTTTTGGAAATTGTTGTTGACCAACTTGAACGACTGGTGATATGATCGCCTTAAATCCAAGTAAAACGATATGAATTAAAGTATTAAAATGAATTCAAAGTCTACCAGACCACTGGAGACTCCGTCTCGTTCATTTTGAATGGAGCAGGGGGTCTTTTTTTATTTCCTTAATCCCTGAAGGAGAAATGTGTTAGCCAGCTGAGCCATTTACGCCAAATTTAAGGAGGAAACTTCTATGAGTGTAATTTCGTTAGATATCGATTTACCGCACAAATGGTTTCATACGCCTCAAGGCACAAGATTAGAAGCGCTCAACAACATCAAGTTGACTGTAAAACAAGGAGAATTTATTACCATTATCGGACCGAGCGGTTGTGGGAAAAGCACACTGCTTAAAATTATTGCCGGATTGGACACGGATCACGGAGGTCAAGTTCTTTTGGAACAAAAGCAAGTCACCAAGCCTGGTATTGATAAAGGATTTATTTTCCAGGAACATCGCTTGTTTCCATGGTTAACGGTCGAAGCAAACATCGCAGCAGATTTATCTTTGAATGACGCTGCAGTCCGCAAAAGGGTGGATGAGCTCATTGAATTGGTTAAGCTGAAAGGATTTGAGAAGGCGTACCCTCGTGAACTGTCAGGAGGAATGTTGCAACGCGTGGCGATCGCCAGGGCGCTACTCCGTAATCCCAAGGTATTGTTATTGGATGAGCCCTTCGGCGCACTGGATGCTTTTACCCGCTCTCATCTTCAGGAGGTTACCCTGAACATTTGGGAGGCTAATCGAACGACTATGGTGCTTGTCACACATGATATCGATGAAGCTGTTTTCCTTGCTACACGCGTCGTTGTTATGAATGCAAGACCTGGGACGATTCGAACAATTATTCCTGTCGACCTCCCTTACCCGAGGAAGAAAGCGTCCAGTTCTTTTCAAGAGCTTCGGAAATTGGTGCTGAGCGAGTTTGAACGAATCGAGGAATTGGAGCTGATCGACAGCTCCGGCATTTAAATCATTTCACGAAAGAGAGGGATCCGGATATGAATCAAGCAGAGCTAGCAGCGGGAACCGGTAACAGTCTTGTCCAGCAAACATCAAAAGAAGTTCCTGCGTCTCCGCAAGTTGAAAGAAATTTGAAAACGAATAAAACAGAAACCAAATGGCAGCTTATCGCGAGAGGGGCTGTCCTTCCGGTTACCGTTTTGATCATTTGGCAGATTTTTGGTTCTACAGGCATGATCTCGAAGACGCTGCTACCGACTCCAATTGAAATATGGCTGGCATTTTACGATTTGCTGATCAGCGGTGAACTGTTCAAACATTTGAAAATCAGCATTTGGCGCGCCGCAGTCGGATTTTTGCTCGGAGGAAGTCTGGGGCTTATTTTCGGATTACTCGTTGGTTTATTCCGCAGGTTTGAGCATTCGGTTGATCCAACCGTACAAATGCTTCGAACCATTCCCCATTTGGCCATCACTCCGCTTTTCATTTTATGGTTCGGTTTTGGCGAATTCTCCAAAGTTTTGCTTATTGCCAAAGGTGCTTTTTTCCCGCTTTATGTGCAGACGTTTCTGGGGATCCGCAATGTCGATTCCAAGCTATTTGATGTGGCAAGGATTCTGGAGTTTAGCAAGTTCAAGCAAATCACCAAACTGGTGCTTCCTGCGGCACTGCCCAATATATTGCTCGGGTTGCGCTTATCGATCGGCGTAGCCTGGCTGGGATTAGTCGTCGCAGAGATAATGGGATCCAGCGAAGGTGTTGGGTATTTAATTATGGATGCCAGACAGTTTTCTCAGACTGCCGTCGTATTTGTGGGTATCATGATTTTTGCATTCGTTGGAAAAGGCTCGGATTCTTTGGTTCGCATTTTGGAGAAAAGACTGTTGAAATGGCGCGATAGCTTTAATGGATAAGGAGAGATAACAATGACAATTGGACAAAGAAAATTAGGCAGGACAGGACTAAATGTCTCCGAAGTGAGCCTTGGAACGATGGCATTCGGTCGTTGGATCGACCAAAAAGAGTCAGCTGATGTGCTTAATGCTGCGCTTGAAGCGGGCATTACGCTAATTGACACGGCTGATGTTTACGGTTCGGGTATGGATAAAGGCAACCCGCTTGAAATCGGTGAGTCGGAGACGATTCTCGGTCATCTGCTAGGTGAGCGCAGGCACCGGATCGTTTGGCAACCAAAGTTCATGGCCGAGTGGGTCTCGGTCCTAATGATGCGGGCCAAAGCAGGTATCACATTTATCGCGCGGTGGAAAATAGTTTGAAAAGGTTGCAAACAGACTATATTGATTTGTATCAAGTGCATCGATTTGATGAACAGACGCCACTTGAAGAAACGCTACGTGCGTTAGAAGACCTTGTTCGTCAAGGGAAATTGCGCTATATCGGGTGCTCGAATTATGCCGCATGGCAAATTGCTAAGGCGCACGGTATTTCAGGACAGTTGCGGCTTGAGCGCTTCGAAAGCGTACAGCCGGAATACAGCCTGATCGCTCGCGGTATCGAACAGGAATTGCTGCCTTTTGCCGTTTCCGAAGGCGTAGGCGTTATCGTGTATAGTCCGCTTGGACGCGGATTGCTGACCGGCAAGTATAGCTTCGGCGCGCAGCCGCCTGCCGGATCGCGCGGAGCAGCCGGCGAACAGCGGCTTCACACATTGCTCGAAAAGGAGCGGAATTTCCGCATCGTAGAGCAGTTAAAGCCTATTGCGGAACGCAGAGGCTGGACACTTGCTCAGCTTGCGCTGAATTGGGTGCTCAGCAGAGAAGGTATTACATCCGCGATTTTGGGGGCTTCCAAGTCTCATCACATTACAGAAACATTGTCTGCGATCGGTGAGAAGCTTAGTCCAGATGAATTGAGAGATATCGATGCGATCACGAACGGTGTTCAACCGGAGTTGGTTGTAAAATAAGATCAGCTTTATTGTTACTAAACAACTCAGGAGGGCTACAGAATGAGAAATTTCAGAGGGCTCGTACTTACGACAGTACTTACGATAGGATTGGGAATTCTTGCTGGCTGTGGAGCTGGTAAACCAACGACGAAAAATTTGGAAAGCGCAGCGCCGAAAGAAGTCGCCAAGAACAATGAAGCCAAAAATCAACTGGTTGTAAACATCGGTATTCAGCAAAGTATTTGGCCAATTCTTGCTGCTAAAGAAAAGGGCTGGTTTGAGGAAGAGTTTAAAAAAGTTGGCGCACAAGTTATTTGGGTAGAGTTTCAAAGCGGGCCTGCTTATTTTGAAGCTATTGCATCAGACAGGCTGGATTTTGGACGCGTAGGGAATATACCTGTATTAGCAGGGCAAGCAGCAGATATAAAATTCAAGGAGATAGCAACAGCCAGTTTTGGTGAAAAGGGAGATTCCATACTTGTCCCGAAAGACAGCCCAATTAAAACGATCCAGGACTTGAAAGGTAAACAAATCGCTGTAGCCAAGGCAAGCAGCTCTTATGGTTTGCTGTATAAAGCATTGGAATTTGGCGGACTTAAACCTGATGATGTGAAAATCATTCAATTACAGCCTGATGAGGCTCAGCCAGCATTTGAAACCGGGAAGGTGGATGCATGGGCCATTTGGGAACCTTTTCAATCCGTTCAAGTGTTGAAAAACGGCGCCAGAGTTCTTGCTAACGGAAATGCGGTCAAGTCATACAGTCCAGGGTTTCAAATCGTTCGCACCAATTTTGCTGAGGAACATCCGGAACTTGTCGTGTTGTATCTGAAAGTCACGGAAAAAGCAACGAAGTGGCAACTAGAACATGTCGATGAAGCCATTGAATTATACGCCAAATTGAAAAAACAGGATAAAGAAACGATTCGCCGGGTATTGGAGAACTCCGAGCCTGCAAATGTTCCGATCACTCCGGAAGTTATAAAAACCCAGCAGAATACAGCGGAGCTGCTTCAGTCAGTCGGAGGATTAAAAGGGAAAGTCGAAGCGTCCAAAGTAGTGGATAACAGCTATATTGAAAAAGCTTTGCAGGAATTGAAATCGGAGAAAAAATGAAAAATTGTCTTCCGTAGATTTTTCGGGGTCAAAAACAGATTTTAATATTTTACAAAGAAAAGAGAATGTGATATTGAATGCCATTCAGCTACTTAACCCATCTGCATTGCCCTAAATGTCAAAAGATTTATCGTCCGGATGAAGTTCATCAATTATGTGTGTGCGGCTCTCCATTATTGGCGGACTACGACTTGGAAAGCTTGAGAAATCAACTGACATCCAAGGATTTGTCAGGCAGACCTTCGAATTTATGGCGTTACCATGAACTGCTGCCCGTCACATCACCGGAAAACGTCGTAACGCTGGGAGAAGGGATGACGCCGCTACTACCGATGAACCGTCTGGGCTTAGACATGGGAATCGGCAGTCTTTGGATGAAGGATGAAGGGATAATCCCTACAGGCAGCTTCAAGGCTCGCGGAGCTGCCGTCGGTGTTTCGAAGGCGAAAGAGCTTGGCGTACAGGAGCTGGCTATGCCCACCAATGGAAATGCCGGTGCAGCTTGGGCTTTGTACGCTGCTAGAGCTGGACTACGTTCTTCGATTGTTATGCCGGTCGGCGCACCTGTAATTACCAGAAATGAATGCGCAGTCTCAGGAGCGAACCTGAATTTGGTGAACGGGTTAATCAGCGATGCGGGAAAGATCGTTGCTCAAGCGGTGAATGACTATGATTTATTCGATGCCTCGACCCTGAAAGAGCCTTATCGCATCGAAGGGAAGAAAACAATGGGTCTTGAGATCGCAGAACAGTTGGATTGGAAGCTTCCCGACGTCATCTTGTACCCGACAGGTGGAGGTGTGGGTCTCATTGGCATTTATAAAGCTTTTCGGGAGCTCATAGAACTGGGATGGATCGAAGATAAGCTCCCGCGTTTGGTTGCTGTTCAGGCGGCAGGTTGTGCTCCGATTGTAAAGGCATGGGAGAGAGGGATGCCGGACTCGCAGTTCTGGGCTGACTCCACAACCGTTGCCTTTGGGATAAATGTGCCGAAAGCACTCGGGGATTTTCTTGTTCTTGAAGCTATATACAAGACGGGTGGCTGCGCCATTGCGATAGAGGATACCGAGTTGCTCGAGGAGCAAAAGAACATCGCCCGCCTGGAAGGCGCGTTTGTTTGTCCTGAGGGAGCGGCGACCTTCTCTGCGGCACGTAAGCTCAGAGCAAACGGTTGGATCCAGGAGGGCGAGACTGTTATCGCTTTGAACACGGGCAGTGGCATTAAGTATCCGGAAACCGTCATGGTTGCGGTGCCAGTTCTGGAACCTGGGGATTCGATGAGAAGGATTTGAACCTGATATTCATTCTGAATTCTGGTATGTGAACCAAAAGATCAATGGTGAAGGCTTGAGAAGTCAGGTTTCGACAAGGAATTCTTTTAGATGATTATTAATAGAGAATAAAGGGAGTGGGAAAGGTATGAAAAGATCGCATTTAATATCCATTTTTACCATGATTGTAATATTGGTGGTAACCGGATGTGGAAAAACAGTAGAAACGAAAACTGCAACATCAGTAAGCGCAGCGCCGACAGCAGCCGCTAGTCCTTCATCCGCTCCTTCGCCAGCAGCCAGTCCGGCAAGCGAGAAAGCGAAGTTGAAAGTCGGCATTTCCGCAGGCGTGGAGGAAGAAATTTGGAAGAAGGTTAAAGAGGTAGCGGCGAAGGACAATTTGGAAATTGAAATTGTTACGTTCAACGATTACATTCAACCGAACAAAGTGTTGGCAGATGGCCAATTGGATGCTAATGCCTTCCAGCATGAGCCTTATCTCAATCAATTCAAGGCGGATAACAAGCTGGACATCGTTAAGCTGGCTAATACGTTAAATTTTCCGATAGGCTTGTATTCCAAGAAAATTAAAAACGTTTCGGAGATCAAAGAAGGTGATGAGCTTGGATTGCCGAATGACCCGTCTAACGGGGCAAGAGCCTTGATTCTGTTTGAACGTGCGGGATTGATCAAGCTGAAGGAAGGTGTTGGTGTTAAAGCCACCGTTCGCGATATCGTAGACAATCCGAAGAAGCTTAAATTCAAGGAATTGGAAGCTCCTTTCATTCCGAAAGCTCTGCCGGATCTTACAGCTGCGGTAATTAATACGAACTATGCAGTGGATAACGGTTTTGTACCTACTAAAGATGCAATCTTTATTGAACCGAAAGATTCGCCTTGGGTAAATCTTATAGCTGTGCGAACGGCCGATAAAGATAAACCGGTATTCCAAAGATTAATTAAAGCCTACCATTCCGAAGAGGTTAAGAAACTTGTTTTAGATAAATACGGCAGCTACATAGTGCCGTCTTGGTAAGTAATGCGCTTGATGGAAAAAACAGAGGTCTCTTTCCAAACGAAAGGGGCCTTTTGCCTTAATGATTGCATAAGAGGAGAGGTACATCTTGATTGACTTGATAAACGTTAGTAAAACATTTGAACAAAAGGGAGTACGGGTAGAAGCGGTTAGACAGGCAAACCTTCAAATCCGTAAAGGTGAAATATTCGGTGTGATCGGCTACAGCGGGGCAGGCAAAAGCTCGCTTTTGCGCTGCATCAATTATTTGGAAAAGCCAACTTCAGGCAGCATCAGGATCCATGGTGTTGAGATGTCGCAATTAAATGAGAAGGACATGAGGATGATGCGAAGAAAGATAGGGATGATCTTCCAGCATTTTAACCTGCTCTCATCAGGGACCGTTTATCAGAACGTAGCCGCACCGCTGGAGTTGGCAAAGGTTCCAAAAAAGAAAATAGAAGCCAAAGTAAGAGAATTGCTTGAAGTGGTTGGTCTTCAGGATAAAGAAAAGTCTTATCCGCGTCAGCTTTCAGGAGGACAAAAGCAGCGTGTTGCGATTGCCAGAGCCTTGGCGAACGATCCGGAGATTTTACTTTGCGATGAGGCTACTTCAGCGTTGGATCCCCAAACCACAGACTCTATCCTGGACTTGCTTCTGGATATTAACCGTAAATACGAGATTACGATTGTCCTTATCACGCATGAAATGCATGTCATCAAAAAAATCTGCGATCGGGTTGCCGTCATGGAAAATGGCAGCATTGTCGAGCAGGGTTCGGTTATCGATCTGTTTTATGCACCGCAAACCGATACAACACGCAAGTTTATCAAAAGTGTTTTTGATACGGAAATTCCGGAAATGCTTTGGACTCAATTGCGAAATCCGGGGAGAGCAGGCACCTTAATACGGGCTTCATTTATCGGCGATTCTGTGACGGAGCCTGTTCTGGCAGACTTAACAGCAAAATTTACTTTGCGTCCCAGTATTATTTACGGGAATATCACTCAAATTAAAGAAACAATTTTCGGTACATTGGTATTGCATATAACGGGAGATCCGGTTGTTATTGAGAACGGTATACGTTTTCTGAAGGAGCAGGGCTTAAGGATTGAGGTTATCGAAGATGTTAAATAAATTAATAGAAGATGCAGACCTTTATCTGAAGTCTATCAACGAAACGGCTGTCATGGTCGGATATTCGTTAGTGATTTCAAGCGTAATTGGACTATTGCTAGGCGTGCTGCTGGTGGTACTAAGACCAGGTAATCTTTATGCAAATTCAGGTGTTTATCATATACTGAATGCTGTCATTAATATCATTCGTTCCATACCATTTATTATTATTATGGTTGCCATTATCCCCTTAACGAAATGGCTTGTCGGTACGACCATTGGTGTGAAAGGAGCTATCGTCCCTCTTGTTTTTTACACCGCGCCTTATATTTCACGCTTGATGGAAACAGCATTATTAGAGGTCGATCCTGGTATCATAGAGGCTTATCAGGCTATGGGCGCTTCTAAACAGCAGATTATATTTCGCGTTATCTTAAGAGAGGCCCGGCCAGCTTTGATTCTCGGACTAGCGATTGCCACGATTGGGTTAATTGGTGCATCGGCAATGGCCGGAGTTATGGGAGCCGGGGGATTAGGGGACGTTGCAATAAGGTTCGGATATCAGCGTTGGGAACCGGATGTGATGTACACCTCCGTGCTTTTGCTTGTTCTTATAGTCCAGATCGTGCAATCATTAGGAAATTGGATATCGAAGAGATTGAGGAAGTAAAAGTTAAGTAAGCAAGGGCGATCAAATGAATCATTTTGATTGCCCGATTTTTTTAAACAATTATGAATTATGTTATTGTAATTCATATAATTCCGAGTATAATACTAGGTATATAGTTGGAGAGGATATGAACAAACGAGAAATCGGGGATATACAGTGGCAGCAAGACATCCTGCAAGCTTTATCTCAGATGGAACAACATCTAACGCGTCATTTTGAATACCAATTATGGAATATGATTGATGCAATCAACCAAAATATGCTAAAACTTTTTAAACAATTAAAAGAGCAGTAAAATCCGAACCGATCATAAGCTGATTATGGACCTCGTCATGATTAAGGATAGCGAATCGTCCGAATTTTAAGGGAGATGTGATGTTATTATGGGAAAAGACTATCAATCTTTACATGAGGAACGTATCTTTATCGGAGGAGCCAAAGATGTGAAGCAAATGATCGAAGACGAGCAGGTTGAAGTGGTGATCGATTTGCGCGCAGAAGCACAAGAGGCAGCGAGCTCACCAGAATCGGTGGAGCTTATTCACATTCCGCTTGTTGACCAACAAGAGGGACAAGAGGGTCAGATTGGGAAAGCAGCCGATGAAGTGATTCGCCATTACCGTGATGGGAAAAAGGTTGCTCTCCATTGTGCAGCAGGACGAAGCCGGACGGGAAGTGTCGCGATAGCTGTATTGCTGCAACTAGGCATTGAGCCGACTGTTCAGCAAGCGGAAGAAGCCTTGAAACAGATTCGTACCGAAGCAAATGTGCATCCGGAGCTTCTCAAATCGGTAGCCCGGCTTTTTCCGGATCTGAAATGAACGGGTATATGGTTAAAGGAGCTGCAGCGCAGCTCCTTTTTCTACCGAAAAGTTATTTTTGGTAATCGGGTTTGACGAAGCCTTGAAATTTGGTTTCCGTCACCTGTTTAAAGGGCTGTTTACCAAATTGGATTCCGCTGCTTCCAGATTGGAAATTTCGAAATTCCTGTGATGTAAGGTTTCCTTATCCATTGAGCAGATTCACTTTTTGACGAGATGATCTTCATGACAAGGACGGAGTGATAATCTTGTCTGGACCGTATTTTGAATTTATTATACCTGGACTTTAAAAGGGGCTGTCCCAAAAGTCATTTCAGGAAATTCCACCCCCCACTTTGTACGCAATATTGGGCAACAAAAGAACCTTCATTCCCACTTTTATAGTGAGTTTGAAGGTTCTTTCGCACATATTATGGGATTGACTCATTTGGGTTTACCCTTTTGGGACAGCCCCTTTTTTAGTGGGAATCTTTTTTGCTCCAAACTATTGTTCCTTATTGCCAGTCAATCAGCGAGGTGCGCATACGTATTTTATTTTGAGATTGATCGGCTATTCTGATATTCGACCCAAATGAAGGATCCTGCGAAGTGTGGGGCAATTCGGAGCATACCGAGGTCGTGGGGTATTTAGATAGAAATATTGAATTTTAGAATAGAAAAGACTAATTAGACGCTCTTTCATAGAGATGATAAATTTATCAAATAAGAATTACCGATAAAACCAATGTGTATAATTGGGCAAGGGAGGAATGAAACTATGATTTCGAAGATTACTGCTGCTCCTGAGGATGTTCGAAGTAAAGACTCAGAGCAATTGATCAGGGAACTGAGCACAGAGCTGGGAGTGATCTACGACTCTGATGGAAGCGCAGGCTTCAATCCATCTGACATCGAAGTGCCGCGTGCCGCATTTGTGGTCGCCCGTATCGAAGGTCATCCTGTTGGATGCGGCGCTTTGCGACCATTGGATGACACCACGGTAGAAGTCAAACGGATGTATACACGCTCCGATTACCGACGTAAGGGAGTGGCGCAAGCGATTCTTGCCGAGATTGATCGCCTGGCGATCGAGTTTGGCTACAGCAACATTAAGTTGCAGACTGGCCCCAAACAACCGGAAGCGGCTGCGCTCTATGAACGAGTTGGCTATCATCAAATTCCGATCTTTAGCGGAAATTGGGATCTTGTGCTTGCCTATCTGAAGGATTTGACTCGCGTTCCCGGTAAACCATATTGATGGGGGATTACATAAGATGAAATTTGCTTTATTTAGCCTATTGATGAATATCCCCAACGCTGTAAGCGGGGAAACGTTGACTACCCAACAGAAATTTGAGAACGTGCTGAAACAGGCCGTCCTTGCCGAAGAACTTGGTTTAGATGCTTACGGTGTGGGTGAGCGGCATGGGGCACCATTCCTGTCCTCTTCCCCGCCAATAGTGCTCACAGCGATCGCTGCCAGAACCTCACGGATCCGCTTGCTAACTACGGTGACGGTTCTAAGCGTGCTCGACCCTGTACGCGTTGCTGAGGACTACGCTACACTTGATCATCTCTCGGGCGGGCGGATCGAGTTGATCATCGGCAAAGGCAACGACCCACGCCACTACCCGCTTTTCGGGATTACCGAGGAGGAGCAATGGGAATCCCTTGCTGAGCGATATGCACTCCTGAAGCGCTTGTGGAATGAAGAGAATGTTACCTGGCAGGGGCGCTACCGTACACCACTGGACGATGTCACTACACAGCCAAGACCCTTTCAAAAGCCAATCCCGGTGTGGCATGGCAGCGCATCAAGTACGCTGTCCACCGAGTTAGCAGCGAAATATGGCGAACCGATTTTTTCCTCCAACACGTTTCACCCACAGGCCAAATACAAAGCGTTAATCGATCACTATCGCGAGCGTTTGGCCTATTATGGCCATGATTCCCAAAACGCAATCGTTGGCTCGGGTTTTGGTAGTTTGTATCTGGCAAACACCACAGAGGAGGCGATCAAACGCTATCGCCCCTACTACGATGCCTTTCACGCTACGACTGCATCGCGGATCAACAACACACCTTTCAAAGACCTCGAGGACAATATTAAGTACGGGCCTGTCCTGATAGGTAGCCCTGAGAACGTTATTGAGAAGATCATGAACTATCATGCGGCCTATGGGCACCAAGTGGTTAGCATCAGCGTGGACGGATTGACTGAAGCAGAGCAATGCGAGCAGGTTGAGCGATTTGCCACCGAAGTTGTGCCGGTGCTTCGACGCGAGATTCCCAGTAAAGTATGGGGCAGCAACAAACTGCCGTCGTTGCAACAAGGTGTTTTTACGGTGTCTTAACAAGAAAAAAGCGTCCTCTAAACCGTTTAACCGGCTTGAAGGACGCATTTTTCTACGTTTAGCTAATTAGAATGCAGGAACTACCGCAACTCCATACTTGTCTTGGATAAACAAATCTGGTCGTCCCTCTTTTGCAGGAGAAAGGATTATTCCGGACCAAATACGAAAGTGACACGCTTCGTGATCATTTGAATTTGCCAGTGCCGCAAAACCGATATAGCCTAAGAAATGGTGCGTCAAAGGAGGAAATAATATGAGTCATCTATCTTCAACAGGGTTGTCACCTGAATTCGGACAAAAGCTGATTGCGATTCGGCGTCAACTGCACCAGTATCCGGAATTATCCTATGAAGAATTCGAAACCACAGCCTCGATTCGCACTTGGCTGCAGGAAGCGGATATCCGAATTGCCAATTATCCTCTCAAAACAGGTCTCGTCGCGGAAATTGGAGGTAAACAAGGAGGACCCATTATTGCTATTCGGGCCGACATTGATGCTTTACCGATCCAAGAAGAGACCGGATTTGCCTATGCTTCAGTCATTCCAGGCAAAATGCATGCTTGCGGCCACGATTTCCATACTGCTGCCATTCTTGGGGCTGCACTCCTGCTAAAGCAGCAGGAAAATGAACTGGACGGCACTGTTCGCTTCATTTTCCAACCAGCTGAGGAAAAGGCAGGAGGAGCTGAGAAAGTAATCAGCAGCGGTGCATTGGAAGGGGTACGTGCAATCTTCGGCATGCATAATAAGCCCGATCTTCCAGTGGGAACGATTGGAATTAAATCGGGGCCATTAATGGCTGCTGCCGATGGATTTGTAGTTGAAATTGAGGGAGTCGGCACACATGCTGCTGTTCCAGAAGTGGGGATTGATCCCATTGTAACGGGGGCGCATATCGTTACGGCACTACAATCGATTGTAAGCAGAAATATTAGCTCACTACACAGTGCGGTGATTAGTGTGACAAAGATGCATAGCGGAACGGCATGGAATGTGATTCCAGATAAAGCGATATTGGACGGTACGGTGCGTACATTTGATGAAAATGTTAGATCGGTTGTGCTGAATCGCTTCGATCAGGTCGTTCAAGGAGTCGCTGCTGCATATGGCACTAAGGCTTCGGTTCGTTGGATCAAGGGACCTCCGTCCGTTCTGAACGATGCGGAGTTAGCGGAAGTAGCCGTTCAAGCAGCAGGCCATGCAGGTCTGCAGGTTATAACTCCAACACCTTCATCAGCGGGGGAGGATTTCGCTTTCTATCAGAAGAAAATACCCGGTGTCTTCGTGTTTATGGGAACATCCGGTACGCAAGAGTGGCACCATCCGGCGTTCGATTTGGATGAGCGCGCTCTGCCGATCAGTGCGAATTATTTTGCCATATTAGCCAAGCATGCCTTAAAGCAGTTAAATTCCTATTAAGTGAAAAAAATAAATTGGAGATGTGATGATATGAGTGCAAGTGTCATTCAAATTCGCGAAGCGAGAGCAGAGGATCGTGGAGTTATTAGACAGCTGCTCGCGGAGGCCTATGGTCAATACCAATCTGTGCTATCACCAGAAGGATGGGAACTTTACAAGGAGAACATTCTGGCTTCTGTGGATGGCGACGCTCCAACCGCTCGTATTGTTGCCGAAGTCGATGGCGAGATTGTTGGCAGCTCTCTCTTGTATCACTCTTCTGAGGTTGCCTACGGACTCCCCGAACTGAACATTCAAACGCCCATAATTCGTTTATTGGCCGTTTCTCCCCAAGCAAGAGGAAAGGGCATAGCAACGGAGCTAATTAAAGAAAGCGCAAGACGCGCGCTTGAATTAGGCGCAACCACGCTTCATTTGCATACATCCGATATGATGGAATCTGCGGTGAAGCTTTATGAACGTTTGGGATTCGAACGCGCGTTTGACAAGGATATTCAAAAGGGAGATGTCGTTGTAAAAAGCTATCGCCTTCATTTAAAAGAAACAGCCATTCTTCGATAATAAGCAGGGATCGATCTTCTCTATGTTTCCCTAGTGTCATACCGGTTACTTTAATGGGATAAAAGGTGGTGGCACATGGAACGTTACTGGAAACGCAATCTTTATATGTTATGGTTGGGCTTATTTTTTAACCACATGGCTTTTACCCTTTCGGTGCCTTTCTTTCCTATTTTTTTGCAAAATGACCTAGGAATTCAAAGCGGGTTGGAAGCTTGGTCGGGTATTTCCATTTCGATCAGCTTTCTGATCAGTGGTTTGTGTGCTCCCTTTTGGGGTTCGCTCGCCGATAAATATGGCCGGAAGCCTATGCTTGTTCGCTCAGGCATAGGTTTAAGCTTGGTACATTTCGCCAACTTTTTTGTTCATGATCCTTTCACTTTCATTCTTGTCCGGATTTTTCAAGGATTCATGGCAGGCTTTAGTCCTGCTTCCATTGCACTGGTTGGTACGAATACACCAGAGAAACACGTCGGTTACGCACTTGGCGTCATTTCAACGTCGTCTGCAGCAGGGGGAATTCTTGGACCGCTTGCGGGAGGAATGCTTAGTCATTGGATGGGATTGCGGGCGTGTTTCGTGGCATCGGGCCTCATTACGTTAGTATCCGCTTTCATCGTCCTAGTGGGTGTAAAAGAGGTTCACGAAGGGCGTGATGGGGCTCGTACCAGTGTCATAAAGGATCTTAAACAAGCTGCTGGTAACACACGATTAATGCGGATATTTGGGCTAACTTTACTAGTTTCGACTTCGGTCATGATCTTGGAGCCGCTTCTAACGATCTATGTAGGGCAAATCGGCGGCAGTATAAACAACGCTTCGCTCAGCTCGGGCATTGTTTTCTCAGCAGTAGGCGTTGCTACGGTCATTACGGGTCCCCGTTGGGGGATCATTGGCGGGCGAATCGGTTATGAGAAAATACTCTTCATTGGGTTACTGGGCGGAGGTATTGGCAATCTGCTGCAGCTCGGAGTTCATCACCTTGTCGGCTTTGGCATCCTGCGATTCAGTTATGGACTGTTTTTTGCAGCCGTTTATCCAGCGTTGAATGCACTCATCGTCAAATATGCAGAGGCTGATTTCCGCGGAAGGGCTGTCAGCCTGAACCAATCGTCGAGTCAGTTCGGTATTGTAGTTGGTCCTTTGCTTGGCGGTGTGCTCGGTGGTTGGATCGGAATCCAATTCGTTTTTCTCATTACTGGTGTTACACTGCTTGGGGCTGCCTTGACGATGAAGGTGGTTGATTCTAAGCGAGTTGACCATAGGCTGCCTGGTTAACTTGGAATTTTCTTGAATTTCAACCATTGACAAAATCATGTCCGAATTACTATAATTTAAATACTAGTAAATTTATCGGAATTATTGGAATCTACCAGACAACTGGAGATGCATCATCCTTTTAAGGATGGTTGTGTCTCCTTTTTTTATTTACTTACGAAAACTCTGAGGAGGAATAAAAATGAAAATAGATTGGACTTTTACGATGAATCAACCTTGGACCATTGATCGTGTGTTGGATTTTGTGACCATTGCCAATCGATATACTTGTCATATTTATGTGGGTGTAAATGGAAATAGATTCAATGCTAAAGGGCTATTAGGCATAGTATCATTGAGTCTTTTACTTGGAGATCAATCGACAGTTGTTCTTCAACTAGATGGAATTGATGCACATGAAGCGTTCGAAGAAGTGTCTGTCCATTTACAAAGCTCAGATCTTACCGTTCGTACAGTGTACTCGCGAACTTCTTGATTATGTGCCAGCTAGAGAGGGAGTAAACAGCAAATGAACATTGAAAATATTGAAGCATTCGTCTATGTCATTCATTTTAACAGTTTCAACAAGGCAGCGGATGCTTTGTTCTTATCTCAGCCTTCCGTTACGGCCCGCATTCAATCGTTGGAACGAGAGCTGAATACACTGTTATTTGAGAGAGAAGGCAGGAATTTCACACTGACGGAGAAAGGGAAGCAGTTTCTGCCCTACGCTCAGCAAATTCTTCAAACGTACAAAAAGGGCAAGCAGCAGCTTCAAAATTTGAACACGGCTTTGGATGAACTCAGAATCGGTTGCACAGTGTCCGTATCCAATTATGTCATTCCAGAAATTCTTCCAATTATTAAAAAAAATTATCGCCATCTGAAAATTAAATTAATGACAGCTCCGACAGAATTGATTCTGGAGAAGCTGCTGAATAAAGAAATTGATATAGGCTTTGTCCGGAATGTGACTCACCCGCATGTAGAAAGTTTGGGTTATTATGAGGATCCCATTCGTCTTTTCGTCCATCATAATCACCCCTTTTTGGAAAGGAAACACATTACGATTGAAGATGTAAGTCGCGAATCACTTGTCTTCTTTGAGTGCGGATCGCTCGATTGGGTGAAGATTCATCGTCTATTTGCAACACTGGACCATCCACCCAAAATTGAATATCAGATCGATAATCTGGAAACCGCGAAGAAGCTTGTAGCCAAAGGTATGGGTGTTTCATTTCTACCGGAACTTTGCGTACGTAAAGAAGTGAAAGAGGGAATGCTTGTACCTATAGATATTTCTGCATTGGGGGGGCTTTCCTTACGGACAATTCTCATTACACTTAAAGAATCGAGTCTTGATTTTTCATTGTTGCTCCTGGATGCATTGAAAGAAATCGATTGGAAAAAAAGTGCTACATAGAATAATCCTATTCATCAATAGAACATCTTTATATGCGATTGACCGTCCAATAAGCCGGTGATACAGTAAATGAGAAAGTTAAAACCGACAAAACCAATTGGAATTATTGTTTATAACATAGGGGAGGGAACAAATTGGGAATTCGATTAAGCTTGCTAGATCAAACACCGGTCGGTGAAGGGATTTCGGCTGTTGAAGCCTTCGGGCAAACGCTGGAATTCGCACAAAAAGCAGAAGCGTTAGGTTATCACAGGTTCTGGGTGTCTGAACATCATGACTCCGATGGCGTCGTAGGTTCATCTCCCGAAGTGCTCATCGCCTATTTGTTAGCCAAAACCAACAGCATTCGTATCGGATCCGGCGGTGTCATGCTGCAGCACTACAGTCCATATAAAGTAGCGGAGAATTTCAATGTGCTTGCATCTTTGGCGCCGGGACGCGTAGATCTTGGCATTGGTAGAGCACCTGGAGGGCTACCACGATCTGCCAAGGCACTTCAACTGGAAGCTGCGGGAAAAGGACCAACCCTTGCTGATAAGCTTATTCTATTAAACCAATATATTCACGACACATTGGAAGAAACGAATGAGCTTCACGGTGTCAAAGCTGTTCCTATCCCTGAAGAGCCAGCAAAACTATTTCTACTTGGCGGTGGTGGAACAAGTACAGAGCTAGCTGCCAGCTTAGGGATCCCCTACGTATTCGCTCAATTCATTACGGGTGATGAGTCGGTTATTACGAAAGCATTTGATTCATACAGGCAGCACTTTTCGGTTGATGCACCATCAAAACCGCATACAATACTTGCTGTTTCTATTATATTAACGGATGAGGATGAAGAGGCAAAGGCACTTGCAGCCGATGTAAAGAATGTCAAAGTTCATTTGGAAAGCGGTAGAACGGTTACAGTGAAGACCACCCAACAAGCGGAAGAATTCGGTAAGCAGTCGGGTGAGAAGTACACGATCGAAGAGAAGGAAGCTAACATTATTCATGGCTCCAAGGAGACCGTGAGGAGGAAGCTTTTGGATCTTTATGAAACGTACAAATTGGATGAAATTGTTATTATTGTTGCAATGAAAGAGTTCAAAGAACGTTTACGCGCGATTGTCCTTTTGCAAGAAGCATTTTCAGAACTTACCGTATAAAATTCTAAGGAGGAACTACAATGTCCAAACAAAAACAATTAAAACTTGGGGCCATTATTCACGGCGTTGGTGGCAACATGTCTTCATGGAAACATCCGGATGCGGTCGTGGATGCCAGTGTGAATTTCAACTATTACACACAACAAGCAAAGAAAGCGGAAGCAGGTAAATTCGATTTGTTATTTATTGCAGATGGACTATTCATTAATGAAAAATCTATTCCTCATTTTTTGAACCGTTTCGAACCGATTACGATTTTATCTGCTTTAGCTGCAGTCACATCTAAGATCGGACTCGTTGGCACACTGTCTACATCCTACAGTGAACCGTTCACGGTATCTAGGCAGTTTTCATCGCTTGATCATATTAGTAACGGCAGAGCAGGCTGGAACGTAGTGACATCTCCATTGGAAGGCTCAGCCTTGAACTACAATAAGAAGCTGGAAGAACATCCAGACCACCCTAAGCGTTATCGGATAGCTGCTGAATATTTACAGGTTGCCAAAGGGTTATGGGATTCATGGGAAGATGATGCTTTCACGAGAGATAAAGAATCAGGCATTTTCTTCGATCCGGAAAAGCTGCACCGTCTAGATCACAAAGGCGAGTTCTTCTCCGTACAAGGACCGCTTAATATTGGCAGATCCAAGCAAGGTAGACCCGTTGTTTTCCAAGCTGGATCATCGGAGGACGGTAAAAATCTGGCTGCTAAAGAAGCGGATGCAATCTTTACAGGACATCCAACTGTGGAAGATGCTAAGCATTTTTATGATGATGTAAAGGGTAGAGCGGTAGGATTCGGAAGAAATCCGGAAGAGATCGTTGTTATGCCGGGCATTGGTCCAATCATTGGATTAACAGAAGAGGAAGCAGAGCATAAATACCAGGAAGTCGCCAATTTGGTGACGATACAAGAAGCACTAGCGTATATTGGACGTTTCTTTGAACATCATGATTTTACACAATATGACTTAGACGCTCCATTCCCAGATCTAGGTGATTTGGGTAAAAATAGCTTCCAAAGCACAACGGATCGAATCAAACAAAATGCGCAGGAACAAGGTTTGACACTACGTCAAGTAGCCCTACAATCGGCAACGCCAAGACCGCTGTTCATAGGTACACCAACTCAGGTTGCAGACCGCATTCAAGAGTGGTTCGAGAGTGGCGCAGCAGACGGTTTCATCGTTGGCTCGGGTGTTCCTAACGGTTTGAATGACTTTGTAGATTTGGTCATTCCTATTTTACAAGAGCGAGGGATATATCGAACCGAGTATGAGGCGGATACACTACGCGGTAATTTAGGTCTTCCTTTTCCAATAAATCGCTATGTGAAAGAAAAAGTAACTCAATAGCATGATTTAATTCCTACTAATCACATAAGTATTATTTGGAAAGGGAGTGAATAACCATGACTAAATCACGGAAATTGAAGCTTGGTGCTAACATTAGTGGTGTCGGCAATAGTATGTCTGTCTGGAGGCACCCTGAAGTCTCCACAGACGCTAGTGTGAACCTTGAGTTCTATAAGCAGCAGGCATCGAAGGCTGAATCTGGGAAGTTGGATTTTGTATTTATAGCGGACGGTTTGTATATTAATGAGAAATCAAATCCACACTTCCTTAACCGATTCGAGCCAATTACGATCCTTTCTGCACTAGGTGCAGTGACTTCTCATATCGGACTTGTCGCTACGCTATCCACTTCGTATAGTGAACCATTTACAGTGGCACGTCAGTTCTCTTCATTGGATCACATTAGTGGTGGGCGAGCCGGTTGGAATGTCGTCACTTCACCACTTGAAGGCTCAGCGAAAAACTTTGGCAAGGGTGAGCATCCTGCGCATGAGCTGAGATACCGCATTGCCGAAGAATACGTTAGTGTTGTTAAAGGTCTTTGGGACTCATGGGAAGACGATGCCTTCATTAGGGATAAGGAGTCGGGCGTTTTCTTTGATCCGAGCAAATTGCACACGTTGAATCACAAGGGTGAATTCTTCTCCATACAAGGACCACTTAATATTGGTCGCTCTCGGCAGGGGCATCCCGTTGTTTTCCAAGCTGGAGCTTCCGAATCCGGCAGAGACTTGGCTGCGAGAACAGCCGAAGCCATCTATACGGGTCATGAAAGCATCGAGGAAGCAAAGTTATTTTATAAGGACATTAAACAACGGGTTGCAGTTTATGGGCGTAATCCAGAGGAAGTACTTATTTTCCCAGGTATTAATCCTATCATTGGACGTACAGCTGAAGAAGCGGATCGCAAGTACCAAGAAGTCGCGAATTTGGTTACGATTCAGAATGCGCTTGATTATCTAGGTCGTTACTTCGAGCATCACGATTTCTCGCAGTATCCGCTCGATGATCCATTCCCGGATCTGGGTGATTTCGGTGGGAATAGCTTCCGAGGCACGACGGACCAAATAAAAAGGGAAGCAAAGGATCATAATTTGACTCTTCGCCAAGTAGCGCTGCGAGCGGCGACGCCAAGAGGTAATTTCATTGGAACGCCGGAGACAATTGCGGATCTAGTAGAGCGATGGTTCGAGGAAAAAGCGGCGGATGGCCTTGTTATTCGTACGACTGTCCCGAAAGCGTTGGATGATTTTGTTGATTTGGTCGTTCCGATTTTACAGGAGCGCGGTATTTATCGCACAGAGTATGAAGCAGATACGTTACGTGGCAATTTAGGAATTCCTATTCCTGCTAATCGCTACACGAAAGAGACAGTAAGCAATTAATTGGTTTCCAATACATGGGGGGGTTGAAAGTGAATAGATCAATAGGTTGGATCAAGTTTAGTGCATTTTCATTAGCCATCGTACTCGCTTTAACCGGGTGCAGTTCATCAAAAAGTGGAAGCTCGGATGCATCCAATCCTAAGCAAGAGGTAAAACAAACGGCGGTGGTTGGCGGAGAGCTCACCTATGCGCTCGCAACTTCGCCTGACTCACTGGATCCACATCGCAGCGGGCTTGCCGTAGCCGTAAGGGTACTTCGTACCATCTATGATAGTTTGGTTGTTCAATTGCCTGATGGCTCTATTAAACCGTGGCTGGCAACAGAGTGGACAGTTGCCCCTGATGGCCTGAGCTACATTTTCAAGCTGCGTAATGATGTGAAATTCCAAGACGGGACCCCGTTCAATGCGGAAGCTGTTAAATACAGCTATGATCGAATACTCGATCCTGCAACAAAAGCAGCTAATTCCGGAGCCTTGATTAAGCCTTATAAGTCAGCAGAAGTGATTGATGAATTTACAGTCAAAATAAATCTGGAAACACCGTCGAGAGCTTTCTTAGGCAACCTAAGTCAAGCACTTCTAGGTATTGTATCACCAACAGCAGCCAAAAAGTATGGGGATCAATTCGGCAAAAATCCGGTAGGATCCGGTCCCTATTCCTTTGTGAAATGGGAAGAGAATGCTTCCATTCAAGTCAAACGCAGTCCTGATTATAATTGGGCTCCGGAGATTGTAGAAAATAAAGGGAAAGCTTATTTGGATCAAATCACATTTAGTATTGTTCCGGAAGAAGCGACTCGTATCGGTAGTGTTCAGAGTAAACAAGTGCTTGCAGGCGAAACTGTGCCGCCACAAAACGTCGTCTCCTTGAAATCAGATTCGAACGTCCAAGTTCACCAAGTCAATACAAATGGATTGCCGTATACCTTATTTATTAATCAACGAAAAGCACCTTGGGGTGAATTGAAGGCCAGACAAGCGCTGCAAGCAGCCATTGATGTTGATGCTATTGTCAAAACATTGTATTTAGGTACGTACCCACGTGCTTGGTCACCGTTATCGCCTGGTGTTTTTGGTTATGATGCATCACTAGAAAACGGCATTAAACCTGATATTTCTAAAGCGAACAAGTTGTTGGATGAGTTGGGCTGGGTCAAAGGCGCAGATGGGATCCGTGAAAAAGAGGGTAAAAAGCTTACCTTGCATTATGTAGACGGCTCACCGAACCGTGAGAAACGTAATGATATAGCGGTCATCATACAGCAGCAATTAAAACAAGTGGGGATTGTTGTTGAAGTAGAGATTACAAAGGATACAGCCAATGTAGTTTACACCAAAGGTGCCTATGATATCTACGGAAATAGTCAAGTGAATTCAGATCCAAATGCTCTATATTCTTTCTACCATACAAGCGATCCAAAAGCACGACCAAGTCTTCCAGGTCTTGCAGATCCACAAGTCGATAAATGGCTGGAACAAGGGGCTATCGAGCCTGACGATAAAAAACGTGCAGAACTGTATAAACAAGTTCAGAAATCGATTATTGATAATGCCGTCATCATTCCTATTTATGTGTTCCCTTACACAGTAGCTGCTTCGAAAACAGTAAAAGGCTTGAAATTCGATTCTCTGGGATACCCACTCTTTAATGACACGTTCATTCAAAAATAACGAAACAGGGAGCTAAACGATATGAGCAGGATAATAACGGAGCGACTTGTGGTTTCCTTGCTGGTCATCCTAGGTTCCTTAATCCTTGTATTCTGTATTCTGTATGTACTTCCTGGAGATCCCGTTCTATCCATGATCGATCCGTCATCCATGACGCCGGAGGCCATTGCAAATTTAAGGCATCAGCTCGGACTGAATGAGCCATTCTATGTACAATTTGGCCATTATTTTGTATCCATCCTTCATGGGGATTTCGGTAAGTCATTACTCAACAGCGAACCTGTGCTGCCCAAAATTAGTAAGCATCTTCCAGCTACGCTGGCGTTAACATTTGCCAGTACGCTGATTTCCACGATTATCGGTGTAGGGCTTGGGGTACTCTCAGCCATACATCGAAATCGCTGGATTGACGTACTAGCTCGGATCGTAGGATTGTTCGGAATCTCCATGCCGACATTTTGGTCAGGAATTCTCCTCATTCTAATCTTTTCAGTGTCACTAGGTTGGTTCCCTGCGATGGGATCAAAGGGGTTCATAACCCTTGTTCTTCCTTCATTGGCACTCGGCTTTGTTGGTGCTGGATTCATCGTCCGGATGGTACGCAACTCGATGTTGGAGGTTATTAATGAGCATTTCATTGTGACACTGCGTGCCAAGGGACTACCTGAACGATTAGTTATGTATCGACATGCGCTTCGTAATGCGTTGATACCTGCTGTTACGATAATCGGTATTCATATTGGAGATCTGATGGCAGGGACAGTTGTTATTGAAACTGTGTTTTCGAGGCAGGGCATTGGTAGAATTCTTGCGGATGCCATCATGTCCAAAGATTTACCCGTCGTTCAGGGAGTCGTTTTCTTCTCAGCTATTATCTACGTCTTCGTAAATCTACTTGTAGATATTTCCTATGTATTTATTGATCCACGAGTTCGGAGAACACAATAAAGCGACTCGAATTCGCAATAGAGAGGAGATCAAATATGAAAGAAGTGATTTCCGCTAAGGCTATTTGGCAGAGGAGTAAGCAGCAAGCGCGTGTTTCAAAACTAAATAACAAAGTTAATGCAACTGATATGCTCGTTTATTTAGCGGCTATCGTAACGCTGTTCATTCTAGGATGTGCACTCTTTCCGCAATGGATTGCTCCCTATGCACCAACAGCGATGCTTACGGACCAAATTCTGCGTGCACCAAGTAAAGCTCATTTGTTTGGTACGGACTATTTTGGCAGAGACGTTTTTAGTGTCGTCGTGTATGGCAGTCGTGACTCCTTGTTTATTGGTTTCGCGTCTGTATTGGCTGGTGGTCTAATTGGAGGATTGATCGGTGCGATATCCGGTTATATCGGTGGTGTTATCGACACCATTTTCATGAGACTTATTGATGTTCTGATGACCATACCTGGCATTTTATTGGCTTTGGCTATTGCTGCTGCTTTGGGACCTCATTTAATCAATATTATCTTCGCTGTCGCGGCATCGGCCATTCCTCAATATGCGAGGGTGATGCGCGGTCAGATCCTCAGTATTAAGAATCGATCTTTTGTTACAGCTTCGAGATCGATAGGTGCATCTAATGTTCGTATTTTTTTTCGACATGTCTTGACGAATGCATGGTCACCGTTGTTGGTTATGTCTACGATCGGACTGGGATCATCTATCTTGGTAGGAGCGGGATTAAGCTTTCTAGGCCTAGGAGTGCTTAAAGAAGTTCCGGATTGGGGAACACTTTTATCGCAAGGAAGAGGATATTTGACAGTGGCTTGGTGGATTTGTACGTTTCCGGGGTTAGCCATCACGATATTCGTACTTTCTGTTAATTTGATTGGAGATAAACTACGCGACTCCATGGATCCAAAGCAAAGCAGGGCATAGCAAGGGAGGCGGCGCAAGTTGAAACAACTGCTTGAGATTGACAATCTGAGTGTTCAATTTACGACGAAACAAGGATCGTTTACAGCGATAAATGACATTTCATTTAAAATTGCCGCAGGAGAAACGGTCTGCCTAGTAGGTGAATCTGGAAGTGGTAAGTCCGTTACTTCGAAGTCAGTTATGCGATTAATTGACTATGAGAATGGCGTTATTGCCGGCGGTCAAATTGTACTGGACTGCGAAGACCTTGCAACCTTATCCCAGAAGGAGCTTCGTGCATTACGCGGGAAAAAGATGGCAATGGTGTTCCAAGAACCGATGGCTGCATTCGATCCGGTTTTTACAATCGGCAGTCAAATTACAGAAGTTATTATTGAGCATAAACAGGGTAATCGAATTCAGGCTAGGGAGCGGGCCATTCACTTGTTGCAGCGTGTTGGCATTCCCGAACCTGAAATTCGCATGAAGCAATATCCTGGAGAGCTGTCAGGTGGGATGCTTCAACGAGCAATGATTGCAATGGCCCTTGCCTGTGGTCCGCAGCTGCTTATTGCCGATGAACCGACCACAGCGCTTGATGTGACGATTCAAGCGCAAATAATCCACTTGCTGCAAGAACTGAAAGCTGAATTCAACATGTCAATTTTACTGATTACACATGATTTGGGGATTGCTGCAGAGATGGCAGATCATATTATTGTGATGTACGCAGGACAGATCGTTGAACAAGCGACAGTGCAGCAGCTGTTCAGTAAACCTTATCATCCGTACACACGAGGCTTACTTCGTTCGATTACGACGATGGATAGTGATCGAACAACACGATTGTTTTCTATTGAAGGAACGATACCTAACTTATCTGATCTGCCTACAGGATGCCATTTTCATCCGAGGTGTCCCTATGCAACCGAACGTTGTAAGAAAGACAGCCCCCCTCTTAGTCATGTAAATGGGCGCTTAAGCGCGTGTTGGTACGCGGAGGAAATAGTTCAATTAGAGGAAAAGCAGCAGAACGTGATTTCAACGGACAAGATTGAAACAGCGCGCGAGCAGCCTATCCTTGGGGCCAGGGATCAAGAAAAGGGAGGGCAGACGCTCTTTGAAGTAAGAGGACTAAGCAAATATTACCCGGTAGGGAAAGGGACGTTTAACAGCTCGAAGACTTATATTCGAGCAGTTGACGATGTATCCTTCTCCATCCGTAAAGGGGAAACATTCGGACTGGTTGGTGAATCCGGAAGCGGTAAGTCAACCTTAGGCAGGGTGATGCTGCAATTAGAGAAAGCAACTCACGGAAAGATACTTTTCGAAGATCAGGATTTATCCAAGCATACTGCCAAAGGCTTACAGAGAACGAGGCGGGAAATGCAGGTCATCTTCCAGGATCCTTACGGTTCATTGAATCCGCGTTGGAAGGTTGGCGAAATTATCGGCGAGCCGTTTGAAATACATGAATCTTTCGCTGCTGCAGTGAAGCGCTCTAAGGTAGAGGAATTACTGGAATTAGTTGGATTAAATCGTTCTTTCTATGATCGTTTCCCACACGAGTTTTCCGGAGGTCAACGACAGAGAATAGGTATCGCCAGAGCGATTGCTTTGAATCCGCAATTCATTCTTGCTGATGAAGCCGTATCTGCGTTAGATGTATCTGTACAAGCGCAAATTGTTAATTTAATGCAGGATTTGCAGAAAAAATTAGGATTAACGTACATGTTTATTGCTCATGGCCTAAACATTGTACGCCATTTGTCAGATCGCATCGGTGTCATGTATTTAGGAAAGCTTGTTGAAATTGCTCCCAGTGAAGAGTTGTTTCTTCATCCCTCCCATCACTACACGAAGGGGCTGCTATCCTCCATCCCTTCGCCTGATCCAACCAGGAAAAGAGAGTGGTTTGTTGTCGAAGGAGAAATTCCTTCCCCTGCGAATCCGCCATCCGGTTGCCGATTCCATACAAGGTGTCCGGCAGCTACGGCAAGATGTAAAGAAGAACAACCGGAACTGCTCCAAATTCGCCAAGATCATTGGACAGCCTGCCATTACCCTTTGTAATTTAGTGAAGTGCGTTTTTTTACACCTAATCCTTAGTTAGTCTATAGGAATAATTCAATTATAAAATTGAAACATATTGGGAGGCTTTTATTACATGAAAAAATTGACGGTACTTTCAACCATCATTCTTACGGCTACATTCGCAGCTGGGTGTGCAACTCAGTCCAAAACCGCCAGCACAAACTCGGGTGCAGCTGCTACTGCCGCGGCGACAACGGCAGCTACAGCTACAGCACAAGCAACTGCTGCAACCACTCCGAAAGCTGTGAAGAAAATCGTCGTAGGGACAGGTACACAATTCCCGAACATTTGCTTTATTGATGACAAGGGTAATTTGACTGGTTATGATGTGGAGCTTGTGAAAGAAATCGATAAGCGACTTCCTGAGTATGAGTTTGAATTGAAAACAATGGAATTCAAAAACTTGCTGTTGAGCTTGGAAACAAACAAAATCGACTTCATCGCTCATCAAATGGAAATAAATGAAGAAAGAAAACAGAAGTTCCTCTATAACGACGAAGCTTACAACATTTTCCCGAATAAAATTATCGTACATAAAGACAACACAGCTATTAAGTCCATTGACGATCTCAAAGGCAAAAAGCTTCTCGTGACAGCAACGAGTAACGCTGCTGTGCTTGCTGAGAAATATAACAAAGAGCACAATACGGGGATTAATATCGTTTATACGGGCGCTGGTGAAGATTCGAAAACACAAATCAAGGCAGGTCGTGCAGATGCCTCGATTAGCACGCAGTTTGCTATTGATTTCGTGAATAAATCGGTGGATGCACAATTGAAAACTGTTGGGGAACCACTCTCTAACTCGAAGGTTTATTTCATTTTACGTAAAGATGGAGAGGAACTAAAAAAGAAAATTGACGAGACAGTTAAGAGTATTAAAGCAGATGGAACGCTTGGTAAACTAAGCACTCATTGGCTTGGAGCCGATTACACAGTAGGGAATTAGATGGGAAAATCATTCGATATTACACTTGTTACAACATTTATCCCGAAGTTGCTATATTACTTGCCGATCACCTTATTAATACTCGTAGTTTCATTAACCTTAGGACTTATCCTAGGCACACTAATTGCATTAACTCGTTTATACAAGATTCCAGTGCTTAGCCAAATCTCTGTCGTCTATGTATCTTTTATGCGAGGAACACCTATTCTCATTCAATTATTTCTTGTTTTCTACGGTTTGCCAATGCTTCTTGAGATCGTACATATTAATATTTCACGGTGGGATCCCATCTATTTCGTTATTATTACCTATGGCCTCAGTATTGCTGCTTTTAAATCTGAAAATATCCGGGCGGCTGTTAATTCAGTCGACCGGGGACAGACAGAAGCCGCTTACGCTGTGGGAATGACCGGAAAGCAGTCATTCTTCCGAATCGTCATGCCACAAGCGCTGCTGATTGCCTTCCCGAACTTTGCCAATTCTGTCATTGGATTTCTTAAAGATACATCGCTGGCATTCTCCATAGGTGTGATGGATATGATGGGGCGCGGGGAAACGCTGATAGCTGCAACAGCACATACTTTGGAAGTGTATATTAGTTTGACGATTATCTATTACGTAACCGTACTCATTTTGGAGAAAGTATTTAAGGTAACAGAGTTCAGGCTGCAAAGGCATGAGCGTCCGTTAGCTAGGTGAGGTGAGGAAGATGAGAATTGATGTTATGTTCATTTATACCGCATTTTTTGAAATATTAAAGGCTTTACCATTGACATTGGTTTTAACCTTCATCCCTCTTGTCATTGGCTTCGGCATCGGTCTATTAACGGCTTTCGCTCGTATTTACAAAGTTAAGTACATCTATCCCATCCTTGATTTCTATGTATCGTTTCTGCGGGGGACGCCTATACTGCTGCATATCTTGCTTATTTATTGGGGTCTGCCTTATATTATTGATCGCTTATCTGCCTATTACGGGTGGAGCTTCAAATCGGCATCCGTACCTTCTCTGCTTATAGTCTTGACAGCTTTCTCCATCACGGCTGGTGCCTACATGTCGGAGATTATTCGTTCCGGCATTTTATCAGTGGATCGAGGCCAAATTGAGGCGGCCTATGCCATTGGAATGACCACTCCTCAAGCGATTTGGCGAATTGTTGCTCCTCAAGCGATTGGTGTTATTTTACCAAATTTGTGCAACATTTTTGTTGGCTTTCTGCATACGTCATCTCTTGCTTTTACAGTGTCGCAGATGGAACTTCTTGGTAAAGCAAGTGTCGTTGCGTCGGTGAGTTTGAAATTTCTGGAAGCCTATATTGCCGCTGCCTTTATTTATTGGGGCTTGACGCTGCTAGCCGAAAGACTTACCGCATTTTTAGAGAAAAAAGTAACGGTTTATAATCGAGGAGGAGTCGCATGATTCGCTTATCGAACATCCATAAGTCCTTCGGCAAGAATAAGGTGTTGAACGGCATTAATTTGACAGTTAAAAAAGGCGATGTTGTCGCTATACTGGGTCCAAGCGGATCTGGCAAAACAACATTGCTGCGATGCGTCAATTTCTTGGAGCGACCTAACGAAGGCGAGGTGTCCATTGATGATTTCAAAATTAGCGGGAAGCATCCTAGTAAACAGGACATCATTCAGCTACGTCGGAAAACAGCGATGGTTTTTCAGCATTATAATCTGTTCAAGCACAAAACGGTGCTGGAAAATGTGATGGAAGGGCTTGTTATTGCTCAAAAGCAGCCGAAAGATGAGGCAAGAAGAAAGAGCTTGGAAGTACTCGACAAAGTCGGACTTTCGGATAAAGTGAATGCTTATCCTAGCCAACTCTCAGGCGGACAACAGCAGCGTGTAGGTATCGCTCGCGCCCTTGCCTTAAATCCTGAAGTAATTTTGTTCGACGAGCCAACGTCTGCACTGGATCCTGAACTGGTGGGAGAAGTGTTAACTGTCATAAGAAAGATTGCTAACGAAGGGGTGACAATGATTATTGTTACTCACGAGGTTGGTTTCGCAAGAGAAGTTTCTAGTCATGTCGTTTTCATGGATGGCGGCGTCATTGTGGAACAGGGGCAACCTGAGGAGCTTTTTGTAAAGCCTAAGGAAGAGAGAACGAAGCAGTTCTTGAAGCGTGTAACACCGGAATGGAGTTATGTCATTTAAATATACGGAGGCGACAACTATGGGCCAAGAAATCATTGATCTTCAAAAATTTACAAATACATTTGAGCAGCTTCGTTCAGCTATTGAGGGTTTGAGCGACGAGCAATTGCATTGGAAAGCTTCGGAGGCCAAATGGAGTGTTATAGAAGTCATTTCTCACTTGGTGGATCACAGCATCGTAACCTCCTTTCGAATTCGAAAAATCGTTGCGGAATCGGATGTCCAGTTGCCTGCATTTGACCAAGACCTATGGGTAAGCCGTTCGAAAGCAAATGAGAGCACCATTGAGGAAGTCTTGGCTATATATAATGCGCTGCTCACTTACAATAGCTTATTCTTCAAGCGTTTATCTGGGGCAGATTGGGAAAGATCCGGTGTGAATGTGAAAGGGTTAACCTTAAAATTATCTGAACTGTACGATGGATTTGTTAATCATGTAGGTGCACATTTGTTGCAGATTGAGCGGATTAAACAGGCATTATGAGTGCATATGATGTCATTGTTGTCGGCGCTGGTTCCATGGGCATGAGTGCAGGATTTTATTTAGCCAAGCAGAATGTCAAAGTGCTGCTGATTGATAAATATGATCCCCCTCATGTGGCAGGAAGTCACCACGGGGAAACTCGGCTTATCCGGCATGCTTATTCAGGTAGCCCTACGTATACGGCAATGGCTCTAAAAGCTGACAAGCTGTGGCAAGAGCTCGAAGCTGTGACGAATCAGCGTTTGATTGTTCGCAGTGGGGTTCTGAATATAGGAGCAGCTGAATCGGTCAATTTGGGCAATAAAATGAAATCTACGAAGGCTTTTGGTCTAAAGGTTGATCGTCTAGATGCGGATGAGATTCATAATCGTTGGCCAGGGGTAAAGCTTCCTGAATCCTATGTTGGTTTGTTTGAACAGGAAGCTGGGTTTCTTTATAGCGAAGATTGTGTTCGCGCATATCGTCAGCAAGCTTTGGCCGCAGGCGCAAGGCTTCTAGTGAACACACCTATAACGTGTATTAACGTGTGGAACAGTGGGGTTACCGTACAAACGCTTGACGGGACCTATCATGCCGATCAATTGATTTTGAGTACTGGAGCTTGGTTCAGCGAATTAGATTCCGTTGTACAGCTCCCGATCCGATCGGTACGTAAGGCAGTAGCATGGTTTAAATCGGATGATACGTTGTATGATTCTACTAGGTTTCCTGGTTTCACATTCGGAGCGGAATATGGCGGGTTCTATGGCTTCCCGAGCATTAACGGATCTGGTGTGAAAATCGGTCGGCATGATGCTGGTCAGACATGGAAGCCAGGGTTGCCCTTCGAGCCGTTCGGTCATTATGACCAAGATGAGAATGATTTGCGGCAAGCGTTGGAAGCTTTTCTGCCTCAAGCTGCAGGTCAGGTAGTTCGAGGAGCTGTTTGTAAATATGAATGTACACCCGATGAGCATTTTATTATTGATCACCATCCTGAACATGACCATGTCTTTATCGCAGGAGGCTTCTCTGGTCATGGGTTTAAATTTGCTAGTGTCGTGGGTGAAATTTTATCAGATCTTACACGAAAAGGCACAACAGAGCAGGATATTTCTCCTTTTGCCTTATCGAGATTTCAGGAAGGTGACCAAAATGAGTGAGGTTTATCGGATAGCGACCATAGATGATGCAGAAGAACAATTCAAAGTGATTGATGGCGCATATGAGTCAATCCGTGAATTGGGAATCACATTTAGAGCTGCGAATGCGGATATCGAGATGATTAGAGAGAACATTTTAGAAAATACAAGTTATGTCTTGGAAATTGACGGCTCAATTGCAGCAACCATTTCAATGAAAAACCTGCCAGAGTTGACCGAGCTTCCTTTCTTATATTGGTTTGCAGTCTTACCTGCATTCAAAAATCAAGGTGTTGGTAACCGGCTCCATTCTTATGTCGAGGAGGTTGTTGTACGAAATACATTGTTGGCGCCTGGTGTTGTGCTCGCTACGTCGAAAAATCATCCTTGGCTTCTTCCAATGTATGAACGCAAGGGTTACGAGGCTTTTTTTGAGAGACCGCTTGGGGATACGGATACGTTGATTTTTCTGAAAAAGACATTAATAGAGCAGGGGCAGCCAGCTCTATAAAGAGTTGATGAGGGCAGCTAGGAGAGATCTCAGCTGTCTTTTTGCTATTCAATTGTTTTTTTGCGTTACAGTTAGAGAGAGCTGATAGATGATGTTAAAATTGGGTATTTTGGACCAATCACAAATAGGAGAATGTCGTAACGCTGCAGCTGGGCGAAACGACGGCATTAGCACAAGAGGCGGATAGATTGGGTTACAGCCGACTGGTCTTTCCCAAGAGTCAAAGGTACATTGATGGACGCGTAATCATGTGCATATTGGAAATTTACGTTGCTTTGTGTTCACAACCTCAAAAAATTCGACAATACAGGGGAAGATTTGGAGGATTTGATCTCGATCGGGACGATCGGTTTGATCAAAGCCATCGAGTCGTTTTCGCCGAACAAAGGGACCAAGCTCGCGACATTCGCAGCTCGCTGTATTGAGAACGAGATCCTTATGCATCTGCGTTCACTGAAGAAAACGCGCAAAGATGTGTCTTTGCATGATCCCATCGGAACGGACAAAGAGGGGAATGAAATTACGCTTATCGACATTCTCGGTACGGAAGCAGATGACGTAGTGGATAAGGTGCAGCTCAAGATAGAGAAGAGCAAAATATATCGGAACTTGGAAATCTTGGACGATCGCGAGAAGGAAGTCGTCGTTGGCCGGTTTGGGCTGGAGCTTGGCGGGGAAGAGCGGACGCAGCGGGAGATTGCGAAGGAGCTGGGCATTAGCCGCTCCTATGTGTCGAGGATTGAGAAGTGGGCGTTGATGAAGCTTTATCATGAGTTTTATAAGGCGAAACGGTAAGGTTACGAATAGGATACTTCATTTATTTGGACCCTGTGCAAGTAATGGAGATGAAGGTAATGTCGTTAATCCATATCGAGAAAGCCAGTAAATACTATACGATGGGCGAGGAAACGATTAAAGCGTTAGATGACGTCTCGTTAGATATTGATCATGGAGAGTTCGTAGCTATTATGGGGCCATCAGGTTCCGGCAAATCCACACTGATGAACATCATCGGGTGCTTGGATGTTGTGGATAAAGGTGTTTATAACCTTGATGGTCAAGCAATAAACGTGCTTAAGGATTCACAGCTTGCTGAGATTCGCAATCAGAAGATTGGTTTCGTTTTTCAGAGCTTCAACTTGCTGCCAAGATTAAGTGCGTATGAGAATGTGGAGTTGCCTTTAATTTATCGGGGAATGACGAAAAGGGAACGTGAGCCATATGTTCTGCAGGCATTGGAATCGGTGGACTTATTAGATCGTAGGGGACACCTTACCTCGGAATTATCCGGTGGGCAGCAGCAGCGTGTCGCCATTTCCCGAGCTTTGGCAGGAGATCCGTCTATTATTCTGGCGGATGAACCAATAGGTGCGCTGGATTCGAAGACGGGTGTGGAGATTTTGGATCTTTTGAAGAGATTGAATAAACAAGGTCGGACGATTGTTTTGATTACACATGACATTTTGATTGCGCAGCAGGCGAAGCGGATCATTCGTTTTCGAGATGGGCGATTGTATAAAGATGTTTAGTGGTAATTTATAAGACCGGGACTCCATAAGAAATAAGGGGTTCCGGTTTATTTTATTTTCAAGTAATCGTTTATTTTATTTAATGAAAATGCGGTATCAGCTCCCTCAGAGAATAAGGGTTTTCTCACGAATGCTCGCTCATTCGCAGGATTTCAAAATGCATGTTAAATAGGAGTTCCGGTGTTTGGGTAGTGTGTGGCAGACAGTTCCGTTAGAGCGCATGCGGGAACAGAAGGTGCTGATTGTTTTTACAACATCTTCCATGAAAAAGTTATACTGCACGCTTCTCTCCACAAGGTCCTTGGGGATTCACTCTCCCAAATCTCGACGGGTCTATGCCCTCACATTCCTTCGTCCTATCTTTCCAAGGTGTGGAGTCCGATCAACGTTAACGGAACGGGTCTATGCCCTAAAGCGGAAAAATCTCGGTACTCGGTGCTTTCTTTGTGAGATCCTGCGAATGAGCCAATCTACGTGTCAGGGTTACGATTTACTTTTTTATGCTGCTAACGGTAGCTGGGCCTTATCCATGGAGAATGTTTGTCCTTCTCTAGCCATGGCTACAAGCATCCGGGCGAGTTTCCCAATCAGCTTCATCATGGACTGCATTTTCGTCATTCGTTTCACTTCGGTATTGTGTGCATGCATGGCTTGGAACGCTCCATTGAAAGATAACAGGTGAAACACAGTGAAGTAGAGATGCTTGCGCAGTAGTGAGTTGCCTCGTTTGGTGAGCTTAATTTGCCCCTTATACTTGCCTGAACTTCGTTCTGCTAAGTTCAATCCTGCCTTGCGCAATAATTGATTTCCGTGAGACAGCTTACGTAAGTCCCCGCCAAATGCCAATATGGCAGCCGTTGCAGGAACGGAAGCACCGACAGATCGAACGAGATCTGAACAAGGGATTTCAGGCAGTACCTTTTCAATCATCTCGTCCGCTTCATCAATGATTCGGCAGATTCTTTCATACTCTTCGATGAGGTGCCTTAGCTCCCATTTGTCTTCTTCAAGGGCAGTAGTGTCTCCCACGCTATGTCTAGCCAGTGATTGAAGTTCCAGCGCCTTGTTCTTACCTCGCACCCCACCAGGTCTAGCCATATATTCACCCCGGATCTGTACCATTTGCTCCGGAGTTAGCTGCAGGTCAGAAGGGGCTGGGAACCGGCGCAAAGTGGCCAAGGAACGATCGCTAAAAATATCATCAAATGCTTGTCTGTATTCTGGAAACCGGATATCGAGCCAGCGGTGGATTCTATTCTTAATCCGTCCTGATTTAACAACCCAGTGCTCTCTGTTTGTAACCATAACCCGTATACGGCGGAATGCTTCATCCTTTGGAGAGAAGGGCGTGTAGAACCCACGACTCACCGCATCGGCGATGACCAGAGCATCTTTTGGGTCGTTCTTGGAAGGTGAGTTATCTCTGTTTTCCTTATTGCGTTTGGTTGTCATTGGATTGACAAGAGTCACATCAATTCCTTGACCCACCAACCAGTTGGCAATATTGAACCAGTAGTGACCGGTGCTCTCCATTCCCACAACGAAGTCATTCATGCCGTGCATCTTCTGTAATTTCCGAATACTGTGTTCTAAATGCTCAAAGCCAGCTAGTAGGTCATTCGAAAATAGAATAGGGCGCTTGGTGAGGACAATACCTCGAAATTAATGGCTTGTGCAGCATGCTTCTCCTTGGCAATGTCGATGCCTATGACCAGAGTGGTAGTGGAGATTCGTTCTACACGTTGATTTTGAGATTTAATTAGACTAGACTTCATGATAACGCCTCCTAAGGTGAGTTCTGAGGGCTGCAACCCAGTACATACTCATCCTAGCGAGGCGTCCTTTTTTCTGCAAGTTGAATCTACTAACACCTACAGGAATGTTAAAGGACAGTTTAACGCAATGCAATGCTTAACTCGTGCCAACCATTACCATAAATTTGTTACGATTTCAGCTCAGAAAATCACTGCTTGGTTAATGAATAATAAGTGTAAGTTGAATTTAACAAAAGGTCATTTTGATTAGCAGACCGACCTTTTGTTTACTTTCTATTGATATAAGTTGAATTCAGCGATCGTCCACCAGTTACCAGATGTACCTAGTAGATTAACATTTACGTATCGAGTATCGAGCATTGACGGTTGGAAATTTGACATACTGAACAGGACCTGGTCCATCACTATCGCAACAGTAATCTAATTTATTCCATCATTGGAAGTGAATGTGGTGAACTTTCTTGCGTATTCAGCAGTAGAAGGACCACTAGTATTCTCAACTGAATTGAAGGATTACGATGAACCAAGGTCAACTTGAAAATAATATCGGCATTTATAATGGTTCAGGTACCCAGGTCGCGAAGGTTCAAAACAGCAATGGCACCTGGCCTACTTCCTATGGTTACAGCACGAGTTTCTCATTAACAGCCGACGCGACCGGTCATGCAGAGAAAATTGTGAGTATTCAAATTAACCCGAGCGTCTCTGGTTCTGCGAATATGCGATTGAGGCAAAATACGACTGCCAAATTTACAAAGGCTGTAACAATTGCTAATGTTCCTGCGGAGCCGCTGCCTTAAAACGCTATGGCGACAATCAATCCGGTTTGAGTCCATATAATAAACGAAGTGAAATACCCCAACGAACTCATAATAATATGAGTTCGTTAGTGTATTTCCATTTTGCAGCTGCTTAATAGCAGTTTTTGGGATGAATAATCTGATCCTTCTTAGATAGACAGCCTCCTCGCTTTTTTATTTTTTTCCTGACTGATCATGGGGTACTGTTACTGAAGCAATTGCATCAGTCTTGTTTCCTGCCTTATCAACAGCTGTATATGTGACCCTATAAACAAGGTCCGTTTCCCCACTCGCTTTTTTTGCCAGTAAAATGAATGAGGTATCCAGAGTTCCATATTGAGCATCTCTAATCATCTGTCCGACTCCGTCATCAGGAACGTTCAGCGTAATTGAAGTCAGTACAATCGAATCGACCTGCGACAGATTATCGCTCGAATAAACGGTTGCCGTTACAGTCACAGTCTTATTGTTGGCGGGCCAAAGTGTCGTTTTATCCAGCATGAGCTGAATCGATGGTCCCGTTTTATCCAGGTGAATGGAGAGGCTTTTCATCTCCTCCACATTACCGGCATGATCCACACTCCAATACACAAGGGTGTGAATCCCCTCAGAAGTGATGGTCACCCTATTGCCGGTTTGTGGAGTACTGCCATCGACTGCGTAATAAGTTGCGGCCACACCTGAGCCCATGTCGTCGGCAAGCAGGCTCACCGTTATATCCTTGTTTACCCAGCCTTTCGGAGCATCGTCGATTGTGATCGGTGCCGTTTTATCAATGTTATTGACGGCAGCCATTTCACTTCCTGTATTCCCTGCCGCGTCTTCAAACGTAAAGGTAAAGCTTCCATTTTGGCTAAATGTAAACTGAGTAAGCCCGTTATTGTTCGTTACCGTAACAGATTCGCTTGGTAAAATCGTCGCCACCACATCTTGGTAGGTCGGATTGAGAGCGCTATAGCTGACTGTTGCGGTTGGTGCAACGGTGTCAATGATTATGCTTCGATAGGCCCATTCCGACCATGCTCCGTTTCTGTCTTTGGTTCGAACTCTCAACGCCCATTCCCCGTCGGTTAAAGCCCCCATTGTATACAATTCGGCAGCATCTGCAATTACTCCGTTGTCTGTTGAAATCGTGGTCCAATTATCGGAAGAAGCTTGAATTTGAAAGGCGGTTTGGATGTCACCGGCATCCGGATCGTTGAATGTCCATGTCAATATCGGCGTATTCACATTTAAATACCGGCCGTTGGAATAAGAAGTGATCACGGTCGTCGGTGCAGTATTCGGTAAGGGGATGGACACGCTTGCTTCAACGGATTTGGCGCTTTCCCCTCCGACGTTGGACGCGGTTACCACATAGTAGTATGTTGTTCCTCCAATTAATGCCAAGTCAATAAGCGTGTTTGCAGTAAGATGATCCGCGATTGCCTCATACGGGCCAGCATGACTGATGCTGCGGTAAACGTTGTAGTAATCCGCTCGATCCACAGTGTTCCAAGTTAAAGAAACTTGGCCGCTGTTGTCAGTCGAAGTACTAGCCGACAATCCGGTTACTGCCCCAGGAGGCGCAGACTCGGTTGGAAGCTCAGTCAGCAGCCATTTTTCCTTCGACCAGTTCAGCTTTCCTGCTCCGGCGCCGTTATTAGCCAAAAGCCGGCTTCTCAGAACCGACGGGTCATCGTTGGCATAGCTGTATGGCAAAGTTGTAAATCCGTTCCAAGCGAAAGGAATTAACGGTGCCGGAACTGGCGACAGCGGACTATTCGATTCATTACTGTTACCTCTAAACGAAGTTCCATCTAATGAGTACATCGTATCCAGCGCAAAAATTTTGCCCGTATATGCCGGATTATTGGGATCCGCTTGGTTATTCCGCAATGGATAATACATATCGATAATCTGGGATTTTTCAATAAGGACGGCTCCGCCCTCGGTTGAAATCGCCCCATTGCTGGTTACTCCGAAATGATAACCCTTGGCGCTTAGCGCAGCTGCAAGACTATCGGAGATAAGTTTCTTTGCTCCCCAATTGCCCGAACTGTCCATTACAATATTGTAAGCGTGGGCATTCCCGCCCCGAAGACGAGGTAAACGGTCCTGCATGTCTTTATAGTAGTTATGATGCAGAGTCACCTGCAGATTTGCATTTTCTGATGCGAATTCGGTGGCCCCGACAAGATGCTGTTTCTTTTGTCCGGAAGACACCGCAATAATATCGTCCGCACTCAAACCTTGACTGCGAAGATAATTGTACATGGCATAAGCCGAGCGATTATTTTCCAAAGCGCTAATTTGCTGGCTGACCCAGCTGTTAGGACTTCGGTCATCCCCTTTAAAAAAGGACCACGAGATGGTTACGCCGGAAGAACCTTTTTTAATATCAACACCGCCATCGTAGGACTTATTGAAGGTACAATGGTCGATCCAAACCTTCGAATCATCCTCAATGGTTAAGAAATCCCAATCGTTTTTGTCGTAATCTCCTTTGGTAGCTTCATCCCATTCCCACAATTCATCAAACTCCAAGTTACGAAGGATGGTGTTCGTGCTATGCTTCAAAATAAGTGAAGCATGTTTTATTTTGGAACCGTTCGCTGAAAAAATAGTCACACCATTAAGCGTATCGAGATACACTTTACTCACACCGGTTTGAAGCAGAACAGGATGAGTTTTCGGAGCGTTGTGTGCGACGATCAAAGATCCCGCCGTTGTTTTCGCTTCCGCTGAAAGCTCATTCCAGCCAAGATTCAAATCATTCATGATTTCTATTACTTTGTAGCCCTTTTTCCTGTTGATGGCATCGGCGAAATCCGTTGCGTTATATACTTTTTTGTAACGAGGGTCAGTTTCGGGAATATTGCCTCCGCCAGTGTTTCCAATGGAGAAGCCGGTTAAATTATATTCGTTGTAGGAACCTGCTGGCATGGGCGATGGTGTAGGATCAGGTGTCGGCGTCGGACTCGGCGTCGGTGTGGGTGTGGGTACCGGCGATGGCGTCGGCGCAGGGTTCATTCCGGAAGATCCGATTAAAGCACCGATGTCCGTACCGCTAGGCGTGCCGGCCGCCTTTAAATCACTGCTTGCTGCAAGTACCAGAAAATTGCCAAAGTTAGGGGAACCGTCCGCGTTGCGGCTTACTGCGGGACTTAGACTTACAAAATCCGTATTGTCTGCAAGCAAGCCATTTGCATTGGTGCTTTTATTGTTTTCCCACCAAACGTTTGTGCTTTGAACATCCGTACCGCTTGTTTTGTCACTCGATGCTCCCTTATAAGATAAATTATTTGTGAAAATATGAGTCCCGACGTCAAAAGCAAAGTTGCTTTGTCCGTTATTATAGGATGTATTGTTTGCAATGGTTATGGAGCCCGGATTGCTGTTGTAGGTAAATCCATGCTTTTTGTTTTGGTAAGCGACCGAATTGATCACAATGTGATTTACGGCAATTTGTTCCCCGCCAAGCTTGAAGCCGTTGCCGTCACTGTTTGTTGTCGAGCTTCCTTCCGATGTTTGACCATTATGGTGGGCAATACTGTTTCGGATTACTACAGGACTAATCGGCCCGGTTTCGGTTTTGCTGTACAGATCCCATCCGTCGTCGACGTTATAGGCCGAAATACATCCTTCAAACACATTTCCCGGACCTACAGTCAGTTTGGCCGCAAAACCATCGGCATCTTCACCGTTGTCTGGATCAAAGTTATCGCGGGAATATACGTTGACGATTTCGTTGTAGCTGGGCCACTCGCTTTGCGGAGCGGTTGAAGCATATCTGCCTATTTGCAAGCCTGTGTCCCGGTTGTGGTGAACTTCCGAATTTTCTATACGGTTATAATTGCCTGCAACATAAATTCCGTTATCAGCCGACCCTTTTACTTCTAATCCTTTCACATACCAATAGTTCCCGTTGATTTGCAGTCCTCTCGCGTTATTGGAGACAGTAGCTGCATCATAGGTTTGAGACGAGAAATCAAGCACCGGTTTTTCGGAACCAAAAGCAAAAATTTGTTTTTTCGCGGTAGGCGTGCCACTGTTATTACGGTCAATTGTAATTTGAACAGAATAAGAGTAAGTCCCTCCGCGCAAATAAATGATTTGGCCCGGGGCCACATGTGTTATGGCCGATTCAAGTGTGGTCGGACTGCCAATCGTTCCCGGATTGCTGTCCAAGCCACCCGGAGCAACAAAGATAACGCCTTCCTCCGGGGATGTTGATACATCGGTCGGTGTTGCGTTCACTACATCCGAGTTCGTACTCTCTCCGGTTTCATTCATTGCGGAAACAACGTAATAATACTTTGTCTCGTTGGCTAATCCATTGTCCGTAAAAGAGGTCGACGTTAAACCCGTTTGTATGTTCGCAAACGATATTCCGTCTGTACCGCGCTTCACATTATAGTGGGTTGCGCCACTTACGGCTGTCCAGGTTAAGTCGACTTTGCTATCCCCTGCAGCGGCGTACAATCCGGTCGGTGCTGATAGAGGCGTAGTCACGGCGGTTTCCGCAGACATCCCACTCTCTATGCTGCCAGCCAGAGCGCTGACTGTGTAAAAATATGGCGTATTTCCGGCAGTATTCGTATCGGTGTGGTTGTTAGTCGTGCTTGTGGCGATTTTGGAATACCCGCTGCCGGATGCCGTGCTGCGGTAAATGTTGTAGCTGCTCGCGCCACTTGCGGCCGTCCATTGCAGGGTAACGCCACCTGCGCCGGAAGTCGCCGTCAAATCCACCGGAACGCCAGGAGCTTGGACGCCGGCGTTGGAGTCGTACACGAGTCCGTTTTGATAAATTTTGACGTCGGTGAATTCGGCGCTGGCTGCCGCAGCCGCTAACCCTACATAAACACTTCCGGATAACAAACCTGCAGTGTCGGAGTCCGTCTTGAGCGGGTTTGTTGTCGTTCCATTTCCAAAATTAATTCCGTCTTTCGAATAATAGGTTTTAAAGTCAGATCCTGACCGTTCCAATTTCATGTAGAGGGCGGCATTTGGATCCGGAACCGTAAAAGAACTGGAGCCGGTTGTCGACAACCGCCGATAAGAAATCAGGGTATTGGCAGAGCTGTTGTAGCCAAAATTATATCCGGGGGATGTCGCTCCGTTGTTAATTGGATCCTTCTTGACCATCAGTAAGGCCCGGTTATTGCTTGTGTTAATTGCAGTGGAAGTCACTTTTGCCGTTATGGAAAAGTCCCCCACACTTACAGGGTAATAAGAATAAAGTACGTTATCGTCAGCGCTTTGTATTTTACCGCCTGTGGCGGAAAGCACAAATTTACCGTTGCTGAAACCGTAACTGGTGGTGCCTAGTGAGCTTGAAGCGGAAACATCCGCCGCCTTCCATCCGGCGGGTATCGTTCCATCCGGCAGCATACCCGCTGCAGCTGCAATTTGGTGTGTAAAAACATTTGGAAATAGAGCTAGAATCAACGCATACACCAAAATCGTACTTATCCGCTTCTTTAGTGAATTCCTCATGTAAACCCTCCTTTTAAAATCGAAAGATTACCAATTCCATGACCAGAACGATGCATCATTCACTTTTTACGATTCAACCCGGAAGTGTTGTTAATGACAATCCGCTATGTCATCTCTTATAAAATTAACCTCCTCTGAGATGATATTTATAGACAGGGCAAGAAGACCTTGACTATCATGGGAATGGTTTTTTTCGAATTTGGTATGACAAGATTGCATGTTGGTGAATGATGAAGATTCTTTGTTTGAAGCACTTACATATTAGATTCAGCTAAGTTGTGGATGCGCTTACATGAGGGGGGATATGCGTTTCTAAACCAATGACCATTTCATTTATTATCGTAGCTTAGAGAAAGACATTCATCAATAATCAGTGGCTTAGATTCAGTGCTAAAAAGCATCTTTCGTCCAATAACTGAGATAATGATTATTGACGAATGTTTAAAATTGCTTATGTGGATAAGCAGAATATCGGGAAGCAGAAGATCAAATTCCTAATTTCAATAATCATGATAATCATTGCAACACATTTTTTGAATTATCTCATTATTGACAGTGCATCAGAGACACTGATTATTTACATAATAGTCCTTCAGTCCTTACAACTTATGTTCTTATGATAAAGCATCGGGAACCTTTACTATTAAAGGTACAGGAAACGGTATTGTTAACCAAGATTCGACGAATGAGCAATTTCAATATGCTTACACCGCCTTGAGCGGGAACTTCACTCTCATTGCTCAACTGAATTCCTTTCCGTATGTTAGTGGTGCGACGGCAGGATTATTGTTTCGTAGCACTTTAGATCAAGGAAGCTCATTTATCTATGGAGCATACTATAGTGGACAAGTCTTGCACCTTTCCGTATCAAAGTAGTCATGAGTGACCGACTTTCTCAACTTTTCTTGCTCCCATGTGCGGCTTTTCAAGACCATTGATGTGCCTACATGGCTCTCCAGTCGATTTGAACTTTTAATCAAAAATAATAATTAATAGTCAACGTGCTTTGCACCGATTCGTGGAGGGCATTCAGTTCCTACGCAAATGCGAAAGGTTTAGCTCATTACCGTTTCAAGTCCGATGGGAAACAGCGTGTGAAAGGCGTGTACCATATTCAAAACGTCAACAGTTAACATAGCCGTTTGAAGAAATGGATGGATCGCTTTAATGGTGTTGCAACAAAATATTTGCAGAACTATCTGGCTTGGTTTCGTTACTTAGACAGCAAGGAATATGAGAATACTGCGTCGAACAAGAAACAAATGTTGATCAGTTCTTGCCTGTTTACTGTGATGGAAACGAATACAATACTTCGATGCACAGCTTTTTCTTGTTGAAAAACAAGGCAGAAGAGTTCAAACAGGCTAATTTCTTGAAACAAGGTGATTAGTATGGAAATAAATTTCTTGTTCAATTTGAACACGGAGATACCATCTGGTGGTGAGTATTCCGCTTATAAGTATGGTTACATTGAAGGTGTACTGGATATTTCATTGGATAACGAGTTGTTTTTCATGATGACTACATTTGTTTGGAGGAGATTGGAATTCAATTGGCTAATCAAGGTTGATTATGCGAATTTCGCGGAAGACGACACACCTTATTATATAATGGTATAAATTTGTGACACGGGACATTTCCCAATCTCCACGACGTGAGTTCGCCATCATGTAGACAGCCTGTTCGGGAATACCTAGGTTTCGTAGTTCCCGGATTCTTGTGCGAATTCGTCTCCATTGCTTCCATAAGCACATGCGAAGTCGTCTACGTATCCATTTGTCCAGTTCTTCACAATGGGTTTTGGCTGAAGCAATCCGAAAGTATCCTAGCCATCCCATCAGGAATCGATTTAATTCTTCAATTCGCTGTTCCATGGATATGGATTTGGTGCGGCTGGTCAGCTCCCTCACCTTTTCCTTGAAGCGAGAAGTGATTTTGGGCGCTAGTCGAATAGTCGCTTGCTTGTGTGACAGGAAGCTAAACCCGAGAAACTTACGTTTCCATGGGCGATCCACAGCACTTTTATCCCGATTCACTTTCAGTTTCAGCTTTCCTTCCACAAATCCGATGATCGATGCCATCACTCGTTCTCCTGCACGTTTACTAGATACGAAGATGTTGCGGTAAGTAGCCCGAGGGAATTGCACCCTCAGGCCCTCTCAGAACCGGACGTGAACCTCTCGGCTCAAAAGAAAATAAAGATGTTGCGGCCAACTTTACACTGAATTTTTAACAAAAAAGACGGTAAATTCAATCGTTTTTCCTTGCGTTAACCAACTATACTTAATATTGTAAGCGCATACATTAATGCTTTCCGCGAATCGTCCCACACACAGAGGATGTGATGATAGTGAAAAAACTATTGTAATGAATTATGATTTGTTACGCTATTCGATCGAAACCTATTTTATCTGGGAAGAGGAGGATTTTTGATGAAAAAAGTATTACTGACTGTATTAACTGTTGTCTTATGTTTGAGCTTTATGATTGGCGGTTCCGTATCTGCGTCAACACCAACCGTTTACAAATTTAATTTTGGCGCAGGATCCGAAGTACCGGGTGATTATATTCAAGTCAACGCTTCTGAAGCATATACTCCCGATAAAGGGTACGGCTTTAATACACCTCAAGACGTAATAAATGTCGCAGCATCCGGAACAGGCGTGGGAAGCACAGCCGTACAGTTTGTAAAATACGGGGTAACTAGTGCTAACACATTCAATGTTGATTTAGATAAGGGTCTTTATCAGGTTCAGGTCATGTTAGGGGACACATCGAGATCGAGCGTAGCGGCTGAAGGTGTCTACCAATTATTAAATTTAACAGGAATCACTCCTGAAGATTCATTTCTTATTCCCATTACAGACGGACAATTGAATCTCATTGTAACTGCAGGCATAGAGGGCAACGCCCATACAATAGCCGCCCTCATCATCACCAAAGTGTCGAAATATCCTGTTATGCCCAGAACGGTATGGATCGGCGGAGATTCGACGGTAGCCAACTATTATCCCAAGGATGCCGATGAACTCGTCGGTTGGGGACAAATCATTACGGAGCTTGTGAATCCGGAAACCTTTCAGGTTAGAAATATGGCTTCCGCCGGACAAATTGCGAAAGGGTTCTTGGAAGGCGGATCGCTGGATACAATCCTGAAATACATTAAAAGGGGCGATTATTTCCTGTTTGAAATGGGTATCAATGATGAGAAAAAGTATTCTGAAGGTCAATTCACAATATATATGCGGCAAATTGTCGAGGCGGTGAAAGCAAAAGGGGCGACAGTCGTCTTAGTGCCCCCTCAAGGGCGGGCCATAAGCTGGACTACGGATGGAGTCAACCTGGTGCACTATGCCGAAGATGATTCCTATAGGCACGCGACCATTGCTTTATCGCAAGAACAAAATGTCGGACTTGTGGATCTTAATGTTCTAAGCTCAGCTTACTTTACTTCGATAGGGCCGGCAGAAACGGATCTTCTTTATAAGACTGGTGATTGGTTGCACTTTAATCGCAAGGGCGCCACTGTCCTTGCTAAGCTTGTGGTGCAGGATTTGCAAAAACAAGGTATGGATGGTTTTGACTATTTGATAAGCTTTTAAGTTTCTGTAACGGAAGTGCGACATGAAACTGTCTTAAAGCTGTTCATGTCGTGTCCTTCCCAATGTTGATCTTCGTTTAGATCCATGCTTGATCTGCTTCCGCATGCTGATAAAATAATACTGAAGTCGACAATGATTAGTATTATTCGTAAAATCCCCCCCCCTACTAGATAGTAATTGTTACGTTTTACAATTAAAAATCATGAAGATATTAAACGATCTCGGGGTAGCCTCGTAAGTAGTATCTTATAAGGATATTGAACTACCCTGAACGTAGCCGATCACTATGCGAACGGAGAACTATAGTGACATAATAGAAATGAAGCAGGTGAAATGATGAATAAAACTAATAATGGGGCATGGTTCCATGATCATCTTTCCAGAGGAACCAGAAAATTTTCTAGTTAATCTAATACTATTGAGGTGTAATAAATGGGGAAGATCATTTGTTTTGTATCAGAAGATTTTGCTGATTTTGAGATTACCTTAGCATTCCATAAGATTAAGAATGTTGGCTTGAAAATACCCGAGTTCACGATCTCGTGGATGTTTTAGCTCGTATGTTGGAATCAGAATGAGTTTTGTAATGCTACTGTAATAACTCCCACTGCGCCAAACGCGTACAAATTAGAAAGTTTCATTTTCGACTATTTCCCATTAGCAGAAAAAGCGACAATCTTACTGGTTGAACGTGAAGAGAATTTGCCCCAGTCAAAAATAAAGAAGGAATAGACAGTTCTTTTAGTGCAAGAAACCAAATTCTTAATCTCCATCGAAAATGGATTGAGAATAGCGGTTTCGATTTGGTGAAATTCGGATTGCAAAACCGATTAATTGAAGTGTCCCCCTTAATCATACTGTGGCGAAGGAATAAACCAAGATATAGAAAAAATAATCACAGGGCTTGAAGATACAGATGATCAAGCTCCCATGAAAATTAAATTCGCGAAAAACCTCAAAAGACAATAATAAATTAGACCTAGCCAAATGATTTTTTGAAAAAAGGCTGTGCCTGAGAAGAATTATGAAATTAAAGTACCAAAGACCTTTCAAGGCTGAACATAAAAATGAGGCTGGTGCAGCAACCAGAGTAGGATTAATCTCCCATGAGTGCTTCCCAAAAGGGAGCGACAATCTGTGATGCACCGTGGTCGTTGGAGTCAGACTAACGGATGGGCTCTATGGCACAATAGCTTATCGACCTTCCTCTCCCAGCCATAGTAGCAGTATTGACAGATTCTTCGACCAATTTTCATCATCCGTGGTGCGGCGCTTGCGCCGCATGTGTGGCTAACGGGAACGATAGCACAATAACAACAGGCTGCCAGTTTTTTCGGCAGCCTGTTGAAGTAACAGGCAGGATAGTGGAGTAACGTTGAATTAATTTGCGATACGGTTCTCCACAATTAATTGTTTGGTAATGTTGAGATTGTCTGAGAATACTGCAAAATAGTGAGAAACACTTGCTTTGATTTACGAACGTATTGCTTATTATATTTGGGAGAGAGTACCTATAATTAAATAAATTAACGACTATTCAACTATGTGTCCTCACAGGAGTGATTAAAAATAATGTAGACGAGGGTTTGATCTCTGGTATTATGACTACGGGACTTGCTTTCCCTGTGAACCTTATTCTGACATGCTCACTATCAATACTACGAAGTATATCAATAAAAAACCTTCCGTTGAGGGATATGCTAAAATCATCACCGCTCATTTCCATTAAAGGAACCTCATCTTGTACATCCCCAATCTCCGCAGTTCTAGATAATAGCTCTAGGGTACTTGTAGTTGCTAATAGCCTTATTATACTTTCACCAGCTAGGACAGTGACGCATTCAACAGCACGCAATAATCGGGTTGTATCAACTAACACTTCAGATAAATATGATTGTGGAATTACATTTGTTATTGATGGAAAAGTACCTTCGATTAGAGCGGACTCAACCTGTAGTTCATTTGCCGTAAATCTAACTTGATTGGCAATCACATCAATTTCAGTTGCATCATCATCATTTCTTAACATTTTTGAAACTTCATATAAGTTTTTAGCTGGAATAAGAAATTTGGTACTGGTGTTTAGAGTGTTTTTTTCGGTATGTATAATTTTGGAAGCAAGACGAATTCCATCGGTAGCAATTAGGTTCACTGAATCATTATTGTAATCAAATGAGACTCCCGTTAACACGGGTCTCATTTCGGACGTTGAAGCCGCAGTTGCCACTTGCTTAATTGTTGCCTTTAATAAAGCATTGTTTATTCGGAGCTTATTGTCAGGATTGTGTTCTTGATTATTAATTAATGGGAATTCTTCAGGATCCATACCGCATAAACGAATCTGTGATTTCCCTGACACGATGGTGAGTATTAAAGGCTTGTTTATTTCAAATGTAATTATATCAGCAGTAAGTTTACGAATTACCTCATTAAAGTAACGTGCTGGTACAACAATACTACCTGTTCTATGTACATTCAAAGATTTATTATCCCGGGGAATCCTAAACTGTATTCTCATACTTGTATTACTTGCAGTGAACACTATTTCATTTACACATGCCTGAATACATATCCCCGATAGAATGGGTATTGTGTTGTTCGAAGATACAGCTCTTAACACATGCTGTAGAGCGTTGATAAGAGAATCTTTTGATATGTTGACCAGCAATACCCTCACCTACCTCAGAAGTAAATTACTTTGAATAGAAGGATTCGATAATGTTACGGATAACCTCTGAACGGGATTGCTTCTTGTCCGCACAATGCTTTTCGAGTCTTTCCCATAAATCGTCCGTTAAGGTTAGTGATACTTTCTTAGTCACCCCTATATTCTTTCTGCCAGCCCCCTCACGAAGGCCACCTCTTGAAAACAAAAAACCTAGCTGTCCTTCTTTATTGGCTACACCGACTTTAATTTTTTTATTACTCAATCTGTATTACCCTCCAGTTATTGAATATAGTAACCTTAATCAAATATTCTTATTTTCATTTTAACACACCATATACGGACTGTAAATATTTCCAATAAAAAAGTCATTACGCTAAACATGCTGTTAAGGCTAAGAAATAGCCTTTGTCAAAAAAGGAGCGCCTCGGTATGATGGGTTTGTCCCGGGTTTAAAAACCCAACACCATCAAGGAGGCGCTCTTATTATGAAGTTTAAACAATCAGAAGTACAAAATCAACGAATTGAACGAATTACCACATCTCATCTTGTTGTAGGTATCGATATGGCTAAGGAAACTCATGTCGCACAAGCTACGAATTTTCGCGGAATTGTGCTCTCGAATCGCCACCTCTCATTTAGTAACACCATAGAAGGCTTTGAAAAGCTGCAGCGTTGGATAGAGGGACTTCAGCAAAAGCACCGTTTGAACAGTGTTATCGTTGGCATGGAACCCACCGAGCATTATTGGTGGAACTTAGCGAATTGGCTTACAAACAAAGGATCGAACGTCGTCCTAGTGAATCCAGCCACCACCAAAAGAAACAAGGAGAATCGTGATAATAGTCCTTCCAAGAGTGATCCGAAGGATGCACTTGTCATCGCGGACATTGTAAGCCGTGGTTATTACTATGAACATACGCGACAAACTCAAGAGTTCCAAAGACTGCGCACCATGATGAGCGATCGGGAGTTTTGGGTCGCCTACAGTGTCCGGTTACAGAATCGGATTATTCGCTGGTTGGATATTCGCTTCCCAGAGTATACATCGGTGTTTAAGGATTGGACTTGCAAACGTTCAATGGCCACATTGAAAGAGTTACCATTACCGCAGGATCTTGCGTTACGATCCATAACCGATATGATTACGACTTGGAGAAAACATATGCACAGAGCAGGCGGCTCTACAGGCACGCAGAAAGCCGCTGAGCTTATTTCTCAAGCCAAGAGGAGTGTGGGGGATCTCACGGCTTTAGCTGAGGCAAAGCAAGATTTAGAACGATTAATCGCAGAGTATGAACGCATCGTGGAAATGCTAGGGGAGATGCAGAAGCAAATCCTAGCAATACTTAGTGAGATTCCGATGGCGAGTCAGCTTCGCTCCTTTAAAGGGCTTGGCCCCATTTTTGTTGCAGCGATTTTAGCTGGTGCGGGTGATCTTAGACAGTATGCGCATGGACGTCAGTTACTACGAAAAGCTGGACTTAATCTAGCTGAAAGTACGTCGGGAAAACGGAAGGGACAGATAGTCATATCGAAACGTGGAGATTCTACCTTACGTAAGTATTTGTTTCTCGCTACCCTACAGCTTATTGGTGTAAATCCTGTATTTCGAGAGTTACATGAGTATAACGTTAAAGTTAAGCATATGAAGAAGCAGAGATCTGTATTTAAACTGCTGGGAAAAGTAGCTCTGATCTTAATCAGCATTGTCCAAAAAGGTGAAACATTTACGCCCGAAAAGGAAAGTCACATCATTGCGCAAGCTGCATAACACTGCAAATACCACGTTTTTTGACTCATTCGCAGGATTTTATAAAGAAAGCACGGAGAACCGAGTTCCTGCCCGAAAAGGGCTTTGACCCGTGCTAAACGCAATCGGTCTCCACATCTTGGATAGGTATGTCGATGGAATGTTAGGGCTTAGACCCATAGAGCCATGGGATGGTAAACTTCCAGGTATTCGTGGAATATGCGTGCAGTAGAGTGATATTTAGGGGAATGATTTTACGGCTCCTCTATTCCCGCACGCTTTAAATTAAAAGACCTTTATCCATAAGACTTCGTTTTCTAAGCAGTCGTTATTTTCAAGGTGATGAAATCCTGCGAATGAGTGAGTATACGTAAGATAAACCCTTAAAACCGAGGGACGGGCAGATAACGTGGAAGCACTTACGGATATTATCTATATGGAGGATGGCAAATGAGACTGAAACTACCTCTTCGCATATGCATTCTAATTTTATCTATAACTCTATGCTTGATTACCCCGCAGGTTTATGCGGAAAGCGATATTCCAACAATCTCTGTTTATTTACACGATGAGAAAATAACTTTTGAACAAGAACCCGTATTATTGGACGGGGTAACCTTAGTTCATTTTCGAAACATATTTGAAAAGCTTGGATACACGGTGGACTGGAACGAAACAACTCAAAGAATTTCTGCAGAGCGCGGCGGCAGCAAAATAAGTTTAGTGATTGGAAGCTCCCTCGCTACGGCAAACAATATTGCTTATTATCTCGAAAAAGCACCGCAGATAATTAAAGGTAATTCACTCGTTCCTCTTAGGTTTGTTGCAGAAGCATCAGGCGCCACTGTGACTTGGGATCAAACAACGCATCACGTGATGTTATCAATTGACAAAACCAAATCTGCTGAGTTGAAGATCAATAGAGTCATAGAAAGCTACGCTTTTTCAAAAAGTGCTCACGATTTTGTTGATGCCATCACAAGAAGTAATGGTACAAAGAATAACGGATATCAATTGGACAAAATAACATTTGATGAGAATAGAAAAGAAGCAATCGTTGAGTACACGTTAGACTTTTGGGTTAATAGTCCCAAACTGATAAATGACAAAGACATCGATAGTGAAGAAAATATGGATGTAAGAATAAAAGTTAAACAAAAAATAATTTTGGATGAGTATGAAAATTGGTACCTTTCACCTATACTCCGTGATAGGGAATATCTTGTTATACCTAAGTAAATTTGTACTTAAAGGTTAAAGCAAATTGAACTGATGGATAACGTTAGCTGAATACATGATGAAACAGCTGCTGGCTCGCGCTCGCACCAGCAGCTGTTCGACTTATTCAAGTAAGTTCATGTTGTAAGTTGACCGAATTACTTAACAGAAGGGAAAGGGCGCCAGAAGGTGCTTGACTAAGCGTTCGCTGCACCATCAGATGATTACGCTAACGGGAGTTTTCACTAACAATTAAACACCTAACGATCTGATATTTGAAAAAGCTGCTGCAATTCCTGCGAGAGCAGCTTTATTTGAGACCTATCCTCGGACTTATTCCCAGTATCCCTTACATAAACTAATTAGGCGTAGATTTCAGATGTAAAGGAGTGAAAAAGGAGTCATGGCATTGAAAATATGGGTTGCTCGTAACAACGATACGCTCCGAATCATCGCAGATCAAAAGCGTGTATCGATTGATGATCTCCTATCACTTAATCCATCCATCGAAAGCTCTGATCAGAACATCGCTGGTAAACTGGTTAATCTTCCTGTCTTCACCGAATTGGACATGAGGCCGGTCACGATTCCTCCGACTTGTCACATACCACCGGAATATATCGAAAATTGGATTCCTTTGACTTCATTGGAAACCATGGCGGATAACGAATACGATGTTCTGATTGTAGGTACAGGTGCCGGAGGAGGAACTATGCTCTGGAGACTGTGCGAACAGTGGCGGAACAACGGTAAGCGGATTGGCATTATTGAAAGAGGAAACATTGTCATGCCAACGCATGGCCGCAATCTTCCAATGATGAATCGCACACGTCTTGAACAATATTACCGATACATATCAAAACCATTGCAAGGCTCTTATCCGGAGTTTATAGGGGCAAGAGAAGTTATTTGCCTTGGAGGAAGGACCGTATTTTGGGATGTAGTTGCTTCTCGCTTGGTTTTGTCTCTGCTTCCGGACTGGCCGATCCCGATTCATGAAATGGACACCTATTATAACATTGCCGAGCGGGTCATGAATGTCACCGACGAATATGCCAGAGGGTCTTCATTAACGGAGATTTTGCTGGATCGTCTGCAACAAGGCGGTTTTCCCGAATCGAGATATATGCCGATAGCCGCCGATATTCATCCGACCAAGTTCGGGGAAGTTCATTCGGATGTTTTTTTTAGTTCTTTTTCTCTCCTTGCTAAAGCTTTATTTCTTAGACCTTTCGATTTGGCGATAAACGCCCGTGCCGTTCAAGTGCTGGTCGATCAGGGGAAAGCTACCGGTGTTAAGGTCATGTCTCCGGATATGAGTTCTTATATTCTTAAAGCAAAAACGATCGTATTGTCGACGAGTACGTATGAAACTCCGCGTTTGCTGCTTCATTCGGGCATCCAGGGAGGAGCGGTCGGCCATTATATGACAAATCAAGTTTTTATGCTAGCTCCCGGAAAAGTGAGCCGGAGAGATTTCACGGATATTCCCGGAACTCTCAGTATTTTAATTACTGCAACGCCGGATAAGCCCTATCAGATCCGTCTGATGGGACCGAGCGGTTATGATTGGTATCCATCATCTCAAGAAAAACCGTTCTTGGAGGAGTTGAACATTCTTCTCCAATGTTTTGGTAAGATCGATCCTCGGTATGAAAACAGGGTGTTATTAAACCCTGACAGAAAAGATGAATACGGAGTACCGGAAATAGAAGTGCAATTTTCATTTAGTGAAGCAGAACAAGCCGAAATTCAAAAGATGTTAGAGTCTGTAAAGCGGATTTCTTCCGTTGCAAATATCACCTTGGGCGAAATCTGCCTTGTGCCTACCGGAGATTTGCATCACACTTCGGGTACGTGCCGTATGGGTGAGGATCCTTCGACCTCAGTCACGGATCTGTACGGTCAAGTTCACGGTATTTCAGGACTGTATGTGGCCGACAACAGTGTTTTACCATTCATCGGGTCTGGAAATCCAACGTTGACCACAGTCGCGCTGGCCATTCGAACGGCAGATCATATCGCCACCCAAGGCAAAGGATATAAGTGAGTTCTTGTCTTTTAAGGATATATGTTCTTGTCCTCCGACAAGAACAACTGTCGGGTGACAAGAATATTATCCCATTCCCGACGGATCGCTGCGATTGGATGAGGAGGATAAACGTCATCGCAGGCGCCGTGGCCTGCTGATTGAACTAACGGGCAGGTTTGCGTGGTAACTTCAAGGTTACTGGAAGGAAATTCAAACTGATAAAAGAATATATTAAGGAGTAAATCGAGAAAGGGATTTGAATATGCGAGTCATTACTTTATGCGGTTCTACAAAATTCAAAGAACAATTTGAACAAGCGAACGCATATCTTACACTTCAAGGTAACATCGTTATTAGCGTTGCCTTCTTTGAGCAAAGCGATGGTTTTAAAATAACAGAAGAACAAGCTGAATTACTAGGAAACATGCATTTTAGAAAGATTGATATTTCTGATGAAATATTCGTAATTGATGTTGATGGTTACATAGGGAACAGCACAAGGAGAGAGATCCAGTATGCTGAAGAAAAGGGAAAGGCAATCCGTTACTACTCTAGTGCTAGGATTCCTTCAAGTGTATTTGACTAAAGAAGCTTGCCTCGCGGTAACTCCTTATTTTGTTCATTCAAGTAACAGGCAGGTAGTTCCAATACTTGGTAATGGAGAAAATGGCAAAATAAGTAAATGGTATTACAGAATAATTTGAGAAAGGGGTGAACAACTTGTTTGTTACTTATGAGGAGATCACCAAGAAAGGCGTTGGGATATTAAATGAGGATGCCATTATTACGCATCCGAAAGCAAATTTGTATGGAGCTTTGGATGGTGTTTCTTCCTTGGTACCCTATCTAAATTCCAAAAAGGAAACTGGCGGTTTTATTGCGGCGAATCTGGTAAAAAACTACTTCGAATCTGTTACTGATCCTGGAAGTTTAAAGGACCACATGATTGAGGTGAATGATCTTCTTAGGGAACAAATGGTGCTCGCTAATATTGATCTGGAGAAAAAGGAAGAACTTTGGGGAGCGGCATTGGCAATCGTTCGTATTCAGGATGATGGTGTGGAGTTCATACAGACAGGGGATTGCATGACTCTAGCAGTGTATGATAATGAGGAGGTTCGCCCATTAACATGGAGACAAGTTTCTCACTTAGAAGCTCCAGCATTCGCTAAATGGCAGGAAGGAATCACTAAAGGCTTAAAAAGCCAGAAAGATCTTCATGAAACCGTTATTGATACAATAAAAAAGAACCGATATCGCGCTAATACAGATGGTGGTTACGGGGTCTTAAATGGGGAAAAGGATGCAGTTCGTTTTTTCGAATACGGAAAAATTAATCTGACGTGTTTAAAACATATCATATTGTTGACTGATGGGATGTTTTTACCAACAAATATCGTACCCGAACAGAGTTCGTATTGGAGCTTTGTTGCGCAAAGAATATTGAATAAAGGTATAAAACTTTATACTCAAGAATTAATAGAACTTGAAGAATGCGATCCTGAGTGTATTCAACATATCCGCTTTAAGAAATCGGACGACAAGACCGCAATGGTGATTAATTTCCATTAGCAGTGCGCTAACTGATACTATAGCTTAATAACAACATGAAAGGCAGCCGGTCCAAGTGGATTGGTTGCCTTCTCTCAATTACACGGGCAGGATAGTTTAATCCGACTCACGAATATGTAATACATTTAAGGTGTTTGCGAAGTTCGCAAATATGACGTTAGATGAAACTTCTGAAAGTACAAGATCAAATCCAATATGGGAGTCGAATCTATATGTTTCTTATTTTTTGTTCAGATCCGATGAATAAAAATGCAGTTGATTTTGATTATGAGAAGGAATACTCCATTGCTAAATCACTTGGGTTTTCTGTCATGTTGATTAGTCTTGAAGAGTTATTGGAAGGCAATACTGACAAATCCCTAAGTAAGATTAATGCAGTTGAATCTCATGAATCAGCTCTATATAGAGGCTGGATGATGAAGCCTAAGAACTATGAAAATTTATACAACGGATTACAAAAGAAGAATATAATTCTCATCAACAATCCTGATGCATATAAGAATGGTCACTGGTTTCCCAATTCTTATGATAAGATTAAAGACTTTACCCCTTATAGCAATTGGATTCATATTGAAAACCTAAATAATGATTTCGATATAATCTATAGGAATCTGTCTGAGTTTGGGAACAAGCCAATTATCATAAAGGATTATGTGAAATCTAGGAAACACGAATGGAACGAATCATTTTTCATACCTGATGCTTCGGATAGAAATCACGCAACCATTGTAATCAAGAATTTCATTGATCGACAAGGTGAACACATTAATGAAGGTATAGTATTTAGAGAGTTCGTGAATCTTGAAAGAATATCTATGCATTCTAAGAGTCAGATACCACTCTCAAAGGAATTTAGGTTGTTTTATTTCCAAAAACAATTTCTTTTTCAATTCGATTATTGGGAAGATATTCATTACGATGATGAGAAACCTGATTTAACGATCTTCAATCGTCTTGCTCAGAATATTGGAAGCAACTTTTTTTCGATGGACATCGGAAAGACAGATTCTGGAGAATGGATAATTATTGAAATTGGAGATGGGCAAGTATCTGGCTTGCCAATTGATTCCAATATTCTGGGATTTTATAAATCCATTAAAGAGCGTACGGGGTGATTCATGGAGGGCAGAAGCTTCGAACCGAACATCATTACGCTAACGAGTAACGTTAGTTCAATAACCCACATTAAGAGGCTGCCACGAAGAACGACCGGCAACCTTGCTGTGATAACGGGCAGAATAGATTAATTGAACGGGTTTATTTTTGGAGTAGAGTAGCATAAAAACACTGTAAATAAACTAAAAAATGCGTACGGAATGGCATCGCCTATCCCCACGCTTTTTCTTATTTCATATAGTATTTTTTATCACGATTTCAGAAACAAACAGTCATTGTAATGTTTTTATTTCGCCTGTAAAAATTCAATCAAAGCACGGTTTGAGATATAATAGTCAACAGAGTTTATAAAATCATTTGTATTTAGCTGGTTTATGTTATCATCCCTTTGAACCCAAAAGACCTCGCTCGGACCGTATTACCATGCTCCGATTCGTTTCCCTGATTTTAAATCAATATGAATACCCCAATCCAATGTATGAGCTCCTTCACGCCCATTATTTTGATCATTCTCTTTAAATTATAGGCAAGACAAATCAAATTGGTCTCAGTACCTACTGATGCCAACCCTCGTGTTAAAAAGTATGTATAGCCCCAGTGACGTCCGCAAATATCGAAGGCTTCACAAGTGTAACGATTATACTCTTTCCCATCTTGTTTTCCATTCCATTTGAAAGGTAATTACCTGCAACTCATGCATTCTCTTCTGATAGACCTCTAACTTTTCAGTGATTTCCTGCTTTTTTTGGCGATTGTCCTCCGTTAAAAAATCACGCAAATATGCATCTATCTTTTCATCGATATGCTCTAGTTTCTTACTGACAATATTGGCATTAAAGTGTTGCTTTTTAGAGCAATCCGCCTTTATTTTTGTGCCGTCAATCGCGACAAGTTGACCATCAATCAATCCGAAACCTTTTAACATTAAGGTGAACTCTCTAAACAGCTTTTTTTGGCTGCTTGGTTATTCTTCATGAAAGCAGATAAAGTGCAGCAGCGGCTGCTTTTTTTTGTTTCAATCGTAAGCAAGCTCTTATATATATAAATATCTGCCCTAGAAGTGGGATTTTCCTCATTATGGCAGCGAGGGTAGTCTGATATACTGAACACGCACAAAGAAAATGTAAGGGCTTCCAAGTTCTGGTGAAAGTGAATGAATACAATCATGAAGGAGGACATTTGCAAATGTTAAAGGCTAAAAGATGGCTTAGTGCGGTTCTGACATTTGTGCTAATGGCGTCGGTTCTTATTATTCCTACAGAAACCGCCCAAGCTGCACCGGAAACAACGATGGACGCAGGAGCAGCGCCCGCAGCGATTTATCCTTACGATCAATCCACAAGGTATGCGGCTTCAGCGAACTTTACGCTCAAAGCGAATGGGGTGCCGATCCCAGTAATTAAAGCTTACAACGATTATGATTACGCTCATTTCTCGATGTCCGGCGGTCCTGTGACGTATGAGGTGACGATTCTGAATACGGACAAGGTGCATGAGTACGCAATCAGTCCTAAGAAACTTGGAATCAAGGCTGATAGTGTTGTAGGCAGAACGTTAACGATTACAACTCAGAAGGACGAGTATTTAATCATTACGATGAACAACCGAACAACGAGGCTCGTCATTGCAGCCGATCCGGCGGAAACCGATATTCCGGCCTCTTCAGGAGAAGGAATCTACAATATCACCGAAGCTCCTTACCATTTAACGACAACTGGCGTTCAGACGGGGGTAACCGAAAGAACGGCAGCGATTCAGAAGGCAATTGATGATGCCAGCAACTACGGTACAGTACGGGGGAATAACGCTCAAGGCGTTGTCTATGTACCGGCGGGTACATACTATATTGGTAACTTAATACTGAAAAGCAATACAGCCATCTACATGCAGCCCGGAGCAACCTTTGTAGGTACAGGGAAGACAGCTGATTATACGGAGCATTGGTTTAAAAATTCCATGGGTAGACCAGCAACATGGTGGATCTCCACGGCGTTTAATTCCCAGAATATCAAAATCTACGGACGTGGAACGATCGACGGAAACGGAAAATCGCTGCACGATGATAAGAGCACCAACAATAAAGGGATGATCAACAACCTGGTAGTGCCAATTGCTACATCCAACTTTACCATGGATGGTGTCATCATTCGTGAATCTGCGGGATGGGCGGTCATGCCTGTTCGTTCCAATGATTTGGTATTTACAAATTTAAAGATGTTTAACAGCCTTGGCATGGGCGAGAATGACGGGATTGATATCGTCGAGTCGCAAAATGCTATCGTACGCAATTCGATTGGTATTGCTCTGGATGATCCTTATTCGACAAAAGCATGGAAAGAGGATACGGATATCGCATCAGGAAAAGTGCCTTGGCCAGGGAATCCAGAACCAGTGAGCAATGTTTTGATCGAGGACAGTATCACTTGGACCTTATGTTACGGTTACAAAATCGGTCAAGGTGTTATGCAGAATCAAGACAACATCACATTTAGAGATGGTGTAGTTTACAAGGCTGCTGTAGGTTTCGCAATCCATCATAAATATGGGGTAGGCACGGTAAGCAACGTTACGTTTGAAAATATCGATGTTGAGGACATTAGCGGTAAGAATGAGGACAATAGTGCGTGGATGACCATGTTTACGGTGAATCACAATAACAATGGTGTAGGACCGATCACTGGGGTTACCGTGAAAGATATTACTGTGCGTGACGCCGGTGAAAGTTTTGCCAAAATCAAAGGGCATGAAGGGGCATTGATTACGGGTATTACCTTTGAAAATGTATATATGCCGGGGAGCTCTAAGCCTGCGACGACTTTACATGAAATGAATTTTACGGATCGGGCATTTTATAGCGGAGTTACCATTAAACCGGTGCAGGCACAAGAACCGAGACCGCGGACGAACTTGGCACTGAAGCAAACCGCAGTAGGATCTTCAAGCGACGGTTCGGTCGATACTGCTTCTTGGGCCTTTGACGGCAATTTAACGACGCGATTCGGGTCCAAGCGAGGCGTAGATCCAGGATGGTTGTACGTTGATCTTGGTGAAAGCAAACGGATCAATGAAGTACGTCTCTATTGGGAAGCGGCTTACGGCAAAAGCTATCAGATTCAAGTGTCCGATGATGCGGAGAACTGGACCCATGTGTTCAGTACAACAAGCGGAAAAGGCGCACTGGAAACAATTGCATTTAACGAAGTTAATGCCCATTATGTACGCATGTACGGAACAGTCAGAGCTACCCAATACGGTTACTCTATATGGGAGTTTGAGGTGTACGGACCAGAGGTTTTAGCAGACAGTATTACACTCGATAAGTCGAAGCTCGATATGTTAACCGGCATGACCGAGCAGCTTACGGCAGCGCTGCTTCCGGAGAATACGACGAACAAAAAAGCATTTTGGACAACAAGTAATCCAAATGTCGCGAGTGTAAACAGCAGTGGTCTCGTTACCGCAACAGGCCCTGGTACCGCCACCATTACAGCTACAACGTCAAATGGAGAATTAATAGCGACAGCAGCGGTGACTGTAACAGGAATCGGAACGCCTGGATTGCATGCCGCTATGGCTGGGGATGGGCAAGTGAGCTTGAGCTGGGGCGCCGTAGAAGGGGCGACAAGCTATCAAATATTTAGCCGTGATACTGCAGGTTCCTACGGAGCGGCTCTAGCGACTGTGAACAGCTCAACTAACGGTTATAAAGCAGAAGGGCTGATCAATGGAACTACCTATTTCTTCGTGATTAAGGCGGTCTATCCTGGAGGAGAGAGCGCTGCGTCCAATGAAGTCAGTGCTACTCCACAGGTAGCGCCTATAATGGATTTTGTTGCGCCAGAGGATGCTAACATCCACTATATGGGCAGGTGGGATCGTAGCGCTTCAGCAACCTACAAAAGCTACTGGCCGGGCGCATCCCTTCGGGTAAGCTTTACGGGGACGAATGTCCAGATCAAATTGGGTGCTTCAGCGAATCTGTATGCCAAGCTCGATGATGCTCCTTACGTTTTGTATAAAAATGCGACTGGAACCATCCATTTAACACCGACGCCACTTCCTGCGAGAACACATACACTAACCGTAGTTTCCAAGGATATTCTGGATGTCCTATCCTTTCAAGGACTGCTTCTTGATAGCGGAGCGACTACCGTGCAAGCGGCTCCGAGGGATCATTTGATTGAGTTCATAGGCGATTCCATTACCGTAGGCTACACGACGCCTGAAGTATCGATCGGTTCCTACGCATGGTTGGCGGGAGAGCAGCTGGGTGCCGATCATACTCAGATTGCCTACACCGGGATTTGCCTGGAGACAGGTGTAGCTTGCTATGTGCCTAATTCACTCGGGATGAGCGAGCAATATTTCAAGCTGCAGCCAGGTGATTATCCGGACTCACCGGATTGGAATTTCAGCACGTACCAGCCTGATGCGATTGTTATTAATTTAGGGACTAATGATGCTAAGTTCAATGTATCCGATAACAATTTTCAGAGCACATATACGGCATTTCTCCAGCAAATAAGGACGAAATACCCGTCTGCTCAGCTGTTTGTACTTCGCACTTTTGGTGACTTCAAAGCTGTGCCTACGCTGGCCGCAGTCAATAGCCGAATCGCTGCAGGCGATACCCAGCTGCATTATTTAGATACAACTGGATGGGTAGATACATATCCGTCATCCGATTTCAACGACAGTCTGCATCCTTCCAGCGCCGGACATGTCAAGATTGCAAATCGGCTTGCGCAGGTGATAAGACCTTATCTTGACCCTATCGAACCGCCGATTGAGGCTCCAGAGTTGCAAGATATTCCGGATAAGAAAGCTGGAGATACGGTTACCATAACCGGACGTACAGAGCTGAGCACGTTGACAATTAAAGTGTTAAGACCGGACCAAAGTATCCTCTATATCAATGTGCTAAAAGGCGGGAATTTTAGTGACTCGTTCACCCTGCCGAATGACGCTATGATCGGTACGTATACGATTGTTGCCGGAAGCGGGGATGTACGGACGGTGAAGCGTTTTGAGGTCATCGAAGATCGCGGCTCAGAAGTTCTAGTAACAGAGATCAGTCTGAATCCTACCAATTACACGATGGCTGTTGGCAGCCAAGTGCAGTTTATAGCAACTGTATTGCCTGTTCAAGCAACGAATGAAACAGTGACTTGGTCTGTATACAATGAAACAGGTCTAGCTCAGATTGATCAGCAAGGGTCATTAACGGCGATTCAAGCAGGAATTGTCACTGTAAAAGCTGCGGCAAAAGATGGATCAGGCATCGTGGGGACTTCTCTTGTAACCATTACGCGCAGCGATGATGGGGGAGATAACACGTCATCGAATAATGGCGGCAATAGCAACAACCTCTTGCCTTCGGTCACACCGGTCACTCCGGTTATGAAAGATGGTATGGCATTCGTACAGCTGGATGAGAAGCAAACATCAGCCCTTGTATCCATGCTTGACATTCAAGAGCGAGCACTGCAAGTGAATGTTGGAGGTGCTGCTGTAACCATTGATCAGACGGAGTTGAAATATCTTCTTTCCAAAGCAGGAACTACGGAAGGGGCCATGGTACAAGTCAAAGTGGAACCGGTCGTAGACAATGTCAGTCAAGCTCAGCAGGGGACAGCGCTATTAAAAGTTTCAGGGCTAATCTATGAGATCAAAGTGTCCTTGCTAACTAAGGATAATCGCGAGATCAAGGTTGAACAATTGCGTGGAAGTGTCGAAATCTCCTTGCCATTCGATACGAAGAATACGGATCCATTACTGCTTGGTGTTTATTACTACAATGAGCAAATGAATCAATGGGAATTTGTTGGCGGGAATATGAACCCTGACACAGCATCGATTACCGTGAAGCTGAAACATTTGAGCAAATATGCAGTTATAGAATATAGAAAGTCGTTTGATGATGTAGACAAAAACCATTGGGTGGCGCGTACGCTAGTAGTATTATCAGCTAAACATATCATTTCAGGAAAAACGGATAGCTTGTTTGTTCCCGATGATAAGACCACGCGGGCAGAGTTCACAGCTATGCTGATTAGAGCTTTAGGATTGTCTGTAAATGCAAACGGAAATGCAATCGCATCTCCATTTAAAGACGTTGGTAATAACGATTGGTTTGCAGGTGCTGTCCAAGCAGCTTATGGGGCTGGACTCGTTTCTGGAGTCACGGATACTGAATTTGCTCCTCATACAGTGATTACTCGTGAACAGATGGCGATTATGCTTGTGAAGGCTTATGAGTTTAAGCATGGAAAGATTAGCTTGAAAGAAAAACCTTTACATTCCTTTGAAGATGGAACTGATGTTTCTGAATGGGCAGTGGAAGCCGTTAATAAAGCATTAACGGTTAAGCTGATGCAAGGTGTGAAGGATGATAGGTTTGATCCTCAGTCTCAAGCAACCCGTGCGCAAAATGCGCAGGCTATCTATAATCTTGCATTCGAGGAGGAGTAAAATTGAAAAGAAGACGTCATATTCTGCACGTCATCGTAAGTTTGTTGTTAATGATTTGTTTGCTGACCACCAACTTTGCAGTAGGATTCTCCAAAGAAGCCACTGCTGCTGAACCTGTACAAACTTCGAGCGTAGCTTCGGTGACCGAAGCGACCTACAACGAGACGCTGCTAGATACCAATTCTGCTGTTTACAATGGTGCAGCACAAGCGCAATTGAGCGTATCTCAGTCGGTTTATGTGTCTGATCTGGACTGGGTAAGCTCCGAGTCTTACTGGAGTCCAACCAAGCGGGATCGATCATTGGATGGCAATCCGCTAACCTCTGCCGGCAAAGTATACAGCAAGGGGATCGGCACACATGCAAGCTCCAAAATCGTATATAATCTCGATCCTGGGTACAAGCGTTTTACAGCTTTAGCAGGTATCGATGATGAGGTGAAGTCCAACCCGGAGTTTGTGAAGGCTAAAGCGAAATTTTACGTCAAGGCTGACGATGTCGTCATTGCGAGTTCACCAGATTTGAAATTTAACGAAACGTATATGTTCAATATTAGCATTCCTGCTGGAGCGAAGACGCTGACATTGATTACAGACAATCTGAGCGATCCTACCTGCGATCATACAGACTGGTTGGATGCCAAATTCATACTGAGTGACGGTTCAGACGAATGGAAGCCTTCAGAGCCTGTGAACATCTCTAGTCCTCAAGGAAAAGTAACGAGTACCATAGAGCACATGAACGGCAGATTAACGTATTCTATGAGGTTTAATGGAAAAACAGTTATCGAGAAATCGTATCTCGGGGTCATTATCGAAGGGATCGACATCGGCGATCGCGCGGTTTGGGATCAAGATGAAGTGGTTACAAGTTCCCCTGATGCCGTTTCATATCCATGGATCGGGCAGCATTCCACAGCTCACGATCATCATACGCTGACGACAATTCCAATGGTCAACACGATTACCGGTATGAAGTATTCACTGGAAGTAAAGCTATTTGATGACGGTATCGCTTTCCGTTATGTAATTCCTCAAGGACCTACGGATTATGTCATTTCCGGAGAAAGCAGCAGTTTCAAAATCCCTGCTGACAGCACAGTCTGGTACCAACAGAACACGATTTCCTATGAAGGCCGATTTACGAAACAAAGCGCCCAATTGGTCCCTCTCGGCACGAAAATCGGTCCTCCGATGACGATAAAGCTGCCTGATAATGGCGGCTATGCGGCGATAACGGAAGGAGCTTTGGTCAATTATGTGGGAATGGCCCTCGTGGCCGAAGGAAACAGCACCTTCAAGGCTTACTTTAATGGGGGGAGCTGGACTTTATCCGGTTCTGTGTCAACGCCTTGGAGAATTGTTTCCGTTGCTAGTGATTTGAACGGCTTAGTGAACAGCGACATCATTCCAAACGTTAATCCCCCGAGAGCAGCCATTTATGATAACAACATGGACTGGATTAAACCAGGAGCATCGACATGGTCTTGGGTTGTGGACGGTGATGTTTCGCTTCTGAATATGAAGCTTTATATCGACTATGCTTCTGAACTCGGCATTCCTTACAATTTGATCGATGAGGGATGGACCGATTGGGCTGCTGCGCCGGATGCTTACTGGGCCGCTGTCAAAGAGGTAGTCGATTATGGTAAATTCAAACATGTAGAGAGTTGGTTGTGGAAATCGGCCTCAGACCGTTCGGGAGTGAAAGGAATATTCAATCGCGCTGACCGATTGGCCTTTTTCGAGAAGGCGCGAGCAGCTGGCGTTGTCGGCGTGAAGCTTGATTTTATCGACGGGGAAGAACTGTTTAAGATCAACTTCTACCGGGATACGCTGGAGGATGCGGCCAAATATCAATTGATGGTCAACTTTCATGGCGCCAATAAACCGACTGGCTTGTCTCGGACATATCCGAACGAGATAACGCGGGAAGGCATTCACGGGTTGGAGCAAGGCGCGCCTCCGGCTGACCATAACACAACCTTGCCTTTTACTCGTTATTTGGCCGGTCATGGCGATTATACGCCGATGTCACTAAGCAATCGTATGGGGAAAAGCTCCTGGAGCCATCAGATTGCCTCGGCACTCAGCTTTACGTCGCCAAGTCTTTCATTTGGCGAACATCCGGAGAATATGTTATTGAACCCGGCCTCGGAGTTCATTAAGAGCATTCCTACCGTCTGGGATGAGACAATCGTACTCTCTGGAAGTGAGATCGGTGAATTATCGGCAATGGCTAGACGTTCCGGTACTACTTGGTATGTAACCGTCATGAACGGTTTGCAGGAGCGCTCGACAGATGTGGCTCTATCGTTTTTAGGAAGCGGTAATTATAATGCGCAAATATTTGCGGATGATAGGACTAAACAAGACGGATATACGATTGAGAAAAAGGTGTTAACCTCCAGCAGTATACTGAACATGCAAATGCGTGGTAGCGGAGGCTATGTGGCTAAGCTTACGAAACTCGATATGGAGCCATTTGGAGGTGGATTTCTGGATAAGCGAAAAGTGTACCTCAAGCCCGTGAACGCTTCGAGTGAAATACACTATACGCTTGACGGATCCGAACCAACGGCAAGCTCGCCTAAATATGAGAATTACATTGAGCTAACCTCATCATCCGTCGTTCGCGCAAAGATCCTTAGCGGAGATGGAGCAGGAAGCACGGTTTCCGCTCGCTTTTACAAGACTTCGCCGTACTTGCAGATTGTCTATGATGGCAAACGCAGCTGGATGGATATAGGCGGTAAAGTGACCATGCTGACGAATGCTGAAGGAAGCAGCTACGAAATACGCTATTCCATTGACGGCAGCGAACCGTCCAGAGATTCACTGCTGTATACGGGGCCGTTTACGCTGCCGGTGAGCAGCGCAACCGTAAAAGCGAAGCTGTTTGTTCAAGGATATGCAGATTCGAATACCGTATCCAAAACGCTGCATACTTTTGAACATAATGGTCCTGTACCACCCCTGCCGGACGTTTATTTGGATCAAATGGACTGGGTGAGCGCGACATCAGGGTGGGCAAACGTACCCAAAAAGAATAAATCCATCGATGGGAATACGCTGACAGCTGCAGGCAAACCGTACGACCGCGGAGTGGGCACACATGCCAACTCAGAAATTGTTTATCATATCCCAACGGGGGCGAAACGGTTCGTCGCAGTAGCGGGCGCAGATGATGAAGTTAATGAAAACGGTGGCTATGCCAGCATGTTCTTCAAGGTTTATGCGGATGACAAGTTGCTCGCATTCTCGCCGCTTGTCGGCAAAGGTATGGTGTGGAACTTTGACGTACCGCTGCCTGATGGCGCAAAGCAGATCAGGTTATCCCTAAATGACGCTGGCGACAAGAACTTTGACCACGGCGATTGGATTCATGCGGGATTCGTGAATACAGGACCTAATATTGAGCCTTATACCATTATTTCGGACGGCGTACTGGATCGTAGTGAGGGTATTGGAGCCAAGGTGGAAGTAGCGGCCACTCCGGGAGCGGAACCACGACAAGGCAAGCAAGTGGTCGTGTTCCAGTTAATGAAAGACACAACGCCGGGAAGCATCTTCGCTATGGAAACAGATCCTATATCTACAGCTAAAGAGTTCGCAGCTTTTTTTGATATCGAAGATGCTGCGCATTTATCCTATACAGTTAAAGTATTTGTTCTGGACCAGCTTAACCGTGAAATGAACGCTTCTGTTAGCTTGGCGGTTCCATCTTTGCTGAAATAAATAAAAATGGGCAGTCGCCTTATGCGGTTTCATAGCTTGAGGCGACTGCTCTCTATATTATCTATCCATTCTCTTTACAAATGAATGAGCTACTAATGTTTGCGTTGGAACGGTGGTTCCATCCAACTGCATTTGCATCAAATTTACTGCATTTATTCCCATCTCTACTTCGTTTTGTCGAATGTAGCTGAACACGGGTTCTTCAAATAGATCGTCCGGAGAGTCGAAACAAACAATTTCGTAGTTCGTGTGTAATTCTAGTTTATTTAATACCTGTCGTAAAAGGATAGCTAATAAATATTCACCTACCACGAACGCTGTGATTTGCGGATTTCTCATTATGAATTGAGATATGATTTCACGGTCTTCCAAAATGTTGGAGTCCTTGTTCAATTGATTTGGAAGCGTAGCACTTAAATTTGTAATAAAATATTGCTGATCTATACCAATCCCTCGGTGCAGTAATGCATCCGTATACCCATGAACTCTTTCTTCAATTGTAGATGTGTTTTCAGGAGGAGTAGAAACAAAGGCAATATGTTTATGTTGTTTATCTAGTAAATAATCTGTAAGTTCTTGCGCTGCTTTTTTATTGTTTATGCATACCGAACAAGCATTAATTCCTTTTAAATAGCGATCGAGTAGGACAAGCGGGAATTCATTTAAGACAAGCTTTAAAAGCTCTTCATTGTAATGCTCTCCATGAATGGGATAAACAATTAATCCATCAATCCCCATTTTTACAAGTGAACGAATCGCAATTTCCTCTTCTTCCCTTAGATCATTGGTTAGTTTTAAAATCATCCGAATACGAAGCTTGGTGCATTGATGTTCAATAGCGCGCAGCAGTTTTGCTCCATAGGATTCTGAGAAATCCGGTAAAATGACCCCAATTAAGCGCCAGTCGTCAGAAGTAGGCGTTTCCAAATCGACCATTTCTTCTGTCAAGGCTAAGGAATGTAGCTCTGGTAAATGACTGCTTACATAAGAGCCTCTGCCGCGATGACGCTCAATTAAACCGGCTTGTGCTAAAATTTCCAAGGATTTTTTTGTTGTAATTCGGCTGACATGGAATTGATCTGCTAGTTCTAGCTCTGTAGGGATACGATCCCCTTCTTTTAGAACGCCACTTTTTATTTCGTTCAATATATGTTGGTAAATCTTTTCGTAGAGTGGGATTGCCATATTAATCATCCTTCATTCATTTAATGATATACCTAATATACTGTTTATTTTTTGAGATTACAATATAAACATAGTATTCATGCTGTTATATTAAAGACCGAAATTAACTAAATAAAATTATATTGACATAATATAACATACAACAATATACTAATTGCATAACCTGTATATATCAATATATATAACGACTAACAACGAAGAGAGTGATAACATGTATCCTTCTATACAAAACAGAATTCACAGGATTGAGGAGAAGTTTTTATCGACATCACCTAAATTAGTCCATATGTTCAAACAATGTTATCCAAACACGCTGGAAACAACGGTTGAGCTTTTGGCAGATGAAACAACATTTATCATAACGGGTGATATTCCAGCTATGTGGCTCAGAGATTCGTCTGCACAGGTAAGGCCCTACATTTCTGCATGTGCAGGCGATAAAGATTTAAAGCGTCTCATTCGTGGATTGGTCCATCGGCAAGCCATTAACATTTTAACAGATCCATATGCAAACGCCTTCAATAAAGAGGGCGATGGTTCTGGACATCAATCGGACTTGACGGAAATGGCCCCCTTTATTTGGGAGAGAAAGTTTGAATTGGATTCTCTATGCTACCCAGTCCAGCTTTGTAAGGATTATTGGGATGCTGCGCAAGACACAGAGCTCTTTAACGATTCTCTGCATCAGGCACTGCGTGTCATTGTAGAAACGATGCGAACTGAACAGCGCCATGATCAGCATTCTTCCTATTCATTTGAACGAAGCGAAGAACATTGTGTGTTGCCTTCGGATACGATTCCCTTTAAAGGTAAGGGGACTCGAACGAATTATACGGGCATGGTATGGTCGGGTTTTAGGCCAAGTGATGACGCTTGCAAGTTCGGTTTCTTAATTCCAGCCAATATGTTTGCAGTAGTCATTCTGGGTCACATTATTGAGTTTGCAGAAAATGCGTATCAGGATCATAGCCTTGCTGCCACTGCTAAAGATCTTAGGGCAGAAATTGAGTTCGGTATTCAAACATATGGTGTGTATCAACATCCCAAGCATGGCCCCATCTACGCTTATGAAACAGACGGTTTTGGAAATTACAATTTAATGGATGATGCTAATGTCCCAAGCTTACTATCCATTCCTTACTTGGGTTATCGTTCGAAGGATGATTCCATTTATCAAAATACTCGCGCCTTTGTTCTGAGTAAAGAGAATCCCTATTATTATGAAGGCATGTATGCGAAAGGAATCGGCAGTCCTCATACACCACAGGGGTATGTTTGGCATATCGGCTTAATTATGCAAGGGCTTACATCGAGGGATCTTAAGGAGCAGGATGCCATTATTCAAATGCTGCTTCATACTCATGCAGAAACAGGATTTATGCATGAAAGCTTCCATCCGGATCATCCAGAGCAATATACACGAAGTTGGTTTGCGTGGGCGAATAGCTTGTTCGGGGAATTTGTCTGGAAATGGGCTGAACAAAGGGACTTGATAAAGGAGGCATAGTATTGAAAGCAATTGTGCAAAAAAAGAATTTAAAAGCCTTGATCATCGGTTATTTATTCATATTACCTTCCATTATCGGTTTCAGTGTGTTTGTTGCTTACCCGCTCATAACCTCATTTTATTATGCTTTAACAGAATGGGATGGTTTTAATAAACCGAAATATGTCGGAATTGATAATTACATTTATATGTTTACAGTAGATCCTGCTTTCTGGACTTCCATAAAAGTAACTTTTTACTTTGTTTTTCTAAGCGTTCCTGCTTCACTAGCGCTTGGTTTACTCTTAGCCATGTTATTAAACAAAAACCTTCCCGGCATTAAGTATTTTCGCACTTTTTATTATTTACCCACCGTCTTACCTATTATTGCATCTCTTACGTTATGGAAGTTTATTTATCAACCTCAATATGGTCTTGCCAATCAAGTTTTAAACTTGTTAGGGCTCCCTCAAGGAACTTGGTTGACGGATGAGAATACAGCTTTGATTTCAGTCATTATTAACGGTTTATGGCAGGTTGGAGGTACCATGATTATCTTTTTAAGCGGTCTCCAATCGGTCCCTCAAGACTTTTATGAAGCCGCACAAGTGGATGGAGCCACAAGGTGGATGAGCTTTATCCAGATTACCATTCCGATGATTACTCCTATTCTTTTTCTTCAACTCATCTTAGGGATTATTGGAGCTTTCCAAGGGTTCACTCAGGTACTTGTATTAACGAACGGAGGACCTAATTTTTCCACAATGCTTCTTAACTTCAAAATATTTCAGGATGCTTTCAATGGCAAGATGTTTGGCTACGCGATTTCAGAAGTAAGTATCCTGTTTGCCATCATTATGCTATTTACATTGGTTACTTATAAATTTTCCAATCGATTTGTCTATTACGAAAATGATAATAGGTAAGAGGGTGGCAGTATGAAAAATTCTGCATTTCAAATATTTCGATTTATTATTCTTCTAGTTGGCTCAATCTCGATGCTGTATCCATTATTTTGGATGATCATTATAGCGTTAAAGGGAAACGATGATGTGTTCAGTCTTCCGCCTGATTGGTACCCCAAAGAATTCAATTGGGAAAACTTCGTAATTGGAACTGAACAAATTCATTTCTGGAGAGCGTTTTCAAATTCAATGATTATTGCAGTCCTATGTACAATCGGACAGATCATTAGCTCGGTTCTAGTAGGGTACGGCCTAGGTCGTTTGAGATTTCCGGGGCGTAAAATGTGGTTTTCTTTATTTGTAGGAAGTCTGATGTTACCAGGATTTATTGGTTTGATTCCCTTGTTCCATTTATATACATCACTGGGTTGGTATAATACTTGGCTTCCTATCATCGTTCCTGCGTTTTTCGGAAATGCATCCTTTACATTTTTGTTTATCCAATTTTCGAGTACCATTCCAAAATCCTTTGATGAAGCGGCGAAGATAGATGGTGCGAATGATCTTCGAATATTATGGAACGTTATTGTGCCGATGTCTATGCCCATTATTATCACCATGATGATTTTTTCGTTTCAGGGTTCTTGGAACCAGTATCTTGAACCTGTTATCTATTTGGTTGATCAATCAAAGTGGCCTTTGGCTGTTTCCATGGCTTCATACGCATCCACATGGACAACGCAATGGAATTATTTTATGGCGGCTGATCTGCTTTATATGCTTCCCATGCTGATTATCTTTTTTATCGGCCAAAAGTATTTCATGCAAGGTCTTGGATCGGTCAATTCCGCTGGTTTGAAATAGCCTCGACTCATTGAAAGGGGGAATGTCAAAAAAATGATTTGAAATGTCATTTATACTTAAAAGTAAAAAAGTTTTTTCTATAAAAAACGGGAGGTATTACAAAATGAAAAAACATCATGCAAGGGCAAGTCTATTATTAGCGGTCGTTATGGTATTTCCATTCGCTTTGTCAGCTTGCAGTTCTACTGATAAGGCGCCAACTTCAAGCACTTCGGCTGCAGCTACTACGAATGCTCCTTCAGCTACAAAGGAACCTACAAAAGCGGCACCTATTGAAGTCAGTATTATGACTTGGGAATCTCCATCTATGAATGAAAAGATTATGGCATCTATGAAAAAATTCGAAACAGCGAATCCAGGTATTACTGTGAAAATGATTCCTGCGCCATTATCCGATTATGGCCTAAAAATCAATCAAATGATAACAGCCAATCAGGGTCCCGATATATTCATGACAGGCAATGATATGGTGATTGCCAACGGTGCGGAAGGAAGACTGTATGACTGGAGTGCTAAGGCAGCTGGAGATAAGGAGTTTATGGATGGTTTTTATAACGGTGTACTGGATGCGTGGAAGTTAGATGGCGGCAAATTATATGGGCTGCCTGGTCTTTTAAATACATATGGTTATTTCTATAACAAGAAACTCTTCAAGGAGGCAGGATTAGCTGAGCCCAAAGCTGGTTGGACTTATGATGAAATGTTTGCAGATGCACTTAAGCTTTCTTCTAAAAAGGGAGGCGTGCAGCAATATGGATTGTATGCAACCGTTGACCCATTCAAATTATCCTTATATTCGGTTTCTGCCGGTGGTGCGCCATTTGCCAATGGAATCGTGAAACCTACCAAAGTTGAAATCAGTCCGCAGTTTATTGAAGGTTTAGAAAAATATAAGGCTGCAATCGCTAACGGCTCCATGATCCCGCCGAACTTCGACCAAACAAACGTCATCAGCAATTTTAAAGCTGGTACTGTGGCGATGACGCAACAAGGTCAATGGATTGCGGATGATTTGATCAGAACTGCACCTAATTTAGATTGGGGCTTTGTTCCAGGTCCTGTAGTAAACTCACAATCGGAAATTTACGATGCAGTTGGTTGGAGCAGCCCTTCCAACATTAAAAATCCGGATGCGATCTGGAAAGTGCTTAAATATTTGGATTCGACCATGTATGCAGAAGTATTGCCGCAAAATCCCGTTGCTCCTGCCGCACATAAGGATGCTGCAAAAGCCTACTTCGACTTTTTAACTTCTTCCAAGCATGCTGATGTTGCCGAAGGTGTGAATCATATTCTCCAATCCAAGAATGTTCAACCCGTACGATTCCTAACCACATGGGCAGGTAAAGCAAATCCATTTGTAGAGGCTTCATGGAATAATGTTTTGACAGGGAAAGCACCTGTCAGCAACCTAAACGATATGGTTGACAAGATTTCTAAGGTAATTAAATAGTTCTATTACATTGGAGGTGTGAGATGGAATTGAAAAAAGTTAAACCATTTAAATTCATAGTATTAACATTGGCGTGTTCCTTGAGTTTTACTACGATGTCTGCCATTACAAGCACAAAAGCCAATGCATTCACTTCGTCAGATGCAGACGTAGCCATCACAAAAGCCAATGCATTTACTTCGTCAGATGCAGACGTTGCCATAGAAGCATTTAACACAAAGTTTTGGGATAGTGATGCAAAGTATTTTTGGACGAATTCTGATCATGGCAACAACTATCAAGGCTTCTGGGTAGAAGCGGAACTTTGGGAAATGGTCATGGATGCCTATGTACACACATCTGATCCTAGTTTGAAATCAAAACTTAGAACTCAGATCGATGATATATTTGACGGTACAGTAGCAAAATTCGGAGAAGATTGGACAAACAATCATTTCAACGATGATATCATGTGGTGGGCCATGGCATCTGCGAGAGCTTATGAAATTACCAAGGAACAAAGATATTTAGATAAGGCCAAGTATTATTTTGACTTCGTATATGACACGCAATGGGATGACAACTTTGCAAATGGCGGCATTTGGTGGTTGAATAGTGAGCATACCACAAAGAATGCCTGCATTAATTTCCCAGCGGCTGAAGCAGCTGTTTATATGTATAACATTACTCAGGATGAACATTATTTAGATGCAGCTTCTAAAATATACAGATGGGGCAAGACTATGCTTACTGACGGCAATGGAAAAGTATATGACCGTATAGAAATTGAGAAAGGCGCAGTCCCGGATGCAACTCATTATAATCAGGGTACTTTCATAGGCGCAGCAGTAGGCCTGTATCAAATAACCGGAAATACCGTATATCTCGATGATGCAGTGAAAGCAGCTAACTTTACCCAAACTCATTTAGTTGACGCCAACCATTTGTTGCGCTACGAAGGGCCGAATGGGGACTTAAAGGGCGGTAAAACGATATTAATCCGTAATCTGGCCTATCTTCAAAAGGCTGTGAATGAGAGAAGTGAAAGTGCATATAAGCAGTTTAGCAACGATCTTAATTATTGGCTTGCTTTCAATACTCAAATGGCATGGAATAATCGAAATTCAGACAATATCGTGGATGGCAACTGGGCAGGGCAACTGCTTTCCGGAACTTATGAATCCTGGGCGTCATCAAGTGCTGTTGAAGCATTAACTGTTATAGAACCACAGGATGTTACAATAAATTATGCCGCAAAAAATCCTTACAATACAATAGAAGCGGAAAGCTATAATGTGGGTACCGGATTTATCTTAGAGGGCAGTTCAGAAGGTACACTGCAGCTGGGTGGAATTCAGTCAGGATTCTTTGCGGCTTATAAAAATGTTGATTTTGGATCCACCGGTGCTATTGGCTTTATTGCTAGAGCAGCTAGCGGAACAGATGGAGGTAATATTGAAATAAGGCTTGATTCGTTGAATGGTCCCAAAGTTGGCACCTTAAACGTAGAAGGAACAGGCGGTTGGAATAATTATACGGATGCCGTTACACTTCTTAAGGATGATCAAGGGAACCAAAGTACAGTTACGGGAAAACATGATGTATATCTTGCCTTCACAAAGACGAAAGATCAATACTTATTTAATTTAAATTCGTTCAAATTCACTACAACGGATCCTACAAAAACAGATGCATATGCAAGGCTTAAAGCTGGTAATTTCGACAGCAGTTCAGGTCTAAGTAAAAATGCGGAGTGGGGATTTATAGATGGTATTAAAAACAATGCTTATGCCTCTTATAAAGGAATTGACTTTGGATCCGGTGCCGCAGGTGTTACTGCTCATGTAACAAGCGGCAATCAAGGGGGTACTATTGAAATTAAGTTAGACAGTTTGAACGGACCCACTGTAGGTGTTATTGGAATTCCTGCTTTAGGTAATTGGAATAACTGGGTAGACATTATGTCTAACATAGACGATACCAAAGCCGTTGGTGTTCATGATGTATATCTAGTGTTTCATGGAACAAACGGAAGTGATTCACCCTGTAATTTGGATTGGTTCACCTTTACAACAGTGAAGGGCAAAGCAAGAGATGCATATGGTAAGCTAGAAGCTGAAAACTATACCAGTGGCGTAGGTTTCGGTACGGAAAATGGAGGAGGGCAAACCTACTTGGCCGGAATATACGGTCCTAATAACCCATATGCCATGTACAATTACGTCGATTTTGGAAGTACAAGTCCTTCAAAATTCCATGTTAATGCTGCAAGTGATACGGGTGGAGGAACTATAGAATTAAGAATGGACAGCATGAACGGTCCCGTTATTGCGACTAGTACTGTTACAGGAACCGGCGGATGGCAGAAATTCAAGGTTTTCTCAGCGGATGTAACAACGCCTATAACAGGAAAGCACATTGTTTTCATGTTGTTTAAAGGTGGAGATTGGTTATATAACTTTGATAAATTTACCTTCGGTGACCCAGCTGTATTTACAGCACCAACTCCACCGCCTGTTCCTGTGAAAGACAATGTTCCTCCAGGCAATGTGGAAAATGTTCAAGTGATCAGCGGAACTGACAGTATGAAGTTGCTTTGGGATGGTCCCTATGATATTGATGGTCAGAAGGTGCAAATCACTCTATTAAGCAATGGACAGCAGGTTGGCAGTGTAATAGATGTTAATAGAGGAATACAAACTGCTGTTCTACCGGGAATTCAAAAGGGTAAAGACTTTACTATTTTAATAAAGACTATTGATACCTCAGGAAATGTATCTCAGGGAAAAACAATAGTGAGTAAGGATTTGCCTTCATTTTCACTTTCTGCAAATTGGAATATGTTGAAAGAAGGAGATTCCTTCGAGGATTACATGGCTCTAAACTTCAAAGTATGGGATAACTTATCAGCCATAAAATCTGCACAAATCATCGTGGATGGTACGGAATATAAGATTAATCCTCAAACAATGCAAAGTATAGATATTGATATGGCTGGAAATTTAGGAGATAAGACGACAACTGTTGCAATCGAGGATGCTGCAGGTAACAAGCTTCAGAACACATTTCATGTTAGCGTTACAACAAGTGTATATGCCATGGAACATTTAATAACTCGTTACACGGATTCAGGAGAATTAAGCGGAGCGGTGATACCACAGCTTACCAATGCTCTTAAGCAGGTACAACATCGACTTGAAATCGGGAAACAGGATAATGCGATTAAACATATGCAGGATTTTATAAAGCACTTAAATAATGAAGCCTTACGTAATAATGTTAAAGACAGTGCCAAAGCGATTCTTAATACGGATGCTCAATCGCTTATTACCACCTGGCAGAAAGTGAGTTCCAAATAGAATACATCTTAATAAGTATCGGCCGGTCGCGGGGCAAGGAGTGAGGAACATCATGAAATCATACTTGTCTCTCATATGGATCAGCTTCAAGAATAAGAAAGTGTATAAGCTGAATGTTTTGTTCCGAGTCATCAGTTCGGTGGTACTCATTGTGGTTGTATTACAAATAATAAAACTGCCAAGTATACCTTACTTTATTGGATAAACTATACAGCCAATCCAAATAATTTATTAATCCATTCAACATCGGAAATAGCAGGCGATATTTCAACCTGCTGTTTCCTGAGCATATGAAAGGCTTCAATTCCCGCTAACGTTTCTTCGGCTGTCTGGAATGACTTAAATCCCATCATAGTTTTCAGGTCCGAACTCATGGACCCATCTCATGATCGTAGTATGAGAGATATTCAATCCTCGCTCTTTTATCATTTCTGCGACATCTCTATAACTCAAGCAATATTTTAAATGCCATCTAACGGTTAATAGGATCATATCAGCTTCGTAATGTTCCATTTAAATACATGATCTTTTGATTTCATACTGATTCGTCCCATCCCATGTTTGATCAAGCCTATCGTCCCGATCGAGATCAAATCCTCTAGATCTTCCCCAGTATTGTCGAATTTTTTGAGGTTGTGGACACGAAGCAACGTAAAAAGTCTTGCTGCCGTGATGAGTAACCTCGGATGAATTTAATTACTCATGTGATGGTGGTAATGGTTTTTAACTTAACCAATAAGTTGCTATCGAGTCGTTCTCGCCGAACAAAGGGACCAAGCTCGCGACATTCGCAGCTCGCTGTATTGAGAACGAAATACTTATGCATCTTCGCTCATTGAAGAAAACGCGCAAAGATGTGTCCTTGCATGATCCCATCGGAACGGACAAAGAGGGGAACGAAATTACGTTGATCGACATCCTCGGGACGGAAGCAGACGATGTCGTAGATAAGGTGCAGCTCAAGATAGAGAAGAGCAAAATCTATCGCAATCTGGAGATATTGGACGATCGCGAGAAGGAAGTCGTCGTTGGCCGGTTTGGTCTGGAACTTGGCGGGGAAGAGAGGACGCAGCGGGAGATTGCGAAGGAGCTGGGCATTAGCCGCTCCTATGTGTCTCGGATTGAGAAAAGGGCGCTCATGAAGCTGTATCATGAGTTTTATAAGGCGAAGCGGTAAGGATTGGAATCGGATACTTCATTTATTTGGACTCTGTGCAAGTAATGGAGGTGAAGGTTATGACGTTAATCCATATCGAGAATGCAAGTAAATATTATACGATGGGCGAGGAAACGATTAAAGCGTTAGATGACGTCTCGCTAGATATTGATCATGGAGAGTTCGTAGCTATTATGGGACCGTCAGGTTCCGGCAAAACAACATTAATGAACATCATCGGGTGTTTGGATGTTATAGATAAAGGTATTTATGACTTAGATGGTCAAGCAATAAACGTGCTTAAGGAATCTCAGCTTGCTGAGATTCGTAATCAGAAGATTGGATTTGTTTTTCAGAGCTTCAACTTGCTGCCGAGATTAAGTACTTATGAGAATGTGGAGTTGCCTTTGATCTATCGGGGAATGAGCAAAAAGGAAAGAGAGCCACTCGTTTTACATGCACTAAAATCGGTGGATTTATTGGATCGATGGAAGCACCATCCATCGGAGTTATCTGGTGGACAACAGCAGCGTGTTGCTATTGCGCGAACGTTGGCAGGTGATCCTCCGATCATTTTGGCGGATGAGCCTACGGGAGCGTTAGATTCGAAGACTGGTGTGGAGATTTTAAACATTTTAAAGAGATTAAATGCACAAGGTCGGACGATTATTTTGATTACGCATGACTTATTGATTGCACAACAGGCGAAGCGGATTGTGCGGTTTCGGGATGGGCGGTTGAATGAAGTTGTTTAGTGTTTATAAACCGGAACTCCAAATAAGGGGGTCCGGTTTGTTTGTGCGCCTCACAGTCGCACAATCTAAGTGGTTCAAATCCACTCGGTAACTTTACCTTTTAAAGTGCCGTAGCCGAAGTAGAGGTCCTAATCCAGCAGGGTTAGGATTGGCAGGTTGTCTCTCGTGAGAGAGAATCTGAAGGGCCTGCAGGAAAAATCCAGCCCGGAATGCGGTGATCCAGAGGTGGCGGCGATGTTGGGTGACCCGCCAAACAAACGGGGAAACTTATGCAAATATGTTATATCTTGCAGGGAAACAAACAAAGGGATATGACCTGCCAGGCTCATCGACGTGATTAGGATCAGGTTGGATGGAATAGAATGTGCAGATAACCGAGGGAAGTCTCGTAGTCTCCTTGACGCAAACGTAGACAAGGTAGGGAGGTATAACCTTAAAGGGAAAGCCGAATCGATGTGCTTCGAGATGGCGGATCGTTCCGTAGTAGCGAGTAAGTCCGAGCTGGTGAAGGCTGGTAACAGTCTGGAGGGGAAAATTCGGATGAGTATACGCGCGAGAAAGAAGACTCAGTCGCATAACCTGCTTACGACGGCGTTTTGAGTCTGAACCATTCCCATTATAAAGATAAGCTTCTGTCCAGTCTGATTTCGGAATTCTTTTTTTCTCCGGATTAATACTCTTATCAGCTTCAGGTACTTCAATAAAAGTGCGGAGTTGTTTCATAATCGAATAATGATAATCATCTACTGGTTTTAATCTCCTGGTAATTCCTTTAAAGAAAGTTTTCACCTTGACGGAGACGATTAGTCAGAGCCTCGTGAGTTTTCCAATGTGGAGGACTTATATTGTATTCATAATTTTGAGATGTGCGATATGAATTAACAACTTCAACAATTTTTGCAATAATAGGTTCAGCTAAATGTTTTTCCTTAATGACACGCTTTTTTCGCTTGGCGCCACCTTCTTCTTGAACATCAAATTCCAGAAAAAACGTTCGCTGATCTGCTGATTCACGTATGAAGGAAAGATCTTCTCCCATCTTATAGAGTGCTTGCTCTGGTAACCTAAGTAGCTGATGTCGGCGTTCTTCCTCATAAATTAAAGGAGAATGTGTGGCACTGACCCCACTGCCTGCTAAATTGCGACATATTTGCTTTCTTTTACGTCGCTCTGAACGATTCATGAACCTTCCCCTGCCAGATATAATAAATACCATAGCGAGCAGATCAGGGGGAATAGCATGACTAAAATATCGGAAATTACACGAATGTACGAAAAAGGCAATTACGCTAACACCTATAAAGAAGTGGCAACAACAAATCCCGGATTAGCGTGGCGGGAAGGCATGATTAGTGGAAATGGCGAAAATGGGTATATCACGTCAGGATCGCCTTATACGGACAGCTTTATTTTTCAAAATATGTGGTTCAACTATCCGTCTCGAGATCCAAGAGCGATTCCAGGAGAATTAACGGGGCAGCTTGCTGATGCCAGATGGAATGTTTTTAAACAAAACGATCAATGGAAGATTACTTTTCCTGACGGTAAAACGAGGGTAAGAACCTATTTTTATAGTTATCATCCGGGACACCAGCTCAGATTAGGCGTGACTGATAAGGGAGCCGTGTCTGATTATGAGAGATGGACGAATTATGAAACAGCCGAAACCGGAGTACGATACACCGATGAATTTGGCGAGTGGATCCGAACCTCGTTTACATCCAGAGAAGACAATGTTTCGATTACGAAGATCTCACAATCCTCAGAAGGCGCTAAGATCAATATGATCATCTCCATTGATGACATTTCGAGCATGTACAAATCGAGGGATGGTATGTCTGAGCTGACGGCGCTTCAATACAAAAAGCTTGTGGAACCGAGTGCGGCATATATCGCGCAGGTTGCCCATTACCCATCCTATCAGGACAGCGAGCTGAGCAATGGTGGGTATGCAGGTCTGACGCAGATTATTGTTGTTAATGGATCCAAGAAGAGAGTACTGCTCGCTGACACGAATGAACCGATGAATGTAGGAATGGAACAGAATCCTGCGATCCAAGTGATCGACGCCGAAGCCGTATATTTAATTACGCAATCGAACAGGACATTTGATATGGGCAAAACCGAAGATTTTGCCGGAATGACGCAATACGCTATCGTAGACAATTTATTTCAGAACATGAATGCGGTCGCTGAAAAATATAAAGATGCCTATGGTAAATTCGATTATCAAGCTGCCCTCACGCCTCACGCCCTAAAGCATTCCGCAGAATTTAACGCTGCACAATTTACTCTTACAGGCGACGAGGATGACAAGAGCGCTGACAACGTAACGCTAATCAACGCGCAAAAGGCATCAAAAACTAGAATCAATCATGCTTTTATGGAGCAGGTGTACAACCAGGGACGATATGCCTTACTATGCTGCAGCGGTTCAAGCGCTCCGCGCTTGTATGGGATGTGGACCGGGGAGTGGAATCCTGGCTGGCGAGGTATCTATACGCTTGACGCCAATGTGAATTTACAGGTTTCTCCGATGAATACAGGCCATTTCACGCAAGCGCAGCTTGGATACATCACTTTCTTCTTGAGAAACACGCCCGACTTCGAATACAATGCGCGAATGGCCTACGGGATGCATGATGCCCTGCAGGTGTCGGTAAACTCGGACATCGACCGCGCAATGCATGTGGAATACGACAATGACTATCCGTTTGAATATTGGAATGCCGGAGCGAGCTGGTGTCTGCTCCCGATCTTCGAGTATTGGCAGTGTTACGGCAATGGGCAGATTCCGATCAAAGACAACATGAGAATTCATGATCTGAAACCGCTTCTCAGTATAAAGGACGGTGGGCTGACGGATGAAGAATTCAGTCAATTGATCGAAAATGGATTTCTAGATTTGGAAAAGGATATTTTACTTCCGCTGCTGACAAAGCAGGCTAATTTCTGGGAGCAGCTATGTACGCCGGAATACTATACGGATATAAACGGTAATGCGTGCTATGAGAAAGGCAAAACTGCGTTAAATCCAGGCGAGAAATATTTGCTTATCCCTACCTACTCTCCAGAGAATAACCCGATCGGTTACAACAGTACGATTACGGCAAATGCCACGATGGATATTTCTGCGGCGCGGGATGGACTGCATATGGTCATATCCATGGAAAAAGCAGTAAAGCGCGACGGATATGAAACTGCTGTTGCCAAATGGGAAGCATTGTTAGGACTAATGCCGGATTATAAGGTTGACAAAGACGGCGCTTTACGCGAATGGGCAATGAGTGAATATACGGAAAACAACAACCACCGCCATTTAAGCCATCTCTATCCGGCTTGGCCTGCGTACGAAACGCAGAACAATACGGAGTTAACGGAAGCAGCAATTATCGCGGTTGAAAACAGAAATAAATACAATACAGGAGACGCGACGGCGGGGCACGGCTGGATGCATAAGGCGCTGGTCTATGCCAGGTTAAAAAACGGCGACGGGGTCGTCTCGTCCCTTCTGCCGATGATGATGGATTCCGGTTATTACACTTCCTTGATGACAGACCATGACACAAACAGAAGAAACGACTGCTATTGTACGGATACATTATTTGGTACTGTGGGGGCAGTAAATGAAGCGCTGCTATTTTCCAATACAGGTGAAATTGAAATACTTCCGGCGCTGCCCTCTGAATGGAAATCAGGGTCAATAAAAGGATTAATGGCAAGGACCCGGGTAGAGGTTAGAGGGTTATTTTGGGACACTAACATTGCATGTGTTACATTAAAATCAGTTGTAAATCAAAATGAAGTAAAAGTAAAAGTGGGTATTCCTTGGACAAAAGCAATGGTTAACGCCCAAGAAGTAGAGGCGCTTGACGATGAATTTGGTAAACATATTCGCTTAACGCTGAATTCTGGTATAGACGTTACAGTTGTATTTATTTTGTCCAATTGATGCGATGTTCGAGTTGTACAATTTATTACCGTTTGTCTTCAATGACATGTCACATTGTGATCAAAGGGCTTGCGCAAGGAGCGAAACTCACCTGCCGAGGTATTGTAGTATTTCTTAAAAGCAGTACAAAAATGTTCCAATGAAGAAAAACCGACATGTCGCGCTATTTCACTAATGGTCATTGAGGTTGTAATAAGAAGGTGAACGGCAGCCGTCATTCTTGCTTGGGTCTTTTTTTGCGTAAACGATTGGCCATAATACTGTTGAATGGTTCTCTCCGTCTGTCTCACACTTAGTCCCAGTTTTTGAGCGAGCTTCTGTATAGTTAAATCATCATAGTTGTATAAAAAACTATTTTCAATGATAACGACTCTCTCGTCGTCTAAGGTTTTAAGCGGCATAGCAGAGGAGGTCAGAACACTGTTTGTGTAGTTTCTGACCAGCTTGATGACGATCTGCTCGATAATATGTTGAACCGTCAGGTAGTAGCCGATATATTGATTGGTTGTTTCATAGGAGAGTTGCTCGAACAATGGCAACAAATTCTGCTTGTCCTGACCGAACCAAAAAGTTGTTTGAACGAATTGGTTTGCTATAGAGGAAAGATCCGGATCATCGTTAATGTTATTGGCCAACACTTCAAAGCATATGCAGTATTCCGCCATAGGGTCGGAGAGAACCGTGATTTGCTCGTGCGCAATATCTGGGCCAGTCATATAAAGAGTGCCAGGATGTATCGGATAATTTCGGCCGTTTGCTACCAAGATTCCCTGTCCCTGAGGAATATAATGCAGTTCGTAGCTTTTCATGCTATGGCTGTGTTCGAGAAAGGATTGATAAAAGACCCCGAATCTGATATACAAAACGTTTAACAATAAACCGCCTAACGAAATCTTAACGTTCATATTTTCGACATTAACTTTTGGGAGCTCCACTTGACCAATCCCCCCTTTTGCAGATTCTTTAAATTGTTTCGTAAGAAGATTTCAAGCAGCCTTTTAATTTTATTATGTGTGTTCAACAAGCTTAACGCAAGCTTGTACTTAACAATACCAAAAATTTCAACTTGGTATTCAGTTTGTCTTTGGTAGACTTCACCTTAAAGATGTTCCTCTCTTTGGGTGAAGTTTTCCCTTTAAACGAATGATTGGATATGAACTGTCCGGAAATGGATTAGGAACGGCAATTTCAGGTATTTAAAGCTTTAAAATAGGCACACTTATCTTGGAAATGAACCGTATCATCGTAGGCACCCTTCAAATTATAATTTAGACATAAAGGTAATTATAGACATACAAAAATTTAGAGGGTGGTGATAGTTATGAACAATGACGTATTTCTAAAACGCTTTCAAAATCAGCTGCCTTTTCAGCTATTTGTCTGGGTCGGGCTTGTGTTCCTATTGATTTTTAGTTACATTCCGATGTTTGGAATTATTATTGCGTTCAAGAATTATAAAATATCGACAGGAATTGAAGGTATTTTTACAAGCTCGTGGGCTGGGCTTACCCACTTCAAAGAGTTAATTAATGATTACAATTTTCCGATGCTAGTGCGCAATACTCTGGTTTTAAGCTTGTTAAAAATCATCTTTTCCTACCCAATCCCGATTTTGTTTGCCATTCTGCTCAGTGAAGTGAAGCATGTATTCCTCAAACGGTTCGTCCAGACGGTCAGTTACTTGCCTCATTTTGTTTCCTGGGTAGTTGTAACCGGCATTGCTTATTCGTTCTTCTCAAGCGGTTTCGGCATCATTAACTACCTATTGCAATCGCTCCATCTTGTGGATAAACCGCTCGACATTCTGACGAACCCGGATGCCTTCTGGGGACTCGCAGTTTCTACGGCCATCTGGAAAGAGGCCGGATGGTGGACGATTATCTTTCTTGCGGCACTTGCCGGTATCGATCCTTCACTCTATGAGGCTGCGGAAATCGATGGGGCGGGGCGGCTTAAGCGAATTCTCTATATTACGCTGCCCGGGCTGAAGAACGCAAGCATCGTTGTTTTGATTCTGACAATTGGCAGCATGCTAGGCGGCGGCTTAGTCGGATCGAATTTTGAACAGGCGATGCTGCTCGGCAATACATTAAACAGCGAGAAGTCTCAGATCATTCAGACCTACGCTTTCACGATAGGGCTTGCGCAAGGAAGATTCTCGTTCGCAACCGCAATTGATTTGATGCAATCCGTTATTTCGGTCATGCTGATTTTCACCAGCAACGCGATTGCCAAGCGTGTGTCGGGAACTGGATTGTTCTAGTTCGACAAGAAAAAAGGAGGTGATCCATTTTGCGCAGAAGAAAAACAGTCGAGGATCGCGTACTGGATTCCATTATAGCGGTCGTCCTAGTCATCATCGTTTTTGTTACGGTATATCCGTTCTATTACATTTTGTTGATCACGTTTAACGCCGGCACCGATACAGCCGCCGGAGGCATGTATCTATGGCCGAGAAGCTTCACGCTCGGTAACTATCTCTATTTCCTCGAAAATCCGAAGTGGATTAAATCATTGGGTATCTCGGTGCTTCGAACTGTCATAGGGACATCGCTTGCCGTTCTCTTTACTTGTTTAGTTGCTTATGGACTGTCCAAGAGAGATCTGATTTTCAGGAGAAGCTATTTCTTAATTGTAATCGTATCCATGAACTTCTCCGGCGGATTGATCTCCTACTATATCGTTTTAAAGAGCCTTAAACTGATTAATACATTTGGTGTTTATGTCATTCCGAGCATGCTGAATCTGTTTTTCCTGCTAATCGCGATCTCCTTTTTTAGGGAAATTCCCGATGAACTTGGGGAATCGGCACGTATGGATGGCGCCTCTGAAATTCGCATTTTCACAAAGATCATACTTCCGGTTTCTATGCCGCTGCTTGCGACGATGAGTCTATTCTTAGGCTCAGGACAGTGGAACTCATGGCTTGATTCCGCTTATTTCGTACAGGACGAGGACTTGCGTACGCTTACCTATCGAATGATGCAAGTCATTAATCAGTCGATGGTCCCTTCCGGAGAAGCGCAGATGGCCGCCATGTCGCGATCGAGCGTCACACCATTTTCTATTCAGGCCACCGCCATGGTTATATCGATCGTTCCCATTCTCGGCGTGTACCCGTTTCTGCAAAAGCATTTCGTATCGGGTATAATGCTTGGTTCCGTCAAGGGTTGAAAGCAATATTTTTATAGCACTCTTATTTGGATGTCAATCAGAGTGCTTGAAAATAAGAAGTTATTATGAAGGGGGAAAGAAAATGAAAAAACGAATCGAAAGGATCACCAAAATGGTAGTCGCTCCGCTTCTGATAGGGGGTGTGCTTGCAGGCTGCAGCACGAGTACGGATAATGGGGGAAATTCATCAGTGAGTAGTACTCCAGCGGCCACCAAAACCGCTGTTGGTACAAGCGAGAATCCAAGTCCCTGTACATCACCTGTCGAGCTAAATATGTTCGTCGATGCCACGTGGTATCCGTTCCAGGAATGGTCGGGCGAAATTCCGGAAGCGATTACAAAAGCAACCTGTGTGAAGCCAAAAGTCACTGTTGCTACCGATGACAAGCAACTGGCTTTGATGACGGCCTCCGGTGATCTGCCAGATATCGTGGTGTCTTTCAACTTCAAACTCATGTCAGATGCAAAACTTAGTCTTCCGTACAATCAAATTTTTCCGAAGTACGCTCCGGATGTAAAATTTGATCCGATTAAAGAGCTGGTTAGTACCGTAACTGATGGCAATTATTACGCCATCCGCAATGATTTCTCAACGGAAGCTGAATGGAAAGCCAATCCTTACGCACATATGATGGTTCCGGGACTTGCTATGCGCAAAGATATTTTGGAGGAAATCGGAAATCCAGCTATCAAATCGATTGACGACCTCAATAAGGTTTTCGCCGATGTTAAAGCTAAGCACCCGGAAATGACGCCATTAATCTTGAACCCGAATTGGCTAAGACCTTTTTTTGATACGCAATTCGGCGCTCAGGGTGGGTTTGTCGACAAGAACGGCAAGATTGAATATTATCTCAGACAGGATGAGGTACGCAAGTCGATGCTTTATATGAACAGTTTGTATCGCAACGGCTTTGTCACGTCGGAAAATTTCGCGTATAAGAACGAGTCGGAGACCGAGCAAATGGTGCTCGCCGGCAAAGGCTTTGCTTACACATGGACCTATTCCGCTGCGGACCGCCTCAATGCAGACTCAAAAGATAAAAATCTCAAGTTCGTTCAACTCGCGGAGCCGCTCGGACCGAACGCATCCATCATCAGTACCGGAACCGGCGGACTGGGAATGTACGTAACCAAGAACAATAAGAATGTCGAGGCGACCGTGAGGCTTCTCAAATACTTATTTTCGGAAGATGGGTGGAGAACAGCGGAGTGGGGAATTAAAGATAAGGATTGGACCTGGAACGCAGCAGGATATCCAGAATTTAATTATGATGTCCAAAATATTGAAATTCTCAAGAAGAAAGGTGTTTACTGGTGGGGCGTGCCAACGGAGAGCGGTGTTGGCATGGCTTTAGGCTCCTACAAGAAAGGCTCGGAAACGACGCGTCAAGGGGAAGCCTACTCCAAAATTACGAAATATAACCCGGCGATCGGCATGATTAATCCGGATACCGATTCTCCGGAGCAGATTATTCGGGCTAATATCGATAATATGGTGAAAACGGAAGTCACGAAAGTGTATCTTTCGAAATCGGAGGCGGAAGCCGCAAAAGCGTACGATGACATGCTGAGCAAGGCTGAAAAAATCGGTATCGCTAAATTGGAAGCGTGGGCCACAAAGCAGTACGGACCGTTGAAGGAAAAGTACGATAGTTTGACGAAAGCAAAATAAGAGATCATATAAACTCATACGGAATGTAGCCATATTGGATGGTCTATCATTCCGTATGAGTTCGTTCATTTTTTGGAAACGGAGCCGTGAAGAATATGCGCATGAGTACTAAAATGATTGTAGGCTATATTCTTCTGATTATTATTCCGTTCCTTACTTTTGCCTATTTTGTTTATAGCCAGATGAATGATAAGTTTATTGCGAAATACCAACTAGCTAATCAGCAGAATATTGAACAATTAGCTGTTAATCTTGACGCTAGTCTAGTTAAGATCGAATCACTTTACTCGATATATCAGAATAACAACGCTTTAATTGAATTTTTGCGAGGAGACTACACCAATGATCGAGATTTAATTTACGCCTATCTGAAAGAAATCGTACCCGCTATTTCATTTTCATATCTTGGAGATAAACTTGTGCGAAATCTTACCATATACCCTAAATATGAAGAACGTTTACTGAACGTTACCGGTTTTAAGGCTTATCACGAATTGGAAGATGTCATTAAAACCTCTGATTGGAAGGCAATGGGTCCGAAAAAAGGGATATGGACAATCGATTCCATCGGTGAAGTACCAACACTGGCTTACTTTCACAAGATTTATAACGATTCGTACTCTAACGATCTTGGTGTACTTCAAATTACTGTTCAATCCATATTCTTTAAGGAGTTCCTCGATCAGCTTCGGAGTCTCCATCCTAACAATGTGATCCTATTGGTGAGTCAAGATGGCAACATCGTGTATCAAAAAATGGACAATTCTTTTCCCAAAAATCAACTAATGGAGATTAAGTCTTCCGCACTTGCGAATTGGAGTAAAACGTTTATGACTGATCGCAACCAAATGCTTGTCAATTCAACGGACTTGTCGAGACTGGGGCTTAAGATTATTGAAATTAACCAGAAGGATGCCTTGTTTACGTTGCTCCGCCATAAGATCTGGTGGATAACGGGAGGCTTTGCATTGCTTGCCTTGTTGACCATTCTGTATTACGTTTTTGTTTCTTCCCTGACCAAACGACTCATTCTATTGTCGCGACATATGCGCCGGGTAGAAGCTGATTCCTTATATCACCCGTACACTGGGCGCGTAGGAATAGATGAGGTCGGGTTTCTGATCTTGAACTACAATGGCATGATCAATCGAATTGATGAACTGGTAAACCGTGTCCAAAAAGTAGAATTGCTGAAGAAAGAAGCTGAGTTTAGAATGCTGCAAGCACAAATCCAGCCCCATTTTTTATATAATACGCTGGAAACGATGCGCATGCTGGCCAGGGCAAGTGGTGATTCCACTGTTGCGGATATGGCTTATTCCCTTGGGGATCTTTTGCGTTACAGTTTGTCCAAACAAGATGAAACGACTTTTCAGGATGAATTGAACAATGTAAAAAGATACCTCTCCATCCATCAAATTCGGATGAGTGATCTTTACTATGAGATAGTCCCTGAAGAAGGGCTGATGACGTTAAAATGTCCGAGGTTTATTTTACAACCTCTTGTTGAAAATAGTATCATTCATGGTCTATCGAAGCGAAGAGGGGCCAAGCAAATCGCCATACGATTTGCCAAGGAGCAGGATTACGCTATCATCGAGGTGTCTGACAACGGATCAGGTATTTCCGAAGATGCGCTTACAGTACTGCGGCAAGCACTTGCAGGCGAAGCTGTTAGTGGTATTTCTGAAACACAAGGAATGGGCATTGGCCTTACAAATGTAGCCGAACGGGTGAAAGCGTATTTCGGGGGGCAATCAGGCGTGATGTTTAGCAGCCTTCCTGGTGAGGGGACTGTTTGTTCACTTCGACTTTATTTAAAGGAGAACGGCGATGCTGAAGTTAATGATCGTAGACGATGAACAGATTATATTAGCTGGCATACGGGACATGGTAGAAAAGGAAAATACCGCTTTCACCAAGATTGTTACAGCAAACGATGGTATCGAAGCGCTTGAAAAGATGGATTACTTTCGTCCTGACTTGATAATAACTGACATTCAAATGCCTGAAATGGATGGTTTGACTCTGATTCGCGAGGCTCAAAAGAAAGATGTCTCCCACTTTATCATTCTCTCGGGATATGACGAGTTTAAATATGCACGTGAAGGTATTCGCTTGCAAGTCAAAGAATACTTGTTGAAACCTATTAATCAGTTGGAGTTAGCCGAATTATTAAAAAGAATGGCAATTGATATTATGGAGGAGAAACAAGCCACTCAGCTTAAAACGCAAGAAGCCGGGGAACCACAAGGGAATTCTAATGAGAATATCAGAATCTTAATTGACTATATTAAGACAAATTATATGAAGGATATTTCTCTTGGTGACGCTGCCTCTTTGTTGGATCAGCATCCTGTGTATGTAGGGCAAATATTCAAAAAAGAAACGGGTAACACATTCAACTTTCTTCTCAATGAAGTCCGAGTAGAGAAGGCTAAGCAGCTTCTGATTGGGATGAAGGGGATGTCTTTGGACAAAATTGCGAAACACGTAGGCTACGAAAATCGCCGGACATTTTACAAAGTTTTTCGTAAATATACAGGTCAAACACCAGGCGACTATAGGGAAGCTTTTTTTGTCATCTCGGTTGATGGCGGCATATCTGATCCGAGTTAGTGAACAGGAGAGTGGTTACGTGCCTGATGAATTCCCGATGAGCCAAGCTACACTAAGAAATTGAATCACAAATGTCTTCTATTGTATCAAAATCATGCTAGTTTAACCTTCTCTATGAAATGGCACTGTGTATTATTTTGAATTTACGTTGCTTCGTGTTCACAACCTCAAAAAATTCGACAATACAGGGGAAGATCTTGAGGATTTGATCTCGATCGGGACGATAGGATTAATTAAGGCGATTGAGTCGTTCTCGCCGAACAAAGGGACCAAGCTCGCGACGTTTGCAGCTCGCTGTATCGAGAACGAGATTTTGATGCACTTACGTTCTCTGAAGAAAACGCGCAAAGATGTGTCTTTGCATGATCCCATCGGAACGGACAAAGATGGGAATGAAATCACTTTGATCGACATCCTCGGAACGGAAGCGGATGATGTCGTGGATAAGGTGCAGCTCAAGATAGAGAAGAGTAAAATATATCGGAACTTGGAAATCTTGGACGATCGCGAGAAGGAAGTCGTCGTTGGCCGGTTTGGTCTGGAGCTTGGCGGGGAAGAGCGGACGCAGCGGGAGATTGCGAAGGAGCTGGGTATTTCGCGGAGCTACGTTTCAAGGATTGAAAAAAGGGCGCTCATGAAGCTGTATCATGAGTTATATAAGGCAAAGCGGTAAGGTTACGAATCGGATACTTCATTTATTTGGACACTTTGCAAGTAATGGTGGTGAAGGTGGGGGCCTTATGGGCGCCCTTATTTTTTGCTTTTAGGGGGAGAAAGGCGATTTAATAGGGTCCGTAAATCACGCTCAAGCTTAGGGCCAAATATCTATAAAATGGCCGTGCCACTCCTTTATGCAGATTAATAACTTAGATTAAGTTATAAAATGAAGGAGGGTTATTCCTTGTGACCACGTGTAGACCTTCGCCATCATTTCATTTCGCTTATGTCACGAACTACAACGATAATACCCTGTCGGTGATTGATACCCGAACAAGAAAGGTTAAGGCAACAATCAAGACAGGTAGTGGACCTTTTGAGATTGCTGTTACACCCGATGGGAAGTATGCTTATGTTGTCAATAAACGCGATAATACCGCTCAAGTAATCAAAAGAAAAACAAATACAATTATCCGAACCATCCAGGTCGGAAAAAGTCCATCGGATGTAGGTACATCGCGAAAGTTCGTCTATGTTACTAATTCGGCTGATCATACCGTTTCAGTAATATGTATAAAGAAACAAAAAGTCGTTGAAACGATAATGGTCGGAAAAAGGCCGGTAGGAGTAACCATTACGCCTAAGAAGATGGGCAAAAAAACTTTAGGATTTGTAAGTAATAACGACAGCAATACGATTTCTATTTTCGATGTGAAACACAATAAGGTTATTGACACGATAAAAGCCGGTGTTGGCCCGGATCAAATTGCTTTCACGACGAACCGCAAATTAGCTTATGTCACCACGGATGATAATGTTTTGGTTATAGGTATTCATAGCCGAAGGATTCTAAAAAAGATTAAAGTAGGAGTTAAACCAATCGGTGTAGCCATAACCCCTAACAACAAATTTGCCTATGTTGGTAATGAAGGGGATAACACAGTTTCCGTCATAAAGCTTTTTAATAACAAGGTGATAGCTACCATACCTGTGGGGATCAAACCCGGCATTGTAGCCATTACACAAAATAGTAAATATGCCTATGTTGCCAATTTTGGAGAAAATACAGTTTCTGTAATAAGAATTAGGGATAATAAGGTTATTGACACGATAACAGTAGGAAATGCAGCATCTGGGCTTGCAATTATCCCTTTATAGAAGTTATTGACTAACGTATCGGTTTACAACGGTAGATTGCTTGGACTATTGGGACACAAGGTTTACCCCAGATTCCACTTCGATGGTGTCACACAAATCATAAAACATTCATAGTACTATTTGGGGTAGTCTCTGACTTATTAGTAAATGAAAGATGTCTGCATCAATGTGCTTGCGCTGCATGTGTGGCCAGGTAACGAGAATGCAATATATAACACAAGGCTGCCGTGTAGCAGTCTTGTGTTCATTTAATGGACTATTAATGAAATTTTACGTTGCTTCGTGTTCACAACCTCAAAAAATTCGACAACACAGGAGAAGATCTCGAGGATTTAATCTCGATTGGGACGATCGGTTTGATTAAGGCGATCGAGTCGTTTTCGCCGAACAAAGGGACGAAGATGGCGACATTCGCGGCTCGCTGTATCGAGAACGAGATCCTGATGCATCTGCGTTCACTGAAGAAAACGCGCAAAGATGTGTCTTTGCATGATCCCATCGGAACGGACAAAGAGGGGAACGAAATTACGTTGATCGACATCCTCGGCACGGAAGCTGACGATGTCGTGGATAAAGTGCAGCTTAAAATAGAGAAGAGCAAAATCTATCGCAATCTGGAGATCTTGGATGATCGGGAGAAGGAAGTTGTGGTTGGACGGTTTGGGTTGGAGCTTGGCGGGGAAGAGCGGACGCAGCGGGAGATTGCGAAGGAGCTAGGGATTTCGCGTTCGTATGTGTCGAGGATCGAGAAAAGAGCGCTGATGAAGCTGTATCATGAGTTTTATAAGGCGAAGCGGTGAGGTCACGAATCGGATACTTCATTAATTTGGACTTTGTGCAAGTAATGGAGGTGAAGGTTATGACGTTAATTCACATCGAGAATGCCAGTAAACATTATACGATGGGCGAGGAAACGATTAAAGCATTAGATGATGTCTCATTAGATATTAATCATGGAGAGTTCGTAGCAATCATGGGTCCATCAAGTTCCGGCAAATCCACACGGATGAACATCATCGGGTGCTTGGATATTGTAGATAAAGGTATTTATGACCTAGATGGTCAAGCAATAAACGTGCTTAAGGATTCTCAGCTTGCTGAGATTCGTAATCAGAAGATTGGATTTGTTTTTCAGAGTTTTAACCTGCTGCCGAGATTTAGTGCCTATGAGAATGTAGAGTTGCCCTTGATCTATAGGGGAATGAGCAAAAAGGAAAGAGAGCCGTTTGTTTTACAAGCACTGGAAGCGGTGGACTTGCTAGATCGCAAGAGGCATTTTCCATCAGAATTATCTGGCGGGCAGCAGCAGCGTGTCGCTATTGCGCGAACGTTGGCAGGAGATCCTCCGATCATCTTGGCAGATGAATCTACGGGAGCGTTAGATTCGAAGACAGGTGTAGAGATTTTAAACATATTAAAGAGATTAAATGCACAAGGTCGGACGATTATTTTGATTACGCATGACTTATTGATTGCGCAGCAGGCGAAGCGGATTGTGCGGTTGAATGAAGTTGTTTAATGTTTATAAGACCGGAACTCCTTGAAAAATAAAGGGGGCCGGTTTGTTTATTTTCAAGCTTAACGGGCAGCTTAACAAAACTTCAACAAAGGGCTGATAATGTCCTTTATTCAAAATAAATGGCATGATAAGGGAATTCCAGCCTTGGACTTTCGTAGCCACAACGCCCCCCAACTTCATGGATAGGCAAATCCGTGGTTCTGAGCAAAGCAATGGTTGCCTCCACCCGTCGATCTTTCAGGTATGCAAGCTGCGAGGTTTGCTCAGACTTCTGGAACAACCTGCATATGTGATACTTGTTGATCCTACAATGCTCGGAAAGCGTATCTAGTGTTAAAGGCACTGAGCCTATATTAATTGAGAGTATTTTACGGGGGAATGTATGAAAACTATTATTTTCATGGGCAGAGAGAACACGCGGATTGACTGGCAAAGGTAGGTAATTGCCTTGCTGTTTTATCCTTGTAGACAAGCTATAGTTGTGGTGCAAGAATTAAAAAAAGATAGCAATTTCCCAATAAATTGTAATTAACTATGCCATAATACCAAATATTTTATTAAGCCATTCAACTGCAGAGAGGACAGACGAATTATTTTCGGCCTGCCCTTTCCTAATCATATATCAAGATTTCTTTTGGTAGGGATTTCCGCTTTATTAATTCTAGTATTGCTGGTGGATATGCTGGATTTTTATCCAAGGTGATTACACGTAGGATTTTATTATGTGGAGAGGACAAGGCCTTTGTAAAGAAACGCTTCGGCGTTTAGAGGGTTGATTATATGTAAATATCAAAAAACAGTATATCAATGCTAGATTACGATATAGGATGAATAAAATATAATGTTAAAATAAAGATTGCATGGCGGGGTCAGAAGATAAAGGCTCATTGAGGCTTTTTTTCTTAACATATTGACGGAGGAGCCCCAAGATATCTTGCTCGAACTCCATGAGGAAGTAGGGTTGAGATAAATTGAAGTATGTACCGCTACAGGCTCTGTATGGAAGGAGTTAGCGGCAACTTTTTTGTGAAGAGGAGCGAATCATTTGAAGCTGAATTACACGAAACCTGCATCCTATTGGACAGAGGCGCTTCCGTTAGGAAACGGCCGTATCGGAGCGATGGTATTCGGAGGGATCGAGACCGAACGCTTGCAGCTGAATGAGGATACGCTATGGTCGGGGGAACCGAAGGATGGGACGAACCCAAACGCCCAGAAGGCGCTTCCTGAAATTCGCCGTCAAATTAACGAAGGGAATTATGAGGAAGCGGACGCTCTTTGCAAAAAAGCGATGGGTCCTTATACGCAATCATTTATGCCTTTAGGGGATTTGACCGTACACTTTTATCACGGCGATAATGCCACACAGTACGAACGTTTGCTGGATCTGGAGACGGCGGCTGCATCGGTTAGATATAGGATCGGCGAAGTCACATACACCCGAACCTGCTTCATTTCCTTCCCGGATCAAACTCTTGTTATGCGGATCGAGGCGGACCGTCCCGGCATGCTGAACTTTACGGCCAAGCTATGGAGTCCGCTCCGGCATCAAATCGGTCCCGAGGGCGAACGCATCGTGATGAGAGGCAGGGCTCCGATCCATGTCGACCCGAATTACTATCAGACCAGCAATCCGATTCGTTACGGCGAATCCGGCACACGCTTCGATGGAAGGCTTGCTATTCGGACCGAAGATGGCCAGGCTTATGCCGATCATGACGGACTGCATGTCGAATCAGCTACAACCGCGACCATCATTTTTAGCGCAGCAACGAGCTTTCATGGTTTTGACCGTAATCCGGCAGCGGAGGGTGTCGACCCTTCCCAAATCGCAGAGAGACACTTGAACGCGGCTCTTAATAAGACTTATTCAAAGCTTTATGCCTCTCACATTGCCGATTATCGCGTTTTATACGATCGAGTTACCCTTGATTTGGGGCCATCCGACATTCCGGGCGACGTACCGACAGACATACGCGTTGCCGAATACGGAGTGAAGGACAAGAAACTGGTGGAACTCCTGTTTCAATTCGGCAGGTACCTGCTGATCGCGAGTTCCCGGCCCGGCACGCAGGCGGCGAATTTACAGGGAATTTGGAATAAAGAAACACGGCCGCCCTGGAGCAGCAATTATACGTTAAATATAAACGCGGAAATGAATTATTGGCTCGCGGAGACGTGCAACTTGGCCGAATGCCATGGGCCGTTGCTTGATTTCATCGGCAATTTGGCCAAGGCAGGGGCGGAAACCGCGCGCATCAATTATGGCGCCCGCGGCTGGGTCGCGCATCACAACAGCGATATCTGGTGCCATTCCGCGCCGGTAGGAGACTTCGGCAACGGGGACCCCGTTTGGGCGAGCTGGTTCATGGCCGGTCCTTGGCTAAGCCAGCATCTGTGGGAGCATTATGCATTCGGTGGAGATACGTCGTTCCTTCGTGACAACGCCTATCCGATCATGAAGGAAGCGGCACTCTTCTGCCTGGATTGGTTGCAGGAGGAACCGGACGGTCGGCTGGCCACATCGCCATCCACCTCCCCCGAGCATAAGTTTGTATTGCCGAACGGCCAAATGGCTGCCGTCAGCAAAGGGGCGACGATGGATCATGCACTGATCTGGGACTTGTTCACGAACTGCATCAAGGCGGCGAATATACTTGGAATGGATGATAGCTTCCGGGAGGAGCTGGCGGAGGCTAGGTCCAGGCTGCTTCCGTATCAGATCGGCAAATACGGTCAGCTTCAGGAATGGTTTCTTGATTTCGAGGATCAGGATGTGCAGCATCGCCATGTGTCGCATCTGTTCGGCGTTTATCCCGGCTGTCAGTTGACCGCGGAGGCAACGCCGGAGCTGTTCGAAGCGGCGCAGCGCTCGCTCGAACGGCGCAGCGATATCGGCACCGGCTGGAGCCTCGCGTGGAAAATCAGCCTGTGGGCACGATTCGGCGACGGAAACCGCACCTTGCAGCTAATCGGGAACGTGCTGAATCTCGTTCACACCGATGTGGGCAGCGTCACAGGCGGCGGCGTCTATCCGAACTTGTTCGGCGCGCATCCGCCGTTTCAGATCGACGGGAATTTCGGCTTAACGGCCGGCGTAGCCGAAATGCTGATGCAGTCTCATGCCGGCGCCATCCGTCTGCTGCCTGCTCTTCCAAATGCATGGGAAACCGGCTCAGTCAAAGGACTTCGAGCAAGAGGGGGCTTTGAGATCGGTCTTGCCTGGGAGAACAACGCGCTCGTAAAGGCAGAGATTCGTTCGCTTCTCGGCGGTCCTTGCCGTGTTACGGCTTCAGTTCCGCTGAAGGTGGAAGCGGACGGCAGAACCGCCCAGTTCGAAAGCAACGCATACGGGACGATCGCTTTCGATACAGAGCCCGGGTTTATTTATACGGTTAAGCCTTCATATATGTAAGGTTGGGACCCGGGTTTGCAAGCCGTCCCCGTCCATGCCATCGGAGCAGATGGCGGCCAAGTGTAGGCAATGCAAACCTGCGGCATTTCTAAAAGGTATAAAAACAAATTCTTTAACGGGGCTATCTCTTGGAAAGCCCCTATTTGTATTTGAAGAAGCACAACAATTTCCGAAGAGGTCTAAAGACCGGAGCTAAATCCGTCAGCATAATGGAATTAGTAAACGTTTTCAATTTCTGGCGGGGCTGAAATGTACAGATCGAGATTTACAAATGGAACTCGTAAAGTCTCGCGTACAAAGCGCGGACGACACAGTCGGCTGAGTCCAATCCAACGGCAAGCATCGCTAACTGAACGTATAAGGTGAAAAATACATGGAGCGGAAATGTGCTGACAGTGGCCAACACTAACACTGCTCGAAAAAGGGTGGAGAAAACCGCTTCAACGTTGTCCATCTTAATGAAATTGGCGTGCTCGCCGTTAATTTGAATAAAATGCTTGGATGAAATTGATACCCTAAGCAAAGAGATTCAGCTTACGCAAAAGTAGATGTACGAAATCGAAATCACGAAAAAACAGATGGAAATCTCAGCGTTTCGAAATCAGATTAACCCCCACTTTTTGTACAACACATTGGAATGTATCCGCGCTTCGCTTATTATTACAAAGTTCAGGAATTTGCTGATATATCGACATCCTTATCCAATATGTTCAGGGAACGATTTCGTAACCATCCAGGATGAAATCTCGCATATCAAACCTGTTGGAAGTGAGGACGCTTAAAATGCTGCTTTAACCGATTGTAGAAAATACAGTTTTTCACGGATTGTAGAAAAAAATCGATAACGTCCTCGTTCAGATTACGGTGCAAAAGATTGCGCAAAACCAAGTTCAATACGTAATCCGAGATGATGGATACGGGATGGAAGATATGGAACTTGAGGAGCTGTTAAATGGCCTGCGGCAATTAGACACATCTAGCTATTCGGAGAAAGATGCCAAACTAGGAATTAGGTTATCCAATATTTATCGGAGAATCAAGTTGTTTTACGGTGATGAGGCTGAGATGACCATACAAAGTAAATTGCATGTGGGTACAACGATTAGAATCACCTTTCCTGCACAGAATCATTCAGAATAACAGGAGGACAAATAATCATGTGCAACGTATTGATTGTTGACGTTGAGCCGTGGGGCGTATATGGGTTAAAAGCGTTGATTGATTTGGAGAGCTTGGGCTATACCGTGATCGGGGAGGCATATAACGGGTTAACAGCTCTGGAGACCATTTTGGAAAAAAACCTGAGGTCGTGATATCGGATATCCGAATGCCGGGATTAAACGGAATTGAACTGTTGGAACAAATCAAGGAGCAACAGTTGGATACCCATGTCATTTTGGTCAGCGGCTATGCGGAGTTTGAGTATGCACCAAAAAGCAGTACGACTCGGCGCCTTTGATTATTTGTTGAAGCAGGCGACAAAAATAAGCTTACTGAAACTTTCGGTTCATTAGTTGTTTATATCCACACTCAACGTTTTCAGATGCCGGAGTTATGATTATAACAAACGATGGAATAAAATGTATCCGCTTTCGTACAGGACAAAATAAAATCTCCATTCTGTTAAATTATGATGAATCCAAAAACCCGATTGGTATATTGGATTTTATTTCGGCAAACCTTTTCAATACCCAGTGTATCGGAATAAGCAGCATAGGAGTTTTCTTTACACCCGTTGCCAAGCTTTATCAGGAATCGGATATTGCCCTGTTCAGTTCTTTCAACCAACAAGGTAAACAGATGATCGAATATAAAGCGACTGACCCTGCCGCAGTGCTGACGAAAACGATACTTAAAATCGTAGTAGCTATTAAAGAACAAAAGCAGGAGCAAATTTTCATAATGGGCTGGATGAGCTTTGCAATGAATGCAAGTCTAGGCACATGTTGATCGAGTCTCGGTTATTTAAGCGCGCTTATTAAAAAGGAAACGGGAACAACACGGATTATATAACTAACAAGAGATTTGGTCTGGCCAAAGAACTGTTGAGTGACTCTTCGCTGTCAATCCCAGTTATTTCTGTGCGGTCTTTAAACGGTATACGGGGATGAGCCCCGAGGATTTCACCAAACTGCATGGTTTAAATTAGATAGGGAGGAAATTTCATGAATGAAATTATGATTTATGATGTGAAAAAGGGGCAGTCGGCCGAGATGACTTTACTGTTCCAGATTAATCCGAATAGGAGTATGAAAGCGGAAACCCCAATCGTGAGAAACAATGGAGAAATCTACGATGTTAGTTATTTATGCCGTCGTAGTTTTTTTGTTCAGAAAAGCTTCGAGAAAATCCCAGCACTTTAGCGTTTACGTCTTCTTGCTTTATTGATATAACTGAATAACAGTAAAAATCAAAGTGAAGAGGAATTGATAAGCATGATGGGACACTTTCGTAACCTCAGCCTTACCAGGCAAATCCTTTATTTGATTTTGATGATGCTGATCATCCTCCTGATCTCATTCGTCATCTCGAACACGATTGCCAAACGTATTGTCGAGAGCAAAGTAACGGACTCCACCGCCAAATTATTGAATCAGGTTGAAGATAATATGGAAAGCTTTTATACGGATATGGAGAGAATCTCGGATTCGATGCTGTATAGTCCGACGGTGCAAACCTACTTGGGCTTGGAGGATTTTTTGTCCAGGAATCTCATGTACGACGCAATCGAATCGGTTTTCTCCAATACTACTACATTGAAAGCGAATATCCGGGGCATCCAGCTTTACAACCCGGAAGGAAAGATGATCGCCGATTCGGGTATCGGGATCGGCGAAACCGTCCGACTGCCTCCTCCAAGGATCGAATATTCCGGTTTATTGACGAATCCGAGTACAGGCGAAACAATGCCAAACTATTCCATCTCCGTTCCGGTTTATAATTTGGAAATCACACCGGTCAAAGAATACATGGGAACAAGCGTATTTCTCATGGATGTCGGCAATTTCCGCAATATAATGAACAATGCAAAAATGACAGCCAATTCCCGGCTGCTTCTTCTGGACCAAAATAAGAATATTATGGCAAGCGATGGGAACCCCTCCAGCCTCAATATATCCCAGTTGGAGAAATGGAAAAACGACAACCGGTATATCATGCAGACGAGTACGCTGTCCCGGACCGGGTGGGAGCTGATCAGCATCATTCCGAAGAAAGAGCTGCTGCAGGAATTGAATATCGTGCAAAGGCTGAACATAACGACATATGCGGTCATATTTTGTTTGCTCGGCCTCTTCCTGATCATTTTTTTCACCCGTATCTTACGACCGGTAAAAGCGCTCATGGATTTTATGAAGTCCTACCCGAAGACGGGGGGAGAAAGCCGCTTTCCTGTGGTCTACCGTAACGAAATCGGCGTACTCGCTGCCAACCTGAATAAAATGCTGGACGAAATCGACAGCTTAAGCAAAGAAATTCAGTTGACGCAAAAGCAAAAGTACGAAATCGAAATTACAAAAAATCAGATGGAAATTTTGGCCTTTCGCAATCAGATTAACCCCCATTTTTTGTACAACACATTGGAATGTATCCGCGCTATCGCTTTTTATTACAAAGTTCAGGAAATTGCTGATATATCGACATCCTTATCCAATATGTTCAGATACTCGGTCAAAGGGAACGATTTCGTAACCATCCAGGATGAGATATCTCATGTCAAAGAATATGCGAAAATAATCGAGTTTCGTTTTATGGGAAGAATGCAAGTGGCAATTGAGGCGGATGAGGAGTTATTAGAAGTGAAAACGCTTAAAATGCTGCTTCAACCGATTGTGGAAAATGCAATTTTTCACGGATTGGAGAAAAAAATCGACAACGGCCTCGTTCAGATTACGGTACAAAAGATTGCACAGAACCAGATTCAATACGAAATCCGAGATAACGGATATGGGATGGAGGATAAGCGGCTTGAGGAGCTTTTAAACAGCCTGCGGCAATTTGACACACCTAGCCATTCGGAGAAAGATGCTAAACTAGGAATTGGGTTATCCAATATTTATCGGAGAATCAAGTTGTTTTACGGTGATGAGGCTAAGATGACCATACAAAGTAAATTACATTTGGGTACAACGATTAGTATCACCTTCCCTGCACAGAACTATTCAGAACAACTGGAGGACAAATAACCATGTACAGCGTATTGATTGTAGATGATGAGCCGTGGGTCGCATACGGGATAAAAGCGTTGATTGATTGGGAGAGCTTGGGCTATACCGTGATCGGGGAGGCGTATAACGGGTTAACGGCGCTGGAAACGATTTTGGACAAAAAACCTGACGTCGTGATATCGGATATCCGAATGCCGGGATTAAACGGAATTGAACTGTTGGAACAAATCAAGGAGCAGCAGTTGGATACCCATGTCATTTTGGTCAGCGGCTATGCGGAGTTTGAGTATGCGCAAAAAGCAGTCCGACTCGGCGCCTTTGATTATTTGTTGAAGCAGGTCGACAAAAATAAGCTCATCGATACTTTAGTGCGGTTAAAAAACGTGTTGACGGAGAAGCAAAAAGCATACAAAGGATTGGATTTGTTCCTGGATGATCTATTTGAATTACTTGAGCCCGATGACAAAATAAAAATCAGCAATTTTTTGACCAATAAGGGAATTGATTTCGAATATCCCCATTACCGGTTCATTAGCTGTTTATATGGCCACTCCACGTTCTCGGATGCCGAAGATGGGATTATTACTAATAACAGGATAAAGTATATCCGCTTTCGTACAGGGCAGAACAAAATCTCCATTCTGTTAAATTACGATGAATTCAATAACCCAATCGATTTATTGGATTTCATCTCGGTAAATCTTTCCGATACCCAGTGTATCGGAATAAGCAGCATAGGAGTTTTCTCTACACCCGTTGCCAAGCTTTATCAGGAATCGGATATTGCCCTGTTCAGTTCTTTCAACCAACAAGGTCAACAGATGATCGAATATAAAGCGACTGACCCTGCTGCAGCGCTGACGAAAACGATACTTAAAATCGAAGTAGCTATTAAAGAACAAAAGCAGGAGCAAATTCATAAAGGGCTGGATGAGCTTTGTAATGAATGCAAGTCTAGGCACATGTTGATCGACCAAATATCCATGTTCTATAACCAAATCGTCTCGCTCATTTATAAATATTACAGCAACAGCGAGGCAATTAACGAAATCGAATATTTGAACTACTACCAAATCGTCCGCTATTATAGCTCGATCGAGCAACTATTCCAAAGGATCAAGGCCATCTTCGAGCAACAAGCCGGCGAAGAGTTGCTGATTTCCAATGAGACAGCGAAGAAGATTATCGATCATATCGATGCCAGCTTTACGGAGGATATTTTACTCGGCGATTTATCCAAGCAATTTAATATCAGTCTTGGTTATTTAAGCACCCTTATTAAGAAGGAAACGGGAATAACATATACGGATTATGTAACTAACAAGAGATTGGGCCTGGCCAAAGAACTATTGAGCGGCTCTACGCTATCCATACATGAGATTGTAGAGCGCGTGGGATATAAGGACTATTTTCATTTTAACAAGCTTTTCAAAAAGTATTGTGGAATTACGCCAAGCAAATATCGAAAAATGTAACCGCTATCTGAAATTAACACCAAAATAAAAAAAACCAATCATATGATGCGATAGCGAAGCAGGCTATGATGAAGAAGCACCAAACAAATATGTGAGACAGGGGTGTCGTCTATTATGAAGTTTAAAGTGTTTACAATACTAACGTTAGCGGGGGCTGTTGCGCTAGCGGGCTGCAGCGCCAACAAATCGGGAAGCGGAAGCAGCGCCGAACCGACGAAAGCGGCCAAAACCGAGACGCCTGCGGCACCGGTTAATTTGAACTGGTTCTCTACAGTAGGAGGCTGGAACCCGCCGCAATGGACCACGGAGCCTGGCACCGTAATGGGGGAACAGACGAAAAAGACGGGGCTTACCTTCAGCTTTAACATTCCTGCACAGGACGGCGATACGAAATTGAATCTGATGATGGTTTCATCGTCGGACGCATTCCCGGATGTCATTACTACGGTAGGCGGGGATATGGGAAAGAAGCTGGTTGAAGCCGGCAAAGTTTGGGATCTGGAGGAATTTATCAAGAAATACGATCCGAAATCTCATTTGCTCAAAGATTTTCCTAAAGATGTAAAGCAGCAAATGATCAAACATTATGGCGGCTGGTACGCGATCGGAAGCCACATGACCAGCGATGATGCGAGAAAGGTATATCCGCCGTCAAGCGATTATTTTGCGGATGTGACGAAGTATGCTGAAAATAAAGGTGTTATAGTCAACGCGAATATTTTGAAAGAGGTCGGCATTAAGCTTTCCGATCTGAAAACCGAGGAAGGCGTGCTCGCGGCTCTTAAGAAGGTAAAGGACATGAAACTGACGGTTGAAGGCCAGCCTGTCATTCCGCTTCAGATTCACGGCAAAAACTACCATGGCGAAACGCTCCAATTCCTGCAAAGATCTTTTGGCGCGATGCCGATTGACAAGGACGGTAAATTTAGACATGTCTACATGTCTCCGGAAAACAAGCATGCCATTCAATTCCTGTTTAAGACGGCCCAAGGCGGGTACTTCGATCCCGGCCAGATGACAACGGATGAAGCGGCGATCGAAGCGAACATCTTGTCCAAACGTGTGTTCATGTTCATCGGAGGGACGCCCAAAGGCAAATTTGACAAGCTTGATTTCTGGGTATCGCCTGGCGCGATCTTGTCGAGCGAAGGCACAAAACCGGTTTTCCCGTTCTACTCTGAACCGGGACGCGGCTGGATGCAAACGCACATTTCCAAATCGACGAAGGAACCGGAGAAGTTGGCGAAATGGCTTAGCTATGTGACCAGTGCCGAGGGGATGACGCTCAGTTACTTCGGTATCGAAGGCGTTCATTACACGAAAGACGGCAAAGGTCTCATTACAAGAACGGATAAAGGAATTCAAGCTCAGAAGGACAGCACCAAAACGGCAGTGGGTATCTTCTGGCAATTCGAAAATAATGCATTCCTTGAAAACGTGCAGCCTGCTCCGACAAAGAGGGAAGGCGCTGGCGGATTGATTGAGATGGAAGCGAAGACTGCTTACGCGAGATCGCCGGAAGTTGTTAGATATGATGCTTCCGTACTGAGTTTTCCCGGCGACTTCTTAGCGCCAGGAGGCAAGAATGCGACGATTGGAAAACAAATCCAGCAATTTTATGAAGTTCAGGTTGCCAAGATGGTGTTAGCGAAGGATGAGGCAGCGTTCAACGCGCTTTACAACGAGTTTGTCGCCAAGATGAAACAATTGAAGGTCGAAGAGTTTGATGCAGCGCATGACGCAGAATTACAGAAGAAATCGAAAGAAATGGGCGTCACGGTGAAAGGCGTTAATTAATAATCGCATGATTTGAACGATGAATAGTGCCAAAGTGCGTGTGTCTTTCCATGCTGCACTTTGGCATTATCATTGTTTTCCGGGGGAGGGACGAATGATGGCGAGAAGCGCCTATAAGGGACACATCCCTGAAGCAAGAGCAAATAAAAGCAAAAAATCATTCAGGCTTGGGTACGATTTTCGAACTCAATTTGAGCTCAAGACGATGCTCTGGCCAGCAATTATTATTATTTTCATATTCGACTTTGTCCCTATGTACGGGCTGTTAATGGCATTCAAGGCTTACGACCCCATCACTGGAATCAAAGGTATTTTTACGAGCCAATGGAACAATTTCGAAAACTTTATGACGTTTTTCCACCACTTTGAGTTTTGGGCTGTGGTGAAAAATACGCTCGGAATCAATCTCTTTGGCTCGCTGATCGGGATCCCGGCAACCGTGATCTTCGCGCTGCTGTTAAACGAGATCCGGAATGCCAAGTTTAAATCATTGATACAGACCGTCACGTATATGCCGCATTTCCTGTCCTGGGTTATCTTCGGCGGATTGTTTATTACGCTGCTCAATCCGGACGGCGGCATTGTCAATTATTTGCTTCTGAAGCTAGGCTTGATCAATGAGCCCATTCTATTTCTGGGTGAACCCAAATATTTCTGGGGCATCGCCATCGGGACTAATTTATTGAAAGAAATAGGCTGGGGCGCCATCTTGTATTTGGCTGCCATGGCCGGCATCGACCAGTCTCTATATGAGGCTGCCGCCATCGACGGCGCGGGCCGGTTAAAACGGATGTGGCATATTACGCTGCCAGGCATTATGCCTACTTTGATGATTCTGATCATCTTCGCCATAAGCGGCATGCTAAACAATAACTTTACACAAATTTTTGTCTTCCAAAATCCATTGAACATACCGACGAGTCAGGTTATCGATACTTTCGTGTATCAACAGGGACTTAAAGAGTTCCAGTTTGCTTCCGCCACGGCGATCGGTTTGATGAAATCGGTGTTTGCGCTGTTTCTGTTGCTTGGAGCCAACTATTTGTCCAAGAAGCTGACAAAATCAGGTTTGTTTTAGACATATACGAAATTACTTATAGGAGGTGTCTGGTATGGTCGGGGGCAGGAGCTGGGGAGAACGTATTTTTTCGGCATCGAATGTCATCATCATGGTGATTGTGATGCTCTTGACGGTGTATCCGATTTGGTTTTCAGTCGTTAACTCTTTGAATACAGGCGACAATCTGGTACGCGGACCGATATTTTTATTTCCAAGGGAATTTACCTGGGCGAGCTGGCAGTCGGTGATGGCGGACCCGGGAATGCTTAAGGCAGCCTGGATTAGCGCGTCGCGGACTGTGATTGTGACGGTTGTCTCTATTCTGTATACGGCGATGTTTTCTTACGCCTTTTCCCGCTCTTACTTAAAAGGCAAAATGTGGTATGTGGCAATCGGCTTTACGAGCATGTACTTTAGCGGCGGGCTGATTCCTTCCTTTATGCTGATGAATTGGCTCGGGTTGTATGATTCCTACTGGGTTTACATCCTCCCCGGACTTTTTCTCGGATTTTGGAACGTCATTATTTTCAATGCAAATTTCAAGGCGATTCCCGATGCGCTGTTTGAATCGGCCAAGATGGATGGAGCGAATGAGTACACTATATTCTTCCGAATCGTCGTCCCGTTATCGAAGCCGGTTTTGGCCGCTCTTTCGGTTTTCACGGCTGTCGGCGTATGGAACGATTACGGAACGACGCTGTATTTTACCCAATCCCCTGACTTGCAGACGCTGCAATATTTGATCTTAAAGCTGATTCAGTCGTCTAATGCGATTGAACAGATGGCTAACACCGTGAATGACAACAATCCCGCTCTCGCACAGCTTTACTCCGTTGCTCAAGGTCAAGGAACAGTTACAGCCCGTACCCTTCAGCTGGCGGCGATGGTCATCTCATCGATTCCGATGATTATTATTTATCCGTTTGCACAGCGGTATTTCATTAAAGGCGTGTTGCTTGGTTCCGTTAAAGAATAAATGATCAAAATGAAAGTCAAAACAGCTTGAGACCGGCTAATTACTGGGCTCAAGCGAGGATTTGAATCACGAGGCGGACGGCGGGCTTTACGCAGAGCTCGTTCAGAACCGCTCATTTGAATATGATCCGATCGATCATGCGGAATACCATGCGTTAACAGCCTGGAAAAAATCGAAAGAGGCGGCGGTAAGTCAGAAATCACCATAGAAAAGAGTGATCCCTTAAACACCCGCAACCCGCATTATGTTGCCATAAAAACCTTGTTGATGGTACGGAAAGCAGCAGTTTTCAATACGATTTTCCCAAACAATCTATTACTGTATTCAGAGCTAAATAAGGAGTACGGAAAAGCGACCGGCTTCGATGTGTATGCGAGCGGCGATCTGGATCGCTTGGAAGGCTTCTATGCGGACCAGAATTACTGGGTACTTGAAGTATAATAGCGGTCCGATAGGACAAGGAGGTATATATATGAATGCTCCTTTATTTAGGGATCCGATTTATGACGGGGCTGCCGATCCCGTTCTAGTCTGGAACAGAGAGGCACAAGAATGGTGGATGATCTATACGAATCGCCGGGCAACGCAGGAAGGTCCGAAATTCGGATGGGTGCATGGCACTGATCTCGGTGTCGCTTCTTCTTCGGATGGCGGCTCAACCTGGTTATACCGTGGAACACTGGAAGGTCTCGAAACAGAATGGGGCAGAAACACGTTCTGGGCGCCTGAAATCATTTGGCATGATGGGCTCTATCATATGTATGTCAGTTATGTCCATGGGGTACCGAAAGATTGGTCGGGCAAGGCTCGTATGAGGCATTATACAAGCTCCGACCTTATTCACTGGAAATTCGAGTCTACGCTTGGTATTAGTGAGGAGAACGTGATCGATGCCTGTGTTTACCAACTGCCGAACGGCATGTTTCGGATGTGGTTTAAACAGTGGAATCATACCTACGCTGCGGATAGCAAAGATCTGTATAATTGGCAGCCAATTGGACCAGTGATTACCGATGTCTTACATGAAGGACCGAATGTGTTTCACTTTAAAGGCTATTATTGGATGATCATAGATGAATGGAAAGGACAAGGCGTTTACCGTTCCGATGATTTGGATAAGTGGGAGCGGCAAGGCCGAATTCTTGAAAAACCAGGTTTGCGGGAGGAAGACGGAACGATCGCCAATCACGCAGACGTGGTCGTCCAAGGAGATCAAGCCTATATCTTTTATTTTACTCATCCCGGCAGGGTGGACGGGTTCGATGACGGATCCTATCCGTGTCGCCGTACTTCGATTCAGGTTGCCAGATTGGATGTGTTGGATGGCTTGCTGACATGTGACCGGAACGAGAGTTTTGTACTTAAGTTATTACCGGATGATGAAAGCTAATCAAATCTCAAAACCGTTGCATTTCCAAATAAGCATTCTGCAATAAAATGCTCGATAGCATTGGAAAACATGATGATGGATAAAGCTTGAAACGCTATAAACTTTGGAGGCGAGACGCCGAAAGTAGTGTATTTTTGCGCCGGGCATGCAAAGGGATTATAAGTATGATGACGATGGCGAATTGAAACGTTTTTCTTGCACTCTTTAAGATTACTCGGGTTAAATATCGGAAGAGAATGGTGATTAGGGTGAAGATCAACTGGAAACAACGTGAAAATGACAACGGCTATAGGTTCCTCTTGGGCGAAAGGACCATTGGCGACGTCTTGGCGTTCGAGGACGAGCGCTTCACAGTAACTGATCTGTTCGAACAGTTAACGGAAGGACTGGTGCAGTGGACGCGGAAGTTCACCTATCGAGGCGAAACGCCCGCTGCGTGCAAGTTTTCGATGGATTTCGCTGCCGACTACGAGCCTGAGTATTATATGATTCCTTCCGTCACCTACAACGGGAACGGTTGGGGCAGCGGCCTGGAGCCGAAAGGGCTGGAGCGAGATGGACAGCCTTGGGTATTTGCGTGGCATCGGACGGCGGTGGCCGGCGCAACCTACTCCGAGGGAGGCGGTGTCGCCGTGGCCTTGTTCGGCGAGCCTCCCCGTGATATGCAAGGCTTTTCCTGCTCGCTCGTGCCGGCTGGAGGACGAGTCATCCATCGGCTGATCTGGCCGGAGGCAGAGACGCCTGCGACCTACGATGACCGAGACCGTTACGGCGAGGCATACGAAGCGGAGAGGAACTTTGTGCCGGGCGAGAAGTTTACGGCCCGTGCTTATCTGGCGCTTCATGCTTACACAGAGCCGCGCACGGCGTGGAGAACGATGCTCGAAGAGGCTTGGCGGATGCAAAAGCGCCCGGTTCGGGCATGGTACGATCCAGAACGAATCTGGGAGCTAGGCATAGCGTATGCCAAGAATGGCCTATGGGCCGAGGACGGGGATTTTCGGGGATTCTCGCTCGGCAGAAAATGGGACGGAGAGAAGTGGCGACAAGCTCGTAATTACGCAATCGGCTGGTGCGGGCAGAACGCCTCGCTGGCCAATTCGATGCTTGCAGATTATTTGAATTCCGGAAATGAGGATTCGCTTCGTAGAGGCCTCGCCCTGCTGGACGGCTGGACAGCCGGCGGAAGGCTGCCAAACGGGATGATTCATTGTGAGTACGACTATGTCCTGCAATTCAAGCCGGCAGAGCAGGAAGTGCAGGACGCCTGCAACCTCGGCACGGCTGCGTTAAACCTGTTCGAGGCGGAAGAATTGGCCCGGAAATGCGGAGTGGAGCGGCCGATCTACCGCGAAACCGCGCTCGGCATTTGCGATTTCGTCTTATCCGTACAGTCGCCGGAAGGACGGATCGGGAAATCGTGGAAGAATGACGGAACTCCGCATGATCCGGAGGGCACGGTCGGCTGCTTCCTCGTCCCGCCTCTGGTCAAGGCATACGAGCTTACAGGCAACGAAGCCTATCTTCATGGGGCGGATCTTGGTTACCGCTATTATATTCAGGAGCTGCTCGATAACGGCTTCACAACGGCGGGGGCGCTGGATACCTATTGCGTAGACAAGGAGTCGGCAATTCCTTTGCTCAAAGCGGGTCTTGCGCTGTACCGAGTTACCGGCAAGAAGACGTATCTCGAATGGGCGGAGCATGCCGCCTGGTATTTGGCAACATGGCAGTGGCATCATACGGTCAGGTATGACGCAGGGACCGGACTGGGAGCAATCGGGTACGATACGTTTGGCGGCACGTCGGTATCCACTCAACACCATCATCTTGATCCGTTTGCGTTGGCTTTTTTCGAGGATTGGCTTGAGCTGGCCGCGCTCACCGGTAACTCGTTGTGGCGCGAAAGAGCCCTTGCCGCATGGGCGAATGCGACGATCGGCATTTCGGATGGCAGCCTGATGATCAATGGCAAGTTGCGTCCGGAGGGCAGCCAGAGCGAAGGCTTCTTTCACACCCGTTGGGCGGAGCCGTTCGGCGTTTCGGAATGGCTGGTTGCGTGGCCGACAGCCTTCCGGCTTGAAGTATTGCGCCGGGTGGGCATGGAGGCGGTAGTAGAATTCGAACTAAACCTAACATCTGGCGGAGACGACGAGAGTAGATGAACTTGCAAGGGACATAACCATAAATACGAAAGATCGCGGAACAGCGATGGGCGACCTGTTGGGCATCTTTTTTGAAGATTTGAATCATGCGGCAGACGGCGTGCGAAACTCGGTCCTTTGGGCGGACGTTGCCCATCCTGTCATGATCGGCGTACACGGGTATCATCAGCGTGAAGGAGATATCCTTGAAAACCTTCTGTTCGATAATATCGATATACTCGAGCACCATGAACCGCAGGACGGATACTGGGGCTGTATGGCAATTAATGTTGGGGATAAAAATACGGTTCGGAACGTGACCTTCAGGAACATCCGGGTCGAACAATTCGAGATGGGACGGCTAATCGATATCCGTGTCTTTCACAACAAGAAATATAACCCGACCCCGGCAAACGGGTGGAAAACATCCGCTTCGAGAATGTCACGTTCACCGGAACCTGCGAAAATCCGTCCGTCATTAAGGGTTATGACGAGACTCGAATTGTTGATGGGGTAACGTTCCATAATTTGAGAATCAATGGCCGGCACATTCTGATCCCGGAGTCCGGTAATTTCGTTATTGGCGAGCATGCATATAACATTGAATTCTATTAAAAGGAGAATTTACTTCCGCGGAATATTGGCATGGCAGGTACTCCGAAAAGGGGGTGAGGCAAGACCAAGAGTATACGAAGCAAGATTGGGAAAAGAAGAATCACTCAAAAAAAGAAGGAGAAATGTCTAATGAAAGTTCGCATATGGGACGTATTCAAACGAGTAAAGAAAACGAAACGACAAGCCGGAAGGGTATTGATTATTCTCTTGATCGCCGCGTTGATTTTCCCGGGGCTCGCACCCGTGCCAGGTAAGGTGGTGCATGCGGAAGTAGGGCCGACAACTGACGGTTATGAGGATAATATCATATTTGGCAATGCCGTGTCTGAAAGCGCTCACAACTTCAAGGACGCCTTTACGAGCGTAATTACCGGTTTCATGGGCGAAACAGCCCGTGTGTCGAATATTCGCGCAGCTGATGGGGGCGGGGGGGAGTTGACTTTTACAATGAAAGTCGATCCGTATCTCCGAAACTATATCACCGTGAAATTTTCGGGGGAAGAATCGTCCACCTCCAACGAAATGATTCATATTAACGGGGAGCAGATTGGATATTTAACTAACGGGGATTATGAACCCATTAACACGGGCTGGGTGCTTTCGAACCGCTTTTTTTACAAAACGATCATGCTTCCGCTGGAATCAACGGTTGGGAAGGATACGATCGAGATTACGATTAAATCCCATCCCTGGAACAGTATGACGACTGTTTCAAGGGGCTATTATAGCGCCTATACCCATACACAAGCCTATATTTATGCGGATGGGGAAAAGCAGGGCTTTAAATTCAAGCCCGGTCAGAATCCGGATAACATGACCGTGCCTGATCTGACGGATGCAGAGAAGCAGGCTCTGATCGATGGCTACGTGCAAGAGCAGGTTAATCTGTTTAACAATTTATCGGCCAAAGTGGATGGAAGCGCTGGCGGCAAGATGGTGATCGCCAAATATACGGAAGAGCTAAAATTTTATGCCGACGTGTTGAAGTCCGATTGGTCTCCGGCCAAAACGCCAGAAGAGAAAAAGGCGTCGCTTCAGCGTATCTTTAAAACGATCGATAACCATGTCAAAGATTATTACGGCAATACGCGACTGGTGCTGCGGGGCGGACATCAGGGCGACTGGGGCGGTTATTATATGGCGCTTGGCGAAGCGCTGTATATGGTCGAGAACCTGATCAAAGACGATTCCGTTTATGGGGAAGCGGCGTTTCATGCGTTTCTGGATGAACCGTTCGTGACCGGAACAACTGCTGGGGAATTTTCTCTGGCGGGCAAAGACTGGGACGACGGCGAGCTGACACGCCGCGAAGCGTGGGAACGGGTGATGAAAGCAAACTTCGACTTTGCCCGAGCGCGGCTTTCTTATATTTATAACCAGGTCGTTTATATGTACGAAGGTGCGTGGAAATCTCACGAGGGGTTGCGCATCATCGGCTCGCCATTCTTTGAAGGCAAGGAGCGCAGTCACCGAATCCTGCTTGAGACATTGGGGATCAAGCCATTCCTGGGCGAAGAGGTGCTGGTTGGTCCGAGCGGCGAAGAATTGGATTTGTACCATTCCCTGTTTGCACATGATGGAAGCGCGGTCTTTACGGACGATTTCGTCCACATTGTCGGCAAAGGGCTGGCCAAGAGCAAGCTGGACGCGGAAGGCAACGTTGTTAGAAGACTGCCTTACGGCAAGCATTATACCGGCTTAACCGAGGCTGGACTTACAAGGGAAAACGGTTATGTAGCCAACTACGGCGAGGCCGCCAACTATCTTTTGGTTTATTTCTATAAAACGCTCGGCCACGCCGGCGACGAAGAGGTTAACGACGAAATCCTGAAAGCGGCGCTTACATCCATCCACGCCCGCGGATTTGTCCGTTATCAGTCATTGGATGGCGACGGTAAAAGATTCATGAGCGCGGAACAAGTGACCGATGAGCGAAATCAAAGCTTTTCCGGCTTCATGGCATACGGTGCGAGAACCGGCAGAGGAATGAGCTTGCAGTTCGCATCCCTGGAAATGGCGATGGCCGGGAACGAGCAAAGATACAGCGGTCCGGAGTGGGACAAGTACTGGCAATATGCGGGAGAAGCGGTCGGTTTCGTGCAGCAGCAGCTTGCGGATCGCCAGCTGTTGCATGTGAAAGACTTCGGATATAGAGGAAGCATGAGCGGAGTAAATTTTCGGCTCAAGGAATCCTACCATTACATCACGGAAGGCCGGGCCGATTATGGCCGATTTGACGGAAATGTGATGGCTGAGGTTGTTCTTCCGCACACGGATTTCGACGTTTACAAACCGGAAGAAATTGCCGCGCTCGAAATCAATCCGGACGACTATGAGCAGTTTGCATGGATGGATATCGACAATATGTACGTATCGGTAAAAGATGGCGATTTTAGAATGATGGGCGAGCTAAATTTCCGCAATCGCGGTATGGCAAGCAACGGACGCCTTCATGTGATCAAAGACAATTACGATCATGTCGTCCAGATCGCCACGAATAACCGATTCCGGTATGAGGATTATTACTTGCGGGCACCTCAGATCGACTGGGATTATCATTCCGGGTCGGCGCAAAACTTGAATTGGACCGGTGCGCCGCCAGTGCTGGCAGGCGAAGCTGTGCCAGCTTCTTATCAGCCGGGCGTAGGAACGATTAACCGCGACAACTTTGAATTTGACAATCCTTACAACAATTATCCGGAATTGTCAACGTCAAGGTACGGCAAGTATTTCATGATTTTCAACACGACCCGCGACGAGTACGGCAACAAGATGACATACGAGGTAGAACTGCCGGCCGACTTCGCGGGCAGCGAGGTGCTCGATCTTGTCACGGGGACGAATGTGCCGGTCGTGAACGGCAAAGTAACCGTCCAGCCCAAAACGGCAATGGTGCTGAAATTGACGTCGGATTTCGAACTCGCTCCGAAGCCGTTCCATGTTGACTTTGTCCATGCGCTTGCAGGCAACGGTTATGTCGGCATCACCTGGAAAACGACTTCAGGCGGGCAATCCTACACGATTAAACGTTCGGAAGCGGAAGACGGACCCTATGAGATTATCGCTGAAGGAGTAATCGGCAATTACTACAAAGACACAACGGTTCATAACGGCAATGTGTATTACTATAAAGTTTCTGCCGTCAACGGGAACGGAGCGGGCTGGGATTCGTGGCGCGCGAAAGCGGATTTGACGGCGCCGATATCCGGTAATACCGATGAGGCATGGCGCGACGACCGCATCGGGACCACGGGAGGCAACGCAGTAATCGACGGTTCTTCCGTATCGATCGATGCTGTCAACGGGACAGGCTTCGGTCAAGGAGACGACTCCCATATTTACAAGCGGGATATTAACGATTCGCTGCATTTTGTAAGCCGGGTCGCTGCTGGCAGCAGCTCCGTCAGTGCGAAGATCGACAGCGCTTCGGGAGAAGCGAGCGGCATTATGATGCGCGACCGGCTCACGAAGGACAAAGCCCGCTACATCTATTTCGGTGCGAACGAGAACGGCGACCTTGTGCTGCAAAACCGCACGAGGGTCTCGTTCGCTCAATTTTCGATTCCGGTCGCAAGCCCGCTGAATGCGAAAATTCAAGGCTACACCGCAGCAGAGTATCCGTACGTCAAACTGATGCGGGATCATGATTCGCAGACCGTGTACGCATTCGTATCCAGAGATGGGGCGAATTGGACGTATGTGACAAAGATGTCTACCTTGCTGCCTTATGCGTACTATACGGGAGTCACCGCAAGCGATCAGGCGCAGTTTAGCGAAGTGACGGTTAAGGAAACGCCGCAAGGCGCGCTGAGTCCGTTCGTGGTGAAAGTAAATGACCAAGCGACGCTTTACTGGAATAAACCGAAACAAGCTTCCTGGTTTAATGTGTATCGTACCACGGACGAAGCGATGAGCTTAACCGATCCAGAATTCAAACCGGGAACAAGGGAGCTTGTTGACGGTTCTCCCTGGACGCTGGTTCTCGCGGAGACGAGAGCGACTTCGTATAAGGAAACGAATCTAAGGTATGGCAGTGTATACTACAAGCTTCTGCCTATTCACGGAGACGGGTCCGTACAACCGTTCTCTGCAGTAACTTCTATCACTGCGGATTCGTTCGCGATTGTTATGCAGGGTGCACAAAGCTTGCCGGCTGCAGACTATACAAAGGCCAGTTTTTACCTATTCCATAAGGAACTGGATCGCATCAATGAAGCAATGGCACAGCCTGAAGCTGACGAGGCAGCGCTGATTAATGAAATCTATGCTGCCTATGAATTGCTTGTCTCGTTCAGAGTGAATTTGCAAAAAGTTCAGGTCGAGCCTTCGATGGTGAGAGCCTCCGAGAAAGGCTGGAATAACGACAATATATCCGAGGCGCAAAATGGATGGTTTATTTTTGACGGAATACTGACCAACATTACCCACACCAGGTCGGCGGTCAGCTGGGTGGATGTAGACTTTGGTGCAGGCAATGAAAAAGCGATTGATACGTTCCGTTATCTCCCGAGGGAGGGCAGCGCTACGCTGCTCAATCGTGCCAACAACACGGTCTTTAAAGGTTCCAATGATGGCGTGAATTGGACCAATCTGCACAAGATTACAGGCGTGATGGAATTCAAATGGTATTCTGGCATTAATCCAGATCCGACGCCATACCGTTACATCCGAATCTATGATGATCATAGCGGCTTCGTTAACTTTACAGAGGTAGAGTTCCTTGAGCGAGGCATTGACAAAACGCTCCTTACACACCTGCTGGGTGAAGCGTCTGCAGCTATCGATGCTAACATCTATACGGCTGAAAGCTTGCAGCCTGTCGAGCAGGCGGTGCCTGCAGCAACGTCGACAGAAGGCAATGTCAATGCAAACCAGGAAGAAGTCGATGCGGCTTCGGCCAATCTGCTCACCGCTTTGGAAGGACTGGAATATGTTCCGGGAATGCCTGTGCTAGCTGCGATTGGGAATAAAACGGTCGTTGCGGAAAGTAATCTAACTTTCAAGGTTCGCGCAACGAACTCAACTACCCAGGTCGTATATGGGGTCGAAGGTCTTCCTGCAGGAGCTTCCTTCAATGCGGACACTCAAACCTTCAACTGGACGCCAAGCAAAGAACAGAGCGGCGTACATTCCGTAACCTTTACCGTGACATCCGGTGAGTTGGCTTCTTCCCAAACGATTAAGATTACGGTTAAAGGGCAGCCGATTATCGCACCTGATACGATGGTGGAATTGACGGCGAAGAAGCTGTTCACCTATCAGGTGCCAGCATCTGATCCGACGGGTGAAGAACTTGTTTACAGCGTCGGTGAATTACCGGCTGGAGCGTTATTCGATGCATCGGCAGGTGTATTCAGTTGGACGCCGGGCCAAGCGGATTACGGAAATTATCTCGTAACCTTTACGGTCAGCAACGGAAGATTTGCAGTCAGCCAAACGGTAGACCTCAAGGTGAATCTTAATATACATCAGCCTGAAGACTACACGAAAGGCAGCTACTACCTATACATGAAGGAAGTTAAACGGATTACAGCAGAAATAGTAAAACCAGATGCCAACAAGGCGCAGCTTGCTGCAGAACTTGACCAGGCAGAAATGTTACTTGACCATGTTCCTTCTTCGCTCTATTCGTTCGAAGGAAACACAAACAACTTATTTGGATCATCTCACGGAATTGTTGAAGGGGCACCGGTTTATACCGAAGGAAAGATCGGTCAGGCGATTAATCTGAACGGCACAGACGACTACGTCTCCCTGCCCTCGTCGCATGCTTTGTCCACTTCCGATGCCATCACTGTGGCAACCTGGGTGAACTGGAAGGGCGGAAACCAATGGCAGCGAATCTTCGACTTTGGCAACGATAGGAACCAATATTTGTTCCTTACGCCGAGGTCGGGCAACAATACGCTGCGTTTCGCAATCAAGAATGGCGGCGGAGAACAAATGGTACAAACCTCACAGTTGCCCGCTAATCAATGGGTCCATGTGGCGGTGACGCTGGGCAGCGGTACGGCGAAGCTGTATGTCAACGGTGTGCAGAAAGCGACTGCGAGCAATTTCACAATCAAGCCGAGTGATTTCAAGCCGAAAGTCAATTACATCGGCAAAAGCCAGTGGCCCGACCCCTTGTATAACGGCATGATCGACGAATTCCGTGTCTACAATTACGTCTTGGGTGCGGAAGAGATCAAGTCTGCAATGGACAATACAGCGAAGAAGTGGATAGACAACACTCTACTTCCTGTCTTGCTGGCAGAAGCATCGGCTATTATCGTCGATCAATATACTGAGGAAAGTGTTGCGGCCTTGGAGGCAGCAGTATCGGAAGCGAAGCTTGTATCCGCGAACGCCAATGCAACACAGGCCGAGATTGATGCTGCAGCTGCGAAGCTGCAGGAATCGCTGGAAGGATTAGTGTTCACGATCACGGCATCACTAGAGCCTTCCGTACCAAACGGCCGAAACGGATGGTATACGACACCTGTTACAGTGACGTTGTCGACCTATGGGAATGTTCAGTACAGTCTGGATGACGGAACCAACTGGACCGTCTATGAGGCCCCCGTTGCCCTGAACCAAGAAGGGGTGAACAAGATTCTGTATCGTCCCGTACAAAAAGGAGAGGCGAAATCGCTTGAAGTTAAAATCGATATAACGGCGCCTCAGGTGAATATCGTTGGTGAAGCGTCGTACACGATCGACCAGATGGTCACCCTGACATGCAGCGCGACCGATGTCACCTCGAGCGTATATGGTACACCGTGCAATCAACCGCTGCTTCAGGTCAAAGCGTATACCCTAAAAGCCGGTCAGAATTCGGCGACGGTTACTGTGCAAGATATGGCAGGCCTTCAAACAACTGTTACCCACACGTTTACGGTGAAGGCAACGTTTGACAGCTTGAAAACCGTGACGAACGCTTTCCTCCAGCAAACGGGCGCCAAAGAATGGCAAACAGTCGCTATATCGTATAATCAAAAGCTGGATCAGGCAAAAGCTGCGGCCAACAACGGCAAAATAACTGCGGCCAAGAGTATGATGGCCGACTATATTAAGCAAGTAACGGATCAAACCGGTAAATATTTCACGAAGGAACAAGCGGACATCCTGATCCGGTGGGCTCAAACGATTATCTAGTTAAAAAATGGAAATTGATCAAACAGTTGAAAAGACTTTTTTTCACTCTATCATAATAATAACAATTTAGAGGAGGGCGGAATGGAGAAAGTATAACAATAAAGAGCCGTTGTCAGCGGCGTTCCGTGCCAATAATAGCGTGGTTATTCCGGCAAGCTCGAAGAACGCGGACCGGACGATGAAGTTCATTGATTGGCTCTTCAGCAGCAAAGAAAATCATGACCTGTTTGAGCTTGGGATCGAGGGCGAACTCAGAACTTTATTTGTCTTTTATATTTCATAAAGAAACCAGCAAACATAAGGGTTTGCTGGTTTCTTGCACTGAGCGCCCAGCATGGGCGCTATCTATAGGGTGTAAATCCCGAATGGTGAAGGCAGTAGTAACCATTAGCTCAAGACAAGGGTGTCGACCGTGAGGTCGAATCTGAAGGAAGTCGGCGGCAAATCTCCGGTCTGAGGAACACGAATCACATATGAGGCTAGCATTCGTTGGATGAGGCTGAAGAACAATTTACGCAAGGAGTGTATCGAAGAATGATGAAATCGATATTGTCACGAGAAAATCTGCTGTCAGCACTTAAACGTGTTGAAACGAATAAAGGAAGCCACGGTGTAGATGGGATGTCCGTACATAAGTTACGAGACCACATTCTACAGAATTGGGAAACCATTCGTGAAAGCTTAGAAAACGGAAGCTATGGACCGAGTCCCGTCCGAAGGGTCGAAATCCACTTTCCACGAATGACAGGCTCGCATTCACCTCGGCACCACCTCTAATCCTTCACGTCAGACCCACGCACATCAAACTCCAACCGGGATTTGACCCCGACCGGATGCGGGCGCATCTGCTGGAGAAGGATATTGTACATGCGGATGAAACGACGCTACAAGTATTACGCGAACCCGGCAAGTCCGCCGAGTCGCAGTCCTACATGTGGCTTTACCGTACAGGCCACAGGGACATACCGATCGTCCTCTACGAATACCGCCCCTCGCGAGGCGGGGAGCATCCGCGTAATTTCCTTGCGGGATTCAAGGGCTACCTGCAAGTAGACGAGTGCCCCGGCTACAACAAAGTGACTATCGTAACACTTGTCGGTTGCTGGGCGCATGCGCGCCGTGTGTTCACGGATGCTCAAGGCTATTCCGCCATATGGGCTTGGTCTTATTCAAACACGCCTGCGTGAAACAAGTGAAACAGTCATTGCCTTGCAACTATTCGTTATGAATTTAGAGCGCATGCTTAGAGTTCTTTTTGTCTTCATTTTCGAAGTGCTTAGAACAGTTTTTTCGGGTTTAAGCGTAGCCATTTAGATTTGTTCAGCAAGCCCTATTTAGTCGATCATTAGATTACATGACTGTAATTCGTAGGGGTAAGACCTTTATTTTGTGAATTGTAAGCGCATTCTTAAAAGGTATAATAAATATAGTGTAAGCAAATAAATGATTGACCTATACGATTATGCATCTTCATGGAGACAATAAGGGAGGATTAGAAAAATGGTTAAACAAGTAAAACGACACGCTTTAGCTGCATTGGTTCCCGTTCTGGCACTAGCACTGACACTATCAGCCTGCAGCGACTCGAAGGATGGTGATGCTGCGAATAGCTCCGCATCACCTAGCGGTAGTCAGACGGCAGCAACGAAAAACGACGCGATCAAGCCAGTTACCTTATCTGTGTTCATTGGTGGCCCTGGTCAACAGCCGACTCCTGACAACAAGATCTACAAGATGATTAAAGATAAAACTGGCGTTAGCCTAAAAATGGAGTTTCTGGTCGGTGACCTGCAGCAGAAGCTAGGCGTTATGATTGCCGGCGGTGATTATGCGGATATTATGACCGGGGATGATAAAACTATTGCGGCCGGTGCTTTTATTCCCCTCGAGGACCTGATTGACAAGCACGCACCGAATCTGAAGAAGCACTATGCCTCCGTGTTGAATCAGGCCAAGGATCCTGCAAGCGGTCACCTTTATGTTCTGCCGGCTTACGGTGTGTTCAGTGGTCAAGTTAACGATACTGGGTATGAAGGTCCAGGCTTTTACCTGCAAAAGGATGTCCTGAAGGAAATGGGTTATCCAACTCCTAAAACGTTGGACGATTATTTCGATATCATTGCGAAATACAAAGCGAAACATCCAGATATGATCGGGTTCGAGACGTTGAGCTTTGACTGGAGAAACTTCCCGCTGCTTAATCCGCCAGAGCATTTAGCTGGTTACCCAAATGACGGTGGTGTTATCGTCGAAAACGGGAAAGCGCAAATTTTTGCGGACAAGGATATTGCCAAGACATATTACAAGAAGCTGAATGAGATCAATGCGCAAGGCTTGATGGATAGGGAAGCTCTGGTACAGAACTACGATCAGTACTTAGCTAAAATTGCCAGTGGCCGCGTCATTGGGATGTTCGACCAACACTGGAACTTTGGCGATGGAGAAAGATCTTTGATATCACAAGGTAAATTCGGCAGCACATACGTAGGGTTCCCGCTCTTATATCCAGGCGCCAAAGAGCACTACCGTGACCGTCCAGTTTTGAACATCAACCGCGGATTCGGGATTTCGACGAAAGCCAAGGATCCGGTTCAAATCATCAAATTCCTTGACTCACTAATGACCGAAGATTGGCAGAAGATACTCCAATGGGGTATTCAAGGCGAGGATTATGAGGTGAAGGATGGTACGTTCTACCGTACGCCTGAACAGCGCGCGAAAGCAGACGATAATACATGGAAGCTAGCGAATAAAGCGGAAGCGTTCTTGGGTGGCCTGCCTAAGATGCAAGGGTCGTATAGTGACGGAAATGCAACAGATCCGGGATCACAGCCACAGGAATTCTTCGACAGCTTGAAGCCGCTGGATCAGGAAGTGCTGAAGGCATACAACCATAAGACATGGGCAGAGTTCTTCAAATCACCTGTGGAAAATCCCGTATACTACCCAGCGTGGAGCATTGATCTGGTGGATGGTTCACCAGCCAAAGTGGCCAATACGAAGCTGACCGACCTTGCCATAAAATATTTGCCGAAAGCTATTATGGCCAAACCGGATGACTTTGAAGGTGTATGGAAGGAATATGTGGATCAGATTTCCAAAAGCAATTTCAAAGCCTACGAAGATCGTATCAATGAACAAATTAACTGGCGTATTAAGAATTGGAGCAGTAAATAAGGAGATAGAACATGTCGTGGAGTGGGGGAGACTCTGGTCTTCTCCGCTTTACTTCCTAGGAGGAAATGTCGATGGCCGAGACCATACTGTCCAACAAATCAAAGAAAAAGCAAAAAATTGATCCGGAAATCGGCGTCGGTTTAAGTTGGAAGACGATAAAAAACCAGAAACAGTTGATTCTGATGTCGTTTCCCATCGTAATTTATATTCTGATTTTCAATTATGTACCAATTTGGGGCTGGTTGATGGCGTTCCAGAATTATCGTCCGGCTTTGAAATTTTCCAAACAGCAGTGGGTGGGGTTGAAGCATTTTAAATTTCTCTTTCAAGATGATACGTTCTTGACAGTGCTTCGCAACACGCTTGCCATGAGTATGATCAATTTGGTTCTTAGCTTTGCAACAGCCATTATTTTAGCTCTTTTACTGAATGAAATTAAAGTTCGCTTCTGGAAACGGTCCATCCAAACGATTTCTTATCTGCCTCATTTTCTGTCATGGATCATTGCTGCGGGTATTGTAGCGACTTCGCTATCAATCGACGATGGTATCATTAATCAGTTGTTGATGAAGCTGCACCTCATTAAGGAACCTGTGATGTGGCTTAGTCAAGGTAAGTATTTTTGGGGGATTGTGGGCTTGTCTAATGTATGGAAAGAGGTGGGTTGGAATACCATCATTTACCTTGCAGCTATCACCTCGATTGATCCGTCGCTGTATGAGTCTGCCGGAATCGACGGTGCAAACCGTTACCAGAAGATCCTGTATGTCACACTGCCCGGGATCAAGTCGACTTTTATTATTCTATTAATCATGAACGTTGGGCACATCCTAGATGCAGGCTTTGAGATTCAATACCTGCTCGGCAACGGGTTGATCGTCGACTGGTCGCAAACGATTGATATTTTCGTTCTAAAATACGGGATTGCTCTAGGCAACTATTCGATGGCAACTGCGGCAGGTATTTTCAAAACAGTTGTAAGCATAATCCTTATTCTAATTGCAAATTCTACCGCCAAGCGCCTTGGTGAAGAGCGGTTGATATAAAGGAGAGATAACGATGGGAACAATGACTGCGCGCAGAATTCGGATGGAGCCGATTCTGTTCCATACGATTAACGGCATCTTCATGCTCGTTCTTTCTATAGTGACGCTTTATCCTTTCCTTCACACTTTAACGATTTCATTCAATGAGGGCAATGATGCGCTTCGTGGAGGCATCTACTTATGGCCACGTACATGGTCGCTGCAAAATTATAAGGCAATTTTCCTTTCCGGTACGATTTACCATGCGGCATGGATATCTGTGGCTCGTACCATCACAACTACCGTATTAGGTGTGGTTCTTACAACCATGCTTGCCTACACACTGGCGCAGCCCCAATATATTTTCCGCAAAATAATCGGTTTAATTTTTGTGTTGACGATGTATTTTAATGCGGGATTAATTCCTAACTACTTTCTGATCAAAAGCCTGGGACTTTTGAATAACTTCTGGGTGTATGTGCTCCCAGGAATGGTGAATGCGTTTAATCTCATTGTCATTCGGACGTATATTCGAACGCTTCCATCAGGCTTGGTTGAGTCTGCGAAAATGGACGGAGCCGGTGATTTCACCATATTTTTGAGGATTATCTTCCCATTGTGTACGCCCGTACTAGCGACCATTTCCTTGTTTATTGCGGTTGGATCTTGGAATTCCTGGTTCGATACGTTCCTGTATGCTTCGTCTGAATTGAAGCTGAGTACACTTCAGTACGAAATGATGAAGCTGCTTGGATCAACGGTGAACACCAACAACGATCCCGGTCTGATGGCTGGGGCAAACACAAATCAAACGAAGGCCATGGTTACGCCTTCTTCCATACGTGCGGCGATCACGATTGTGGCGGCGGTTCCGATTCTATTCGTGTATCCTTTCCTGCAAAGGTATTTTATCGTCGGCATGAACCTTGGAAGCGTCAAAGAGTAAGAAGTAATAAACCATGATGATAATCATTTCCCGTTTCAGCTCGGAGCTGGGACGGTTTTTGCTTTATTTAAGTCGATCCTTTCCTTTATAATAGCCATATCTAACCCTGAAATGAGGTGTTTCCCATGTTAAGGGTCATGTTTGCTGATGACGAGCCCTACATGCTAGAGGGACTGCGGTCAATGATTGATTGGAATAAGCTAGGCTTTGAAGTGTGCGGGGAAGCGTTGGATGGCGAAGACGCATTAGCCATGATGGCGTCGACCCTGCCTCATTTGGTGCTGACGGATGTTCGAATGCCTGTCATAGATGGATTGGGATTGATTGAACAAGCTTCCTACCTACACCCTGGGGTGAAATTTATTATTTTGAGTGGATACGCAGATTTCGAATATGCCAAAAGAGCTATGCGACATGGTGTGGCTAATTATATGATGAAGCCTGTGATTGAAGCGGAGCTTGTAGCTGCAGTGGAAGCGGTCGCGAATACGATCAAGGAGCGTGAAGCTCACAGCCAGTACGAAAGTGCTGCCTTGGATCGCTTACGATTGGAAACGATTTCAAGGTTATTGCAGGGAGAAATCAGGCAGAAATGGATTGAGCAGGCGAACACCTTGTTGGATCTTCATGAATGTTCCAGCTTCCGCTGCATCTTACTTGAACCTGACGTTCAGGCTCATGTCCAGTCGGACCTGATACAGGTTATTGCGGATAAGAACAAGCTTCCTCAAGCGACTTTGCTTCCATTTGGCGTAGGCAAAGAACGACATGGATTCTTGCTGGTCTCGGGACCAGAGGAGCGGGATCTTTCTCTCGCAATGATTACAGAATTAATTGCCACTGTCCGAAATAACTGGGGCAGTGCGTTCTCGTTTTCAGTAAGCGGCGAACACAAGGGACCGCATGCGTTAAAAGAAGCATTCCGTGAGGGACTTTTGGCCGAAATGTGCAAGTTCCCTTCTGGAACTGAAGGGATTTACATCTATCAAGGGGAGCGGTCAGCGGAGACGCTGCCTGCATTTGTTGGAATGACGGAATCCATCCTAGATGCCGTCGGGAGTGGGTGTCCAGAAACGGTGCGAGCCCACGTGCACCACTTATTCATCGCTCTTTCGAGGCAGTCCGTCTCCGGATCTTGGGTGAGCGCTTATTTAGGCAACATTAAGCTTGAAATTCTTAAGGTTGTTACCCAATACGGAGGTGAGCATGTGTGGGCCCCGGATTGGTTTGCTTCATACGTGCCAACGGATCTTGGCCTCTTGGAACGCAAGGTCATGCGGGATTTCCTGCAAGCTGCAGAGTGGATTGGCCAGAAGAAAGGCATAGGGCAAGATGAAGTCGTATCCGCAGCGGGAGACTATGTCAAATCGCACTATAGGGAAAAGCTTCAGCTTCAGTATGTTGCAGAGCATTTTCAGCTGAATCCGGCCTACTTTGGTCAGAGGTTCAAGAAACAAGTTGGCCTCACCTTCAATGAATATTTACATGTCGTACGAATTGACGAGGCCAAAAAATTACTTCGTCGTGAAGAACTGAAAATATCCGATGTAGCCGATCGTGTAGGCTACTCGGATTCCGAACAGTTCGTAACCAAGTTCAAGGCACTTACCGGCCTGTTACCCTCTGCCTACAAAAAGGGCTGACCAACAACTGACAAGGAGATCGCATATGAGCCGGAGATGGAAGCTGTTACGTATAGTTAATGATATTCCGCTGAAATTCAAGTTTCTGATCATTTACTTGATGTGTGTGCTGCTTCCCATTTTGTGTATAAACGGTTTATTTTACATGCAGGATAGCAAAAACACGGAACGTAGAGAGATGGACAACTTACGAATTTCCCTGGATCGGGTCGGAAATGAAATCATGCAAATGGTGAACGAAGGTGTCGTGATTGGCAACGCCGTAGCCGCTGACCGTATCTTTAATGAAATGCTTGAATATACGTACTCTGATAATGTCGCCTATTACGAAGAATACGATCGTTACCTCCGAGATAGATTGGGTCAGTATCCGAATATTTACCCATACATATCTTGGATTGGCGTGTATACCTCTAACCCAACGCTATCCAATGGTGGAAGTTACTTTATGCTTAAGCCTAGTGATCTGCAGAGTAAATGGTACCAGAAGATGAACGAAAAGAGAGATAAGAAAGATAAGGTGACAGTGACCTCTTATTTGGATACGAATCCCATGAATCCCGAGGAGAAATTAGTATATGTCAGCATCAGTCGGAAGCTGGACAATTTCCCTGACCTTATGGAATTCTCCAAATATCTGCGCATCGATATTCGGATGGATAAGCTGCTGGAGCTGTTTGATAAAGAACACAATTACTTGCAAATCAAGCTCGTGGATGAGGAAAATCAGCTTGTTCTGGAATCAGCAGGTACGTTTAAAGGTGTTGACCCTCTGTTGCAGATCCTGCCTGTATCTGGCGATAATCAGCTGGCAGGCTTACCTGGGAATAGCTTCGTCAGTCCTCTCAGTACCGCCAGTTACGTGCTTAACTGGCGGCTGGTCGGGATTCCGGAGGGAAGTCGAATCGCGGAGGAGAGGAAAGGGGTTATCCACTTTTTTATATGGCTGACACTCATCAGTACGATTATTCCGACGATATTGATTTATATCATTATGCATTCCTTTAATTATCGGGTAAGAAAGCTCTCCAAACATATGCAATTGGTGAAAAACGAGAGGTTTGAACCCATCACGATGTATGAAGGGAAAGATGAGATCGGTAATCTTCTTCGCAGCTTTAATCTGATGACAGGGAAAATACGCAATTTAATCAATGACGTGTATAAGCTCGAAATTCAAAAAAAAGATTTGGAGCTCGAACGCGTGCAGGCAGAGCTGAATTATTTGCAAAGTCAGGTAGATCCTCATTTCCTGTTCAATACGTTAAACGCGATTCTCGTCGTCTGTAAGAAATATCGCTATGAGCATGTGACGGAAATCATACAAAACTTGTCCCAAATTCTAAGAAGGCTGCTAAGCTGGAAAGAGGACTTGGTAACCGTAGAAGAAGAGTTAAGCTTTACCGAAATGTACCTCCAGATCGAGAAATTCCGATTCCAAGATCGGTTTCACTATGAATTGTCCGTTGACGAATCTGTTCTAGCGTATCGGATCCCAAAGATGAGTATTCAATCGCTTGTAGAGAACTCTTGCAAGCATGGTCTTCAATCGGTTAAAGGGAATCGCAGGATTCGAATATCTGTAGAGAGAGCAGGAATGAACTTGCTCATGAAGGTTGAAGATAACGGAATCGGTATGAACAGTGCGAAGCTGGATGAGATTGTTCAGAGTCTATTTAAGGGAGAAGACAACGGCAAAAACATCGGACTTCGCAATGTGTACCGCCGCTTAAATCTATTTTACGCAGAACGTTCTCTCTTCCATATTGAAAGTATCCCCTTCGAAAAGACAAGCATTACGATTCAGATCCCTTTGAGTCTTATCAAGAACCAGAAGGAGGCTTGTGGACATGTATAAAGTTATTTTTGCTGATGACGAGCCTTTCGCCTTGGAAGGAATAAGGCTTATGGTCGAGTGGGAAGAGCTTGGCTTTGAAATCGTGGGTATGTGCGAGAACGGCGAAGAAGCATTGGCCTGCATTGAAGCCTGCAAGCCCGATCTCGTGGTAACAGATATTCGGATGCCGATGATTGACGGATTAGAATTGATTGAAAGGGTGCAAAAGGCAGGCAGTGATCCGGTATTCATTATTTTAAGCGGCTACAACGATTTCGAGTACGCTCGATCTGCCCTGAGGTACAGGGTTAAGCATTATTTGCTTAAGCCGGCTTTAGATAGGGAATGGGATGCTATCATTCAACTTGTTATTCAGGAGCTGCAGCACCGAGAACAGCAAAAGGAACGAAATGATCTTGTTGCTTATCGTCTTGTACCTACTTTGCTTGCTCAGATACTTCGGGGAGAGATTTCGGCAACGGAAGAGAACGTAGGTGAGATTCTGGATCCTTTGGTATTAGGAGATCAGGGCTGGAGGTATATCCATTTCGAATGGCTTGGTGGCCCAGAACAGGAACTGGATGCGCGTTACTTCCTTTCGCAAAAAGCTCATCCTATCGATTTGTTTGGGAATCAGGAGGGGCTTGTCATGCCGTCTGTCCCTGATATCAAGGAGTGGGCTCAACATGTATATGAAGATCTTCGTCAGCGGGGTATCGAATGCTGTCTTTCGATAGGACCACGGGTGGACTCCCTCCGTCATATTGCAGATTCGTATGCAGGTGCTCTAGAGGCGTCAGTGCATCATTTCTTTCATGTAGCAGGTGGTCCACTCGATTACGAAACGATTCATCACAGGCAAATTAGCTATGATCTCAATGCGGTTTCTATCGTAGACGACATTCACATTGCGATCGAGGCGCTTCAGGAGAAACGGGTTGGGGAGCTGATTAAACAAATGTTTGTGATGCTGTCTGCTAACAAAACGGCTCGGGAAGTCGTCCATTTGTTGGTCATCCGCATTGTTCTGAAGAGCGCTGCCGTCATGCGGGAGATGGGCATCGATTCAGAGGCACTGCCTCGTGTTCGCGATTTTTTGAGAAGGGAGCATCGTTCCTTAAAAGAAGTGGAGGAATCCCTGCAGGTATATATGCAGCAGTATTTGAGCCAGTTGAAGCAGCATAAAGACAAATTATCGGGCCATCCCCTTCGGGTTATTGAGCGTTATATTCAAGAACATTATCGGGAAACGCTAACGATTAAAGATATCGGAGAACGGTTCTTTATGAACCCGGTTTACTTAGGCCAAGCGTTTATGAAGAGGTGCGGCGTAGGCATGATTGAGTATATTCACGACCTGCGCATTCATGAGGCGAAGCGAATGCTGTGTGAATCGGATGAAACGATTCGCGTGATCGCGGAGCAGATCGGATACGCTAACTATCATCATTTCCTCAAAGAGTTTGAAAAACGTGTGTCCGACAAACCCGCCGTGTATAGACAATTAAGCAAAGCCTAAAAGAACAAGAGTGAATCCTATAGTCTGGGCCGCTTCTACGAAGGACGTGTATTTCTTTTCTAAGAGATACACGTCTATTTGCTATGAGTGCGACTGGAAACATCGCATCCAATTTTTAATGCTTTTTAAGAATAGGGGGGAGAGACCTTTAATCTGTGAATGGTAAGTGTATTCAGATTCTATATCATATAACATAGAAGGCCTATTTAAACAGGATATGATGAGGAGGCTTGCCAATCCATGAATAACAAGGTACCGAACTTGCACGAGTGGCCGAAAGAATTGGCCGTTTCTGTTCGATGGGGAATTTCAGCCTAAAAAGGCATTCTGGCGTGTAATCGGGCATAATTGAGGGGGGATTATTCTTTATTTTGAGTATGTGAAGCCAATTACCTAAGTTGTAAAATGAAATTGAAATAGTATTGTAAGCGATTACAAGAAAGAGGAGGATGTTTGTGAGAAAGAAAATTAATTTATTGATGGCTATCGTGCTGCTTGTAGGGATGATCGCCCCCCAGCTGCTAGTGCCTTTGAAGGCAGCAAACAGCGGACTGGTGGTTTTGTCCCAAAGCTTTGAAGATGGCCAAACAGGCGGCTGGGTAAAGGTGCCTTGGATGGGGGACGGAAGCGTTGCCATAACGTCGGCAACATATTCCGAAGGATCCAAGTCCTTGGCGATGACGGACCGTGCTGCAAGTAACAGCAGCCCGTTCTTGGATTTGACTTCGTTGACGAAACCTGGCCATACGTACGATTTATCGCTGAAGCTTAAACTCGGAGCAGGAAACGACACCTTTCATATCGCTTCTAATGTCGCCGCCGCCTCGCTGACTAACCAATATCCTTGGCTGGTAGGGGATAAATCGGTTAATTCCACAGAATGGACCACCTTTGAATTGAAGGGATACCAGCTCCCGAGCGATACCACGGGGTTCAAAATATGGGTTGAGTCGAATAATTCCACCACAACGGAGGATCTCTATATCGATGAAGTGTCGCTAACGGACGTCACGCCGATTGATCAACCGGGGATCCAATCTACTTTTGAAGACGGGCAGGGGGAATGGGTACGTAGGAACGGATCCGGCAATATCGGCATATCGTCGATTGACAATCACACCATCGGCGGCTCCACGAGCTTGCTGACCATGGTAACAGAGCGATATGACGGACCTTTGCTTAACGTCCTGGGGGATATGTCTGTGGGCAACAAATACAATTTGTCCGCATGGGTCAAAATGGCTTCTGGGCAGTCCCCCACTGTATTACGGCTCTCTGTACAAAGCGGTGACAGTTCTTATGCCAATGTTTCATCTAACGTGACGGTGACATCTGATCAATGGGTACAGTTGACCGGCACGTTCACATTAACAAGCACTCCGACTGTTTTGAATGCATACGTGGAAGTAGCCGACCAGTATAGCGATGCAAGATCCTTCTATACGGATGATTTCGATTTGTCCAATGTGGGCCAAGTAGCCGGACCACTGCCGATTCAAACGGATATTGATCATTTGAGGGACGTCTATTCGGACAACTTCAAGATCGGTGCTGCGGTGACTGGCGACCAGCTTACTTCCGATGTTCACACACTTCTGGATTATCACTACAGCTCTATCGTCGCCGAGAACGCTACAAAGCCAGGCTCTCTGGAACCGACAGAAGGGCAATGGAACTGGACGGAAGCAGACAAGACTGCACAGTATGCCAAGGATCACAATATGAATTTCCGGTTGCATACTCTTGCTTGGCATTCACAGGCTGCGGAATGGATGTTTAAGGACGCCCAGGGCCAGCCGCTTGCAGCAACACCGGAGAATAAACAGCTGGTGCTGGACCGTCTCACGACTTATATCCAAACCGTTGCGCGTCACTTCACTGACATGAAAGTACCGATCAATGACATTGACGTTGTAAACGAAGTCATCGATCCGGGACAGCCGGACGGCATGCGGAAGAGCGAGTGGTATAATCTGACCGGCCTTGACTTCATCCGTACAGCCTTCAAAGTTGCTCGGCAAGAGTTCCCGAACGCAAAGCTTTATATCAACGATTATGGGACGCAAGATCCGGTCAAACGCGATTTCTTGTTTAATTTGGCAACGCAGCTGAGAGACGAGGAAATTCCGATTGACGGCGTGGGCCATCAAACGCATATTAGCATCGGCGGTCCCTCTATCGAACAAATTTCCGAATCTATCCAGAAATTCGGTGAAGCCGGATTCGACAATCAGATAACGGAGCTTGACGTTTCAGTTTATACGGACAACTCCACCAGCTATGATGAGTCCATGCTTGTGAAACAAGGCTACCGTTACAAGCAATTATTCCAAGAGCTGGTTCGGCTGGATAATGAGGGTAGAAATGCCGCCAATAACACTTCGGCTTATAATCCTGACGGATGGATCAGCAATGTTACGTTATGGGGGATTGCAGACGATCATACCTGGCTGGACAACATCAATAATATCATCCGTAAAGATGCTCCTCTTCCGTTCGACGTGCAGTATCAAGCCAAATATGCTTATTGGGGAATGATTGAGGCAGTAAAGACGCTGACGCCTTCCCATCTTCCCATAACTCTACAAACAGCACTTACGGCTCAAGGCACACCCGCAAATGCTTCGGATTCGGTTTGGAATACGATTCCGACAATCAAGACCCAACAGTCAGGTACGCTGCAGGCTCAAGTGAAAACCTTGTGGGATGAACATAATCTATATGCCCGGGTAGCGGTCAAAGACATTACCAAAACCGCAACGGATAAAATCGATCTCTTCGTGGATGACAATGGAATCAAGCAATATACATTCGCACGAAATGATGCTCAAATTACGGAAGGAACCGACGGTTATGTGCTGCAAGCATCTATCCCGTTGGCAGGTAACTTAGGCAAGCAAGTAAAGTTTGACGTAAGAGTGATCGACATGGGGATTAATGACGGTACGGAGCATGGCAGCAACGGTGTCATCGTTTCCTGGAGCGATCCTCGGAACGTCCAGGACAACGACAGCCTTGGTTACGGGGTCTTGACTTATATCGATGCTACCAAAGCGGCAAGCACTCTTTACGCAACCCCCTCTATCGACGGCGAAATGGACAGTATATGGGCAACCGCACCGGTTTATACGACCGATGTAATGGCAGAGCAACATAACAACGCAGTCGCTAAAGCTCAATTCCGTTCGATGTGGGATGAGCATAACCTTTATGTCTATGCCGTTGTGAAGGACAGCGTATTGAACGATGGCAACGCCAATGCATGGGAGCAGGATTCGGTGGAAATTTTCGTTGACCAGAACAACGGAAAAACGGAGAACTACCAGGATGACGACGGCCAATACCGGATCAACTTCAAGAACGTAAAGACTGTCGGCGGCCATGCAAAACAAAATAACTATACATCAGCCACCAAATTAATTGACGGAGGTTACGTCATAGAAGCGGCTATCGCGCTGGATACGATCATTCCTAAAGCCGGAACCATGATCGGATTTGACTTCCAAGTCAACAATGCTCAGGACAGTGGAAGCCGGGACAGCGTCTTTACTTGGAACGACCCGACAGGCCAAACCTATCAGAATACCTCGAGATTCGGCGTTCTGACGTTTGAGCCAAAGCCTGCACCGTCCCAGAACGGTTCTACCTCGACCCCCACACCGGACGAATTTTTTAAAGTAGACGACCAAAAGGGCGGTAAGGTCGAACAAAATGGGGTGATCATTGATTTGCCGGCCGGAGCAAGTGGCAAAGACATTATCGTGGTCGTCAAAAAGCTGAGCGATCCCTCAAAGCTGAATACCGACCCGAATTTGAAGCTGGCCGGAGATGTGTACGAGATTACCAAGGATGTGGCAGGACCGTTCCAGAAATCAGTCACTATTACCCTTCCGTTCAACATTAGCTTGTTGGATGATGAGCATGAGGTGGCACTGTACTGGTACAATGAAGAAATCGGCAAGTGGGTCAAACTGGACGACATTAAGGTCGACCGGGAGAAAGGCACCGTTTCCGGCAGTGTGACGCACTTCACCAAGTTTGCGGTATTGGCGGCAGAAAAGTCCGTACCTGTCGAGGTTCCGGCCTTAACTGATATTAAAGGACACTGGGCGGAGGCAGGCATCCAAGCCCTTGTGAAGGCCGGTGTGATCGACGGCTACCAAGACGGTTCATTCCGACCTGAAGCAGCCGTAACAAGAGCCGAGTTCTTATCTATGATCGTCAGAGCTTTCCACCTGACGGCAACTGGAAGCGCCGGATTTGCCGATACCGGCAGCCATTGGGCGAAGGGAGCCATTGCAACCACATCCACGCTGGGAATCGTGGATGGCTATGAGGACGGAACCTTCGGCCCGGATGACAACATTACCCGGGAACAAATGGCCGTAATCCTTGCACGTACCGCACATTTGGCACCTACCAACAGTGGACTGGAATATAAGGACAGCGGCGACGTCTCCGCCTGGGCCCAAGGACCGCTTGTGGCTTTGACCGCCAAGGGTGTACTGAACGGCTACCAAGACGGTACGCTGAAGCCGAAGGCTTTCAGTACCCGCGCAGAAGCGTCGGTTATCATCATTAGGATTTTGGATGCTCATCAAGTGCAATAACGCCAGCAAGGAATAGAAAGAAGGCTGTCCGCACGTGGATTTCATGTGCGGCAGCTTGTTTTGGGGCTTCCGGAGTGGGGAGCGGGGTTAACCTTGTGGCGCAAATTAAGCCGTTTTTATAATTCTAAGGGATTCCTTAATCTTATCGTGGAAAAAATATATCCGAAGGGACAATAATGATCTATGAGAAGCATAAATGTGACGTCAGTGCCTGACGAATATCTTAGGTCAGTTAATGAAGAGTCTCAAGGTACGATTCAGGAGGTTTCCTATAAGGTAGGCAACTATATTCATTTGTCTCGACAGCTTGTAACAGATAGGAGCATCGATACTAGTGAAGCAGGAAGAGAAACCGTTGCAGGAAATACCATATTGAAGACATGCAACGTTTACTTGCCTGCGGGTTATGATCCAAACGACACTACTGTTAGATATAATGTATTGTATTTGCTTCATGGAGTAGGTGGGGATCAATATGAATGGTTAAGCAGTAACGGTAAGGCTGACGGACGATTTATCATTTGCAATATATTTGACAATCTTATTGTAAACGGCGATATCGATCCGCTGATCGTCGTATTTCCCAACGGAAGAAGCGCGTACGACTGGGCGGATAGCTCCTTCAATTCCGAAGGAACCAATATGCTGGGATTCTATTACTTCGATTATGAGTTGAGATACGATCTGATTCCATTTATAGAATCAAACTACAAAACCTACGCAGATATAACAGTCACTTCACATGAGGGAATCTTATATAACCGCACGCGCAGAGCGATCGCCGGGCTTTCGATGGGGGGGATGCAAGCCTTGAATCTGATCCTCGGCGGTTACCGACATGATTCGACGCGAATCTCTGGCACAGAGAGCCCCTGGAACAACGGGTTGGATAAGACAGTGCTCGCGCCAGGCATGATAGATTTGTTCGCTTATGTCGGAGCTTTTTCAAACGCTCCTACGTCGAGTGATGGCAAAACTCTTGGAGTCAGTCTCACATCATGCATCCATAATCTTCATTTGCTATATACCACCTGCGGCGATTCAGACGGAGTAGCAAATGGCAGCTATGCCAAATCGGTTGAGGGGCTCACGGACACTGCGGGAGATTTTGTAGGTGATTATTACCAGGTCCTTCTAAAGAATGGAGTTCATGATTTCAATGTATGGAACAACGGTGCATATAATTTTATCCGGTTATCTTTTGGGAAATGTGAAGAGCATGAAAAGCAATATGTTGTCAGGTTGACACTCCATTCATTTTAACTGAACATATACAGGGAGGTCTAGATCTGGGGCTGGGCCGTTCCCCTAAGCAGAACTTGTAGGCGGGCGTGGAATCCTTCAAGGGCGGATGACGACCATCGCCGCTTCGAGGGACGACTGCAGCTCGGCGCTTCATTTGCAAGGAATAGAAGGAAGGCTGCTGCATGTGGATTCCATGTGCGGCAGCTTTGTTTTGGGGCTTCCGGAGTGGCAGTGGGTTAACCATGTAGCGCAAATTAAGCCGTCTTTATACTCAAAGGAACCGGATGCAGTTCCGGGTCTCTGCTGGCCATGCGGAAATGCATATCCGGCAGACGGCGGTTCAGGCCAGCGTCAATCGTGTAGATCGGCCTTGATCCCGTCGAGCCGGGTCGGGTTCTACGATCCGCATTTTGTATTTCAGCCTTTTTGATCGTTCAAACCACTTCAAATCTTTATAGTTCTTTACATTTTCACAAAGAAACCAGCAAACCCTTGAATTTACTGGTTTCTTGCACTTTAAAACTTATTTGTCATCCAACCAAAGGTATTTTTTTATTGCAAGCAGGCGGATCATAATGCAACGTCGATTTTATTGTGTTAGGATAAAAATATCTAATTTTGACATGAAATTTCCATGAGTCCGCCGGGTAGGATGCTCTCGAAAGTTTTCTTATAATTATACAGCCCCATAGCAGAAGCATGAAACTAATATATTTCACATAATTGAAAACGCTATCAAAAAAAGGGGCGAGGTGCTTATGAAATGGTTAGACAAAACAAACAACATTCACATGAAAAAGAAGTTGATCATTTCATTCATCCTTGTCGTTTTTATTCCGGTCGGGATCGTGGGCGCTTTGCTGACCCAATCGCTCCGCCAGACGGCACTTAACGATGCGGTCCAGCAAACATCGAACGACGTGGAGAAGGTGAAGACGCGCATCGACGAAATATTGAAGCAGTCGATCGAGATTTCTAACAAGTTGGCGACGGACCCGCGATTGGAAGCTCTGGTCAATAAGCGTTACCAATCGAAGTATTCTGTTGTAGAAGCCTATAGAGAATATCAGGAGTTCGAGCAATACGAGCGGCTGTATAAAGAAATCGCCAACATCCGGTTGTACGTGGATAATCCGACGCTGCTGAATAACTGGGATTATTTACAGCCAGAGCCGTCGATTGTGAATGCGGAATGGTACAAGGCGGCGATCAAGAACTCGGATAAAATCGGCTGGTATTACATCGGAGACGAAACGAAGGGCGATAGTGCTTACCTGAGTCTGGTGCGTCGCGTCTATTATCCGAATTACCGAACGACCGGCGTGCTCGTCATCAATATCAGCCAAACGGAGCTGAACGGAATTCTGAGGCAGGAGCAGTTCGATACGATGGTCATCGACGGGAACGGATATATCGATGCGGCCAAAAACACGGACCTCGTAGGTAAGCATATTCGCGACTTTCATATCACCCAGGAAATGCTGGATAAACCGAGCGGCACGTACCAAATCGATTACAACGGAGAAACGTCGAAGCTCATTATAGAGTCCCTCATTCCGGACGTGAGCAGTAACGGCTTGAAAATCATATCCGTGTTTTCGGTGCAAAGCATCGTTAAGGGAGCGAACCGGATCAGCATGTTCGGACTCTTCATTATCATCATGAGCCTGTTAATCGCCTTGGTGTTCATCTATATTTTTTCCTCCCTGTTGTCGAAGCGCATCCTTCGCTTGAGCAAGCAAATCAATAAGGTGGCTTTAGGCGATTTGCATGCCAGCTCAGTGATTGATGGTGACGACGAAATCGGCCAGCTGTCGCGGCAATTCAATTATATGGTCGGCAATATCCGCGAGTTGATGGAGGAAGTGACCGAATCGAACCGGCAAAAAGCGCAGCTGGAGCTCAAGCAGAAAGAAATCAAACTGAAAATGATGGCCAGTCAGATCAATCCCCATTTCTTGTTCAACGCCCTTGAGTCGCTGCGGATGAAGATTCATTTGCGGGGGAGTGCGGATATTGCCGACATCGTCAGGGTGCTTGGGAAACTGATGCGCAAGAGCCTCGAGATCGAAGGCGGTACGATTACACTCGGCGAGGAGCTGGATATGGTCCGATGTTACTTGGCCATTCAACGATTCCGTTACGATGACCATCTTTTCTACGAGCTTGAGCTCGACCCGGCATCAAGCGAATTCCGGATTCTGCCGCTCGTCGTGCAGCCCCTGGTGGAGAACGCCGTGATTCACGGGATTGAGAATAAAGAAGAGGCGGGCTTAGTACGGATTCGGACGGAGCTTCAGGATGACGCCCTGTATGTGACTGTTGCTGACGATGGCGTCGGAATTCCGGAAGCGAGGCTGGATGCGCTGATGTGCTCGCTGAACGACCCCGAAGACGGGAAGAACCATCGCATTGGCCTGCGCAACGTGCATCAGCGGCTTGTCCTTACCTATGGAGAGCAATATGGACTCCGCATCGTCAGCCGGGAAAATGAAGGGACGGAAATTCGTTTCATGATACCGATTGGAGGAGATTCGCATGTATAAAGTTATTCTCGTAGACGATGAAAAAGCGATACGCCAAGGCTTGAAGGCGATTGTGAATTGGCGACGGCACGGCTTTGAGGTAATCGGGGAAGCGGGCAACGGCCGGGAGGCGCTGCTCCGGCACCAGGAGCTGAAGCCCGACCTTATGGTCATGGATGTCCGCATGCCTGGGATGGACGGGCTGCAGGTTATCGAAGAAATTCGCAAGTCCGATAAGGAATGCCAATTTATCATTTTAAGCGGCCATGCCGATTTCTCGTACGCCAAGCGCGCGATTTCATGGGGAGTGAACGCCTATTTGCTCAAGCCAGTAGATACGGATGAATTCGACGCAGAGCTTGACAGGATCGGTGGAGTGCTGAGGGAGGCCTCCGGATCGCTGCAAAAAAAGGAACAGACGTCGGCGCAGCAGCTCGAGGATCAGATCGTATCGCTGCTAATGTATGATGAGGAGGGTCACCGTACGGCGATGGAACCGCCGAAGGAGCCGATTCTCGATTGGCGTTCGTATCGGGTAATGCTCCTGAAGCTGCATCCGCCTCTTGGCAGTCATGCAAACGGTCGGGCGGAAGTCAGAAGAAAGCTGGCAGAGCGTTTTGAGTCGTCGGGTACTGGCATCGTATTCGCCGCAGAGCCCTTTGTCGGCGTTCTGCTGAATGAGAGGGCGCCGAATAAGCTGCAGGCCAATTCGATGTATCTGGATTTGGAGGAATCGCTTCTGGGACTGAACGGCGGCTTCTCCGCAGCGGCGGGAGACCCGGTGCATCAGCTCGCCGACATCGGTCTATCCTATTCGCAGGCTGTCCGGCTGCTGAAGGAAGAGTTCCTGTTCCGCGGAGAACGGACGGTCATCCTTAAGCGTCCGCCGCTCAACCTTGCCGCGAACGGAGCAAGAGACGGCGAGCCAACCGGACCCGATATAAACGGTTTGGCGGATAAGCTATTTTATGCGCTAGATATCGGCAGCAAGGACGCCGTTCGGCGCATTCTGGATGAAGGGGGGCAGTCGATCGCCGCGTACGACGGCGCGGAGCAAGCAATGAAAATCGCCGTCTCGCAATGGATATCGCTCGCGCTGACCAAGCTGTCGAACACAAGTGATACCGCCTTCACCGCCGTACAGGCTGCCCTTTCGGTAGTCGCGGAAATCTATGAGCAGCCTGATCTTCGGTCGTTGCGTCAGATGCTTGAGGACAGGTTGCTCGGACTGACGGAGCGCATAAGCACGTTCAGCTGCGAGTCTGCCGTTAAGCAAATTCTCGACTTCGTGGAGCGTCATTACGCCGAGAACTTAAAGCTTGAGACACTCGCTGAGCTATTCAATTACAATAGCGGGTACTTGGGGAAAATGTTCAAAAGCTTCACGGGCGACACCTTTAACAACTATTTGGACAAAGTCCGAATCCGGAACGCCAGGCATTTGCTGGCCAGCGGGCTCAAGGTGCACCAGGTAGCGACGCGTGTCGGGTATGCCAACGCCGATTATTTTCATTTGAAATTCAAAAAGTATCTAGGCGAATCGCCGTCCCACTATAAGATGAAGCCAACCAAAACCACTTCGGTGTGATACCGTGCTGCCATATTCTTGCATGTCGATTTTTGATATAATATAGCGTCCCCATCTTCGTTCAAAGGCGCTCCCTTCAAGATGTTTTCGCACGAAAAGCCATAGATGTTCCGGGAGGAGGGCCATGGGCCTCCTTCTTTTTTTGAATCTATTGAAAACGCTTATTTTAACATGATTTATTGGCGAATTTCTCGGGTTTTGACGTCAGGCCTTGTGCGTTAAACTAAGATCAAGAGAGAGAAGGAGGAGGAACCGGGATGGAACCGCTAACAACTGCTGCCATTTTTCATCCGGCGGAGAAACGAAGGAAGAGCTTCATTCGCACCATGCTGGAGCAGAAATATTTATACTTCATGTCCGTGCCTTTCATCATCTGGTTGTTTATATTCAACTACGTTCCATTATGGGGCTGGTTGATGGCATTCCAGAACTATAAGCCTGGCAAGAATATTTGGCAACAGAAGTGGGTGGGGCTCAGCAACTTCCACGAATTGTTCGCGGACGAACGGTTCTATCTGGTTTTGCGGAATACGCTTGCAATGAGCATTATGGGGCTTATTGTCGGATTTACCGTTCCTATTATCTTTGCACTGCTGATCAACGAATTGCGCGGACAGTTGTTCAAGCGGACCATTCAGACGGTTTCGTATTTGCCCCACTTTGTTTCATGGGTGGTTGTCGCCGGTTTGGTCAGCAAGATGCTCTCCACCGACGGCGGTGCGGTGAACCAACTGCTGATGATGCTTCACATTACGGACCATCCGATCCAGTTCATGGCGAAGCCCACCTGGTTCTGGGGAATCGTCACATCAGCGGATATGTGGAAGGAAACCGGCTGGAACTCCATCATCTATCTTGCGGCCATGGCCGGGATTGATCCGGAGTTGTACGAAGCGGCTACTGTGGACGGCGCGGGAAGGTTCCGCCGGATGTGGAATATTACGCTGCCGGGAATCCGCCCCACCTTCATGGTACTGCTGATTCTGTCCATCGGCAACCTGATTAGCATCGGCTTCGAGAAGCAGTTCTTGCTTGGGAATCCGCTGGTCAATGATTACTCCGAGGTGCTTGATATTTACGCTTTGAAATACGGTATCCAGATGTCCCGTTATTCCTACGGCACCGCAATCGGGATATTCAATTCCGTTGTCAGTATTTTCCTGGTGTTTACGGCCAATGCCATCTATAAAAAAATCACCAAAGAAACGATCATTTAGGAGGAATCACAGTGCAAGGGCTTGTGCAGAAAAAACCAGCCGACCGCTTATTCGACATTTTCCTGTATGCCATCATGATCCTGATCGGGATTGCAACCTTATATCCGTTCATCAACGTGTTGGCCATTTCCTTCAACGACTCCGCGGATACCGTCAAAGGCGGCATCCACGTATGGCCGCGGGTTTTCACTACACGGAATTACGAGACGATCTTTCAATATGAGGGCTTGCTGACCGGATTTCGCAACTCGATCATCCGAACTGTCTTGGGTACGGTGGTCGGCGTCTTGTCCGCCTCCATGGTCGCTTACGTCCTGAGCAAGACGGAGTTTCAGGCGAGGCGGTTGTTCACCACCATCTTCGTGATGACCCTGTACATCTCCGGCGGCTTGATTCCCGGCTATATGCTGATTCGCGACTTGCACCTGTTAGGCACATTCTGGGTTTATATTATCCCTGGCATCTTGAGCGTATGGAACGTGCTCATCGTGCGCTCCTATATTAACGGTCTGCCTTATGCCTTGCTGGAATCCTCGAAGATGGACGGCGCGAACGACTGGACCATCTTCTGGAGAGTCATTCTCCCCTTGTGCCAGCCAGTGCTGGCTACCATCGCGCTGTTCATCGCTGTCAACCATTGGAACTCCTGGTTTGACACTTATCTGTACAACGGTCAAAAGCCGGAGTATACGACCTTGCAATACGAGCTCCGCAAGGTTCTGCTCACGACGGACAACGGCGGCAATATCTACGACCCGAACAACAAGCAGCAGTCCTTGGCGATGGTTTCGCCGGAATCGATCCAGATGGCCATCACCATGGTCGTCACCGCTCCGATCCTTTTGGTGTATCCTTTCCTGCAAAAGTACTTCGTGAAAGGCATAACGCTGGGAGCGGTCAAGAGTTAACTGACATCGGTAGGCTCAGGGAACCTGTCCAATACAATCATTACCTCATTCATCATCTAAAAAAAGGGGAGGCAGTATTTCATGAAAGTCAACACAACGAAAGTGGCTAACGTTCTGATGATCGTCGCCTTGTTGGCGGCAACCGGCTGCAGCAAGCCGAATTCCGACGGCGCAAGCAGTCCTGCGGCATCGTCAAAACCATCGGTATCCGAATCGTCCAAGGAAGCTCTTACCCCCTTGACAGTCCGTTTCGCTGCGGGCGACAACAACCCGCTTTGGGACGACATGCAGAGTGAAGTCGGCAAACTCATTACGCAAAAAACCGGCATCTCCATCAAGGCACAATTCCCGGTAGGCGGCAATGATGACATGTTTTCGCTGATGGTGGCAAGCAACGACTATCCGGATATGGTTGCGGCCAAGGGCAGTGCGGGCAAGCTGAAGGACGCCGGCGCTTTGCTCGATTTGGCGCCGCTCATTGACAAGTATGCACCGAACATCAAGAAGCTATATGGCGATTATATGAAGCGTCTGCGCTGGAGCAATGACGACCGTGGCATTTATGTCCTGCCGACAGCTGGGGTAAACAACCAATACTTCAAGGCAGGCGGCGGCTTCGAGCTGCAGCATGCCGTGTTGAAGGAGCTTGGCTATCCGGCAATCAAGACGGTGAAGGATTTCGAGAACGCGCTCAAAGCCTACAAAGACAAGCACCCGACCACAGCCGATGGCAAGCCGATCATCCCCTTGTCCCTGAACGCAGGGGAATGGCAAATTTTGATTACTACGACCAACCCCGCCGTTGCCACGACAGGCGCGCCGGATGAAGGCGAGTTTTACATTGATCCGAAAACCTATGAGGCGAAATTCCACTACTTGCGTCCGGAGGAGAAGGAATACTTCCGATGGCTAAACCATATGAACGACATCGGCTTGCTCGACCCGGAGAGCTTCGTGCAGAAGTATGACCAGTACAAGGCGAAGGTTGCCAGCGGCCGCGTTCTGGGACTCATCGATGCGGATTGGGACTACGCCAATGAAGAAGCATTGCTGAAGAAAGAGGGCAAGTTCGATCAAACCTACGCCCACTTTCCGGTTACCTTGAATGAAACTTACAAGAGACATGATTTCCAAGATACCGGATACTTGGCTGGTACCGGCATCTCGATCACGACGAGCGCCAAAGACCCGGTTCGCATCATCAAGTTCCTGGATTTTCTGGCGTCTGATGAAGGGCAAGTGTTGGTCAACTGGGGGATTGAAGGCAAGCATTACAAGGTGGAGAACGGCAAGCGCGTCATCCTGGACGACATTTTGAAGATGAAGATCAATGATAACAAAAAATTTAAGCAAACTACCGGTATTGAAATGTACCGAATGGGACCGAGCTATGGTGACGGTGTGAAGGACCCGACGGGCAACTATTACACCACTGTCTTCCCGGAACAAATCGAGAAGGAATACACCCAAGCGGACAAAGAGACATTGGCTGCTTACAAAATCAAGAACTTCAAGGATCTGTGGCCGTCCGAGAAAGAATTCCCGGTTAGACCGTGGGGCGCAGCATGGAACATCAACATGGAAAGCGGCTCCGAAGCGAACGTCCTCTTTCAGAAGTGCGAAGACATTATGAAGAAGCGCGTTCCGGAAGCGATACTGGCGAAGCCGGACCAATTCGACGCCGTATGGGACAGCTTCATGAAGGACTTGGAAAAAGCCGGCGTTAACAAGCTGAATCAGGAATTCACCAAGCTGGTGAAAGACCGCGTGAAGCTTTGGAATGAGTAAAAGCTGACAAAGTCAAGCTGAAAGCCGACAGCAGCATTAAGTAACGTCGGCTTGTTGAACCGATCCGATTGAGAGGGGCCGCCATAAGGAGTGCGGTCCCTTATCTCATGCCGGCGCGATTACGGATATCGTGACCCGAGCCGGGTAAAAGGAACGGAGGAACGCCAGGCCGGTATCATTGAGAGCATTTTGGCGGCTTATATGTCCGTCCCATTCTTGTCCGGCATGCTAATCTGGCAATTTTGCGACTGCAGGGTAACGGAAGGGTCGGGATGGTTGTTGACCCGCGCCGGAACACAGAACAGCAAAGGAATCGTCGACCGATACCGCAGGCCGAAGCGGGCGTATTCCATTGTGAAGCGATATTTTACAGGAAATCATCCAAAATATTGAATTTCTACATGATTTTTAGATGATTTTATGAAGTATTATTATAACTGCCATATAGTTAAAATAAAAATGTCACCGCTTACATAAAGCGTTCAATGAGGAGTTGCATGAAAAACACAACATCGAAGCGCAGTCACAAGTGTCTCTGGGAATTGATTTCCTTGAAAGACAGCAGTGCCCATTATTCCAAGCAGAGGAGGATATTCAGGTATGCATCAGTAAATACGCGGCAAGCAAAACATCTACAGAATCAATCTAAATAAATGAAACAAAAGGAGAATTTCTATGCGCACAAATAGATCTTATCTGTCAGTCGCAATGATCGTTGCCCTGTTGCTGGCGTTGTTTTCACCCGTCGGCTCGGCCGCTGCTTCCCCGAAAGAAACCCAAATGCAGTCTTATGTCAGCGCAATGCAGCCCGGATGGAACCTGGGCAATACATTTGATGCATTTAATACGACTGATCCAACAAAAAATGATGAGACGGCTTGGGGCAACCCGCGCGTAACCAAAGAATTCATTAAGGAAATTAAGAAGCAGGGCTTCAAAAGTATCCGTATTCCGATTACATGGAACGGGCGGATGGGCGGCGCACCGGATTATACGATCGATCCGGCCTGGATGGACCGGGTTCAGCAAGTCGTCGACTGGTCGCTGCAAGAGGGACTGTATGTCATGATCAACATTCACCACGACTCTTGGATGTGGATCAGCAAGGCGCCGGCGAATCATGACGCCGTATTGGCCCAATATAATGCGATTTGGACGCAAGTCGCCGACCGATTCAAGAATCATTCCGATAAACTGATGTTCGAGAGCATCAACGAACCGTTATTTGAAAACGTTGATGTGGCTACGCAGCACACGTTTCTTGATGAGTTCAACACATCCTTCGTCCATATTGTAAGAGCGTCGGGAGGCAAAAATGACGTTCGTCCGCTAGTGCTGCCGACGTTATTTACGAATAACTCGCAAGAGCATGTGGATTCGCTTGCAAGCACGATTGCCAAGCTGAACGATCCGAATTTGATCGCTACCGTTCATTTTTACGGCTTCTGGCCGTTCAGTGTAAACATTGCGGGCTTCCCGAAGCTTGAAGAATTAACGATTAAGGATATCGATACAATGATTAATAATGTAACGACTTCGTTCGTATCGAAAGGAATTCCTGTTGTCATTGGCGAATTCGGACTGCTCGGCTGGGATGCTACACCTTTCAAAACACCGTTAAGTGAAGGTGTGCCCGAGCATGGCGAGATGTTGAAGTTTATCGAGTATTTCACCTCTAAATGCGTAGAGAACAAACTTGCCCTTATGCTGTGGGACAACGGCGGGCGTTTTGACCGCAGAACGCTTCAGTGGAACGATCCTGAGCTATACAATCAGATCATGGCCAGCTTGAAAGGCCGCTCTTCCACTGGCGAATCCGATCTGATCTTTGTCAGGAAAGACGCGCCGGCTCAGGACACCGTAGTCCATGTGAACTTGAATGGCAATATTTTGACCGGCATTTGGGCCGGGGACAATCATTTGGTCAAAGGCAAAGATTATGAGTTGAACGGCGAAGACCTGACCCTCAAAGCAAGTTTTCTCGCCAAGCTGACCGAATCGGCCGAACTCGGCGAGGTTGCTGTATTGAAGGCCCAATTTAACAAAGGCGCCGATTGGACCTTCCATGTATTGTACAATGACACGCCGGTGCTGCAAAACGTGGAAGGCACAACCGCAAGCTTTGTGATTCCGACTGCCTTCAACGGTGACCGTCTTGCCACGATGGAGGCCACTTACACTACAGGGGGCAACGCAGGTCCGAATAACTGGACTTCGTTCAAGGAGTTCGCCCGGACATTCAAACCTACTTATGCTACAAATGAAGTCGCACTTACAGAAAGTTTCTTCAAAGAAGTGAACGATGGTACGGTGATTCTGAAGTTCCACTTCTGGAGCGGCGCCATCATCGAGTACACGATTACGAAGAACGGCACGAGCGTTACGGGCACAGCATCGTAGAAGCTGGAATTTATTAGGGAAAAAGGGGGTGCTGCCCAGCGCCCGTGCGCTGCGGCAGAGCTCCCTTACTACCGAAATAAGAATTCGTTTCAGTGAGAGAAACGCTACCTTCAAAAACCCATCTTATTTGCTTGACTGGAAAAGATTCGAAACGGATTCTGTCGCCCGGTTCCAGCAACTGCAAGTGAATCTTCTACGAAAGCGGTGTCCGGGTCATTTCGTGACCCATAATATTTGGAGCTACCCGATGTCCCTTGACTATTACAAACTCTGCGAGTCGTTGGATTTTGCCTAACTTGACTATTATCAGCTTACGGCCAAAGGTGGCCGAATCATTGGCACACCTAAGTAACGTCCGCCAAGCAACACGTGTACAGTGGAAGCCAAAATTATGAAACCAAAGGAGAATTTCTGTGCAAACCAAAAGATCTTATCTGTCAGTCGCAATGATCATTGCCCTGTTGCTGGCGTTGTTTTCACCCGTCGGCTCGGCCGCTGCTTCCCCGAAAGAAACCAAAATGCAGTCTTATGTCAGCGCAATGCAGCCCGGATGGAACCTGGGCAATACATTTGATGCATTTAATACGACTGATCCAACAAAAAATGATGAGACGGCTTGGGGCAACCCGCGCGTAACCAAAGAATTCATTAAGGAAATTAAGAAGCAGGGCTTCAAAAGTATCCGTATTCCGATTACATGGAACGGGCGGATGGGCGACGCACCGGATTATACGATCGATCCGGCCTGGATGGACCGGGTTCAGCAAGTCGTCGACTGGTCGCTCGAAGAAGGTCTGTATGTCATGATCAACGTTCACCACGACGCTTGGATGTGGGTCAGAACGATGCCAACGAATCATGACGAAGTATTAGCCCGATATACCGCGGTATGGACGCAAATCGCTGACCGCTTCAAGAATCATTCCAACAAACTGATGTTCGAAAGCATCAACGAACCGGAATTTTTAGACGTTGATATAACGACGCAGCTCGCATTTCTTGATGAGATCAACACAACCTTCGTCCATCTTGTAAGAGCGTCGGGAGGCGCTAATGCCGATCGTCCGCTTGTGCTGCCGACGTTATACTGCAATGACGAGAAAGTGCGTGTGGATTCGCTTGCAAGCACGATTGCCAAGCTGAACGATCCGAATTTGATCACGACCGTTCATTTTTACGGCCTCTGGAATTTCAGCATAAACATTGGGGGCTACCCAAAGTTTGAGGCGGACACGATTAAGGTTGTCGATACATTGATTGACAATGTATCGAATGCGTTCGTATCGAAAGGAATTCCCGTTATCGTAGGCGAATTCGGACTGCTCGGCTGGGATGTCAGCGAAGGTTTGCCCGAGCATGGCGAGATGTTGAAGTATATCGAGTATTTCACCTCTAAAGCCGTAGAGAACAAACTTGCCCTTATGCTGTGGGACAACGGCGGGCGTTTTGACCGCAGAACGCTTCAGTGGAACGATCCGGAGCTTTACAATCAGATTATGGCCAGCTTGAAAGGCCGCTCTTCTACTGGCGAATCCGATCTGATCTTCATCAGGAAAGACGCGCCGGCCCAGGACACTGTAGTGCCCTTGCACTTGAACGGCAATAAGCTGACCGGCATCTGGGCCGGAGACTATAAGCTGAAAAAAGGCAAGGATTATGAGTTGAACGGCGAAGACCTGACCCTCAAAGCAAGTTTTACCGCCAAGCTGACTGAATCGGCCGCACTCGGCGAGGTAGCCGTATTGAAAGTCCAATTTAACAAAGGCGCCGATTGGACCTTCCATGTCTTGTACAATGACACCCCGGTGCTTCAAAACGCGGAAGGCACCACCGCAAATTTTGCGATCCCGACCGCCTTCAATGGCGACCGACTTGCTACGATGGAGGCCGTGTATGCTGAAGGGGGCAACGCCGGTCCGGATAACTGGACTTCGTTCAAGGCGTTCGGCCAAACATTCAAACCATCTTATGCAACAAATGAAATCACTCTTACACAGAGCTTCTTCAACAAAGTGAACGACGGAACGGTGATTCTGAAGTTCCACTTCTGGAGCGGCGCCATTATCAACTATACGATTACGAAGAACGGCACGAGCATTACGGGCACAGCATCGTAGAAGCCGGAATTGATTTGGGGAAAAAGGAGTCCTGCCTTGCGCCCGTGCGCTGGGGCAGGACTCCCTGCTGCCGAAATAAGGATTCGTTTCGGTGAAAGACGGCTTACAATTAAAGGTACTTAGCTTAGCAATCAGTGGAGGGCTGCTTATGATTAAAATGGGTGTGGATTATTATCCGGAGCATTGGGAGCGCGCCATGTGGGATCAGGATGCGGATCTGATGCGGCAGACGGGAGTCCGTCTGGTACGGTTAGCTGAATTTGCCTGGTCGCGTCTGGAGCCGGAGGAAGGACGGTACGATTTCGCATGGTTGGACGAGGCGATAGAGGTTTTCCATGAACGAGGCATCGAGGTCGTGATCGGAACTCCGACCAACACGCCGCCGAATTGGCTGGTGGAGCGGTACCCGGACGTGCTTCCCGTTGACGCCTTGCTGCATCCGCGATATCCCGGTGTGCGCGGACATCGTTGTTATAACAGTCCTTCGATGTGCCTTTATTCGGAGAAAATCGTGGATAAGCTTGCCTCGCATTATTCGAAGCATCCGGCTGTAACCGGATGGCAGATTGATAACGAATTTGCTCTGAACGAGTGCCATTGCGACAATTGCAGCGAGCGGTTCCGAGAATGGCTGTCGGAGAAGTACGGATCTTTGGAGGCTCTTAACCGCGCTTGGGGCACCGTCGTCTGGAGCGGGGAGTACAGCAGTTGGCTGCAAATCAAGCCCCCGCTGGGCGGTACCTCCTTCAAAAACCCGTCTTATTTACTGGACTGGAAAAGGTTCGAAACGGATTCCGTCGCCCAGTTCCAGCAGTTGCAAGTGAATCTTTTGCGGAAACGGTGCCCGGGTCATTTCGTGACGCATAATATTTGGAGCTACCCGATGTCCCTCGACTATTACAAACTCTGCGACTCGCTGGACTTTGCCTCCCTTGACTATTATCCGAACACAAGTCCGGAAAAATCGGATACGAGCGGATACGGCGGGGCACTGACGCTGGACTTGACCCGGGGGATCAAGCGGGGCAACTTCTGGATCATGGAAACGATCAGCGGCCCGCCAGGCTGCTGGTTCCCGATGTGGCGAACGCCGCAGCCGGGGTTTATTCGGGCGTTCGCCTGGCAGTGCATATCGCGCGGTGCAGACACGCTCGTGCATTTCCGGTGGAGAAGCGCTCCGGTCGGCGCCGAGCAATTCTGGCATGGCTTGATCGACCACAGCAACGTTCCGGGCCGCCGGTTAGAGGAGTACAGCAAGCTGTGCGAGGAAGTGAACCGTCTCTCACCGCTGCTGACCGGATCGGAGGTGCATGGCGAAGCGGCCATTCTTCACTCGCACGATCAATACAATGCTCTTCAGATTCAGCCGCAGGCTGAGGGGATGGATTATTTCGACAATATAAAGCTGTATCACCGCGCATTGACCAAGCTGGGCGTTCAGACCGATGTGGTAAATATGACAGCTGATTTAAGCGGATATCGGCTAATCGTCGCCCCCTCTCTCTATTTGCTGGATGAACGCGTGGCAGGCCATTTGGAGGATTGTGTCCGCAGCGGGGCTACCTTGATTGTAACGAATCGCACCGGCGTTAAAAATATGAACAATGTTTGCCGGATTGAACCGCTGCCCGGGCCTCTGGCCGAAGCGGCTGGGGTGTACGTGTCAGAGTATGATCCGATCGGCAAAGACGTCCATACCATTCGGGCGAAGAATGGGAAGACCTATACATGCATGCAATGGTGCGATATTTTGGAGCTTTCCGGCGCGGAACCGATCGCTTGGTACGAAGACGATTTCTTCGCCGGCAAACCGGCCGCTGCGGTTCATTCACTTGGAAGCGGCAAGGTGTATTATTTGGGGACGGTTGCCGAGGAGAGCTTTTATTTGGACTTTTTCCGGGAGGCATCAGCAGAAGCGGGTGCGAGCCTGTTCCCCGATCTGCCGGAGGGCGTCCAAATCTCGGTTCGCAAGAAGAAAGAGAAGCGATATTTGTTCCTATTGAATCTTTCGCGGAAGCGGCAAACTGTAACGCTAGGTCAAGCTTATCCAAGTCTTCTCAGCGAGAGACGGATCGGACCGGAACTTGACATGGAGCCATACGCCGTAGAGATTGTCGAGCTTGCCGAAACCGGCTACTAGATTTAGTAAATTGGACTTATCCAACAACGAAAGGAAAATCGATCATGAACCTAAGACGACAAACGATTTTGTTTCAAGGCGATTCCATAACCGATGGCAACCGGGACCGCAACGAGGATCCCAATCACATTTTGGGACACGGATACGCTTTTATCATTGCTAGCAAGCTCGGCTTCGAATTGGCCCGCAACCAACCGCATTTCATCAACCGGGGTGTCAGCGGCAACCGGGTTTCGGATTTATACGCCCGCTGGGACGAGGATGCAATCAGCTTAAAGCCGGATCTGATCAGTATTCTGATCGGCGTCAACGACGCCTGGCGGATCCTGTCGGGTTGTCCAGGCGACCGTTTCGAAAGAGCGTACCGGCATTTGCTGGCGGAAACGAAGGAGATGCTGCCTTCCGCAGGATTAGTGTTGTGCGAGCCGTTTATATTGAAAGTCGGGTGTACAGAGGAAAAATGGGAGGAGTGGCGAAAACGGATCGATGACTACGGCCGTACCGTTCGCCAGTTGGCCGAGGAATACGATGCAGTATTCGTTCCATTACAGGGGGCGTTCGACAAGGCCTCGTCCGGCATGGATGCCGCCTATTGGATATGGGACGGCGTTCACCCGACGGCGGTCGGCCATGAACTCATTGCCCGCGAATGGCTGTCCATCGTTCAGAACAGCCCGTTGGCCATTAGTTGAAAGTGTACCTTGATTGAACAGGAGGTGATGAACAAGGTTGTTACCGTTTGGGAGTTCTTTGGTTAAACTCGTTTAAAAAGAACCAAAAATAAGAGACGGAGGTGTTATTTATGTCGTCAAAAGTAAAGTCTTTCAGGATCTTTTTGTTAGCCATGGTATTGGTGGTTACAACTGTCTTTTCCGGTCGGATTCCGTCAGCATCTGCAGAAACAGCCGATTTCACGCAATTGAATGCTTCGCAGATTGTTTTTGAAATGGGGGCGGGCTGGAATCTTGGAAACCAGCTTGAACTCGGTTCTAACGGTACGCCCACCGAAAGCACTCCTAATGTCACACAGGCGTTCATTCAAAGGGTAAAGGCAGCAGGATTTAAAACAATCCGTATCCCTGTTTCGTATTTGAATAAGATAGGGAGTGCACCGAATTATACGATTGATTCTGCATGGCTGAACAGAGTGAAAACAGTCGTGGACTATGCCTACAACGAAGGCTTGTATGTCATTATCAACATTCATGGAGACGGTTACAATTCAGTCCCCGGCTCTTGGCTGATAGTCAATTCAAACGATCAAACAACGATTAGGGTCAAATATCAAAAAGTCTGGCAGCAGATTGCTAATACATTTGTCAATTATGATGAGCATTTGATCTTTGAATCCATGAACGAAGAATTTGACGGGACTTTTGGCACACCTAACACCACATACTATTCAAATCTTAATGCTTATAATCAAATCTTTGTAGATACTGTAAGACAAACCGGAGGAAACAATAGTGCAAGATGGCTTCTTATTCCCGGCTGGAATACTAACATTGATTATACTGTAGGTAATTATGGCTTTGTGCTTCCTACAGATAATTATAGATCATCTACAATTCCGAATTCTGAGAAGAGAATCATGATATCCGTTCATTATTACTCGCCTTGGGACTTCTGCGGTGAGGAATCCGGCACCATAACCCAATGGGGAGCAACAGCTACCAACACATCGAAAAAATCCACTTGGGGACAGGAAGATTATTTGGATTCGCAACTGAAGTCTACGTATGATAAATTCGTAACCCAAGGATATCCTGTGGTCGTCGGTGAATTCGGCTCCGCAGATAAAACAGCGTTTGATTCAACGAATAATACGTATCGTGCGGCATTTGCAAAAGCGGTAAGCGCAACAGCCAGGAAATACGGTTCGGTACCGATTATTTGGGATAATGGATGGAATGGAAATTATGGTTTTGGATTGTTTAACAGGTCTACCTATACGATCACACAGCAAGGAATTATTGATGCGATCATGAGTGTCATGAACACTTCTAAAATGAAGAACGTGACCACAGGTTTGTATATTGACGGCATGGGCCGTACCACAGACGGCTCGAATGCAGGCCAATGGAGCGCCGGTACCAGCAATAACCAACGATGGATAATGGAATTCTACGGAAGCTATTACAAAATCAAAAATGTTGCGACAGGTTTGTATCTTGACGGTATGGGCCGTACCGCAGCGGGCTCTATTAGCGGACAGTGGAGCAACGGCTCCAGTTGGAACCAGAGGTGGGTATTGGAAGCCTACGGAAGTAATTATAGGATAAAGAATGTTTCTACCGGTCTTTATTTGGATGGCGGCGGCAATACGGCTAACGGCTCCGACTTGAAACAGTGGAGCAGCGATCCCAGTACCAACCTGCAGTGGCAGTTTGTGAATCCCTGAAGAACGGAAAGAACGGAAGAGCAGCGGCTGTGAAGTCCTGCTCTTTATCTCTTTAAAGGGGGTGACTAAACATGTCTGCCAGAGCGATGAAGATATGGAATGGTGGCGTAATATCTAATTATTCTATGAAAAATTCACAAATTTCGTAGGTATCTCAGAACTTCATTTTTTTATATAAATAATGATGAATACGCTTTTACATCAGACCCGCAAACAAGGAGAGAAATAAATGTTGTATACGAATCCGATCATTCCCGGCTTTTATCCCGATCCGAGCATCTGCCGGAACGGGGATGATTATTACCTGGTGACAAGCTCTTTTGCATATTTTCCCGGAGTCCCCCTATTTCACAGCAAGGATCTTGTCAATTGGCGCCAGATCGGACATTGCCTCACAACCGAGCAGCAGTTGCCTTTGGGAAACACTTGGCTCTCGGGAGGAATCTACGCCCCGACGATCCGCCATCACGACGGCTGGTTCTATATGGTAACGACGAATGTGAGCGGGGTCGGCAATTTTTTTGTTCGAAGCAGGCAGCCGGAGGTCCCTGGTCCGATCCAATACCTGTCGCGCAGAAGGGCATCGATCCTTCTCTATTATTCGATGAAGACGGCAGTGTATACTTTCAATCCAATTGCGACGGCAATGAAGGCTACGGCATTTATCAATGCGAGATTGACATATTGACCGGAAGCATGCTGACTGAGAGCCGTCAGATTTGGAGGGGAACGGGCGGAGCGTACCCGGAAGCTCCTCATCTTTACAAGATCAAAGGATTTTACTATTTGCTGATCGCTGAAGGCGGAACTGAATACGGCCATATGGCGACGATAGCGAGAAGCAGCGCCCCTTATGGACCGTATGAACCGTGTCCCCATAATCCGATTTTGTCTCATAGAAGCTTGAAGAGCAGCATACACGCAACCGGGCATGCAGATCTGGTACAGGCGCATGACGGCAGCTGGTGGGCGGTTTTCTTGGGAATCAGGCCTGTTTCTTATCCGATGCGGCATCATCTAGGCAGAGAGACTTTTTTGGCGCCCGTGTCATGGACGGATGACGGCTGGCCGATCATCGGTATCGGCGGGCGTATCGAGTCCGTTATGGAGGCTCCGCAGCTGCAGGAAGTCCGGTGGCCGCATAAGGCAATCAGAGATGATTTTGATGAAACAACGCTAGGCTTTGATTGGGTGTTTCTGTCGCCATTTGTCATGCAACATAGCCGCCCTACTAGATTTCGAACCGAAAAGCGAAGGTGAGGAAGCCGGACTTACCGTATTTATGAACGATGGGTATCATTATGATCTTGCCGTAAAGTTCAAGGAAGGACGCAAGGTGATCGTATTACGTCGGACCGTGGGATCATTGAGAACAGAGCACACGCACGAATGCGCAGCCGGCCCGGTCGTGCTAAAGATTGAGGCTAGGCCGGAATGTTTTGTTTTCTCCATTCAGCCAAATCAATCCAATGTCCTTGAGTTGGGCTCGGGAGAAACGCATCTGCTCTCAACGGAGGTAGCAGGCGGCTTTACGGGAGTAGTTATTGCGATGTATGCCGTTTGCGAAACAGGACAGAGTACGCCGGCACTCTTTGATTGGTTCGATTATGAGCCGGTAATTCATATCGAATAGGTTTGTATGGGTAGATGATGAAATGCTGTCAAGGATTGCAAGTGATGGTCAATTGGAAACATCAGGGGATTATTAAAATTTATAGAAAGATGTGACCAATATTATGGAAAGTAATATTAAACCCAAGCTGATAGACAGCGATATGGAACGAATTATTCACCAAGCCTTCGGAAGCCGGGTCGTCGAAACGAAAGAATTAACGGATGGGTGGGCAAACAGCGCATACGCGATTATCACAAGCGACGACCGCGAGGTAATCCTAAAAGCAGCGCCGTTCAAGGGAACAAAAATGATGCGTTATGAGGCAAACTTGATGCGCACCGAAGTCGAGGCGCTACGCTTGTTTGACAACAGCGGCACACTGCCTGTGCCTAAGGTGCTCGCACACGACGATACATGCACCTTGATTAATGCGGAGTACTTTATTATGGAGCGGCTTTCGGGAGTTCCTTACAACAAAATTAAGGAGACGCTTTCCCAGGAAGAGAAGGACGCGATCGAATTTGAGCTTGGCGTCTATAGCCGCTTGATCCATGAAGTGCAAGGGGAGAAATTCGGATATTTTCTGCAGCAAGAATCGTGGAATGACTCCTGGGCGGAAGCGTTTCAACAGATGATCCGGGGCGTGCTGGCTGATGGCAGAGATGTCGGAGTCGAGCTGCCTGCGGGCGATGCGGTTATCGAATCGGAAATCGAACGGCATCTGGATGCTTTGCACGAAGTCGTACAGCCCCGTCTCGTGCATTGGGATTTATGGGATGGGAATGTGTTTGTCGAGCATGGGAAAATAACAGGGTTGATCGATTTCGAAAGAGCGCTTTGGGGCGACCCGCTGATGGAGGTTTATTTCGGCCGCTTCAACCGATCCGTTGGGTTCTCAAGGGGCTATGGGCTTGCCGTTGCAACCCGAAATCAGCAGCGGCGCAGAGTGATGTACGATTTTTATCTGGATCTGATCTTATGGATTGAATGTACCTTCCGGCAATATGAAAATAAAGACCACGCGAATTGGGCCCGCAACAATCTTGCGGAAGGCTGGGAACATCTCCTCGCGATCGGCCGAAATTAATTGCGCTTTCAATAAAAGTCGACTTAAAAAAAAGTCGACTTAAAAAAAAGGGGAAAATTCAGATGAAAACAAGGAAAAAGCCGCTTCTTTTTACCAAACAAATCATTTCTTTATGCATATCCGGTTCACTTCTGCTGATGTGCGCGCTTCCCGCTGCAGCTGCTGACAGCGTCGTCGGCGGTTCCAGTTCAGACAGCTTTGTCACAAACGATTCAACCAATCTATATCTCCCTCCTGGAGGAGCGGACTGGAACAGGCTGAAGGATCTCCTGATGAATGATTTTGCGTACGGCTACGGCAGCACGGTAACCGACGAAACCTATCAGGGTAAGGCAGCGAAGAAAATCGCTGTCGACAGCTTCTGGGGAGCCAATTATATCCTGAACGGTTGGCAGACGTTGGATATAAGCCCGTACGAAAATGGTACATTAGAGTTCGATGCGGTCGGAGCGGTTGGCGGTGAAACCTTCTCCGTGGGATTTGTTGATGTCGTCACGGAACGGCTGGTCGACGGAGAGTTTTTTACGGATAACGATGAGCATCCGCATCAAACCTCTGTGACTGCATCGATTCCGTTAGGAGAGGAACTTACAACAGAATGGAAACATTATTCTGTTCCGCTGAAGAATATCTTTGATTCCAAAAGCATTTTCAGTAGTTCCAGTGTGCAGATGCTGAACTTCACCGGGGATAACAACCCGAAAACGTTCTGGATCAGCAATATTGTCATCAAATCGCCGGATAAGGCGGAAAGCTATGCTCCGATCAAGGTGAATCAGGTCGGTTATATTGTTAATAGCGAGAAATACGCTTTGGTCAGCGGCTATTACGACAAACTGACCGCTGTACCCGGCACACCTTTTCAAGTGAGAAAGGCATCGGATATGAGCATCGCTTACTCCGGCGCGTTGTCCTTGGTTGCAGCCTATGATGCTTCCTCCGGGGAGAAGGTGCTGAAGGCGGACTTCACCGGCCTGAACGAACCGGGCGAATATGTGCTGACTGTGGATGGGGTCGCTGAACCTTCCGTTGCCTTCAAGATTGGAGACAGCAGTATCTATAGCACTCTTTTGAAAGATGTGCAGAAGTTCTTCTACTTCCAGCGCGCCAATGAGGATCTGTTAGCGGAACACGCAGGGATCTTCGCCAGGACCGGCGCTCGCAAGGAAGATCACAACCTTCCGTTCCAGTCCGATCCGACTATTACGAAGGATGTTTCCGGCGGATGGTGGGATGCCGGCGACTTGGGCAAATATGTCACAGTGGGAGCGACAGCCATCTCTGACCTCCTCTGGGCATACGAGAGCTTTCCAGGCCAATTCCAGGACCATTTGTTGAATATCCCGGAAAGCGGAAACGGCATCCCGGATCTGCTGGACGAGATCAAGGTTGAAACGGATTTTATTCTCAAAATGCAGGATGAGGCCACAGGAGGCTTCTATGCTTACGTCATTCGGGATCATTCACCTGGTCGCTATATCATGGATGGAACGGCAAGCAATAGACTCATACCGACGTTCCACACTGGCGCTGCAGTTGGCGCTCTGGCTCATGCGTATATCGTCATGAAGGATGTCCCTGGGTTAACGGATTATGCCGAGACGTTGAAGGCCGCCGCTCTCCGCGGATGGAACTATCTGGAGCAGCATCCGGAATTCATCCCGCAGCCGGATGGTCCATACAACTCTAACAGCGATGTGAACGACCGCTTTTATGCCGCAGCGACGCTGTACCGGGCAACAGGAGAGCAAGTGTATAACGATTACGTCGTCGCTCATTACCTGGAGCATGCTGCTATTTTCGAGAGTGAAACTTTCTCGCACAATATCGGCTCCTTGGATAGGATGGGCTTCTACCATTACATGATGGGGGAGCAGCCGAACGCCGCAGTGAAGACATGGTTTACCGATAAATTTGTACAATGGCGTGACATTATCATCAATGCCAGTATGAATAAATCGGTGTGGGGGAATTCCACCCTGGATGGATTTTATTGGGGAGCGAACTCCAATAATGCCGGTATTCCGGTCGGCCTCGCGATCGGCAGCCGCCTTCTGGGATTGTATAATGAAAATGACCGAAATGTAGCAAGCGGCAATCTGAACTATCTGCTTGGGGTAAACCCGCTGCAGATGAGCTATATTACCGGGCACGGAGAGCGCCGAGTGACTAGAACCATCCATGAAATTTACAATGGCGACCATCTCTTGGAAATGCCGAGCGGTTACATGCCTGGCGGTCCGAACAACAACGGACGCTATACCTTCAACGCCAAGGCTTACAACAATTCCTCCATCGACTGGGAAACCAATGAGCAAGCCTTGAATTACAACTCGCCCCTGACCTTCCTGGTTGCGATGTTGTCCGAATCGAATTCGGCTCCAGCCGTCTCGGTCACCTCGTATGAGGAAGGCCAGGCCATCCATTTAAATAATCCGCAGATTGACTGGACGTTCCTTGACGCCGACGATGCGGATGTACAAGCCGCCTATCAGGTTCAAGCCTCCAGCAACGGTTGGGAAACGGTTGACGTGGACAGCGGTGAATTGGCTGGCCCATCCGGTTCATACACATTGGATGGATTGGCGGACGGAGATTGGTCGATCAGGGTTCGATTGAAGGACAATCGGGGCGCCTGGTCGGAATGGACGTACAGAAGCTTGATCATTGATACGGTTGCTCCTACCCTGAATGTTGTCCTGGATAAGGAAACATTGTGGCCGGCCAACAACCGTCTGGTCAAGGTAACGGCAACCGTTGAAACTGGGGATGAGCTGTCTCAGGTGAAATTGCTTTCCATTACGCCGAGCGTAGCCGTCGACAGCTACGAATCCATGGTACAAGAAGCTGATTTCGGCACATTCGATACGGAATTCATGCTGTTGGCCAAAAAAGCCAAGGATATGGAGCCTCTTGTTTATACGATTAAATATAGAACCGTAGATCGTGCAGGGAATGTTACGGAAACATCTATCACTGTTACGGTTCCCCATGACCAGTCTGGAAATAAATAAGCTTGTCCAGCAGATTGAGGAACTTGATTTGAAAAAAATGCTACTCTAATTACATTACATGAAATTGAAAGAACCTCGAGACTATACGCAACAATAGATTTCGAGGTTCTTTCTTTATCTGGAACAATGGTTGCACAAATGAAAGAGAATGTTATTATCCACGTTCCTTCGATTATGAGCCGGTAGGTAGAAGATGTACCTGTTCGAATTGCTTGGGATGAAGTCGAATGATATTGCCCGAAGATCAGCGGGGATTGGAAGGTCTCTGCCGGTTTACAACAAAACAAAAAGGACATGTTTAGGGGCCCGAGCAATTGGGCCATTTCAATGCCACGGCAACCATGGCAGATTGAGCTAAGACGATTTCTAAATACCTTAAAATGGAGGTTTGGCGGCGATGACAAATGTCTTTACCGTTTCAGAATCATGAACTGGCAATCGAAGACCGCGTTGCCGATCTGGTGTCCCGGTTCACCTTCGAGGAGAAAATTGGGCTCATGTGCCAATATCAACCCGCAGTCGAGAGGATGGGGGTGAAACCTTACAAGGATGGTACCGAAGATCCATGTGCGCTACTATAACACGCCGGTGCTGCAAAATGCATCGGGCGCGACCAGCGGCTTTGCGATTCCCACAGCCTTTAACGGCGACCAGCTTGCCACGATGGAGGCCGTGTACGCTGCAGGCGGCAACGCCGGTCCGCATAACTGGACTTCCTACAAGCAATTTAACTATATCTTCTCACCCGACTATACCAACAATAAAATCACGATTACCTCGAATTTCTTCAATGAAACAACTGACGGAACGGTGATTCTGACGTTCCACTTCTGGAGCGGGCAAATCGTCAAATACACAATTGTAAAAAGCGGCACGAGCGTCACAGGCACGGCCCAGTAATATGGCAAGGCGTTCCGACGGGGGATATCACCTGCCGAGCACCTTTCTCCAAATTGGCAATTTTTGGAGCCTTCATAAACTCCTGAATCCGAGACACTTACTAATGCCTGAAACCACAACTGTAACTTATTGGAAAACAACAATGTCGGAGCTGTCTATCTCACGTGTTAGACTGCTCAATTCCCGTAAATAGACAGGTCTAAATAGGACCCAACTGGATATTCTCAAAAAAAATGTATACACATCGTTATCATGTAAACGCGCTGTATACTCGGTTCACCGTTATAAACCACGGGGAGTGTTTACCAAAGTTTAGATGTATGCGCTTTTAAAATTTAAAAAAGGAGACCATCAAGATGACAACAAGAAAAAAGTCGCTTCGCTTCATCAAACAAATCATTTCCTTATGTATGTCCGTTTCACTGCTGCTGATGTGCGCGCTTCCCGCCACAGCTGCTGACAGCGATCCTTCGAATGCAGCAACCATTCAGCTTGAAGCCGAACAAGCCCAGCTGACAGGCGGGCTCCAGGTGAATACCAATCATCCTGGATACACGGGCAGCGGCTTTCTGGATGGATACTGGAATTTTGGAGGAACAGCGACTTTTACCGCTAACGTTCCGGCTTCAGGGAAATACAAAGTAACCGCACGTTACGGCAATGCCACTTATAATCCGGCTACACTGAGTCTTATTGTAAATGGAACGAAAATCAAGCAGACAAGCTTGCCTTTACTTGCGAACTGGGATACATGGGGCGATCAAACGGAAACGTTGGATTTATATGCCGGCGCCAATACGATTGCTTACAAATTTGACAGTGGCGATACGGGAATCATTAACCTCGACCATATTCGGGTTTCTCCTGCGCCAATTGAAGCGGAAACTGCGATCAGGCTGGGATTCGCTTCTGTCTACAATGACTCCGCAGCGTCAGGCGGTCAAGCGGTCGAGTATCTTCATGTGAGCGGCAATGGCCTTCAGTTCAACAATGTCCCTGCTGCAAACAGCCTTACTGTGAGATATGCTGCCACTAGCTCGGGTACGTATAGTATGTACGTGAATGGAGTTAAGACACAGACAATCAACTTCACCGGGAATGGCACTTGGAATGGCGCCTACACCAGCGTGACCATGCCGGTCAATATTCCTGCAGGCGCGACATTGAAGCTCCAATATGATACTGGAGATACGGGCTGGAATGTAGACAATATTATATTGCTGCAGGGTGATCAATTATTTAGAGCAAATAAGGACTTCGTAAAGCAGATCGGCAGAACCGTTTTCTATAATGACACGCTTTGGTTGGCGTTGTCCGGCAGCGGGGCGGAGTACAAGTTTAGAGGCACAAAGGCGCAAATTACGATGAAAGGCGACCAGGTTGCGTTAGGGCAGACCGATTATGCAAGGATCGGCATTTATGTTAACGGCGTACGAGTCGTAGACGATTTATTAAAACAGTCTCAGAAGACTTACACCGTATTTGAAAGTGCTACACAACAGGATGTCGTCATTAAGGTCGTCAAGCTGTCGGAGGCGATCAGATCTACCGCAGGAATCCAGGAGATTCGAGTTAATTCTGTGGATGGGATTCACCCGACGCAGGGTTCGGCTCGGAAGATCGAGATCATCGGCGATTCGATCACGGCCGGCTATGGGGTTGATGATATGAAGGAGAACGGATTTTCCACTGCGACAGAAGACGTGACCAAAACCTATGCATATAAAACGGCAGCTGCGCTCCAGGCCGACTACAGCGTGGTTGCCTACAGCGGTCATGGCATCGTCTCTGGCTATACCGGTAATGGTGAGAAGAACACCGGGCTGCTGGTTCCGAATAATTATGACATCATTGCCAGATCTGCCGGCCGTATTGACGGGAATCTGGATATCAACAACTCACCATGGGACTTTAACAAATTCGTACCTGATCTGATTGTAATAAATCTTGGGACGAACGATTATTCGTATACAAAGGATGATTCGGTGAAGCAAGCTGAGTACAGAGATGCCTATGTCGAATTCCTGAAGCAGGTTCGATCGCGTAACGCGAATGCGCGTTTGATGTGCACCGTGGGCATAATGGGGGATGCAATTTTCCCGATGGTGGAGCAAGCAGCCGCAGCTTATACGAATCAAACCGGCGATACCAAAATTTCGGTTATGAAGTTTGAAATTCAATTGTGGGAAGACGGCTTCGGTGCAGATTGGCATCCGTCGGAGGCAACCCATACCAAAGCTGCAAACAAGCTGATTGCCAAAATAAAAGAGGTAATGAATTGGTAGGTTCGGCAGACTAAACAATATTTGAAGTAAAAATGCAAGAGGCTATCCCAGTGGTTATTAAACCGGGGATAGCTTCTTCTTATTAATGAACATTCTATTCCGAAGAGAAACTTAATCTTTTCGGTACCTTCTAAGAGAACCGTACATCAGACGGTAGATGCCATACAAACAAAGATAGTATTGCCGATTATTTCCCGGCACGGAAAAACACTAATTATGGCTGGATTTTAAGTGAAATTTATCGGGTATTATGATGAAAACGATTTCGTTATAATCGAAACAAAGAGGTTGAGAGTTTGCCCGCATACTGAATCTGTGGAGCAAAACCTGAAGCAGGTTCCACCGCTGATAGGGAGTTGATGAGGAAATGTCATACCAGCAGGAGTTCTAGACCTCCTAAGATAGCCGATTTGAAAATCCAAGTAAAAGTGAGCAAATGAAAGAAAACATTATTTAATAGCGGGGGGAGAAACATGAACGCAAAGTTGTCCGAACACGCCTATTCACCAGTTTCGGGAAAGCGCTTTCAATTTAAAGATAAGTATAAATTATTTCTTATGGCTCTTCCTTTTCTTGTTCTTGTCTTTTTGTTCTCATATTTGCCGCTGTACGGCTGGGTCTATGCCTTTTACGACTACAGGCCCGGCATTCCGCTGTCCCAGACCGAGTTTGTAGGCCTGAGCTGGTTTACCAAGTTGGTGTCGAATCCGGCTCAGGTCCAGGAAATTCTCAGGGTCCTGCGAAACACGTTGGTGTTCAGTTCGCTTGGCATTCTGACTTCGGTTCTGCCGGTCATCTTCGCGATTCTCCTGATGGAAATAAAAAACGCGCCGTTTAAGAAAATCGTGCAGACGCTTACGACGCTGCCGAACTTTATCAGCTGGGTGCTAGTGTACTCCTTCGCCTTCATATTGTTTTCTGTTGACAACGGTTTCCTGAACAATTTGCTGATGAGCATGCATCTGATAGAAAGCCCGCTGAATTTGCTGGCATCGGACAGCCATACCTGGTTGGCCATGACCTTGTGGGGCATATGGAAGGGACTCGGTTGGGGATCGATCTTGTACATTGCTGCGATTACCGGGATTGATCCGGAATTGTATGAGGCGGCGAGAGTGGATGGAGCAAGCCGTTTTCAGTTGATATGGCACGTGACGATTCCCGGGATTATACCGACATTCTTCGTGCTTCTCATATTGGGAATCGCGAACTTTATCAATAATGGGCTTGAGCAATATTATGTGTTCTCGAACGCGATAAACATGAATCATATCGAGGTGCTCGATCTGTACGTATACAACATCGGGGTGGTGAATTCCAACTTCGGGTTCGCGACGGCGGTCAGCATTCTGAAATCGATTATCAGCTTGTTCTTGCTGTTTGTAGCCAATGGCCTGTCGAAGCTGGTTCGCGGCGAAGGCGTCATCTAAGTCATTGTGGAAGAGAGGAGTATCGACATGGGAAAGATGAGAAAGATTACGATATTTGACATCCTGAATTATACGTGGTTTGCCCTTTTCACTCTGGCTTGTTTCTTTCCGTTCTATTATTTGTTCATCAATACGATTAGCAACAACGACTTGAGCAGCAGAGGCCTTGTCATGTTTTACCCGCGGGGGATTCATATAAACAACTATATTGAAGTATTCAAGATTCCCGGACTGGGTACAGCCGCGCTCGTATCTATAGGACGCACTGTGATTGGCACATTGTTGACCGTGGCTGCATCGGGATTTCTCGGATACTTGTTTACGAAAAACGTAATGTGGGGACGTAAATTTTGGTACCGGTTCCTTATTGTGACCATGTATTTTAATGCCGGGTTGATTCCATGGTTTCTTATCATGCTTAAGCTTGGCCTGGTAAACAATTTCCTGGTCTATATCATACCCGGGATCGTTGCTCCGTTCAATATCATCCTTGTCAAAACATTCATCGAGTCGACGCCGATCTCCCTGCAGGAATCGGCGCAAATCGACGGAGCCGGCTATTTCACGATCTTCTGGAAGATCGTCATGCCTTTGATCACGCCGATTCTGGCAACGATCGCCATCTTCTCGGCCATCGGTCAGTGGAACTCTTTCCAGGACACGTTGTTCCTGGTCACGGACCCGAAGCTGTTTACGCTGCAATTTCTCCTGTATCGCTTTTTAAACGCAGCGACATCGCTGGCAAATCTGATAAAATCCAGCGGGGCTATCAATGCGGATCTGGCCAATATGCAGACGGCCACTTCGATTCGGACGACGGTTTCGATGGTTGTCGTCATCCCGATTTTGCTAGTTTATCCTTTCTTCCAACGATACTTTGTCAAAGGCATTTTGATCGGTGCCGTGAAGGGGTGAATTTGGAACTCTGCAAAGGAGGTGAGGCGGGACATTGTATGCTTGTATTGTAATTGTCAAAGGGACGTCAGGATTCATTTCTTAACCGCAATGAAAAAGTACGACTATGCAGGTACATGACAAGGAGGTTAACAAACAAATGATTAGAGGAAAAAAGTGGATGGCGACCGCGGTCTCGATGAGCGTCGTGCTTGTATTATTGTCCGCATGCAGCGGCGGCAAAACCGCGGTAGATTCACCGGCGCAATCGAGCGCAAGCACCGATCCTTCGAAGCAGCCGGAAGTCACACTGACGGTATTCTCGAACGTGGCTAACTATTCCGGGGATCAACCGGGTTGGTTTGCGAAGCTGATCAAGGAAAAATTTAATATCAAATTAAACATTATCGGTGGCGGCCAGGGAAAAGAGGCTACGTTGTTGGCCTCGGGCGATGTAGGCGATATCCAGGTTGCAATCAACAACAAAGATGCGATCAAAGCTGGCCTGCTGTTGGATTGGAATAAAAACGGGCTGCTTGACAAATACGGCCAAGACATTCGAAAATATGCCGGTAAATCGCTTGAAGCCCACAGCAAGCAATTCGGCGGCGGCACGGCGATCTACTCGGTGGGGAATGAGGTAGGCAACGGCAGCGGCCCGAGCGAAGGCGCCGATATGACGTTCGGTCCCAATATCCGCTGGGACTTGTACCAGAAGCTGGGCAGTCCGCAAATCAAAACGTTGGACGACTATCTGCCCGTCCTCAAGCAAATGCAGCAGCTCAGTCCGAAGAGCGATACCGGCAAGCCTACGTACGGATTTTCGCTGTGGTCGGACTGGGACGGGTCCGGTTCAATGAACGTGGGTTCTATAGCTGCATTATACGGCTATAGGGTAGGGGACGGATTCAACAACAAAGCTGATATGATCCTGACAAAGGCCGATGAAGCGAAATGGCAAGGCATTATCGATGACAACGGTTACTACATGAAAGGCGTGAAATTCTTCTTTGATGCCAATAAGATGGGACTGCTTGATCCAGACTCTTTGACGCAGAAGTTCGCCGACGTGACCAATAAGTACAAGGACGGGCAAATTCTATTCGCGCAATTTCCTTGGGTAAGCAGCGGTTTTAACATCCCGAACAACACGTCCGCAGGAAAAGGTTTCGGATTCGTACCATTCGGCGATGAGAAACAGTCATCCGCCGGGTTTAAACCAGAGGGCAGCAATTACTATTGGACCATTGGCGCGAAAACGAAGTATCCGGAGCGTGTGATGCAATTCCTTAACTGGCTGTATACGCCGGAGGGGATCATGGAATCCAATTACGGACCGAAGGGCTTGATTTGGGATATCAAGGATGGAAAGTCGACCCTGACCGATTTCGGATACAAAGCGATCGTGAACTCCGTCAATATGCCTGATGAATACGGCGGCGGGCTGTACAAGGACGGAACTAACCAAATCAACAACTCGACGATCTCCAGATCTATGAACAATCCGGAAACTGGGGAACCGTATGATTACACGATGTGGACCTCGTATTTGAATCATAATCCGGATCCGGTCACGAAGAGTTGGCGGGACGCTATGGGTGCGCTGACGGTGAAAGATTACGTCGTCAAGCACAACCAAGTTGCCGTGGCACCTGCGTACAACAGCAGCGTAGCGGCGGTGGATCAACCAGCCGACATCAAGCAGAAGAACAGCGAAGTGGGCAAAGTCATCAAGGAATACTCCTGGAAGTTGATGTTCGCGAAGAATGATAACGAGTTTAACAGCCTGAAACAGCAATTGATCACGAAAGCCAAAGGTTTGGGCTACGACGAAGTTGTCAAGTGGCAAGTCGACCAATACGAAAAAACGGTCGGTGCGGCGTTGAAAAAGTAATCAATAAAGATGGAATGCGACTATTCTATCGAATGTTCCATCGAAATTACTTGAAACGATTAAGCTTCGTGAAATCTAAATTCCGTGGGCATTACTGGCTCACGGAATTTTTACGATCAGCCTGCTGTTTTATCGTTACTTCCGGACGCCCTTGCCGGAAATAAACAAAGAGAACAAGTAAATGAAGAGGCAAAGCCCCGATTTCTCGGGGCTTTGTTATTTGTTTTTCTGAGCGAATGCCTATATTGGCTGTAGAGCATTGTCACCTGTGGCGGTTACGGATATAACGTCCTGGAGGCATTCCTTCCGATTTAGTAAATTGTTTGGTAAAGGAGTAAATATCCCCATAACCAAGACTAACGGCTACATGTTTGATGGGGAGTCCAGAGAGGAGCATCATTTTTGCCTGTTTCATTAAATGTTCAATGTGGTATCGCTGAGGGGAAACCCCGGTCGTGGCTTTAAATAACTTCCTGAAATTCTCATAGCCCATATTTACGGCTGCTGCAGTTTCCTTCATATCATAATGGATATCATTAGAGCTGCCGATGAGTTGGCAAGCCTTCGATATTTTAGGATCATTGTGCTCTCTCTGCGAATAATGAACGCTGCCGTGTAATCGGATCATGAGCTCTTGTGCTCTCATCAGCAAATAGGGGAGCCTTTCATCCGCAGCGCCTTTAAGGCTGTTTAGCAAGGCAGCTAATTCAATAACAAAATCGCGCGTAACCTGCGTTGCTTGCACCTCTTTATCGGAATTTACAATTCCAAGTGTTATTAGGTAATGATAGACAGGATAACCTACGCTCATATAAAACTCTATCCATTCCCCATTTGGCTCGATTTCGGTGGAGTGCAAACGTTCAGGCAAACGCTGAACCAGATCCCCCGCTTGCATCGGAATAACGGTACCGTCCTCTGAGATAAATCGTCCACTGCCTTGCAGGATCAAAAAACAGCTGTAATATCCGATCTTAAAGTCATATTGGGAACGCTCTGCCGTTAATTTTCTCATAAAGCCGCATGACAAAATGCCTTGGTCGAAATCGTCGCCGATACACCGGTATACGACATCATTTTCCTTTATATCGTCGTAATACATATCGTTGCTACACCTACCAAAATGGATAAATGAATTACCAGACTTAACATTTCATATAAAGACTTATCCTTATATTATAAGGATATCGATTTTATAGTACAACCAATTAGAACAATTGATGGGAGGATTATTCAAAACGTATGAAGCTGAACAGAGACTGGGAGAATCCGCATGTCACTCAAAAGAACCGCTACCCCATGCATGAGCCGTACGGCGTATACGAAACCGTTGAACAGGCGCAAAGCGGCGATCGCAGAACGTCCAAATATGTAAAATGCTTAAACGGCTCGTGGAAATTTAAATTGTTTTCGTCTCCGGACGTGGTAACCGATGAGTTCTATCATCCTGAATATGACGTGTCCCGTTGGGATGATATCCCGGTTCCTTCCAACTGGGAGTTGTCCGGATACGGAAAACCTGTGTACACCAATTCAGTGTATCCCTTTGCACGGAAATGGGAGGACTCCCATCATGAAATTCAACTGAAGAAAGATGAATTTGTTTTGAATCCGCCTTATGTGCCGGAGGATAACCTCACTGGATGTTATGTCCTCACGTTCGGAATTCCCGAACATTTTCACGACCGCGATCTATTTATCGATTTTGCCGGCGTGGAATCTTGTTTTTATTTATGGTTAAACGGGAAGCTCGTCGGTTATTCGACGGACAGCAAGCTTAACGCTTCTTTCGATATTACGGATTTCATCCAAAGGGGACAGAACCATTTAGCCGTACAGGTGATGCGATTCGGAGCCGGAACTTATCTGGAGGATCAGGATTACTGGCATCTATCGGGGATCTACAGAGATGTTCTGATCTATGCAAAACCGCGAATGCGCATTCATGATTATAAAATCGAAACGCTCTTTTCGGGAGATTACGACAATGCCGAATTAGCCGTGACGGTTTACCCTAATAATCAAGCAAGCTGTTACGGGGAAGCTCATGCGCGCCTATCTCTTTATGATCACGATCAAAAATTGGTTACGCAGTTTGAAACGCCGAAGTTTGCGGATTGCAGATCCTACCTGCAAGAGAACTATGTGGCGAAGGTCAAACAAACCATTAAGAGCCCCAAATTGTGGAGCGACGAAATTCCTTACCTCTATAGATTGGTATTGGAAATGATCGACCCTGACGGAAATGTCGTTGACATCGAGAGTGCAAATGTCGGCTTCCGCGAAGTTAGCATCGATAAAAATGGAATTTTGAAAATAAACGGCAAACGTCTCATCATCCGTGGAACGAATCTTCATGCGTTTTGTCCCGAAACGGGGCGCGTGGTGTCGACGGAGTATATGCGTGAGCAAATTAAGATCATGAAATCGCTTAATATCAATGCGGTCAGAACGAGTCATTATCCCCATGCAGTCGAATGGTACGACCTCTGTGATGAACTGGGCATTTATGTAGTAGATGAGGCCAATATTGAGACCCATGGCATCGGCGGCCAGTTGAGCGCATCTCCCGAATGGACCCATGCTTATATGGAACGTGCAGCACGGATGGTGCTCAGAGATAAGAATCATCCCTCGATCATTCTCTGGTCCCTGGGAAATGAATCCGGTTACGGAGCGAACCATGCTGCCATGTACGGATGGATTAAGGAATACGATAAAACAAGATATGTCCAGTATGAGTCCTCGAATCCTCCGGCCCATATTTCCGATATCGTGGCGCCCATGTATCCTCAGAAGGATTGGATCCTGGACTGCATGGCCAACAGCGAAGACTTGCGGCCGTTTATTATGTGTGAATATGCGTACGCGAAAAGCAACAGCAACGGGAATTTCAAAAAATTTTGGGACCTCATTCATAAATTCCCACGGTTTCAGGGCGGTTTTATTTGGGACTTTCAGGATAAAGCGCTTGTTAGGCATGATGAATCCGGGAACAAAAAATATGTTTATGGCGGCGGGTTCCAAGAAGAGATTATGGATGCTGCGCCCGATATGTGCCTGAACGGCATTGTATTTCCGGATTTAACGCCGAAACCGGCTGCCTATGAAATCAAATATGTTCAAGCTCCCGTCCAGATCGATTACTTTGATCGGCCTTATGATGTCCCTGGTAACAAAAGTTATCGAATTTTTAATCATTATACGCATCGAGACTTAAGCCACCTCGACATCGGTTGGGAGCTTGTTTGCGACGGGAAGGTTGTCGAAAACGGTACATTATCCAAATTGAATACGCCGGCCGGATCTATGGACAGTGTACAGGCACCACACGATCCAGCCAAGGTCTCTGGAGAAGCGTACCTGAATTTCTATGCTTATCTGAACGAGGATACGTATTATGCAAATAAGGGAGCCTGTATTTATGCATGCCAGATCGAGTTGAATGATTCCGTTTACGAAATGCACACCGGAGATATTGAAAGTGGAAGCCTGGTATATGAAGAAGCCGCTGATCGAATTCATATTTATAATGAAAATACGAACGTGGTCTTCTCGAAAGATACGGCAGAATTCATTTCTGTGAGATACAATAACCGGGACTACTTTACGGGCGGAGCTAACAATTTCTATCGTCCGCCAACGGGGATAGACGCCGGTATAACTGGCGAGACGCTGAACTATGCGGATGAATGGAGAAGCCTCGGGCTGAACTCCAATCAGAAAGAGATCAAGCGTATCCGGGTATATGCAGCGCCTTCTTCCGTTATCATTCAGGTTCATGCTTTGTATCATGGGTGCATTGAAACACGAACTGACTATGCGATTGGCGGTAAAGGCATTGAAATTACCAACACGGTCGTGAACAATGCCAATGTCGATACCATTCCGAGAATCGGTCTAAGCTTTACCTTCTCTGCTGCCTGGAAAAATATCAAATGGTATGGTCGCGGGCCATGGGAAAACTATGCGGACCGAAAAACGTCTGCCTTCGTTGGTATATATGAAAGCTCTGCCCAAGAACAACATGTTCCCTACATCGTGCCGGTTGAATGCGGGGGCAAGGAAGATGTCCGTTATCTATATGTATCCGCGGATGATCGCAAGGTAAAAGTTACCTCGGCGGGTCACTTCCATTTTGATATTCATCAATTCAGCATCGGACAATACGACAATGCCGCCTATGAAGATGAGCTTGGCACATCCGATTCCGTTTTCCTTCATATCGATTACAAACATGCAGGTCTTGGCGGAGACAACGGTTGGACCAAAAATATTCACGATGAATATAAAATCGAAAAGGGCATCTATGTTTACAAGATCACTTTAGAGATCATGGATTGAACAGCTTCAGAAGTCCACTCAGCTGGGAGAGCGCTTGCATGGCATGCAAGAGGTCAGGGATTCGATCCCCCTCGGCTCCATATAGCACAAGGACGTCACCACAAAAGGGGTGGCGTCTTTTGCTATATGGAGCCCCGCAAAGGGGCGAACCCCGAGGTTCAGTTCTGCGCAGGGAGCCGAAGTCGGATGAGCGCGGCGTTGAATTCTGCCTGCCACTAGGCTGTTCTATACCGAAGAAGGAATATGCAGAACTGGAACATTCTCATGAATTTGCGCGAGAAGGTCATGGTGAGCTTAATTCAAGCGAAAACTCGAATCATTAATTGGTGTGACCGCTATTTTCCGGAACAGGCCAGGAAAATACATCAACTTCACCGTTCTCATTCAAATATGTTATGATTCTGTGAGATTTAAACCTATTCATCAAATTAACTATCAAAGAAGGAAAAGTCACATGAAACGACCATATTTGAAAAAACTTCCCATCACGGTGCAGTTATCTTTATTGGGTTTATTAATTGTTATGGTTATGATTTCGATCATGGCTGTGAATTATTACCGTGCCGTCAATGTCGTAAAGAAGAATAACAGCGATTACATCAAAGGTGTTATTTCGCAACTGAACCAGTCCATTTCCTCGAATAGTAATGATGTTAAAAGAATTATGGAAACGATTGCCTACAACGGTCAAACCGTACAAAATTTTTTGTCTGAGACAAATCCAGCCCAAAAGTTTGAAATGTACAACCAGTTAAAAGCTTATTTGTCAGATATGAGGAAAATGAAAAAGGCTATTCTGGATATTGCACTGGTTGAAAATAACGGCGCCGTATTCAACCTCCTGGCCAATACGGCTCAAATCGCAGCAATTTCCCGGGAGATTCCGAAAGATAACTTGTCCTATTTTTTGGGGCATAAAATGATCGATTTACCTTATACTACAACGCCGGTATTGGTGGCGGGAGCACCTATCTATTCAACAACTGATTTTGAGGCCGTCAGAAGTAAACTTGGAACTCTGCTTTTGATAATCGACAATCGACTGCTCTTCGGCGACGGCAACCCTGTCAATTTACCCGATGGTGCCTTAGTCTACATGGCTGATCGTAACGGAAGGCTCTTCTATACGAATGATGATTCAAGTAACCTGGGGGAGCCGATTCCAAAAGATAAATTATTGAATCATAACCGTCAATATATGATTCATAGGGAAGCCATTCCGGATTTGGACGGCGAAATTGTGATTGAAGTGCCGAATCGTGTGCTCCTTCAAGGTCTTAATGAGATTCGTCTACAGCAGCTTATCATGGTAGCCATCGCACTCGTTCTAATGATCATACCGCTTCTGTTCGTGAGCAACAACATTCTGCAGCCTTTGAAGAAGTTTATGAGCCTGATGGGAGAAGTGAGTCTCGGGGAAAAAAAACATCTCAGCAAACGAATCGCAGTAGATGGTTATGCGGAAATGATTATTATGGCTTCGCGTTTCAATGAAATGTTGACGGAAATTGAGAAGTTGACGGATCATTTGCTGGAAAGCAAGCGTGTCCTCTACGAGACGGAATTAATTAAACGGAGAGCGGAACTCAGCTTTTTGCAAAGTCAAATCAATCCGCATTTTTTATACAATACGCTGGAATCGATCAAAGGGCTTGCCGCGAGAGAGGGTTCTTCGCAAATATTCGAGCTGACAAAAGCGTTAGCTATGTTTTTCCGTTACAGTATCCAGGGACCTGATATGATTTCCTTGGAAAGAGAATGGATCATCATAAAATACTATATCTTCATTCATCAAATCCGATTTGGCGAACGCTTGCATGTGGAATATGACATTTCTACGGAATGCCTCGCTTGTCTTGTCCCAAAAATGATCTTGCAGCCTATCGTGGAAAATGCCATCAAACATGGCATTGAGCCGCTCAGACGAACCGGTGTGTTGGTGATAAAAGGCTACAGGGATGGGGAGAAGTTGTATCTCTCCGTCAATGATAACGGTACAGGAATAAGTTTGGAAAAGTTAGAGGAAATTAATCATACAATAGAATGCCGATCGGCAACCGATGGCCTTGATGGCGATTCCGTATCCGGCATCGGACTGGCGAATGTGCATAACAGAATCCGAATGATCTTCGGAGAACCATACGGCATCAGGTTGACGAGCGAGCTTGAAGGCGGAACAACGGTCTCGCTTATAATACCGGTCAGGAGTGAAGGTTATGTATAAAGTCTTTATTGTGGATGACGAGGAACTGGTTATAGAAAGCTTGAAAGCGTCGGTGGATTGGAAGGGCTGCGGCTATGAAGTTGTTGGGTATGCGCAGAGCGGGGAGGAGGCAGTGGAAGTTGTAAAACAAATTCAACCGGATGTGGTTTTTTCCGATATTCGGATGCCCGGAATGAACGGGCTGGAACTGAAAAAACGATTGGACGACGCCGGCATATCCTCCAAATTTATCATAGTGAGCGGTCTGGCGGAATTTGCTCTCGCGCAGAAAGCGATCCAGAACGGCATATCCGGTTATTGCCTGAAGCCTTTCGACGAGATGGAACTCATGGGGTATCTGAAAAAGATCAAGCGGGAATTAGACGCCCGCCGTCTGTTGCCTGAAGGGGAAATCCTTGATTTGATTGAGAGCGGCACGCCGGAAGCAAACAGCAGATTGCGGCGGGAGTTAGCTTTTGCCGGCATTGACGGGTCCGGAAAAGACGACTTGCGTATCATGCTTACCGTAAGAAGGGACAGGCTGCCGATCCATGAACAAACACCTTGCCTTACGGTGCGTATCGGTTATCGCAAGTTTATTTACGTAATGACGGACAGAGACGCGGCCCAGTTCATGTCCAACTTTTCTTCTGAAAGTCGTGAATTCTGGAAAGGAATCGGGTTCAGCGAGCAGGTTGTCGAACCGGCAGAATTTACGCAGGCTATCCAGGAAGCGGAACTTCAAGCCTATCAATATTTCACCTTAGCTGAAACGCCCGCATGGAAAGAGAAGTGGAAACCCCATGATTTGAAGTCGGCATTTGCAGTGTTGGCAGAAGGAAATGACCAGGCGATCCATACGCAGTTGGATTCCTTTTTATTCATGTTTCAGAGCGGCCTTCTGAATATTCGGCATGCCTTGTTGTTATATAACGATTGCATATCGCAGTTAAGTCGAAAGGGAAAGGAATCGGACGATTTCTACCTCTATTCACTCGAACAATTGGCAGATCAGTTTAAAGATGTCAGCGATATGATCCAATATTTAAAACGATTGTTCCGGGAGGAGCAGAACGATCAACAGCACGTTTCCATACAACCTGGACGCAGTACATTCTCTGCCATGCTGGAATACATCAACGAGCACTTCAGCGAGGACATTACCATATTAGGCATAAGTAAACGATTCAATTTAAACCCAAACTACATCTCGCAATTATTCAGAAAAGAACTGGATAAAACCTTCACCGAATACATGACCGGCCTTAGAATGAGCCGCGCTTCGGAGTTGCTCAAGACCACCTCCATTCCGATCAACGAGATAGCGGATCAGGTAGGATATAGGGATTATTTTTATTTCAGTAAAATGTTCAAAAAAATGATGGGCGTTCCGCCTAGAACCTATCGATTCGACCAAGGTCAAAACGGCTTTTTTCCGGCTCCTGAATAAAGGAGTCCTTTTTTTTGTACTACAAATCGGTAACTTGTACTTGAATTAGGTGCAAGACCATTCCGACTCCTATTCGACACAAAGTTGCTTAAAAATACAAAATAAAAGCTAATTGCACGACATACCCCTTGGAAAGCGCTTGCTTTATAATAATTTCAGGAGGCGAGAGGGGCATGCAAAATACAGTAATTCACGCGAAATACAAGGGGCGTTTGAAGGGAAAAACCAACCGCAAATGGCAGGAAATCGTCCGTCATAAGTACTTCTACTTGATGGTATTTCCAACCGTGCTGTTCTTTCTGATCTTCGCGTATGTGCCTATGTACGGCGTGATCTTGGCTTTTAAGGACTTCAATTATTCTCTGGGCATCATGAACAGTCCCTGGAATAACTTTCAAAACTTTCGGGATGTGCTGGGTGATCCGAAATTCCAGCATGCGTTCAACAACACCTTGTTGATCAGCTTCGGGCGTTTGCTTATCGAATTTCCGATCCCGATCCTGCTGGCGATTCTGCTGAATGAAATGCGACACAGAAGATTGAAGCGGATCTATCAAACTGTATTTACGTTTCCGCATTTCATCAGCTGGGTCGTGTTAAGCGGAATCATTACGAGTATCCTGAGCGATCAGGGCGTGCTCAATCAGATCCTGCAGCTATTCGGATGGGGAAAAAACTCGATCCTGATCCACGACGGAAGTTTTCTGGCGCTGCTGTTCACGTCGAACATATGGAAAGAAGCAGGCTGGTCCTCCATTATTTATCTGGCAGCCATCGCAGGCATCAATCCCGAGCTTTATGAGGCGGCGGCCATAGACGGTGCAAACCGTTATCAGCAAATGAAGGCCATTACATGGCCGGTGATTCGTACCACGGCAGCTATTCTGCTTATTCTGGCAGTCGGCGGTATTATGAACGGCGGGTTCGACCAGATCTTCAATTTGTATAACCCGGCTGTTTATGAACGCGCCGATATTCTCGATACCTACGTGTATCGCAGCGCTTTTGTAGACGCAACGGGGTTCGGCTATTCCACTACGGTTGGTTTACTGAAATCCGTCATCAGTTGCTTGTTGCTTTTCGGAGCAAACTTTTTTGTGAAGCATGTTATGAAGGAGGGGGGCCTCTATTGAAGCGCTTATCGGTTTCTAATGCGCTGATCGCGATCATCCTGGGGCTGTGCGCGATCGCGGCTGTATTCCCGTTTTATCAAACGCTCGTTCTGTCCTTGTCTACCCTATTAGACAGGAAAGCGGGAGGGGTCATGTTGTTTCCGAGATCCATTGATCTCTCTTCGTATCAATATATTTTTCATGAAGGCAAAGTGGTCAATGGTTTGCTTATATCGGTCTTCGTGACCGTGTTAGGCACATTGGTAAATTTGGTAGTAACGACGACAGGCGCTTACGCGTTATCCAAGAATTCGATGCCAGGCCGAAACGTGATCCTTACTTGCATCATCTTTACGATGTTTTTTTCAGGCGGTCTTATTCCCTATTATTTGACGATTCAAAGCCTGCACTTGCAGAATAATTTACTTGTCATGATTTTGCCGGCGGCTGTAAACGCGTTCAACCTCATCCTGATGAAGAACTTCTTCGGAAGCGTCAATCCTGCTCTTGAGGAGTCGGCCAAAATTGACGGGGCCAACGATTTTAGTATCCTCATTCGCGTCGTCATACCCGTTTCGTTGCCGATCATGGCGACCATGTCCTTGTTTTATGCGGTTGATCGTTGGAATGAATGGTATCTCCCGATGTTGTTTATCAACGATATAAACTTGCATCCCTTGCAGCTTGTATTAAGAGACACGATAACCAATCTGAGTCAGTCGATCAACAGCCCGACAGGCCAACAGCTAGCCTCGCAAATGCAAAACGTTTACCCGGAATCGGTAAAGTCAGCGATGATCATCGTTTCCGCCATTCCCATATTAATGGTTTATCCATTCGTGCAGAAACACTTCAATGCGGGGGTTATGATCGGTTCCGTAAAGGAATGATAATAATGGCTTCAGCCTTTATTATATACATCTTGAGCTTCTAAAATACAAGGAGGGTTAACGAAATGAAGGTCAAACAAAGAGTATTAACATGTTCGGCTTTGATTTTGCTTGCAGGTACGGTGCTATCCGCCTGCAGCAAAGAGGAGAGCAAGACAAATACCCCGAGCGTAACGTCAAACGCATCACAGAAGCCAGATGATACGGCAATGAGCAAGCCATTAGAGCTCAGCGTTGCAGTATGGGACATTGAGACAGGCTTTAACGCTCCCAATGCAAAAAATGACACCGTTTACAACGATTTGACCAAGAAATTCAACATCACGATCAAACCCGTTCAGATTACCTGGAACGACTGGCAGGAGAAGGCAAAGGTATGGGCCGCGTCCAAGCAGCTTCCCGACATGTTCGCCAACGCGCTTGCTACCGATAATATCGGGTTGTACCAAACCTGGGCCAAGCAAGGCGTCCTCAAGGCACTCCCCGACGACCTGAGCCCGTATCCGAATTTGAAAAAAATCTTTTCCAATCCGGCTGTGCAACCGTTCAAGGTGGATGGAAAATTTTATACGGTTCCGCGCTTTGGCGGCGAGGATGTCGGCGATGGCAGGCTAGGCAGGCCAATACGTTATCGCAAGGACTGGGCGGAGGAAGCGGGATATACAAAGGATCCGAAAAGTTTTGAGGAATTCATGGCCATGACCAAAGCCGTCATACAGAAACACCCCGGAATCAGCGGGTTGACCATTAATTCGAAGGGCTATCTGTTAACACCATTTTTGGGAAGCTTTCCTGAAATGTTATTTAGCAATAACTGGACCCAGGAAAACGGCAAGTGGATTCCCGCCTTCACGTCCGAGAGAGCCTATACCGGTATCCAGCAGCTTCGTACGCTCTATACGGATGGCGTCCTTGACAAGGACTTTGCAACCCAGAAAGACGCCGATGGCACGAACAAGTTTTTGTCCGGCCAAAGCTTTGCGCTATATGGCCTGGAAGGCGTGACTGATGAACAAGTAACCGCATTCAAAAAAGCGAATCCGGGAGTCAGCCCTTCCAAAGCAATCGGGTATTTGAATATTTGGCCTGCGGCTGACGGCAAGCGCTATACGATGGCTGGAGCTCCTTTCTGGTCCGAAACGTTATTCCCCGCTACGCTTAGCGATGAAAAATTCAAACGGGCGCTCCAAGTGTTGGATTACATGATGTCTGATGAATATAGGGTACTGGGCATTAATGGAATCGAAAATGTCGATTATAAAGTGGAAAATGGCCAATACGTTTCCCTGCTGAAAGCCGGTGAAACGCTTGCCGACAAATACCCGATCACGTCAAAACTGGTTTGGCTTGCCGCATGGGACCCCCTCCTGTATAAGGGCAAAAAAGTGGTAAGCTCAGATCCTGAAGCTGCAGCACTGCAGAAGCTGCAAATTGAAACGTGGAATCGTTATAAACAAGAAGATACGTCAATGCCTGTCAACTTTGATTTCAATGCGATATCGACCCCAGCAAAAAATAAGTTTACGGCTCTAGACCCCGATATCCAGAACGACATCATTAAAGTGATTTTGGGTAAAGGTGACCCGATTGCCCAGTGGAAAGAAATCGTCAAGGGATACGACGCCAAAGGTGTGCCTGAAGCCATCAAAGAAGTGAACGATGAGGTAGCCAAGAGAGGCATCAAGTAACAACTCCTTTTTCATGACCGTTCAGTGACACGAAGAAGCTTCCGAACCATGCGCATCATGTTCGTGAAGCTTCTCTTGTTCCTGATACATCTACAACAGTGCTTTAACCGCTCAGGAAGTAACGGCTGTGATGACCGAGTAGATTGCAGCGGCAGTGAATGAACCAGCGGAAGTCCGGAACATGAACCATGTTCCGGACTTTCCGTCATTGATTCGACGGTGGAGCATTATTCTGATCCGTTGAATGATACTTTTGACGAATGTATCGGAAACTGTGCGTATGTACCGAGAGTGATTAGAGTTACGTTAGAAGTTACAGCACATCAAGAGTGAGGGGGCTAAGATGTGAGATTCTGTTTGTACGATGAACAAAAGGCATCTGTTCTTTCCGTCATGGACAAACTTGGGGATGCAATCAAGAAAATGGTACAAGAACGCGCGAAAACGAGCTTGAGAATTTACCCTCTACTTACTCGTGAGGAGTATGAAGCCTACCCACAGTCATTTCGCGGGGTTGTGAATGGACGTTATTATCTGCTGTACTCTCTAAACGAAGACATGGGGAGCACGTACGATCAGGTAATTATTGACTGAATCGCCTGAGGCGAACATCAAGATGGACGGATGCACGTACAGGAAGGATCTTCGAAGGCGGACAAACCATCCATGTTGAAGCTCAACTAAGCACGATTCCGGTATTTTTACGGGACGGAAAACAAGAGTATCTGATCGGAAACATATAATGTTCTTTTAGAATGGAAAGGATGACTCTGTTATGGAAGATAACTACAATCTGTTATCGAAGAAGGGAGCTTGGGGAGATCAGGGGGACGGCACCTATGTCAATCCTGTCTTGCCAGGAGATTATAGCGATCCGGATGTCATTCGAGTCGGAGATGATTATTACGGCATCTCCTCTACATTGCATTGCTCTCCGGGGATGGCGGTACTGCATTCCAAAGATCTTGTGAATTGGAAAATGATTGGGCATGTTGTGGACGATTTGACAAGAATCGGCCCGGAATACAATTACAATCGAATGAACCGTTATGGCAGAGGAGTCTGGGCAGGTGCCATCCGATTCCACCAGGATAAGTATTGGGTGTATTTTTTCACGCCCGATGAGGGATTGTTTATGAGCACGGCTTCCGATCCAGCTGGACCTTGGGAGCCGCTTCATCAAGTTTGGGCGGTTAGCGGCTGGGACGACTGCTGTCCGTTTTGGGACGATGACGGACAAGGCTACTTTGTTGCCACTAATTTTGCCGATAACTATAATATCCATTTATTTAAATTAAGTGAAGACGGCAAAGAACTATTGCATAACAGCGATACGATTATTCATCAGCACAAAGGGAGCGAAGCCAATAAGCTCTACAAAATAAACGGAACCTACTATTTTTTCCACAGCGAGGTTCGCCGTGAGGAAGGCGTTGAAGTCAGAGTCGTCATGATGTTAAGGGCGAAACATATTTATGGGCCCTACGAGGAGAAGGAGATTATCCATACGCACGGCAAGGATGTAGACCGGGAGCCGAATCAAGGCGGACTTGTCCAGACCGTTTCCGGTGATTGGTATTTCATTTCGCATCAAGGAACGGGCGAGTACGAGGGGAGACCGCTTCACTTGCTGCCCGTAACGTGGATTGACGGATGGCCGATCATCGGAAACGATACGGACGGTGACGGAATCGGGGAGATGGTATGGGGAGGCAGGAAGCCCATAAACGGACATCCCGTGACGGTTCTTGCCACAAATGACGATTTTGAACGAGCGGTGCTTGAGCCGTATTGGGAATGGAACCATCAGCCGAGAGCCGACAAATGGTCGTTAGCGGAACGGCCCGGCTATTTGCGCCTACATGCATGCCAACCCATCGATAAGGACAATTTTTTTACCTTCTGCAACGTCATTTCACAAAGAGCATTTAGAACCGTTCACAATACGGCAACCGTAACAATAGAAATCAACGGCATGGCGGACGGGCAAGAAGCGGGGCTTTGCCATTTTGCACAAACTTATTGCACGATTGGCGTTCAACAACAGAATGGGACAAAGGTTCTGAAGTTTAACAATTCGGGTACCGTAGAATGGGGTCCGGAATTAACGGGTTCCACCCTTTGGTTAAGGTCTGTGTGGAACATAGACGGAATCAACCGGTTCGAGTATAGCGTCGATGGGGACCATTTCACGAGCTTTGGAGACGCGTATCAGCTTGGGTGGGGGAATTATAGGGGAGATCGGATCGGGTTATACAGCTATAACTGTGAAAATGAACAGGGTTATATCGATGTAGACCAATTTTGTTATGAGGTCGCAGGAGCAATGCAAGCCACAATAGCCCCAGCGGCGGCTCGTCGACCATGACGAACGGCGGTATCCGTGCAGCATCACCACAGCGATCCGTACGGACTCATTTCGGCTTGAAGTATTACGGCACATGACGTTCGATCAACAACGGTTTTTGAATAAGTAATATAAGCATATCCTAAACATGACGAGCACACACTGGAGGGTATAATGAAAACGCCATTGTATCGAGACCCTATTTATGACGGAGCAGCGGATCCGGTCGTTATTTGGAACAGAGAAGCCAAGGAATGGTGGATGATTTACACAAACCGCAGGGCAACTGCGGAAGATCGCCGATTTGCCTGGGTGCACGGCACTGATCTCGGCGTTGCTTCATCCAAAGACGGGAGCGATTGGGTTTACCGGGGAACGCTCCCGGGGCTGGACATCGAATGGGGAAGAAATACGTTCTGGGCGCCTGAGATTTACTGGCATGAAGGCATTTATCATATGTATGTCACTTATATTCAAGGGGTACCTGAGGATTGGGTAGGTCGGGCGGACATGCTCCATTATACAAGTCCGGATCTCCTCAATTGGACGTTTCAGTCCAGGCTGGATATCAGCGAGACAAATATTATAGATGCTTGTATTTACCGTCTCCCTAACGGCCTGTTCAGAATGTGGTTCAAAGAAGACAACAACACCTACGCCGCCGAAAGCAAGGATCTATACCATTGGGAACGTGTAGGGCTGATTATCGAGGGACGGGGACATGAAGGGCCAAATGTCTTTCGGTTCAAAGAATATTATTGGTTAATCGTGGACGAGTGGAGAGGGCAAGGTGTATACCGATCGGATGATTTGATCAACTGGGAACGGAACAGCCTCATTCTCGATCAGCCAGGCACGAGGGAAGATGATGGCACGATTGGCTTGCATGCGGATGTAGTCTGCTCAGGGGACGAAGCCTATATCTTTTATTTCACCCATCCGGAGAGATTAACCGGGCAAGAACCTCCTTCCTACACCTACGGTACACGGCGTTCCTCCATACAAGTAGCCCAATTGGACGTTGTTGACGGTAAGCTGGTATGCGACCGAGACCGGCCGTTTGAACTGAAGCTTATGCCTCCGACCTGCGAGTAAGCCGGACGTGGCTGCTCGATTTGGAAGGAGTCAAGTTTCCGAAAAGGGTCGAGCTGGAGCCGGCAAAGGTGCCTGCAAACCTGAGATCGTTTCGATTATTCGGTATGAACAACGAGTAAAATTCTGAAATAGAAGGAAAGGAACTCAACATGAAAATACAATTTCAGTCCCCCGCCGTTTATTGGACGGAAGCCCTTCCCGTTGGAAACGGAAGACTTGGCGCGATGATATTTGGCGGAGTTGAGATAGAACGCATTGCATTGAATGAGGACACGCTATGGTCCGGTTACCCTAAAGATTGGAATAATCCGGGGGCCAAAGAAGTGTTGCCGAAGGTGAGAGAGCTTATTGCCCAAGAGAACTATGAGGAAGCGGATCGTCTCTGCAAGGAAATGATGGGTCCCTATACGCAATCCTATTTGCCTTTCGGAGACTTGCGTTTCGTGATGCATCATGGCGATGTGAACCACCAATACAGCCGGAAGCTTGATCTGTCAACCGGCATCGTGACGGTTACCTATAACGTTGGCGGCGTTCAGTATACCCGAGAAACATTCGTTTCTTATCCCGATCAATCCATTGTCGTGCGTCTGACGTCGAGCAAGGAAGGGATGCTCGATTTTCGGGCCTGGCTGGACAGTCCCATTCATTATGCATCGTCCTTTGATGCCGATCAAAAACAATATATGATATCCGGTACAGCTCCTGAGCAAGTATGGCCCAGCTACTACAACTCGGAAAATCCCATTGTTTACGGCGCGCCTGAGTCATCAAAAGCTTTGAAGTTCCACGGCGGATTGGCTGTGGTGCATGAAGGCGGGACGTTGAAGGTTAATGCAGACGGCTTGCACGTTGTCGGAGCGACCAGCGCGACCTTGTTTTTCAGCGCAGCCACCTCCTTTGACGCAAGCATGGGCGCGAGCCATTCTGAACGGGATCTGCGGAAAATCACAACGGATGCCATCCAGGCTGTTAGCGGTATGACGTATGAGGAGATTCGAAACCGGCATCTTGACGATCATCGCAAGCTGTTTGACAGAGTTGACTTGTCTTTGGGAGAGTCCAAAGCTCCCTCCGATATGCCGACCGATCGGCGAATTGCTGAATATGGCAGCAGCGATCCGGGGCTGGTGGAGCTCTTGTTCCATTATGGCCGGTACCTGATGATTGCAAGCTCCCGCCCGGGAACCCAGCCTGCCAATCTGCAAGGCATATGGAATGAGGAAACGAGAGCGCCATGGAGCAGCAACCACACGCTTAATATCAATGCCGAGATGAACTACTGGCCGGCAGAGTCTTGCAATATGGCGGAAATGCACGAGCCGTTGATTGATTTTATCCGTAGATTGGCATTGAATGGAAAGAAGACTGCTGAAACGAATTATGGCGCAAGAGGGTGGGTGGCGCACCATAATTCCGATCTTTGGGCCCAAACGGCGCCGGTTGGCGATTATGGTGATGGAGACCCGGTATGGGCGTACTGGCCGATGGGAGGCGTATGGCTGACCCAGCATTTGTGGGAGCATTATGCTTACAGCGGGGATGAAGCGTTTTTACAAGAAACCGCGTACCCCATCATGAAGGAAGCGGCGTTATTCTGTCTGGATTGGCTCATGGAAGATCAAGACGGTTATTTGATTACTTCACCTTCCACCTCTCCAGAGCTGAAATTCCAGGTTGGCGATAAGCGCCATGCCGTAAGCGCGGCGACGACCATGGACCTGTCTCTGATCGGCGAATGTTTCTACAACTGCATCATGTCTGCGAACCTGCTTGGGATTGATGAAGATTTTGCAAAGACACTGGCAGAGAAGAAGCAAAAGCTGCTGCCGCTTCAAATCGGCAGGCACGGTCGATTGCAGGAATGGTTCCAAGATTTCGAGGAGGAAGATGTCCATCATCGTCACGTCTCTCATCTTGTCGGGGTTTATCCGGGGCGTCTGATTACGGAGCAGTCTGCTCCCGATCTGTTCCGAGCTGCGAAGACATCGCTTGAAATAAGGGGAGACGGGGGAACGGGCTGGAGTCTGGGCTGGAAAATCGGCCTATGGGCAAGATTCAAGGAGGGCAACCGCGCTGAGCGTTTAATCTCGAATTTACTGTCGCTCGTTAAGGGAGAAGATTCGATTCATCGTGGCCGAGGCGGTGTTTACGCCAATCTGTTCGACGCGCATCCTCCTTTCCAAATCGACGGAAACTTTGCCGCCACAGCGGGGATTTCAGAGATGCTGCTGCAATCGCATCAAGGCTGCTTGGAACTCCTGCCGGCGTTGCCCGATGCCTGGAAAGACGGATATGTCAAAGGCTTGCGGGGCAGAGGGGGGTATGAGGTCGATCTTGAGTGGGAGAATGGCGTATTGTCAAAGGCGGAAATCGCCGTTTCCATAACACAGACCTGCAAAGTCCTCGCCAAACAAAAGGTCAGGATTACGCAGGATGGCGAAGAAGCACATTATTCTCAAGAAGAGAGCGGTTGTATCGGGTTCCATGCTGAAGCTGGAAAACGGTACGTAGTATCGGCCGTTTGAAGACTTGTGTCTATAGGTGATACGTTTCAATGACAGCAGTTACATGATGATGAATTTTACCCCAGCCTTCTGATTTCCCGCCTATATAATAATATTTCTTGTCCTATCATTCAGGGCGCTGCATATAAAAGACAGATGAAAAACATAAAAACGCTTTTGCGGAAGGGGATAAGCATGGAATTTTTTACTGCAGGGAATGGGAAGCTGATTTTTGAGTACAACGGAGAAATCTTACAAATTGAGGCCTGGGGTGAAAATAGTTTACGTATTCGCTCTCGAATGATGGGTGAAATACTGGATACAGATTATGCCTTACTGCCTTTTAATGGCGATGTGGAAGCTGAGATTGAGATAAATAATGAAGCTCATACTGCTTCAATTGCTTCAATTACAAACGGTAAGATAAGAGCAGTTGTTAGACAGTCATTTTGGGATACCCCTGGACGAATTACTTTTTACAATGAAAAAGGAGAATTATTGCTTCAAGAAATAAGCAGTGGTGGAGCCTTGAAGCTTCGAGCAAGAGCATTTAAATCTATTATTGGAGGGGATCATCAATTAACGGTTTCCTTTGCCGGGAATGATGGCGAAAAAATCTACGGAATGGGTCAATACCAACAAGAAACCTTTGATTTGAAAGGCTCTACTCTTGAATTGGCTCATCGTAATTCTCAAGCGAGTGTCCCATTTTTATATTCCAGTAAAGGGTATGGTTTCTTATGGCATAATCCAGCTATTGGAAAGGTGAATTTTGCGAATAATAGAACCGAATGGTTTGCCGAAAGTACAAAACAGATGGATTATTGGATCACAGCAGGCGATTCACCGGCAGAAATAGAAGCCGCATATGGAAAAGCAGTGGGTACCGTCCCAATGATGCCTGAATATGGACTTGGCTTCTGGCAATGCAAATTAAGATATTATAATCAGGAGCAGTTATTAGAAGTTGCAAGAGAATATAAGAGAAGAAAGCTGCCGATCGATGTAATCGTAGTTGACTTCTTCCACTGGCCCAAACAGGGAGACTTTAGATTTGAGGAAGAATTTTTCCCAGATCCAAAAGCAATGGTAGATGAGCTAAAATCCATGGGAATCGAATTGATGGTTTCTGTTTGGCCTCAAATTGACCGCCACAGCGAAAATTTTGATGAAATGCGCCAAAAGGGTTATCTGATTAAAGCTGAAAGGGGAGTCCAAGTTGCCATGATGGATTGGTTCCCTGCTAGTATATATTATGATGCTACAAATCCTAAAGCCAGGGAATATGTATGGTCAAAATGCAAGAAGAATTATTATGATCATGGCATCAAGATCTTCTGGCTGGATGAAGCAGAACCGGAATACGATGTATATGACTTTGATAATTATCGCTACGCTATGGGACCTAATGTTCAAATAGGAAATATATACCCGCAGCGCTACTCTAAAACCTTTTTCGAAGGCATGCAGGCGGAAGGACAGGACAAAATCGTAAACACGGTTCGCTGCGCTTGGGCAGGCAGCCAACGATATGGCGCATTAGTATGGTCGGGAGATATTCATTCTTCTTTTGAAGATTTCAGAAAACAAATCGTTGCAGGCCTTCATATGGGAATGGCAGGAATACCTTGGTGGACAACGGATATTGGAGGCTTTGGAGGCGGTAATCCAGACGATCCCAAATTCCGTGAATTATTAATCAGATGGTTCCAATGGGGGGCTTTCTGTCCTGTTATGAGATTGCATGGCGACCGCAGGGGTGGCAAGGAAGTATTCAGAAAAGACGGCAGCAAAGCATTAAATACCGGCGGAAACAACGAGGTATGGAGTTTTGGAGAAGAAGCTTATGATATTTTAGTTAAATATATGGAATTACGTGAAGCTCTAAGAGATTATACCCGCGAATTGATGAAAGAAGCTCATGAAAAAGGCGCACCGGTTATGAGACCACTCTTCTACGAATTCCAAAATGATGATAGGGTTTGGGATATTAAGGATGAATACCTATATGGTCCAGATATATTAGTTGCTCCAATATTATATGAAGGTTCCATATCGAGAGGGGTATATCTGCCTGAAGGTGCAAGCTGGACGGATGCACGTACAGGAAGGATCTTCGAAGGCGGACAAACCATTCATGTTGAAGCTCCTCTAAGCACGATTCCGGTTTTTTTACGGGATGGAAAACAAGAGCATCTCATCGGAATCATTTAATATTCGAATAGGAAACGACGAAAGGCCATGATAATGTGATAATGCGAGGAAGCTTCCGAACCTATATACATTCGGAAGCTTCCTGTTATTCAAGAGATGCGAGCCGCCGAGGGGATGGGTGGAATCCTATTTTTTGTATTATTTATCGGTAACTTGTTCCACAATTAGGTGTTAAATTCCGTCGCTGATTCGAATTACACAAAAATACAAAAAACCTGACATACCTCCAAGAATGCGATTGCTTTATACTGTAGTCAAACGATAATGAACTATCAAGGATGTCAATGTTAAGTGATGAACAAATAGAATGCAGCGGAAGTGAATGAACCAACGGGAATCCGGAAAGAACGGCGTGTTCGGACTTTCGGTGGCAGTACTGCATTCCAAAGATCTGGTGAATTGGAGAATGATCGGCCAAGTTGTGAATGATTTGACAAGCATACCACTATAATAAATTGCTCCAAACGAGGTGAACTAAAGGCTGTGGATGCACCACTGCAGTATTATTTGTGCGAGATGAAGATCTCTCTTTGAAAGCCCTTTCACTATTTTTATATGATTTTTGTAACAATTTATGGGGTGATTTCTTATGCATTTATTATCATATAATTAAATTGCATCGGAGCTATTCATACTCCAGTCTTTAGGAAGAAATTCCATGAGACTATATTTAATGGAAAGGGGGAATTCATAAAGTCGTTATCGGATCGAAGTTTTTCAGTTGAACTCATTTAAATTGAAGAAAAATGTGAGACGGAGGGATTGTGCATGTTGTCAATAGTTAAGAGATTCAGGGTCTTTTTGTTAGCCATGGTATTGGTGTTTGCAACTGGTATACCCGGTTGGATTCCGTCAGTATCTGCAGAAACGGCCGATTTCACGCAATTGAATGCGTCACAAATTGTTTTTGAAATGGGTGCGGGCTGGAATTTGGGAAACCAGCTTGAACTCAGTTCCACCGGTACACCCAGCGAAAGCACTCCTAATGTCACGCAGGCGTTCATTCAAAAGGTAAAGGCAGCAGGATTTAAAACAATCCGGATCCCTGTTTCGTATTTGAATAGTGTAGGGAGTGCACCAAATTATACGATTGATTCTGCATAGCTGAACAGAGTGAAAACAGTCGTGGATTATGCCTACAACGAAGGCTTGTATGTTATCACCAACATTCATGGAGATGGTTACAATACCGTTCCAGGCTCTTGGCTGTTAGTCAATTCAAGCGATCAAACGACGATTCGGGCCAAATATCAAAAAGTGTGGCAGCAGATTGCAAATACGTTTGTCAATTATGATGAGCATTTGATCTTTGAATCCATGAACGAAGAATTTGACGGGACTTTTGGCACACCTAACACCACATACTATTCAAATCTTAATGCTTATAATCAAATCTTTGTAGATACTGTAAGACAAACCGGAGGAAACAATAGTGCAAGATGGCTTCTAATTCCCGGCTGGAATACTAACATTGATTATACTGTAGGTAATTATGGCTTTGCGCTTCCTACAGACAATTACAGATCAACTGCGATTCCGAGTTCTGAGAAGAGAATCATGATATCCGTTCATTATTACTCGCCTTGGGACTTCAGTGGTGAGGAATCCGGCACCATAACCCAATGGGGAGCAACAGCTACCAACACGTCGAAAAAATCCACTTGGGGACAGGAAGATTATTTGGATTCGCAACTGAAGTCCACGTATGATAAATTCGTAACCCAAGGATATCCTGTAGTCATCGGTGAACTCGGTTCCGCAGATAAAACAGCGTTTGATTCAACGAATAATACGTATCGTGCGGCATTTGCAAAAGCAGTAAGCGAAACTTCCAGAAAATACGGTGCCGTACCTGTCGTTTGGGATAATGGGTGGAATGGAAGTTATGGTTTTGGATTATTTAACAGGTCCACCTACGCTGTCACTCAGCAAGGAATTATTGATGCGATCATGAGTGTCATGAACACTTCTAAAATGAAAAACGTTACTACAGGTTTGTATATTGACGGCATGGGCCGTACCGCAGACGGTTCAAATGCAGGCCAATGGAGTACCAGCGCCAGCAGCAACCAGCAATGGGTGATGGAATTCTACGGAAGCTATTACAAAATAAAAAATGTTGCTACAGGTTTGTATCTTGACGGTATGTACCGTACCGCTAACGGCTCCATTTGCGGGCAGTGGAGCAGTAGCGACAGCTACAACCAGCGATGGATTTTGGAAGCATACGGAGGCAATTACAGGATCAAGAATGCTTCAACCGGCCTTTATTTGGATGGCGGCGGTAATACGGCAAACGGCTCCGACTTGAAGCAGTGGAGCAGTGACACCAGTACCAACCTGCAATGGCAGTTTGTTAATCCCTAATTGTAACAATGATTAGGTTTATAGCGGAAAAGGGAGACATCTGTTCAATGATGACGGGGCTACTTTCGATTCAGAGTAACAGCGTGTTCAACTCAAAAGGTTCCTAGTAAGTAATGGTCCCCCTATAGTAGAGAGTGAAATGAGATCTCTTAAGCTCTAGACACTGTAAGCCGTAGGGGGATTTTTCACTGCAGCTGATAACCAGCCTGGACAAATAGACAACGAGTTCAATAAAACACGGAACAGGCAGGCAGCGCGTTTGTATAAGATAAGGGTCATATAATAAGAATGCTTTGATCCATGTTATACACAGAATACTTACTCAGAGGCCGTCCAGCCGCATTTATCACTTCCATTGCGTCTTTGCTCCGCAAGATATGTTCTCAATCCAACAGGACATGTTAAAGAGGGTAGTAGTCATGGCGGAGTCATTTTTTGTTTAAGAGGAATAGGGCTGCTTCGAATGAATAGTGAGCAAGAGTTTCTCATACAAGCTAATCATATGGTTATTATTATGCCTAACACGAAATACGAGTACCAACCATTAGGAGAAATTTGGGAAATCGCTACAATTCGTTTTGAATGTAACCTACCTCTCTTTCTGCAATTTCGTTTAAAAATGAACAAGCCATTGAGGTAAGACGGCATTAAACTTAGTGGGTGAAACGGCTCTGATCCCTTTAACACAGTACGATCAGTACGGTGCTGTCATTACCAAAGATTCTGGTGCATTGATTACCCCTATGGTTTCTCTTGCACCCCCTGTTTATGACAGTGATGGTACTACAGTTAAAGTTCAAGGAGCTGATGGTGCACTTGCCTGGCAGCTGATGGGGGATGTAACTTTAAAAGATCAGTATGGTAATGAATTTAAAAATGCCAATATCTTAGCTTATAAAGAAATAGCACCTGTGATTTATATGATTAATGATGTATCGCAGGGATTAACTGTCAGTCTTTCATTAAGCTCTGAGGGACTAAACAATAAGGTCAATGTTTCTTATGGTCCGGGCATTACTGGAGGTAGTTTTACAATGACAGCGATTTCAAGCAGCGGGAAAACAACGACTACTAGGGTACTACTTAATAATTAAACCCCACAATTCGAATTAAGAGGAATCGGATGAAACTTCGAACTGCGATTTACCTGAACAACCGCTAAATCAAAAACGCCACCGCAAGATGCGGCGGCGTTTTTGTGCGTTTGGAAGCGATAGCACTGCCAATGAGCCGAAATTGCATGTGGTTTAAAATAAAATGGTTTTCCACGATCTTATAATAGAGGGTTTATGAACTAAGCTTTATGGATCTAAGAATGCCATAAATACCGTTCAAACCTCCATTGGGTACAAACTTGACCACAACCGATTCTTGATCTGATGCAATCATATCCGCAGGGATTTCAATTATTTTCTCATAAAAACCCCGAATTCTCTCATTCGGTGAGGTTTCGGTTATCAACAGTTTCCCGTCAATCCAGATTTCCAAGCTGCTGTCCTTGAGCCAATAGAAGAAGGTGACCGACAGACCGTTCTTTTGTCCGGACGATACCTTCAATTCATAACTGAACCACCCGTCAGGCTCTGCTCTTCTGCCATTCAGCCCCTCAAAGCTACCGGCATGCGTAAGCTCGCCTTTGACCTGATGCTCCAGCTCATATTGGTCATTGCCCACCTGTACACTGTCGATCGTAGTCTCTCTGATGAGCTGCTCCTTACGGCTCTTATCCAGATGCTCCCGTAAATCATCCGAACCGACCTCAGCCAATTTCCAATAAATCCCGTATCTTTCATTATGCTGCTTATAGTGAGGCGTAAAGACCAGATGATCGTCCTCATCCGTATTTTGGAGCACAAAGGCTAATTCGCCGTTCTTGCGAACGAAATACTGATCGAATCCGCCTAACCACTCCTGGACACTCATACCTTGAGGGGTGATAAAGTCTTTCACGAGCATTCGCTTGGTCGGAATACTTACGATAACGCCTGTCCTGGACTCGACCATATCGTCTTTGCCCAATGCGGCGCTTAGTACCACTGGACCGTACTTAAATCCGACCACATGCGGCGCATCCGGCAAGGAGGAGTAAGTGGCTTTCATCGGGATTTGGACATGAACGGTGTCGCCGTTCTTCCAAACCCGTTCGATTAAAGCATAACCATTGCTTACCTGCGGTTGAACGGCTTTGCCATTCACAGCAACCGCCATTTCGCCTGCAGTCCAATAAGGCACACGCAGATAAATGGACAAACGCTGCTCCTGCTGATCGGTCGTTTCAACGGACAGATGAACCGTATCGGTGAACGGAAGGTCGGTGGTTTGTATAATCTTCACCTTCTGTTCCGACCAATCCAACTGGCTGCTGACATATTGATTCACGTACAACCGCTGGTCCAGTTGGAAATAGATGCTATCGCTCAATTTCGTGAAGCTTTCCATGCCCGTGCCGGTACAGCACCAAAAATGCTCGAACGGCGAGCTGTAAACCTTGAAATAACCCGTTGCCATCGGCTGGAAATACATCGTCATCCCGGTGTCCGGATTCTGAGATGACAGAATGGCGTTCACATAGGTATTCTCGTAAAAATCAGCGTATTTGACATCCTGCGTTAGCTTGAAAAGCTCCCTCGTCAGCTTCAGCATATTGTAGCTGTTGCAGGTTTCGCAAGTGATATCGTTGCGTTTGGCATCCAGAAGATCAGGCTCGCCAAAATGCTCGGATTCGCTGTTTCCGCCTGTGATATAGCTGTGGTGATATACCACCATATCCCAGAATCTTGCAGCAGCCTCCCGGTAAAACACTTCGCTTTCTCCCAATGTCAGATAGCGATTCAAGGCTCCTATGAACTTGGGAATCATTGTGTTGGCATGTTTGCCTTTTAATATGTCCTTGCCTTCCCAGATTGCCTCAAACAAGCTAAGCTCATCAAACTGATGGGCCGCTTCCAAGTGGCGGTTATTCCCCGTCAATTTGAACAGGTCGTAGAGGCAATCGTTCATGCCGCCATATTCCACAGCCAGTACTGTAGCCTGCAATTCCTTGGACCATTTGGAGGTGCGGTACGCTACCCAATCCCCCAGTTTATTGACAACGTCATAGGCCGTTTGGTTTCGAGTCCATTCGTAGACATCGATCAGACCGGCGATGATCTTGTGCATCGTATACCATGGAACCCAGGCTGGTTTCCTATTCTCCACATTCTCGAATAGTCTCTCCGGAAATGCCGACAAGTATCCGCTTTCCAGCTGACAGACGGCCAATTCAGCCACGATATACTCCAACTTTGCAAGCAGCTCTGCGCTTTGATTCTGCGAATAAGCCTGTGCACAGGCGGTAAGATAGTGACCTAAAGTGTGGCCTCTGATCTCCGTATTTTCCCATCCGGGATAGATCCGGGCCTTGGCCGGCAATCCTGCCACTTCACGAAAACCAACCAGCAGACGATCCGCATCATAGCTCGCCAAATAAGCCATTTCCTTCTCGAATGCATTCACATGATAGGCTCCGGTCAACTCTACCCGGTTCATGCCAATATCCTTCAGAACCCCCATACTCGGCGCAGCTTCCTTCATATCCAATCCCTCCGTTATAGTAACGTTCTCCGATGGAGACTATATTAAGCTTAGCGTCTTCTACCGATAGGGTAAATAACATAAGGTTGGATTATGTGTCAAAAAGGAAGGGTTTCATCGCGTCGTCTTTACTGTCATCAATTTCTGAAGCCTCATAGTACATGGAAATAACCCTATATTTCTGCTACTCTGTTATTAAGCCAAGTGTGAAAAAGTCTGAAAGGGCAGGGATCAGTAATATGGTATTGTATCAATTCCGTGTGGATGTACCGGTGGTCATGGATATGACAGGAAAATTTGTATCGCCGTCTCCGGAATGGAAGCACATGAACCGAGTATTGATGAATTACGAGTTATTCATTCAAACCCGCGGAACGATGTACATCTCATGCGGCATAGACCGCTTCGCCCTTAGGGAAGGGGAGTTCTTGATCATGCCTCCCCGCACCCAACAATATGGCTACCAAGAGTCCGATTGCAGCTTTTACTGGTTACATTTTTCAACATACGGGCATGAAACGTATCATGAGGCCGCTCACGAGCATGTCTACGAACCGGGAATTATCGTCCTTCCCCAAACAGGTACGCTGCGCAGTCCCGAAAAGCTCATTGTGATGCTGAAGCAATTGCAGGATTCCATTCGCAGCTACAGGGAACAGACCTTAAACAATTACTTGACCACCAGTATTTTGTGCGAGATATACAACCAGATGTTTGTGGTCCCAAACCAATCTAAGAAACTGCTAAAACAGCAGCTTTACAATGATATTGTGGACTACATCAAATGGAATCGGCAAGAGAATATAAGAGTTACACAACTTGCTAAACATTTTGGATATAACGCCAAACATCTCTCCAGCATATTTTCTTCTATGGCGGGTGTTTCATTAAAACAATTCATCATGCAAGAAAAAATGGAGGCGGCTAAATTTCTGCTGACGGACACCAATCAAAAGATTAATGAGATTTCTATGCAGCTAGGTTTTCCAGATAGTCATTCATTTACCAAATCATTCAAGAAAATAACAAGCTTGACTCCTACGGATTACCGGAATGCTTACGTAAACCGATTGCTTTATTATAAATAATGAATGATATTTTAGGTTTAAAACAGAAATTGGAGTGTTCTTGCTACTATTATACCAACTCTTATTGCAGCCACATGGACGAAGAGTTTGTCCGTTACTGTAAAGAATCTGCGTTGGTCTGCCACGAGATGATTACGCTTACATTATGACAACGTTGGGTAAGTAAAGTAAAGAGTTGTACATTGTTTGGATATTGTGCGGACCCTATAATAAAAACATAAACAACGTCACTGCAGTGATACTTTAAAAATTCGATATAGGGGGATGTACATGAAACCAAAAAAGCACAAAATGAAAGCGTTGTCTGTTTCCATTCTCGCAATCACAACGCTATTGTCAGCATGTAGCAGTCAAAACGATTCAACGAATACTGGGCAGAATGAAACGGCTATTGAAGCGGTGAGCACTGCCGGGAGTACCGATATGAAAGGTGCAAATGCAGACCCGCTGGGTAAGTATGATCCACCAATCGACGTGTCGTTTGTCCGGAGTCTCAACGATGTTGTAGAAAATAATGTGCTTGGCGCGTTAAAGGGAGAAACGTTTGAAGACAACCGCTGGACCCGTCTGTATAAGGAACAGCTTGGGATCAATATTAAAAACAATTGGGTCGTAAAAGGGAACGATACTTCAGAGCAATATTTGCAGAAACTGAATGTAACGCTAGCCTCCGGCGATCTGCCTGATGTCATTCCAGTGAATGCGACCCAACTGAAGCAATTGGCCGATGCCGGCCAAATTGAGGATATGACGGCCTTATATGAGAAATATGCTTCTCCGTTAACCAAAGAAATCTTATTGCAAGAGGGAACAAGTCCATTCGACGCCGTTAAGATTGACGGCAAACTGATGGCGATCCCGCAGGTTGATTCTTCGATCGAACGTGCCATGTTTATCTGGATTCGTACAGATTGGCTTCAGAAGTTAGGCTTACAACCCCCGAAGACGATGGCAGATGTGCAGGCGATTTCGAAAGCATTTGCGGAAAACGATCCGGATGGCAACGGGAAAAAAGATACCTTTGGACTTGGCTTAACCAAAGGCTTATGGGGTGGAGCCATGGGCTTGGAAGGGTTCATGGCCGGGTATAAGGCTTATCCGAATATGTGGCTCACCGACACATCCGGTAAACTGGTTTTTGGCGGCATTCAACCGGAAGTGAAGAAAGCGCTTCAATCTCTGCAGAGCATGTTCAAGAACGGAGAGCTGGATCAGGAGTTCGGCATTAAAGACGGAGGCAAGGTATCCGAGCAAATCGCCGCCGGAAAGATCGGATTGGAATACGGCGAACAGTGGAATTCTATTTGGCCGCTTCAGTTGAACCGGAACAACGACCCTAATGCACAATGGCGGGCATATCCGATCGTTTCGGAATCAGGCGAAATGCCAAAAGTGCCCCTGAAGTTCAGTACGACCAAGTTTTTTGCGGTTAAAAAGGGATTCAAGCATCCTGAAGCAGTTATCAAGCTGTTTAATCTGCATCTGGAGAAAAACTTTGGTACAACGGCAGAGTTTGACAAATACTACGCACCGCCGGAAGCGGAGAGCGTGTGGCAGCTGTCCCCGGTAACACCTTCTCCGGTAAAAAAGAACGTAGAGGCGTTTAGAGCGATCGATGCGGCACGTAAAGCAAACAACTTCTCGACATTGAAAGGGGAAGCCAAAACGATTCAAGGAAAAATAGATGCTTTCAATTCGGGATCTAAGGAAGGGTTTGCGCTGTGGGGATGGGAGCGGATTTACGGCCCGGAAGGCTCTGAAGGGGTTGTTGATCAATATGACAAAAACAATCAGTTCCTGATGGATAAATTTGTTGGTGCACCTACGCCTACGATGGTTGAGCGTAAATCGACTTTGGAGAAGTTAATGAATGAGACTTACACCAAAATTATTATGGGTGGGTCAATCGATGAATTCGATAAATTTGTCAAAGATTGGGCGAAGCTTGGCGGAGAACAAATTACGAAAGAAGTAAATGACTGGTATATGTCAACGAAGAAATAGCATCAGGCAGAGGATGGATTCACCTTCCTTCCTCTGCTTATTTTGCTTCAAATGATGGAGGATGGATATGGGAACCAGAAAGATATGGAGAGAGCTTCCGCTGCATCTGATGATATTGCCTGGGCTGGTACTGATCGTGTTATTCTCATATGTTCCCATGGCGGGAATTGTTATTGCTTTTCAGAAGTTCATCCCAGCGAAAGGACTCTTCGGTGATCAGCGGTGGGTTGGTTTGGAGAATTTCAAATATCTCATGAACCTGCCTAGTTTTACTCAGGTTCTGTGGAATACCCTGTTTATTTCAAGTCTTAAGCTTATTCTAGGCTTGATCGTGCCGATTGTATTTGCCATTCTTCTCAACGAATTGAAGAATGAGGTGATTAAAAGAAGTGTACAAACGACCATTTATTTACCCTATTTCCTCTCATGGGTCGTTCTAGGCGGCATACTTATCGATATTTTATCCCCTTCTAGCGGTATTGTTAACCAATTGTTGGGTGCGTTCGGCATAAATAAGATATTCTTTCTTGGGGACAATCATTGGTTTCCGTTTACGTTGGTATCTTCTGATATATGGAAAAATTTTGGTTATGGGACTATTGTTTATTTGGCGGCTATTACGGGAATTGATCCCGGTTTATATGAAGCTGCCACGATCGACGGCGCAAACCGCTGGCATAAGATATGGCATATCACCATTCCCGGTATGCGTATGGTCATCGTACTGCTTTCGGTTCTAAGTCTAGGACAGCTTCTGAACGCGGGCTTCGATCAAGTGTTCAATTTGTATAGCCCTCAAGTGTATGAAAGCGGCGATATTCTGGATACTTTTGTATATCGGATCGGTTTGTTGGATGCTCAATACGGTGTGGCAACAGCAGTTGGATTATTCAAATCACTAGTTTCACTTATATTGATTTCAAGTTCGTACTTTGTGGCTTATCGGTTTGCAAAATATAGAATTTTCTAGGAGGAGGGAAAACAGTGGTACAGCCATCAAGTTCTGTGTCTGACGCATATATCCGGGTATCCAACAGTCGAAGACGATTCGAGTGGTTTTCCGTTCTGAATGTTTCCTTTCTCATCATCGTATCGTTGATTTGTGTCCTTCCGTTAATCCATATCGTTGCCGTCTCGTTTAGTTCAAGCACAGCAGCGGCAGCAGGTCATGTGAAACTGTGGCCGGTCGATTTCACATTGGCATCTTACAAGTATACGGCTAGCCGGGAAGCGTTTTGGCAGTCTATGCTTGTTTCCTTGGAGCGCATAGCGATCGGGACGCCACTAAATTTGATTTTAACCATCCTTGTCGCCTTTCCTTTATCCAAGGAGTCGAAGACGTTTCGTCTGCGAATGGTATACGCTTGGATTTTCTTCATGACGATGCTCTTTCACGGCGGCTTAATTCCTTGGTACTCTACACTTAAGCAGTACAATTTGCTTGATACGATTTGGGCACTCGTCTTACCAGGTGCGGTTCCCGTTTTCAGTGTGGTACTGCTGCTTAATTTTTTTCGGGAAGTGCCGAAAGAACTGGAAGAGGCAGCGGTTATGGATGGTGCAAGTTACTGGACGACATTATGGAAAATTTATGTGCCCATATCCAAGCCTGCTCTTGCAACGCTTGCCTTATTTTCCATGGTAGAGCATTGGAATAGTTGGTTTGACGGCCTTCTGCTTATGGGAGATCCTAGTCATTACCCGCTGCAAAGTTATATTCAGACGATCGTCATTCAGCAAAATTTAATGAATATGTCGCGTGACGAAGCAATAAATTTGGCCCTCATTTCTGACCGGACGCTGAAAGCATCACAGATATTCTTGGGCTCCCTTCCCATTATCTTGGCGTACCCATTCCTGCAGAAGTATTTTGTTAAAGGGATTGTACTTGGTAGCGTCAAGGGGTAAAAGGTGGATTGCTTCATAACGAAAATGTTTAGGAAACTTACAAGCTTCAGGCTATAATTGAAGAAAAAAAGTTGGGGGCTTGTGCCTTGATCAACCGTCAACCATTCTCTTTGCGAAACACGATTTTCCTTAGGCTGCTCAGTACTTTTTTGCTTATCATGCTCCCCATTCTATTATTTGGCGTCTACCTGTATAACTGGATCGTCCAGACGGCAAGCGAAGACATCTCCAAAACGGCGGTATCCCAGCTCACCTTCTATGTAACCGATCTTGAGAAAGAGGTAGAACGGATGAAGCTGCTCCAGTATGGCGTTATCGAGGATGAGGATCTCAACGAACTGACGCTGACCTGGGATACGATGGATGTGTTTAAACGTACTGAAAAAATTAACTCGCTGCGAAAACGGCTATACGCGATTCAAAACAGCAGTCCTTATATCAAAAATGTAAGTGCTCATATTTATCCGCTATCCAAAACGGTTTCTTCCGCTAATGGCCCAAGCGAATTTAATACCGAACGGTACAATGGCTTTCGCTCGGTATTAAGCAGCAGGAATAACCAGATTATGGAGTGGAATGGCGGCTTATTTTTAAGTGCGGCAAAGCAAAGTGTGACCAATGGGAATCAACCATTGTTCATCATTGAAATTGAACTGGATCAAGACAGACTGCAGGAGGCGCTAGGCCAGTTCAACACCTATCCCGGCAGCGGAACATTGATGACCACGGACAAATCCGGTGTCATTCTCACGAGTGGATCATTAGAGCACCTATGGCAAGATATTACGGCTACTATTGAACAAATAAGAGAGAATCCACTGCATAGTACGGGGACCTTTACCATCTCGGGAAGCCGCTATTATACCGCTATTGCAAGCTCTGACTATTTAAATATGTCTATTTACCGGTTTATTCCAGAACAAATGATTAAGAGGCCGCTGGACAAGTTTTATATGTGGGCATGGTTATTTATTCTCGTAGCTGTTGTCATTATTGCGATTTATGCATTCTCCACCTACAAATTTATTCACAAACCGTTGATCACGCTTGTTAAAAGTTTTCGGCGTATGGAAAATGGGGATCTGGATGTTAACATCCAGCATGAGTCTAAGGATGAGCTTGGATACTTGTATGGAAGATTTAACCAAATGGTCGCGAATCTTCGTTCTTTGATTGATCAAGTCTATAAGCAGAAAATTATGACGCAGCGGGCAGAGTTGAAGCAGCTTCAATCGCAAATTAATCCTCATTTTCTATACAACAGCTTCTTTATTCTGAGAACGATGGCGAAGATTGGAGACGTTGAACGAATCGGACAGTTTGCAGGACAGCTTGGTGAATATTTTCATTTTGTTACCCGGAATGCTTCTGACGAAGTATGGTTGAAACAAGAAATTCATCATGCCCGAATGTACACGGAGATTCAGGAATTGCGCTTCTCGCGGCGTATCCGGGTGCAATTCGAAGCTCTCCCGCGGGAAATTGAACTGGTGTCAGTACCACGTTTAATTGTACAGCCTATCATTGAGAATGCATTTGAACACAGTTTGGAACAAATGAAACGCAGCGGATTGATTGTCATCCGCTTCGAGATGAAAGAGTCAGAAATCCATATTGTGGTGGAAGATAACGGTGAAAGCTTGACGGATAAAGCATTGCAGAATATATGGGATACCTTGGATAACGGTGGTGAGCATACGGAGACGACAGGTTTGGTGAACATTCACCGCCGTGTAAAAATCACGTTCGGTGAAGCATACGGTCTGCGAATAAGCCGAAGCGAGCTCGGGGGATTGCAAGCAATCATTTGTATTCCCTTAAAGGGAGGTGATGCTCATGATTAGAATGCTGATCGTTGATGATGAGGAAATCATTACAGATGGGCTGTTTGACATATTTAGCCAACTGAATCTGGATCTTGATTTGTATAAAGCCTATTCCGGTGAAGAAGCGCTGGATTGGATGAATACTACGAGAGTAGACATTGTGTTGTCCGATATCCGTATGCCTGGGATGGATGGCCTCGAGCTAATGAGAAACATACGGAGTAATTGGCTGCATTGCAAAATCATTTTTTTGACCGGGTATAATGACTTTGATTATGTCTACCAGGCGATTCAAACACCCGGAGTTAGCTATCTCCTAAAGAGTGAACAATACGATAAGATTATCAAGGCGGTAACCGATGCGATTCATGAACTGGAGAACAGTTTAAAGTTTCATAATCTAATCAAGCAATCGAGTGAGAAGCTTACCACACTCGAAACGCTTGCTCAAGGGAATTATTTTCGTTATTTGCTTCAGGGGACGCGAGCAGCGGAGGAGTTAGAAGTTGATTTCCGTAAATTGGGCATTGCTCTTGATCCAACTTTGCCCGTCCTTGTGGCGGTAGGTGACCTGCAGCGTACGAACATGCACCATTCCTTTGCTGAAAGTCAGGAGGCGGCACTTGCTGTCAAATTCTTGGCAGAGACATTCCTGGCAGAACGCACAGATAGTCTTGGAATCATTGATCATTACGGCGGCCTCGTCTGGCTCGTTCAACCGAAGTATGCACATGGAAAGGAATCGGGCGAAGCCTATGCCCGCACGATAAAGTTTCTAGAAGGACAATTCGAGCTTATGCAGCGAGCTTGTTATGATTCTCTGGGAATCACTTTTGCCATAACGCTCTGCGCCGATACATGTGAATGGAAGCAGCTTTCAGAGATGTACGACCGAATTAGAAGTCAACAGTACTGGCGAGCGGGAGACGGCGCCCAGATGGTACAAACGGTCAACTTTGAAACGATTGAAACCGCGGCCAACTCAAGGACGCTGAGAGAAAAGGCGGAGTCTTTGGCGATTCATCTTGAAGGTGGAAATAGAGAGGGATTTCTCCATCTGTTCAACGAACTGATGGAAACGGCTTTCGATGAACGCGGAAATGGGGGACCTTTTGCCTTGGAGCTGTATTATACGATTGCGCTCTTCTTCTTATCTTACATTAACCGTTGGGAGCTGCACGAAAAAGTTGGAACAACCGGGCTTATGCAAAGAGATAGGCATTCGTCTTGGCAAGATAGTTTCGGGTTTTTGAAACAGATCGCAGAGTCCTTGTTCGATCTTCGATTGAGTGTAGAACGCAATAGAGCAGCTGCGGTGATAGAGAAGGTCCGGTCGTATATTGAGGAGCATCTGGGTGAGGATTTGTCTCTTGTACGTTTAGCTAGCGTGATTCACTTCAACCCGTCCTATTTATCGCGGCTTTTTAAACAGGAAAGTGGAGTCAATCTATCTGAGTATATTGATGAAGTTAGAATGGAGAAAGCCAAATATTTGCTCAAGAAAGACGAGCTGAAGATTGCGGAAGTGGGTGCGCAGGTAGGGTATGAAACCCCGCACTCTTTTACTCGATTTTTCAAAAAATCTATCGGCGTGACTCCTGTAGAATATCGTGAGATTGTAAGGAAATAAGAACATTGGTATCAACTGTTTTTGAGTATAAGGAGAGATAGCGATGGGGAATGTGACGATAACGAATCCGATCATCTGGGCGGATGTTCCTGACCCTTGTGTTATTAGAGTAGGGACGGCCTACTATATGGTTAGCACAAGCATGCATTCGATGCCCGGATGCCCGATTATGAGGTCTGAGAATTTGATGGATTGGAGAATCGTGAACTACGTTTACGAGACCTTAGAGAATAACGATGCGCACAATTTGCTGGACGGGAGAGGCATTTATGGCAAAGGATCATGGGCCGTAAGTTTGCGTCATCATAATGACATGTTTTATGTGTGCTTCTCAAGTAATGATATGAACCAGTTTTACATTTACAGGACGGCGGATATCGAGAACGGGAGATGGGAACGCTCTGTAATTGCAGGAATCCATCATGATCCGAGTCTGCTGTTTGACGAAGGCCGCGTTTACGTCATTCACGGCAACGGGAGTATTCACATTACAGAATTGACGTCTGATGTGATGACCGTAAAATCTGGCGGCGTCCATCAACGGCTCTTCGAGACGGAGCGTGACGGTATCATGCTGCGATGCGAGGGATGCCATGCGAATAAGCTGAACGGTTTTTATTATTTGTTCTTCATTGAATGGCCCAATACCGGAAACCGCCGTCGCAGACAACTTTGTTATCGTTCGCGGGAGCTGCTGGGTCCTTATGAACATAAAGTAATTCTCGATGACGACATGGGCTACCGTAATAACGGTATCGCTCAAGGAGGCATTATCGACACGCCAGCCAATGAGTGGTATGTTGTGTTATTTCAAGATCATGATGCTGTGGGGAGAATTCCCATTGTGCTTCCAGTTTCTTGGGTGGACGATTGGCCGGTCATCGGGATGGATGGAAAAGCGCGATTGGCATTCAAAGCGCAATTGCCAAGTTCGGCTCCCGCCCCTTTGGTAATAAGCGATGAGTTCGAGTATGACGAAAATAAATTGGCATTGAATTGGCAGTGGAATCATAATCCGGATAACCGGATTTGGTCTGTGACCGCGCGCCAAGGCTGGTTGCGATTAGTGACGGGGAATGTAACCAGTAGTGTCTTATTCGCACGCAATACATTGACGCAACGTACGGAAGGTCCTGTATGTATCGGAATTACGGTGATGGATGTATCTCAAATGAAGTCGGGTGATCACGCAGGTTTGGTTGCATTGCAAAATCATTTCGGAACTGTCGGCATTCAAGTTGCAGCGAACGGCAACCGCTATGTTGCGATGTGTGTCAATGGGGGAGGGGGCGGTGAAGAAACGGTTGAACGACTTCAATACGAGGACAGCCTGATTTATTTGAAAGTTCATTTCAATTTTGAAAATAGCGTTGATATTGCAAGCTTTTACTATTCAGCAAACGGTGAAGAATGGAAACAAATCGGAAGTTCGTTGAAGATGAAGTATACGCTGGACCATTTTATGGGCTACCGGATCGGGTTGTTTAACTATGCTTCCAAGCATGTTGGCGGGCATGCTGACTTTGATTTTTTTCGATTTACAAAGGTGGGTAATAACGTATAGTAAGAAGAGCATGTCCCATGCAAAGCTAAGCTGGGTCTAGGTATTCAGCAAATCAAGCCTCCGATTCTGCTTCAGCAGGATGGGGGCTTTGTGCTGTCTACTGGCTTCGATTTATGAACTGTCGTTTTTTAATTAATGGAAGTCGCTCTATGGATAGAATTTTACGTTGCTTCGTGTTCATATTGTCAAAAATTCGATAACACAGGAGAAGATTTGGAGGATTTGATTTCGAGGGGGACGATAGGCTTGATCAAAGCTATCGAGTCGTTCTCACCTAACAAAGGGACGAAACTCGCGACATTCGCAGCTCGATGTATTGAGAACGAGATCTTGATGCACCTGCGTTCGTTGAAGAAAACGCGCAAAGATGTGTCCTTGCATGATCCCATCGGAACGGACAAAGAGGGGAATGAAATTACGCTTATCGACATTCTCGGTACGGAAGCTGACGATGTCGTGGATAAAGTGCAGCTTAAAATAGAGAAGAGCAAAAGCCAAACCTTGTTGATTCATGCTGTATCACCTCCTTGTACGAAGAGATATGGTCTTACAAAAGATGATTTATTATGCAGCTACCTAAACAAATTTGCTTTTAGCTGCTAAGGAGGAATGCTCTGTTTGAAGCGGAACAGATTTTCTGGATCATAGACTTGTTTTACCTGCTTTAACCTGATAATGTTCTCTCCAAAGTAAGCAGTCTGCCAGTTATCAATTAGTTGATCACTATAGTTACGATACGCGCCTTGTGTAAAAGGAAGCATAGACTCCCGGAACCGTTTAACCCAAAGAATGTTATTAACCTCTTCCGAATCCTGCTCCCAGTAGGTTTGATACTGCATCCCAAACAGAGCTTTTCGGTGCACAAACGCCGTCGCATCCGGTGGCACCTCAAAAATCGCGCCCCCATAAGCGTTAAGTTCGACAAAGTTGCTGGTGCCTGAAGAGTTCTTTAAATTTTGGATCAGCATATTAAGCGCGGCGTCCGAGAAGGGTTCGTAAGCGTAGGCAGATGAATGTTTAAACTTGACTTGCCATGTCGGCATTCCAGCTATCCTGCGTGCGGCATCGATCCAGGAAGCTGAGCGGATCGAGAACATTTTAGGTGGAACTGCCTCTTTCAAAGGACATACGAAGCGTCGCAGCTCTTTTTCTAAGCCGACAAACACGCTGAAAGATTCAATATCGCCTTGATTTAGCGCCGGAAGCTTGAGCTGGGAAGTCAAGCGGGTATCGGTATTCGGAGCCCATGTCTGCCAAAAGCGTACTACATTTTCAAGGTCAGAAAAATTCCACGTCAACTTGCAAAGTGCAACATCTCCGATTGGAAACACGCGGTAAGTAATGGATGTGATTACGCCAAAACTCCCATCTCCTCCGCCACGGCATGCCCAAAGCAGATCACTATTGTACTTTTCATTCGCATGAATAATCTTTCCTTGCGCATTAACCATCTCTATTTCGAGTAAATTGTCACAAGTCATGCCAAAAAATCGAGATAAAAAACCATAACCTCCGCCAAGCGTCAACCCAGACACGCCTATCGTAGGGCAAGTTCCGCCGGGAATGGTCAATCCATTTTTCCATAGGGCTTCGTACAAATGCTGCATTCGAAATCCAGCGCCAATGCTCACAGTATCCCTCGCTTTGTCGATTCGCAGGTGCAGTAAATCGCTGACATCAATAATTAGGCCACCGTCAACAATCGAAAATGCTTCATAGCTGTGGCCGCCAGAGCGTACGCTAAAAGGTATCTTTTGTTTGCGTACCCATAGAACGGCGTTGGCAGCATCCTGACCAGTCTGACAGTAGACAATCACTTTTGGGTATTTGGAGAAGCGAGCATTAAAATTTCGTCTTGATTCCTCATAACCCGAGGCGTTTTGTAGGATTATGCGTCCAGTCAGTCCGTCTGTCCATGCCATTGTAGTAACACCTGCCAGTCTGATGACGATTTAGGATAAGTGAATATGAATCCTTTTTCTGAAATATGCTATAACGGGTCATAATAGAGCAACGATGTGAAATTCTTTTGAGCGAGTACAGATATTATTGAAACCAAAAAAGGATCATCCTGGGAATTCCCAAGATGATCTCATGATAAACGATTAGCAACTATCTCAGATGTATCGTTAAGACCGGTCTTTTCATTGGGGATTAGAAGTGAAATTCTTCAATCGAAATAATGGTTTTGTTTCCCTCGTTCCGTTATTGAATATGTCTTTCTGAGATAACAGTGAAAAAGCATGCAGAGCATCGTAAGGGTGGTGCGAACAGAATAAGCATCCAGTGGACTAAGTGTGTGATTCCACATGATAGGAACGGAGAGTAAGAAACAAGAATTATTAAAAGCTTACCAGTTCAGACATTCTTGCAGGGCATTTGACACAAACAAATAGATTTCGGATGAAGATTTTCACGGTGCAGGAATCCATTTGCATAAAGATTTGAAGGATCTTAACGTTGAGGATCTTGTCCAGTTAAGCTGAATATCCAGCAGGGAAGACTGACAGACAGCGATTGGCATATCTCTCCATCCCCGGAACATCCGGAAGGTGATACCTATGGAAGAATGGATAGAGAGGCTGGAGGGAATTTGAAAGGCTAGGCGTTTGATCAATAGCTTATAGTAAACGCCCTGTCGCTTTGCGGTAGGGCGTTTCTTGTTGCGCCTTTTCTAAGAACGATTTTAAAAGGAGCCTGCTATGTATGATGTCGAAAAGGGTAGATTGAATTCTAGAAATTTACTTAAATCCTAAACCGAATGAGGATGCTATCCATGACTCTATCTCATAGAACAGTCACACTTATGTCCAAGTCTTTGTGGACCTATTGGCTGTTGGGAGCACTTGCTTTTCTTTCCTACGCATATCCTGTGAGTTTAGTATTTAGCCTGCAGTTATTTTTCGCCAGTCTATTTATACTTCTGTCCTATCATCTGTTCGGTTGGAAAAAATCCGCTGCTTTAACTTTGATCGTGCATACTGCTGCTGTATTCTTCCTTCATGAAGGCTATATTCTTCTTTTGCTCCTGACTTTAGAGATCGCCTTTGTCATGATGTATAGCAGCAATAGACCTTCGAGAAATGGGGTTTTGCTGCCGGGCGTTATATTCTGGCTTGGTATAGGCGTACCGAGTATTTGCTTGCTATATTACTGGAAGAACGGTCACTTAGACCAGGAAATTGGGCTATATGTATGTACTTTAGTTGTCAATTTGCTGTTCAACGCATTGATGGCCGATATCTTGTATAAATCAATCAGCATTTACATGAGAAGATCAGCTATTCATACTAACGGGACAAGCAAAATCAGCCTGACCGGCATCTTAATCTACTTAAGTCTGTTCAGTATTATCGGCTCCTCGCTTCTTTTCATCATAAATACAGGGAAGAGCGCCGAGCGCAGTTTTAAGTTTGATCTTGCGCAGCAAATGAAGCATTTGACTGAATCGCTCCGTATAGCTTACGCTTCTTGGTCTCCGGATCAGATGCTCAAGCTGGAGCTGCGGAGCTCGCTGCAAATAGCTGCCTTTCGCGAGCTACTTCGCACCAGTTCTTTGGGGACTGCCGGTGAAGCCATATTGCTTCATAAACGGGGGCATTTCATTCTGTCAACCAACAAACAGCTTGAGAGCTTCCCCTGGATGGATAAGCACAATTGGACACGAATGTCGGATTCCTTGGTTATCTGGGAACAGCCGCACCGGCGTAACGATGTTCCTGGCATTCATGAACGAAGCTTCGCACTCGTGCATCAGATAGAATTAGGAAACTTCACACTGTACGTAAAATTGTCCACAGAAAGTTATGTCCGGGAAGTGACGATCTACTATATATCCCAATCGGTCAATGTTCTTTATACGGTCATCATCATTGGAGTCTTTGCTTTATTCCTGCACCGGTTCATTATCAAGTCCATCATGAAGCTTGCCGCATTATCCCATGATCTGCCGAACCGGATTAAGGAAGGAAAAGAGATCCACTGGATTCATTCGGATATCGGGGAAGTGCATTCGCTTATCCATAATTTTCGGATCGTGACGGAAAAGATTCAGCAGATGCTGGGTGAATCCAAAGAGCAGGCTTATTTCGACTCGCTGACCGGCCTGCCTAATCGCAGGCACTTTAACGAGCATCTAGACCAGCTGCTTCGTCAAAACGAACGAACCGGAGCATGTACAGCTGTGATGTTTATTGATTTGGACCGTTTTAAACAGATCAATGATACTTTAGGGCATGGAATCGGTGACGGTTTGCTTAAGCAGGTAACTTTACGCTTAACGGAAGCCATTGGGAACCGGGCGTTTATAGCCCGTCTTGGTGGAGACGAGTTTGTCATTGTTATGAAGGAGGCCAATAAGGAGGCGGCAGGTCAGCTGGCGGTATGCGTGTTGGAAGCATTCGCCAGCTCTTTCAAGGTACAGGAGCACGAGTTGTTCATTGGCGGGAGTATAGGAATTAGTCTCGCTCCCCAAGATGGCGTAACGATGGATACCGTGGTGAAACATGCGGATGCGGCTATGTATCTGGCCAAGGGTAAGGGAGGGAACATATATCGATTTTACAAGCCTCAGGCAACGGGTACGGTCTCGGAGAATATGGTTTTAGAATTCGAACTTCGTAAAGCGCTGGAACGAAATGAGCTTTCCCTTCATTACCAGCCTATTATGGATACACAAAGCAGCAGCATTATAGGAGCCGAGGCTCTTCTTCGCTGGGATCATTCAACACTCGGGCGGATTCCGCCGATCAAGGTAATATCCGTAGCGGAAAACAGCGGTTTGATCGGGGTATTGGGAGAATGGGTCATTCGCGAAGCTTGCCGGCAATTGAAAGACTGGCTGGAAGAAGGATTCGATTATATGCGTCTCGCCATAAATTTATCGCCAACGCAGCTGGTCAAGCATCACGCGGCTGTTTATTTAAGCCGGGTACTAGATGAAATGAATCTCCCATCCCAATGCTTGGATGTAGAAATTACCGAGGAAGTGTTCGTTAAAAAAACGGAAAAAATGATCGAAGCCCTGCAGAAGCTGCAGCAGCAAGGGATTCGAATATGGATCGATGATTTCGGCACCGGCTATTCGTCCTTAACCATGCTCAAAAAGCTGCCGATCGACGGCTTCAAAATTGACCGTTCCTTTATTCAGGATATGAGGGAGGAGCCGGGCAATATGGCTATCGTACAGACGCTGATATCGTTAGCGGGCGCGCGAGGCTGGAGCGTCATTGCCGAAGGAATCGAAGATCAGGAGGACATGGCGGCTCTTCAGAGCATGTCCTGCTCCCTTCAGCAAGGATATTACCATTGGAAGCCAATGCCTGCTGTTCAGCTGACCGAGCTGCTGCGAGATCAGAAGATAACATCCCATGAAAGAAGGGGCACTCCATGAAAAGATCAGGCGGAATTACCATTATACTTCTTCTCGTGATGGCTTTAAGCGGCTGCGATGAGATTATGCCCAAGAGTGAAGAGTATGCACAGCCAGCGGCTAAAGCAACAGAAGCAAAGAAGTCTATACGGATTATCGCTACGATCGATGAACAAACGCCTATTACGCAATCCTTTCGTCAAGCCCATCCAGACCAGAATGTAGAATGGGTCAAGACAAAAGGGGAAGACCTTAGTTACGCATTAGCCGGTGAAACCAGTCCTGATCTGGTTATCGTGGATAATGTTTGGATCAGGCAGCTAAACGACCTGGATTTGTTCGAGGATCTTAGTCAAGACCCTTATCGGGCTGAATCGAGAATAACAGATGAATGGTTCCCCAAGCTGGACCTGACATCCTATAAATCCTTGGATGGCACGAAGCTTATTGCTATACCGAAGGATCTTCCCGTCGAATTTACATTTTATAGAGCAGATATCTTGGAGAAATACGGATTTCCTCCTGAACCGAAAGCATTAGGTGATTATCTGGAGGATCCCGCTCACTGGGTGCATATGGCTAAAGTACTGAAACAGCATAGCCATTGGATCTTCAGCTATGCTACGGATCCGACCTATATGGTATCAGGGGGACTTGGCTATTTGGGCAGGAATAAGGAAAATCCACGGAACGATGCACGCATGGTGAATGCCTTAAACACAGCCAAGGCCATCCAAGCGGAAGGCCTCGTCAGAAATCTGAATATATGGGACGATAACGGAAAAAATGCCATTCGTAACGGAGAGCTCGTTATGCTGTATTGGGGAGAGTGGGGGAAATACCTGCTTAAGGAATGGAGTCCGGAAACAAGCGGGCAATGGAAAATGACCCGGCTGCCACTGGGCAGCTATGTCACCAGAGGAGGAGCAGCGATCCTCATGCATAAGAAAAGTGAGAATAAGCCGGAGGCGTGGGACTATATCCAGCATTCCATGACGCAAGAAGCCCCGTACCGTGATAGCCTGGAAGGCAAGCTGTGGTACGATCGGCTTCCCGGCATATGGGTAACACCTTTGGACCGAAGAGCCGAGGAGATATGGAACGCGGAAATCCCAAACAAGCTTCAAGACCTGAATTCGCCTTCTATCATTCAATTAAACGAAATAGATGCCAAGCTTCGTTCCGAGCTCAACAAAGAATTAATGATTTTACACGAAGCAATAAGTCCTTGATTGATACCTAAAGAGCAGATAGCCGCAGTCAATACGACGGTCAGGTATGGTAAAATAGTGGAGAAACAGTAACTAAAAAGGAGGTATTCCAATGAAGTACGAAGACGTATACCGAAAAAATTAAAAACTTAGATAAGTATCTCCACTTTGATTTTTATACACACTCAGTTCCCCAAAGTAAAGAAAGTTCATTTTTATTATTGTTAGATAAGTCAGCTGTTACATCTGATTTAGAAGCAATCCTCTACCTGTTAGAAAGAATGGAGTATAAAAATGGAATTGGTTTAAAGTTTTTTGGGAAACCCCTGAAAAATATTACCTCTACTTCTGGTTTACAACGGCATAATTCAAATAACTATGTTTTTTAAACATGTTGTAACTTAACTAACGGAAAACGATAGCACCATGACAACAGGCTGCCAGCACCATCGAGGCCACTGAAAAAATTCAAATCATATAAACAGGGTACCTTACTTTAATTCTGAGGAAAGGTACCCTGTTTTCCTGTATAATTTAGTTAATTAATTTCAGGTGGTGTCTCGGATGATTTCAAACCAACAATCCCTTAAATACAGAGTGAGTTGGGAAAATCAACCTGTCGAAAAAGTGCCTTATAGTATCATCATCAAATTAACGCGGTAATGTAGTATAATATAAGGAATAAAAAGAGAAAGCGGTGGTCGTATTGTTGCATAGCGATAAGGAAAATCCTCAGATGAGTTACGAAATGGTTTATCTGGATGAACTGGTACCAGATAACCATCTCGTTCGCTTGCTTCAGCGACATATTGACTTCTCTTTTATCACGGATAAAGTAAAGGATTACTATCATCCGACTCACGGGCGACCATCCATTGACCCAATTCGATTGTTTAAAATGATGCTGATCGGCTATCTATTTGGTGTTCGCTCGGAGCGGCAGCTAGAGCAGGATATCATAGTCAACAACGCCTATCGCTGGTTCCTCGGTCTTTCACTAAGAGATCCTGTTCCGCATCACAGCACCATTAGTTGGAACCGGCACCACCGCTTTCCGGGCAGTGTGTTTCAAGATGTGTTCGATGAAGTTGTTCGACTGGCAATTTCCCATCGTATGGTTGCAGGAAGACTGCTTGTAACAGACTCCACTCACATGCAGGCGAGTGCGAATATAAACAAGTACACGATGCAAGAACTCGCCAAAGCGCCCTCTGCTTATCTAGAAGAGCTGGAGCAGGCGGTAAATGAAGAACGCAAGAAACATGGGCAAAAAGAACTGGCACCGGACTCATCCGAACGGCCAAAGGAACGTCACATAGTAAGCAAAACGGATCCGGACAGTGGTTATATGAAACGTAAAGGAAAACCAGAAGGTTTCTTTTATTTGGAGCATCGGACGGTTGATGCTAAATTCAACATCATCACGGATTCGTTTGTCACCCCTGGAAATGTGAACGATTCTACGGTTTACATTGACCGATTACAGCGTCAGCAAGAAACGTTTGGCTGGCAGGAAAACATTGAAGCCGTCATACTAGATTCCGGATACAAGGGTGCGTACGTGTGCAAGAAATTAGAAGAGATGAGCATCATGGGTGTGATTGCGCCGCGTAAAATACCCGCTCGTAAAGGAATTTTTTCTAAAGAACAATTTACCTATGACGCTGACAAAGATGTCTATCGCTGTCCTGCAAACCAGGAGATGATCTATTACACGACGGAGCGAACAGGGGAGAAGATATATCACACAGAGGGGGAAACATGCAAGAACTGCCCACTCTTTGGCCAATGTACAGCTTCAGAAGAACGTCGCGAAATGGGACGACACGTATGGGAAGTGTACAAGGAACATGTGACCGCACACACACAAAGCGAGGTCGGCCGACAACTTTATGCTAAACGCAAGGAAACCATTGAGCGAAGTTTCGCAGAGTCCAAAGAACTCTACGGGCTTCGCCGTTGCCGGTTCCGGGGACGAAAAGGTGTGCAAGAGCAGACCTTGATGACAAGTGTCGCGCAGAACCTCAAACGAATAGCCAGGTACCTGGCTAGGCTAGGAGGGTGTATTTGTGCTGCCCCTTTTCGAACAAGATGCTCTGGATGAAACACCTTCGTTCCCTTTTGCAGCCAGTTCACATCTGATGAAAGCGCTTTTTTAGACGGTCTGGAAAATACTTGTATTTTAACCTTGATGGGTTTCATGTCTGTGAAGGTTTCCTTTGTGATTGCTCGGGAAAACCTTGAGATCCTGAAGAGCTAAGTCTCGGGGGAGATCAAGAAGTTATCTTAGACGAAAATGGATTCGAGGGTACGAAGGGAAATAGGGGAAATGGTTACGTAAATACCTAAGAACAGGAATAGGCATTGCCACTTGGTTTATTTAAAGAAAATCGGATAAAAAAACGGAAAATAAGACAACAATTATCTGATAAAATAGAGAAATAATCTTACCGAGGTGAAAAGCTATGTATCATATTCTGGTGGCAGAGGATGAGCCTTGGATCCGAAGCTCTGTCGTCGAGATGGTGAATCGGATCGGAGAAGGAACGATCACCGTATCGGAAGCGACGAATGGGGAAGAAGCTTGGGCATTGATTCAGGAATTATGGCCGACCGTGCTGATTACGGACATCATGATGCCGAAGATGGATGGTCTGTCGCTGATCCAAAAAATCCATGAGCATGAAATTCCGATGATATACATCATCATCAGCGGGTATGATAATTTCCAATATGCGCAGAAAGCGATTCGCTACGGAGTTACCGAATATTTGCTGAAGCCGGTGGATATGGAGCAGCTCCGGGAGGCACTGCACAGATCTGAACAAAGCATGGGAAAGCTGAAAGAAATCAGCTCCTATATGTCCAGATTCCAGCAGCTTGTGAACGCCTTCGGCGAGATGGCCCCTCAGACAGTTAATCGAAAAATGTCGGATCTCATCGATTCCGTCTTGAAGCTCAAATACATCAATCCGGCCGCAAGAATGAATTTGCTCCGCATCTTCGAATGGAAGCTCACAGGCATGATGAAGGAATTGTCGCCGGGACAAACCGTCCCGACGATTCCGGTCGATGCGGAGGATGCAGCGATACTTCGTTATTTCAACCAATTGGCCGTTGTTCTGATTATGCATTATGCGGAGCAGAGCAAATCGAATATTAATCATATCATCAAAAGGGTATGCGATTACATCCATACTCATTTTAAGAAGGATATTTCTTTAACGGAAATGGCTCAATATGCCAACATGAGTATTTCGTATTTCAGCGCGTTGTTCAAAAGATGCACAGGACGCACTCTGGTTCAGTACATTCAGGAAGTGAGAATTGAAAAGGCGAAGCAGCTTCTGCTCGAGACGCAGTTGAAAAATTACGAGATAGCCGAACGGGTCGGGTTCGCCACACAGCCTTATTTTATCCGGGTATTTAAAAGCTCGGTAGGCGTTTCCCCCAATACGTTCCGAAAGCGGATGGGGTCATGAATCAGTTCAAACGTTACTTGTATCGATTTTCCATCAAGCAGAAGATGATCGTCGCATTCCTGACGGTTAGTCTGCTCGGGGTATTAACAATAGCGGTGACAGCGCAATTTTACTACACCCGGGCGACAACCCAGGACTTCTATAATATCGCAAGAGGTTCCTCCGCCAGTCTGAATCACCAAATCGACCGCTATTTCAAGCAGTTGTCCCAATCCACCTCCGCCGTAATCGCCGGACCGCTCCGTTCGATCGGCGGAGGGTTTCATCCGAACCAGGAAGCCGGTGCGATTCAAGCTTGGATGACCGGAAAGGAGCCTCTGACCTTGTCGAACCGGCTAGTCATCGAGGACACCCTTCGCCGCTATATCGCTATCAATTACTCCGAAATTGAAAGTCTTGTCCTCTTGAAGGAAAACGGTGAGCTCGTTTCCTCAAACGGACAGGTCGAATACCGCCCCGAGGAACCGTGGCTTCGTTTGCCGTTTACCGAGAAGACCGTAGTCATCCCGACATATGAGTCTTATCCTTATCAAATTCCGATCGTCTCTCTGGTGATTCCGGTGTACAGCACAGAGAACACGCGTCTTGTTGGCCGGTTGGTCATCAACCTGTCATTGTCCGAAATTAAAGAGATTATGGGCAAAACGTCGATAGGTAAAACCGGCAAGTTTATCATTATTTCTTCATCGGATACGATTGTGTATCATCCTGATGCGAGCCTGCTCGGTAAGCCGCTCTTGAAGACATCACTGGGCGATCTTCGTTTATCCGTTTCCGACACTTTGCAAAAGGTGGGGAGTTTGGATTATTTAATCACATTTACCCAGTCGGACTTCACGGAATGGCGGATTCTAGCCGTCGTTCCGCTGCAGGAAATGGCAACCGGATTGAACGTAGCCACCAAATCGATGCTGATAGTGCTGCTCTTCCTGTTTTTGTTCGTCATTCTTGTCGTACCGATCTCGACCAAGCTGTTAATGGAGCCTGTCGTCCGCCTGAAGCAGGTCATGTACCAAGTTGAGAGGGGCAATCTGGACGTCCAGGTCGAATATCATCCCGGAAAAGATGAGCTGCAGAGCTTGAACCGCAGCTTCGGCCAGATGATCGGACGGCTGAACGACTTGATCGATGACGTGTACCGGTATCAATTGCGGGAGATGCAGCTGGAGGTCCGGCAGAAGGATGCGATGATCAAAGCGCTGCAAGGGCAGATCAATCCGCATTTTTTATATAATACGCTTGATATCATTCGGAGCATCGCTTTTCTGGAGGAGGTTCCCCGGATCGAGAAGATTACCGGCAATCTGGCAGCATTTTTCCGGTACACCGCCAAGCTGGAGCCGCTGGAAGTGACGCTGCGCGAGGAGATCGACCATTTGAGGAAATACCTGGAGATTATCGATATCCGGTTCAAACAAAATTTTCAAAGCCAGGTTTACGTTAACGAGAAGTTTATGGAGGTACGACTGGTCAAGCTCTCTCTGCAGCCGATTGTGGAGAACGCGGTAAAATATGCGGTGGAGCCAATGAACGGAAATGCAGCTATCCTGATCAATGCCTTCGACGAAGGGGACGACCTGATCCTCGAGGTTGCAGATAACGGCCCGGGAATCCCGCGGGACAAGCTCGAGGACATTCGACGCTCTTTGGCTCAGGTCGGCGAGCAGCAAGCCGAAGGCCACTATGCCGTAAGGGATTCGCTCGGCCTCGCCAATGTGCATGCGCGACTCGTGCTGCGATATGGAGGCCGGTACGGGGTGAGCATCGATTCGTTCCCGGCGAGGGGGACGGTCGTATCCATCCGGTTCCCCTATGAGAAAACCTCTATCGAAGCCGAACAAAGATGAGCAACCTAATATAGGGATCTTTGGTCTCGACCAAAGATCCCTATATTAGGTTTTATCGCCAATAAGAAAGCTGTATTCGGAATCGAAAACTTATACTTTCTTATGTGGTAAAAAAGTGAAATCGGATAACGAATCGTAAAATGTTGAAAAAACAAAGGGCTCCTTATGATCTACAATGAACTTGAAGTCACTTACAGGAGGGGTTCAAAGATGAGAAAACAAATAGCACTTCTGCTCACAGGGGTACTGGCTGCTGGCGTTATAGCCGGCTGTTCCGGGAACGGTCAAGCGGGAGACACCGGGGGAAAGACGGACAATGCCGGTGTCGCGGATGACATGAAAGAAAAGCTGACAATCTCTTTTATGCCGGAATCGTGGAGCGGAGGAAAGTGGAGGGAAGACCACCCTACCATCAAGTATTTGAACGAGAAATTTAATATCGAGATGAAGATCATGTGGACGGACGGCCCGACATACAAGGACAAATTGAATGTATTGGCCGCATCGGGCGAATTGCCGGACATGTATCGAGTCACGTCGGACAATTTCATCAAGTGGCAGAATGAGGGGGTTTTCATGGATTTTGCCTCTCATCTGGACAAGTACCCAAATCTGGCCAAGGCGTGGCCGGATGAACAATGGAAGTTGCTGAACCCGCAGGGGAAGTTATTCGGGATGCCATCGTGGGGAATTGAGGTCCGGGACAGCTATCAAATTCGGGCCGACTGGATCCGCAATGTAGGGCTGCCGATGCCGAAGGAAGAGACGGTTGGCGTCGATGAATTTTATCAGATCATGAAGGCGTTTGCGCTGAACGATCCGGACAAGAACGGGAAGAAGGATACAGTCGGCTTCACCACAGACCAAGAATTAGGGGCGAACACCGCCCAATTGCGGGCTGCTTTTGGCCTCGCCAACGGCTGGAAGCTGGTGGACGGCAAGCTGATCCCCCAGAATGTGCAGTCCAAGGAGCAGAAAGAATTCCTCGGCTATCTTCGCAAAATGTATGAGGAGGGCGTTCTGGACAAGGATTTTCTCAGCAAGAAAGGCAACAACGTCTATGAGCTGTTTCAGGGAGGCAAGTCGGGCATTTGGACCCACCACCCTCTTGGACTGAGGACGGATACCGAAAAGCTGAAAAAAATCGACCCGAACGCACAATTGGTCCAGCTCGCTCCACCGATCGGACCTACCGGTCTTCGCGGCAATCCGACGAGCTTGGTCGGAACCAATAAAGTCGTGATCAACAGCAAAATCGACGCCAAGAAACAGCAGCGCATCCTGAAGCTGCTTGATTGGTGGGTAACCGACGAAGGCACGGATATTATGAAGAGCGGGATCGAGGGCGTTCACTATACGAAGGCGGCTGATGGCAAATATACGGCAACGCCGCTCATCGATACGGACCTTCCGCGGATTATGAACAACTGGTTTTTCTTGCGCGCTGATCCGAACCTCGGGAATTTCCGCTGGACGGATCCGGAGGTAGCCAAGTTCGACGAAACTTACAATAAGAACAATGCCAAATATCCTTGGAAGAACGAATCCGGCGGCTTGGAAATATATTCGGAAACCAACACGAAGCTAGGGAAGGACCTCGATACGAAATTCAAGGAAACCCAGCTCAAAATCGTAGTCGGGCAGGAGCCTGTTGAAAGCATCGACAAGGCGATCGCGGCTTGGAAAGCGGGCGGCGGCGATAAGATCATTCAGGAAATGAACGACGCCTACGCCCAATATAAAAGCAAATAATCAGTAGTCATGTCGGCCGCATCGGATGCGGCCGACAAATTTTTCAATAAGGAAGGTGGGACAGCATGAGGTCGTCCGTTAGCGAATTGAGAGCCGCCAGCAAATCAAGGGCTTCTTCAGCATTCGCCCATTACATCAAACGAGCTTTCCCCATCTACTTGATGATATTGCCGGGGCTCTTGTCGATTGTTCTGTTTAAATATTTGCCCATGTTCGGGGTTGTCATCTCGTTTCAGAAGTACAGTCCGTTCCGAGGGGTCTGGGGCAGCGAGTGGGTGGGACTCGATCATTTCGTCCGCCTGTTCACCGAGCAGCAGTTTGTGACCCTGCTCAAAAATACGCTCATTCTCAACCTTATCGACATATGCTTTTATTTTCCCGCGCCGATCCTCTTTGCGCTGATTCTGGGCGAGGTTCGCTTGAAATGGTTCAAAACGACGCTACAAACCGTCGTGTACTTGCCTCACTTTGTCTCGATGATTGTCGTTGTCGGGATCACCGTCGTCCTGTTTGCCGGCGAATTCGGCGGGGTCAACCTGTTGCTGGATTCCCTCGGTCTTCCAAGGTATCAAGGCTTGAACGACCCAGATCATTTCCGCTGGATATGGCTGCTGCAGAACATTTGGAAAGAGGTGGGCTGGAGCGCAATCATCTATTTGGCCGCTCTCGCTTCCATCGATCCGACGCTGTATGAGGCCGCCGTGATGGACGGGGCCAATAGGTGGAGACAGATTTGGCACATTACGCTGCCGTCTCTTGCCCATGTGATTCTCATCCTGTTCATCCTCCGTCTCGGTAGCTTTATCGATGTAGGCTTCGAGCATATATTTCTGCTGCAAAACCCGCTCAATCTTGCGGTATCCGACGTTTTTGACACCTATATCTATCGTGTTGGGGTACAGCAGGGCGAATTCAGCTATACAACGGCGGTTGGTCTGTTCAAGTCGGTCGTTGGGCTTGTGCTTGTGCTCTCCGCGAACGCCATTGCGAAACGGTCTGGAAGGGAGGGTGTTTACTAATGAACATTCGCCGTTTATCTGGCACTGAAAGGTATTTCGATATTCTCATTTATGCAGTACTTATCCTTTGGGGGGCTTTCATCATCTTCCCATTGCTCTATATATTGATGACGTCGTTCGCTACGGAGAAGGATTATTTGACCCGAGGTTTCTTCATTATACCGAGGGAGTGGACATGGGACGCGTATTTGTATTTGCTCGCGAACGATAGCTTTACGAAGAGCTTCATGAACGCCGTCATCATTACAGTGGTCGGCACGACGATCAGCATATCGGCAACGACATTGATGGCATACGGCTTATCCAAAAAATGGCTTAAAGGACGGAACGTTTTCAATTTTATGGTCGTATTCACGATGCTGTTCTCCGGGGGCTTGATCCCGACTTATCTGGTCATCAAGGAGTTCGGGATGATTGACACGTTCTGGTCCCTATGGCTTCCGGGAGCTGTCGCTCCGTTCTATCTGATCGTCATGCGAAGCTTCTTCTCCTCGATCCCGTTTGAGCTGGAGGAGTCCGCGCGCGTAGACGGCTGCGGGGAGTGGAGAATGTTCTTCAGCATTATGCTTCCTCTGTCCAAGGCGTCCATTGCCACCTTTGTGCTGTTTTATATGGTTGGTTATTGGAATACGTATTTTTCGGCTCTTATTTATTTGAACGACTCGGGCATGTGGCCGTTGCAAGTATTTTTACGGCAAATTCTCGTGCTGAATCAATCCTTAGACGAATCCGCTACCCTGATGCAGCAAGAGATCGTCTACACACCGGGAGCGAAGATGGCTGCCATCGTGGTCTCTGCGCTGCCGATGATGGTCATTTATCCATTTCTGCAGAAGCATTTCAATAAAGGCATGCTGCTCGGTTCGTTGAAAGGCTGACGGTTTACGAATAAGGAGGAGACTTAAGTTGGCATTTATCATTGACAGGAACACGACTTACCGCATTCCGTCGGATCCGGCTTCGCCTATCCGCCATGCTTGGGAAATGGTGAAGCGTGACCATGAACAGGTTCTGGGCGCTGCTTCGACCATCGACTTGGGAGAGGAGGAGCGGGCAGACGTGGTTTTCCGCTACGCGGTACCTGAGGACCGGTGTCCGGCACGTCCGGAGGCGTATTGCTTCCGCTTCGTCAAGGACGGCAGCAGAACGGAACTTCACATTGCTGCGGGCGACGATCTCGGACTGGTCTACGGCATGCTCGAGTACAGCGGAAAGTATCTCAGCGTCGATCCATTCTGGTTCTGGGCTGACCTGCCTCCCAAGAGGCGCAGCCATATAGAGCTTCCAACTGATGATTATGATTCGTCGGAACCGTTCGTCCGGTTCCGCGGCTGGTTCGTCAATGACGAGGTGTGTCTGATCGGCTGGAAGGAGAAATACCCTCCGACTCGCGAGGTATGGCAGCCGGTCTTCGAAGCGTTGCTGCGCTGCGGAGGGAATATGGTCATACCAGGAACCGATCTGCCAAAGCACGGGATTCATGCTGATCTGGCGGCGGAGATGGGACTATGGGTTACCCACCACCATGCCGAGCCTTTGGGTGCCGAGATGTTTCTGAGAGCTTATGAAGGAAAGAAAGCAAGCTATCAAGAGAACCCGGAGCTGTTCGAGACCTTATGGGAGGAAGCGATCGAGAAGCAGAAGGACCGTAACATTGTTTGGGTTCTATCATTCCGCGGACAAGGAGATCAGCCTTTTTGGGTACAGGATCCCGCATTCGACACGCCGGAGAAGCGCGGTGAAATGATCAGCCGAGTCGTGCGCAAACAATATGAAATGGTTCGAGGCAAGGTGGCCGATCCGCAGTGTTGCGTAGCGTTGTATGGGGAGATCTCGGAATTGTATAAAGCGGGTCATATCACAATTCCGGACGATATTATTAAGATTTGGGCGGACAATGGGTACGGCAAGATGGTTTCACGGCGCAACGGCAACGAGAACCATCGCGTTCCGGCCTTGCCTGATCTTCAAGAAAAAGGTAAGCATGGCATTTACTACCATGTAACGTTTCACGATCTTCAAGCCTCCAATCATTTAACTTTATTCCCAGCTTCGGCCGATTTGGTCAGAGGAGAGATAGAGGGGGCGTTTCGGGCCGGAGCGAAGGATTACCTGCTCGTCAACAGCGGTAACATCCGGCCGCACGTTTATACGCTGGATTTGATACGCGAATTGTGGATGCGGGGAGAAGCGGATGCGGAAGAGCATCTTGGGGCGTTTGTCAGCCGGATGTTCCCCTCGGGTTCGCCAGAAATCGCCGCGATGTTCTGCGACTATGCGCGACGGACGATTCCGTACGGTCCGAACGAAGACGACCGGGCGGGAGATGAGTTCTATCATCATCCGGCCCGCATAATCGTCGGACATTGGCTTCAGGGGAAATCGGATCAACCGCATGTACGCTTGTATTGGGCGGCGGGGGACGTTGATTTTCCGGAGCAAGTCGAATGGTTTCGCCGGAAGTGCGCCGATGCCGTTCCGGGCTGGCTCGAGCTGAAGGAGCATATCGAACGGCTGCTTCCGGAGCTCTCGGAACAGGACCGCCTTCGGCTGAAAGATCATTTGCTTTTGCATGTCGAGCTGCATCTGTCCGGCTGCGAGGGCTTTGACTCATTGGGAAAATCGTACTCCGCTTACCTGGAAGGCAACTATCCGCTGGCGTTCGTTTATGCTTCGCAGGCGATGTGGAAGTATCGGAGGGGCGAGATCGCTCTGCAGGAAGCCGAGCACGGGAAGTGGGCGAACTTCTTCCGGGCGGACTGGCTGACGAATATCGAGAGCACAGTGCAAAACATGGACACGCTTCGCCGCTGGCTTCGCATGCATGGCGACAGCCCCGATTTCTTCGCTTGGTACAAGCAGTTTCTGATGCCGGAAACGGAGAAATATATTTATTTGGAGAACACGCACCGCAATCCTCTTTCGGATGACGAGTTGGCCAAGAGGCTGGCAGATAAGTTCGGCGTCTGAGCCTCATAGCAAAAATATATCGTCGTGGGGATTTCCGCGACGGGATTGAAATAAGGAAGATTCTTCTGTGAGGTGTATAAGGACCGTGTTTAATTCGAAATTAAGCGCAACCTATCCGATCGATATTCTAAGGGGCGATTATCCCGATCCTTCCATAGTCCGGGTAGGTAAAGATTATTACATGACACATTCGTCTTTCATGTATGCTCCAGGGCTTCTCGTATGGCATTCCCGCAATCTGACCGACTGGGTCCCCCTTAGCCATGCTCTTCAGACTTATGTCGGAGATATTTGGGCACCGGATCTGGTCTATGTGAACGGACTCTTTTACATTTACTTTCCCGCTAACGGAACGAATTATGTTATCTATGCAGAGAAAGCGGAAGGTCCCTGGTGCGATCCAATTGATCTGAGAGTAGACGGGATTGACCCGGGGCACCTGCTAGCGCCGGATGGGCAGCGGTACCTGTACGTAAACTATGGAAGGGCTATTTCCTTAGCCCCGGACGGCCTTTCCGTTACCGGCGACTTACAAACGGTTTATGAAGGGTGGCCAATCCCAGGGGAATGGGTTGTGGACGGGATGGCTCTCGAATCTCCAAAACTACTAGTCCGAGGCGATTATTATTATTTGATTTGCGCACAAGGCGGAACGGCTGGACCTGCGACTAGCCATATGGCGGTTGCAGCCAGAAGCAAAAATCCTTTAGGGCCTTGGGAGAACTCTCCCTATAATCCTCTTGTGCATACTTGGTCGAAGGATGAACGCTGGTGGTCCAAGGGGCACGGTACGTTGATCGATACACCTGATGGAAAATGGTATTTCGTCTATCATGCCTATGAAAAGGATTATTACACGCTTGGAAGGCAAACCTTGCTGGACCCTATCGAGTGGACAGAAGACGGCTGGCCGATCGTATCGCAGGATACGGACGGAGAGATGAAGCCGGTGGAAGGGATTTCTCCGGAGCCATCTGACGATTTCCAGGGGGGTGCACTCGGTTGGCAGTGGCGATTTTACAAGGAACTGGATCCTGAACGTTATGAAGTAGGCAGGGGCGTCTTGAAGCTGAAGGCCAAAGGGGATTCACCAGCGGATTCAGCACCGCTCGTCATCATTCCACCCGACCGGGCCTATGAAGCTGAAGTTGAGATTAAGGTCGGGCCTGAAGCTGAAGCAGGACTTGTGCTCTTCTATAACGACCGCTGTTATGTGGGTATCAGCTTTACGGAGCAAGAAATTTATCGACATCGGCGAGGTATCAAAGGCAATCCTGCACAAGGCCTGGGCTGCCGGCTTCATTTGAAGCTTAGGAACGACCACCATACAGTGACGATGTTTTACAGTACCGATGGTATTCAATGGAATCGGTTTCCTTCAGCGATGGAGGTCTCAGGTTATAACCATAATACATTTGGCGAATTTATTAGCCTTCGTCTTGGTATTTATGCGGCCGGTAACGGAGAGGCTGAATTTTCACGATTTCGATACCGTATGATTGAAGAGTGATTGGTAGGCTAGGCGCAAAGCTGAGTGTGGTGCCCTAGTGACGGAATATAGGAGAGAATAGGCGTTTTGTGACCATTTTCCGGTAGATTCCTGTCGCTTGATGATGTAAGAACATTGAGAAAAAAGACAATGCGATCTCATGTGCAAGTTAGGTGGGGTAATATTGAGTTGCCCGCAAGTTCAATTCTTGCAAATCGATTAACAAAAATCATGAAATCTGAAGATAAAATTTCCGACCGGGCGGGAGATGAGTTCCTCACCATCCGGACCGCAAAATCGTCGGACACTGGCTTCAGGGAAATCGGATCAACCGCATGTCGGCTTGTATTGGGCGACGAGGGCCGACGATTTTCCGGAGCAAGTGCGCCGATGCAGTCCCGGGCTTGCGCGAGCTGAAGGAGCGGATTGGGATTGTATAACGGGATTGAAAGGTTGAGATGGGATTGAAACGAACACATCGTGAAACGATTAAATTGAGCGGGGAATGGAAAATACGAGTAGACGGATTGGATGGACAGGAGGAGACAGTTCTCCGAGCGAATCTTCCAGGAACACTGGACGAAAATCGAGTAGGTGTTCCTCATTCTGCCATTTCTGCTCAGCATCTTAATCGTGAATTTACATATGAAGGATCGGCTTATTATGAAACAACCGTAAATATCCCCAAGCATTGGGCAGGCAAGCAGCTAAGTCTTCTCATGGAAAGAAGTCGAGAGACCGAACTTTATGTGGATGGATACTTGGTCGGAAAGCAAAGCAGTCTCGTAACGGCTCAAGTGTATGACATCTCCAAAGAGGCTTTGCCTGGAATTCGCACCATCACGATCAAAGTGGACAACGCCGCCGGCGTCATGTCCTGGCCGCAGATTCGCAACTCTCACATCGCGTCCGAAGAAACGCAAACGAATTGGAATGGGATTCTCGGTCGAATCGTGCTTGAAGCCAAAGACGCTGTTTGGATTGAAGACATTCAGGTGTTCCCGAACGATGGGAAACGGAAAGCCGTTGTGATGGTACAAGTAAACAAAGCGACCCAGGGACAGGCAAGCTGTACAATCCTGCTGCGCTGCGAGAACAGTGAAGGGAGTATATCGGAAAGTTTATCCTTTCATCTCGGAGATCAAGTACGGGATACCAAACAATGGATGACACTGTCTCTCGGGTCGGACATGAAGCTGTGGGATGAACATCAGCCGTTCTTGTACCGTCTTCATGCCGAAATGAAAGCTGAGTCCCCAAGCGGCGATTATTACGATGAGAGGGAGGTTTCTTTCGGTATACGTCGCTTCGAGGCTTCTTCGAAAGGCTTTCTCATGAATGGGAAGAAGATTTTCTTGCGCGGAAAACACGATGGTGCGGTGTTTCCGCTTACCGGTTATGCTCCGATGGAGGTGGCGGAGTGGCGCCGGATTTTCGCGATCGCCAAATCGTACGGTATCAATCATTACCGCTTTCATTCATGGTGTCCTCCAGAGGCAGCGTTTCAAGCAGCCGACGAAATCGGCATCCTGCTTCAGCCGGAGTTGCCTTTGTGGGATCCCGGACATGCGTTAGAGGACGATGAGCAATGGCAGTATTATCGTGAGGAGGCGTTCCGTATGCTTCGTGCGTACGGCAACCATCCTTCGTTCGTGATGTTCGCATGGGGGAATGAACTGGGAGGTTCGCTTGAGAGAATGGAGCAGCTTTGCGAGGAATGCCGGAGAACGGATGCCAGACGATTGTACGCGATCGGCTCGAATAATTTTTTTGCGCAAGCGCGGGTACCGCGAAATTCCGATTATTGGACGACCTTCTGGACGGAAGGCAAATGGAATTTTAGAACCCCTGGCTACGGCGGAATGCATGTTCGCGGAGCAACGCCGCATCATATACGGGGCCATATCAATAATTTACCGCCGTCCACGATGCAGGATTATCGACATGCGACCAGACACGTGCCCATCCCGGTAATCGGACACGAAGTCGGACAATTTCAGGTTCACCCTGATTTTCAAGAACTGGAGAAATATCAAGGCGTCTTAAAACCTAACAATTTGGAGGCGTTCCGCAAACGTCTGGAGGAGAACGGCTTGCTCCATAAGGCGAAGCTTTTCCAGAGGGCATCTGGGCAGCTTGCAGTGCTATGCTATCGGGAGGAGATTGAAGCCGCGCTGCGAACGCCTAATTTCGGCGGATTTCAATTGCTCGACCTGCAGGATTTTCCTGGGCAGGGCACCGCTCTCATAGGCATATTGGATGCATTTATGGAATCGAAAGGGTTAATTGAGCCGGAGCAGTGGCGGGAATTTTGCTGCGAAACGGTTCCATTACTGCGGATGAAGAAATTCATTTGGACGAACGACGAGACATTCAAGGCTTCGGTCCAAATTGCACACTATGGCACATTCGATTTGTCGGAATCAGTGTTGGCATGGTCCGTACAGGTTGAAGCGAACGGGTTTGTAATTGCAAATGGAAGAATGCCGATCAGGACGATCGAGGAAGGAGGAGTCCTTGATCTAGGGGGACTTGAGACTGATCTCCTTGCTGTAAAAGATGCAGTAAAGCTTGTTGTTAAACTTGAGATTGTGGATACTGACTATCGGAATATCTATCCACTCTGGGTTTATCCGGACAGTGGAACTCCAGTCATTCCGTTCGCGGTGGTCGTATGTCGCCATTTGGACGAAACTACAAAAGCGATGCTGCTAAGCGGAAGCAAGGTGCTGCTAGCACTTGATCCCGAGCGGGTATCAGGTGGGGGAGCCATGTCGTTTATACCGGATTTCTGGTGCTATTCCATGTTCAAAAAATATGGGCCTCCCGGTACGTTAAGTATATACTGCGATCCGGAGCACCCGGCCTTGAAACACTTCCCAAGTGAATTTCATACGAATTGGCAATGGTGGAACTTAATTAAGAACGCTAAAACGATGAATTTGGATGTTTTGCCGAATGCGGTCGAACCCATCGTAGGTGTGGTGGATAACGTTCATAGACAATTCAAATTGGGGCTTTTGTTCGAAGCAAAGCTAGGTGAAGGGAAACTGCTAGTTTGCAGCATGGAATTGCTGAAGCAGTTAGACCGGCCGGAAGCGAAACAGCTTTTCATAAGTCTATTAACCTATATGGATTCAGAAGCCTTTGCTCCAACTGTGGAGATCACCAATGAAATTCTAGAGAAATTTATTCAGTCTAACGAGGGCAAGGGGCACGACCTGGTAGCGTTACAACAAAATGCCGATCAGTACGGTTAAAATCGGAGGTGGAAGTATTGGAAAAACAAACGATTTACTTGGCTGGTGATTCGACAATGGCGGATTATCCGCCTAAATCGTACCCCATGCAAGGGTGGGGGAATAAGCTTCATTTATTTATTCCCGATTCCGTTCGAGTTGTGAATAAGGCCGTGTGCGGGAGAAGTTCCAAGAGCTTTATCGATGAAGGAAGGCTCAAAGAAATTTTACTAATGATCAACCCGGGCGACTACTTGTTCATTCAATTTGGTCACAACGACAGTAAGGAAGATGTCGAAAGACATACAAATCCTTGGAGCACGTACCATCGGTATTTGCGGCAATATATCGACGGAGCGAGAGCGAAGGGGGCTTATCCCATACTCATCTCGCCTCTTTGCCGTAGACATTTTGACGTTGACGGTCTTTTGATCAACACGCACGGCGATTTTCCTCGATCGATGGAAGCGCTAGCCGTTCAGGAAAAAGTCCTTTTCATCGATTTGTGCGGCCGAAGTGCCGTCGCATTCAAGGAAATGGGAGACGTCAAATCGAGAGAATGGCTGACCTGGCTGCGCCCGGGCGAACAACCGAATTACCCCGAAGGGATCGAAGACAATACGCATTTGAATGAGCAAGGTGCTGAGGCTGTCGCACGAATGGTGGCCGATGCCATCATTAAGCTGAACCTGAAAATTGGTTGATCCCCTTGCTCTTTAGAAGTGGGAACGTTTCTACCGTGCCGATTGGCTCACGAACATCGAAATTACGGTACGGAATAAGGATACCCTAAGGCGGTTTCTGCGCATAGACACCGAGAACCTCGGGGTTTCCATTGACGGGGAGGGGCGTATCGAGAAGTTCGAATAAAAGAACAAAATAAGAAAGAGATTCATGTCTTGCTAATTGCCCAAATACTAAAGAAACCCTTACTCAATCGGGGCTGTTGACAAACACAATATTGAGAGGTTTTTGTAGAGACTGCGTAGAATTTAATTCTATGCAGTTTTTCTATTTGGAGGGATACCGATCATGATGGGGGTTAACGGAGATAAGCAGCACCAGTTTATTTTTTTAAACTTGGAGGATTATGTGCCAAAAGATCACTTGCTGCGAATTATTCAACGAGAAGTGGACGTCACTTTTATTTACGACAAAGTGAAGCATCTATATTCCCTCGTTGGTCGAAAATCTATTGATCCTGTACTTCTCATGAAAATGATGCTCATCGGGTATTTATACGGAATTTCCTCTGAACGCAAGTTGGAAGAAGAAGTGAAAATGAATCTGGCGTATCGCTGGTTTTTAGGACTAGATCTCATGGAATCCGTTCCGGATCATTCTACTCTTAGTCAGAACCGTCGACGCCGGTTTAAAAACAGCTCTATCTTTCAAGAGATATTTGATCACATTGTGACATTATGCATACAAAAGGGAATTGTAACGGCGATGTTATTGTAACGGATTCGACTCATGTTAAAGCGAGTGCATCGCTAAGCCATTCTGAAAAAGTAAAGGTGGACAAGAAACCATCGGAATACTTGGAGGAATTAGAAAAAGAGGCGCGGCGGCTTGAGAGTCAGCGGCAAGTAGAGCGCGATGCCGGAGGAAAGAAGAAGTGCGGGAGAGTCAAACAGGATCGCATGACTACCACTATCCAAACAGAAGTTACTCAAAGCCTGACGGATCCTGAGACTGGTCTGATGAATCGGCCCAAAAAGCCGATCGGATTCCATTTTCTTAGCCATACCAGTATCGACACGACCTACGGTATTATCACGGATATCCATGTAACTCCAGGTAATGTGAATGACCACGAACCATAGCGATTAGCTGCTCAGCAAGAAAGGTTTAATCTCGAAATTAAAAAGGTTTGTGCTGACAAAGGATACGACTGCGCAGTGGTGCATCACGCTTTAGAAAAGCAAAACATTGAAGGGTACATCTCACCAATCGTAAAAGAAAGCAGTATTGAGGCCATTGGAGGTAAACCATTTTCAATATGATGAAGAATTAGACACTTACTTGTGTTCTGAAGGAAAGACATTGAAGTTTACGCATGTCGAGGGTGATGGAATGAAGACCCCTTATCGAAGTGTGTATGCGGCAAAGACCAAAGATTGCAAAGCATGCCCGCTGCGTGAACAATGTTTTGGAAAGTCGAAGAAATATCGAGTCATTCGGCGAACTCTTTTCCATGAAGCAACAGAACGCAACAAGGAACGGGCTAAGAGCGAAGAGTATCGGAACTTCAAGCGTCTTCGGAGTATTTGGTGCGAAGGCACATTCGGAATCATGAAACAATCTCACAATCTAAGCAGAACCTATAAACGGGGCATCCGTAACGCTACGGAACACTGCCTCTTTTCGGCGTTGGCGTTAACATAAAACGAATGATTAAGGCGACAGTGTAGATGGAAATGTTGCTCTTCCATTCAACAAAAACTCTATAATACAGCAAAATGGGTTGAGGACAAGATCCTCAACCCATTTTGTCAACAGCCCCAATCGAGTATGGGTTTCTAGTGAGACTAAAAAGGTTTGGATGAAAATGTCGCTTGGTTCAAAGCGGAAGGGAGTAATTTTGATGAGCTATGTAGGGAGGAATTGGAGTATCGGTCTTTGCATGATCCCATTGGAAAGGACAAAGAGGGGAATGAAATTACGCTCATCGACATTCTCGGTACAGAAGCTGATGACGTAGTGGATAAGGTGCAGCTCAAGATAGAGAAGTGCAAAATCTATCGCAATCTGGAAATATTGGACGATCGTGAGAAAGAAGTCGTGGTTGGGCGATTTGGACTAGAACTAGGTGGGGAAGAGCGGACGCAGCGGGAGATTGCGAAGGAGCTAGGGATTTCGCGTTCGTATGTGTCGAGGATCGAGAAAAGAGCGCTGATGAAGCTGTATCATGATTTTTATAAGGCGAAGCGGTGAGGTCACGAATCGGATACTTCATTAATTTGGACTTTGTGCAAGTAATGGAGGTGAAGGTTATGACGTTAATTCACATCGAGAATGTCAGTAAACATTATACGATGGGCGAGGAAACGATTAAAGCATTAGATGATGTCTCATTAGATATTAATCATGGAGAGTTCGTAGCAATCATGGGTCCATCAAGTTCCGGCAAATCCACACGGATGAACATCATCGGGTGCTTGGATATTGTAGATAAAGGTATTTATGACCTAGATGGTCAAGCAATAAACGTGCTTAAGGATTCTCAGCTTGCTGAGATTCGTAATCAGAAGATTGGATAATTTTCTTTTAAAACCTATGATCTTGCTCCATGATATTGTTCAGAAACTTTGTCTGTCTAATCAAAGTTTCTTTTGGCATGGATTTCTCAATCATTAATTCTTGTATGGCTGGCTGGGTTTTTATCCAAAGTGATCACACGTGGTTTTTGAATAGGGGGAGAGGACAAAGCCTTTGTAAAAAAGCGCTTGGCTGCCGCCACATCTCGATTTTCAGATAATATATAATCAAATTGTTTTCCCTATAGAATCAACAACCCTATATAAATAATTCCATTGACCTTTGACTTTGATGTACGTTTCGTCCGTTCTCCATGAATCGATTGTAGGTTTCAATAGGGGCGTATTTATTTCTTGCACCAGAACAGAATGTTGAGTTTATAATTCATGAGGTTCTATACAACGGAAAAAACAGTCGGACAGGAACAGATCCTGACCCGGCTGTTTTTATTTATGCGAAGAATGCTCTTCTTAACTTTACCCAAAATCACCTGCATGGTTTCTGTATTGACTTGGCGTGAAACCAGTCGCTTTTTTGAAGGCGCTGAAGAAGTGGCTTTTTGTTTGGAAACCTGTTTTTGAAGCGATGATTGTAATCGTTTCGTCGGTCTCGGTAAGCCAATATTTCACTTGTTCAATACGCTGTATCAAAATAAAATCGGTCAGTGTCGCCTGTGTTGACTCTTTGAAAAGATGCCTTAAATAGCTGGAAGAGAAGCCAAGATGATCGGCAATTGTATCCACTGACAGCATCGGATCCTGCAAATGGTCATGTACGTAATCCAGAATTTCTTGAACAAGCTCGCCTTTACGCCCCCCAACCTGATTTTGGCTGAGGCTTTCCATAATACGGACAATTTCCTCTTCAATCCACGAACGTGCATCGACTAAGGAGGAGAAGCGGTCGGAGCGGAATTCCTCTAAAACCGACTCTTTCATCGTCGTTACTTTGTTGAACGATTTATAGATTTGATAGACGATCATCTGTAATTGGAATAAGCATTCCGTATAGGAAACGCCTTTTAGTTGACCCAGCAGGCGATCCAAAAGCTCAGTTGAGCGCTTCTTATCACTTTGTTTAATGGCTTGAATGAGCTCGTTCAACACGCTTTGATCGGGATACACTTGTTCACTTTGAAAGCTATCTTCCAAATCCTTATCGCTGTAGACCTTGGTTTCGCCGTTAAAAAACTTGAGAAGTGTCAATTCGTAAACATCATTATAGAGCTGGCGCAAATTATCCTGAGTGGGCACCTTGGCACTTGAGGCGATGGAGGTTCGGAGCTGCAGCCATTTATCGATTTGCGTTCCGACGTTTTCAAGCAAGGCGTAGACATCGGGAGTGGCGTCTGTATGAGAGCCAGCTCCAATCAACAGAACGATGTGATCGCTCCCCATATCGACACTGTCAGAAATGTAATTAGCTTCATGAAATATTTCCCGAGCAATATTCCCCATGGCATATTTAAGAAGCTTGCGTGAATTGTAGTTATACGTATCTACGAAATATTTATAAGTTTCGATACGTATGATCGCTAAGTGCAAATACTCGGAGGAGAGCAGAAGGGAAACTTCACTGTTGTCTTTTTGCTCATGTATCGTTCCCTGTAACAGCCATTGTCGCAATAACTCTTCTTTTGCAATATTGCGATAATCCTTTAGCGAGTGATTCATGTTCTGAAGTGAATCCATCAGATACGTAAATCCGTTTCGAATAATATCTGCAACTCCATTTGCTTCCTGCATCGAATTCGTACCTAACTTGCTTTGAAGCTCCTTGGAAATCTTGCGAAACGGACTCAAGGCTCGACGTGAACTCCAAATAAAGAGCAGGAACATGGCGATCATGAGAATCACACACCAAAGCGTCATTTTTTGCTTAAATTGCCTAATATTTTGGGTCAAATAAGCTTCGTCTACGATGAAATGCATGACCCACTGCACATTAGGCAGCTCGGCTGACGAAATTTTCTTCTTTTCCTTCCCCCATGCATATTCGATGGTCTCGAAAGGAATTTTTGGCACAGCATAATAACGGTCGTTTAGTTCATTATCAGAAAAGCTTTCCCCTAGGATTAGTTGCTTTTGATTATTAGTAATGTTGATTTGCAGACCGTTTGTGTCTTCGTTTTGCAGTAAAAACTTTTGCAGATCCGCTTTGTCCAGAAGGATGACCAAGTATCCAGCATTTATCGTTGTCGATTGTGTGCTCGGGATCATCATGGCCATGAGAGATTCAGCGCCGACATTATGGTTGAAGTAAGAGATGTACGAAGGATGTTCCTCCAAAATTTTGCGAATAATACCTTGGTCTTGAAATTCGTTAAAATCTTGTAGGCTTCTCGAAGTGTCAATAATTTTACGTGTTTTCGTATTGATTAAATAAATCGAATGGATGAAGGGCTGTAAAGAAGCAAAACGGCTGGCTGCTTTGAAAGCATCCGCATCGCCTAGAGGGTCGCGTTGGTCTGTAATAAGCCAATAATTAATGGCAGGGTCTTGATAGGTGCTGACTCCGAAAGAGCGGATATTGTCAAAAGTGAACAGGGTATTTTGATAGGAATGCCGCATTTTAGCCAAGGTAAACGTATTGACGTCAGCAGTAGCTTGTTTGGAATATTCGTAGGACATGAAGAGTGTAAACGCAAACAAAATCATAAATAGAAGGCTGAACATAGGGAACAGCAGAGGTATTTTTTTTTGAGTCAAAATTTTCATAAGTGAACCCCCTCTATTATCTATTTCTATTATAGAAAAGGTGGTTGTCTCATGGAAGTACTTATTCTGCCAAAGAGTATTCATTACGGCTTTTTGGACGCATATAGCCGTTTGAAGGACCGAATCGTCAATACTTTGACTTTACCAGCCCTAGCAAATCGATTTATGATGAGCGCATCTACAAAAGCAAATACACAGTCAGAAAGATTTGAGGTGAATATGAAACATGGGTTTCTTTCGAGAAATCAGAAAAAATGTCGATCTCTATTTGTTGGCTTTACCTGGTCTTTTATTTCTTATTATCTTCGCTTATATCCCAATGTCAGGTCATCTGCTTGCTTTTAAGAAGTACCAGTTGACGAATGGAATTTGGGGAAGCCCTTGGGTTGGATTTGATAATTTTAAATTTTTCTTTCAAGGTCATGATTGGATTCTGGTAACCTTCAACACACTCTTTTTAAATGGATTGTTCATCATATTCAGTCTGGTTATCTCAGCTGGACTCGCAATCCTGCTTAATGAGATTCGGACCAAGCTGTTCAAGAAGCTGGCACAATCCATTATTTTTCTGCCGTATTTTATCTCATGGCTGGTTGTTAGTCTAATGGTGTTTGCTATCTTGAATACGGATAACGGCTTGCTTAACAAGTTCTTGGAATCCATAGGACTAACGCAAATTCCATGGTTCCAAAAGCCTGAAGTTTGGCCGGTAATCTTAACGATCATCTATGTATGGAAATTCGCTGGTTACTATTCGGTCATTTTCCTGGCTTCCATTACCGGGATCCCATCCGATTATTATGAAGCGGCTGAAATCGATGGAGCTTCACGACTTCAGCAAATCGTCAATATCACAATCCCGCTGCTTCGCCCTGTTATTATCATGCTTGCACTACTTGGAGTAGGGAGAATTTTTTACGGTGACTTCGGCATGATTTACGGTATTATCGGAGATAACGGTATACTCTTCCCGACGACGGATGTTATTGATACGTATACGTTCCGCGCTCTCCGCCAAATGGGTAACTTTAGCATGTCAGCCGCAGTCGTATTTTATCAATCTGTCATGGGACTGATTTGTATTCTGCTATTTAACGGGTTGGTTCGAAAAATTGACAAAGATTCAAGTTTGTTTTAGGAGGTAGACCCGTTTGAAGCCTTTACTGAAAACCCGATCACTTAGCGAAAAAACGTTCGGACTCAGCATGAACGTCATTATTTTGCTATTTACTTTGTTTTGTCTGGTTCCATTCTGGTTGGTATTTATTGATTCCTTTGCTTCGGAGGCCAGCTTTTTGGCACATGGATATCAGTTGTGGCCAAGCAATCTTACCTTAGATGCGTATCGATTCATTTTAGAAGGAGATCAAATTTTCCGCAGCTACCGAATTTCGATTTTGGTCACTGCCATAGGAACCGCGCTTTCCGTTATGGTCACTGCGATGTTTGCTTATGTGCTTGCGAACCGTAAAGTCAAGTACCGGAATATCCTTTCATTCCTTACGTACTTTACGATGGTTTTTGGAGCCGGTTTGGTCGGATTCTATATGCTGATCGCGAATTGGCTGCATTTGAAGGATTCGGTTTGGGCACTCATTCTACCTTATTTGTTAAATCCGTTTTATGCGTTTATTCTCGTTTCATTTTATCGGACATTACCGTATGAAATTAATGAATCTGCAACGATTGATGGAGCAAGAGAAATTCGGATTTTTTATAAAATTATCTTGCCCGTCACCGCGCCGGCGATTGCTACGATTACGCTGTTTTACGCTCTGCAGTATTGGAATGACTGGTGGTTATCACTACTCTTCATCGACGATTACAAATTGCACCCGCTGCAAATGATGATCCGCCAACTGATCTCCAACTTGAATGTTTCTTCCTACGTATCAGGAAGCAGTACGTCCTACAATGTGTCAGCTCCTACCAATATCGTGCAATTGGCGACAGTCTGTTTGACGATTGGACCGATCGTACTTATGTACCCTTTCGTACAAAAATATTTTGTCAGCGGCCTGACCGTTGGAGCTATTAAAGGTTAATGTTGTTCCCCCGGATTCTAATGCCGGCTGAGCATATAGTTGTGGAAGGTCTAAAAAGGGAGGAAGTAAAAAAATGAAAAAATGGTACAGTATAGGAATTACAGCGGTTACGGTTATGTCGCTTTTGGCTGGTTGCAGCACTGGAGATAAAGCGGCTCAACCACAGGCAAGTTCACCCCAATCGGCAGGTGCCCAGCAAACTCCGGCTGCGAAGAAAAATGATCCGGTAACCCTTAAAATTATGATTCCAGGTGATCGTCCGAAAGACTTTGATGCAGTAATTGCGGAAGCGGAAAAGCGGATGGCGGATACGCTGAACGTGAAATTAAATGTCGTGTTCATTCCTTTCTCCGATATCGGACAGAAAACGCAGGTGACGCTGGCATCAGGCGAGGATGTGGATCTGGTCTTCGACGCTCCGTGGGTTCACCTGAATCAAATGATTGCCGCAAATTACTACGAGCCTTTGGATGATCTGCTCAAGCAATACGGATCGGACATCTTGAAAACAAGATCCGAGCAAATGTGGAACGCCAACAAATACAACGGCAAAATTATGGCCATACCTCTTAGCAATTCTTATTATCAAGGCCGTGTATTTTACATCCGTAAAGATTTGAGAGAGAAGCATGGCGTCGCTCCGATCAAGACGTACGATGATATGATTGCTTTCGCAAAAGTGATTAAGGAGAAAGAGCCGAATATTGCCCCTATTATCACGAACAAAGGAGCGATGGACTGGGGGAACTTCCGAAAAGTATTCGACTACGATACCCACATCGGTGATACGCAAATCGGAACTAACGGCGTTCTCTTCTTGAAAAACAATGACGGTAAGGTATACAACATGTTCGATCAAATGGATCCGACCGTCTGGAGCTGGATTACAGATGCAAGAAAGCTTTATCAGGATAAGCTGATGTATCAGGATGTGCTGTCCGTCAAAGATTACAAAGCAGAATTCAAGGCCGGTAAAGCAGCTATTTTAAATGCAAATGATTTCGGTGTGAACGCAGACGATGCTGCTGCCGTGAAGAAAAGCGTGAACGGAGATGTAGAAGCAGTAACGTTCTTCAAAAAGGAAAAGGGCGCCAACATCTCCGACTTCCAGGCCTGGAACTTCCTTGCTTTGACGCATGTCAGCAAAAACAAAGAACGCGCCATCCAATTCTTAAACTGGACGCAGCAAAAGGACAACTACGACCTGCTTGCTTACGGAATTAAAGGGAAGAATTGGGAGCCTGTTGGCGAAGATCAGTATAAAAAGCTGAATAACGATTATGCTTGGTTCCCTTATGCGTGGATCTGGAATCCGACGCTAGATCGTTACGATCAAGGACTTGGAGCAGATACGATTGCGCTGAACAAGTTTACGGCGAATGGCGACAACTTCACGCCAAGCAAATTAGCCGGATTTACGTTTGATCCGGCACCTGTTTCTAATGAAGTCGCTCAGCTGAATACAATCCGCGACAAATACATGGATCCAATTTATATCGGTGTTGCTGATTCCCAAACTTATTGGGATAAGTATAAATCGGAAGCGGCTTCTGCCGTGAAGAAAATTCAAACTGAAATGCAAAAACAAATCGACGCATTCCTGGCTTCGAAGAAATAACACGAGAAGAACTGTCGTAAGAGATTTCCTTACGACAGTTTTCCCTCAAGTTAATTATGAAATATCAACTGAACAAGGAGGAATGGGGTTATGCGTTTGAAATGGAAGAACAGCCTGGCATTTGTACTGACAATTATACTTTCATTCAGTAATTTGACAGCGGTTTCATTTGCGGACAGTATCGACACTGCCCAGACGGGGTCAAGTCCAATCGTCGATACGATTGCATTCGGTGATGAAACTTCGGAACAAGCTCATGGATTTACCGGTACCTATACATCGGAGATAACTGGCGCTAAAGGCGAATCGGCAAGGGTAGCCTTGCCATCGTTGGATAATCCATATTTAGGCGGTGATTTAACATTTAACATGAAGGTAGATCCCGATATGCAGAACTATTTTACCTTAAAAACGTGGGGGTCCGATTTGGGTTACGGTATTACCATGCTGTATGTGAACGGGGAAAGGCTGGCTATTCAGCATGAAGGCGACTGGCAACCGCTGTACAAAACGATGAACAGCCCTGCCTTTGGCTTGCATCCGATTATTCCCGACCGATTCAGCTACTCCACGATCAACCTCCCGCTAGAACTGACGAAAGGGAAAACGGAGCTCACGCTAACCATCAGAACGACGGCGGAGTTTTACACTTACGGCATGGGAAGTTTCAACTCTTTTTACAATCAAACGTTCGCAGGGAAAAAATCGAAAGCTTTCTACGCGGGTTATACAACCGTGACAAGCAGTCTTCCCGATGGTTTGCTGGAGAAGGGTACCTTGGATACGGCCTCGATCGCGCCCCGAGCAGGGAGCGACTTGGATAGCCAGTCATCCGAAGCGGTCGCTTTTGCCAACAATTTTATTGCTTCCTCCCAAAGCTTTGTATCCGGTTATTTAAATGATAATACCAAGTTTTTTTCCAATGTTTCAGGCAACGATTTGCAGACGATGCAGATTAGAACATTTTCCAATTATTTGAAAGATGAATACAGAGCTTACGCAAGCTACGACTTCACGCCGCAAACCTCCAACGAGGTCCGTGACAAGATGCTTGATCGCATTCGTCTAGGTATCGACCAATATGTCACCTACTATTTGAATGATCCGGCTTCAATCAGAAAGCCTCATCAGGCGGAATGGGGCGGGTTTTTCAAATACGGCGGCGAAGCGCTCTGGACCGTGTACAACCTCTTCTTGTCCGAGGATACCGCTGGCGGGCAAGGACTGTTCGGCTCCGCATATTTGGCTGACGACGCAACGGGCTACGTACCAAAATATCGGTTGACCGATGCAGACAGGGCAAACGGAATGACATCCAGCTTTCAAAAATGGCTTCAGGGCAATACGGAAGTGGATTGGACAACTGTGAAAATCGGCAACGTAAACGCAGGCGGAACGGCAAAGAACGGAGCTTTCACATTCACAAATACGGACCCCGTCTTCTATACAGCTCAATACGCGCAAACAGGCGTCAATTCGGATTTGAACGTTCTTGCCCATGCGAAAAGGACGACGCGATTTGTCGGTTGGCAGGAGCTTTTCTTCATGAACCTGAGCTATGCCAGAACGCACAGTTCTTTGGGGAACTATTTAACGAATCAGAACGCATTTCAAAAGTACGGCATGTTCAAATCGAATCTGGGCTTAATCGCCTTGGGATCAAAAGTGGCGGAGAATTATAATTCCTCGCTGCGATTCCTTTATGAAGGCGCCGGCATTACGCCATGGCTTGGCCATGATACCGTGAATGGCTTAGTGGAATTAAACGACAACAATTCCGGAACGACCCTTGTGGTCAATAATTTGGCCGCTTTCAACGATGCGACCCAATATGACGGCAACCGAAATTATATCGGCCCGAGTGCGAAGCAATGGGGTGACCGATATTTGAATATTACGGAGGCCGGTCTATCCAGAGAACCCCAGTATGCCGCCCATTATGGCGAGCATACGGATCTTGTTCAAGAGGAATGGCGCGCTACCTACGACGACAAGCTGCTGAAAAAGGCGTTGGAGATCTCAAACGCCCGCGCTAACATGAGATACCAAGGTCTGGACGATAATATGAACCGGGCAATGAGAGTCGAAGGGGTCATCGAGTCCAGGGGACCCGACTATCCGGGCGGCCTTGCTTATCAAAGTGTCCTGGATGAAGAAAAGCAGCTGATATACGTCGGATTTGAAAGGTATTTGAATGCGCATGCCGACCGATATGCAGGAAGCGAATGGAGTAAATACAAACAATATGCCACTAATGCCGTTGGCTACGCTCAGCAGATGTTCCTGGATCATTTCTTTCTCAATGATCCGTTTGCGAGCAGTAAGAACGTAAGGGACCAGAGTCTTCTGCTTGATTATTTGTATGCATCCGATCCCGCAAACTGGAAAGGTGTCTTACTGCCGATGAGCAACACCGATTGGCTGCTGCCTGGCGAGAGGGGCGACGGCAAACAGCAAGGGACATATTCGCAGGACTATATCAACAGTGTACAGCAGCATGGCTTTGTTGACGCCGAAAATGGCCTGGTTGCCGCTCGGGACGGCAACAACGTTATGTTCGTCAGCTTCACCCGGCGTTCGAATCCCGGACTGAACGGTCTTGCAAGAATGCATGTCGTAACGCCGGACAATGATGTCATGCTTTCCCTGGCCCCGAACGTTCAATATGCGCCGTCGGGCTATTGGAATACGAAGCCGGATTGGGCTCAGTTTGACATCGCTTACGATGACAGCACTCCTCCGATCGACGGAGCGAGGCTGGCCGTCGCCGGCGCTATTGTGCCGATTCCGGAGCAAGCCTTTGAAAAGGATTTGAAGTATAACATTAATCCGGACCGTACTGGAAGCGGCTATTCCGCCTTTGCTCAATTTTATTCCGTGCAGTACGGAAACTACATGATCGCCTTAAACCATACGGCAGATAAGATTGGAGATGCGAAGGTTTACGATGTGATCCTGCCTTCGTCGTACATGGCTGGCACCGTATACGATGTGATATCCCAGCAATCATTGCCCGTAAAACCCGGAAACAAGGTTGCGGTTCAACCGGGTACGGCGGTTGTTCTGCGATTGAATTCGCAGGTCGTGAACGATGTGCCGGACTCGTCAAGATTCGTTACGGCAACCGCTGCGAACGGCAGGGCGGCGCTCAGTTGGTTGCACGCTGCCGGAACAACGGGACATTACGATGTCCTTCGTTCGGACGACGCTGGAAGCACCTACAACGTAATCGCGCAGGTTGACAGGTACATGAACCACTTTTTGGACACGGCTGCAGAGAATGGAAAAACGTACTATTACAAAGTACGCGGTGTGTCCAGCTCAGGCATAACCGGATATGATTCCGTTTATACCAAAGTTCAGGTTGCATCCGGAGCTATTAATGGAACCTGGTCGGCTGCCAATATGGACGGCGTCGATACAGGAATCGGCGTTTTGGCCGGCGCGGACGGTTCGATTACAATGACCGGAGAAGGCACGAACAAAACCATTAACATGGTCGATCAAATCACCTATGACAAAAAAGACGCAAGCAAAAGCGTCCTGGAGGCATTGCCGGACTACGCGTTCGCATATCGGACGAATTTTGTGCAAGGCTCAAGCGGGGTAACCAGCGACTTTGCGTTCTCGGCTAAAGTTTCTTCGGACAATGCGCTTGGGAATACGGGCATTATGGTGAAGGAAGCTTCGAACGGGCAGTTGGTTACCGATTCGCGTGGCTTGATCTTCACGGTCGATCGTGACGGGAATTATTACATCACCTTCAGACAATATCCGAATGTGATTCCGATTTACGATTTTCTGGCTGACGGCTACAACGTTTACGACAACTACATGCCGCCGACGATTCGCGGAGCCGCTTCGACCAAAAGTGCTGACGGCAGCTATTACCTGAAAGTCGAGCGCCATGGACAATATGTATACCCTTCCATTTCAGCAGACGGTTCGACTTGGGAAAAGCTGAAAGCAGCGTGGGTGCCGACGGCGGATTCGCTTTATGTTGGGGTCGCCTCGGCAAAAGCCGCACAATTCAGCGATATTCAGTTGACGGCTGCAGGCGCACTCGTTGGTCCGGGCAAGGTTTATCCGTCCTATGCAGCTGCCAACGGCACTGTCAACCTTTCCTGGTTATACCCTCGAGGAGCCGTAAAATTCAACGTTTACCGAACGTTCGACGAGGCGGCCAGCAAGACGGATCCGCCGGTTAACCCGGGTGCGGATTCGAAATGGGGGCTTGTCGGTCAATATATTACCGGCAATAAATATACGGATAGCGGCCTTTCAACCGGCAAAACCATTTACTATAAAGTGGTCGCTTTCGATAGCAACGGGGTAAACGGCGAATTTTCCGATCCTGTCGTGGTCAGCGGCGGCGTTGGCGTTCCGCCGGTAGACACGTCCGGCGCTATCCCGATTGCTACTCCATGGAAAGAAGCGGGCTGGAACGAGTTCCAATACGGCGCGACGACCGTTAATGGCAACAAAGTCACGTTATCGTCGCTTGGCAACGGTATTTTGATTGGTCCGACGGATGAATATAATAAATACCATTTCACTTATCAGGAAATCGATCCGAAGATGAACTACACTTTTATTACCAAAGTTCCGACCAGCATCTACAACAGCTCGCTCAAAGTCGGATCACGAATCGGATTGATGCTCCGCAACACGCTGGATAATTACTCGAAGTATGCGATCAATGCGGTTGCAAGTGGCGACACCTGGATACAAAGCGGCATAAACAAGTCGGATACCGGTCTCTCCTTTGATCTGTCTACGACACCGAAAATTGCGGTGGGAGACGTCTGGCTGAAAATTATATTGAATGGTGGCAACTATTCCGCTTATTATTCATTAGCGCCTGCGGGCACGTATGAATCGTTAGGCGTGGCCAAAGTGGAGGAAACGGCCTATCCGACGAACTGGACGCAAATCGGATCGACCAAGGCCTTGGATCTTACTTACAAAGATGCAAGCGGCGCCACGCAGACGCGAAGCAAAATTTATGCGGGTCTCGTGCTAGGCAATAGAACGGTCTATAACAGCATCAACTACTTGTATACGTCACCGATATTCGCGGTACCGGACATCGCCATTTCGCCGAGAAACGGGGGTACGCCCTCAACCTTGACGGGCATAACCGATCTTACGGTTTCAGTCGGCGATACTGTACGCTTCCATGTCTCCGCGACGGACGCCTTTGGCGGCAGTAATATTCAAGCGATTGGGGCGCAATTGCCGGCGGGAGCGACATTTGATGCTGCAACGGGCAATATCGTATTCACGCCGACGGCTGATAATATCGGCAACAATTCACTTGTATTTACGACGAAGGACGCAACGGGCACGAATAGTTTTACGGGAAGCCTGGGCATCAACGTCAAGGTGTATAACGACGCTACGAATGTTCCGATTCTCGAGCCGATCGGCAACAAATCCGTCGTCGGCGGCAACGCACTTTCTTTCGGGCTCCGAGCTAATCTGGAAAATGTAGCGAGCATACCGGCCGAAGCTGCATCGGTCGGAACTTCTAATATCAGCTACAGCATCGACAGCGTCGTGAAGGACGGTACGGCATGGAGTGCGGCAACTCTTGGCATGAGCTTAGTGAACGGTGTATTCAACTGGACGCCGTTAGCTGATAGCGGAGGGTCTTACACGGTTACTTTCAAAGCGCAAACCGACAACGCTGCGGATACGCAATCGATCATAATTAGCGTCTTAGGCAAGCCGATGATTACCGTTCCCGATCAACCGATTACCTTTACAACGAATGACCGGGCAACTTACCGATTCAATGTTGTCGATCCTGCCGGCCTTAATCTGCTCTATTCGATCGGCAATCTTCCTGCCGGCGCATCGTTTGACGCCAGCACCGGCCTACTTACATGGACGCCGGCCAAAAGTCAGATGAGTCGAACTCCGAACGATACGTATCGAATCGACCTGACGGTGAGCAATGGGTTGTTCGCCGTCACAAAATCGCTTTATATTTATGTGGCCTATCAGAACAAGTCGCCGTTCTTCCTGCCGATCGTGGATTTCAAACAAATCCAGTATACTGTGTCGGCAAGCAGCGCAAGCGGAACGATCGCATCGCAAGGAAATCTGGACAACGAAACCGGAACGATTACCTTAAACATGGATCTTTCCGGCGCTTCGCTGGTGCATGAACAGCATCCTTTCTTCTACTACGTCCCGTTATATGAAGGCGGTGAAATGATCTCGCGGATTCTAAGTGCGGACAATGCCCGATATGCAGGAGTGGCGGTTACGGAGGATGTTTATGATGACGCGCCACGATTTTTGATGACTGGCCTCACGACGGACGCCGCTAATACAGATTGGGGTACTTATAAAGTGGCAGCTCCGTTCCGCAGCGTGAAAGGCGCCGGCTCCAGCAAAGGGATCTTTGACGGATCAGGAGACGCGGCTTACTTTAAAGGAAAAACACCGCCTTATTGGGCGCGAATTGTGCGCACCGGCGATCAAATCAAAGGGTACGTTCAGAACGCTGACAGCTCGTGGGGCAACGGCAAAGGCGATTCGACTCCGCTTCGCACTATATCTTTGGGCGGCATCCCGAACGATGCGGCAGTATACGCTGGTGTCGCTATGATGGGACTCAAGGTGTCTGGGGTCAGCCCAGTAAAAAATAATTGGTCGGCGCAGATTGACAACTTCTCGCTGCCGAATTATCCCTTGCCTGTAACAGAGGGCGTCCCAGTCTCCTTCCCGGTCAAAACCGTCGACTTGGACAAAGATCCGGTTGCGGTAACGATCTCGAACACAACGTTGCCTTCCGGAGCCAGATATGAGCTGAAGGACGGCAAGTTTACCTGGAGCAATCCGCGTGCTGGAACGTATCAGGTTACATTCGCGGCAACTGACGGTGAAGCTCAGGCCCAGTCAATGACCATTGTGTTCAAAGTAAAAGCCAGCAGTGAAGTGAACAAAAGTGAGCTGGAAAGTTTAATCGCAGCTGCTAAAGCCATTAGCAATGCCGATGGATCCTACACGGTAAGCTCCTTCACCGCCATGCAGCAGGCAATCGACATAGCTCAAGCAGCGCTTGGCACGATTACCTCCTATGCTGTGCTTGATGCCGAGGTTAGAGCTTTACAACAAGCCATCGATGCGTTAGAGCTTGACGTTACTCCGCCTGTTACCGTCGCGGACCTTCAAGGACAAAGCGTAAAAGACGGTTGGTTTACCGCAGCACCGACATTGACCTTGACGGCTACAGGCAGCTATTCGGGCGTTGTAAAACGGGTGGAATACAGTCTAGATGGCGGGAACAATTGGATCGTCTACACAGGTCCGGTTGAATTGGTTCAGGAAGGCCATTACCAGTTGCATTACCGTTCCTCAGACTTGAAGGGAAATGTGGAAGAGGCGAAGTCTCTAACGGTTAAGTTCGATAAGACAGCGCCGACAATCACCGTTTCCGGATTGGTGTACGGTACGTTCAGCGATACTGGGGATGTGACGCCGATCGTTACGCTGAGCGATGACTTGTCCGGGGTTGACAGCAGCAAAACTACGGTAACGCTGGATACCAATGGGGTGCAGCAAGGGATAACCATTCCCCTGTATACGTTGCCGATCGGTTCGCATACGTTGAACGTAACGTCAAGCGATCTGGCAGGGAACGTGGGCAGCCAAATCATATCGTTCCAAACTACGACAAGCGTCGATTCCTTAAAGGGATTAGTAACACGGTTTACAAATACCCATTGGATTGATAATGAGGGTATCGCAAACAGCTTGCAAAGCAAATTGGATACGAACAATCTGGTTGCCTTCGTGAACGAGGTGAAGGCGCAAAGCGGAAAGCATATTTCTGCGGAAGCTGCTAAATACTTGCTCCGGGATGCCCAATACTTGTTGTCCATTCAATAGTCTTAGAAGAACGTAGACTGTATAATCCCTCTTGAGCGGATAGCGTAGAAATAAGGGAAATATGACGTAGGAGGTCTATCTTTAAATTATTCAGAAGTCATTTATGAATCTATAAAATAGTTCTTGCCTTAAGCTATTAAATTGAATCGACCATCAAATCGGATCGTTACATGGTCCCAATTAGTATATTGGTCATTCAACCGAGGGACGGAGAACGTTAGTTATAAAAAGTTCAATATGAAAAAATGAACCTTATGGAAAAATCCCCATAAGGTTCATTTTTTTAATATCCTCCACCGTAATCATAACCAGGATAGTAAGGATATGGATAAGGATAGGGCGGGTAGTAGTATGGATACGGTGTTAAAAACGGAAGTAGGAATTGATACGGGAACCGCTGCCGGCGAAATCTTCGATATCTTCTTCGACCATATCCGTTTTGACCGTATCCATTCGTAAATTGGCGTTCATCGCCGTCTACATCTTCAGGAACCAACATAGTAATGCCTTCGTTATCCATACCATCGATAATCCCATCAAATTGCTGTCCACTAGTTGTTTGTGCAATTACATGATAATTCATGTACTTCTGACATAACGACTTCATATCTCCACCAATAGGTGAGACATTCGTCATACCTGGCTTGGAATTCATCATGGCTGGGTTAACATCCATCATACCTGGGTTAGAAATTGGTAACACTGTATCCCTCCTTTAATATTATCGGGATATGATATTCGCCTACGGAGGAAAGTGTTAACGTTTAATTGGATCTAATTTGGAGGGTAAAACTTATAGGGAATTTTTAGGCTTGAAGCATGTTCGTGCCATATTAAAGATATTTGCTCGAAATACCAATTCATATTTTTAGTGATTTTATCATTTGGCTTTTTGTTATTGGAATAGTTTCTTATTCTGCGACGGAGATTTTCTGCTCGGTTGAGTTAAAATGACATCAAAATAGTCCCATTTATTTTAAGAAAAAAAAGAACCGAGGGTAAAGTTCTCAGTTCTTTCTGTTCTCATTACTTAATTAAAATCAACTTAAAAATGATCTGTATTCGAAGGTCAGGTGTTTGTTTACTTGAGTTATGAGGACGCAAAAACCGCTTAGGGGAGAAACGTTTCCGTAAAGCTTTTGATAACCAAAATGGGCATCGCGCCGATCGAAACGAATGCCATCATCATGCCAAACATGACAGACTTCAGTGCCTGAACCGGTCTCAATGCTTTCATAAAGAAGTCATCTCCCATTTTTAGAATTGCACAAGTATATTACTTTCGTCAGCCGATACCTTAAAGAAACATGAAGAGTAGTTGTATTTTACTGCATACAAATATTTTAAAATTTCAGCAAAAATTCAGTTCTGAACAACGCATCCCGGGTTCAAAAGCACTCCCATCACGGCTTGTATGAATGCCTTCAGATGGTCTATATGCTGATGATATTGCGCCGGTTCCCCGCCGTTCATACGATATCGCCCAACGCCGGAAGGGCGTTTCGTTAGCATCCACATTATTGGGTGACAACCGTTCTGCCGTTGAGCGGCTGGACAGGGCGATGATCGTCGGAGAAAATAGCACCGAACCCCTGGATTTGCTTATCGGATAGTTCAATCGTTTCCTCCAGCACGGTCCAGTCCACCCCTTCCGAGCAAGGTGGCGTCGTCAACGAGCCTTTATATCGGAATGCTTTTTTATCTTGTGGCAGCAGAGCGTTCAAATCAATGACTTGATCCAGCTTGAGATCTTCCTTGGTTTCTTCTTTCGGAAGCTTCGAGAACATTTCCGCTAGTTGTTTGTTTTCACTGCCTGACTTAATTAGAACGCCAAGCACGGCAAGTTTGCCTTCACTATTCTTGTGTACAAGATGCATCTCCATATCGAAAGTTTTACCGTTGATCTGGTTTTCACTAGGTTTATGGAAATGTAGTTGAACGAGCGTGTAAACTTTGCCTTCAACGGTAATGATATTGCTGCCGGATGCGTCATTTGCTTGAATGGTATGCCCGTTGTTCATCAGGGTGAAGACGGTTGGTTTATAATTGGTCTCGAATTTGCCTAACTCTTTGTCCACTTTTAATTGAGAAAGCTCAATATCGATAGGGGACTGCTCGCTTCCATTCGCGCATGCGGCATATTGCGGATCCAGAGTCGTCCATTTGGCAGGGCCCGTATCACCCGAGTAGGACCAATGAGCAGGCTTCGTTGTAGTTGCAACGGTGCCGCCACTGGTACTGGAGCTGGGTATTGCGCTATTCTGAGCAGCGCACGCCGCCAGCGGCAGAGTAAGTACAACAGCCATCATTCCACGAATTACTGTGTTTCCGTTCATTGACATTCTCCTCGTTTCTTCGTTTAAGTTCATCTTGGAAGATTCCATATCATATTTATTTAACAAAAACGAGGATCATATCGTCCAGTTATAAAACGTCACTCTTTCCCTATGATAGTTTGTCATATGATTTTACTGCCGACGTGACTACGAGATATAATGAATGTAACTAAGCAACTTGGAGGTATCGTCATGCGCGGTCTGATAGCACGATGGGAATGGTACGATTGGTTCATGATTGCGCTCAGGATTTGCTGGTGCATTTCTATTATTGCACTATTATGGGAAGTGGAGGGGCAGTGGAGCTTTCCGTTTTGGATCAAGATGGTTATTGCTTTTATTGTCATATCCGTTCCGTTCCTGGTTATGCGGATCAATCAACATCTGTATGTTGCGTGCGAGCTGTTGCTTCCCGGAGTAATCCTGTTCCTGCTGAATAAATCAAACCCGGACACCCATTTGTATCTCCTTCCGATTTCTTTCATGATCGGTTACAACAGCCCCGGTTATGCGTTCATGTGGCTGGCTCCTTTGACAGCCTTCGCTTTTCCGGCATGGCTCGGTTGGCATATGAATTACTCTTGGGATACCATTGTGTTCGGGATTATTTTCAATTATTGCGTTTCTTACGGATTGGGCTATGCCTTTCGTTTGCTTATTACTTCGACTAAGCAAAGCAAAATCATCGAAGAGCAGAACAGAATGTTGGAGCAAAATATAAAGCAGATTGAGAAAATGACGATTCTGGAGGAGCGCAACCGGCTTTCGCGCGAAATGCACGATACGATCGGACACATGCTCACATCACTGATCATGGGTATGGAGTCGCTTCGTGCGTCGATGGCTCATGGCACGGAGAAGAGCAAGCTGGAAACACTCCTGTCCCTGACGAGGGCGGGCTTCGAGGACATTCGCAGGCATATTCACGATATTCAAACAGAACAAACGGACTTACCGCTTTTTGTTCTGCTGGATGATATTGCCAAGGCCTTTGCGCAGCAGACCGCCGTAAAGATTGAGCTGAAACAGTCGGGGGATCCTATTCCTGTACCTCGGCAAGGCCGGTTCACGCTCATGCGCTGTTTGCAAGAGACGCTGACCAATTCGGTTCGGCACGGCCAGGCGGATCGTATCACCGTGATGCTTCGCTTCGAGAAGGATCGCATTGCGCTGCAGATCCGGGATAACGGAACGGGACGTGAAGCTTTGCAGCCCGGATTCGGCATAACGGGCATGCGGGAGAGGCTCGAGGCCTTGAACGGAAGCCTACATCTCGAGTCCGATCCTCGGAACGGAACGATCGTGACTTGCTCCCTACCGTATCAATCGCCGGAAACCAAGCAAGTCATTCATGTCGTCATAGTGGACGACCAACCGATCGTACTGGAAGGATTAAAGACCTTGTTGGAGAACGAGGACGGGATCCATGTAGCGGCTACCGCCGGGAACGGGCTTGAGGCTATTAGGGTCTGCGAACGAACGAATCCGGATCTGGTTCTCATGGACATGCAAATGCCGGTCATGGACGGAATTTCCGCTTTACAGACAATCAAGCAAACTTATCCGGGAATCAAGGTGTTGATGATGTCCACTTTCGAGGAGTTGGATCAGGCGCTAACCGCTTTAAAGAACGGCGCTGACGGGTACTGCCTGAAGTCGGCGCAATTGCAGGAGCTTATTGAGACAGTACGCCTCGTCCATTCGGGGGGAACCGCGATTAATCGGGAGATCACGGCCAAAATGCTCGAGAGGTTCGATCGAGTTTCCGAAGTTTCCGAATCGGCCGCTGTGGATAGATTTCTTTACGGATTAACCAAACGCGAGATGGAAATATTGCAGTATCTGGATTCGGGGATGCGTTATAAGACGTTGGCGGCAAAGCTGTTCTTGTCCGAAGGAACGGTACGCAATTACATTTCTACGATTTACGGCAAGCTTGGCGTCAGCAATCGTGAGGAGGCAGTGGAGAAGGCGCGTGCGGAAGGCTTGTTGATTGGTTAGGGAGGGCGTGTGGATAACCTGGTCTTCGGATGTTGCTAAGCGCGCAGGGGGGTGAATCCACTCCACTGTCCTGCTTGCTTCCTCACTCAATACGTTTGCTTACGGGACCGTATGGACGTTATTTAGCCCAAAATTCTCCTTTGGAGTGAAGAACGTCCCTGAAATGGGTTACCGAAAATAAACATCAATTTATATAAGCCATTTTATAAGACCGGTAGGATTTAGATGTAATTATTTCGTTTCATAAATAGTGTCGTATAAAAAAACATACTCGGAATGATCAATGCTCACTTTCCTTTAATGGGATAGAGGGCTTATTTTTGTTTGATGCCATTCAACAGTTAAAGGGATTTATTGATGCTGTTCAATCCATATCGGATTTGGCATAATGGAATGAATAAAAGGATGGTAAATGAAGTTGAAAGCGGTTTCAAATTGTGAAGGTTTAAGGAGGGGTGTATCACATGTATCATTTACTCATCGTCGATGACGAAATAGAAATTCGTGAAGGTTTATCAGCAATCCCATGGCATACCATGGGTTTGAAATTATTGGGGTGCGCTAAACATGGTCTAGAAGCGTTGCAATTTATTTCGGAACATCCCATAGATATTGTATTGACTGATATTCGAATGCCATTTATGGATGGGATTGAATTGATGACTGTATTGCTGCGGCAACAACCGTTCATTCGAGTCATCATTTTATCAGGCCACAGCGACTTTGATTATGCGCAAAAAGCGTTGAAAAATGGCGCCGTTGATTATTTGTTAAAACCTACTCAATTTGATATTCTATTTCAAACTTTTGAGAGATTGGTTCACAAGCTGGATGCTGAAAAACAGGAGGAACTCAGAAAATCCGTTCTTGTCCGCAAAGAGATGCTGTTGTCGAAGCTGCTGCGGGAAGAGTTTCTATCCATGTTATTCAGGAACAGGATGTCGGCGGATGATATTGAGTTGGGATGCTCGGAGAGTGAAATTTTACTCGATGGCCTCGAATATAAAGTTGCGTTGATTCGGCTTGATCGGATATCTTTAAACGCAAAAATTGGTTCAGATCGCGAACTGAAGCTGATTGCTTTTTCTTTGGATAATATTTTATGTGATATTTGGGATGTGCAAGGATCAGCTTATCATCTTGTGAATAAAGAAAATGCAGAATCTTATTTGCTTACTGCGAAATCTTCGTCTAAAGACGATTTCATTCAAGTCAAACGGCAGCTATCCAAATTTATGGGTTTGTTAAAGTCAACTCTCTCGCTAAGCATTGGAAAACCCGTACAGCATCTAACGGAGATATGGAGTTCAGCCCAATCTGCCAAGCAACTATTGGAAAACTCACCCGAAGAAGACAGCAATCATGAATACAGCGAACCTGCACAAGCTGAAGAGCTTGACCATACAGCTGCTAAAGAATCGCTTTCAGTGAGCCATGCCAAAGATAAAAAGAAAGACAGCATAGTCGTGCAACAAGCTAAACAATTTATAAAGCAAAATTTCCATCAAAGTATTACTTTAAAGCAAGTAGCCAATGAAGTATATGTAACTCCCGGCCATTTGAGTGCGCTTTTCCGTGAATCCGGGGAATCGTATTTGCAATTTTTGACATCGCAACGGTTGAACAAAGCGATTGAGCTAATAGCGGATGTACGCTTTAAAATATATGAGATTGCTGAGTTAGTCGGTTATTCAGACCAGGCTTATTTCTCAGAGATATTTAAAAAACATACGGGTAAAACACCGATGGAATATAGAGAAGCAGCAAATTAGGATAGAAAGGGGCTGTTGATAGGATGGCAAACCCGTATTTCAACAAGCTTAGTCCTACACGCAGAAACATCATTATTGTCTCTGTATTGCTCACCTTACTGGCACAAACGGTGCTTCTTACTATTGGGCTGTCTTATGTGAATAATATAAATCAATCTGTCCAGGATAAAAGAGAGACTAATGTATCGAACCAATTTTACAAAAATACATTGACACAGCTTGGTGAACTTAGCAATTTGATGCAACTGCTGCAATCCCCGGACTTTAGTGATTTTTTTAAAAGCTCTATGAATGTCCGGGATGTGTTAACGGTTAATCAGCAAAAAAACGATTTATTAAGTAAATTGAACGATCTTCATTTATCAACCAAAATGGTGCAGCAAATTTATTTTATCGGCAGCGATATGAATCAATTGTCATTTCGCAAAGATACGGACCTTGCAACCCTAACTGAGCTCCCTAACCTGAGAATGGACATGTTTCAAGAAAATAATATGGATCAAGTTTTTTTGAAAGATAATAACCGTTTGACCCGATATTCGCAAAAAGACTTTGAACATCTCACAATGAGCAATCAGCTTAATATCAATGTTGAAAGAAAAGAAGAACTGTATAGCTTTATTAATGGCTTGAATAATAAACTTGTCATTTCGAACGGAAATGTGAATGGCGTGCTCGTGATTATGGTGTTAAATAACGATTTATTCCGGTCTGGCTTGCCTGATGTTTATTCCGACGACTATCAATTTTCGATTCTAAACCATAAAGATGAGCTGGTCTGGTCATCTGCAGATCAGCAAGAGTTGGCAAATAACAACACCCAAACCAATTGTCAAAAATGTGTAAAGCTAGAGAAGGAATTGAATCCATACCCGTATCGTGTCATTTTTAAGCAAACCTCAGATTTTGTGCTCTTTTCTAAAAAGTCCATTTTTTCTGCTTTTATTGCATTATCTTGTCTTACTGCATTTGTTACCTTTTTGATTAGTTATTTTTACACAAAAAAAATATTTTATCCATATTTGGTGCTAACTAAGAAAATGCAAGATCAGGCGCGGTCGGATGAGTTGATTTTAAAATACATCTCGGACGAGTGGATAAAAAAAGGAATAAATTCATTATCGCTTCGCACCAAGTTGATCATGATCTTTTCGATTGCCGTCATTATTCCAACCCTTTCGGACGGGTTTCTATATTCCCGGGTTTTGAACCAAGCCGTCCAAAACCAAATGAAAGAAACGGTTCATGAAGTGGGAGAGTTTATGAACGTATCCATCCAAAACCGTATGGACTTTATGAATCAGTTGATTAACCAGTTATCAGTAAGCAGACAATTGCAAGGATACCTTACCACTCAACAGGATCTGGATACTTTGCGTTCGGTTGCCTTCCGGAATATAAAATCAACCATTAATTTATCCATGTTTCCCGGGTTGAATGAGGTCAACTATTTTGTCTTATTTGATAGCAATGGGCACAGTTTTTATTCATCTATTTTTTCAAACAATCCCGAAATGTTTAATATCGAAATCGATAATCTGGCGGAAACAGCCGCTCCTTATTGGATTTCTGGATATACGGATGTGTTCAATCACACTACACCAGCGATTATCAAACGAATTAATTATTGGCATAAGGGCAGCATAACCCAAAGTTATTTGTTGTTGGTCCCAAGGGATTCATTTCTAACAGAGGTTAGTCCGATGGAGTCAAAGGTTGGAATTAAAGACTCGCAAGGCAAGGAAATATATTCCTTCCAGCCATTTTCTACTGAACAATTGAATTCTTTGTTATGGTCAGGCCACATACCAGACACGCAATGGCAGCTGAACATTGAATATTCCTATGAAGATATCGTTCTTAAAAACAGTCAATATTATTATAGATTATTGCTCATTATCGTTCTCATTCTTATATTGTCCATTATTATTTCGTATATGATCGCTTCCTTCTTACTAAAGCCTGTCGAAATGCTGAAACGAACGATGAGGATCGTTGGCGAGGGGGATTTTAGTCGAGTGATGAGCTATAGCGGGAATAACGAGATTGGCGAAATTATTCGAAGCCATAATGATATGGTTCTAAGATTAAATGGCGTGATTCACGAGAATATGAAAATGATGGAGGAAAATGCGAACAATAAACTAAGGGAGAATGAACTGCTGTCCTTAAAGACCCAAGCAGAGTTAAAAATGCTGCAAGCGCAGATCAATCCTCATTTTCTATATAATACGCTTGAAGCGATCAATATGCGCAGCATGAAAAACGGAAACAGTGAAATAAGTCTGATTGTCAGTTCATTGGCCGAAATGTTCCGCTACAGTGTCAGCAACGGAGTAGGGAAGGTGCCGCTTGCGATGGAGCTGAGCCATGTTCAGAACTATATGTCCATTCAACAAATCCGATTTGGCGATCAATTTAAATATGAATTAGAGGTTCCTGAGCACTTGACCCAACTTGCTGTCGTCAAATTTATCCTTCAGCCGATTGTCGAAAATTGCTTGAAGCATGGTTTATCCGGCTTCGAAGAAGGCGGAATCGTACGAATAAAAGTACTTGAAAGGGAAGACCTGCTGTTCATTGAAGTTAGCGATAATGGTATTGGCATGGATAAGGATACAGTCATACGGGTGAATGCAGAGATTCAGAGGAGCTTGGATAATCAAATCGACGGATACGAAAATCAAGGCGGCATCGGATTGAGCAATGTGTACCATCGTCTCCACTTGTTCTATAAAGAACAAGTGGCCATGAAGGTGGGCAGCAGTCCAATGAAAGGAACAACGGTAACCATTTCTTTTCCTCTCTATCAGGCATAACCGCAAAATACCATAGAAGTCGTCATTTTACCGGATTGAGGTCTCCTCCTTCAAGAAATATACTTTAATCAGAGAGAAAGAAAACGCTCTCAATATAAAAACATCTAGGAGGGTCTACATTGAAAAAGAACTTTGCCAAGCCTTTCGTCCTCATCCTCTCTACCGCATTGTTATTATCAGCTTGCGGCAGCGCAAAGACAACAACCGACAACAAGACTGCTGGGGGCACAAGTGCTTCGCCTAATGCCCAAGCGACAGCCAGCAATAAGAGCGCTGGTCCTGTGACTGTACGTTTCAACATGGGTGACGGTGAAATTACCAAGGATCAAATCAAAGAATTTGAAACGGCAAATCCGACCATTAAAATTCAAAGAGAAGATGTAGATACAACGAAACTAGCCGCCCAATTAGCAACTGGCGAAGCGCCGGATATTATCCGGATGACGGGCGTAAATGATCTTCCGTCCTATGTCATTCGCGGCATTGCTATGGATTTAACCAAATACATTGATACAAGCACAGTGATAAAGAAAGATGATTTTGTTCCTACGGTAGATGTTTATCGCTTTGACGGCAAGGTGCAAGGACAAGGCCCTATCTATGGTATTCCTAAAGATTTTTCTTCGGATTTCTCGATATGGATCAATAAGAAATTGTTTGCTGCAGCCGGCGTCGCAATCCCGAGTGAAACCGTTCCCATGACATACAGCCAACTGTTCGATCTTGCGAAAAAATTAACCATCAAAAAGGGCGATACGATTACGCAATACGGTCTATCAGGTGGAAAAGGAGAAGCGGATTTACCCTTTTTGATGGATTATTTATTGAGTAAAGGTGTAAGGCTTTCCACAGAAGATAACAGTAAAATTGACTTTACAAAACCAGAAGTCAAACAAGCCTTACAATTATGGGTAGATGGTGTTAAAGGCAACTATGGACCGAACCAAGTCAACCAAGATAAAGCTGCGTGGGGCGGCGAATCCTTTCTGGCAGACAAATTAGCAATGTTTCAAGCCGGCTATTGGTTTTCAGGGGTGCTGCGTGGCGACGAAAAAGCAAAAACGCATTTAGACGATTATGTGATGCTTCCTGCTCCAATTGCTGATGGCGGAACACGCGTATCTCCTACTGGCTCTGCAACAGGCGCCATTATCAATAAGGCAACGAAACATCCAAATGAAGCATGGAAAGTATATGAATGGTTTTTTGGCGGTAAACCGGCGGAAGATCGCGCGAAAAGCGGTTGGGGAGTTCCTGCCTATAAGCATCTCCTTGCGATGATTCCACAAGAAACTGCGTTTGACAAAAAAACCTACGCAGTCCTTCAAGATGAATTGAAATACAGCGGTAAATTTATCGAAATGAACCCTTACTTGTTAAATGGAGACACCCTTTTGAAGAAGCAATTAACGCCAGTCTATTTCGGTAAAGCAACACTGGATGATGCGATGATTGCCTTAAATAAAGATGCGAACAAAATTATTGAGGAATCTAAAAGTGCAGCATCAAGCAAGTAAATTAGGAATGCATATCGAGGGAGAGTTTAATTGCGCTCTCCCTCTTAAATAAAGAGGAGAGAACCTGCCATGCATACACCTGCTCTGAGCGCGACAACGGTTGGAAAGAGCAAAGCTCGTAAGGGAATAAGTGAAAAGACGCGCCGTACGACGGCATTTTACTTGATGATTTCACCATGGTTCATTGTTTTTCTGATTTTTGGGTTATATCCTTTACTCTACGGTCTCTATTTAAGCTTTACCAATTTTGTCGGATTTAACATTAATCATTTAAAAATAGTAGGGCTGCAAAATTATAAAAATGTTTTCACAGATACGGATGCCATGTATGCACTTGGGAGAACATTTCTTGTTACCATCCTATATGTGCCTATCTCAACACTCATTGGCTTGCTGCTGGCTTTGTTATTAAATCAAAAAATTAGAGGAATGGGGATTTATCGGACGATTTTTTACCTCCCGTCTATTGTTCCCGTCGTTTCCATAGGTTTAATGTTCCGTTTTATGTATGCTGAAAAGGATGGCATCATCAACAATATTTTAAGTTTTCTCCACCTTCCCACTGTAAGCTGGCTGGGCTATGATCACGCCACTCTTTCATTGGTCATTATGATGCTATGGGGAGCTGGTGGCGCTATTTTAATCAATCTTGCCGGATTGAAGGGCATCTCGAGAGACTTGTACGAAGCCTCATCCATTGATGGCGCCTCTGCTTTTAAACGGTTTATAAGCATTACTATCCCTTTAATGACTCCGGTTCTTTTCTTTAATGTTGTTACGGCAATTATTGGTGCGTTTCAAATGTACATTCAACCGATACTTTTAACAGGGCTAAAGTTTTTAGATGCTCCGATCCGGCCCAATTACTTGTATGCGGTACATGCCTTCCAGCAAGTTTTTGCCTTCCAACGGTTTGCTTACGGGATGGCGTTGCTTTGGATCATGTTTATCGTCATTCTTCTGTTGACAATTGTTGTCTTCGCGACAAGCAAATATTGGGTCTATTACGAAACGGATCAGGAGGGATAGAAGATGGAGAACACAGGGTCTAGTCGATTCGCTCCGTATTTGGTTTATGCTTTATTGCTTTCATTTTCTGTCGTTTTTATCATTCCGCTTTTTCTAACAATATCCAATTCATTAAGTCCGTGGCACTCTACACCGGGATTTTTGCCGCAAGGCTTCCATATCGAAAATTATAAGTTTGCGACAACCATGATTGATTTTTGGAAATATTTGAAAAACACTGTCATTATTTGTGTCATTTCTGTCGCTACCACAACTTTATCAAGCGGGCTGGTCGGGTATGCTTTTTCGCGGATTCAAGCGCCAGGCAAAAAGTTTTTATTTATGATTGTCTTATCAACGATGATGGTGCCTGGAATTGTGACGCAAATTCCGACCTTTCTTTTATTTCATCAATATGGTTTGCTCAATACGTTTTATCCTTGGTTGATCTGGGGGCTTGGCGGCTCGGCACTATTTATATTTCTATACAGACAATTCTTTTCAGCGATTCCTAAGGAATTGGAAGAAGCCGCAAGGATAGATGGTTGCTCAATCTTCCGTACGTATTGGAATATTTTCCTCCCGCTTTCGCTGCCTGTGATGGCGACTGTTTCGATTATGAGCTTCCAGGCCTCATGGGGAGATTTTATCGGTCCATTCATGTTTCTGAACGAATCCAATTACCCGCTAGCCGCTGCGTTAGGCACTGTAGGCTATACAATGCCAGGAAATGCGACCATTGTTATACAGCAAGTCGCAGCAGCTGCATCCCTTCTGTTTATGCTGCCGGTCATTCTGTTGTTTTTTATCGGTCAACGGTTCTTAATTGAAGGGGTTGTCACTTCCGGTGTTAAAGGGTAGAAATTGGAAATCTTACGGCGATCTACGCCTTCAAAAAGCACAATAGGTCAGCTTTTAACCACTATAAATGATTGTTTTCGGATGAACAAGCGCTTAAAATCGAATGAAAAGGAACAAAGGAGTCGATATAGTGATGACTACACAACCAACATTAACTGTATATATACAAAAGCCGGGTGCGGAATTAGGAGACCTGTTCGGCATTTTTTTCGAGGATTTGAATCATGCGGCAGACGGCGGGCTTTATGCAGAGCTTGTTCAGAACCGTTCATTTGAATTTGATCCGATCGATCGTGCAGAATACCATGCTTTAACAGCCTGGGAAAAGATCGAACGGGGTGGTGGAAAGGCAGAAATCACCGTTGAAGACAGTCATCCTTTGAACACACGTAACCCGCATTATGTTGCTATTGATATGATATCGGAGGGCGATGGCGTCGGGATTATGAACCTTGGTTTTAACAGCGGCATTCCCGTCAAACAGGGAGAAAAGTATCTCTTTTCGGTTTATGCACGGCGGGATGCCAGCTTTGACGAGCCTGTTGTCGTAACGATTGAAGGGACGGACGGTACCGTTCATGGTGAGGCAACGATTGTGGCGAATTCATCCGAATGGGCCAAATATGAAGTAACCATTACGGCCAATGCCACCGATACCAGCAGCCGCCTTGTGATTGTAACGAAAGGAAAAGGAAAGCTATTTCTCGATATGGTGTCTCTTTTTCCGGAAAAGACCTTTCGCAATCGGTCGAACGGCATGCGGGAAGACATTGCCGCCTTGCTCGCGGATCTTAGACCTAAGTTTATGCGGTTTCCGGGAGGCTGCCTAATACACGACGGTTCTTTGAATCCCGATGATCGAAACTCGATGTACCGCTGGAAAAACACAATAGGTGATATAGCACAAAGACCGGCCAGACGGAATAATTGGAGCTACAATCAAACACTCGGTTTGGGTTATTATGAATACTTTCTGTTCTGCGAGGATATTGGCGCCAAGCCGATACCGATCCTGCCAGGCGGAGTTGACCCGCACCATAAACGAATCGTTCCGCTTGATGAGCTGCAGCCCTGGATTGATGACGCGCTTGATTTGATCGAATTTGCCAATGGTGAACCTTCAACTGAATGGGGGGCCATAAGGGCGGAGTTGGGTCACCCGGAGCCGTTTGGCTTGGAGTATATCGGCATCGGAAACGAAGAAGTCGGAGAACCGTTTTTTGAACGCTATCCTTATTTCCATAGAGCGATTAAGGAGAAATATCCGGATATCAAGATCATCAACTCCGCCGGTCCGTTTGCGGCCGGCGGCGAATATGAACGCGGCTGGAACTCTGCCAAAGAAAATAAATCGGATCTTGTGGACGAGCACTATTATCAGTCACCGGAATGGTTTCTGGCCCATTACCACCGTTACGACAATTTCAAAGCAGATGAACCAAAGGTGTTTTTGGGCGAATATGCTTCATGGGGAAACACTTATTATAACGCCCTTGTAGAAGCTGCTTTTATGACGGGCTTGGAAAAAAATGCTCATGCAGTAGGACTGGCCTGTTATGCGCCGATGCTGTGCAATGTCGATTATGTCAATTGGAAACCGGACATGATCTGGTTCAACAATCATGAAGTATACGGTACCGCCAATTATTATGTGCAGAAGCTGTTTATGCACCACCAAGGAGATCAACTCTTACAAATTGAAGCAAACGGGTTAGATGAAAAACAGGAAAGCACAATGAAGCCGATTAACGGAGCGTTTGCACTCGGGACAGACCGTTGTTCCTTCCGTTTTTGGGATATGAAACTAGTTAACAACGATACCGGAGAAATGAAAGAGTTGAACGGCTTGTCTGCCGAGTTGTCGGATACGGATGAAGACCGGCTGGGCGGAACCTCAATACGAACACTGGACTTGGGAGAAACGGATTGGGAGAATTATACGCTGAGTCTGAAAGCCAAAAAAATCAGCGGACCCAAAGGGTTCGAGATTTATTTCGGAAAACGCGACGGCGACAATCAGCTAATTTGGGACTTTGGCGGATGGCAGAATCAGGATTCCGCGCTCTGTTCCAGGGTGGATGGAAGAACCTCTTGTCTGACCCAAAGTATATTTAACGTGGAACCTGACATGGAATACGAGTTAACATTGGAGATATCAGGAAGAAAAATCCGTGCTTGGATCGATGGTGTGCTGTTCCATGACACGGAAGACAAGCTTCCGGTGATCGAACCTCTGTATTATTCTGCAAGTTACGAGCATTCAACAGGGGATGTCATCGTCAAGGTTGTCAATGTACAGGAGAATAGCGTTCGCGCACAGATTGCTTTGGCGGATTTGCATAAAACGTCGTTGACCGTTGATGTATACGAGATGTCCGGCCATGCGCTGGATGACGAAAATACATTCGAGTCGCCTGAACGGGTGCTGCCGAAACAGAAGGAATTCAGTACGGAAGACTGCAGTTTTCATTACGATTTCCCCAAACATTCTATTACTGTATTCAGAGTAAGATAAGGAGTTCATTATGATGACAAAAGAACAAATTCAAATCAAACGTCAATTCCCTAACCCGCTCGTCGAACAGCGGGCTGACCCCTGGATTTATAAACATACGGACGGCTACTATTATTTTACCGCTTCCGTTCCCTCGTACGACTGCATCGAGCTTAGAAGGGCAAGAACGATTCAGGAGCTCGGTACCGCCGAACCGGTCGTCATTTGGCGAAAACACGAGAAGGGCAGAATGAGCGGGCATATTTGGGCGCCCGAACTCCATTATATCGACGGTAAATGGTATATCTATTTTGCCGCAGGCGGATCGGATGAGTACGAGACGGCGTGGGAGATCCGTATGTACGTCCTGGAAAATGATGCGGCCAACCCGCTGGAACCGACATGGGTGGAAAAAGGTCAGCTTCGGACCAATTTGGACTCCTTCTCTTTGGATGCTACATCCTTCGAGCATCGGGGCGTAAGATATTTGGTTTGGGCGCAATACAATCAAGGCGATTCCAATCTGTATATCGCCGAGATGTCCGATCCATGGACGATTCGCGGCGAGCAGGTCCTGCTTTCGAAACCGGAATATGCTTGGGAAATCATTGGCCACCGGGTGAATGAAGGTCCTGCGGTACTGAAGAAGAACGGCAAAATATTTATCAGTTATTCGGCAAGCGCTACGGACAGCAATTATTGTATGGGATTGCTCTCGGCTTCGGACGATAGCGATATGTTGGATCCGAATTCCTGGACGAAATCTCCTGAGCCCGTCTTCCGAACGAGCGAAGAATCCGGAGAATATGGCCCGGGTCACAACTGCTTCACCGTTTCGGAAGACGGTTCGGCCGATATCCTGGTTTACCATTCCCGTGACTATAAGGAAATCGTCGTCGATCCGCTTTACGACCCCAATCGTCATGCACGTGCCAAAGTATTGGATTGGAACGAGGAAGGGTTCCCAGAATTCGGCGAACCCGAGTGAAATGCTGTAAGCACTCAGGATCATACCTTTTATCGATATGAAGAGGAGTAATTCATTCTAATGGAAGCTTATTTATTCGTACATTTTAAAGAAAAGAAAACCCCTGATGGCGAGCAGGTATATTATGCACTTAGTACTGACGGGTTTAACTGGGAACAGGTAAACGGTGGACAACCCGTTATCTGGAGTGAAAAAGGTGATAAGGGAGTTCGAGACCATACAATCGTACGAACGAAGTACGGCAAATTTTATATACTTGCCACCGACTTGAGTCTTGCCAACTGTCTGAATACCAAGTACAGGGGAAGCTGGGAGAACATCGTCAGAGAGGGAAGCAAATGCCTTTCCTTGTGGGAATCGGATGACATTCTGAACTGGTCGGAACAAAGAATGATCGAATTAGGCGACGAGGATTTTGGTTGTCTTTGGGCGCCGGATGTGATTTACGATCATATCAAAAAAGACTACGTCATTCACTGGTCATCGGCTCATGCTTCCAATAATTTCGAGCATAAAGTCATCTATTACTCTCGAACAAAGGATTTTGAAAGCTTTACTAAACCACAGCTGTTGTACCAAAAGGAAGATAGCGGGGTAATTGATTCTGCCATCTACGAGGAAAACGGCATGTATTACCGATTCTTGAAAAGCGAAGCAAACCCTACTGGGATTATACTGCAAAAGGGAGAAACCCTTATCGGTGAATACGCAACAATCGAGGCTTTTAATGGGGAAATGGCAAAGCTCGGCCACCCTGCCTATGAAGCGCCTACCGCGTATAAGCTGACAAATGGTAAATGGTGCCTGATGCTGGATTTTTTCGGTGTCGAGGGAGAAGGGCAAGGCTATGTCCCTTTTATAGCAGATGAGATTGATAGTGGACTCTTTATCCGGTCGGATGAAAGCTTCAGCTTCCCTTACCGCTTCAAGCACGGAACTGTACTTTCAATAACAATGGAAGAGTACAACAGGATAAAAAACGGGTATTAACATAAACTGACATCATTTTTTTTCTGAACGTTACCGGAAGTTATACGACTTAAAATGATAATGATCCTAGGCTAGACAAAAATCAACTTATTGAAAAGATTACCTCAGCATTTGGTCATCGGGATCGATATTGCCCAGCAAATGCATGTTGCCCGGGCTGTGAACTTCTGCCGGCAGGTCGCCGAGCCGTCTTGATTCGATATGCGAGGGAAAACGAAAGCTGCATTGTGGAAGATGACTATGACAGAGAATTCCGATATTACGGCGATCCCATAGCACCTCTATACGCAATGGATCCCAAACGGGTTATTTATATCGGCACCTTTAGTAAAGTCCTGTTCCCGGCACTTCGTATCGGATATAGCTCTGGAAATATAAATAGTATGAATATCAATATACACTACTTCACAACGTAAAAAAGACTACAATTCACCTTAGGAGAAAAAGGGTTTGTAGTCTTTTCGTGCTTGCTTGCTCCTACATCAGAGGATTAGCGTTGGAAGCTGGAAAGTTGTTGCTCAGCTATTTGCACTAATCTTTTTGTAATATTCCCACCTATTGCACCAGCATCGCGTGTGGCGAGGTTTCCGTTATATGCATTTGGTTGGAATGGAATTCCAAGCTCTTGAGCTATTTCAACCTTCAATTGATTTAAAGCTGCCTTTGCTTGTGGAACTACTAATGTGTTGTTATTAGCCATTTATGCAACTCCTTCTCTAGGTGTAATATTAGGATGTGGAGTGTAAAGAAATCTTATACATTTAAATTTACTGAAGTTAAATTCCTAGCTCTGTTCATGATATTGAGAAAGGTTTGAATATCATCTGCTCCAAATTGATCATTAGTTTTTGCTGTATCAGAAGTTTTCGTTTTAGATTTCAATTCAATTATTTCACTCTTAAGTTTTGTATTCTCTTGCAATAATTGTTCAAATATATGTGCTTGATCTTTTACTATATTGATAATTTGTCTGAATGGATCATCATATTGCTGCGAGGGGTTATCAGATGTTGCTGAACTAGATACAGTAACAAATACTTCTCTTTTCTGTGCTTTTTGTTTACTCCTATATGCTTTTGCTACTAAAATTTCGTTTTCATACTTTTTTCGTATTTCTTTATTCCAACGAAAACCACAAGCTGCAGGGGTTCGACTTATTTTTCTTCCAGTTTCTTCAAATGCTAATAACTGAGTACTTCCAGTTTTAATATGGTTTATCACGGTCTCAGCTAGAGTTGCGTCATGGTTATCATTCCAAGCATCTTCGCGCTTCTTATCTTTCAATTTAACTCCACCTTACTTCAATATATTGTTGTTATGCATTCTTGCCTATGATATTAAATTTATTCAAAGTTAATGTATAAAAGACCCACATAGCGTATAGGGCAGGATTTATTTCAATCATTTACTTTTAGAGCTGCTGTTAACATATAGAAGATATAGTACAGGACGCACTTGATGAATTAAAGAAATTTGAAGAATACATCGACATTTTGAGTTGACGGAGAACGATAGCTCAATAAACATCAGGAGAAGGCTGCTGACATCATATCTTAAGAGTGGATAGCTCCTGCCGTATGAAGAAGGAGACTGCAAAAATGAGTCGTAAGGCATAATAAAAAGCACCACTTGGGTGCTTTAAGCTGATCTGATATTTCGGCACTTAGGAAATGCACTGCATCTGTAGAATTCACACGTAGACCCTTTCCTTAGATCCACATTGCCACAGCGCGAGCAGATACGTTCTACCTGAGGCAGCCGTTTCTTTACAGCTAGGGCACTTGGGGCTGCGCCGGGGTATTATTTGAGAATCATCGTAATAAGTTCTTCACGATTTATTTAGTCGGATTCCGTTGGAATTTGCGCGTCAAATCGATGCTATATGACATTTTTTTAACATGAGCGACCACAGCCCGATAACTCGGATAAATACCCTCTTGATGTAAGTCCAGTATAAATGATTATAACGACATTCGTACTTTTACACTGCAAATCAGTTGTGCCCTTATATAGTTATAGAATTAATTCTTCAGGACTGTCTTCTCTTTTGATCAATTCAGAAAAAGCTGTCTTTTTTTTCACACTCGTTTTTTGTACACCCTCATTGCAAAGAAATATGCTATGAACAAAATCCCGACGCACCACGCAAGAGCGACCCATATATCATTACCCACCGGCTGATCTGACAGTAGCGCACGGATGGCTTCCACTATCGAGGTCACCGGCTGGTTTTCGGCAAAGGCTCGAACGACCGAAGGCATCGACTCGGTAGGCACAAACGCCGAGCTGATAAACGGCAGGAAGATAATCGGGTAGGAAAAGGCGCTTGCCCCGTCCACCGACTTTGCGGACAGTCCGGCAATTGCCGCGACCCAAGTTAATGCCAATGTAAACAGCGCGAGTATGCTGGCTACTGCAAGCCATGACAGTATCCCCGCGGACGAACGAAAACCCATAATCAACGCTACGAGAATGATGACGAGAACCGATATGGCGTTGGATACCAGCGAGGTCAGCACATGCCCCCAAAGTAAGGTGGAACGTGAAATCGGCATGGAGTGAAACCGCTCGAATATGCCCCGTTGCACATCAGTAAACAGGCGGAAAGCCGTGTAGGATATACCGCTAGCAATAGCAATTAGTAGTATACCAGGTAACAGGTAATTCACATAGTTATCCGTTCCGGTTTGAATTGCACCGCCGAACACATAGACGAACAGCAACATCATCATGATCGGCATAATGGTGACCGTGACGATGGTGTCCATACTGCGGGAAATATGGCGCATGGAACGTCCTAGCATAACGCCCAGATCGCTGAAGAAATGTTTCTTTACCGTCTCCATTTATTTTCCCTCCTTTTTGCCGACGATTGCGAGGAATATCTCCTCTAATGTCGGCTGTTTTTCAACATACTCAACCTTCGTGGATGGGAACAGCTTTTTTAGATCCGAAAGCGTGCCGTTAGCAATAATTCTACCCTCGTGCAAAATGGCAATTCGGTCGGCAAGCTGCTCAGCTTCTTCCAAATACTGAGTGGTCAGGAGTACCGTCGTGCCACCGTCGGCAAGCTCCTTGACAATCTTCCAAACCTCGATACGCGACTCGGGATCAAGTCCAGTGGTTGGCTCGTCGAGGAAAATGATCTGTGGTTTTCCCACAAGGCTCAAGGCGATGTCGAGCCTGCGGCGCATACCACCCGAGTAAGTAGACGCCCTGCGGTCGGCGGCGTCTGTCAAGCCGAATCGTTTAAGCAAGTCATCCGCAACCTGACGCGGATTTTTGAGGTATCGAAGCTTGGCAATCATGATAAGATTTTCCCGTCCGGTCAAAATTTCGTCCACGGCGGCAAATTGCCCGGTCAGACTGATCGCCTGCCGCACATTCTCGGGTTTTGAAGCAACATCGAATCCGTTTACGGTGGCGCTTCCGCCGTCTTGTTTTAGCAGTGTGGTGAGGATTTTGACAACCGTTGTCTTGCCCGCTCCGTTGGAGCCAAGTAGGGCGAAAATACTACCTTTTTCAACCTCAAAATCCACGCCTTTTAAGACTTGATGTTGCTTGTAGGATTTTTGCAGCCCAATCACTTTAATTGATTTGTTTTGCATAATCTTCCCCCTCCTTATCGAACAGTAACCTTAGACAAATCGGCCCCCATGCCCTTAAGAGAGGCATATGTCAACTTATCCATCATCGCTCCGTCAAAGCAGATGGTTTTGATGCCACGGTAATACTTATTGGTCAACGAAAAGAATGCCTGAAAAGACACATTCTTGAGTGTAGCGCCTCTAAACGAAACTTCTTTTAATGCCGACTTGTCAAACTTAACGCCGATAAAGGTTTGCCCGTCTAGACGCAGCCCGCTCAGGTCGGAATCTTTGAAGACCACGCCGTCAAAGATACAACCTTCAAAGATTGTTTTTCTAAGGTCGATCTTGGTTAGCGTGACGTCGGTCAGTTTTACGCCTGTGAATTTTGCTCCGTCCAGCCCCGAAGTGCTGAAGTTGGTACGTATAAGGATCGATTCATTGAAGCTCGCATCCGAAAGGTCTAGGGCGGATAGGGTACAGTCAGTCAGATTCGCGCCGTCAAAATTGGCTTCACGTGCGTCGCTGGCCTTAAACGAACTGCCGGTCAAGTCTGCGCCAGCAAAGTCGGAACCGCGTAAAGCGCTCGATGTAAAATTTCCTTTATGCGCAATAACGCCCGCAAAGTCGCTCATTGGCAAGTTGCTTGCGCTAAAGTTTGTCACTACTTGCCGTTCTAGCGAGCGGGAGAGGTTGGCGACCTCCAAGATCGTTTGTTCGATGTCGCCGATGCTCTCAATGGTCATCTTAAACGCTGTTTCATCGTCTTTGCCCTCGGCTGTCAGTTCACGATATCGCTCCTGCAAATCCGAGTGCAGGTCCGCCTTTAATTCGGTGACGCTTTTTACCCCGTCATATGGCGTGAAAACGCCGTTCAAATAGTTCGTCAATTTCGGATTCATCTCATCCAATCTCCTTTATAATAAATTTTCTAACACACGCTTCGAATACTCCCAATTGCTTTTGTTGCGGGCGTAAGTACCGATGCCTTTTTCGGTAATCCTAAAATACTTGCGCCGTCCGCCCTGAGATTCATCGCCCCAATACCACTCGATATCGCCGTCTGTTTCAAGCCGCCGGACGCTGGAGTACATCGTGGCTTCCTTTAATTCATACTCGCCGCCCGAGCGCTCGGCGATCAGTTTGACAATTTCGTACCCGTAGCGGTCAGCTTCGGATAACAGACGTAAAATCATCGTATCGGTATGTCCGCGAAGCAAGTCGGATGTAATTTTGTTCTCGCTCATTTCATCACCTCCGTGTTTTTATAATACGACATACTACTGTGTCTGTCAAGGTAGTGTTTTAAATAAAATACTTTGTTTGAAAACATAGTATACACTTTCGCTGAAGGAGTAAGTCGTGGAGAAGTTTCTGCGTATAAAGAACATAAATATACCGATGCCCACTCCGACTTATACATCGGTGTAGGCATCGGTATAAATGTAGTAATTTGCGCAATATAACCCTCAACTTCCGAACAGACCTTGGACCTGAATACCATCTTGCTGTCCTACATGACTATGACTATATCAACCACAACCGCGCATAGAAACTCGTCGAACTTTTCAATGATCAGTAGGCACGGGATTAGATTTCACTAATGAAGGTTTTTCGAGCATCCCAGAATATATAACCTACATATAAGAATTTATAGTGCGGCGCGCTCCGCAAAATGCTACTGTATTTCGAATTATTTGGCCATGGAATCAGTTTGAAGAGGTAGTCAAAGTATGGCAACGATGGGCTCCTTTTGTAAGTACCAAACTGGGCAGCGAGTTATCTATTGGACCGAAAAAAGGCGGCAATGTTAGCATGTTAGAGCTGTATCTTGGGTCTAAAAAGGAGGCTCTCCGCCTATTAGAACCTATTACGAGCGTCGGTACTCCTACAAAAGATATTCGATTGCTTCCCTACACGAAAGTCGTGAAATTTATGCTAGCTCCCGATCCAGTACTTACCCAAAAGTTCAGCAATCAATTCTCCAGCGGTTTCGGCAGGCGCCCTTTCCCGGACAAAGCGTTTAAAGCTATGCGCGAGTTTTTAGAAAAGGCAGAGGGGAATACACCTGCGGGGTTCTATTTTCCTCAACTGGGGCGGTGCTGTGAGCCGCGTCTCACCTAGAGCTACCGCGTTTTATTGGCGGAATGCGGATTACTATGTTGAATGGAATAGCTCATGGGTTAAACAATCAAATGCCGCTAAAAACATTGCCTTAGCTCGGGAAACACGCCGGAAGATACAGCCGAATATTGTAGGTTCCTATATTAACGTACCAGACCAAGGGATTAAAAACTCCGGCTGTTTACTATGGCAAAAACTATGAAAGATTACGGAGAGTAAAGGCTAAGTATGACCCTAAGAATGTGTTTAATAATCCGCAAAGTATTCCTCCAGCGAAGTGATTGCTTTAACTAGCAGCAGTAATTAAATAATCAATGAAAGCCCAAAAGTACTAGACGAGTTAAGGCAAGTAATCAGTATGTTTAAATATGATGATTATATGATGAGAGTCGAACAAGGTAAAATCGGATTTATTTATGACAAAACCGAGGGACGGAAGATGTTAGTTTAAAAAAGGGGACAGTTCGCCGCAGCCGGCAACTGTCTCCTTTTTTGGTTTAAAGAAGTGCAGCGAACTGATAAGAAATTATTTTGACAAGAACTTTATCTCATATTCTATTGCCTATTTGTTGTTTGAAGAGGCCGCCCTCTTGGTTTGCTTAACAATACCACTTATATCGCGCTGCAGGGCTTAGCCACCATTGGACGGCTTAAACCCCTTACGTCTGTTCCAACCGATTCAAGAACAATTCGGCATAATGGCTCAAAGTGAATTTTGCCTCGGTAGAAATATGCTTCTGCATGTTCTCTTTGCCGAGCTCTTCCAGGTATTTTTCCAAAAACTTAATCGCCTGATTATTCGCGCCCGTGTCAAAATGATGCTTTACTTGCTTCAGGCTGTTGGTCAGCTGAGAAGCGAGAGGACCTGTTAAATCACTGGTTGCCTTAAACTGATCTGTATAGTTCTCCAAAACAGTCATTAGCCCCGGTGTGACTGTAATGCTATTGGATGCCTTGGATTCTCCGGCGGCGTTCTGGGCCTTGATGTAATAGGTGTATTCGACGCCAGGCTCGGCCGTGCGGTCGTAATACGTTTGGACCTTGGCGTACCCCAGGTTTTCGACTACACCGTTCGCTTCCCTGTACACATTGACCTGGGTTTCCCCGCCGTGGGAGGTCCAGATGAGTCCGACAAACGTTTCTCCCACCAGTCCGACCGTAAGGTCGGACGGCGCGGCGGGCACGGGCATGGAGACCCGCAGCTCATCCGTCAGCGCCGTTTCGCCCATTTCGTTTACGGCTGATATTTTGTAGCGGTAGCTCGTATTGCTCACACTGATGCTGTCATCGACGTAGGAGGTCGAGGTGACGCTGTCTATTTTGACAAAAGACTCCTCGCCATCCGCTTTTCTGTAAATGTTGTAGTTTTCCGCTCCAGCTGCCGGATTCCATTTGATTGCAACAGAAGAAGTCGAAACCTCACCGGCCATCAGGCCTGCAGGCACCACGGGCAGGATCACCGGCGCCTTCGTCGTCGCTGCCACGCTGCCGGACGCTGAGGATTCGCCGCCGATTCCCGTCGCCGTCACTTTGTAAGAATAGGAAGTGGAAGGATTCACCGCCTTATCGGTATAGATGGCGACAGAAGAAGTGCCTATTTTACTGTAAGTGACTTCTGGTCCAGTCGCTCTGTAGACGTTGTAGCTTATCGCACCCGCCACTGGCGCCCATTCCAGCTCGACGGAAAGACTTCTAGCCGCCGCTACGCTTAAGTCCGACGGCGCGGAAGGCGCAGGCTGCGAAGCGTCAAAGGTGAACAACTCGACCGCACCGGATAGCGGAGATTCCCCTCCGGCGTTCAAGGCTGATACCTGATAGCGGTATGTGACACCTTTCTCCACAGCTGTGTCTGCATACGCTGCACCTTTGGTGCTGCCCACTGCTTTATACAATGGTTCCTTGGAGGAGGAACGGTAGATTAGATAAGCGTCCGCTCCGCTCACGGGCGACCAATTCAGCAATACGGCGGGGCTGTCCGCTAGCTCGCCTGTCAGATCGGTAGGAGCAGCCGCAGGAGGTTCGGCTTCCGGATTCACCAGCTTCAGGATCACAAAATATGGACATTTCGACGTGTCATTGTTCGAGCCCATGACGACATGGGAGCCTGCGGCGTAACGCTTTTTGTAAAGCTTGTACGCCACCGGCTGACTGTCTGCGATCGACTCTCCCGTATTCTCATAATTGGCGGTCAGCCAATTGGGCTCCGTCGTAATCCTCGAATCGTAAGCGACATACACATCGGCATCTGCTGCTAAATAGAAGGAAACCAAATCGCTGTTCGTCGCGCTTCTGGAGGCTACGGCTGTGCGGATCCATTCCTGGCCCTTCAAGTGCTCCGGCACAGACTCGAACTTGTAAACCTTACTGCCGGTCATCCGGTCTCCGAACACGATGTCTCCTTGCTGGAGATCGTCCTGAACCGACCAGTTCGCCGCATTGGTACTGCCGCTGCTGCTGTTGTCGTTAATAACGACATTTCGGACCATGTCTCCATCGATGCTGGCCACCGGCTCCGGCTCGGGCTCCGGTTCAGGCTTTACAGGCGGCGGAGTAAACGGAGGTCCGGACCATGTCGGAGGCGTCTTAGGGTAATGAGCCGGGAAGCCGGGAGCCGCTAGCTCGTTCAGATATTCTTCCAGATTCGTATAGCCATTCCCGTTACCGTCGCCGTTCCGGTCCTCCGGATCAGCGGGATTCAGTCCGTTCGCGAGCTCCCACGCATCAGGCATGCCGTCCCGGTCCTGATCGGAAGGTGCTGCGGCTTGCTCGAGCGGCGGGAAGCCGCCCATATCATTCTCGTTTCCGATGATCACGCCTGTCTGATTCCTTACGCTGTTAATGACCCGCGTATCGACCGCATCCCGCACAAGGGACGAGCCGGTGTAATTCAGAATATGCTCATACGCTTCTTCCGGAGCCTGGGTATGAACGAGAGGATATTCGAAACGCTCTGGCACGATGACACTTGGTTTTTCCCTCTCGATGATGCCGGTCCCGGCATCCGTGCCGTCGAGCAGGCCGTTTTTGTTGCTGTCAATACGGTTGTCTTTGAGATACACCTGATAGTTCTCGTTGCCGCGAACGACGGCATACTCGGGATCCGTCGAATTTTTGCCTGCGATAAAATAATTCCCAACCACATTCCCGTAGCCCTTGGTCCCGGATTCGCCGCCAGCCACATAAGGAAAGCCGCCCCAGTTGTAAACGATGTTGTTCACGAAATCGATTTGGCCCTTCGTTTTCGGATTCCGGTCGTTGTTGTGGGCATAAAGATTGTGGTGCATCGTGATCGTATTCATCTCGATCAAGCCGCCCATCGAGTGGGTGAGAAGTCCTTCGGAGATGATGGACCATTGAACAGTAATATTTTTGGAGCGCGGATTGTCGTAATCTTTGCTCTTGATAGAAAGCACTTCATCCGTCCCCCAGGAGAAAGTGGAGTGGTCGATAATGACATTCTGGCAGTCTTCAAAATACATCGTATCGTCGTTAAAGCTTAAATTCCCCATGCGGAAGCGCATATAGCGGATGACGATATCGCTCGAATCAATGAATCGGATGTTGTTTCCCCGGATGGTTACGCCGCTACCCGGCGCCGTCTGGCCTGCGATCGTAATGTGGGATTTGTTCCTCACCACGATCTGGGGAATCGTGATTTCCCCGGAAATGTCAAAAATGATGGTGCGCGGTGTATTGCTGGCCGTCATGAGAGCATCATGTAAGGTGCCTGGGCCAGTAAGCTCGTAGCTCGTGACATGATAAACCTCTCCGCCGCGGCCACCTGTGGTCGCATAACCGAAGCCCTCCGCGCCCGGAAAGGCCGAGAGCAGGGAATTGTCGGCCCGCGCGGCCGGCACGTACGGTGGGTAAATCGATAAAGCCATAAACAAACATAACATCAGTGCCAGATAACGCTTCATTTACTGCCTCCTCTAAAATCTGTAATGGATAGTTTGAGGGTAAAGACTCGCATGTTCTGCCTCCTTTTTTGGATTTTTCGTAAATACATGTTCATTATAGTTAGCGCTTTCACACGGTGGCAATCAATCAATAAGCCACAGAGTGCACAAATTAAGGATTTGACGGCGGATGTTGGATTGGTTGATGCTGGGAAGGACTGGATTGTTGAACATTTATGTCAAAAGTGATAGGGGGAGTACCAGCGTGCAAAGTACTTTGATATCGTAAGAGAACATAACTGGAAGCATGGGGAATACGAAGGGGGGGGTTATTATCATAGGAGTATGGGGTTAATAAACAGTAGACACTTTCCTTTGGATACTACTTTTAAAATATTATTGCGCTGTGATGATGCAACAAACAACCTATAAATATGAACTATCCCCCTAATGAATGTGCAATTATTACATAATAGAGTAAATCATATAAGATCGCCAAACGAAAGGTGGCCACAGTCGTTTCTTTTTAATTGCAAATTGAAGCGCTTACATGGATGGAGGTGAAGCAATTATCACAATGGCCAAAGGCGATGGCAAAAGGAGGGCGGTACCTATAATTTTACAAGTAACAGCAACTTGCTAAATTTATAAGGGAGGTTTGGAGAGGTATGAGAAAGTTTCCTAAAGTATCTATATTGATTGCTTTGGCATTCTTAACCGTGACGGGCTGCGAATCTGAATCTACAATTTCTGGCCAAAACCCGGTAGTTAACCAAACACCTGAATCGCCAGACAACGAATTATTCATCTTTACAGGGGATCAGCTTTTTAACAAACGTTATTTAAAGGAAGAAAATTTCGACCTGCTCATCGGCCAGTTTATCAAGAAAAAATTTCCGAATATTAAAATCAAACACGTTCAATGGGATAATCCCGGCAGACAGTATCAGGACTTAGTCGCTGCAGGAACGATTCCCGATATTATCTTCGAGGATGCCCGCCGCAACACGTACAGATCGATTCGAAAATATGATTTGCAATGGGACATGACTGATCTAATCAAAAAATACAATTTCGACACCAACAAATTGAATCCAGCCATGATGCAGCAATCGATGAACACTTCTGATGGTAAACTGTACTCACTGCCATTCGAAGGAAGTGATTACTTGTTGTTCTACAACAAGGATATTTTCGACAAGTTCGGTGTGGATTACCCCAAGCCTGGCATGACATACGATGAGGTATATGAATTGTCTAAAAAGCTGACGCGCCAAGAGGGGGACATTACCTATAAAGGCTACCAGCAGCATCCTGAATATTATATGACGTATAACCAACTTTCGGAGCCTGCTCTCGATCCTAATGAAGACAAGTCAAGCATGGTATCGAGCAAATGGGTACGGGTTGTAGACAACCTCAGGCGGTTCTATGACATTCCCGGTAACCAGTTCACTACAGTTAAGGACTTCCCCAAAGGCCACATAGCCATGGCAGTGGATGTGGAGGAAAGTATCGTCGATTGGAGTCAAAATAAAGACTTAAACTTCGATGTCTCTTCGGTACCCGTATTTCCGGAAGCGCCCTCGTACAAATATCAACCATACTCATTGGGAGCATTTATCACGAAACAATCCACAAAGAAGGATCTTGCGTTCCAGGTGCTCGCTTATCTTCTTTCGGAAGAGGTTCAAATCGAACGGGCAAAGCAAGGCATCAGTTCTCCTTTGATGAGCCCAGTCGTCCAGCAGGCGTATGGGCAAGGTGTACAGCAATTGAAAGGGAAAAATCTCCAATCGCTATTTGCTTTAAAGAATGCGATGCCTGCTCCCCGCAAACCGGACCTGACATTTATCGATCCTAAGACATCGATGGTTTTCCCTTTAATCTGGAAGGAATCCAAAGATAGCCAAACGGCGCTGCGGATGATCAATGACGTCATGAACAAAGCAATTGAAGAGTCAAAGGCTCTTCAAAAGGATGGTGTAGCAAGTCCACACCTGTAAGTCCTAATGTTGCTAAATCCATAATGGAGGTCGAGTCAGAACAGTGACGGAGCATATTCGGAAATCGATTTTCCGGATCATATGACTGCCTATGGACATTTCACCATTGGGAATGATACTGATGTTCTTCCTACTAACGGAATAATCGATGCTAAGTCCATTCATTTATGCTAGACCGATTGGAGAAACGGCCAGTTACCGTATGAACGGATTTGTCATCACAATAGCAGATTTTCGGTTCAAGACATACATCCTCATCCTATCTTCAGCCACGACTAATCGAGTTCAGTCCGAAAAATTTCCTGATTCCATCACTGAGGTTATTCATCAGCCAGGTCAATTTTCAGCCATTGATGATGGCCAGTTTAACCTTAAATCAAATTTGTCATACTTGGACGAGAAAATAAAGCCCTAGACTACCGTTGCGAATCGCTCCATCCAGCGGTAGAGTAGAAAAAAGAACCGTCAGATCATCCTGACGGTTCTTTTTTTCTACTCGAACACACGCTTAGCAGCTCGATCTCGCTAACCACCTTTGTTTCAGGGGGAGTGGCTATAGATCGGTTTTGCCTAATTAGGGAGGCATGCCAACTCATCATAAAACCGAAGCGCCTAATTTATGGTCCCGTGTTACACTAAATAGACAATCACAGCATATCTACCATGTCTTCATAAATTCGTAAGATTTATCGTCGATATTTTGTAAACTTTATCATTTATCATTAGGCTTGTTTGGTAGTAACAAGACTGAGAACGATAAGAAAAAAGGGTGAATGAACTTGAGGAAATACCAGGTGCTCGTTGTCGATGATGATGCCGACATTCGGGAAGCGATCGAAATTTATTTGAAAGGTGAGGGCATCGAGGTCTGCAAAGCACAAAATGGCATCGAAGCATTGCGGGTGCTGGAGGAAAAAGAAATTCATCTGATCATCCTCGATATCATGATGCCTCAGATGGACGGTATTCAAGCGACGTTCAAAATTAGAGAGAGTCGCAACGTCCCGATCCTGATGCTTTCCGCCAAAGCGGAGGATACGGATAAAATCCTCGGGCTGAATGTCGGCGCTGACGATTACTTAACCAAGCCCTTCAATCCACTTGAGCTGATCGCCAGAGTAAAGTCTCAGCTTCGACGCTACACGACACTTGGTCATTTTGGAGAGGAAGAACCAACAAGTGAGGAGCTGCGCGTCCGCGGACTTGTTCTCAATACTGTGACCAAAGAAGTCACAGTCGACGGCGAGGATGTGCGGATAACGCCAACAGAATTCAAAATTCTTGAGCTGTTGATGATGAACAAAGGCCGCGTTTTTTCCATCGATGAGATTTACGAAAAAGTGTGGAAAGACCCTGCCTGGGGCGCTGATAATACGGTGGCGGTTCATGTGCGGAGAATCCGCGAGAAAATCGAAATCAATCCGAAAGATCCAAAATATTTGAAGGTGGTGTGGGGTATTGGCTACAAAATGGAGAAGTAAATCCATCTCTCTCTTACTGCTTGGCTGTGCTTTTGTAATTTGGACCTTGACCTTATTTGCTGCGGCGAATGTTTATAAGAACAGCGTATACTTTGGTCAAGATTCCTATTTTAAAGGATCCGCATTCAGCAGGGAAATCAGTTCCATTTATCGGTTCATTCAACAGCATCATCTGGAGTCACCCAATTTCGCAGATAAGACGCCAGAGCAGCAACTCGGCAGAAATGATTATAACAATCTTAAGCAAGAAGCCGAAAGAACCGTTCATGAGAAGCTCAATAATGTGAACCGGAAATATAGCGATCGAATCAACGCAGCTCGTAATAGAAGCGACAATGCCGAAATGGACCGACTTGATGCCGAAAAAGAGACCAAGATCGCTGAATTGAATAAAGAAAAAGACACTGTCTTTGAACAAAAGCTAAAGACTGCTGTAGCAGCCAAACAAAAAGAATTTGTTACAGCAAAAATGAACCTGGATAACCGCAAAAACTCGCTTTATTACGCTCTTAAAAATTTAAGCAGTGGCGAAACGTACAGTAATATCGATCAAGATACGCTGCAAAAAGCGTTGGATAGTCAGGATATTATATACACGTTAAACCTGCCAAACACCGAAATGATGAGCAGAGTTTCTAGCGACATGAGTTACAACCAGATCAAGGGAACTTTCTATATTTTAAACCCGACGCAAGGATCGGGCATTATTCAATCCGACTACCTTTCCCATCTGACCAAGAAGCAGCACTCCATGGAGACCGTCTACTTGCTCATCGCACTTTTGATCGTCACGCTTGCCTTAAGCTTCTATTTGAGAAAACAGCGTGCCAATGATATCGCACTAACCGATGTCAAAGCAGGTGTAACAAAACGATTCCCTCTGGACGTTCGCGCCTGGTGCACCTTTATTGCAACGGCTGCACTGTTCGGCATCTCGATGGATAATGACATTTTCTACCTGTCTCCGACTTTTGTAAGCTTGTACCAAATCTTCGTAGTAGCGATATCCACTGCACTGCTGGTCATAGTGTTTTACGGCATTCGCGGCGCTATCTCCTTGATGAAAAATCCAGAAAAGCGCGCCGAGCAATGGAACAGCAGCATAACAGCTTCCTTCTGGCAAACGGTGAAAGAAGCTCTTGAGCAGCGAGGCTTACGGTTCAAGCTGCTAGTGTTCATGGCGATCATCGGGATCATGGGCTTCCTTCCGGTTTGTGTGGCTGCATCTGAATTTGAAGACGTCGTTGTTGTTTTTGCTTTTGCTTGGTATATCATGTTCATCATCTTTGTACTTCCTTATATTATGCGGAAGGTGAAACAGCTTCGCAAAATCATCAAAGGTGTGGAACAAATGGCTAATGGGGATTTTGGCGTGACATTGCCTGCAAAAGGGAATGGCCAATTGTCCCGAATGGCGACTCATATTAACAATATGAAGCAAGGCTTGCAGCTATCGCTCGAAAAGCAGCGAGTGAGCGACCGGCTGAAGACAGAACTGATTACGAACGTTTCACACGATTTGAAAACGCCCTTAACATCTATCATTAATTTTGTCGATTTGCTCAAAAATGAGAGCTTATCCGCCGAGCAATCCTCGCATTATATTGAGGTGCTCGATCGGAAGACGCAGCGGCTGAAAGTACTCATCGACGACTTGTTCGAAGCGTCTAAAATGGCAAGCGGAGCAACCGAGCTATTTTTGGAGAAAGTCGATGTTGCGGCACTGCTTAATCAGGCTTTAGCCGAGTTCAGCGACAAAATTGATGCATCCCCACTCAACTTTAGGGTGAATCTGGAAAAGCCGCACATCTATGCGCTGTTAGACGGTAAAAAAACATGGCGCGTCTTCGAGAACCTAATCTCCAACGCATTGAAATACGCCATGCCGGGAACCCGGGTCTATGTCAACTTGACAGAATCCGAGAGCAAAGTCGTCTTGATCATTCAAAATATTTCCGTCTACGAGTTTAACTTCGACGCCCGAGAGCTGTTCGAACGGTTCAAAACGCGGCGATCAGTCCAGACACACGGAAGGCTCCGGACTCGGCCTAGCCATTGCCAAAAGCATCGTTGAGCTGCAAGGCGGACAACTGAACATTGAAATTGACGGCGATCAGTTCAAGGTCATAACTGTATTTGAAAAAAGACTCGATGAAAGACAGGAATAACCAAGCCACACGCTTGATCCGCAGTTCATTTCCAGATTTCCTTTCATAATCAAGAGATAATGAGCATATCAGCAGAAAGCGGCTTTTCCCGAACCGATCCGAATGAACAAGCGTTATGCTGTTCCCTGTGCTGGATGCGATGTTTAATGGTATATATTCAAAAAAAGCTAAATCAAATCGCCATTCGCGAATTGATTTAGCTTTTTTATAGGCCTAATGCAATTTGCCTATGATGATTATAGAGAGCGTGAGCTCTACTCTACTGCCCGTTTATTGGCGCTTATGAGTCTAATACTTTATTTTTCAAGTCTACAAGTTTATTTCCAGACTAAAGCTATATTTTCTATCTACATCTTTTCTTATTGAAGTGACTGGCAGTTTAGCGTGGTGGCTTATTCTGATATGGTAATTATTTACTTTTTGGAAATCCAGTGCATTGATCATCACTTATTTTCGCTTGACCTTATCACTGACGTCAGGGTTTAGAATGAGATTATCTCGAGTAGAAGAAGGGGATACAACTGAAGATTTAGGGATTTAGTGGAGCGGAACGGAACGGAAGCAGCAGCCCAGTGTACGAGATAACTTTACTCCGAGTATGCAAATGTTGGGATTACAGGAATTCCATTCGTGGATGTGACAACCGGTAGAAAGGAAGGAACGTCATGTAGCCGCTAAAGTATTTGGAGACGCATCGATCGATAAATGCCGCATCCGGTTTCTAATGGCCTAAGAGTGTGAAAATTAATGTGTATAATCTAACTGGAAAGGAAGAGAATGCTTTATGGATATTACACCACAAGAAGAATCCATGATTAAGGCTTTCCGTGAGACTGACTTACCACCTTTATTTGTGCTCATACGAGTCAGAAATGATATTGCAAATGACATTGGAAATGTCAAAGAGAGCCAAAGAGATGTTATTGTTAAAACATTAGAAAAATACATCGGCCCATTATGGGAAGACTATCATGAAGGGAAAAAATCACATTCTAAAGAAAGTCCTTAACGAACTAATATTAACAATGCGGTGCCTACAAACCGGGGTAACTTGAGGCGGCAGCCGGCTGCTTAGAATTCTAAAATGAATAATTTCGTTAAATATAAAACATCTCCAGGTTAGGCGATGTGTATATGTTTATTTAATATTGCTGTCGGGTGACAAGCATATTGATAAGAAATTAGATATTCTATCCAGATAAAAGGATTCATTGATCGGCATATGAAATAAAAGCACAAAAAAGCCTGTAAAAAATCGTTACAGGCTGCATCAAAATTTATTATTGAAATTGAATATCAATTGGTTTATGCGTATCTTTTATTACTTTTGGCATTCTGACTTCAAGTACACCATTTTTATAGGTTGCAGCTGTTCCTTCAGCATTTACCAATGAAGGTAACGTTATTGAGCGCTGAAATTTACCTGAAAAACGTTCTTTTCTGTGCATTTGATCTTCTCTTAAGTCAGTAATATTTTTAATAATACCATGGATAGTGAGAAGGTTATCATCAATATGGATATGAACATCTTCTTTACTTTCAAGACCAGGGATATCGTAATGTACCACAACTTCCTTTTCATTTTCGAAGACATCAACGCGGCTGTTATATTCAGAAAGGAATCCAAAACCAGTTTTAGCATCATTAAAAATTTTGTCTAAACCAGTTTTCCAACTATCTAATTGGCGAAAAGGGTCAAAGGGAGATAAATTCATGAATAGTCCTCCTTGTAATTTTTTTACTGTAGATATGTTTTACCAAATAAATGGGTTTTATGCAGTCATTAAAAGAAATATTCATGTGGAGGCAATTAAGAAAAACAGAAGAAAATGAAAACTAAATTAACTGCGTATTAGGATGTGATGATGATTACATATTGGCCCGATAGGTCCTTCAACACCTAGTCGATCATGAATAAAGTCGGCTGTTTCCGCCATACCTTCATAAAAATCGTTTTCATCGTCATTTTTCCCTTTATTAGCCAAGCTTGAACACCTCCATAATTTATCGAAGATAGTTTACACAGAATTAGGAATTTTATCCAAACGGTTTATCCAAAGGTGGCTACGGCATGAATGTGTAGCAATGAGAATTTTTGATAATCCAACCGATAAAAATAAAGCAATTCGTATTTACGTAGATCAATATGAAAACAGGTTGACTATATAACATCGCCAAAAAAGGCGGTGGTTTTTTACATTAAAAAGGGGGTCGAGCGGGAATGAGATAAAGTTCTTGTAGTAGCAAATGTCCGGCGACACAAACATGTGCGCATAATCGCGAATGAACTCGGCCCGTATAATCGATACAATACGGTTATTTTTTCCAACATATGGTATTATTGCTTTGAAGAAAGATTGATAAACCTTAGACAAATTAATGGGGAATCCTAATTTATTGGAGTTTAGGCTTATAAACATTACTTTAGCGTCAAGCAAGATAGCATCCCAATTAAAAAAAGACATAAAGGAGATAGAGATATGACGGAATTCTGGGAATCAAGTTTTATAGAAAAACAAACGATGTGGGGATTTGAACCTACAGACTCCGCAATCGTGACAAAGGACTTTTTCCTTGAAAGGAATGTTAAGGACATACTAGTACCAGGTATTGGATATGGCAGAAATGCAAAGGTTTTTATTGACAATGGAATAAATGTAACAGGTATTGAGATTTCAAAAACAGCGATTGATTTGGCGAGGCAAAACGGGCTTGATATTAGTATTTTTCATGGTTCAGTAACTGACATGCCTTTTGATAACAAACTCTATGACGGTATATTTTGCTATGCACTTATTCACTTATTGAATAATCGTGAGAGAGATAAGTTTGTTAAAGATTGCTATAATCAGTTAAAGCCAAATGGATATATGATTTTTACAACTGTTTCAAAAAAAGCCCCAATGTTTGGAAAGGGTAAACAATTGGATAAAGATTATTTCGAGATAATGGAAGGCGTAAAAATGTTTTTTTATGATTCTGACTCCATAAAACAAGAATTTGAAAAATATGGACTGGTAGAGTTTTCAGAAATTGACGAGCCAAGTAAGAACATGAATAATAAACCTCCAGTAAAATTTATAATTGTAAAATGTAAGAAAAAACTATAAAGATAATCATATATTTTCAACACTTTTCTAAACACAGCCTTATAGAAAAAAGTATCCCACTGAGTACGAAAAAAAATAGTCATTACGGAGAACGATAGTGAAGGAACTTGCCTCGCGGCAGCTCCTTTTTTTTGTTCATTCAAGTGACGGGCAGGATAGTTCAAAATCAATTGCGGGGAACCGTATCACAAGTAGAGCGAAATTTAGGCCTTAACCGCTTGAGGTCTCGGGAGTCGCAAGCGGTTATTATTAATTACCCGCGAAGACCGTCGCATAGGATCGACACGACGCGGTCCGGGAAAGTCTCGCCGTCCCCGGTAGCCTGCAAGATGCCGATAAGCAGGATTTTGATATCCTCAAAGCGAGCATCAGCCCGAACGGAGCCGCTTTGTTGGGCGCGAGCGAGAAGATTGTCAATCCCTCGCCAAAAATCCTTCGCAACCTCCGAATGTCCAGCGTCTATATTCAGACTGCTAACAAGGGCATCGGTGATCGCCTTGTTTGAAATCCCCTCGCGTATGATTCTTGCAAAATAATAAAAGAACGCTTCTCCCGGATCGTCGTGGTAAAGCAATTGATTTGCTTCTTCGATAAGACGCGTTTTGTGGCTGACAATGACGGCCCCAAACAAATCTTCCTTGGTCGGGAAATGCCGATAGACAGTGCCCACGCCCACACCAGCACGTCGGGCGATTTCATCCATCGAGACGGAGATGCCTTCGGTCGTAAAAACCCTATGGGCGACATTGAGCAGCTTATCCCGATTTCTTTTGGCATCTGTACGCAATGCTTTCTCGGGAGGCGTGGCGATGACGGAATCTGTGGTGATACCGTCATCAGCTGAAATATTCTTTTTAGACATCTTGGGATAACACCTCTTTATAAATATTACATCACTGAAGATTTATTGACAAACGGAGAGTGTTCTCCGTATAATCATAAACGGAATGAGTTCTCCGTTTATGACGGGGAGGTAATTCGCGATCGATTCAAGTGTGACCCCCGAAATGTTCAAACCCGAAGGTCGTAATTGCAATTTAATGAAAAGGAGAATAAAAATACATGCAAAATTCACCGAGCAAAAGCGCGCTGTTGGTCATGGATATGCAAAACAGCGTTGTATCGCGGTTCGTAGACAGCGAGAAGGCACTGCTTCCGTTCCAAAAGGCTATTGAAGCCGCACGCAGTCACGCTATTCCCGTTATTTACGTACGAGTCGCATTTCGCGCTGGATATCCCGAGATTAGTTCTAGAAACAAAATGTTCGCAAGTATTGCCAGTCGGGCCGGAAAAGCGGCGGCTCCGGAAGCGGCGATGCAAATTCATGAATCCGTGCAGCCTCGGCCGGACGAGCCGATTGTGACCAAACTTCGAGTGAGCGCGTTCGCCGGAAGTGACCTTGAGGTAAGGAATTTGAGAGTAAAATCTAATACATTTAATTATTCCAATTGAGTCCATTCTTTTTACGTTAAGAGTGGCTTTTTATATGATAGATATGTAAATCCTTATGATTCCATGATTCATTGCGGTGAGTCGTAAAACAAGTAAAAAGTGTATTCAACTACCATGAAAGAACTGATTAACTTTCATGCTCTGTGGTGCAGTGCAAGAGATGCATGGATGGCTAACGGGAAACAATAGTTGAACAAAACAAGGAGCAGTTCTGCCTCGAAAGATTCTCCTTGTTTTTAGTAAGCTAAAGGGCAGGATGCTTTCAATATGTGTTAAATAGTGGGACAGAAATCTACGATAGTATAGGGGAGACGCATAATGAATATAAGGGTTGATCAGCAAAATGATTCTAAGGTAGCCATTGTAGAAAGTTCCGATATAATAATACGAAATGTCCAGGATGCTTTGGACTTAATGGCGTCCATTAAATTTAATCATGATAGCTATAAGATCGTTGTTCGCCAAGCCAACATAACGGAGGATTTTTTCGAATTAAAGACAAGATTAGCGGGTGATATTCTACAGAAGTACGTGAACTATCATATAAAGTTGGCGGTTGTAGGTAATTTCAAAGTTTATAACAGTAAGAGTCTTAAGGATTTTATTTACGAGTGCAACAAAGGGGAACAGGTTTTCTTTCTTGAAGATGAACAGTCAGCTATTCAAGTTCTACACGCATTACGCTAACGGAAACGTTAGTTCAATAAACATAAGGGAGAAGGCTGCCGACAGCAATGGAACGGCAGCCTTCTCAGCTAAACGGACAGCATCGTAACTCACTATTTATTTGATTGAACATACTTAGACTGAGTAAATTCCCGAAATAATAGGCAGTGCTAATGGAAAATGATTTCCAGAAGGTGAATGCTTATGTTTTTCCGGAAATTCGTAGTAACGATTGTATTCTTAATTTCGGTATTTCAACTGGCTGATCCAGTTTTTGGTTCAAAGCAGGTGCCGGCGAAAGTTTCATTTATGAGGGATGGCAACGTGTGGGTATTTGTGAATGGTACGGAGATTCAGGTGTCGAAATCGGGAAAGACGATGGGCCCGGAATGGTCAGTTGATGGAAAGTTAATCTCCAGTTATTATGAGATGTTTTTGTAATATTTTCTCATCTTCAAGGCAGCAGCTTAAATCCGTATAATACTCGTATCACACAGAACCCAATCCCCATAATTAAGCATCATCAAACGATGATGCTTTTCTTATGCTCTGAGAACGTGTAGGAATCATGGCATAGTTTCGGGATTGAGAGAAAGTCGTCAATAAAATAGGAAAGATATTCCTTTGAAGTTTCTCTTTTTTTTATTCATTTTTTTCATGTAACATTAAGTTATTGCGAGAAAGTTGTAAGAGTTTTAAAACGAATATTAAAAGGAGGACTGAAAAAATTAAATTTCCTCTACAGGAATATTTGTCCAATAAATTAATGTATAATATCCTATGCCTGTACAAAAAACGATAGGGGATAATCATGCTACAATCAACCTTAGGTATTTCCACACTTTCCTTTTTTATGGTCGCACTTTTATGTCCCATTCTTATTTGGGGGCTACGGACGTTAAAACTTACCCAACCAATTAGAGCGGAATTACCTCCTGACCATCAAGCCAAACGTGGAACTCCGTTAATGGCGGGTCTTGTACTTTTAACAGGCATATTAGTAACCACTCTGACCAGACCAGACCCATTAACATTATTCCTTAATACCACCTTCATCTTATTCAGCATAATAGGGTTTATTGATGATTTTAAAAAGGCTTATTTTCAAGACCCTTCTGGTGTTTCAGGAAAAACAAAGCTAGTCCTTCAGTTTACTTTTACTGGTGTACTCCTTTGGTATCTGATTAGTACATATTCCCTTAGTCCGAACATAACAATATTTGGTGATTATTCATTAAAACTTCCCTTTCTATTTTACTTAATAATAATGGTGCTCTTTATTGTCGGTTCAGCAAATGCGATTAATTTTACCGATGGATTAGATGGTTTACTTATTTCTGTAGCTATTCCAACATATTTTTTCTTCTTTATAATTTCTGACAAAATAGGCGTTCAAACATTCTCATTGGTAATGATTGGTTGTTTATTAGGATTGTTTTTCTATAATATATATCCTGCTAGAGCCTTTATGGGTGATACTGGTTCTTTGGCTATTGGTGGTTCTTTAGCTTTTATGGCTATAATTGAAAAAGTTGAGATATTAATTCCCATCTTATTTTTTATATATTTATCTGAACAACTATCAGTTATTTTACAGGTTTGGTACTATAAAAAAACCAAACTTCGTATTTTTCGTATGGCACCTATCCACTATCATTTTAGCCTGAAATATGGTTGGAGTGAAAACAAAATTGTTATGATATTTGGCTTCATTTCATGGGTATCTACTTTGATATGTTTGTTGTTATGGAAATTTATGTTTTTAGAATAATAGATGTAAAGCATCTAAGTCCCGTTCGGATTGGGCAAATCCCTTACTGCTGCGGATGATATCAAGTAATCCACGGATAAGCCAGTCGATGAGTCAATAGATTAAACTCAATTGTTATTGCACTAACGCAGAACGTATGTTTAATTTTGTTTTGGAGGTTAGTGTTTAAACAGATTCCAATTTGCTGAATTTGTACATCTGAAAAATACTGGATTTTGATGGATGTCAGGATTGAGAGGGAGTTTTAAATGCCTAGGAGGGAAGTTTCAGCTGGTGGGTTGCAGAAGAGACCAATATCATTGGGAAGATAATTGAGCCACTTTCAATTATCTTTTATAACTATGAGCATCCAGAGCATGGATTAGTAAATAAAGAAATCCATTATTTTTTGGTCGAGGCTTCTCAGAGGGCTCTCAAAGCACAAAACGAGGAGATAAACAGCGTAGATCGGTTCAATACTGCTGATGCCTAGATGCAACAATGTCAGAATGGTTATGACAACAATATTGAAGTACTGCATAAAGCTCTTGAACGCTTAGGAGTCAAATTATAGGTAATATTTCAACAAAAACGATAGTTAACAATAAGAAAAAAAATGGCTACCGAGGATTGCTCGGCGGCCTATTCCGCTCCCTCGGTATGATTTGATTTTCTCACTCAAGCTCGCGTATTCGCAAAGAAAGAGAGTTCATTTGGTAAGTTTATTCGTTAGAAGGTGTGCGGGAACAGAGGTGGAGGTGGCCTCACCCAATTAATTCCATATGCTGCACGTATTCTCCACGATGCCCTTAGCGATTTTCACTCCCATGTCGGGGCGGGTCTAAGCCCTCTCATTCCTTCGTCACATCTATCTAAGGGGTGGAGGTCGGTCTTTCTAACGGAACGGGTCGGTGCCCTTTTGCGTAACATATCCCGATACTCTGTGCTTTCTTTGTCCTCCTGCGAATACGCCAACTTAAGTGAGATATGGTCTAGTTTTAAGCTGCTATTACAAGGATTTTATTTGGGTTGTATGCTTCCTGACTGCGTGCCATCCCAACTAAAAGTCGAGCTAATTTACCGCATAACTTCATGATAGACTTCATTTTTTTAAGCTTTTTAACTTGGACGTTATGGTGATGCAAAGCCTTAAATTCTTGGTTGCTCATGACCATGCACATCGTAATTAAATAGAGAAAATGTCGAAGGCGTGGACGCCCTCGTTTATTCAATGTCATCTGACCTTTACATTTCCCCGAGCTTGCTTCGGTCAGATTAAGACCTGCATGACGCAGTAGTGTGTTACCGTGGGCAAAACCGCTTAGATCACCTGACTCCCCTAAAACGCCAGCTAAAGAAATAGCACTCACACCTGTAATCACAAGGATCTTGCCCGCATAGGGGATACGATCAAGCACGTCCTTGACCTCGTTATCAATTCTATGAAGCTGCGTGTTGGCTAAGTCATATTCCTCAAGAAGATGGTTAAGATGGAGCTTGTAAGCGTGTGTTGCCTGCTTGGAACCAACAGTCCGCTTGGCCAGTTCGATGAGTAATTAGCCCTACGCACACCTGAATGCCGTTTCATGGACTTCTTCCAACCCGCAATAACATCAGTAGACTCTAATTTACATAAATCGGTGGGGAGAGGAAACAGGCGAAGGGTTACCAATGCACCCTTGCAAGTTAAGATTTTAAAAACTTGTCTAAGTTCAGGGAACACAATGTCTACCCAGCGTGGATCTGATTCACTGCACTTACAAGTCGTTTAACAACCGTTTCTCGATTTGCAATCAGGAGCGAAGCTCTTCATATTCTGCGGAATGGAAACGGACAGGTGAATAATAGCCGTTTTTGACCATGTCTGCAATTACAAGGGCATCCTTTTTATCACTTCTAGATCGAGTATTGCCGCGGTTTTCTTTGTTCTTCTTGACCAGGTAAGGGTTAACAAGTACGAAGTTAACGGCTCTAGCAACGTGGGTCTCCTGAGCGATATCTACACCGACAACAAGGTGATTAACGGTAATGTTTTCAATGAGTTGATTTTGTTTGTATTGTGACTTAAACTTCATAGTAGAGCGACCTCCTGATGTGGGATTTTAAGGGCTGTAGACCCGTTACTTACTCCCATCGTACAGGAGCGCTCTTTTTTATATTCAAAGTCCAAATTATTCGTTCCACAGGAATTCTAACGCATTTTGAGTAGAGAAGAAAAGGCAATAGGGCGAACTAACCGTCCTTTTCTTCATTCCACGATTAACAGTAATATTTTACCAAAAAACTGTTCGACAAAAACTTTCACAATTCTGTTATAATTCGGTAAGTTCAATTTCCCGAGGAGCAACGTTGATGATAAAAGAACTGATTGTGAACGTTTTTATAGTACTATTGCCGATTTTGGCTTATCAATTGGTTTTTATGGAAATTCGACCCTTGGAAAAAAGGAGCCATCAACAAATTGTGATCGGCCTTTTTGCGGGAATTACGGGCATTTTGTGCATGAACTTTCCTTTGCATCTTAGTGAAAGTCTTATTCAGGTAGATATGCGGTGGATTCCTTTCACAATCGGTTTTTTGTACGGAGGCATTTTGGGGGGCGGGATTTCAGCGTCGTTGATTACGATTTATCGGCTCTCCTTGTTGGCGGGATTTTATTCTAGTCTAGGATTTTTGATAGCCTCATTGCTCATCGCGGCGCTTTGTATTTTGTTGGAAAATAAATACACGCAATCTGGACGTTTTCAAAAAATTGAAATCGGTGTTGGACTGATTTCTTCCGCTAACTTTTTAAGTCTCTGCCTATGGTATTTTTTCTCAGAAAGAACCTTTTTCGGTTGGGGATTTTATGCGGTGTTATTTTCATTTTCCTGGTTGTCGATTGTGCTTACTATTAACGTCATTGAAATTATCAGAGAGAATTTTTCTTTAAAAATGCAAATGCAGCGTTCCGAAAGGTTTGCCCTCATAAGCGAGATGGCAGCTTCCATCGCGCATGAGGTTAGAAATCCGTTGACGGTCGTCCGTGGTTTTCTTCAGCTTGGAAAGAGTTCAGCTGACCAAAAGCTTCGCAGGTACATGGAAATAGCCATTGCGGAGTTGGATCGGGCCGCATCCGTACTGAGCGATTACTTGGACTTTGCGAAACCGCAGTTAAATAATGTCGTTAAAATTAGCGTTTCAGAAAAAATGACCAGCGTTTTGAAAATCGTTTCGTCGTACGCATCAATGAACCGGGTGGAGATAATCAGCGAGATTGGTGAAAACCTGTACGTAAGCGGTGACAAAAGCAAGCTCAAGCAAGCGCTGCTCAACATTTTGAAAAACGCTATCGAAGCTATGCCTGACGGAGGGACGCTTCATGTAGAGACATGTTCGTCGGGTGGAAAAGTGAGTGTGTTTGTTTCCGATTCAGGGGAAGGAATGACTTCAGAGCAACTCCAAAAACTCGGAAACCCATTCTATACGACGAAGTCACAAGGAACCGGTTTAGGGCTGATGGTGACATTTCGCTTGCTGGAGGCGATGAACGCCACGCTGAAGTACGAGAGCGAGCCCGGAAAAGGAACGAAAGTGTGTATCGTCTTTCCGGAGGCTGAATGAACTGAAGAGGAGACAGCCCGCATTCGCGGGCTTTTTTCGTTGCCAGAAAAAGAAACGGATCGGCTCCGCTTCAAGACCTCAATCAAGGTTCTTTGCGAGGCACATCAGCACTTCAGCAAACTATAACTTCTCCAAGGCCCTGCAAGGCCGAGCGGTCTGGACCGTCCATAGCAATGGCAAGCTGACTACGAAGTCTTGTTTTTCCCTCGACCCAACTCTGCGTTAAGCCTTTACTTCATCCCTCTCTCCAGCCCGAACTTCGCCCCCGAACTCCCTAATGAATACAAGGATATATTGGATTAGTAAGTCTAGTAGCAGACCTGTATAACCCTTTGGTCGTCAAATGTTAAGCTAACGAAGAACAACGCTTTTTGGAGCAGTTCCGTTAGCTTGATGCATTCGATCGTAAAAACCGAACCGAGTTGCTTTTTTGGAAAATCAGGACGCGACAGCTCGGCTGCCTGGTTTCGGCATACCGCCGGAAGGGGCTTTTTTGCGTTAGCAGTATTGCCTGGCCGGCGCGACTCCCGCTCAGCGGGTAGCGCAAGCGTGTCGGCGAGCGCAGAATTCAACATGGATTCTTGTCGGGTGACAAGAACCTATATAATTCAAATAGCAATTCCCAATTTGTGTATATATACAGGATGTGCGGACATAATATTTTTAGCAAACTGCGGTCAGGAATATGACCAGGCAAAATCATTCGAGAATAAAATGGGGAGGCGCTAAGTTTAATGTCGAATAAAAAAAGCTACTATGCATTTGAGGATCCGTTTGGCACCTCAATTGAATTTCAAGCCACTAGCTTACAACAGGCCATGGTCATTAAAAAGAAGAAGGCCCAAGAACTGGGGATTCCTAAAGAGGCTTTTGAACTCACAGGCGTACGCAAGAAACCAAGCCAGAGCGCATAGCCTGACTTTTTATGAAGGAAGCAAACATTGTCGATTGGCTTTAGATTTAGAATGCGTAAAGCTTATCTTCTAAATAATGAACTGCATGTTTGTGACACAGAATGTTTGCGACATATAGGACACGAAAACTATTCTTCTGGTGTCGGGGGACAAAAACATATAAACGTTTCATTGACAAATGTCAGATGACAAGAAAGCGTACCGATTCAAACCCGCATAATAGGCGGGTTTTTTAGTTTATCGGAATAGATTCTTGTCACAAACCAATGACAAGAAAGTGTACGGATTCCTGACAATTGGTTCAAGAACAATAGTATTAGACTAGGAAACAAATGTAGACTAGCATTGCGCCATTAAGCAAACGCAGCACGTGTTAGTTACATACACAACCTAATTGAGGCTGCCGGCATGATCAGCAGCAGCTGTGCGATCAAGCAGCAGCCATTCCTCTTCACAGATAGAGTCCCATGACTGCCGCAAGCAGTATAAGGGTGAAGTCCGACATGTTCTCCATGGAATCAAGCCAACCGATTCTTTTCATGCCGAACAGACTGATGTTAAAGAATTGAAGGGGGATCTCCCTCGCCAAACCTATCAGTTCTATGGGTAGGATGGAGATATTAAAGTTTTTTTCCAAGTTTGGAAAAATCGATGCCGATTCAGTGACGGCAATCAGTCTGCGGAGTTGGATTGAAGCTTTTTTTAATTTACCGTGATTGCTGCCGATTGGGCAAGTAACACTGGACGAAGCGAAGTATGCCGATATTGGATAAATAAACGATAATATAGACAAAGAATGAGTAGATTAGCTTCCAGCCTTTGTATTCATACACGTGAAACTGAAGCGAAATCCACTCCATTCCTGTAGTCAAGAGGGAAAAAAGCAGGATGTGTCCGGTGAGAAGCCACCCTTTAAGCTTCTATTTATCATAAAAATAAAGACAATAGTAGGCCGCTGGCGGATAGGTGAAAATATTCAGAATCAAATCAAAAATCTCGTATTTCGAGCTGTCATTATATTTGTATAATTCAAAGGGAATTCGGCCGATATCAAAATCGATCGCGTAAGCCTAACAAATTCTGCTTTGGTATAGCCCCAATCGGCAAAGGTCATCACAACTACAAATAAGCAGAAGTAAACTACTTTCATCAGTTAATAAAAACGGAATTAGTATGGCACAGTTTTAAGAAACTATGATTATTGAAGTAACGCAGAACTATTTGTTTTATTGAGTACTTAGTCTAACTTATTTTGTTACAATTTGAGGTAGAGTTTCGGAAAAGCAACGATTTTCTATGGATATTGAGGGAATGTCGATTTATTAAACAATTAGAAATTATTGTGTCGGCAACCCATTAGGTACATAATACGGAGGGATTTTAATCCACCCACGTTTACGCATTAAGGTTTTTAATGAAGCACCGAACTTCAATTTCTCTGCTTGAAATTTAACAAACATCATACCCACATCATTACGCACAGACTGCACAGCACCAGTTGCACACATCATATAATTGGCGACAACTTTAATAGAAAGTGCATTTGCAATTTCATCATCAGTCAGTTTTACACCCATTGGAATAGAATTTGGTTCTGATTTTGGTTTTATTTCAGATACTGGGGGTAGAGTCACACCCTCTTGTATCATAAGATCCCTTAGTTCTTTTGATTGTGCTCTTGCTAACTCCATTGATCCATGAAGTGCATCCAAAAGTTCGTTATCTGTTGTAGTATTAAGTCCAATTTGTACATTCGCGATTTCTTCTTCAAGCATGGTTAAGTATGTCCAACAAGTCATTGCTTCCCCTATATGTAAAGGTGGCTTTGGTTCATCATCAATGAATGTTTTCATTACATCAATTATTGCTTCAAATACACTCGTCATTTTTACACCGTCCTTCGTTTTTAATTAGTTTGCATTTAGTATCCTTCAATTATACAATGTTGGGAATTTATGTGTGAAATCAAAAACATCCAATATTGAACTCCCTCGCTATGTTTTGATTTTCTCACGAAAAGCTCGTGTATTTAAAGGATTTCATCCCCCATAGAATTAGTATACTCCAGGCGGTAAGATGCAGATTAGCGACCCGTGGTATGGCCATCCATAATTCACCGAAGCAACTGGTTAGGACCATTCCATAAGCGTTTACTAATTACATCAACTATTATGATTATTATTAAATTCACCCCACTGCAATACCAGAAATCCCACCATACAAGACTATGAAGCACTCCGATTATTTGAAGAATAATGTTAACGCCAAATATGACAGCTGCAGAAAATATGTACTTCAGCCAACTATATTTCCACTTTAGTTTCAACACCCACACAGAGAAGATGCTGGTAAACATCCCAAATAGTGATGAAAAAGCAGTTGTATCATGAGAACGGTTTTCGAACCAACCGAGATTATAATATCTACTGTTGAATAACGAGATGGGGACAAATTGCATAGTACAAAGCGCCCAAGTGATAAAATATAGTGTCAAAGAGTGAGAGATCCCTTTTAACGGACGCATAAGCCGTGTAAACCAGGCTTTGGCAAAACCATAATATACCAACAATCCAAAGGCCGTGTATTCAAACCGCCACCAATAATGACGATAAATGCCCAATTTTAAGAATAGCCATTCGATCCCCACTATTAGCCCTGTAATAATAGCGATCACAATCCAGTTCAATCGAAATACTGCTATTAATGTGGCTGTTGCAGGCAAAGTTAGTAGATTCGAAGCAAGTGCCCCCATATTGTTATCATAATAAGCATCGCGGGAGATGATATTGGGATCATACTCATAGCTCCCCAGCAATACATAAATGATGTACTCGATCGAATAACCTATTCCGACCATCCCCAAAAACAGGAGCAGACTCCTGTAATTTTTAGTTTTGAAATAAACATAGAAGAGAAGGATGAGACTTAACGTGCTCAGTCCTAAATACCAGAGAGAATTAAAATTAAGCGGCAAAAAAATTCCTTGGGTCATAAGGAGTACCTCACTGTTAATATACGCTGTTGTTATTATATCCATTAAAATTGTAAAGTTATCCCACGAGGCCCTCGTCGCTTGGATGAACGAGCTATGTCATAATGATGATAAATTTGAGGTGTTAATGATGACGAAATGAAAAAAAGATCGAACCAATGACAATCACAATTAGGCGTGACATCGACATATAATGCAGGGATTCTATAGGAAAGGGGAAGTCCATTTGTATTATAGAACATATGACGAAACTAGTGCCGCAGAATCTGCGCTTCACCTTTTGAACGGGTTGAGTTTTCGCCCAAATGTAATGCAATCGCCTTATCACGGATTGCAGGAATCGCTTCAAATTATTCGTGAATTCGTGGCTGGGGAGCGCAATGCTGAATCATTCTACCAGAGGCTTCTTGAACTGGCGCCATCCGAGGAAGACCGCATCTTGATTTCTTCCATCCGCGAAGCTGAACGAGAACATATACAAATATTTCGCGAAATTTATTTGGCCTTTACAGGACGGGAAGTCACGGCGACTGTTCCTATTACCGTGTACAAGGAACCGAAATCGTATGAGGATGGATTGAAGCAAGCCATTTTCAGTAAGTGGAAAACGGGCCAGAGAGGAGGAAACATTCTGGCTGCCATGCCTACAGGATATTATCAGAATTTACTTGCCAAAATCGCTATTGATAACGTTACTCTTGTTTCGAAATTGAATTATTTAATCACAAATCTTCGTCATTATTGAACCAACAAACCAAAACTGAACCTTTGAACTGTATGAGGACAAGAAGTTTGAATGCTCTTCAGCCAACTTCTCTTTAAGTTATAGAGCAAATATCAAATTAAATATAACCGTGCTTAAACATAAAATAGAACCTATTTATATAAGTAATGTAGGAGTTATAATACTAAATATATAAGTAATCATGGCAACCGTTCAGTGGACGGTTGCTATTGTACATTTGTTCCGAAGGGGAGAGAAAATGACAATGAACAAGAGGCAAATATTTTTCTCTTTGCGCCTGAAGTTTTTACTTGCATTTACGTTGTTTATTGTGGCTCCCATTTTATTTATGATGTATCTTTACTTCGTTCAATCTGACAAAATATTTATGAGACAAATGACCGACACACAAACCCAGGTTCTAAAGAGGGTTACGGATCGAGCCGACGATATGCTGAACCGGACTTTAAATGTTTCGAATTTGCTCACGAACGACTATGATGTCTTGCAATTGCTAAGAAGTTCGGGGCAGTCGGATTTAGATGATTATCCTACCTACCAGAGGGTAATTGGTCTACAGAGCAAGATGGACAACCTGATCTCATATATTTTGGACAACCATGCCATTGTTGCGGTTTATGGATTTAATGGCAGCATCTATGCGACCAATCAAGACGAAGTGATTCTTAAAGTGATACCGGATTATGTGAAACAAGCCAGAGAAAAAAACGGTGCTCCAGCTTGGGACGTGAACCCTTCTCTGAGAGTAAAAGGACTTGAGGGTAACCAAGAAGGGGGCTTTATTACCATGGCCCGGTTAATTAAAGGGGAGACGACAAAGGGGTATGGCTTAGTTTTTATTGCATTTCCAATCAAGGAAATGTTTCTCGTTTCCAATGGGTTAGAGAAGGATTCCCCTGCCCAATTCCTGATATCCGATAAAAACCGTTTGCTGTGGGGACAAAATGATTTGTGGAACAGGACTGAATCGGGAGAGGAACGATCCACATTCATACAAACCTTAAAAGCAACCGGCTGGCAATTGCAATGGATCCCCATGCAGGAACAATGGATGCAGCAGTTGAAAAACGTACGTTCCACAACGACGTGGAGTGTCATCGTTTTATTCGCATGTTTTCTTTTCATCTATGTCATCTTTACCCTTCGTTTGATGAAGCCTATTCGCTCGCTCGTGCAGGCAATGGGGAAAGCAGCATTCGGCAATTTCGAAAATCCCGCATTGGCAGGAGGAAACGATGAAATCGGGCTTCTGAGCCATCACTTCAACCGTATGCTTTCGAGCTTGAAAGAGATGGTTACGACTCTTCGAGAAGAGCAGCAGCTTAAAGAGGAAGCAAGGTTTCATGCGCTGCAAGCTCAGATTTCTCCCCATTTCCTGTTTAACGCACTCAATTCCATTAAGTGGCTGGCTGTATTTTCGGGTGCTAAAAACGTTGGGGATATGATTACATCCCTTGGTATTATGTTGAGCTACAGTATGAAGCAGGAGAGCGAAGTTGTCACACTGAGAGATGAGCTTGATTTTATACAACATTATTTTTCGCTGCAAAAAATTCGGTTTAACGATAATATAGAGTTGTCGATTCGTGTTGATGAAAGTCTATTGTCTGCTCGCATTCTTAAATTCACCCTTCAACCTATTGTGGAAAACAGCATCATCCATGGGAACCGTATGCCTCTAATCATCCGTATTACGGCTTATCATGAAGATGATTTGTTGTTTGTTACCGTTACAGATAATGGACAAGGGCTGTCTGAGAGAAAGCTTGCCGATGAAGCTCTTGAGAAATCCGATCCTATAAGGCAAGGGAAATATAGTGGAATCGGACTTGAGAATGTTCAAAGTCGGATTCGCATGCATTTCGGGGAACCCTATGGGCTATTTATGCACAATGGCATGGATACTGGAGCGGAGACGGTTATTAAGCTGCCTTGGAAGCGGATGGAGGATCCAGCATGACGAAGCTTTTATTAGTGGAAGATGAATTTTTGGTGAGGCTCGGACTCAAGACGTTTATTCCTTGGGAGGAATTTGGCTTTGAATTGATCGGCGAGGCAGTGGATGGATTGGATGCGCTTACCATTCTTGCTGAAAAGCCATGTGATCTCTTGATTACCGACATTTCCATGCCGAATATGGATGGTATCTCGCTGATGGAACGGGTGAAGGAATTATATCCGCACATCAAGATTTTAATTTTATCCAACTATAATGATTTTGGGTATGTAAGGCGGGCCTTGCAGCTTGGAGCTTCCGACTACATATTGAAGCTAACTATGCAGCCGGATGATCTTCAAACCAAGCTGCAGCAAATGCAAAAGGAAATAGAGAACGAACGTAAAAAGCAGGAGGAAATGTTACTGCTTAATCGGACTACGGTTCAATTTCGTCAAGAAATCACCATTGACAAGCATTTGCGTGATCTCCTGACCATGCAATACTCAAAGAAGGAAGCGGATGATCTCTCAGAGGAATATGCGAATCTACTTCCCCCATTTCCATGGACGGTTTCGATGATGAAAATTGACCGATACGAGTCTGTTGTCGATGAGAATCGCTTTAAGAGTGAAAAGCTGCTGCGTTTTTCCGTGATGAATATCCTTCGGGAAATTATGCGCAAATATAAGGCAGGACACATTGTGGAAATGGATGGAGGGCGTTTCGGTATGATCTCCGGTATGGGGGCGGAGCCGATGCTTCAAGAGATGACGGAATGTATACACCGCTATCTCAAATTGGCTGTCTATTTCGGTACTTATGCCCCTGTTGAACGAGCATACGACCTGCATGAAGCATGCAAGTTTGCCGATGAAGCGCTTTTGGTGAGATTTTACAATGACTCGAGCCGTGTCATTCACTATAGGGAGCAAATGTTTGCAAACCAAGCTTTGCCTATTTCATCACAGGATGAATGGCTTGATATGATGGCTCGGCAAGACAAAGAAGCGCTTCAGAATGCTATAAGAAATATGGCGGAGGCTTATTTAGAAGACGGAGTACCTAGACCTTATCCAGATTTGGCCAGAGAACGTTGGCTGCATATTGTCCATCTATTCGAGGTGTTCCTTCAACATAAAGGAGGAGACTTATATTCAATCATGCCTTACGAAGGGAAGTATCCTCATCATGTCGTGAGGCTATCTGAGTCCATACAAGAAATAAGCGAGTGGTTGATTGGATGGATTTCAGTCTTCTTCGAGCATTTGCGCGCAAGCGCGGTTCATCAGCCTCGCCCGGAAATTAGGGCCGTTCAAAGAATGATCGAAGAAAAGTACAGTACTTCCTTTAAAATGTCCGACTTGGCAAAAGAAGTTAATTTTACGGAACCGTATTTAAGCTCCTTATTCAAGAAAGAAACCGGCGAAACAATGATCGATTACATGATTCGTATACGAATGAAGAAAGCCAGGGAACTGCTCAAGGATGCCAATGTTAAAATTTATGAAGTTGCGGACGCGATAGGCTATTCGGACCCTAATTATTTCGCCAAGTTGTTCAAAAAAATTGAAGGCATATACCCGCAAGAATATCGGAAGCGCTATATTCATTAAAAGTAGATAAAACAAGACAGGTAAGATCTTAAATGAATTCATTACGCAGGAAATGATCACTTTGCTATGCTAATGATGTTCCAAACGGATGAAAACAAGTGAGAGGGGTTTTACCAGTATGAAGAAATCGATCTATTCCGCACTATCACTCACAATGGCATTTAGTTTGATGCTTTCCGGCTGTGCAAAAGGCGACAACCCATCAAGCTCATCTCCCGCTGCAGCAACGACTGCAAGCTCCGCAGTTCCCAAGAAAGCCGTCAAACTTAAGATGTGGGGCGGCATTCCTGAAGAGAGCGGACCCAAGGACGTGGTCACGAAATGGAACAGTGCACATCCTGATATCCAAGTGGAGTATACACGTTACGTGAACGACGATAGCGGTAACACGAAGCTCGATACGGCTCTTATCAGCAACTCCGATGCTCCGGACATCTTCTTCAGCTATGGAGAAACGAATTACAATCGCCGAGCGAATGCTGGCGTCACCTATCCGTTGGATGATTTGATTAGCAAATATAAGCTTAATGTGGATGATCTTATTGGCAAAGATAATGTCGTCCCGTTCAAAGGGAAAACGCATTACTTACCGGCCATGAAGCTGTTATCTTCCGTTATGATTAATCAAACGGCTTTGGAAAAAGCGGGAGAGAAGATTCCGGCTCAAGGATGGACCTGGGACGACTACATGGCCCTTGCTGAGAAGCTGCATACACCGGACCAGAAGGGCAGTTTTATCAAGGTTCCAGACGATAATATGGTGCGTTTTGCTATTCTTGAGAATAAGCCGGTGGATTCCTACTATACAGCGGATGGATTGTCCACCTTCGACAGTCCTGCCGTCAAGAAGGGCATGGAGTATCAAAAAGCGCTGCAGGACAAAGGATTATCAGTCAAGTGGCCAGAAATTATCGCCAACAAATTACTCCCTCCAAACGAGCTTCTAACCGGTAAATCGGCCATGATTTTCGGAGGTACACATCTGCTAAGGAATGTGAAGGATACGAAAAGCTTCCCGCATGACTTCAAAACCATTTTTGCGCCAGTACCCCAGTTAGAGAAGGGCGGCAAAGTGAATACAGCAGGCTTCAACGACTTCATGTCGATTAACAATACGTCTTCGAACAAAGACGAAGCCTTTCAATTTATCTCCTGGTACTTAACCGAAGGTAATCTTCTCATGATTCCGGGTGGACGTTTGCCATCTTCCAAGAAAATCGATGTGGACAAAGTCGCTGAGCTTATGGTCGGAGATGCAGCAAACTTGATTAACGTGGATTCTCTGAAATCACTAATCAAAGGCGATTATACGTTCCCAGTTCAAACGATTTCTACCGCTTTACCGGAAATGACCAAAATTATTAACGAAGAAACAGAGAAATACGTCATGGGTGTGCAGCCCTTAGACAAAGCCATTCAGAATATGAAGACAAGAGCGGATCAAGCGATTAAGGCTGAAAAAAAATAACGGTTGTGTTAGAAAAGGGACCTGGCGGACTTCAATTTGAAGTCTGCCAGGTCCCTTTTCTAATTTGTTTTCCTACATCTTAAAATTAACGCTGTAACAACCTAAATCACGCCATTCCACTCTGATTCGCTACTGTTTATGATACGGGTATGGGTTGAATATAGCTAAATGAGGTGGCATCATGCGACGAGTGTCCAAACATAACATGAAGGAACAATTGGCGGGTTATTTGTTTATTTTGCCGAACTTTCTCGGCGTTTTTTTCTTCGTCATTCTACCTTTGCTTTTCAGTTTTATGCTGATTTTTGCAGATTGGGATTACTTAAAGGGCTTTGCTGGGCTGAGTTTCGCTGGACTAGGAAATCTTAAAAAATTAATGAATGACGTTTACTTATGGCACGCACTCAAGAACAATTTTATTTTGACAGGTGTAACGGTGCCCAGTGCAATAGCAATAGGTTTGGTTGTAGCCGTATTGCTTAATCGACATGTCTATGCCAAGGGTTTATTACGAACTTTGTTTTTCCTTCCTTATGTCAGCAGTTTGGTTGCCGTTTCTGTGGTGTGGAGCGTGCTTTACAATGCCCAGGATGGTCCCATCAATGCATTCCTAAGATCACTAGGGGTTACCAATCCTCCCGGGTGGTTGGGGAGTACGGCGTGGGCATTGCCGGCTATCATCTTTATGGTCGTTTGGACTTACATCGGATACACGATGGTGCTGTATATGGCGGGATTACAAGGGATTCCTAAGGATTTATATGAAGCGGCTTCGATTGACGGGGCCACAGGGATGAGGCAGTTTTTCAGTATCACTGTCCCCATGCTGAAGCCAACTACCTTTTTGATTGCCGTCACACTTATTATTTCCACCTTTCAGGTCTTTGCTGTTGTGAATGTGATGACACAAGGCGGACCGGTCAATTCGACCATGGTTCTTGCTTATCATATTTATCTCACTGCCTTCCAGAATTATAAAATGGGTTATGCGGCAGCGATGTCCTGGGTTTTGTTCGTCATCATATTTTCGATTACATTGATCCAATGGCGCAGCCAGAAGAATTTGCAGCAGCATTTTTAATGAGGGAGTGGGTTTGTAGTGGTATCTTTGCGAAAATTAAGCGTCACGCTTGTCATGTTGGTTTTGGGTGTAATGGTCTTGATCCCGTTTATCTGGATGATTTCTTCGTCCTTCAAAATCCAAGCTGATTTATTCAAATACCCGATCAATTGGATTCCTAAAAATCCGATTCTCTCGAATTACGAAGAGGTTTGGGGTGGCAAATATAAATTTGCTTTATTTTATTGGAACTCGGCCAAAATCACCTTCTTTACGGTTGTTGGCTCCATCATCACCAGTTCTTTGGCTGGGTTCGCGTTCGCTAAATTGAACTTTAAGGGAAGAGACTTTATCTTCCTCATGTACTTGGCTACGATGATCATCCCCGCGCAGGTGCTGCTTGTCCCTAGGTTTATCCTGTTCGATCGTATTGGCTTGGTGAACACCCATTGGGCCGTCATATTACCGGGAATTTTTACCGTATTCGGAACGTTCCTGATGCGGCAATTTTTCAGCACAATCCCGAACGAGCTTCTTGAAGCGGCAAAAGCGGATGGAGCGGGATTCTTCCGGATCTATTGGCAAATTTGTTTGCCTTTAACGAAGCCTGCCATCGTGACACTCCTCATCCTTTCCTTTACATGGCACTGGAATGAGTATGAGAATCCGTTGATCTTCCTGCGTTCGAGTGAATTGTTCACACTACCGATAGGTCTTTCCAGCTTTGTAGATGAATATGGCGCAAATTATTCATTGATTATGGCCGCTTCTGTTTCGGCGCTGCTTCCTCTCATCATCGTCGTAGCCATTTTCCAAAGAATCTTTGTTGAAGGAATTGCCAGCAGCGGCCTGAAGGGGTAACCGTATCAGCCCCCATAAATGAGGGTTAGATTTAATAAAGGAGTGATACACATGAATGATTATACAAATGATTTTGATATTGTAATTGTTGGGGCAGGAGTAGGCGGTATTTGTGCAGCTTTAGCTGCTTCTAGATTAAATAGTAAGGTGCTGCTTATTGAAAAAATGAGTGAAATTGGCGGGACTGGGGTACATGCAGCTATTGCCTTAGTGTGTAAATTTCGTGATCATCATGGACGGTGTGTGAACACAGGTATCCATAAGGAATTATTCCCACTGGCCTACCAGAACACAGGCTTGACCTTCGACGAGGAAACAGTGCCAAGTTATGATGAACAGGAATTGAAAGAAACCTATCATCGATTAATTCGAAAAGAGAAAAATCTGACCGTGTGGACGGACTGCGAAGTGGATGCCGTGCAGGTGGAAGACGGGAATATTCGTTCGTTGACTATCGCAGGATCAAAGCAAACACGTGTATATGGCCGCGTGTTCCTTGACGGGACGGCAGACGGAAATTTATCAGCATTGGCAGGAGCGGGGTTTCAAAAGGGGCGAGAAAAAGATGGAAAGATGCAGATGGCGACGGTTACTTTCAAACTCACTGGATTCGATCCCGCTCTATTTAAAGTGAAAGATGTCACAAGCTGGGGCTGCTTTTTTTGGCTGGAAGAGACGCTCCAGCCCTATTATGTTGCGATGAAACAGAGAAAGAACAGCACGAATATGCGTCAGGGCGTATTAGCATTCCCCTATCCAGATGGGAAAGCATTCCTATTTAATTCGACTGCGGTAAGCAATGTTGATCCCACCATTCCAGGGTCAGTTGAACGTGCGTTTGAAATCGGCAAAGTTCAAGTGTATGAATTAGTTGAAGCGATCAGGGAGCACCCTGCATTTCGGGATGCGAAGATTGAGACTATTTTTACGAAGTTAGGGGTTCGTGAAGGGCGCAGAGTTATTGGCGACTATATGTTAACCGGAGAAGACTGTCTGCAAGTACGCAAGTTTGATGATATGGTAGCTGCTTGTGCTTATGATGTGGATGTTCATGACCCAGATGGAAATAAAAATCACCAAGAGTATACGACAATTTTGCCGAGTCCGGGGTATTATCATATTCCTTATCGCAGTCTCATCGCCAAAGGGCTGGGCAACCTGCTGTTAAGCTCGCGCTGTATTAGCGGTACATTTGAGGCCCACGCTTCTTACCGTGTAATGTCAGGAATTAGTGCCATCGGCGAAGCAGCAGGAACCGCCGCCGCATTAACTGTCAAATCTGGATTCAGCGATGTTCGTATGGTTTCTGCCGAAGAGATACGTTATATTCTGCAAACCCGAGGCCAATTCATAGAGGGTCCTGTTAAGGAGACACATGTGTTGTGTAGGTAAATGAAGAAAAAGGCATATACAGGGCGCTAAATGATGAACGGTATATGCCTTTTAAATTTACAAACGAGAGTTTTATTGATAAATTGTAAGCGCTTTTATAAATGATGAGGGAGGTGACAGGATAGAACAGGTGTCGAATGATTTTAAATAAATGATTTACATTTGAAGGGAGACGTAAGGCTATGAAAAAAATAGTAAGTCGCTTATGTTCTGCATTTTTGGTATTTTCTCTACTTGCCACGTATGGGCTCACTCTGATTTCAGGAAACCAAGTGGCTTATGCAGCAGCACTAACCATCGAACAAAGCACGATTGGGAACATTTTCTATGAAAATGACATCAAGAGCTTCAAAATCAATACGGATGGAGACTCGATTGACTGGGTTTATTCGGATTATTGGAATAACACCGTACAGTCCGGGAGCCAAGCCGTAAGCGATGGAACGACCATATTAACCGTTAATCCCGGGAAAAAGGGATGGTTCAGTTTGGTTGTTACAGCCAAGCAGAATGGAAACGTTATTGCCTCCAAAGATACCTCGTTCGCAGTTGTTTCCAATTTCGATCTGAGCCAAGTGGCGGATTCGCATTTTTCCGTGCAAACGCATGCCGCTCGAACCGATCTAATTGCTCAAGACTCGGCGGCGTTGATCCCAATTGCCAAAAAAATGGGTGTTAAGTATGTCAGGGATGCCTTGCGCTGGGGGGACATCGAAGATGCGACGAAGGGGATTTATAGCTTTAAATCCTTCCATGACGATTTCATGTCGCGTGTGGCGTCGAATGACCTCAAGCCTTATATCACTCTGGCGTTATATAATAATTTATACGATGGGGGAAATGCACCGACGAGTCCAGAGGCAAGGGCGGCATTTGCCGAATACGGCAAGCAATTATTGAGCAGATACCCCCAGGTCGGTCAGGTGGAGATCTGGAACGAACCGGACATTCCTTCGTTTGGAAAGGGACTTACCACGGAGGAAGAGAAAGCTGATTTTTATTTCAATTTGTTAAAAACATCCTACGAACAAATTCATCCCCATTTTCCCAATGTGAAAATAACAGGGTTTGTATTTGGCGAATTGGGTTCAGACGCATTTTTGGAATCGCTTTATCAAAAGGGCGCGCTGAATTATATGGATGAGTATTCGTTTCATTCGTATACGAGGAACCCAGAAGATTTCGTTAAAGATATCAATAGGCACAAAAATATAATGAAAACCTATAACAATAATCAAACAATCCCTATCAATCTCTCGGAAACAGGATTTAGTAATTTTAATTTCGACGAGCATGTCCAAGCCAACTATGTAGCTCGAAGAATTGTCACTGCTTTAGCGAATGGTATCCAAAAAATCAACATCTATAATTTGCAAAATAAATCTACAGTTCCGAATGAATTTGAGGGAACGTTCGGTTTGATTCGGAATCCTGACGATGCCAAAGGGGCATATGTTCCGAAGCCGGCCTATTCCGCTTATGCCACTATGACCCGGGAATTAACGGGTGCGGATTTCCTAAACACCGAGGATATTGCCCCCGGAGTTTATAGTCATAAGTTTCATACAGCAGCGGAAGATATTCGGGTCATGTACGCTCCTGCGGGAGCCGACCTTAAGCTATATACTCGCAACAGCCTTGATGTCACGGACATCATGGGGAATACGTTAACGTATACGCCAACGAATGGTTACGTACGACTACGACTGGATGAGAACCCGATTTATGTAAAGGGTGGGTTGGAGGCCCCTTATATCGAAGAGATTCCACCGACCATTACCAATCCTATCACCTTATACAATGGTTACAGCATGGGAGGCTATGCGGAAGTCAATGGGCCGCTTGGAACGGCTACCAATAAATGGGTCACGTCTTCCGTACTCAAAGGCTATAACGGTGGTATTTCGCGAGCGATTACGAATCCAACGGGCGCTTCGGCCAAATGGACGCCGAACGTGTCCGCGTCCGGACGGTACCGAGTTTCAGCGTATCTTCCCGGAACACCCGCCACTCCAGTGAATACCACAAAAATGGCTGCGTACTCGATCTATATCAACGGAGTAAAACAGGAAACGAAAGTTGTTGATCAATTCTCTCTGCAGGGATCTTGGCACGTATTGGGTTCCTATGAGTTTCCAAGGGGAACAAACAGTTATATCCTGCTCGAAGACACAAACCCCGCTCACGATCGACCGCTTCGGGCGGATGTCATCAAGTTAGAGTCCATCCCTCCGACCGGGATTGCTCTGGATACCGATTCACTAGATCTGCGGGTAGGAGATACGCATTCCTTCACGGCTGTGTTTACGCCTGCCGAGTCCACTGACCAGAAGCTGGTTTGGAGCAGTTCGAACAGTCAAGTCGTGACTGTCGATGCCGAGGGGCAGGTGAATGCAACGGGGGTTGGAGAGGCGGTGATTCGTGCTGCGAATCCGTTAACTTCCCTCTATGCGGAGGCGAGGATCCAGGTAACGATGCCTGCCATTCAGCAGGTTACGATCTATCATAGTTATGGCACAAACGGGGGATACACGGAAGTCAACGGGCCTCTAGGAACCGCTACGAATAAGTGGGTGACTTCTACGGTTCTCAAAGGTTATAACGGCGGCATCTCAAGAGCGATTACGAATCCAACGGGCGCATCGGCCAAATGGACGCCGACAATCACCCAGCCCGGACGATATAGGGTATCGGTTTATTTGCCAGGAACGCCCGCGACACCGGTGTATACGACCAAAGCTGCCGAATACTCGATTTATATGGATGGCGTAAAGAGCGATTCTAAGATCGTCGATCAATCTACACTACAAGGTTCATGGCAGGTACTGGGCATCTATGATTTGCCGCGAGGAAGTGCCAGCTACATCACGGTCGAGGATGCGAATCCAGCTCATGATAGACCGCTTCGTGCGGATGTGCTCAAGTTCGAGTTCATCCCCCCTACGGGCATCAGCTTGGATAGCCAGGCGCTTGATTTGCAAGTAGGAGATACGCATCAATTCACGGCGGGGATAACTCCGAACGATGCAACGGATCAATATCTGCTTTGGAGCAGCACGAATAGCGATGTGGCAGCCATTGATGCCCAAGGACAGCTACATGCTCTGGCTGTTGGCAGTGCAGTGATCCGTGTCACGAATCCATTGACGTCCCTTCATGCCGAGACTGAGGTGAAAGTGACGCCTAATGATAAGACACCACCCGTAAGTGTTGCAACTGTAAGCCCGACAGCACATAACGGTAGCTCTGGATGGTATACGTCGGATGTTACGGTAAGCATGTCTGTATATGACCATTTATCCGGCGTGGCGAAAACAGAATACCAAGTGAATAATGGGGGCTGGATCACCTACACGGGCTCCATTCCTGCCTTCGGTGAAGGGATATACAAGGTCGATTATCACAGTACGGATCAAGCAGGCAATGTAGAGAAAATCCAAACTATCGAGTTTAAAATTGATAAGACGGCACCGTTACTAACTGTTCAATTAGATAAAACGTCCATATGGCCTGCGAATCATAAAATGGGCGTTATAAATGCTGCACTTCATTCAAGTGATGCTACATCAGGCGTTGAATCGGTGGTGTTAACCTCTATTACGAGCAGTGAACCAGATAGTGGTCAAGGTTACATTGAGGCAAATATCGGTACAGCGGCCACTTCATTTCATTTGCGTGCAGAAAGATTAGGGAATGGATCGGGACGTATCTATACCATTACCTATACGGTTACCGATAAAGCGGGCAACAAAACGGATACTTCGGTAACTGTCACAGTGCCTCATGATCAATCGACTTAGTAAGCCATAAAAAACTCATCTAACTTTGTAAACGTTCAATTTGCTTTTCGATTTCTTGGTAATTATCAGGAGGTTTGTGGGCTTCACTTTCTTTCTTAGATTTGATGTGAAGGCAATCATTATTTCAGTTAGTAATAACTCGTAACAATAGGATTAGAACCCGCAACTAGCCAATACAATGTCTTGATGCACGATACCACTCTTGCCGTTATTTTTAGGAATTGATGGCGTGCTTTATAAAACAGCATTTTAAAAATATGTTGTTCTTCTGTTTTTGATTTTCACCGTCACTATTCAAAGAAACGAAAGCGGGAAGCATGAGACTTAGTAGAGCAATGTCATCACGGCTGCGAATAATCTTCTTTGTTCTTTATTGTTATTAGAATACATAAAGGCTCCAGCCTTAACATTATAGTATAAGTATAGTGGTTATAACTTTGAAACGTTGAGAGCAATCATTAGGTCGAATGGAGAGTGAAGGCTTTTGAAAATATGGGTTTCGAACAAGCATGAAACACTTAGAGCTATCGCTATTAAAAAACGTTTATCCGTTGAAGAGCTTGTATTGCTCAACCCACATATTGAACATCCGGATCTAGACATCACCGGTATATCGGTCTATCTTCCTTCTGAAACAGAATCGAGAGCCTCTACGGTTGGATCCATTCCGACTTGCCCGGTCGTACCGGCAGAAACGCTGAATAACTGGATTCCCCTTACACCGCTTTCACAGATGGCTCAGCAGGAATATGATGTTCTGATCATCGGTACCGGAGCAGGCGGAGGATCTGTCCTCTGGAGATTATGCGAACAATGGAAGAGGGAAAAGAAGAGGATTGGCATCATTGAACGGGGAGACCAGTATATCCCGACGCATGCCCGAAACCTGTCGACGTTAAACCAAGAACGCCTCGTAGCTTATTTTAGTCACTTATCCAAGCCCCTGCCTGGTGCTTCACCCGAATATCCGGGAGCGAGGCAGCTTTTTGCGCTGGGAGGAAGAACGTTATTCTGGTATGCGTTTACTCCCCGGATGCATCCGTGGGATCTGGCGAAATGGCCTATACCTGTTCATGAGATGGAAAGCTATTACGGCATTGCTGAACAAGTCATGAATGTCACCGGAGCATTTGCGGAAGGGGCTTCGTTCACGGAAATTTTACTGGAGCGGTTGTGGCTACGCGGTTATTCCAAAGCGGCACCTCTTCCGATTGCAGCTGATATCGTACCCCAGTCTTTCGGGCAGATTCATACCGACATGTTTACGAGTTCCATTTCCTTGCTTGCTAGAGCTCTGAATCAGAGGAATTTCGATTTGGCAATCAACGCACGTGCCACGAAGATTCTACATGAGAACGGAAAAGTCACGGGAGTCACGGTCGTTTCCCCGGATAAAACCGCTTATACCCTTAAAGCCAAAACAGTTGTTTTGAGTGCGAGTACTTTTGAGACACCACGCTTGCTCCTTCATTCGGGATTTCAGCATCGAGCGTTGGGACACTTCCTGACGAATCAAACTTTTGTGCAAGCAACAGGAACGATATCTACTGCTGATTTTCCTATCCCGTGGGGTCCCTTGAATATTATGATACCGCAGAAACCGGATACACCTTACTCCGTACTCATGACCGGCCCGGAAGCCTTCTACTGGTATCCAGTTAGCGTTGAAAGACCATTAACAGGTGAAACTACGGTCAACTTCTATGGTTATGGCAAAGTCGAACCGAGATACGAGAATCGGATTACACTGAATCCGGACAAAATAGACGAGTACGGCGTCCCTGAAATTAAGGTTCATTTTTCCTTGAGCGAGGCCGATAAGAACGTCGTTGGCCAAATGACGGAAGGGATAAAGCGCATTGCCAAGGATACAGGCGTGCGTCTGATTTCAAAGAATGGCAAACCGTCTATTTGCTTGACTCCGCTTGGCGATTTGCATCATGACTCAGGCACATGCCGAATCGGAGACGATCCCAATACTTCTGTTGCTAACCAATACGGGCAAATCCACGGAGTCTCCGGCCTCTATGTGGCCGACAACAGTGCTTTACCTTACATCGGAGCCGAAAATCAAACGTTGACCACGATAGCCCTCGCTATTCGTACGGCTGATCATATTATTCGGCAGGCGGGCGTTCAGCCAAAAACGAAATGAAAAAGCATATTCAAACTTTTTTCCTTATTATTGCTGCTGCGGTAACGACTAGCAAAGGCAGTAAATAAGAAAATGTGGCCCATAACGCATGAATGACCGATACGGAATGAATCCAAAGAGCTGCTCCTTTTCCAATTTGATGCAAAGAAAAAAGATAACAAACCAATGTTATGGGGAGAATCAGAATACGATCGTCACGAAGCTTGAACAATTTCGTAAACGTTAAATTCAATATAAGGAGCGTAATGGTCGCCTTGATAAAAGAAGTCATAATCAAGGAGATGCCGATGAGAGATTCAATCCTTTGAATGACTTCCAGCAAATCGATGATTCGAGCTACCTCAAACATCGAATACTTTCGTTCCCCTGCCATTGGACCGAACACCAATATCGTACTAAGCGTTACGGCAATTAAACAAAACCCGTTTACAAGCAGAGCGAGATACATGCCTTTCTTTACATGTGTCTGTCCTTCTTTACGTACGTAAGGAAGAAGCATGGCCATAAGCACAAGCTCGACGTAGGGAAACCCGTATGAAAAATAAGCGCCAAGAAGCACCGGTTTGATTCCATCCGGCATGATGGGAATCAGATGATCGATCTCATAATTGTTGCCGGATAATACAAGAATGAGAATGATGAAAAAGAGGACGCTAACCATAGGAACAAAGATCATTCGAGCCAATGTTTCTATCCCTGAACGCACCGTAAGAGCAATAACCACAAATACCGATAATACGAATAGATACAACGGAGTTTGCCGCATCATAGAACTGGTCATAAATAAACCGATATCCAGGACGATTCCGGATGTCATGTGGAATTGAAACGAAATGAAAGGAATAGCGAGAAGGACCGTAACCCAATTACCAACCAAAGCCCTGCTGTACTCAATAAAAGTCAGGTCGGGAAATTTTCGATACAAATAAAGGATACAGGATAGGAAGAATATGCCTGCAGACAAAGACAGTAACAGGGAAATCCAAGCCCCGTTTTTGGCGTACCCGATTAACGGTCCTGGGATGTTTATAATGGCAGAACCCGTCATGAAAGCAAAAAATATGACAGACATCTGCCCGGAGCTGATTTGTTCCTTAGCTTTCATTTCATACACCCCCGCAGTAGCAGATTTCGATTGGTTAAGAGGGAACCTTTAGAAACTCAACGATGCGACGGGCCGGTTCACCAAGGAGTACTGCGGCGGCTTCTTCCAGAAACGGCCATTTCAGCTCAAATATATAATTGATGCCAAGGTAAAACGAAAGCAGTGCCATGAATGTATAAGCAATGATCTCGCGGCGGTCCACCTTTTTTAGTCTCGGTATATCTGCGAGCGAAATGCCTGCGTAAATCAACAGCAGTAATAACATTTTTCCCAGCATTTTTCCAATCCCTTCTATTTTTTGAAAACGGGCTTGCTGATTGTGGTTCCGCTATTGATGACCTTGACTTCAACATCGATATCGAACTCACTGTTCGCAAATCGGTCAGCCCAGTTTTTTTTCCATTGTTTCCACAATGGCGGATTTTTCTGATATATTTTGTTCCCCAATCCGATGGCATCGAATTTGTTTTTTTTTAACCAATCGGTTGTTTCCGTAATTCGCTGCTTCATCTGTCCCTCAACTTTTTTCGTGAAATTCTTTTCATCCTGTACCGTTTCCAGCTTAGAGCATGTCAATTCCATAACAGCTACTTCCATGTTGATCTTTATAAGAACTTTCAGCGAATTCTCTTCGATATCGGTAGGCTGCAATTTGCTTTTTAAGGAGACTATTTCTACAGCTTCTACCTTCTTACTCTGTTTGGATGGATTCTGGCAAGGAATATCAATCATGCCGCTTTGATATTTGTTCAACACCATTTGTAAGGTTTCCACCTTCGTTGGTTCCATTTTACCCACAAGTTTCCCCTCTTTCAGCAAGGCAATTCCAGCTATATTCGTAACCTTGGTTGCATCTTTGGATAAATAGAGATAAGGAACCTTAGCGATACCGACCTCGCTTTTCATTTGCAGGCCTAATTTGAGCAAATTCATATCTACTGTTTTTCCGCTGCTGGATGCAGCCGATTTTTCGGTTTGAAATAATTGCTGGCTTATTGTATTTTCGATGAACGGCTTCATATTAAAATATTTGTCAGCTCTTCCCTCCGCGATTATGATGGACATCGTAAGCCGGGGTTCGTGATCCCGATAAAAAAGTTCGAGAATTTCGAATATTCCTCGTTCACGAGCCAGTTTTTCTCCGATAATAATCAGGCGGGTATGGCTCCACTGGGTTTTACGACCGAGATTAATGGGAATATCGCGAATGGCTCTGGGAACCGTATCATCTATAGCCGTAACATTAATGTATTGCGTTTCGGCTGCTTTGCCGCCTACCGCACCAACCCCTTGGGCTGGCTTGAATAATTGTGTAGTCAGTGAAATTTTTCCATCATCAGTTAGATCTAAGCCGGCTCCCATGACAAACCCTTTTTCAGGAAGCTCGGCCCGATCCCAGCAACCTGTCAATAAGAAGAGTGCTGATAAGCATAAGCTCATCCATATCCGCCTTTTCATGCTCTTTGTTCTCTCCTGAGTACGACATAGTTGGCTAATTTCTAAGGCTTGTCCTTATAGCGAATTCGCGGCGAACGCATTAATGTGCCGAGCGGCGCGCGAAGGATTACATCCTTTATCTGCCGTGGAATAAAAGGACCGATAGGGCTTAAATAAGGCTGACCTAAAGAGCGTAAGCTCGCCAAGTGCAGCCACATCAGCATAAAGGCGATCAAAATGCCGAATATGCCCAAAAAAGCTGCGAACAGCATGAGGGGAAACCGCAAAATGCGCAGCGCAATGGCAAAGTTGTATTGGGGGATGGAAAAGGATGCAATCCCGGTTAATGCAACGATAATCACCATGATCGGCGATGCGATGCCGGCATTGATGGACGCTTCTCCGATAACAAGCGCTCCGACGATGCTCACCGCAGATCCGACCGGACGCGGCAGACGAATTCCGGCCTCTCGAAGCAGTTCAAAGAAGAATTCCATAATGAATGCTTCAATGACAGCAGGGAATGGAATCCCTTCACGGGAGTTGATGACGGCAAGCAGAAGAACAGTCGGAATTAATTCCGGATGAAAAGTGGAAAAAGCAATATATATGCTGGGCAGGCCTATGGCAATAAATAATGCAACTAATCTCAGGATACGGATAAGGCTTGCGACAACGGTTCTTTGATAGTAATCTTCGCTCGATTGCAGCAGCTCGAATAATAAGCCGGGGCATATTAGGATGGATCCGGTCCCGTCAACCAACACGATAATTTTTCCTTCCAGTAAGGAAGCAACGGCGACATCCGTTCGTTCGGTGTAACGGTATTGAGGAAAAGGTGAATATGTGGAATCCTCAATGGCATCCTCGATGTAAGAGGTTTCCAATATCTCATGCTTCTGAAGCTTAACAATTCGCCTTTGAAATTCGGCTAACACGTCAGGGTTGACGGTTCCTTCCAAATAACCGTATGCAACGTTCGTTTGCGTTTGTCCTGACGGTGGTAACGATTCTATTTTAAAATTTGCTGTCTTTAACCGTGAACGGATCATCCCTAAATTTTTCGATAAATTTTCAACGGTGCTTTCACGAGGTCCATGAACGACAGGTTCGGTAACTGATTCGGTGACTTGTCTGGTTTCTAGGCCTGTAGCCTTGAAACTAAGCGCTGAGTTCCATTGGTCGAAGAAGATGACAATATGGCCTTGAAGGACATTTTTTACCGCCTCATTGAAATCTTTGATCAGCAGAGCAGAGTCGGAAGAGGCGCCTCTATTGTTGAAATAGAAGATAACATCTTCCGGCATAACCATCGTTCCTTGTCCAAGCTCGTGTATGACCTGGTCTTGAAGCGCTTCTCTAAAGAAATTATGCTCTTTTTTTTGAATGAGCGAATCGAGATAAATGGAGAATGCGGTATAACTCATCTCGGGACCGTACTGCCAAGGAATGATGCTAAAGTCGCTGCAACGATCGAAAACATCCTTTACCCTCTGCAGGTTGTCCGGCAAATGAGTAGATATCGTTGAGACACCGGTATCGGGAAGCTTTTCTTGATTCGATGTGCGCGATTCGGACAAATGGTCGTAGGAGTCGTTTTGCTCAATGATCTTGTCGCGATAACGACTTTGGACAAGCCGTCTGAAAAAGTTCATAGGTGCCATCCTTCCCTAGTGATTGTATTATTTTTGCCATAATATTGAAAAGTAATTCTCAGGAAAGGCAGTGGAAGCTAAAATCTTTTGGGCAATCACCCATTTGTATGTTGTAGAATACCCTGAAAGTAACAAATTCCGATGGAGGAATAGTCATGTTTTCGAACTATGGTAAAGTAACGAAGTGTGAAGAGATACCCATTCAGGCCCCACTACAATATCAGCCTCAGCAGCCAGGAATTGAATCCATTATGATTCCAAGGCCCATATCTGAAAATCCTAATTACATCGGAACCGGGAAGTTAAAGGGGAAAGTGGCCATTATTACAGGTGGGGATAGCGGCATCGGACGTGCAATATCCTATCTGTTTGCCAAGGAGGGCGCAGATATCGTTGTCGTCTATCTCAATGAGCATGGCGACGCTGCGGAAACGAAAGCCAGAGTCGAGCAGATAGGCCGAAGATGTTTGACGATTGCAGGGGATATTGGTTATGAGGACTTTTGCCGCGAGGCCGTGGGGCAGACTTTATCCGAATTTGGACGCATTGATATTTTGATCAATAATGCCGCTGAACAGCACGTTCAAAGCAGTATTGAACATATTTCCGCTGAACAGCTGGAACGTACATTTCGAACTAATTTTTTTTCATACCTTTACTTTGCAAAAGCAGTCGTTCCCTACTTAAGGCCGGGAAGCGCGATTATCAACACAAGCTCGGTAACGTCAATTGTTGGCTTTGAACAATTAATCGATTATTCAGCTACCAAGGGAGCGGTTAGCACTTTTACGCGTTCGTTAGCGTTATCTCTTCTCAAAAGAGGAATTCGTGTTAACGCTGTAGCCCCCGGAAGGACATGGACCCCTCTCATTCCTGCATCGCTCCCTCCGGAGATGTATATGACTTTTGGCAGCGATAATCCGATCGGACGGGCGTGTCAGCCATTTGAACTTGCACCGGCCTATTTATTCTTGGCATCCGAAGATTCCAGCTATGCCGTGGGGATAACCATTCATATCAATGGCGGGGAGTATTTAGCTATTTGATCATGATTCTTGAAGCTTTTTGATAATATAGTCGGCCGTCCGAATTGCCATAGCCACCGTAGTCAATGTAGGATTCGTTGCGCCAATAGTGGGCAGCACGCTGCTGTCTGCTATGTAAAGACCCGATACGCCGTGAATTTGTCCGTACCTGTTCGTAGCGGAAGTACGAGGGTCATCGCCCATCCGGCATGTTCCGGACTCGTGGTTATCTGTTCCGATCGGCATTAAGCAAATCTGGGGAACACCGTTCACTGTAGTGGCTAGATCTAACTGCATAACTCTGGCAGCTTGCTGTAAGGCGGTCGACATATGCCGAATAACCGCTTCATCCTTTTCGCTGTAAGCGAAATTGACTTGTATTTCCGGCACCCCGTATTCATCGGGACTGCTCGAATCCACATAAACTCGGTTTTCGTAACGAGGCTCCACCTCACCGGAAGCGCCGAAAAAGCTGATTTTCCAAATGTCCTTGATCGGTTTATGTTCGTATTGATAGTTAAAATATTGTTCCGGTCCTTGAAGCTGCAGCTGATAGGGACGCCCCATAAGCTCTGGAATGATAATTCCTAATACACCTAGCGGCTCAGAAAATCCTCGAGTATTTACGCTGGCTGTGGCGATCATGTACGAATGATTAACAAGATATCGTCCGATTGCTTTACCTGGAATCTTGGAATTCAGCAATATTCGCGGGGTTTGTAAGGCACTTGCCGATAAAATAACGGTTTTCGCTCTTATGAAATGGGATTTCTTATCCGAAGTCATCACCCGAACTCCGACTGTTCTGCCATGTTCCGTAACCACTTCCGTAGCATAAGTTTGAACAGCTAAATCAAACGGACGCCTTGCTAATGCTTTCGCCAAAGCAACAATTGAACTGTAAAAAACGTTCGAACGAATTTTACCGAATCTGGTTTGATCCAGATCGGAAGCGACCGGAATATCGTCTGCATAGTAAAAGCCATTTTCTCGAAGACGCTTAAGCAGGACTTGGGTAATCGACGAATCTTTCGTATAAGATCGGGTGACGGACATCAATTCTTCAGCGATATCGTAATAATACTTCATTTCCTGGATGGATACCGGCCATTGGGCAATGACGTGATCAGGCATGCGCGGGGTGATCGCCCCCCAGAGTAAGGTTCTTCCGCCTAAAGCATAAATAAGCTTGGCACCGGGATATTGCGGGAGCAGGTCTCCAATCGGATAAGTGATTCTATAGGGTCTTAATATTCTAAAATTATCGCCGTTTATGGTCGCTATGTTGTTTACATGGGTAGGCAGGTAAGGGTCTCCTCTTTCGACGATTCCAATCTTCTTTCCGTTGTTCCCCCACTGTTCGGCCAACCGCCAAAGGGCGGCTCCACCTCCAGCTCCTGTCCCGACAATAAGTACATCGTAATCTGTTTGAGCCATCTGTTCTGCGGAAGTGAGCGGAATCCATTCGCGAAGAAATTCCGACTCCGGTAAAGGCGGACAAAATTCGCCAAAGATTCTATTTTCGGCTGCCGGCATGGTCAAGGAAGGAAGGTTAACCCGCTCACCCGTGATGATTGTATCGGGACTTGCGATATGTGGATTAATCGACATCATTTGCAGTAATTCTACCTGAAATTTTCTTGAAATTTTAATAAGGGTATCTTCGTGATCGGCCATATAGATCTTCAGTGTAATCACTTCCTTTATTATTAGGTTTATGCTCCACATACCTATATTAATGACGTGGTGCCTGAAAAATGGAGGGATGAATCGATGAAAGTAAGGATTGGCAGCGGGCCAGTGATTGAGATGAAACCGATCCGCGTAACCATATGGAATGAATTTATTCATGAGAGGACAGACCCGCAAGTTGCCCGCATCTATCCAAAAGGAATTCACCAAGCGATTTCCGCTGGTATTGGACCTTTCGGATTTCGAATTCAAACGGCAACTTTGGATCAGCCGGAGCACGGTTTAACGACGGAGGTACTTAACCATACGGATGTATTGATTTGGTGGGGGCATCTGGCTCATGATGCGGTGACGGATGAGATCGTTGATAGAATTCAAGCAAGGGTATTGCAAGGCATGGGTCTCATCGTGCTTCATTCCGGACATCGTTCGAAAATTTTTCGGAAATTAATGGGGACTACATGTGATTTGAAATGGAGAACAGTTGCAGAGCGGGAAAGGTTGTGGGTTGTCGACCCTTCTCATCCGATTACCGAAGGAATTGGCGAATATATCGAATTGCAATCGGAAGAGATGTATGGAGAGTTTTTTGATATCCCAGCACCCGAGGAGCTTGTATTTGTCAGCTGGTTTCAGGGAGGTGAAGTATTTCGCAGCGGTTGTACCTATAGGCGTGGACTCGGGAAAATTTTTTACTTCCGACCAGGACACGAAGAGTACCCTACCTATAACAACAGAACCATTTTGCGGGTTATAGCGAATGCAGTAAACTGGGCCGCGTCACCCCATGGAGCAGAGCCTGTATACGGATTTATGCGGCCTCTTGAGAAAATAAATAAAGAGGAGTTTCCTTCATCCGTCCAAGCGAACGCGGCATTCGGCAGTATATCAAAGCAATATTTCGGCAAAACCGCAGATGGCGAATCGGTATATCTCTATACTCTGACCAATAAGCACGGCATGCAAGCCTCAATCATGACCTACGGCGGTATTATGCTGACTCTCAAGGTGCCGGATCGAAACGGAGCTATGGAAGATATCCTTCTTGGTTACGGAACGTTGGGGGATTTCATACGAACCGGAAATAAGCCATATTTCGGGGCGGTTCTTGGACGGTACGCGAATCGCATTGCAAATGGCAGATTCACGCTTGACGGTGTGACCTATCAGCTATCCGTGAATGAAGGGCGCAATACGCTTCACGGCGGGACTAGAGGATTTAACAAGAAGGTTTGGGCATCAGAGGAATTCTACCGCGATGACGCAGTCGGGGTCGCGTTATACTATATTAGCAAAGATGGTGAAGAGGGGTTCCCGGGTAATCTTGCCGTAAAAATGATCTATACGCTGACAGACAACAATGAATTAATCATTGATTATACCGCCATGACAGATAAAAAGACCGTTGTAAATCTGTCCCAACATAACTATTACAACTTGGCTGGCGCGGGCAACGGGAATATTCTTGGTCATGTGCTTACGCTTCACGCCGACCGTTTTACTCCGATCAAGCCGGATCTTACTCCGACTGGGCAAATTCAAAGTGTCGCCGGTACGCCGCTTGACTTCCGGACCCCTACAGCAATCGGGGCGCGGATTCATTCCCAAGATCCACTGATGATGTATGCGAGAGGCGGTTATGATTTTAATTATATACTGAATCGAAGCGGGGCCGGCATGGTTAAGGCCGCAAGCGTGTATGAACCGAATTCGGGCCGGGTGATGGAGGTCTATACCACACAGCCAGCCGTGCAGTTTTATTCTGGAAACAGTCTGGATGGGAGCGATGTTGGGAAGGGCGGAATTGCTTATCAACGATACGCCGGGCTTAGTATTGAGACCCAGCATTATCCGGACTCTCCGAATCATCCCCATTTCCCAAGCACTGAATTGTTCCCAGGTCAGATTTACAAGCAGACGTCTATTTATAAGTTTTCCGCATTTTGAGATATTTTTTTTCGTCCAAATACGTATAACGTATACTCACATGGTAAACCGAGGTATAGGTGAGATGACAGTTTGGGTGAGAGATTCGGAATAAACGCCGAAAGATAAAATCAAGACCCTCAGCCCGTTGCTGTGGGTCTCCTTTTGTTATTGAACGAAAGGATAGATTTATTTTACTACCGCAATCTGGATCTGTAAGTCGTTATTTCTTTCTTATGAGTTAGATATATTCTTTTTTCGATAAAAAGAAGGATTAACGCCTTCTATTTTTTTGAATGCTTTACTAAAAGAATGAATATCCGGAAACCCGATAAGTTCTGCAATTCGTTTCAAAGGCTCATTAGTAAACTGGATCATCTCTCTTGCTTTTTCTATTCTCATTAATTGGTGATATTGGATAGGACTCATCCCAAATGTTTGATTAAACAGGGTGATCAAATAGTACTTGCTGATTCCAGATATTTTGGCCAGTTCATCTAAAGTTACCTTTTGACCAGTGTTATGCTTTAAGAAAATTCTGACTTGCTCCAGCTCATTGATATTGGAGAGTAAGTGAGGATTTCTGTTCCAATAGTTTTCGCGTAATAATGCGGTGAATAATTGAATAAATAATCCCTTCATATTCAATTCATAAAATGGTAGCTTCATTTGAAATTCTCTTATAATTTCAAAAAGTATTTTCTCGATAACTAAATGATGCCGTAAGCGTATATGGCTAGCTAAATGAATAGTTAATCTGTCAATCTCGTCGCTTCGGAACCACTTCATTTCATCGTTCGTCATATTTTCAAATTTTTTAAAAGAAACTTTAACATCGGGACTATCTTCTTGATAGAACAAATCAAAATGTAAATGGGGTTGCCGAACTAAATCTGTTCCAACTTTGCTAATCGAATGCCTTTGTTTGGGGCGAAAGAAAAAGATGTCGCCTGGTTCTCCGAAGTAAACCTCATCCTCCACAGTAACTTTTAATCTGCCTTCTTTGAGATAAAGGATCTCATAGTCAAATAATACCCTTTCCTCCAAATACCAAGGAAATGAGACATAGCTATCCATAGCAATTCGTAAATAGGGCGACAGATTGTGTATGTTCAAGTATGAACCTCCAACCAAAATATTTGACAAATTAATAATAATTTAAGCCAACGACAATGCTTGAATATTAGTATATCATTGGTTTTTTGGAAAAGAAAACGTTTAACTGAAAAAAGAAAACGTTTACCTGAGAAAATCAGACGTTTTCGAGAAACACAATTTTAGATAATCTTTTCTTTTTACTTGGGGGGATTGCCGAATTGGAAAATGTGTTGGTTGAATGTTCTGAAGATGGTAGAGAAGAAACCATTATATCCTACGATGTCAACTCCAAGGTACTCCGGTTTGATAGATCTCGTTCAGATTCGATTAGTGAAGGCGTACGTACGTGCACGCTCGAGACAACGGATCATGGATTGGTGGCGTTGCATATTTTTGTTGATACTTCATGCATTGAAATTTATGCAAATGAAGGGCGTACGGTAATGTCAAACAATATCTATCCTGACCCTGCGAGTACGGGGATTGATGTTTTTTGCCGTGGAGGAAAGGTTGAAATGCTTTCATTGAACATTTGGAAACTTGAATCGATTTGGCAGTGATCAATGTGAAAGAATTGAAAGAATTTATGGACTTAATAGATCATTAGAAACATCTTCCCTTTATCCGGTGAGCAGCAGCAGCATATTGCAATTGGCCGAGCGTGGCAGGAAATCCGTCGTGCGGCGGTTCAAAAAGTACATGGGCACTACTCCGAGTCAATATCGCTCCGCATACCGTAACTCGAATTCTAAACGGGAATAAGCGAGCCGGGGATCATCCTATCGGACATAGTTTCGAAGACAACAGGGCTGAAATGTGATAGTCATGGTTTATACGAACGGCAATCTTCGAATTATTTTAGCATAGATACTATAGTTAAGGTTACTTAATTAAAAAATAATGCGTACTTCCACATTTCGGAACAACGTTTTATAATAACCCTAACTTATAAGTAGAGGAGATTGGCAATGAAATACAGACGTGTAGGTGCAAGCGGTATCAAGGTTAGTGAAATCGGTCTTGGAAGTTGGTTAACTTATGGAACGGTTGCGGAACAAGAGGCTTCTGATGCATGCGTTCGTCAAGCATTCGAAAGCGGCATTAACTTTTTTGATACGTCTAATGCGTATAATAGAGGCGAAGGAGAGAAAGCGATTGGCGCTGCGCTGAAGCCGTATTCCAGATCGAGCTACGTGCTGTCTACGAAAGTGTTTTTCGCGATGGGGGAGGGACCGAACGATAGAGGCTTATCCCGAAAGCATATCATGGAGCAATGCGATGCCAGCTTGAAACGTTTAGGCACCGATTATATCGACGTTTATTTTTGCCATCGCTATGATAATCAAACGCCGTTGGAAGAAACACTACGTGCATTAAATGACCTTGTTAGCCAAGGTAAAATACTGTATGCGGCCGTAAGTGAATGGAGCGCAGCACAAATCGCGGATGCGGTTGGAATAACCAAGAGGTTGAACCTACACCCTTTTATTTCGAATCAACCGATCTATAACATGTTTGAACGTTATATTGAACGAGAGGTTATGCCGTTAAGCGAACGTGAGGGCATCGGTCAAATTGTGTTTTCACCGCTGGCGCAAGGTGTGTTGACAGGAAAGTACAAGCCGGGTCAACAGCCCCCTCAAGACAGCAGAGCGGCAAACAATGCCGTGAATGGCGTAATCAAAAGCTATTTCCGCGAGGAAGTGCTGCAATGCGTTCAAGAATTGGATAACATAGCTGGACAAGCGGGTATAACATTGTCGCAGCTTGCGCTCGCTTGGGTGCTTCGCCAGCCGGGCGTGAGTTCTGCATTGATCGGAGCAAGCCGGCCGTCACAAATTGAAGAGAACGTAAAGGCAGTGGAGGTAAAGCTGCTGCCAGATATGCTGGAAGCCATCGAAAACAGCTTACAGAAGGTAAAAGATTTTGCGCCTCTGCGATAACCGTATATGCAAGCTGACTGCCGGTCCAATGATATGGAGATTCCTATCATAGGACCGGCAGTTTCCATAATATCATCCAAAATTACCCACTCTTCAAGTTCAAAAGGAAGGTGGTTTTTTTTTGCATAAGTGGTCTCATAGGTGACAAATTGCCTATTGTGAAGTATTAGTATAAACGTAATTTAGTTATATAGTTAATAAAACTCTTCTATTTTTATTGTGGTATCAGTCATTTATAATATAGTTATAAAGTAATTTTGTATTAAATGAATTTTGCGATCAAATGTTTCTTGGAGAGAAGCAATCAGCTGTGAATTTTGAAAACGCTTATTATATAGGGGGGAGAACATCTTTGGAATCTATGGTAGTCAGTGATTCAAAAAAGCTGCAGAAGACAACATCGAGAAATACGATCTATAAGAAAATAATGAGGCATTGGCAATTTTATTTACTTATTTTGCTGCCCTTAAGTCTACTAATTACTTTTAAATATGTTCCGATGTATGGGGCGACATTGGCATTTAAGGATTTTAACGTTATAAAAGGAATTATTGGAAGCCCGTGGGTCGGATTGAAGCACTTTCAATATTTTTTTGAAGGCCCTTACTTCTGGCTTATCTTAAAGAATACTTTAGGTATAAGCATTTATGGTCTGCTTGTCGGGTTTCCGCTTCCAATTTTGTTTGCGCTTGCATTAAATGAGGTCGGCAGTGCATTTTTCAAAAGGTTCGTGCAGTTGGTAACGTACGCACCTCATTTCATTTCAACGGTTATCGTTGTTTCGATGATGTCGTTGCTGCTTAGCCCTCAAGTAGGTGTTATTAACAATATTTTGGAGTCCTTTGGTTTTGAAAAGATTAACTTCATGGGAGATCCCGCTTATTTTAAGTCCCTCTATGTCTGGTCGGATGTATGGCAGAATGTCGGTTATGGCACAATTATTTATCTTGCGGCACTCGCAGGAATCGACCCTACGCTTTATGAGGCGGCCAAAATGGACGGGGCATCGAGATGGAAGAAAATCATCCATATCGATCTTCCGGGGATATTTCCTACAGCCATTATTTTATTGATTCTTAGTCTCGGCAATATGATGTCAGTCGGTTTTGAAAAGATATATTTGATGCAAAATCCGATGAATGCGGATTCATCCGAAATCATCGCAACTTATGTATATAAAGTCGGTTTGCTTAATGCGAATATCAGTTATGCAACAGCCGTAGGTCTATTCAATTCCGTAGTCAATTTAATCCTTCTGATCAGTGTTAATGCATTGGCCAATAGGATTACTAATAACAGCTTGTGGTAAGGGAGGGAGGTTTATTCATGCTGACGAAGAGATCAATAAAAGAATCGCCCGGCGATAGGATGCTGCTTGCAGTCATCTATGCTTGTTTAACAATAGGTATGTTGGTTGTCCTTTACCCATTGATTTATATCCTTAGTGCATCATTTAGCAGCCCCTTTGCGGTGGTTTCCGGTAAGGTGTGGCTGTATCCGGTTGATTTTACGCTTATTGGCTATGAGACCGTATTTAAAAATGCGCAAGTCCTTGTAGGGTACGGAAATTCATTGTTATATGCAACAATCGGTACGCTGGTTTCTCTCACGGTGACCATTATGATGGCTTACCCGCTTTCGCGCAAGACCTTCTACGGACGCAATGTGTTGATGTTTATACTAACCTTCACCATGCTGTTCGGGGGTGGATTAATACCTTTATATTTAGTTGTGAAGAACTTGCATCTCATCGATTCCAGATGGTCTCTTATCCTCCCGCAAGCAATAGGCGTCTTTCAAATTATCATCGCAAGGACATTTTTCCAAAACACGATTCCCGATGAATTGGTTGACGCAGCCGAAATGGACGGATGCAGCGACGTGGGTTTCCTGATTCGTGTTGTTCTTCCTCTTTCCAAACCTATTATTGCCGTTATGGTACTGCTCTTTGCAGTAGGACAATGGAACGCTTACTTTGACGCATTGCTATATATAAAGAGTTCTGAATTATACCCGTTGCAGCTGGTTCTTCGAAATATATTGCTTCTCAATACTTCTGAGAATCCCACAGATATTTCGGAAACGCTCAGAAGGCAAGGACTCGCGGAGCTTATGAAATATTCCTTGATCGTCGTCTCCAGCCTGCCGGTTCTTATCCTGTATCCGTTCGTTCAGAAGCATTTTGTACAAGGGGTCATGATTGGCTCGCTGAAGGGATGATCCGTCAGGGAGAATTCGTAAGGAGGTGAGTGCATTTTTAATAACAGCTAATCGTGGAGCTAGCTAATAAATTGAGTTTAACTGTTTTTTAAATCAATAAGGAGGGCTACACGTGAAAAAAACAATGATTTGGGGACTTAGTATACTACTTCTTGCAGGTACGGTGTTGGCAGGCTGCTCAACAAATAACGCTGGCAGCAATAACAACGCTGGAAGCACGAATAATCCGTCAGCCTCCGCTAATGCGAATAAAAGTCCTGTAGCACTTAAGGCTTTTATGATCGGCGATCCAGAACTGGACATGAATACGAACAAATTCACGCAAGAGATGAATGAAAAGCTGAATGTAAAATTGAATATTCAGATTAACTCGAATGAAACGGCTAAAGAGAAGAGGCAGCTTGCTCTTACGAGCGGGGATTATCCAGACATTTTCCTTTTGAACTGGTCCGATGTCATTACCCCTTCGGAGCTGATGAAATTGGGATCACAAGGCGTACTTCTTCCATTAAACGAGCTCATTGACAAGTATGGACCCAATATTAAAAAACGAATGGAAGAAATCCCTAATTACAAAAGTATTACAGCACCAGACGGAAATATTTACGGGTTGCCGGCAATCAATGAATGCTACCATTGCAGTTTCGGCTCCAAGATGTGGGTGAATACGGAATGGTTGAAAAAAGTCGGAATGGAAATGCCGAAAACAACGGAAGATTTTAAGAAAATGCTCGTAGCTTTTAAAGAGACAGATTTGAACGGCAACGGGAAAAAGGATGAGATACCTCTAAGCGGAGCTGTCGGAAACCCTGTAGCCAGTGTTTTGATGAACGCTTTTATTAATGATGATTCTGGCACACATTGCAACAATGCTCCTTGTTATTTTATATCAAAAGACGGTAAAGCAGAATTTACTGCAAACAAGCCGGAGTTTAAAGCCGGCCTTGAATATATAGCTTCGCTTTACGCGGAAGGCTTGATCGATCCGGGTGCCTTCTCGCAAAACGGGCCTGCATATAAGCAGGTTGTCAACCGGGATGGAATCGCGACAACAGGCGTCGCTATAGGGCTTCATCCCTACGTTTTCTTTGATCCCAATAACCCGATTCACCTGCAATATGAGGCAATTCCTCCACTGAAAGGACCGTCCGGTGTTCAAACGACAGGGTATGGTGGGGGCAAAAACCTTGGGGGCGCCAACTTTGCAATATCGAATAAGGCAAACAAAGAACAACAAATAGCTGCCATTAAGCTTGCCGACTATTTGGTGACGGATGAGGGTACAATTCGGGCAACCCATGGGGAAAAAGGCGTTAACTGGACGGAAGGAACCGCTTCCGATCTCGATCTGAACGGAAAACCTGCAAAATACAAGCCAATTGTGCTTCCATTAGGTGAAACACGTAAGCATAACAATGCTTGGAGCGAGGTTGGTCCTTTTGTTAAGACGAAAGATTTCAGAGCGTCTTGGGCAGCAGATCAAGATATCAAAGCGAAAGCGGGATATGAACTGAGATTGTTCAAGGCGACCCAGCTTTATGACGGATTCCAGCCAAAAGAATCGTTCCCGGGCAACATGTTTATTGATCCGGCGGCTGTCGAGGAATACACCATGCTTCTCACAAATATCAATAAATATGTAGATGAAAATAAGGTTAAATTCATTACCGGAAACAAAAAGTTTGCATCTGATTGGGATGCCTATATAGAAGGCTTTAATAAATTGAAATTAGATCGTTATTTGGAAATTACTCAAAAAGCGATGGACAGTACAAAGAAGAAATAAATAATTGGTTAAGCTGCATCTAACCGCTTAGTCTCCATAACGGAAACTAAGCGGTTTTCTCATTTTTACTTGAAATGATTATTTCGGAAATCGCTCGGAGTAACACCTTCCATCTCCATAAAAATTTTGTTGAAATAACTTACGCTGGGATAACCGGAATCTATGGCGATTTCTTTGATTTGAATATGCGGGTCGCTGAGCAGCATTTTTTTGCTCTTTTGGATTCTACATTTTGTGATATAGGCGATCGGTGTCATTTTCGTTATTTTTTTGAATAGACTGCAGAAATAATTTGGCGTTAGTTTCACTTTGTCCGCCCACTCATCCAGGGTAAATGGGAGGTGTGCTTTTTCTTGCATAATCGGAAGGAGATGAATGATTCGATCCACGTTATGTGCCCCCCTCTTTTTGGAAAAAGGAATGGCATTACACATAAATTCAACCAGTACTGAATAGGTCAGTGCGGATATTTTGGATGGTCGCAAGAAGTCATTCTCTTCAATTTCTTCAAGCAAGTCGAGATAGGCTTGTTCCAACATTCCGATATCATTCATAAACCATACAGACGACTCGTGAAAGCCGCCTTCCAGCAAATAGTCAGGCAGTTTACTGCCGTTAAACTGCATCCAGTAAATTTCCCAACGGTCATCTTCGGATGGGTAGTAGCGCATTTTCTGAAAAGGAGTATGAAGGAAGACATCTCCTTGTTTTAATGTGTAAACAGTATCATCCAATTCCATATATCCCTTACCGCCTACTATAAAGTGCAAACTGAAATCTCTTACACCTTCTTCGCGATGGACATTATGTTCTTCAGGCTGTGTGTACTTCCCGACGGAATGCGGGAAGCAAAAAAAGTTAAACTCGGCGAAATTGGGCAAATAAAAGTGACGGTACATAGGCATAGAACCACTCCTATCGAATTTAGTTATATAAATTATGAAGGCTTTTTTTTAATTGTAATATCAGTGATTTCAAATAACAATAGAGAGTATATGGGTAGTAAATCGTAATATTGTTTCATACAGTATCAAATTATGTTATTTAATTCCATATCCGATGAACGTATAATGAATTATGGATGCAAATTCTATTTGGAAAGGGGCATCGAAAATTATTTCATTCCTTTTAAAATAAAGGATGAAAACGCTTTAATGGAAGTTGGTCATTTATTTAATAATAGGAGGAAAACAATGAGTAAAGGTTTATTCAAGCAACTCGGAAGTACCACCAATCATGTTAAGAAAGTTTTATCAGTCGGTCTAATAGTTACATTGTTTTTACAGATTACAGCTCCTATTCCAGCATTAGCGGAAGAATTGAATACGACGCATTCAGCAGCTAGTGAAGCTGCGGTTGCGAATGAGAATGGTTATTTGGATAAGCTTATATTCGGTGATGCTGCATCTGAAAGCGCACACCAGTTCAAAGGAGATTTTACAACCGCAATCACCGGACTTTTCGGCGAATCCGCCCGGGTATCGAATCCGCGTGTTCCGGCCGAAGGACAGGGTGGGGATTTAACGTTTACGATAAAGGTCGATCCTTACCTTCGAAACTATTTCACCATGAAGTTCTCGGGAGATGAAGGGTCGAATGGCAATAGTGTGGTCAATATTAACGGCGAGCAGGTCGGTTATGTCAGGCACGGCGATTATGAAGCAATTAATAAGGGCTGGATTTTGCCCAATCGCTTCTACTATAACACGATCATGCTTCCACTTGAATCTACAGTGGGCAAAGAGACGGTTGAAATCACGATTAAAACGTTGAATGTATGGGGCAAAGTGGAGACCGCTTCAAGAGGCTATTATAATGCTTACACGCATACGCAGGCCTACTTGAATGTAGATGGAGAAACGCAGGGCAGCAAATTGAAGCAGGATCAGACGCCGGATTCCATTCTTGCACCGGATAAGACGGATGCGGAGAAGCTCGCTTTGATTAACGCGTATACGCAAGGACAAATCGATAAGTTCAACAATTACTCAGCCAAAATCGATGCAGGGGCGGGTGGCAAATTATCGATCATCCGCTATCAGGACGAGCTCAAATATTATGCGACTGTACTGAAGCAGGAATGGTCGCCTGCCAATACGCCACAATTAAAAAAGGCGGCGATTGAGCGTATTTTCAAAACGATTGACAATCATGTAAAGGATTACTATGGCAATACGAGACTGGTGCTGCGAGGAGGACATCAGGGTGACTGGGGCGGCTATTACGGGGCGCTTGGCGAAGCTCTGTATATTGTCGAGAACCTCATTAAAGACGATTCTATCTATGGTGAAGCTGCGTTTAATGCTTTCCTGGATCAACAGCTTGTTACGGGAACCGTTGCAGGAGAGTTCTCGCTTGCAGGCGTGGACTGGAACGGCGGCGATTTAACGCGACGCGAAGCGTGGGAACGGGCGTTAAAAGCGAACTTCGACTTTGCTCGCGCAAGGCTATCCTACATTTACAATCAGGTCGTCTACACGTATGAAGGCGCGTGGGAGGCTCATGAAGGGCTTCGCCTGATCGGCTCGCGATTCTACGAAGGCAAAGAGCGCAGCCATGAGATTTTACTTGAAGCACTGGGAGCCAAACCGTTCCTGGGCGAAGAAGTGCTGGTCGGCCCGAATGATGAAGAACTGGATTTGTACCATTCCCTGTTCTATCACGATGGGCAAGCGGTATTTACGGATGATTTTGTCCAAATTGTGGGGAAAGGATTTGCCAAGAGCAAGCTGGATTCGGAAGGCAAGGTTGTCAGACGGCTGCCGTACGGCAAGCATTACACCGGCATATCTGAGGCAGGTCTTACAAGGGAAAATACCTATGTCGCCAATTACGGAGAGGCAAGCAACTACCTTAAGAGTTATTTTTATAAAACGTTAGACCACGCCGGCGACGAGGAAGTAAATGACGAAATCTTGAAATTGGCGTTGAAAACTTTGCACGCGCGCGGATATGTCCGTTATACGGATTTGGATAACAACGGAAAGAGAATTATGAGAGCGGAGCAAGTAACGGACGAACGAAATCAGGGTATGCCAGGATTTTATGCTTATGGTGTGAGAGTGGCATCTCAAATGGCGTTGCAGTATGCAGCCCTGGAAATGACGATGGCTAAAAACGAACAAAGATACAGCGGCCCGGAGTGGGATGAGTACTGGCTGTATGCGAAAGAAGCAGTCGGATATTTGCAGCAGCAGCTTGCGGATCACCAGTTTTTCAATAATGGCTTTGGGAACACGGGATCGATGAGCGCAGTCGATTATTTGCTGGAGGATGCCTACCAATACGTTACGGCAGATCGTGCCGAATACAGCCGGTTCGGCAGTGTTGCGGCTGGGGTTGTCCTTCCACAAACCGATTTCGATTATTATAAGCCGGAGGAAATTGCCGAGCTCGGAGTAAACCCGGATAACTATGAGCGTTTCGCATGGGTCGATATCGATAATATGTATATTTCACTCAGAGATGGCGACTTCCGTATGTTCGGTTCGTTGTATGAACGCAACCGGGGTGCGGTAAGCAACGGGCGCATTCGTGTTATGAACGACAACTATGACCATAACGTGCAAATCGCCACCAATAACATCTTCCAATATGAAGACTATAATATGCGGTCGGCTAATATCGACGTCGATTACATGTCCGATCAGGCAGGGAACGTGAGCGGCGCACCTCAAGCACTGGCTGGAGAAATTGCTCCGATGGCTTATCAGCCGGGTGTAGGCACAGTCAATCGCGATAATTACGAGGCGGATAACCCTTACTCAGGCTACACGGATTTGATGACGACAAGATATGGGAAATACTTCGTCCTGTTCAATACAACACGCGACGAGTATGGCAACAAAAAGTCGTTCGATGTTGAATTGCCAGCTGATTATACCGGAAGCGAGATACTCGACCTGGTGACAGGAACGAGTGTACCGATTGTGAACGGGAAAGTGACCATTGCCCCTAAATCCGCGATGGTGTTGAAATTGACATCGGATATTGAGGTTGCTCCGAAACCGTTCCACGTTGACTTCGCCAATGCGCTTGCAGGCAACGGTTATGTCGGCATCTCCTGGAAAACGACGTCTGGCGGTCAGTCCTATACCATTAAACGCTCAGAAACGGAGAACGGCAATTATGTGACAATTGCGACAGGAGTAACCGGCAATTATTTCAAAGATCTGACAGTTCAGAACGGGAAAGTGTACTACTATAAAGTGGCTGCGGTTAACAAAAACGGTGCAGGCTGGGATTCCTGGCGCGCCAAGGTTGATTTAACGGCACCGGTCTCCGGTAATGCCGATACAGCATGGCGGGATGACCGCTTAAGCACAACGGCTGGCTCTGCTGCGATCAATAGCGCTTCTATTGCGATCGATGGTGCAGGTGGTACCGGTTTGGGCATAGGTGACGACTATCATATTTACAAACGGTATATCAATGATTCTTTACATTTTGTCAGTCAAGTTGCAGCCGGCAGCAGTTCCATAAGTGCGAAAATCGATAGTCAATCTGGAGAAGCGAGTGGCATTATGATGCGTGATCAGCTCGCTGCCAATAGCCGTTACATTTATTTCGGCGCTGATCAGGACGGGAATCTCGTCTTGCAAAACCGTACTAGGATATCCTTCCATCAATCGTCCAACCAGGTGGCAAGCCCGTTAAATGCGAGGATTAATGGGTACATGGCGGCAGAGTATCCATACATTAAATTGGCGCGTGATCATGATTCGCAGACTGTTTATGCTTTTGTATCCAAGGATGGAGCAGAATGGAACTATATTGCGAAAATGTTCACCGTATTGCCGTATGCGTATTATACCGGCGTTGTGGCTTCCGACCAGGCGCAGTTCAATGAGGTAACCGTAACGGAAACATCTCAAGGTACCATTTCGCCTTTCATTGTAAAAGTGAAGGACCAAGTTACAGTTAACTGGAATAAACCGAAACAAGCTTCTTGGTTCAATCTGTACAGCACGAAAGATAAGGCAGCCAGCTTGACCGATCCGGTATTTAAACCAGGTACAATGGAATTGGCAGACGGTTCTCCTTGGACGGAGGTTCTCACGGGTACGAGAGAGACTTCATTCAAAGAAGCAAGCCTAAAATACGGTAGTGTCCATTATAAGGTTATAGCCGTTCATGGAGACGGTACAGCAGGGCCTTTCTCGGCAACTGCTTCAGCTTACGCGGATTCCATTGCATTCGTTTTAGCAGATGCTGAGAACCTTCCGGCAAAAGATTATACGAAGATGAGCTTCTACCTGTTCTACAAAGAATTGGATCGAATCAAAGCGGAGATGGCTAAACCCGGTTTTGATGAGGAACAGTTGATTAATGAAATTCACGATGCCCATCAACTGCTTGTTTCGTTCAGAACGCTCCTCACGAAAGTCGAGGTGCAGCCATCTATGGTCAGGGCATCTGAGAAAGGCTGGAATAACGACAATATCTCTGAAGCGCAAAATGGATGGTTTATTTTCGATGGAATCCTGACTAATATTACCCATACCAGATCAGCTGTAAGCTGGGTTGATATAGACTTTGGCGCAGGCAATGAAAAAGTGGTTGATACTTTCCGCTACCTACCAAGGGAAGGTAGTAACACCCTGCTCGATCGTGCCAATAGAACCGTATTTAAAGGCTCAAATGATAAAGTGAATTGGACAGATCTGCACAAGATTAGCGGCGTGACACAATTCAAATGGTATTCCGGCATCAATACGGAGTCGACGCCATACCGTTATATCCGTATCTATGATGATCATAACGGTTTCGTGAACTTTACAGAAGTAGAGTTCCTGGAGAGAGGCATTGACAAGACGCTGCTCGCCTACTTGCTGGATGAATCGACGGCAGCTATTGATACTAACGTATACACTGCAGCAAGCTTGCAGTCTCTCGAAGAGGCAGCGTCTGCAGCCAATTTAGCAGCTGATAATGCCAACGCAACGCAGGATGATATTGATACGGCGGCAGCCAATCTGTTGACGGCGCTGAAAGGATTGGTTTATATTCCGGGAATACCGGTGATTAGTGCCATTGGCAATAAAACCGTCATTGCGGGAAATAAACTTACGTTTAATGTTCATGCGACGAATGCAGTAACTGATGTTGTATACGGAGTTATCGGCTTGCCTGAGGGATCAACCTTCCATGCGGATACCCGAACCTTTGAATGGACGCCAAGTAAGGAACAGGGCGGCGAATATTCCGTAACCTTCACCGCAACAGCCGGTGAATTGACTTCCTCGCGGGATGTCAGGATTACCGTAAAAGGTCAGCCGATTATTTCCCTAGATGCAACTGTGGAACTGACAGCGAAACAACCGTTCACTTATCAGGTAGCTGCAACTGATCCTACGGGCGAGTCTCTGATTTACAGTGCCGTAAATTTGCCTGCGGGTGCGGTATTGGGTACGTCAAACGGCGTTCTCGCATGGACTCCGACCCAAGCGGATTATGGCAGTAACCCTGTAACCCTTACGGTCAACAACGGCAATTTTACGGTTAGCCAGATCGTGGACTTCAAAGTAAATCTGAATATCGTTTCGCCAGTAACTTACACCAAGGGCAGCTATTACCTCTACCTCAAAGAAGTAAAGAGGATTGAAGGGGCAATGAAAACAACGGGAGCTAATATGGAGCAGCTTGCAGCTGAGCTTGATCAGGCTGAACTGTTGCTGGTGTCCGCAAGTACCCTCCCTGCGGAAAAGATCACCTTGACATCTTCGATGGTTGTATCCTCCCACCGGTCATGGGACAAAAAATATGACGCTGCACAAAATGGATGGCGTGCCTTTGACGGCAATACGACTACATCTCCCGATACCGAGTTTAATCCTGGTTGGATTCTCGTTGACTTGGGTACAGGAAATGAAAAATTAATTGGAAGTGTCAAATTCATTCCGAGAACTAATTTTCAAGCTCGTATGAACGGAGCGCTCATTCAAGGCTCTAACGATGGAACAAACTTCGTAGATCTGTATACCATCAGCGGTATCACCCAGAATCAATGGTATACGATGGCGATTCCAAACACGACGAACTATCGTTATTATCGCTATTACTCTTCTAATGGAAACGCCAATGTAGCCGAACTCGAGTTCTATAAGAAGGTTATAGACAGAACCTTGTTGGATGTCTTGAAAGCCGAAGTTAATGTGATGGATGAGAATCAGTATTCAGAGGAGAAGTGGCAGGCTCTCAAAACCGCAATCGATAACGCCAACGCCTTGCCGAACACAGCGAATCAGGGGACCATTGATGCAGCAACTGCAGATATCATTAGCGCGCTCGAGGCGCTGAATTCGATTCCGGTCTTCACACCAATCCCAGCTATGACGACGGAATCAGGCACCAGTGTTACGTTTTCCGTCTATGCGGTAGACAAGGATGGGGACGCGTTAACCTACAGTTCGAATCATTTACCGCTTGGGGCGTCCTTCGTTTCTCAACAATTTGCCTGGACGCCGCAAGTACCTGGAAGCTATGGCGTGACGTTCGCCGTGTATGATACAAGAGGAGCAATGGCGAACATGACAGTCGATATTCAGGTGGTCGACACGATTGCTCCGACAACGACGGATGATGCTCCGCAAGGATGGGTCAACCATGACGTAACGGTCAATTTGGCAGCAAGTGATAGCGGATCCGGTATTGCAACAACTTATTACACGTTGAATGGCGGCATTCAGCAGATGGGAACGACGGTTAACGTTATAGAGGAAGGTACACATTCCCTTGTCTATTGGAGCGTTGACAACGCCGGTAATGTGGAAGAGGCGCATACAGTCACGATCCAGATCGATAAAACAGCGCCGGAATTGAATGTCGTGTTAGATAAGACCGAGCTTTGGCCTCCGAATCATAGTCTTGTAACGGTTACTGCACAGGTATATGGAAACGATAGCCTATCCGGGATCGATTCGATCGTTCTGACCTCGATAACCAGCAATGAACCAGATCAAGGTACGAGTGCCGAAGATCAACCGAACGATATTCAAAATGCCGAATATGGCACCTTGGATTCATCATACATCCTAAGAGCGGAACGATCGGAGCAAGGTACCGGACGTACTTATACCATTACGTACACGGCAACCGACAAGGTCGGCAACGTAACCGTCAAGATGATCACGGTAACCGTTCCACATGACCATCAGGCAAGAAGTAACATGTATCTGGAGAAGAAATGATCGAAGGCCCCCAATCATAGAACTGTAGCTTGGGGGCTTGTTTCTTTCAACGATCATATCAGTAATTGGGAAATGCGGTAACCGAAGGGTCCGACTTATTTAGGCAGCAACAATCAGCAGTGGAAGATTACAGACTTAGGTACCGGCAGCTATAAAATCGAAGCCCCTCATAGCACGAAAGCGCTGGAGGTAACCGGCGGTACGCTGGCCGAAGATGCCCAGGTTAAGCAATGGGGTTTTGTAGGCGGCGGCAATCAGCAGTGGCAATTAATTAAACAATAAGTCAGGAACCAATTTGGCATTTATGACAGCAAAATAAAGAGGCTATCCATTTTTCGTCTGGAACGGGGATAGCCTCTTTAGTCTTGTTATTTTACTCATATTGAACCGATTTCAACTGCTGGTGATGACCATCCACACATATAAGGATTTCTAAATATAAACGTAATTTAGTTATATAAATTGTAGGAAGGTGTTATTTTTAATGAGATATAAGTACTCTATAATATTGGTATAAAGTAATTTTGTTTTAAATACTACTAGAACTGGAGAGTGCATCATGAACGGATGAAATGGAATGGGTGAACGACGGCTTCAATACGATAAGAAGTAAGATGGGAAAATATATTCGATTCGTAGCGCTTTCCGGTTTTAACGGTGACCAATGCGCTTCTACCGTTGAAATCGATATTCAAACCGAATAGATCTCCAAATATACGAATGCATAGAAGTTTTCACATACTTGAAGGGAGTTTTGAACAATGTCCATAAAAAAATTGAATGATGCAGAGCTTGCATCCATGTTGAAAAGCAGTATTCGGCTTAAAAGCCAGGACGGTATTGAAGCGCCTGGGCTTAACCTGAGCGATGAAGATATGAAATGGTGGCGGGATGCGAAACTCGGTTTTTTCTGCCATTGGGGACTTTACTCCATACTTGGGCGTGGTGAATGGGCCATGTTCAACGAAAAAATTCCCGTAGAAGAATACGCGAAGCTGGCCGATCAGTTTCAACCGCAAAAATTTAATGCGGAAGAATGGGCGAGCCTGGCGCAAGAAGCAGGTATGCGATATTCGGTCATGGTAACACGCCATCATGACGGCTTTGCGCTATGGGACAGTCCGGGAAGCTACGGACAATTCAATAGCATGAATACCGCTGCAAAACACGACTTTGTAAAAGAATATACGGACGCCTTTCGTAAGGCCGGACTCCGTACCGGATTGTATTATTCGCCCATGGACTGGAGATTTCCGGGCTATTTCAAACCGAAGGAGCTGGCAGAAAATGCAGCCCTGATGAAAAGACAAACCTATGAGCAGATAGAAGAGCTTACCACGCGATACGGAACAATCGATATTCTCTGGTATGATGGAGGCTGGTTGGCACATTCCGGATCGGATGCAGATGCGGCATGGTTCTGGGAACCGATCCAATTAAATGAAATGGTAAGGAGCAATCAGCCGAAATGCGTTATTAATCCGCGGTCCGGCTGGATTGGCAATTTTCAATGCGACGAAGGCCCTCACGACATTAATGGAGACATCGTTCCAATCGATTGGGAAAAAAATTTCACAATCGCTTATCATTGGTCATATGAGCCTCAAGAACGGGTATTGCCGATCGAGAAAATCATAAAAATAATGATCGATTGTTTTGTCCGCGGCGGAAATGTGCTGCTCAATGTTGCCCCTAATCCGGATGGGGAAATACCTGCAAGCCAAAAAGAGCGATTAAAGCAAATCGGTGCGTTCATGCGGAAAAACGGCGAAGCGATTTATGGAACTCGGCCAGGACCACTTCAGCCTGTTGATCATATTTATGGCATGACCAGCAAGGGAAACAACCTTTATTTACATGTACAGGATATGCTTGCTTTTGATAACCTGTTATTACCGGCGCTTCAGCAAAAAATCGAGCGGTGCCAATTGCTTGACGGAAGCACGGTTCCTTTCGTACAGCATGAGCAAGGGATTTCAATTCAAGTACCTAAAGAAAAATGGGAACCGATTGACACCGTCATTCAATTGGTTATAGAGACATCAGACTGATTGGCATCAATCTTTTACGGATACAGGTATAGCCGGTGAGGAAATCTACTTGCCTTAAGTAAGGGGAATGATCCGTTGCATTGGCTGGAATTAAATGGCGGCCATCCGGTACTTACTTCTAGCAACGAATCTTAAGACACACGGAAATGGCGATTGGCATCGTGCAGTTGCGAAAGGCAGCGGATCATGGGGCGTATGTACTGGATGGGAAGGCAATTAATCAGCTGAAGGATGCACAGTTGGCTGAAATAAGGAATCGGAAGATCGGATTTGTTTTTCAAAGCTTCAATTTGCTGCCACGGTTAAATGCGTATGAAAATGTGGAGCTGCCGCTCATTTATCGCGGAATGAGCAAAAAAGAGCGGTATCCGCTTGTCATGCATGAGATTTTAAAGCGATTGAATGAGCAGGGCAGGACGATTGTTTGATAACGCATGATCTGGCGATTGCTCAGCAAGCGATGCGGGTTGTGCATTTTCGGGATGGGCGATTGTGTGAGGTTGGATAGGTGGGAAAGGAACCGGGACTCCGATGGAGTGCCGGTTTGTTATTTTTATACTTAGGGCATTATATTCCCGTGGTAGTTGCCACAAATGTGCCCCCTTTTACCGTTAATTGGTATTGAACTAACGAACGAGGAACGATAGTTTGTTTGCTAAATGAACTGGCCATATACGTTAAATATGCCATAATCGTAGTATGGTATAATATAGGCATGTAGTTTCACAAAAATTGGTTTGAAAGCGCAATCATTATGTTGGATATCATAGAGGGGGGAATTGCGTGAACTTGTTATTGGTCGACGATGAATGGTTTACGAGAGAAGGCATCCTGGATAATCTTCCTTGGCGGCAGCTTGGAATTGAGCGAGTTGTACAGGCGGATGATGGCGTACATGCGCTGGAGGCGGCAGAACGCCTTCGCCCGGACATTCTGCTCACAGATGTCCGTATGCCCCGCATGAACGGGACCGATTTGGCTTATCGGATCCGCGAGCTTTATCCGGATTGCCATATCATTTTTATGAGCGGGTATACGGATAAAGAATATTTCAAAGCAGCCATTCGTGTATCCGCCTCCGGGTATGTGGAGAAACCGATCAACATTGACGAATTGCGGTCGGAGGTCGAGAAAGCTGCGTTGAGGTGCGGCAAGAACAGACGTCAGGCGATTAAAGTACTTCCGGATGATGTGAATGTTCAGAACAGGGCCGTTACGGATATATTGGCGTTTATTCACGATCGCTACAAGGACGTCGAATTAAGTCTGGATCAAATATCGAGGCATATGTTTCTTTCGCCTTCGCATATTTGCGTCATTTTTAAAGAAGAAACGGGAATGACAGTGGGCGGTTACATTGTTCGTTACCGGATTGCGAAAGCGATGGAGATGTTGAAGGACAGCCGCATGAAGATCAAGGATGTGGCTCTAAAGTCAGGTTACCATGACAGTAATTACTTCACTAAAATTTTCAAAAAAATAACCGGTTCCACGCCGCAAGAATTTCAGGAGAAGATCAGGGGATGAAAACCGTCAACCGTATGATCTACCGGTTCCTGTACGACATCTCGCTGCGGAAGAAGCTGCTGCTGTCCTATTTGCTTCTCCTGCTGCTGCCGCTTACCGCTCTTACTTACTACTCCTATGAAAAAATCACGAGGATCATCTACGATCGGACCATTTTTTCGGCTGAGCAAAGCTTCAACCAGACACATGAATACTTGTCCTACAAGATGTACCGTGTGCTCAAGACATCCGATCAAATAGCAATGGATTCCACCATCAAGCGTATTATGGGGCGAAATTTGTCCGATTACCGTATCATCGATCAGATTCAAGATATGTACGACCTTACTCGGTATGCCGACTCGTATCGCGATCCGGAGGATATTCTGAAAGTGCGGTTTTACGTACAGAACGGGACGATTTATTCGCAGGAGAATGTGAACATGTTCAGCCTCGAAGACGCCCGAAATACGGATTGGTATCAAAAGCTGATGACCAGCAGCGAGAAGGTAGTCGGCTTTCCGTCTTCCTATACCAACGATTCGGAAAAAAACACGACAGATATTTTATCACTTGGGCGCAAAATGATCAGTGAAAGCAATTACAAAATCATACTGGGCGTATTTCGAATCGATATAAGCAAGGGCATGGTCGACACCATACTGGCGAGGGCGAATACGGTTCGGGATAGCTATACCTATTTAAGCAACCAGGATGGCCTCCTGGTGGCGAGCTCGAATGGAATGACGGCGGGAGAACGCGATTATGCCGTATCTGCAGTGCCAGATAGCGGCAAAAACGGAGTTTCGACGGTCAAGCTTGATACCGGTACCGTTTATTATTTAACCCGAATGATTCCCGGTACGGATTGGCAGATGATTACGATCATCCCGGAAAGCTCCATCATCAGGGAAGTCGGAGGCCTTCGTACGGAGATCATCATGGTACTTCTCGTCCTGAGTACAGTCGCGTATGCATTTGCCACGTATTTATCCGTTTCGGTGACCCGGCGTCTATCCCGTCTGGTGCTGCGGATGAAACAAATACAGGACGGACGGTTGGATCCTGTTAACCTGAGACGGGGCAAGGATGAGGTCGGAGAGCTGACTGAGAACTATAACTTTATGCTAAAACGGATTACAACGCTGCTTGAAGAACAATACACGCTCGGACAGGAGCTCAAAAGCGCGGAACTGAAGGCCCTTCAATCGCAAATCAATCCTCATTTTTTATACAATACGTTGGACCTGATCAACTGGCTTAGCTTGAAAAATCGGATCGCGGAAGTGTCCTCCGTCACTTCCGCGCTGGCAAACTTCTACAAATCGAGTCTGAACAAAGGCAGCGATATTTCAACGATTGAGAACGAACTGAGGCATATCTCCTACTATGTGCAGATCCAGAACTTTCGATTCCTGAACAGCATCCGTCTTGAGGTTCAGGTAGACGAGTGTGTGCTACCTTACATGATTCCCAAAATTACGCTGCAACCGCTCGTGGAGAACGCGATTATACACGGTATTCTGGAAAAGCCGGATAAGACTGGGACGATTGCGATCGAAGGAAGTCTGGAGCACGGCTATATAGTCCTAGTCATTCGCGACAATGGACTTGGCATGCCGTCCCATCGGTTGGAACAAATCGCCATGAAACATGACGGGGACAAGGGCAGCCAGTACGCAATCCGCAACATCAATGAGAGACTTAGATTGCTATACGGGGAAGCGCATCGGCTGTCTTACGAGAGCGAGAGGGGCGAGGGAACTTGCGTTACCCTGAAAATACCCGCCCGCAAGCACAATGATGCCGAGGCAGGATGAAGTCACGCAAAAGCGCTTGATCGATTTTTGATCAAGCGCTTTCATTTTCAATAATATTGTTCTGCAAAACGAAAAACATTACGATATCCAGCATAACAGACAGTTGGTATATTGCTTATAGCGGATCTTTTGAACGGAGGGAGAACAATGAAACAAACCGCCGCTGTGAAAAAAAACGGGTTCATGAAAGATCTAATCAAAACGAGGACGATGTGGTTCATGCTACTTCCGACCTTACTGCACGTCATTGTCTTTGCCTATATTCCGATGGTCGGGGTCGTAATGGCGTTCAAGCAGTACCGGTACACCGACGGAATTCTAGGAAGTCCATGGGTCGGGCTCGACAATTTCAAGTTTCTGTTCTTGTCGGGACAAGCGTTCCTGATTACGAAGAACACGCTGATTTATAATTTGCTATTTCTGGTCGTCGGCACATTCATGCAAATTACGTTAGCCATCTTCCTTAGTGAAATTGCCGGCAAATATTTCAAGAAAGTAACGCAGTCGTTGATGTTTCTTCCATACTTTATTTCCTGGGTCATCGTCGGTTCCATTGCGTATAACCTGTTCACCTACGAATACGGCGCTCTCAATGCGATGCTCGGGTGGTTTGGGATGAAGCCTCTGGACGTCTACAATAATCCGTCGTACTGGCCGTTTATTCTCGTCTTCTTTAATGCTTGGAAAACGGTCGGTTACGGGATGGTCATTTATTTGGCCTCCATCATTTCAATCGACGGCGAAATCAATCAGGCGGCCGAAATCGACGGCGCCAACATCTTTCAGCGAATTCGTTACGTGACCCTGCCGAGTATTCTGCCTACGATCATCATTCTGGTTCTGCTGGCTGTGGGCGGCATATTTCGTGGAGATTTCGGATTGTTCTACCAGCTCATTGGCGATAACGGGCTGCTGCGCGATTCGACCGACATTATCGATACGTTCGTCTTCCGATCCCTGACGCAAACGTCCGAAATCGGAATGGCCGCAGCGGCAGGCTTCTACCAGTCGATCATGTGCTTCATCATGATCATCTTCATGAACGATATCGTCAAGCGGGTGGAGAAAGACTATGCGTTATTCTAATCAGCAGTCGTGCGGGAGAAGGGAGTACCGATCATGAGAAAGACATGGGATAAAAGAATTTTCGATGCGATAGGATACGTTTCGGTTACCGGATTCGCCCTGGTTTGTCTGATTCCGTTTTTGCTAGTACTCGGTTCGTCATTTACGAGCGAGGAATACATTCTTCGGAACGGATATACGTTCTTTCCGGTTGAATTTTCGTGGGAGGGTTACGCGCTGGCGCTCAAAGAACCGACAGCGATTATTAACGCATACATGGTAACGATCTTCGTAACTGTCGTAGGTACGGTCATCTCCGTCTTTCTATGCGCCATGACGGGTTATGTTATTCAACGCAGAGATTTCCGTTGGCGGGGCGGCGTCTCATTCTTTCTGTTTTTCACGACGCTGTTCAGCGGCGGGCTTGTTCCTTGGTACATCCTTTGCGTACAGTATCTGGGGTTCAAAAACTCGATTATGGCGCTGATCATACCGGGATTGATTTCGGTTTGGCATATTTTGATAGTCAAAGGGTTTATGGCCGGAATTCCGTACGAAATAACGGAATCGGCGAAAATCGATGGGGCCGGCGATTTTCGCATCTTTGTCTCTTGCGTTCTACCCGTCGCGAAGCCGGTCGTCGCCACCATCGGGCTATTTACCGCGCTGGGCTATTGGAACGATTGGTTTACGACGATGCTGTTTATCAGTAACGAGAAATTGTTCACACTTCAATACTTCTTGTACCGTCTCTTATCCAGCGTGCAGGCGCTTCGCTCCGTGATGGAAAAATCCGGAATCGTCATCGATACGATGCCGGTCGAGTCGATGAAGATGGCGTTGACTGTCATCGTGACGGGACCGATCATCTTCCTGTATCCGTTCGTGCAGAAATACTTTGTCAAAGGGTTGACGATAGGAGCAGTCAAAGGGTAATCCCAGGAAACTGGTTGCCATAAACTTTAGTCTTGCGGAATCCAAGGGAGGTTGCAACATTCATGAAGAAATTATTGTTTAGCAAGGTCGGCCGCATGATGCTGGCGTCGGTTTTTGCGCTGTCGCTTCTGGCGGGCTGCAGCAGCGACGGCGGGACGAAGCCGGTCGAATCGCCTAAGGCGTCTACGGATGTGAAGCAAGAACCGGCCAAACTGGAACCGGCGAATCTAAAGATGGTTCTGCTTGGCGACAAGCCGAAAGGAACCGGGCTCGATACCGTGCTTCAAGAGCTCAACAAGAAGATCAAGACGGACTTGAACGCGACATTAACGATCGAATATTTGCCTTGGAGCGATTGGACGCAAAAATATTCGCTTCTGCTCTCCTCCGGTGAACCGATCGATCTAATGTATACGTCACTATGGGCGTACTACGTGCAAGAGGCCACCAAGGGCGCTTTCGTTGAAGTAACAGAAGATATCCTCAAGAAATATATGCCGCTAACGTGGGCAACGCAGGATAAGGTTTCGTTCGAGCAGACGAAGCTGAACGGCAAAATGTATTTCGTGACGAAAAACACCGCTGCCTATACCGGAGAGCAGGCGGTTGTCATCCGTGGTGACCTGCGGGAGAAGCACGGCATTCCACCGCTTCAATCCATCGCAGACCTCGAGAAATATTTTGACGCTGTGGTCAAGAATGAGAAGGGCATTTTCCCTTATGCGGCTGCAACCGACAACGATGGATTTCGCGGTCTGATTCAGGATCAAGCGAATAAGATCATTCCGGCGACATCGGCCGGAGACTTCAGCTATACCTATACAAAGACGCCAAAAATGGAAGACATGATCTATACGTGGGATTCACCGGCTTATGTTGCTTTTGCAAAGAAGATGAAGGATTGGGCGAATAAAGGATACTGGTCGCGGAACGCGCTCTCCAATAAGACGCTGCCGGGCACCGCGTTCGAGAATGGTACCTCGGCTTCGCACATCCATAATATCGGAACGGTGAACAATTCCGCCGCCAAAGTGGCAAAGGAACATCCCGAATGGAAGCCTGAAATTTACGACCTGACACCGGACAGCATCAAACGTTTAGGCTTGTATACGAATGACGGCATGGCGGTTCCGGCATCGTCCAAGAACAAGGAGCGCGCGTTTATGCTGCTCGACAAGATGAAAAACGATAGATCTTACTTCGATCTTTTCCAGTACGGGATTCAAGGCAAGCACTGGGAGCCGGTTGGCGACAAAGGGTGGAAGAGCGGACCGGAAGGCGATCAATATATCGCTGGCGGCGCTTGGGGCTTCGGCAACAAAGAACTGAAAAGGACGAAAGAAGGGGCTTACCCGGTCGAAGCCGAGTTCGAGAAGAAATGGAACCCGGTATTGGTCCATCCGGCTACAGAAACGTTCGTGTTCGATGAGTCGAATATCAAGAACGAGATGGCCGCGCTGACGACCGTTCGTACGAAGTATAAGGCGATGCTCAGTCTCGGCATGGCGGAAGACGTTGACAAGACGATCTCCGAGTTCAAGGATCAAGCCAAGAAGGCGGGGTTAGACAAGATTGAGGCGGAATTCCGCAAACAAATGCAAGCGTTCCTGGAAAAGAACAACAAATAAAGCAGGGTAAAGGTCTTCCCCTCAAGGGGAGGACCTTTACCCTGAATAAGTGCAAGAGGGAACGGATCATTCCGAGGATGGAAGGGGTAGCATCATGTTTATTAAGGGCGCTGACGTTTCGAACTTGCCGTTTATCGAAAAGCACGGAGGCTGTTTCCGCGACGGAGGAGTGCCGAAGGACGGCCTGCAGCTGATGAAAGAGTACGGCATCAATTATATCCGTTTGCGGATTTGGAACGATCCGCCGAACGGGTATTGCGGCAAAGCACAGACGTTGGCGTTTGCCAAGCGGGTTAAGGAGGCTAGCTTCAAACTGCTGCTCGATTTCCATTATTCCGATGTTTGGGCCGACCCTGACCATCAGTTCAAGCCGGCGGCGTGGAAGGAGCTGGCGTTCGAGGAGCTAGTCGATGCGCTGTACGCGTACACGCTGGACATCGTCGCTTCGCTTCATGCGCAGGGGACGCCGCCTGACATGGTGCAGATCGGCAACGAGATTGCACCGGGCATGCTGTGGGATGACGGCAAAGTGACCGGTGAATTTGATACGGAGGAGCAGTGGGCTAAGCTAGCGGAATGTGTTAAGGCAGGCGTCCGCGGAGTCCGGGATGGATCAAAATCGGACGGTTGCGCCACGACGACGATGGTTCATATCGATTTCGGCGGCAACAATACGGGCTGCGTTAATTTTTACGACAATCTGCTTCGCCACAGCGTCGAGTTCGATCTGATTGGTCTTTCGTTCTATCCGTGGTCCCACGGGACGCTTGACGATTTGCGTTTGAATATGCACGATTTGGCAGAACGTTACGCTAAGGGCATTGTCGTTGTGGAAATTGCGCATCCGTTTACGCTGGAGAATAGCGACGGCGTAGCCAACATGGTGAAGGATGTCGGCCAGCTGCATCCCGGCTATCAAGCGACTCCTGCCGAGCAGCACCGTTATTTGACGGACTTGATGTCGGTCGTTGTGGATGTGCCGGGGGGCAAAGGGCTGGGCGTCTTTTACTGGGAACCGGACTGGTTCTCACTTCGGACTTTCGTGAGGAAGCCGAAAGGCGGAAACAATTGGGAGAATCAGGCACTGTTCGATTTTGACGGCAATGCACTGGAAGGTTGGAAGGCATTTAGGGAGTTTTCGCGTAAAGGGTTATGAATCCGAAGCAAGGGAATAGCCTACTTCCTTAGATTAGTAGGAAATAGGCTATTCGTTTAGGAGTAACTTACCTATTATTTCTCCAACCGTACAAGAATGACTCCATGAGGTGGAACAGTGGCTGATAGGATGTCATGAATTGAGCCTAGCTCTTTCCCTGTCCATAACTCTTTGCCGTGGACTTGCCCTTTGAGGCCGAGTTGGCTCAGAGAAACAGAAATGTCGACTATCGTTTCATCCGTATTGAACAGGGCAACATAGTGTTCCCCCTGGTCTCCCTCCGCTGTCCATACAATCTTATTCTGCTCTCGGGAAACTTGTCTTGCTTTGGAACTGTTTCGATGCATGGCGAGTACATCGCGATTAGTGAGGAGTGAATGTGTCCACTCATCGTTATCTCGAAGTTCACCGCCAAACATGAGTGGCGAACGGAAGATGCTCCACAGCGTCATCATCGTTAACTGCTCATCGCGAGTGAACCTGGTCCACCTGTCAGCTGCACCACCATCGACCGAACGAATACCTATATGGCCTAGAGGCAGCATGTCGCAATCCGGCCAGTTACCTGGGGCTGGGCGTCCTTGCCATTTATCACAACGGTCAAACATATCGAGTAGAAGCGGCCATAAATCCCAGAAATCATCCGTCACCCGCCACATGTTTGCTTGAGATTCGAAGAAATCTGCATACTCTACAGGAGCTGGACCTGGGGATAAGCTCAATACCATAGGTCTTCCACAGCGGTCGATTGCATTGCGGATTAGTTGGATTTCCGGCTGGTGGGTATCATAAAGCTTGGAAGCGCCAATATCATCAACCTTGATAAAATCGACGCCCCACTCTGCGTAAAGCTCAAAAAGGGAATCGTAATACGCTTGTGCACCTTCTTTGATAGTATTGACACCGTACATATCCGTATTCCAAGGGCATATCGAGTTCGTATGAGCGATATCGCGTGCAGTGGCATTAGATCCTTTGATTGGTGTGTTGTTATGAACAGCTTGCCTTGGAATACCTCGCATGATGTGGATTCCGAACTTAAGACCAAGACTGTGCACATAATCGGAAAGCGGCCGAAATCCCATGCCGCCTGCAGCGGAAGGGAAACGATTGACTGCGGGAACAAGCCGTGAATATTCATCCATTTCTAGTGGAACAAAAGGACGGTAAAGCGAAGAGACAGCACCAGGTTCGTACCATTGGATATCGACAACTATGTATTCCCAACCGAATGACTTGAGATGTTCGGCCATGTATTCGGCATTCCCCCGAATCTCTGCCTCTTTAACCGCAGCCCCATAGCAATCCCAACTATTCCATCCCATCGGCGGCGTGACTGCAAACGCTTCTTTCGTCATCCTATTTTTCCTCCTCGAAGTTACTAGATCGATTAAATTGCTTTCTCGATATAATAGTAGCCTCCATAAATAGAGAATTCTATAGTAATATAATTTGATTTATGGTATTAAATTGCTGTTTCATTAATTAAAGAAAAGACGGTTATAAAGCAAGCTTTCATGACCTGAGCGAAAAGCTCCAGGTGTCAGTTTCGTTAATCGGCGGAACACTTTAATGAAATAACTGCCGCTAGAATACCCGATCTGCTGGGCGATTTGCTCGATGCTATCGTCTGTCTGTCGTAAAAGTTCCATCGCTCGTTCCGTTCGGATGCGATTTAAATAATCGTTAGGGGTCATACCGACCACAGCTGCAAATGTACGAAGGAAGTGGTACTTCGATATGTGCAGATCTTCTGCGAGCATATCTAGAGAGATCATACTGGCGTAATGATTTTCGATGTAAATGACGGCCAATTTGATTTTCTCCGGCCAGCTCTCCCGATTGCGCTGGTTGGAAGACGAATACCGGCAAAGCTCTGAAATAAACTGATAGACATAAGATGAAGCCAAGTACGGATCAGAGATTCGACCTGCTTTGGCCTCCATGAAGATGTCGCGCAAAAGTCGGATCGGTGAACTTCCAAAAGGCAGGAGCGGTGTGCTGCCGATTCTCTTTTTGGCCTCCATCCAATTAGGAAGGATAAGATCTGGTCTTATCAATAAGAAATAGAACTCCCATGGCTCAGTATCGGATGCATAGAAATACCGGTGATCTCCAGGGATTTCAACGAGAAAGGCTCTTCCGGAACCTATTTGCTCTGTTTGTTGTTCGGATTCGAGTACACCTTCGCCCTCTACCGTATATTGGAAAAGGAGAAGGGGACCGTCCGTCCTCGTAAGACCGTCCCAAAAATAAGAAGAACTATGAACGCGTTCATGGCCGACCGCGAAGAGACTGCACATGGCTAACTGTGGTGATCCCGAGAAACGGAATCCATAGGTGCCATAGTTAGCATTAGCTTCGATTACCATTAAACAACAACTCCTGTGTGTATAGAGATCAATGGTGTCATTGATGTCATTAACGTCAATTGTAGCATGAGAACTATCTATTGATCGATCGTTGATATTGTCCCGAATACTTCCTGGATACATAGAATCGAGAGAATGTGTAGTAAATGGGTAATTATCAAAAATAGGAGAATATACCTATGAGGAGATACTTGAGGATTACTTTAATTTATAGTATTATTAATAATTAATAGTTATATTAATTATTAATTTTTCTGTAATTTGTAAGCGCTTTATGACCTACAAGTAAATCGGACAATAGGAGGGATTCATAGTTTTAAAGAGTATTAGATGTGTATTTATTTTTTTTTCAAAGAGAGAGGAGAACATCTAAATGAGTAAAAGTTTGGTGCGAAGATTTACACTTGTTTTCTTAATGCTTGTATTAATGATACCAAGTGCTGCTTTTGGTAATGGTACAGACAATTCCGCGAGTCAGCCTAGCGAAAATAGTAATAAACCACATGTTGATTACCAAGGTGAAGCGCCTGATTTTCAAAATGTATCTGTCCATGATCCCTCAATCGTAAAAGATGGGGATACCTATTACGTGTTCGGCTCTCATATTGACGCTGCCAAGTCAACTGACTTAATAAATTGGAAAACTTTTACAAATGGATATACAACACCTGAAAATAAGTTATATGGTGATTTATCAAAAAATCTAGCTGGTTCTTTTGCATGGGCCGGTGAAAATGATTCTGATAGTAAAGGCGGTTTTGCTGTTTGGGCTCCAGATGTTTTCTGGAATGAAAACTATATCCATGAGGACGGATCAAAGGGTGCCTATATGATTTATTATAGTGCATCATCTACTTATATCCGTTCCGCTATTGGTTATGCAGTATCTAAAGATATTGAAGGACCATATAAGTATGTGGATACCGTTATATATTCCGGATTTACGAGAGAAGAAGCGTATGATGCTAATAGTAATGTTAATAAGAAATATACGAATACAAATATCCAAACTCTTATTGATAACGGTACCTTAGAAGGTCCAAGTTCCAGTTGGTTTAATAATAATGGATCTTATGCTAATAGAACTTTTCCAAATGCAATCGATGCTAATTTGTTTTATGACAAGGATGGCAAGCTATGGATGACTTATGGTTCATGGTCCGGTGGAATATATGTCCTTGAAATCGATGAAAGATCAGGTAAAGCTATTTATCCAGGTGAAGATGGAACGACATCTGATGGCCGACTTGTCGATCGGTATTTTGGAACAAAAATTGCAGGTGGATATGCTAAATCAGGCGAAGGCCCTTACGTTGTCTATGATAAGAATACTGGCTATTATTATCTATATGTAACATATGGCTGGTTAGGCGCTGACGGCGGCTATAATATGAGACAATTCCGATCAACAAGCCCGGATGGTCCTTATGTAGATGCAAAAGGACAAGATGCGGTTTTACCAGGCAATGTTGATCATTCTCCTTATGGAAATAAAATTATGGGTAACTTCTTGTTTGAAAGAAAAGTGGGGGATCCTGGTACAGGAATTGGCGTAGGTTATCTTTCTCCTGGACATAATTCAGTTTTCTTAGATTCTGAAACAGGACAGCAGTTTTTGGTTTTCCATAGCCGCTTCCCACAAACAGGTGAGTTTCATGAAGTCCGAGTTCATCAAATGTTCATGAATAAAAATGGCTGGCCAGTGGTTGCACCGTACCGCTATGCCGGTGAAACGATTGAGAAGGTTAACAGACAAGACCTAATTGGGGAATATAAATTTATTAACCAAGAAAAAGATTATGGTGCAGAAATTAAAAAATCTGTATTCATCCGTTTAAATAAGGATAATACGATTTCTGGTGAAGTGACTGGTACATGGGAAAAAACTAGCCATAACCAAGCAGAAATAAAAGTAGATGGCATTACCTATGACGGAGTTTTCATACGTCAATGGGATCCAACTTCAGAAAGTTATGTGATGAGCTTTACTGCATTGTCAAATGAAGGTGTTTCTGTTTGGGGAAGTAAACTGCTTGATAAAACGGATGAAGAAATTGTAGCCGATGTTGTAAATGATTTGAATCTTGGCGACATAGAGAAAGTCATTTCCAATCTGACACTTCCTTCAGAAGGTACCCGAAAAACTCAAATCTCATGGCAGTCATCAAATCCTAACGTTGTATCTGATACAGGTGTAATTAATCGACCAGAGGCTGGTTCTAATCCTGTGAATGCTACTCTTACTGCTACCATCTCTAAAGGGGATGTAAAAGCCACAAAAGTCTTTCATATTACTGTACTACCCTACCAAGAGGCAGAATTAGTTGCTCAATATTCATTTGAAAATGACCTAAATGATCTTACAGGTAATTTTGGTGCGGGAACTGAAACTGGGAACAGAATTAATAATACTGGCGGAACAATTACTTATATTGACGGTAAGAATGGTAAAGCTGCAGCGTTTAATGGAGACTCTGGTATACGGTTGCCAAATGGACTAATCTCTAGCAATAAGTACTCTGTGTCGCTTTGGTTAAAACCTGAACAATTAACTATGTATACCACCACTTTCTTTGGAGCCGCAGACACTAATAACTGGGTAAGCCTTGTTCCGAATGGGCCAGCAGGCGGAAACACAATGATCTGGTCAGGCACAAGATGGTATGATGCGCCTACAGGTTTAACCGTCAAAACTGGCGAGTGGACGCATTTGGTTTTTTCTGTTGATAACGGTACGATTATTGTTTATGTCAACGGTGTTCCAAAGTTTACAGGAACAAACTTCTCACATATTTTTACTACTACCAATGCCAGCTTCAGTTTAGGAGTCAACTGGTGGGATACACCATTCAAAGGCTTAATGGACGAATTGCGCATTTATGAAGGCGCCCTAACTCCTTCACAAGTTACTAACTTAGCTCAGACAGATCAATAACTGCATATTCTATTAAAAGAAAAAATCGTATTGTTCATCCGTACGATTTTTTCTTTTTTATATTGATATATGTTTTAAACTGAGAGACGTACCCAAAGTGAATCTGTAGGTTAATCCGCAATTTCAGTTCACGACAAGGCTATGATTGTTTATTTTTGGGCATATACGCGTAAGAATCCTATTTGTTAAGATTACATTATGAAATTGAAACAAAAGAGCAGAGAGGGGATATATATGAAGAGAGATAAGTGGACTTCGATGATGGCATGTCTAATGCTGATGAGTACCTTTGCAATTGGCTGTACTTCTAATGAGGGGAGTCAACCTTCGCCTTCACCTACTAAGGGACAAGAGACCGCAAACAAAGCGGTAAACGGCAAGTTCGAACCGCCTGTCACGATTACGACGGCTCGTGTGGTTGGGTCCGATTATACGTTCATTAATGGTGAAACAATTCAAGATAATGTTCACAACAAATGGGCGAAGGACAAGTTGGGCATCGAGATTAAAGACCTATGGGGCACGCCGGATAATGCGGCATACCATACGAAAATCAGATTATCGCTTACTTCGCAAAATCAGCTGCCGGATTTATTTATCGTTCAAGATCCGAATCTGATTGCTGACCTCATTCAATCCGGCAAAGTGATGGACATACAGAAAGCTTTCGACCAATACGCTTCGGATAGGATCAAGAAGCTGTATTCGGATAACAAGTCCGCGCTAAACCAAGTGAAAGCGGATGGGAAGCTGCTAGGATTGCCTATTTTCTCAGGAGGTGACGGAACAAACCCCGTCATGTGGATCCGGCAGGATTGGTTGGATCAATTAAAATTGAAAGCGCCTACGACGATCGAAGAGTTCGAAAAAGTGATGGATGCTTTTACGAACCAAGATCCGGACGGCAACGGAAAGAAGGATACATTTGGGTTTAGTTTTTCGGCAAAGAATGGATTCGCGAACTGGATGTCAGATAGCAGCTTCGTCTTCGGCGCATATACCGGGAAGTTTCTTCCAAGAACTTGGCAAAAAGCGACTGACGGCACACTTAAATACGGCTCAATTCAACCGGGTATAAAAGAGGGATTGGGCAAATTGCGCGAATGGTACGGAAAGGGTTATTTGGACCCTGAATTAGCAGCTCTTGACGAAGTGAAAGCAACGGAAAGCTTTATCCAAGGTAAATCGGGGATTATCGCTGCACCGTTCTGGGCAAACGGATGGCCGCTCGGAGATGTGACAAAGAGTGTTCCAAACGCGCTTGTTAGAGCCTATCCTCTGCCTGTCGGATCGGATGGCAAGACAGCACGATATAACGGTTTGATCAACGAAGGGAAAGTCATGATGTTCAATAAAGATTTTAAACACATGGATGCTTTCTTCCTCTATATGGATAAAATATATGACAGTCAATTCAATACGGGTGACTTTAAGAATGGTTTCTTTGAGGGATATGACTATGCGATGGTAAACGGCGAACCGGAGTATGATTCGAAAAAGTTTCCAAAGCCAATGGAAAAGGCTGCGAGTTCAGGCAAGTACAACTTGTTCTGGAATACGCCTAGTATACCCTTTCAAGGATCTAAAGACTGGGATTACATCTATCAAGGAAATAAGCCGGAAACAACGTCTCAAAGGGGAATAGCTGTCGCGGATAAGGAGCAGATTCGTGCAGGAGCGTTGAACTACCAGCTGAGAAACAGCAATGCGCCAACAGATTTCATAGGGGCTCCAACAGAGACGCAGCGAAATAAAGACGACAATCTGAAAACGATGGAACTGGAAACGTTCGCCAAAATTATATACGGAAGAGAGCCTTTGGATAAATACGATTCTTTCGTCACGGATTGGAAAAGTAAAGGCGGGGATCAAATCGAAAAAGAAGTAAATGACTGGTATAAAAAAGTGAATCAATAATATGTTTTAGGCTAAGGGGTGAGCGAAGCTTACCCCTTATTTCCGGGCGGTCATATTGTCTGGGATGCCCTGTCGGGAGCGGCGATTTGTATGGTGAAAGGACAGAAGAGTGCGGCACAAAAAGGGCACGACCGGGAAACGGGTTGTGTGTGTCCTTTTGCTGTTTGAGCCGACGAAGGGAGCTCGTGGGAGAGTAAGAACAAATCCAATTAATTGTCAGTTGATATATACGATTTTTCGAATATAATTGGTGGGATTCATGCAATAAGACAAATTATATACGATTTTTCATATAGAATTTTCGCTTTAGCCAGCCCAGGGAATTTTTTATATGATTTTTCATATATAATTCCAAGCATCGAAACAGAAACAGTGCTCAAACCAAATCCGGACTTTGGATAGAGCCCACATATTCATAGTAGTTGACTCGCTGTGACACTCCTCTGGCCACAGCCCGAAATTTCCCTTTATCGACCAGCATGCGGCAGTACTTGATGACAGTCATAATATGCAGTTCCAACTCCCTTGCAGCCTCGGATGGGCGAATGGCACGATTATGGCGAATGGCCGCTCGCATTAAGTCTCGTTCGATTTTTGAATAGCGTTTCTCCACGATTCTTTTGGTTCCACTCTCTGTAGACAGATAAGAGAACAAGATGTTCCGCAATGCGGAGAGAATGAACGAGGGGTTCTCTTTTAACTCATCCAAAGAGATGTAGAGGACCATACAGTCTTGAGCTTGAAGAAAAAGTCCCCGGTTCAAATCCATCCGATACTTGGTTCGATCCGTGCCGTGAGAGCCAAAGTCATTGATCTCAAATACAATACGTATAGCTCCGACAATCCACATGAAATCGACAAAGTAGGATCTCCCTCGCCAGTCCTTCACTTCATATTCAGGATGCAATCCATGGAAATGTCCGACAAGCTGCCACCAGATTTGCTCTACGAACAATTGATTTCCGAACCCATGGCCGCGTTTCAGAGCATCTAGACGTTCCCCTCTTCTTCGCCTAAGATGATCACCTATCCATTTATCGTGTTCGATCTCAAAACCCATTACCTGATCACTCGCCTCTCCATATTCGTTTTAAAAAAAACACAAAACCCCGACTCCTTTTCGATTTAGAAAGGAAGCGGGGCATACTTTGCCACTCGGTTAATGCGTGATATCCATAGTGTGCCACAATATTGTCAGAGAGCGCAACAGGAAAATGGATAACTACAAAATCCGGCTGAACGATTCGAAATCGGAAGGATTGCGGCCGACCATCCGGTTCAGCTTTAGGAAACGGTACGCGTATTTATAATAATGGCCGTGTCCCTCCCCATGCACTTCCCCGCCCTGCATTTCATTGATTTCTATAGCTTTGAGGGGTGTAGTTATAGTACTCCTTAAATAACCGGATAAAATATTGTGTTTTTTGGTAGCCGACTTCTTGTGCGATATCCGATACTTTTTTATTCGTTTGGGTCAACAAACGGGCCGCTTTCTCCATTCTGACACGAGTGATATAAGCGGAAAGACTATCTCCGGTTTCCTTTTTATACAAACGTGATAAATACACCGGGTGCAGATAGACGTATTCACCGACTTTGGTAAGAGAGACATCCTCATGAAGATGGAGCCCAATATATTCATGAATTTGACGGATGATATGACTTCTTCCACCTGTGGAATCGGTTAGAGTACGTCTGAACTGCTCGATCAGCGGCATGGCCCAGTCCCTAATTTTTTCGCTAGAGTGGAAGTAATAGGGATTTTTAAGCAAAGAGAGGCTTCCGATCAAATCGGACAAGGGATCACCCTGTTTATTGGCCATGAAGGTAAAGCAGCTGTACAAATAGTTAACGACTTCAACGATATGATACTGCGTCCGATAGGGGGGGCATTCAAGTTCCACTAAGATCCCTTCGATCTTCTCAATGACTTCCTCCCACCGGTTCGCTTCCATAACCTGAAGGATCGAGGGTGTTTCATAAAGCTTTGTTAAAGGCTTAATCTCCGGTTTGTAAGTGAGCTCATTCCTTTGTATAACAACACTTTCTTGAGTTCCGACCCGCCACCAAAAATCGTTCAAAGCTTGCAAATAAGTACTGTTTAAGTGGGCTTGAAACGAAAAAGGTTCTGTAATTATGACGGAAATGTTTCTCTTCAAAAAGGTTCTGACAGCTTTCTGTAGTTCGCTAATCCGTTCATTCCAAGTAGACGATTCGTCCAAGGAATCAGATGGAAGGACAATGGCAATAAACTGATGCGTGTCTTTGCACCACCAGAGCGAAGAATAGGACTTAATTTCCTGGAAGAAGATTTCCTCTGCCATATTCAGCAAGGCGTAGTCTAGAAGCGCAATATCTTCTCTCGAATCGTAATTGTTCGTTTCCATGCGAATCAGGATCAACGTAGATTTACCACCCGGCTGCAGGGGTAAGTTAAGGGCTTTCAACTGCTGATTCAGCTCATCCGCTGCGTATTGTTTACCAAGAAGCAGGTCGAGCAACAGATGCTCGCGCATTCGAGTGTTCCCCAGCCTGATGACAGCCTCTGCTTTATTTAAGTCCTGAGTACGTTTGTTCTCTCTATGAATTTGGGCCACGACTTTCCGGATACATTCGGAAACCTCGCTACCTGTAATCGGTTTTAGCAAATAGTCGGCTGCGCCGCCTTGCAGTGCCTTTTTGGCATAGGTGAATTCCGAATGCCCGGATAGCAGAATGACTTTTGTATCGGGATATTGGTCGTGGAGCGTTTCCAATAAATCTAAGCCGCTTTTCTCAGGCATCCGGATATCGGTAACGAGCAGCGGCACCGGGTACTGCTTGATAATGTCGAGTGCCTCATCCACTGAGCTTGCCCGGTATACGTTCGTAATTCCGCAATGGATCCACTCCACACTTTCCTGCAAATAATCAAGCACATACTCCTCATCATCTACCAGCAATATGTTCATATGGAAATTCCTCCTGTCTCATTGAGGGGATTTGAACGGTTACACGGAAGCCTCCCCCCTCATTGTTCACAAAATGCAGGCCTGAGTCCGGACCGAATTGGTTCATAAGCCGATGATGTATATTCCACAAACCGCAGCCGATCTCATCTGAATTGCGCTGTTGGAATACTTGAGCCGTTAGCTCCAGAATCCCCTGTTCTGTCATGCCTGCGCCATCATCTTCTACGGTAATGATATACCTGTCTTGCTGCCATGTGCCCCGAATTCGAATGATCCCGGACTCTCTTTTTCTCTCCAATCCGTGTACGACGGCATTCTCTACCAATGGCTGAAGCAGCAGAGTAGGGACAAGCAAATTCAGCATGGATGGCAGAATATCAATTTCGTAGGTAAGCCGCTTATTTCTGAGCGATTGGACGTGAAGATAGCTCTCGATAAGGTGAATTTCATCCTCAAGTGTAGAATCCGTTCCGGCTTTACGGGTAATGTAGCGATAAAATTGGGCTAAGTTTTTGGCCATGGAAGTGACAGCTTCCGGAGATTTATGGGCCATACTTACAATGTAAAACAAGCAGTTATAAAGAAAATGTGGATTGATTTGCGACTGCAAATGCTTATATTCCGCTTCGCGTGTACGAACACGTTCCTCGTATACATTCTCAATCAAGGCTTGGATACGCGATGCCATCTCGTTAAACTTTGCAAACAAATAATCAAACTCATTGTTCGTTCTGACGATTGCTCTGCTTTTGTAATCGCCTGATCCCAGACTCTCAATTTTGCGTATCATATAACCGAATGGGATTCTAAAATGCCGATAAAGCAAATAAGACATGGCGACCCCGGAAACAAAGAGAAAGAGCAGGCTAATATTAACAAGCAGGCTTACTTTTTTTAGCGGATTCAAAAATGTATTCAATTGAATGTAGCTGACTAACGTGCCATCCAATGAAGGGATGCGGATCGTTTGTACCATGTATTCGATTCCATCCATCTTAATCACGGAAAGCAGTGGATGCTGCAAGCCGGTATCGCCGCTCAGGGTATCTTTCTGTTTGAGCAGTGAAAAGAGCCCGCGATCGATGTTTTGATTGGCGATAGTTGTTGAGTCGGAAAAGTAAATGAAGGATGTTCCGTTGCCCGATGCATCAAGGCCCTTAAGAACAGATTTCAAATATTCGCTCGTTATTGATGTTTCAACGACTGAAGTCACATTGCTCAAATCCGGTTGAAAAACAGAGGGATTTGTGAACATCAAATGAAAGGATAACTGTCCTTGATCATCGTGATGGATAAACCATTTGTTTTTAGGCGCAGCAGCCAGTTCAACATTGTTATAAGCAATCTTTCCCTTTGTCGAGAGAGCTTCCTCGATTTGCGGCCAGTAAACGCTTACATCATGAATGAGAGATTCCGCTTGACTCTGAAGAATCAGCTTTTCTTCAACATTTTTCCGCATGAGCAAATGATCGACATATTCGGGGAAATCCCACGAGCTGGAATATGCTTTGATAGTGGAGTCGTTCGCGAGCAGCAGCGTCTGCGTTTCAAGCTGCCTTAAAGACTGTTCCAACTGAAGTATCGTAAACTCCAATTGTTTGTCTGCCGAGTTTTCGAGCGTTTCCCTGACCACATCCTCTCCAACTTTGTTGGCGTAAGAAAAGAGCAATGTGGCAGGAATGAGCAGCAGGACCAGCATCAATAGCATATTACGGAATGTTTTATATTTTATCATGTGTTCACCGCCTAGGAAATAAATGTGAGAAAGAGGTTATGAAAGGGGACATAGAAGTTAAGACCTTGTCATAGGTACAGGAAGTGCCCGTTGGTATAATAGTAGCAGAAGTATGCGAAAGTGCAATTATGCAATTACTGGATGTAGAAAGGGGAGAAGCTTATGAAAAGCACTCGGAACGCAATCGTTATACGTAAGATAACCGCAAGTAAAATGGAATCCAATTGGATTCGGGGACTCAAAAAAACTTGGCCCCTGCATATGCTGATTTTCCCGGCCTTAGTAATCGCTGTTGTTTTCCATTACGTGCCTATAGCAGGATTGGTGATGGCTTTTCAGGACTATAAGCCTTGGCTTGGCTTTTTAAAATCCGAATGGGTCGGCTTCAAGCATTTCCACTCTTTGTTTATGTTCGAGGAGTCTGTGCAGGTTATTTGGAACACATTAATCATCGCGGTGCTAAAAATTGGTTTTGGAACGCTAGTCCCCATTCTTTTTGCTTTATTGCTAAATGAAGTTCGCATTAACGGAATCAAAAGGGGTATCCAAACATTGGTTTATTTGCCTCACTTCTTGTCATGGGTCATCCTCGGAGGCATATTAATCGATCTGTTGTCGGTCAAAGGCGGGCTTGTGAACCGGATGATTACGGCCATGTTCGGTATTAAGCCTATATTCTTTCTGGGTGACGGGGATTGGTTCCGTTTTGTTGTGATTTTCAGTGACATTTGGAAGGAATTTGGCTTCGGTATGATCGTTTACCTTGCAGCCATAACGGCCGTGAATCCTTCCTTATACGAAGCCGCTGAAGTGGACGGAGCGACACGACTGCAGCAAACCATTCACGTTACACTGCCGGCTATGATGCCGATTATTGTTGTTGTAGCTACACTCCAGCTGGGTAATGTGTTGAATGCGGGTTTTGATCAGATCTTCAATCTTTACAATCCGCTTGTGTATAGTAAAGGAGATGTGATCGATACCTTCGTTTACCGCTCGGCCATGCTGAAAGGGGATTTCAGTTTTGCAACGGCAGTCGGGTTGTTCAAATCAGTAACCAGCTTCATTTTAATCATTATTTCCTACCGGTTAGCTTATAAATATGCGAATTATCGGATTTTCTAGTCAAAGGAGGAGGAGACGCATGTACCATAAAACGCTCGCTTATCGATGGTTTAATGTTTTTAATCAACTATTTCTCATCACTGTATCGCTGCTGTGTATACTGCCGCTTCTGCATGTCTTTGCAGTATCGTTAAGCGGAAAAGCTGCGGCTACCGCCAATATTGTCAATTTGTGGCCGATAGACGTCACGCTGGAATCGTATCTGAAGACAGTGAATAACCCTAGTTTTATCCGTTCACTGCTTTTCTCGTTGTACCGGACTATTTTGGGAACCGGGATCGGAATGGTTGTTACCGTTTTTGCAGGCTACGCGTTGTCTAAGAAATATACGGCGTTTAAAAGCCGGAATGTTTATATGTGGTTTTTCGTATTTACGATGCTATTTTCCGGCGGACTCGTTCCGAACTATATTCTCATTACTAATCTTGGCTTGATAAATACGATATGGGCGCTAGTTTTGCCGGCAGCATTAAGCGTTTACAATATGATACTGCTGATGAATTTCTTTCGCGCCATTCCTGTAGAATTGGAGGAAGCGGCCGTGATGGACGGAGCAGGAATCATTCGAATCTTGTTCAAAATCCATTTGCCGATGTCGATGCCGGCTCTTGCAACGATAACACTTTTTACGTTAGTATTTCATTGGAACTCATGGTTCGACGGATTAATATACATGATGGACTCGAATAAGTATCCGCTTGCTACCTTCCTTCAAACCATCGTTGTACAGCAGGATTTTAGCAAAATCAGCATTGATCCTAAGGATTTGGAAAATTTATCGCAGCGTACCGTCAAATCGGCCCAAATTTTTATCGGCGCTCTGCCCATTCTGCTCGTTTATCCGTTTCTGCAGAAGTTCTTTATTAAAGGCATTGTAGTTGGGGCTGTAAAAGAGTAGGGGGAGTCATATGAACAAGGTCATTGAATTGGGTACATTTAATTGCGTTTCCGGTACCCTTATGCATGTCATTGGAGATCAGCATATACGAATTGAAACATCTTCTGCGGGAGGTGGCGTACAGCTATCATTGGATGATCCGGAGGTATGGACGGATCATGATTACTTGGTTGCGGATTTATATCATAAGGCTCATGATGTCCTAGTTGTGTTATTCTCATTCGTTGAAAGCGGAGGCAAGGAGCTTACGGTGCACTACGGATTACTGCCGGATGTCAGGACCCGGGTGTGCCTGCCTCTGAAAGCTTTAAACGGTGAAAAACTGTTTCTGGATCGTTACCCCGGCGTGATGCAGTCCGTGATCAGGGGTGACCGTTCTGTTGACCGCAGCAGGCTTCAGAGCTTGTCGATATCGACGACCTCGTCCGTCTGCAGTAGACAGTTTGAGGTCTCAGGCTTGTATGTAAGTAAAAAAGCTCCGGATTTTACCTATGCACAAGAGGTTTATATCGACGAAATGGGACAACTTCTTGGCAAAGATTGGCCGGGGAAGACTCCCTCCATCGAACGTTTATCGGCCGACTTGATAACGAATATGGAACAGAGTCAAGAGAGTGACGGTTTACGTTCGGATTTGGGAGACTTCGGAGGCTGGAAGGGATTGAAATTCGAGAGCTCCGGCTATTTCCGCACGGAATTTGATGGTGAGCGCTGGTGGTTCGTCGATCCTGACGGATTTGCCTTGTTCAGTACAGGAATGGATTGCTTACAACCCTATGACCATATGCGGGTTGCAGGGATGGAGCATTTGCTTCCACAGCTGCCCGAAAGAGAGGGCAAGTTCTGTGATGCCTGGTCCGGGCACGGATTCAGCTTCTCGGTTGCCAATCTGATCCGTGTATTCGGAGAAAATTGGCTTGAAGCGTGGATGGAGCTGACGGATCGACGTCTGAAGGAATGGGGGATCAATACGATCGGAAACTGGTCGATGCCTGAGTTTATTCACAGCTCCAGCTTGCCCTATGTGTATCCAATGACAGATTTTCCGGCTACTGAAATAACCATTTACCGAGATTTTCCGGATGTATTTAGCCCCGAATACGAGCAGAAAGCAGAGGAGTTCGCTAATCAGCTTATCCCATTGAAAGAGGATCGGCGTCTCGTTGGTTATTTTATGCGGAACGAGCCCCATTGGGCGTTTGTCGATGGTTTGAACTTGACGGAGGCCATGATGGAGCATCCGTACTCATTCGAAAGTAAGCGGATGTTCGTGGAATGGCTGGAGAACAAATATACAACAGCAGCGTGTTTAAACGAAGCTTGGGGAACCGATTTTCAACAATTTGACGAGTTATTGCATCCGCAAAAAGTCCAAGCAGGGCATATCGAAGGCATGCGCCGAGAGGATTATTCGGCATTTAACCGGATTTTAATCCGTCGCTATGTAGAGATACCGGCCCAATATTGTAAAAAGGCGGATCCTAATCACCTGAATTTAGGAATGCGATATGCCTGGATTGGTAGTAGCGAATTGCTGGAGGGATGCGAAGCGTTTGATGTGTTCTCTATCAATTGCTATCAAATGAAACCGGATCGGGAGCATATTGAAATGATCAGCAAACATTTGAATAAACCGGTCATGATCGGGGAATTCCACTTCGGTGCAGCAGATGTCGGGATGCTGGCATACGGGATCAAGGCTGTCGCCACGCAAGAGGAGAGGGGCTTGGCGTACCGGTATTTTGTGGAACAAGGCGCTGCGATTCCAGAGCTCATCGGCGTTCATTATTTTCAGCTCGCTGACCAACCGGTTCTGGGACGTTTTGACGGGGAAAATTATCAAATCGGTGTGACCGATGTGTGTCACCGTCCTTATGAAGCTTTTGTAGAGCAAATGAAGCTGTCCCACGCTCAGATGTATGATGTCCGCGTTGGGAATAGGCAGGCGTTTTGTATAAACCCAATCGAGATACCGAGGACCGGGTTCTGAAGGCCGTGTTTATCCAATCCAAGTTGGGCACAGAGCGACATTGGGGAGGTACTATAATATAGCTGTAAGGGTTAATTCACCAACCAAAGAGCAATAGGTGTGAATCCTTGCTTTAAAAATCATGCTTTGAGGCTCGTACAAGTACCGGTACAACCAGGAATCGAGGGGAATCCACTGTTGGATAGGATCCAGAGCTCCTGGAATATGACGATTACAACGGTCGAGATTTGCATTCAGGGGTAACGAGGGTCAATTTGCCGGGTAAGCCTTACATGGCTATTCGAGTTCGAGCAGCAGATTAAGGGGGATAGCGGATGGGAGCAGCATAGTAAGCTAACTTCGATACATTGAGGCACGGTTGAGTTAACACTGCCCGAAATTATCGGCGTTGATGAGGAAGATGTGAGGGGTGATTATCAGATGATATTCCGCAAGGCTGATCGTGTCTCGAGGATTTAATCTCGATTGGGACGATCGGCTTGATCAAAGCCATTGAGTTGTTTTCGCCGCGATGGCACTTTACAGGCACGCGACTGCGAATTGTGGATTTGACCATCCTACCTTGTCCATAAGGAAGATTTCACAAATAAGCTTTGCCACCGAACGACGGTGGCAAAGCTTATTTGTATCCTAAGACGACCGATGAACCAATACTCCACCGAATCAACTATTCCGCCACGATGGGCTATTACGGCAACAGGCGGCTTACCGCGAAGATCAGGGGTACTGCGTTGGGGCAGCACTCGTCAAACCTAAAGCCAATCTCACACTCGAATCGTCCAGACGAGCCGTGATCTCGTTTTTGCTTATTGCATGGAGGAATGAACTATTGAGCTTGTTGCGTTGAAGCGGGTAAGATGACGGTACATGATGCAAAGGAGGTTCGTGACGGTGGCAAAATTGTATACTCCATTGGAGTCCGGATCCAAGAAATCGGCGGGAAAGCTCAAAGCTTATGAGAATCCATATCTCGCCAATATGCGAAAACATTGGATGCTGTATCTGATGATCCTTCCCGGGATTGTATATTATCTTGTTTTTAAATACGTACCGCTGATGGGAAGCTTGATCGCATTTCAGAATTATCAGATATTTAAGGGCATGCTTGGAAGTGCATGGGTTGGCTTGGACAATTTCAAGTTTATTTTCATGTATCAGGATTTTTACAATGTATTGAGAAACACAGCGACTATCGCCTTGTTTCAGCTGTTATTCGGCTTTCCGGCGCCGATCATTCTCGCGCTGCTGTTCAATGAGGTGAGGCTGATGTTTGCCAAACGTTTAATGCAGAGCATGTTCTACCTTCCGCACTTTCTGTCGTGGGTAGTCGTAGGAGGCATCGTGTTCGAGCTGCTGTCTAACAAGGGCGTAGTTAATATGGTGCGTGGCTGGTGGGGGTATGAACCTATTCTGTTCATGCAGGAGCAAGCGTATTTCCGGACGATCGTCGTACTTTCAGGTATCTGGAAGGAGGTTGGATGGGGAACGATCATCTATTTGGCCGCAATCACCGGCATTAACCCGAACCTATATGAAGCAGCCGTTATGGATGGAGCCAACCGATGGAAGCAGACGCTGTACATCACGCTGCCTACCTTGTTCCCGACCATTCTGGTTCTGTTCTTGCTTAACATTGGCAACTTCCTGGAGCTTGGCTTTGATCAGATTTATAATCTGTTGACGCCGATGACGTATTCGGTAGGCGATATCATTGAGACCTACGTGTATCGAGCGGGGGTGCTTCAGGGCCAATACAGTGTGACGACAGCCATTGGGTTATTTCAGTCGGTAATTGGCTTCACGCTGCTGTGGATATTCAATCGGCTGGCACGAAAAACAGAACAGGGGTTGTGGTAATGAAGATAACCTATGGAGAAAAGCTATTCCAGATTTTCAACTATGTCATCTTAGCAGCAGCCGCAGCTACGATGCTAATGCCGCTAGTGCAGCTGCTGGCTGTATCGTTCAGCTCGCCTATTGCAGCCGATTCTAAGCAGGTATTCCTGCTTCCTGTTGAGTTCACGACGGCATCATGGGTGCACATCCTACAGAACAAGGGTCTATGGACCTCGTTTGGCATTACCGTCTATATTACGGTGGCGGGGACGCTGCTCAGCATGCTGTTCTCATTGCTGACGGCCTATCCGTTGTCTCGTAAGGAGTTTCTCGTTCGTAAGCCGATCATGCTCGGAATTATTATTACGATGATTTTTAACGCTCCGATGATCCCGTTCTTCCTTACCGTCCGCGAGTTAGGTCTGATGAATTCGCTATGGTCGCTGATCCTGCCCGGATTGATTGGCACGTTCAATATGATCATCATCCGGACCTTCTTTCAAGGTATTCCGGGGGAGCTAGACGACTCAGCGCGAATTGACGGCTGCAGCGATGCCGGGATTTTGTTCCGCATTTACCTGCCTTTATCTAAGCCGGTGCTCGCGACGGTCAGCTTGTTTTATGCGGTAGGCTATTGGAATACGTTTCAGCGGGCGGTGCTGTTCATTCGCGATCCGAACAAATGGCCGCTGCAAATGAAGCTTCGCGCTTATCTGACATCGCCGGAGGAACTTGCCGCAGTCAATCTTCTTTTGGGTGATTATGCTTTCAATACAACCACGCTGAAAGCGGCAACGATTCTATTCGCGACAGTTCCGATTCTCCTGGTGTATCCTTATTTGCAAAAGTATTTTGTCAAAGGTGCTATGCTTGGCTCACTTAAGGAGTAGTCGAGCTTTTAACAAGAGTGATACATGATATGAAGTTGTTGATGACATGCTTGAACAATAGATTTGAACAAAAAAGGGAGGATTAACAAATGAAGAAACGATTATTAGGGAAACCGGCAGCCATGTCTGCTTTAGCCGCTCTGCTGGCGATCACCATACTGTCAGGCTGTACGCAAGCAGGGGAAACCTCTCCAGCCTCAGAGAATAACGGAAAGGACGACAAAGCCGTTCAAGTTAAAGTATTCAAAAGCCATATGGGCGTTGGTTCCATTCCGGACAGCAGCAACGCGCATGTGAAATATGTTGAAGAGAAGACCGGTGTTGCATATAAGCTGATTACGACCCCGCCAGGCTCGGAACCGACTGAGTTTCTGAATCTGATGATCGCCTCCAACGATTTGCCGGACATTCTTCGTCCTATTGGGGGCATAGATCAAACATTAATTAAGCAGGGAGGCGCATTGCCTCTGGACGATTTGCTTCCCAAATACGCCCCTAACGTTTGGAAGAACGTTCCGAAAGAAGCGTGGGATATTGTGCGTTCGGCTTCCCCGGACGGCCATATCTATTATGTTCCGAAGGTGTTCCTCGTTCCTGAGCGGGCGCCTATGATCCGCAAGGACTGGCTTGACAAGGTAGGACTTCCTATGCCGAAGACAGCAGAGGAGTATAAGAACGTCCTGCGGGCGTTCCGCGACAAGGATCCGAACGGCAATGGAATCAAAGACGAGCTGCCGACCTCCGGACGCGAATTCGGCAAATGGATGGACCACCTGTTCGGGATGCATGGGGTCGCTATGTGGGAAGGCAGCCCGGAGTGGGACGTGTATGATGGGCAGATTCAGTATGCGGGCATCACCCCGAACATGAAGGCCGCCATCCGCTTTATCCGTGAGCTTTATGTGGAGAAGCTGCTGGACAACGAAACCTTCCTTAATAAAGGAGAAGTCTGGCAGGCCAAAATCAACAATAATCTGGTCGGCAGCTGGTACCATCTGCCCGCCAATGTTCGTGATCGCTATACCGCAATGCTGAAGGGAGCACCCAACGCCTACATCGTCGGTATGCCGATACCTAAGGTAGAAGGCCTCCAAGGCTTCGTAACACAAAAAAGCATGGGAGAGCCGGAATGGATGATTCCTGCTGCTTCCCAAAAAAATGCGGAAGCTTCTCTAAAACTGTTGGACTTTTTCTATGACAAAAACAACGACGATTTCAGCCGTTTCGGTATTGAGGGGATTCAGCACCAAGTCGTGAACGGTAAGAAGGTTTTGCTTCCGCCAGAAGATAGCCGGCCGCTTGCGCTCGGTATGCGTAATCTTACGACGAAAGAGGACATGGACATCCGTATCAAGGAAACGCTCCCAGAGAATATACAGAAGATGGTCCAGGATATATTCATCGTCAGCACGGCTGATGCACGCCGTATTGCTGGAGACGGCCTGCCGAATACGGTATATGAAGGCTTTCCAGATGTTCAATCGCACAAGCTTTTTCAGGAGTATTTGACGAAAATCGTCATTGGCGACATGCCGATCGAGAAGTTCGACGAGTTCGTAGACAGATGGAAAAAAGCCGGAGGCGATCAGGTTACCAAGCGTGTTCAGGAGTGGTATGCCAAGGTGAAAAAATAAGCAAGCTGCGGCTTGCCGGCAGATTTTTGCCGGCTTTGCTGCCTCAGCGTGCAGTCCATGCCGCAAAGGGAGCAGCATCCTATACATTTGCGAACGGAAGAGAGGATGTTCCTATATGAAAAAAAGATATGCGATCTGTGGAGTAAGCGGACGAGCGCTAGGCATGTTTGCCAAGCCGATCCTGACCACATTCGCCCATAGCTGCGAGTTGGTCGGTTTGCTTGACCACGACCCAGCGCGCTTCGACTTATACCGCTCGAGGTACCCGGAGCATGCGGATGTGCAGACGTATGGTGAGCTTGAATTCAACCGGATGGTTGATGAGACGCGCCCGGATGTCATCATCGTAGCAGGCCGTGACGATACCCACGCTCGATATTTGATTGCCGCACTACAGCACGATCTCGATGTCATAACCGAGAAGCCTATGGTCACGACAGGCGAGGACAGCCGTCGTGTCATGGAGGCGGAACGGGCAAGCAAGGGTTCGGTTATTGTTACATTCAATTACCGTTATGCTCCGATCCATACAAAAATCAAGGAAATGGTTATGGAAGGCATGCTGGGACGGATTACATCGATTGATCTGAATTGGTATCTGGATACGTATCACGGCTCCAGCTATTTCAAACGGTGGAATCGGGTTCGCGAGCTGTCCGGCGGGTTGTCTATACACAAATGCACCCACCACTTCGATCTGGTCAACTGGTGGATCAATCAAAAGCCTGTTGAGGTTTTTGCCTACGGGGCATTGAATTACTACGGCGCTGAAGGGGAAGCGAATCCGAAGAAGGAAGACGGCCGATTCTGCAGCACCTGTGAGTATACAGAGGATTGCTCCTATTACTCGCGCTGGAATTCACGCAGTAAGAACATCCGCGTGCCAGACGACCATTTAGGCGCGCTAGACGCCGTAAAGAAGACGTTTCCCTATTCGGATTATCGTCCCGATCAGTGCATTTTCGATTCGAAGATCGATATTGAGGATACTTACACCGCAACAGTAAAGTACAACGGAGGCGCGCTGCTCAGCTATTCCGTCAATTTCTCGCTGCCGTACGAGGGATACCGTCTTGCTATTAATGGGACGAAAGGTCGTCTGGAGTCGGTGGAGTATCATATGCCCGGCAGAACGCCGTTCCCTACACCCGTGCAGACGATCGACTATTTCCCATTGTTCGGTTCGAAGGAGACCATCCATGTCGTGCACCGGGAGGGCGGCCACGGCGGCGGAGATCCTCTACTGCTGGAAGACCTGTTTATAGGGGAAGATCCCAGACGACCTTACCGTATCTTATCGGGCTCCGAGGATGGAGCTTATTCAGTGGCGACAGGTGAAGCGGTATGGCGCTCCGTGAAGGAGCATCGTCCGATTACGATTGAAGAAGTACTAGGCGGTAATGGAGGCTTACAGAAGCTTGCAGCGAGCTTGAGCAGCAAGGGAGGCAGAGAGCTATGAGCGGCCGATATTTTGAACCAATGGAAAGTATGGCTTCACAGACGGATAGCAGCAGTATCCCACATGTTCTGGCGGCAATTGCACAGCGGTATGTCGGCGATAATCCGCCACATGGTCCTGTTTACCGGGTTACGCGCTTTGGAGATATTCGCAAGCAGCAGGATCATTTATATCAATTTCCAATTGAACGAATGTTCCCGGATATGAATGAAGGCCAGCGCGTTTACACTTGGGCGAAGCTGTGGATCGATCAACCGCAGCCGTTTGTCTTCCTGCTTCGCTGCTTCGGTCCGGTCCGTTTGTATCACAATGGGCAGAAGCGCTTTGGCTCATCGACGGAGGAGGAAGGCGCTGGTGAGCAGGCATTGAAGCTTAAGATCGATCTGACGCGAGGGTGGAATCACTTTGTGCTGGAGCTGGGCAAGAATGCGCAAGGGAGCTGCGGAGCGGAATTCGGCACAGGCAGCCGCAAAAACAAACCCTTTCACTTCCTGACCCCGTCCGAGGAGCGGGAAGGCGAGGAGGGCTGGATATATACAGTTCCGCTGGATATTCCGCTGGAGCCCATACCGGCCCTATCCCTTACGGAAGCATCTACAGGGATGAAGTGGCTGCCCGTGAGGGAGCAGCGGAGTCAGGAAACGGTCTGTATGGAGCGGCTGTACGGACTTCAGCCAGGAATGGAAGCTTACGCATGGACAACAGTCATCAACTTAACCACCTCGATGAAGCGCATAAAGCTGGCTGGTGCCGCCTACGGTCCCTTAAGATTCCTATGGAATGGAAAAGAGCTGCATAGCGTTCATGAACCGGGGGATTTCTCCCTTGTATTAGACGTTATGCCCGGAAGCAGCGACCTTATCGCGCACTGCCTATGTGATGAGCAGGGCTGGGGCTTCTCCATATGCGAGCTTTCAAGAGAAGCTAGGCTGGCTGCTGCCCGCATAGTGCACGGCTACAAAGGGAAGTGGCTCTTCCTAGGTCCGTTCCCTGCAGGATCAGCGGTCGATGCCGCCGATTATTTGACGATGGACAGTGTGGCAGCCAGTGGGCAGGAGGCTCTCTTCTGGACGACCGGCCAACGAGGGGGCCATGTACGGCTCTTTCTCGAGAATGAGCTGTTCGGCCGCTGGAACTATCCGCTTGGCGTCACGCTGAATGGACTCTTAGAGACGAGCAAGCTGCTGGATCGCAGCGACTTGGCCGATTACGTTACGCGGCATGTTGAATTTGCGACGGCGACCTACGATTACTCGAAATGGGACCGGGAGCGCTTCGGCGCAGCCGGCTTGAATAACCAGCTGTCGCATATCGACAGCCTTGATGATTGCGGATCCTTCGGTGCATTGGCTATTCTGGCTGACCGGCTTCGACCGTTGAAGGGTTTGCGCAAGGTTTCCGATGACATAGCTTACTATATTATGAATGTCCAGGACCGTATGGAAGACGGCGCGTTATATCGCAGGATCGGTGTATCGCCGAGTATGCACAACACCATGTGGTGCGATGATATGTATATGAGCGTTCCATTTTTGTGCAGGTATGCCGAGCTTTCCGGTGATCCGCTTTATACGGATGAAGCTGCCCGTCAGCTTCTGCTGTACAAGAAGTATTTATATATGCCGGCAGAAAAAATGATGTCGCATGTGTACGATGTGAACATCGGCAAGCGTTCTCAGACTTTCTGGGGTAGGGGGAATGGCTGGGTATTCTTTTCACTGGCCGTGCTGCTAGCAGTACTGCCGCAGACTCATGAGAGCTACCCGGCTGTGCTTGCTTTTTACCGTGAGTTGGCCGAAGGCTACCTGAGACTGCAGGGTAAGCATGGCTTGTGGCATCAGGTACTGACGGATCCTGAGTCTTATGAGGAATCTTCGTGCACCGCGATGTTCATTTACAGCTTCGCGCTTGGCGTTCGCCACGGCTGGCTGGTTGACCCCGAGCCGTATGTCCATGCGGTGCTGACCGGTTGGCAGGGCCAATGCGAGCGGGCTATCGACAAGCACGGCAACCTGTACGGCGTCTGCAAAGGCTCCAGTTGGTCTTTTTCCCACGCTTATTATAAGCACGAGCTGGGCTGGAACTTGAACGATACGCATGGCATCGGTATCGTGCTGCTCGCCGGCGTCGAGACACAGCGAATGAAAGCGTATTTGGGTGGCACTTAAGGCTGAATAGGGTCGGGGAAGAGAGGACAGGAGATCCGGTTGGAGCGTGTCAGGAGGGGACGGATCACGCTATAATGAAAAGATCCTAGTAGAAGGTGGATATTAACGTGATGCAAACCCTCAAGAAATGGCTGAAAAACAATTTGGCCCATACACAAGCCAGGCTCGTACTGATTCTGACCGTATTGGTCTTCCTCATTATTTTGGCCGTCAGCTTGACCTCGTATTATACATCGAAGTCGGTGCTGCAGGAGGAGCTCAGTGAACCTCAGCGCCAAATGCTGCAGCTCAATATGAATGTGATAGATGACTCTATCAATGAAAGCGATCAAGTGGCGATCAAAGTAGCGCTTAACGATCATATTTACAATTTTCTAACAAATGAGGTCCAGAATTCGTATGCAAATATCTCAGAGCTGTACCAGCTGCTGTCGACTCTTATCGGCAATTCCAAGTATATCAAAAGCATTTATGTCTATGATATCGCAAGGGGCAGCTTCATCTCGATTCCGCAAGGCTACAGCTCTAGCAAGCTTACGTTTATCGACTCGGAATGGGTCAGCGTAGCGGGCGAATTTAATAACAATCTGAGGATCATCAAGAAGCGTCAGGTGCCCGAAGGCGCAGGCGGGAAGGGCTCGGAGGTTGCGCTTTTTCGCAAAATTATGATTCAGGGCGAATTCAAGGGGATTGTTGCCGTTAATTTGAAGGACGAGGAGCTTTTCGCCAAGCTGAATCCGCCGGTTATGAACAATTTGAACAGAATGCGCTATATCATTGACGAGCACGACGAGGTGCTGTTTTCCGTCTCGAATTATACCTTCGATCAGGAGGCGATCCGGCAGGAGCTGGGGAAGCTGAAGGAGGACGGCAGCGGTGATATAACCTATCAAAATCAAAAGCTGCTGGTTAATCAGCTCAAGTCGCCGGTAACGGGATGGAAGTATGTGTCCATCGTTGTACAGGACAGCTTGTTGGCTAAATCGAAAAAGGTTCGTAATGCCACACTGCTAGTATCCATCGCCGCACTCGCGCTTGGCGGCGTGACGATCTTCTATATCAATGCGGCGGCTTTTCGCCCAGTCCGCAGGCTAAAGCAGCTGTTCAGCACCTACGATCGCAAGGCCAACGTTTCAGGGGGCATTGATCTGGAGAAGCTGACCGGCGAACTGCTCAGCAATCACGCACATCTGTCCCAGCTCGTCAGGGAGACGATGTCCGAGGCGTCCTCTAAGATGCTCTATGACATCTATATTGGCAACCTGACCGGTAAAAGAGACATTGGGGAGAAGTGGATCCGGTACTTTGGGGAGTGGACGGAGGCGCCGGTGACGGTGGTCGTCTTGTCGATTGATCGATATGATGAGTGGTCACAAATATACTTAGGCGGAGATCGGTCTCTGCTGAAATTTGCCTTAGCTAACATTGTCGCAGAGCTGTTTGAGCGGGAATGGCGGATTGTTTGCACAGATTTCGGTAAGGACAAGACAGCCATTCTGCTGCAGCCGCTTGGCGGCGGAGAACAGCTGGAGAAAAAGCTGGCGGAATCGATAGAAGTTGTTTGCCGCCTGCTGAAATTCAGCATTTCGGCAGGGATTAGCACCACTCAGACAGATATCGCCCGATTGAAGCAGGCGATGCTGGAAGCAGAGAATGCACTTACCTACCGGTTGTACCAAGGCTATGGACAGGTGATCCCATTCCATGAGGTATCGGGGCACGAAGTCAAAGAACTTCTTCCGAATGAGGGAGTGCTTAATGACTTGATTAACGCAATCGAAGCTGGCGATCAGCAGCAATCCCAGGATGCGATAGGACGAATGGTCGGACATATCCGCAGCCAATATGGGTATCCTTCCGAGGCTATTTCCTTCCTGCAAACGGCCGTAGAACGTATCGAGCAGCTTCGACCAGCCGTCGAGGGTGCCACAGATCCGATCTACGAACGGTTCGATACGCTTTATCTGGATGATATTCAAAGCGAGCTGATCAGCTGGATTGTTCCGTTAGCGGAACGGTTTCAGAGGCTTATTGAGAGCAAGGATTTTATCATGTGCCATCGCATGATTGACTTTATGAAGCAGTATCTTAGCGAGCCGATCGGCATTCCGGAGATTGCCGAATCGATCGGGATCAGCAGCAGTCTGGCTAGTCAGGTGTTCAAGCAGGAGTCGGGTGAGACGATTTATAACTACTTGACCCAGCTACGTATGGAACGAGCGGCGGAGCTGCTTCTCAAAACGGATAACCGCATTTCGGATATTGCACTGATGGTCGGTTACCAGCATGAGAACAGCTTTATCCGCAGCTTTCGCAAATTTAAGGATATTACCCCGGGCAAGTACCGGGATATGATGAGAACCCGGATGGACTCTCTGCTTGAATAAACAGGTGTTCTCGGGCCGGGTTTCATATGCCAAGGAGGAATCATGGACAGACGACAGATCGTAGAACGCCATCAACCGGAATTGAACAAGTTGGACCCCGTGTCCCCCTTCTCAGTTGGTAATGGGGAATTCGCTTTCAGTGCCGACATTACCGGCCTTCAGACTTTCCCGGAGCAATATGAGGTGCCGTTAGGCACACAGTCTAATTGGGGTTGGCATTATACAGGTGGACACGAACGATTCACTGAAAAGGATGCCGACTATCAAATGTTTGATACCTACGGCCGCTCGGTCGGGTATCCAATGAAGCCGGGAGACAAAGCGGAAGCTTATCACTGGCTTCGGCAGAACCCGCACCGTCTGCAGCTCGGCCGTATTTCCTTCCGGTTTTTCCTGGAATCAGGAGCAGAGGCGCAAGCAAGTGATGTGACGGGTATTCGCCAAAAACTGAATCTGTGGAAGGGGATTTTGACCAGTGAATTCGCTGTTCAGGGTGTGCCGGTCCGCGTGACGACGGCGTGCCATCCGACATCGGACGTCGTCGGTGTGCGTGCGGAATCGCCGCTGATCAAACAAGGACGGCTGCAGATGTTTATTCGTTTTCCGGCGCCGGATATGACCCATACGGCATGGGCCAAGGCTATTTTCCCAGACTGGAGCCATGACGATAGACATCGGACAGAGCTGAGCGCTGCTGGTGAAAACATGGTTGTGCTGGAACGCAGCATGGATGAGGACAGCTATAAGGTCAGCTGGGCATGGAGCGCGGGCCGTCTGGAACGGACCGCTGCGCACGAGTTCACGCTGCTGCCGGGCACAGAAAGCGAAGTGCTGGAATGCGCCATAGGCTTTGCGGATCAGACACCGCAAACGGCATCGGTCAGTGATATCTTGGCAGCCAGCGAGAGCCATTGGAAGGCATTTTGGATGAACGGCGCTGTGATGGATTTCTCTGGAAGCGCTGATCCGAGAGCGTATGAGCTAGAACGCCGCGTTGTGCTGTCACAGTTTCTGTGCGCGATGCATAGCGGAGGCTCATTGCCGCCGCAGGAGACCGGCTTCATGTACAACAGCTGGTTCGGCAAGTCCCATCTGGAGATGCATTGGTGGCACGCCTCGCATTTTCCGTTATGGGGCCGGGAGAGCTATCTGCTGAAGAGCATGGACTGGTATTCTGACATATTGCCGGTCGCTCGTGTCTTGGCACAATCTCAAGGCTATGAAGGGGCGCGTTGGCCTAAGATGGTCGGCTTCGACGGCAAGCCTTGCCCATCTCCGGTCGCTCCGGGTCTGATCTGGCAGCAGCCGCATCCTATGGCGCTTGCCGAGCTGATTTACCAAGCGGATCCGACCCAATTGACGCTGGAGCGGTTCCGTGACATTGTGTTTGAGGCGGCAGATTTTATGGTATCCTTCGCGCATCTGGATGAAGAGAAGCGCGTCTATGATCTGGGGCCGCCATTGATCCCGGCACAGGAATGCCACCCTTTACAGGCTAGCAAAAATCCGCCGTACGAGCTGGAATACTGGAAGTACGGACTGGAGATTGCCGTTCGCTGGGCAGAGCGTCTGCAAATACCGGCTAATCCGCGGTGGGCGGAAGTCGCCGGGGCGATGGCTGAGCCTCCGCAGGCAGATGGCGTTTATCTTGCTCATGAGCTGTGTCCTGATACCTTCACGGCCAAAAATCACGACCATCCGTCAATGCTGGGGGCGCTTGGAATCCTGCCGGGTACGCTGATCGATAGAAAGGTCATGCTGAACACTCTGTTGAAGGTTAAGGAAGTATGGAAATGGGGCTCGGCCTGGGGCTGGGACTTCCCGATGTGCGCCATGACGGCGGCAAGACTGGGGGAACCCGATTTGGCGGTCGATTTCCTGCTGATGGACGCTACCAAGAACACTTATTTGACCAACGGTCATAATTATCAGCGCCCTGGCCTGTCAGCTTATTTGCCGGGTAACGGCGGATTGCTTACAGCTGTGGCGATGATGGCCTGTGGCTGGAAAGGCAATCCGAACGGTCATAACCAAGGCTTCCCGCAGGACGGAAGCTGGTCGGTGAAGTGGGAAGGGCTGAAGCCTTGGCTGTAAAAAGTCGGGCAGTCTGACAGTCAGGCAGGAAAAGATTTGCCAGAGGAGGCGAGAGCATGGCTAAAGGAACAATATGGCCCTCAGAAAGAAAGTCATACATCGATAGGCTGACAGGGCTTGAAGTCACTCAATTGACCGATTATAAAGCACATAGTCATCATTTATATTTTACCGAGAGCGGTTGGTATGACGAAGGACAGCGTTTGTTGTTCATTTCGGATAGGGGAAACAGCACCAATCTGTATAGTATGCACATAGAAAGTGGACTTATGACCCAACTGACGGATTACCCTGACAACGATTTTCTAGACGCTTGTCTGCTGCCAGACGGCAGCGCAGCGTTCATCAAAGTCGGGCGCTGTCTCGTTCGGCTAGACCTGAATTCGCTGGAGGAGGAGCTTCGCTATGAAGCTCCGGAGGGTTATCATCTTGGCAATGCGAGCGCGACAGCCGACGGCTTGTTCGTCATGACCTGCGTACAGGAGGATTTGTCACATCGCATCCGTCTTGATCTGGGTAACGGCTATGTCGGCCACCGGGAGCTGATGGAGGCTGCTCCTCACAGCATGATCGTACGCATCGATGCCCATGAAGGCGGCGCAGAGAAGGTGTATGAGGCGAATCGGTTTATTACCCATATCAATACATCTCCAAAGGAGCCTTGGCTCATGACGTTTTGCCATGAAGGGCCGTGGCATCTAGTCGATCACCGAATATGGGGTCTGGATTTACGCACTGGAGTAGCATGGAAAATTCGAGAACGGCTTGAGCCCGAAGAAAAGGTGGGCCATGAGTTTTTTTACCCAGATGGAGTAACAATCGGCTATCACGGCTTCCGCTTGAACGGCACCAACTTCTTCGGCAGCATCCATTATGACAATACAGGAATGGAGGAGACAGAGTTCGCCTTCGATACATGGCATGGATACGCGGATGGCTTGGGGCAGGCGATCGTGGACGGCAAGGGCGCTGTGAAGACACTGAGCCTTTGGCGCAAAATCGGCGGCGTGTATGAAGGCCCGCGTATGCTGTGCGAGCTGCGCTGCAGCTTCCACTCGCAGAAGGTGCATGCTCACCCGCGGTTTGATTCGGAAGGCAAGCGGCTGCTGTTCACCAGCGACAAGAATGGCTATGGGAATCTGTATCTGGTTGAGCTTCCGAATGATTTCAGAGTTTTGCCGCAATTCACAGTGTAGACAGGGAGGAAAGTGAAGTGAAGATGCAAACAGCAACAATCATCAATAACACTGAGCTTATGTCTATCAAGGTTGCCGAGACAATCCTGTCGTTGAGCCAAGGCGGATTGCATCCGCATATCGCAAATAAGTGGGGATATGTTGCCGGCATGGCGCTGACGGCCATCGGCCAACTCGGTGATTGGGCCGGTCAGGCCAAGTACCATGAGTTCGTTAAGCGCCAAATGGATGTATTTATCCAAGAGGATGGCTCGATTCAGGGCTATACTTTGGAGGATTACAATCTCGATCATATTAATAAAGGTAAAAACCTGCTGCGGCTGTGGCGAGAAACGGGCGAGGCGAAGTACGAGAAGGCCGCTCGGCTGCTTGCCGACCAGCTGACCGGTCAACCGCGGACAAATGAGGGCGGGTTCTGGCATAAGAAAATATATCCGTATCAAATGTGGCTGGACGGCCTGTACATGTCTTCACCTTACATGGCCGAGTACGCCTGGACGTTCGATGAAAGCGATTGGTTCGATGAAGCTGCGCATCAGCTGCTGCTGATTGAAGGGCGCACGCGAAACACGCAGACAGGACTGCTGCATCATGCCTGGGATGAGAGCGGGGAGCAGCGCTGGTGCGATAACAGATCAGGGCGCTCCAGGCATGTCTGGGGACGTGCGATGGGTTGGTATGCGATGGCACTCGTTGATGCGCTTGAGTATTTTCCAGTCCGTCATCCGAAGCGCGGACAGCTTATGGGCATCTTCGAGCGGATGGCGAATGCGGTAGTGCGCGTCCAGGACCAGGAGAGCGGAGTGTGGGCTCAGGTGATGGATTGCAACGGCCGTGAGGGCAACTATTTGGAGGCATCGGGCTCCTGCATGCTTACGTATGCGTTAGCCAAGGGTATTCGGCTACGCTATCTGGCTGAGATCGACCGGCGGGTCGTGGAACGCGCGTACGAAGGCATCCTGCAGCGTTTTGTTACGGAGGATGAAAAGGGTGTGCACCTGCATGGCATTTGTCATGGGGCAGGGCTTGGCGGACGTAAATATCGTGACGGCTCGTTTGACTACTATATAAGCGAAGCGATCGTCAGCGATGTGCTGATGGGCGTAGCACCGCTGCTGCTGGCAAGCATCGAAATCGAGCGGTTGCGCGGGATATAGAACGACTCCACATCAGGTGCGTGCAGGACTAGATGGGACAGGACGGCTAAAAAGCTGGAGTTTATCGAAGGAGACTTGAAACAGATGCCGGAGCAAATAAACCAACAACACGGGGATAGGCTTAGTATGAATTACCCCGCATCCTGGTGGCGGAATATGTGGCGCGAAGCGCTTCCCTCCGGCAATGGCGTATTAGGCGCGTCCGTATTTGGCGGCGTGGAGCAAGAGACGGTGCTGCTCAATCATGCTCAGCTATGGCATTGGGGGCACAAGGATGAATTGCCGGATGTGAGCGGCACACTTTCCCGGACCCGGGAGCTCATGGATGAGGAACGCTATGCCGAAGCCAGCTGGCAGCTGGCTGATGCGTTGAAAGGGCATGGCTATGGGACACGTCTTGCTTCTCGGTTTCCGTTGGCTGCGATCAAGCTGATTATGCCATGCGGCAGCGCCTTTCGCGAATACAGCCGGACGCTGGAAATGGACAGCGGCGAAGTAACCGTCTGCTGGACAGACGGCGCTTGCCGCTTTGGGCGAAAGCTGTTCGTCTCTCGTGCCGACGATGCGGTTATTTATGAGATTGAAGGCAGCGGCGATGGACTTGTAACGGGCGAGATCGGTCTGATACTTCACCCAAGCGATCGCTGGGCGGATGCGCCGGAGTTCAAGGAACTGGAGAAATCGGTGGAAACCGGCTCCGACGAAGCTTTTGCCTGGTATGCCGCAACGAACGACGATGGCACGGATTTCGGTGCGGTTCTCCGAATCATTCCGCAAGGGGGCCACGTCGAAACGAAGGAAGGCCTAATCCGTTTCGATAGGACCCGCCGTGTACTTGTACTGGTAAAGGTGTTTGTTCACGGCGAAAGGTCTAGGGATTGGGCCCGGTTGAAACTTGAACTGGCCGAACTTGCAGCAGCAGCCACCTACGAAAGGCTGCTGCAGCGTCACATAGCGCTGCATCGGCCTCTGTACCGCTCCGCTTCTCTGGAACTGGACGACGCACAGCTGGATTCTCGTTCCAATGAACGACTGTTGTTGGATGCGTATCAGGGAGAAGCTCCTTTGGCGCTAGTACGTAAGATGTGGGCGTTAGGCAGGTATTTGTTCCTGAGCGGTACGGCCGCTGATGAGCAAGCCGAGCCCTTCGGTCTTTATGGACTATGGGGAGGGGATTACCGGCTTGTATGGAGCCATAACATGGCCAATGAAAATATCCAAATGATGTACTGGCACGCGCACGTCGGCGGTCTGGGCAAATTGACGGCATCCTTGTTCCGTTATTATGAGGGACTGATGGACGACTTTCGCGAAAATGCCCGCAAGCTTTACGGCTGCCGAGGCATTTATATTCCTGCTGGAACTACAGCGGGTATTGGCGTGCCGAACCAGATCGTGCCGGTGATCCTCAACTGGATCGGAGCAGCCGGTTGGCTTGCCCGCCATTATGACGAGCATTATCGATTTACCGGCGACCTGCAGTTTCTGCAAGAAACAGCAATACCGTTTATGCGGGAGGCTTTGCAATTTTATGAGGACTTCCTTGTGACGGACGAGGATGGGCTATATAAGATATATCCTTCTGTATCGCCTGAGAATACACCGTCGAACTTCATGCCGACTGATGGCAAGCCATTGGCTCACCCAATGCCCACAGCGATTAATGCAACGATGGATATAGCCATCCTGAAGGAGTTGCTGCACCATCTGATCGAAGCGAACCGGGCAATCGGCGGCGATCCTGAGGAAACACGGAGCTGGAATAAGATGCTGGACCGTCTGCCTGCCTATCGGATAAATAAGGATGGTGCCGTCTGTGAGTGGATTCATCCTGCTTTCGAGGATCGTTACGCTCATCGCCATCTGTCCCATCTATATCCTGTGTTTCCCGGGCATGAAGTGACGCAAGAGAGCGATCCAGACTTGTTCGGAGCGTTCGAAACGGCGGTGCGCAAACGTGAGATCGGGGCGCAAAGCGGTTGGTCGCTTGCTCATATGGCCGCTATTTATGCCCGGCTTGGCGACGGTGACAGCGCCCTAGATTGTCTGGATGTATTGTCCAGGTCGAGTTTGCTGCCCAACCTGTTCACGCTGCACAACGACTGGCGGGGGATGGGGGTTTCCATGAACATGCCTACGGCCCCGGTTCAGCTCGATGCCAATCTAGGCTGGGTGAATGCCGTTCAGGAGATGCTCCTGCAAACAGCGCCGAGCCTCGTCAAGCTACTCCCAGCGCTGCCTGGGCGTTGGAAACGCGGGCGATTAGCCGAGTGGAGGTTCCATACCGGCAGGGTTTCCATGGAGTGGGACAGGGAGGCCGGCTTGTTTCGCACCGAGTTGATTGCGGACAGAGACACGGATATGGTCGTCAAGCTGCCCGATTGGGTGAGCTCCTGCACGATATCCGCTCAGGAAGCGCAGCCTTCACCGCTCGGGCCTTCGTACTATACGGTGCAGATGAAGAGCGGAGCGCCATCGGTCATCATCGAGACGGAACATTGCAGCTGCAAGCAGTAAATTCATATTCATGGTTTACGTGAACACCCCTTCATGGATAGTGGATACCTGGTCCCATGAAAGCCCTTTTTGAGTTCTCCTCGGCAAACTTCTTAACAATTGTTGAATATTTTTTGCGAAAAGGAAATGGGGAAAAGTCAGGTCGTAAGGGATTCCTTACGGCCTTTTTTCGCGGGGGAATGACGCAAAACCAATTCCTAAGAAAACATAGGCTTCCTCAAAAGAATATGGAATAAGGTGCGGTGGTTTTATCACATTTGGGGACTGGCTTCCTGCCATTTTAAATCGGTCTATATGGTATTACCAGCCTTCGGTTACGCGCCGAAGGCTTTTCTTATATCCCTATAATCTTATTTACAAAAGATGGATTAGTTGTTACCCTTGCATCAAGGGGGGCGGAATAAAGATGAAGATGGTTCCTGCAACTGCTTCAGACTATGGATACATACGAGAACATGACCATCATATTTTAGAGAACTTAATATTGCCAAAAATAAAGAGAAATGAAATATACATACTAAGGAACCAAGATGAGAGTGAAATTGGATGGATGAGATACGGATATTTCTGGGATAACACGCCATTCATGAATATGATATGGATCGACGAACAATATCGAGGCAAGGGATTAGGAAAGCAAAGTGTCCTCATATGGGAAGATGAAATGAAACAAAATGGCTTTAAACTTGTTATGACGTCCACTCTGGCTAATGAAGAGGCACAGCACTTCTACAGAAATTTAGGATATCGGGATGCGGGATGTTTATTGCTCGAGAATGAGCCCATGGAAATCATTATGACTAAAAAATTAATTTAAAACATGGGGTATTACGCTAACAGAAACGTGTGGAGATGTACATACAAGTGTGTGTATTGATACAGCATGTTCGATGGGGTTTTGGCTGAACATGCCGCTGCAGCTACCCTTACCTTTAAATCTTATTCCATACAGGCAGGCACTCTAACTGAATTGAAGAGCAAGATTAAAGTTAAAAAAACAGGTGCTTCTGCCTACACAGCTCTAGGTCAAGAAGATACAGTTGCTTCAAACACACCATCTACGTCTCGATCGAGTACGTTTGAAATTAATTTCAAGGACGCGTTAGTTGGTTCTGGAAACTCCATACAAATAGCTTCTGGGGCATTCAAGGCTTGGTATGGCATACCAATGATACTTCGGTTTCGTACTCTTTACTATTATTACTTGAAGCACCAACAAATAGGAAATTTTCAGATTCAATAGTATTAATGCTGCTTCGATTGTCTGCAAAATCAGGAAGGGTCAACTAGAAGGTGTAAGATTGCTAGGATGATCAAAACAACGAGCTGCATCACGATAGTGCTAATCCGATTTTGTTGGTATCAGTCGAGTTTCATGTTGGAAAGGGGGAACATCGTAATAATCGCCTTTCAGCTTTCCCTTGTCGGTCAGCCGGATCAAAGGAAAACAAATAGAAAAAAAGGTACAATCGCTTCTTCTTTGGAAGTGATTGTACCTTTTTCTATTCCGACGAATTTTATCAGGAACCTCTCAATGAGAGGCTATTTTTCGCTTTTGCTATTATTGGGACAATAATCTTTTATAAGTGGAAAGGATTCCGAAGTGCAATCCTTCATGGTACAGGTTATAACGAAGTGATTGCTCTGGAGTTACTAGAGCGAGTCCCGTGGACGTATTAATCGCAGTTACATTATCGTTCAGGCGGTCCATCGGATACTGCTTGCGAATTCTATCCAGCTGTTCTGTCAGCAGGGTTTTCAGTTCTGGTAATGTCGGATTAGGAAGCGAAGCAGGGTACGTGTCCAACGGCGACTTTCCGGAAACGAACCGATCAGTAAACCCTTCTGGCAGATGAAGCGGGATATTCAGTTGCGATAGCGCCAAGTAATCCGTAACGAAATAGATGTGACCAAGGTGCCAACGGATATTATTGCGGAAACCAGCGGGAATGCGATCCGCGAGTTCCTCAGTTAGGCCTTCCAATGCTTGTAGTGTTTGTGCTCTAATATTGATCAATTCTTCGAAAATAGTTGTTTTCATTTGTATCGCTCCTCGATTGTTTATGATTTAAATGTACCGCTATACCTAAAAATACATGCGTTCTTGCCGTTATACGTATTTACTTCTTCTAACAGGTAGGGTAACCGTCGTGCCGGATCAAGCTGTGCACCGATTCATCCGGCTTTTGGTTAGGAGGGCATTAACTAGAATATCGACAAAGACCCGCGACCGAAATCTGATTTCCCCGTATCAACCGTTGTTATCTCGGGCGGTTCTTTGAACAGAGGAGTTACGCCCTGTCGTTCTGAACGCTTCTACCTTCATAGAACATGCGATCCGGGATTTCTTCTTTCTCTTTGGCCGTCAAGGAGACCGTGCTTAATTTAAAGATGGCGGTTCTACTACCTAGCGGGGAAACGTATCGATCCAAATGAGTCCGCCCCAGCGGCCGATCATAATAGCCTGGCACATATTTGTCCAGCATGACCTGCATAGCGGCTGTCGCTTCGTCTAAATCGGTTACGCGTTCCAAGTTGCCTTCGATGATGACACTCATAAAGGCGGTATCCGTTTTGGCGGGTATCGGACTCGTGATGGTTCCGTAATTTTCGCTGATGGTGAAACAGGCTCGTGGGTTTTGCTCGATATAAGTTATTTTTCTTCCTTCTTCCGCCCCATGAAAATAAATGGCGTTGTTCAGCCAAGAAAAGTTGAGTGGAATGACATAGGGGACATCTTCTGAAGATAGGCCGAGAAATCCAATCTGGGCTTGTTTAAGAAAGAGCTGGATTTTGTCGGTATCCGTCGAGCTTCGTTTCACATTGCGAAGTGGAAACATCGTATTCATCGCCTTTCAATTAGTGGGGTTTGGTAAATAAGAATAAACGTTCCTTATTGGATTAGATGTTGTGAAATAGATGTTACGAATCAATTGATCGTATCCAAATACTCTCGGATTTGTGCAGGGGTCTTTGCAAATTTGCTGTGCAGATGCGCTAATTTCTCCCCATTCTTAAATACCAGCAAGCTGGGAATTCCTCTGACGTCATATTTTTCGGTAAGCTCTTCGAATTGCTCGGAATCAACCGCATAGAATTGCTTATCCGAATGTTCGTTTATAATGTCACCGATAAATCGCTCTAAATTTTTACAATCATGACACCAAGTCGCATCGAATTTCATAATCGTGTAGCCTTCACCGTTGATTTTCTCTTGAAATTGCTGTTGTGTTTGAATACGTTCCATGGTTATCGATCCCATCTCAATATATTGTGAATTAATGGTTTTCGTTATGCTCCAAAAATTTCTCGACATCGATAGCTGCCATTGTGCCGCTACCCGCCGCCGTAATCGCTGACGATATTTGTTATCCTTGATATCTCCACATGCAAACACACGCTAGGGATGTTTGTTTCGGAAGTGCTCGGTTTAACCACTACATAACCGACTTCATCAAGTTCCAATTGTCCGTTTAGGATTTTCGTATTCGGCGTGTGACCGATTGTGACGAAAATGCCATCCGTCTCGATGATTTCTTCCTCACCAGTCGTAGTATTACTTACTTTAAAGCCGTTTACTCCGTTGCTGCCTGCTACTACCTCAAGCGGCGTTTTGTTCAAGCTCCACGTAATTTTACTGTTATTTCGAGCACAGTCCTGCATAATTATCAAAGCTCTAAGCTCCTCGCGGCGATTGACAACACGTACCTCGGAAGCAAATTTCGTAAGGAAATGCGCTTCCTCCATGGCGGAGTCGCCACCGCCTACAACGATGATCTTTTTCCCGCGGAAGAAGAAACCGTCGCAAGATGCACAGGTGCTCACGCCACGCCTTATATTATCTTTCTCGCCGGGAATACCCATATATTTAGCCGAAGCACCAGTCGAAGTGCCAATGTTTGGGTTACAAGCTCTTCTCCGCCTTCAAACGTCAGCTTAAATGGACGAATGGATAAATCGACGCTGTTGACCCAACCTGTACGAAACCAAAGCGCTCTGCTTGCTTGCGCATGTTAGCCCATGAGTTCCGGTCCCATAATTCCGTAGCGGCGGTTAATCCTGCAGGTCCTGTTCCTATAACGATTGCGTTATACATAATGTGAATTCCTCTTTCGAATAAACAGGATAACAAAATTAACAGCGAAGTTCTGGATTCACCGTATTTTCCATCCGGTATAGTAGGGCCAACGAATTCCTTCCTCATTATTGTAACTATTAATTTACATAACGATGGTTACGAGTCATACTATAACATGAACCGTGATGGTTGGCAAGTAACCAGATAAATAATATTTTGGTTGTTACTATGGAGACGCCCACATAAAAGAAAAGGAGTTGAGGCACGATAATATGGGACAATTTTATGAAATGCGATTATCATAAATGAAGAGGCAGAGGTTATACCGAAGACCGACTGGACAAGCTGGGTTGGCTGGAACAATGGTTGACCATTCACAACCTTAACTATCTGGGCGTTCCGTCGGCGGAAGAATTGGATGATCTGAAACGGTTGAGGGGGCACATGCTTCGTATCGTGGCACATGAGTCCGTGGATCCCGCCTATCTCGAGGGGCTGAACCGTGCGCTGTCGTATGGATCGATGATTCTATGCATCGCGGAATCTGATTTGGGTTATCGCTTGGAATCCACTCCTTTACGAGAGGGATGATCCGGCATCGGAGCGGAGGTGGCCGCTTCCTTCGGCCGCGTGCTCGCGGATGGCGATCTCTCCCGCTTGCGCATTTACGACAATCCGGTTTACCTGGTGGTGTCGGGTGACAAGAACTTTATCTCATTAAGGGCCGCGTAAATCGCGGCTTTTTTGTTTTATGGGATAATGTTCTTGTCAAAACCCAATGACAAGAACATTATCTCATTCCCGACGGATGGCAGGAAAAGTGGAGACCTTAACGATTAACGGGCAGTAGAGCGTGGTGGCCAACGCTAAATTATTGGGCAGATTTGTGTAGTGATACAGTGGAATATGGTAAAGTAATTTTAGTTCCGAGGGGAGGAACCTTATGGGCTTAGATATTTTGCTGTAAACTAATAAAAACAGTCTTGTTTCGATACTTGAAATAAAAGCAGAATTACATGAAGCGATATTTGCATCCCATAAACGTTGGAATAGCTATTTACATCTGAGAAAGCTCAGTGACTTTTATAGTACCAACGCGGAGTTCAGCGGAGAAGGACTGGAAGGACTGGAAGGACTGGTAACTGACTTGATAAACTATAAGTCCCTCATGGTTGTCGAACATCAAAAAGCATTCCATCTGTTGCTTGATGCTTTATCTGATAATAAGGTCCAACGAGTCCGAATTAATGGCGATTAGTGATAAACTAACGCAGAACGATAGTGCAGGGGGTGCCTTATAGCGGCTCCTTTTTTGTTTTCGTTAATATGATCGTAGAGATTGTTGAAATCAATCCCCCTTATTAGTTTGGAACAAAGAGTGCGACTAAAAGGGTGGAAGATGAAATAACTGTACGAATAAGTAGTAAATATAATGAAGTTATCTAGAGATGACCTTTATAATCAACGTTATTGCAAAGCTCAAATGGTAAGAAGAGCAGTTCCGACTTCGGCGCTTCCAGCGAGAAGTCGCATCCCGACCAGCTCGGCTTAATGTTTGAGAACCTCTTCACCTATTACACGTATAGTTCATAAATTAATAGAAGGAAGATAGCCGCTATGTCTAATCACACTAAAGGTAATCCACCATCCTCTAGTAGCGAGCGCAAGCTAGCACCGGATCTGGCCAGAGGCTTTATGCTGCTGATCATTGCCTTGGCTCATGCTAATCAGAATCTATTGATCCTCGAAGAAACCACTTTAAATCATCCAATTATTACACCGCCAAGAAGAGAAGGGGCATGACTGGCCCTTTATACGTAAACTGTTCCTTGAGATTACACGCGGTGAATATGAATGGAGTCAAGTTACTGCAACTACAGAAATAGCTACTTCAGCCGGCATCGTGGATATCATGCTGACTCGATCGTTTTACTGGGCTTCCTACAGTGTGATTCTACTGCATCAAGTTATACCGGCTATGGCACTTGGCATCTGGGCAAGTCGTAAGAAGCTGCTGGACCATCCGGAGCAACACCGCGGCCTCCCCTTGCGGACGGCAGCTGTTGGCCTTGCGCTGTCCACATTTGGCGGCATACCGCTAGCGCTTATGTCCTCGCTGTATTGGAATTACCCTTCAGAAGCAACAACAGCCATTGCAGGTTCCTTACATACCGTTACCGGCTATGCTGGCGGAATCGGCTGGGCTGCTCTTATCGGATTTATCGCTGGGAGCCCAAGAACAATACGCAGCAAGCTGACAATGGCTATCGCAGCTCTTGGCCAGCGATCGTTAACGTTTTATATTTTCCAATCTATCGTGTTCTTTATCGTATTTGCGGATGGAATTGGCGGTCTAGGCGCTATCGGCAATCAACTCAGCAGCGACATTGTCGCCTGGCTGACATGGATTGTCTTCATAATAATTGCCGAGTTTATGCAGCGCGCTAACTACTCTGGCCCCGCCGAGAAGCTGTTACGCCGATTGACTTACCGAAAGTAGCGAAGCTAATATCCTTCCATATACTCCTACAAGAAAACCGGACCACTCTCAACGAAGAGATGATCCGGTATTCTTGATCTAATATTCCATTATGTTCACCGCCTACGCCAGCCGAATTTTTTCAAGCTGAAAAGTGTGAAGTGCTAATAAAATTGAGGACATACACCTCGTCGCAGTGGCGCAAACAAATCCAATATACTCCCTTATTCAAAGGTGTGGGTAAACGGCACGCAGTGCGCCTTAACGGATATTAGAAAGGGGCAAATCTGCAAGTGTCACTTCCTGAAGCCCTGTATCGATAAAGGCGGGAACGTTTTTTTCCTCAGAAGCCAGAAGCAATTGTTGGATAATCCATTGGCCCCATAAGTGTTCGTTTTCCGAAATGACGGATGTGATTTGACCGTTCAACAAGGCTTCTTTAACCTCAGGTGACATGCCGAAGGTTAGTGAATCACGTTTAAGACCTTGCGCTTTCCATATGAGGATGGAATTAGAGCTGGAAATAAAGTCTAAGGATACTAATGCATCAAAATGGGGATGTTGGTCGATCATTTCCTCCAAGTTGCTTAAATCACGGTCGCTTTGTCCTTCGTTGAAGCGAATCTCCAGCACTTGAATTTCAGTATTCCATTTTAAATATTGAAGCATTCCTTCTAATCGGCGCTTCTGTTGGGACGCTTTGGATAATCCGCCTTCCACCATAATCATCCCTTTTCCTTTCAGAAACCGCTTAATGATTGCTCCCATCAAGTAGCCTTCATTGTAAGAATCCGTCCCGATATAAGAAAGTCGTTTGCTAGCCGGCACATCGGTTTCAAAGCAAATAACCGGAATACCGAGAGAGACAGCTTTATTGATGACTGGAGCAAGTGCTACCGGATCGATAGGGCTAATCGCGATGCCGTCCACCTTTTGCTTGATCATGGTTTCCATCATCAGAATTTGCTGCTCCAAATTAATCTCATCCGGTGCTTTGATAATCAGTTTAATGGACTGGGGCTCGGCAGCCTGCTCTACAAGTTCGGTAATCATCTCGTAAAAAGGATTCGCCATCGGATACAGGATACCGAAAGTACTTGTGACTTTACGTTCCTTATCCGAGGCTTTTGTCGCTTCTTGAAGCGGCGAACTATCGAAGGCAGGGTCATTAGAAGGTTCTGACACTTTACAGGAGGCTAAGGTGAATACCAAAAGAAACAGTAAAAATAGATTTCGAATGAACATGTATCTAAAGCACACGCAGTTGTTCTCCTTCCGAACGGCTCAGAGATGCATCATGCAAACCATTTTTCCTGAATTCTTTGGTCGTCATTCCTGTGACTCTCTTAAACAAATTGGAAAAGTAGTGAGCATCATTGTACCCGACTTGATAGGCGATTTCAAAAGACTTCGCAGAAGTGGTTTTGAGGAGCTCCATCGCTTTTCGAATACGGGTTTGCGTTAAATATTCGATAAAAGTTTGGCCAGTTTCCTGGCTGAAAACCTTGCTCAAGTGGCTCGCACTAACCTCCACATGCTCTGCTGCAACCTGAAGGGAGATTGAGTCTTTATCGTAATTGCACTGGATATATTCCTTCACCTTAATTAGCATTTCCCCATACTTATCGTATAACCGAGAGCGCCAGGACCAGAACTGCTCAGTCAGTTCGGTTAAGTAGAAACAAGTATCTTGCCAGGAACGGATCGTCCCGATCTGCTGCTGCAATCGGTTAAGCGTCTCTTCCGGAACTGATAGATGTCGATACATATCTTTGGCGGAGCGAAATACCTCCAGTGTTAAGTCGTTTAGGATGTAATAACCGATGGCTGCAGCATGCCAATTTATATCCTTTAGCGCAATAGCATATTCTTTGATGAACGGTTCTAACTGCGTAGGACTGCCGATTTTTAGAAAATTGACGAATTTACCCCGATCCAGAAAAAGCGACGGGTCAAGTAAGCCTGGAAAACTTTCCCGGAGGGCATGCCGATTTTGCCGTGAGAGCCTCCGCCAATGCATGTCCTCTTCAGCCTCCAAGAACGATAAATGGACATTTTGTAAACGATCCTGGACACTTCCTATACCGACAGACACGGAAACGGATATACCGGATGATTCCTCCGATATCATCTGCTGAGTTTCTTTAAAGCTCTGAAGCTCTTGCTGCAGCTGATCCAGTGAATCTCCTTTAAGGATCCAAACAGTTTCCGTGCGGCTTCGTTGGAACATTAAGTGATGGTTATTTTGCTGCAGGCTCCTGCATGTATCAATCAACAGCAGCTCACTCTCTTGTAAAGTGTCAGATTGTATGGAAGAGGATGGACCGGGATAACGAATATCCATCATGGCGACGACATAGTAATGGGCCAATAGACTTAGATGAAGTGAGGTGCTGAGATGAATCGCCTCGGATGTCATAATGAAGCCGCTGCACAAGTCATTCAGCAGCTTGTCTTGCGAGATTACCTCTTTATCGCTTTCCGTTTGCTTCAGTTTTTCAATTCGGGCTTTTTCTTCACGTTCTTTATCAATCTTCGTGCTGACTACTTGGAGCATCGTGATGATTTCCGCAGCACTAAGCGGTTTAAGACAATATTCTTCCACACCCATACGCAAGGCGCTTCTAGCATATTCGAACTCTCCGTGACCGGTTAATATGATGATTTTCACATCAGGCATTTTTTTTCGCACGATACTGCTTAGTTCCAGGCCGTTCATGAAGGGCATTAAAATATCGGTAATTATAATATCAGGTTGAACCTGCTCAATAAGCGGAAGAGCGACTTCGCCATCGGGCGCATCCCCACAGTAAATAAAGCCCTCTTTTTCCCAATCGATACAATCCCTTATCGTCTCTCTAATTAAAATCTCGTCGTCGACTAGCAGCACTTTCTTCATTGGAACTCACTCCAATCCTTCATCGGTATTCGAATGGTAACCGTAGTTCCTTCACCTTCCTTGCTGTACACTTGAACGCCATATGATTCTCCATAATACAAGCGAAGCCGCCGTTGTACATTATGAAGCCCAAAACCGCCTGATACTTCATTTCCGGTGATTTCCGGCAAATTCGGCTCCATCAAACCGTTACGAAGTTGTTCCAGCCGAGCTTCCGACATTCCAATTCCGTTATCTTCCACATTCAACAAAATATGTTTGTTTTCTTCCGCGTAGCTATATATGCGAATCATTCCTTTGCTCCGTTTGTTCTTAAGGCCGTGATAAAGGGCATTCTCAACAATTGGCTGCAGCGTCATCTTCAATATTGGAAACGCGTAGAGGCTTGAATCTATGAAGATCTCATAATCCAATATATCCCGATAACGAATTTGTTGGATAGTCAAATAGCTTTGTAAATGTTCAAGCTCCTTTTCTATGGGAATCCAATCCCTGCCTTTGCTCAAACTGATCCGGAAAAGTCGCGACAGGGCAATTACGAGCTGAATCACCTGCTCCTTCTTGCCGGCCTCGGCCATCCATAGAATAGAATCCAACGTGTTATACAAGAAATGGGGGTTGATTTGTGCCTGCAGCGCACGAAGCTCGGACTTCTTCATTTCTTGCTGCTCCTTAATGCTCTGATCGAGCAGCATCCGAATTTTGCCAAGCATAATGTTAAAGCTATTTCCAAGGTCGGCGATCTCATCCGTTCCTGTCGGCGTCACTTTAGCTTCGAGAAAACCAGAGGCGGCAAGCTGCATTTTTTTCTTTAAGATATTAACCGGCCGGGTTAGACGATTCGATACAAAGTAATGAAGTGTGAAGGCGAATATAATACTCAGCACTACACTGATAATAATAAGCTGCCGAATGGAGTTGGCTTCTTCTACAATTTCTTGAAGAGGCACCAGGCCGACAATGTTCCATCCCGTCAATTTCGAGGGAGAGGCGAAGACGAATCTGGGCTTCCCCTCCGATGCATCTATGAAATGGTTTTCCGGTCCGGCAAGTATGGCCGATAGTTGCTCGACATTAGGCAATTTCGTAAGGCCGCTCATTTGGGACGGTTTAAAGATGGGTTTGCCCGATTCGTCGACAACATAGAAGAAGCCATTTTTTCCAATCGTTACGTTATCACAGAACCGTTTCACGATACTGTCATCCAAATCGATGATAATAAATCCAATCACTTCATTAGTCACCCGCTGCTTGACTGTGGAAATGATGGAAATGACATTATGATTTTTATAGTGAAATCCGTCCAAACGTTCTAATTCGGATACGCCAGAAGAAGGAATATTCAGAACATCATCCGGATGATGCATAAGATAGGTGAAATATGTGTTGCGAAGCGGATTTCGGTCTAACTGGAAAACGCCTTTTCGTTCGCTAATTCCTCGCCCGTACAAATTGATCATGGTTATGTTCAGCACACTCTCATACCGATAGGTTTGTCTATAGGAAGCCATTGTTTTCAGAATTTCCTTTGAGTCTTCGTATGTATCGTTTTGTGAGAATAGGAAATGGAGGAGTTTCGGGTTCTTTTCTAATTCAAGGAGCTTACTTGTATCCATAAACAGGTTATCAATATCCCTGGCCAACTGATCGGCGAGCAGCATGGTAGCTGATTTGCTGTTGGTAAATACGGTGTTAAACGATTTTTGATAAGAAATAAGACCAACGGATATCAGTGGCACACAAGTCAAAATAACGAACATGGTCAGAAGCTTCGCACGCAGGCTGGAAGTAATTCTCCGAATAAGCACCATGATAAAGAGTACCTTTCATCTTACTTTATGGAGTGATCGGAACAATTAAATTATGAAGCATCACTTATGAAAACGCAATCATTAGACAAAAAACTGCAACTTTAAAAAAAGAAAACAAAGGTATCCTATACAAAACTGGTATATACTCAAAAATTTATAATAATGCCTCATAATACTCCGTATACCTCCAGGGTGTAACAATCTTATAATCAATTCACACCAACACGAAATGGTGAAATAAAGGGAGGAATAACACATGAAACCAAGAAAAACAATGGGGTTGCTCTTAACTTCGGCAATGCTATTATTCTCAGTAGCTTGCAGTAATACGGAAAAAGTCCCCACTAATGCAAGCAAGCCGGAAGCGACAAAAGAGAGTACGAGTGCCACGAAAGCCCCGGCGGCAACTCCGGCAGACAAGAAGATTACCTTAGGCTTTTCCCAAGTTGGCGCGGAGAGCGGCTGGAGATCGGCGAATACGAAGTCTGTACAAGACTCGGCAAAAGAAGCGGGATTCGACCTGAAATTCTCTGACGCACAGCAAAAACAAGAAAACCAAATAAAAGCGATTCGCACATTTATCCAGCAAAAAGTGGATGTAATCTCGTTCTCTCCGGTTGTTGAATCCGGTTGGGATACAGTGCTGAAGGAAGCCAAAGATGCAGGGATTCCGGTGATTTTAACAGACCGTGCCGTAGATTCCAAAGATACTTCGCTTTATCAAACTTTCATTGGTTCTGACTTTGTTGAAGAAGGACGCCGGGCAGGCAAGTGGCTCGTGGACACGTATAAAGGCGCAAAGGAACCAGTAAATATCGTGGAGCTGCAAGGTACAACAGGCTCCGCACCGGCGAACGATCGGAAATCCGGCTTCGAAGAAGTGATAAAATCCAACGCAAATCTGAAAGTAATTGCTTCCCAGACAGGCGACTTTACTCGTGCTAAAGGTAAAGAAGTTATGCAAGCATTCCTGAAGGCTCATAAGGACATCGATGTTCTTTATGCTCATAACGATGATATGGCCCTCGGAGCAATTCAAGCGATCGAGGCGGCGGGATTAAAGCCAGGTAAAGACATCATCATCATCTCCATTGACGGCGTAAAGGACGGTTTCGTTGCGGCAAGCGAAGGGAAAATCAACTTTATCGTAGAGTGTAACCCATTGCTCGGACCGCAATTGATGCAAGCGGTACGTGATGTTGTAGCCAGCAAACAGCTACCTAAGAGGATCGTAACCAAGGAAGGCGTATTTACATCGGAGGATGCTAAGCGGGAACTTCCGAACCGCCAGTACTAATAACAACCTGATACATTCGTAATATAAATAAAAGGAGAAAGCCGCTCAAACCGGTGCTAACGGCATGGAGCGGCTTTCTCCTTAAAGGTAGAGGAGTGAATGTATGAATAACATTCGGCCAATTTTGCAAATGACAGGGATTCACAAACAGTTTCCCGGTGTAAAGGCATTGTCCGGCGTTAATTTCCGATTGTTTCCCGGGGAAGTCCATGCATTGATGGGTGAGAACGGAGCGGGTAAATCTACACTGATTAAAGTGCTGACAGGTGTCTATTCGATAGATCAGGGAACCGTTGATCTGGCTCAGAAGACGATAAAAATAAGCAGTCCGCAGGATGCTCAAAGTGCCGGTATCAGTACAGTGTATCAAGAGGTTAATCTTTGCTTAAATCTTTCCGTGGCGGAAAATATATATATCGGACGTGAACCGCGCCAATTCGGACGAATTGTATGGAAAGAGATGTATCGCAATGCCGAAGAACTGCTGAAGAAAAGAATGAACCTTGAAATCGATGTGATGCAGCCTCTCCATACATATTCGGTTGCCGTACAACAGTTGATTGCAATTGCCAGAGCGTTGAGTTTTTCCGCTAAAGTACTTATTTTAGACGAGCCGACGTCAAGTCTGGATCGAGGCGAAGTCTTACAGCTTTTCTCGGTGATGACAAGACTAAAGAGTGAGGGCTTGGCCATCCTGTTCGTTACGCATTTTTTAGATCAAGTTTATGACATTTCGGATCGAATAACCATTCTCCGTAACGGAGAATTTATTGGGGAATATATGGCTAAAGAGCTTCCTCGCATAGAACTGGTATCTAAGATGATCGGGAAAGATATTCATCTTCTCGAGGAAATTCCGAACATTTCCAGCGGGGAACAAATGAAGGACGAAGTTTTGCTTCAGGCTACCAATTTTGGGAAAAGAGGATCCATTGAACCGATAGACTTAACCATTCATAGGGGAGAAGTTGTCGGTCTTGCCGGACTTTTGGGATCGGGGAGGACTGAACTTGCGAGACTTATCTTTGCAGCTGACCGGGCGGATTCAGGGGAAATAAAGCTGTCCGGGTCCAAAGGCGCTATACAAACGCCAAGACATGCAATTGATCAATCCATCGCCTTTTGCTCCGAAAACCGGAAGGTAGAAGGCATTATTGACGATTTGACGGTAAGGGAAAATATAATCTTGGCGCTGCAGGCAACCCAAGGCTGGTTCAAGACGATCTCTCGAAAACGTCAGGATGAAATTGCGGACCAGTATATTCGTACGCTAAACATTAATCCTCCTAACCCTGAACATCTTATTAAAAATTTAAGCGGGGGCAACCAACAGAAGGTGCTGCTTGCCCGTTGGCTGTTGATTCAGCCCAAACTGTTGATCTTGGATGAACCTACAAGAGGAATCGATATCGGAGCCAAGGCAGAAATTCAGAGGTTGGTTTTATCCTTAGCTCAAAAAGGCATGTCCGTTTTATTTATCTCATCCGAATTAGAAGAAGTGCTGCGGGTTAGCGACCGAATTGTCGTCCTTCGCGACCGGCGCAAGGTTCAAGAAATGATTGGCGACGATATCAGCCAAAAAAATGTCATGACGGCGATTGCGGGAGGGTGAACACCATGCTAAAGCATCACTTATTTTGGCCGCTATCGGTATTAGGCGCGCTGTTACTATTCAATTTATTATATGCTCCGGAATTCTTTTCCATTATCATGCGGGATGGACATTTATACGGGAGTCTAATTGATATTCTAAATTTTGGCTCCCCCTTAATTATTGTGGCAATCGGGATGACGCTGGTCATCGCCACCAAGGGGATCGATTTGTCGGTCGGTTCGGTAGTGGCCATCGCTGGAGCCATAGCCTGTTTAACCATAAGTCAAGGCGATGGACAGAATGCCATAAGCCTTGTGCTCATTGCTATTGGGATTGCGTTGGTCCTGTCCATCATACTTGGTGTATGGAATGGATTCTTAGTCGCAGGCATCGGTATGCAACCGATTATTGCCACATTGATTCTGATGGTCGCCGGGCGTGGAGTGGCACAACTCATCACAGACGGCCAGATCATAACCGTTTCCAATGAGCCGTATAAATATATCGGTTCGGGCTCGTTAGCAACGCTTCCGTTTTCTATCTTTATAGTGGCAGCGCTCTTTCTTGTTGCCTCTATTCTAACCAGAAAGACTTCGCTGGGGCTCTTTATTGAATCGGTTGGCTGTAAGCCGGAGGCGAGTCGCCTTGCCGGAATTCGATCAAAAACGGTCATGTTTGCCGTATACATGTTCTGCGGTTTATGCGCCGGCATAGCCGGATTAATTCTTAGCTCAAACGTATCCAGCGCGGATGGTAATAATGCAGGGCTTTGGTACGAGCTTGATGCCATTCTTGCGGTAGTTATTGGAGGCACTTCCCTGAACGGAGGACGGTTTTACTTAATGGGCACCTTGATTGGGGCGCTTATCATTCAAACGTTAACGACGACAATTTATATGATCGGCGTTCCGCCTGAGATTACACTTGTAGTAAAAGCAATCGTCGTTTTAATTGTATGCCTGGTTCAATCCGAATCGTTCCGTAAAACGCTCATTTCTCGATGGAAGACCCGTCATTATCCAGCAGAAAGTGAGGTCAAACAACATGCTTAAGCGACAATATATTCCGATTCTGGTGACTATCGGGCTGTTTGCTCTTATGTTTACGATTGGTTCTTTCCGATATACAGGCTTCTTTTCCTTACAGGTAATCTTAAATCTGCTGATCGATAATGCTTTTCTATTGATTGCTGCTGTTGGAATGACCTTCGTTATCGTTTCCGGAGGTATCGATTTATCAGTCGGTTCGATGATTGCGCTCACAACGATGGTTTCCGCGAGCTTAGTCCAAGCGGGGTGGCCGCCGCAGCTGGTGATTCCATTGGTGCTGACGATAGGATCTCTCTTCGGATGGGGGATGGGGGCGGTTATTCATTATTTTAAGATTCAGCCGTTCATCGTTACCTTAGCGGGGATGTTCCTAGCTCGGGGACTTTGTTACGTCATAAGCATTAACACGATTACGATTGACAATGCTTTTTATACCAGTGTGGCGCAGACTAAGGTGAACTTGCCGGGCCAGAACTTCATATCCATCAGCGTGATAATAGCAATGCTGGTTGTATTTCTAGGCATCTACATGGCACATTACACTCGATTTGGCCGTAACACCTATGCATTAGGCGGCAGCGAGCAATCTTCCTTATTGATGGGTTTACCGGTAGGACGAACTAAAATGACGGTTTACATGTTCAGCGGATTTTGTTCTGCTCTCGCAGGTGTAGTCTTTACCTTCTATATGCTTTCGGGTTATGGGCTGCATGCGATGGGAATGGAGTTGGACGCTATTGCTGCAGTGGTCATCGGCGGTACGCTGCTGACAGGCGGGGTAGGTTATATTGTAGGAACCTTCTTTGGTGTATTAATTCAAGGAGTCATACAAACCATTATCAGCTTTGAGGGTACACTAAGTTCCTGGTGGACGAAAATCGTTATTGGAATCCTTCTGTTCATGTTTATTTTACTGCAAAGACTGTTCAGCGGACGAAGCTGGGTCCACCGGCGCTAAGCGTTGCGAAAACTCAAAACAGGGTCTGCATCAGGGGAGAGCCTCATGAAAGAGTTAAAGAGCTTATTACGAATGCTGCTGAGAAAACCCAGTCAATCTATCGGAACCAAATTATTCCTTATCTTCTTTTGTTTTCTATGGCATCCGTTACGGGATTAGGCTTGTTTTCTTCAAGTATTGCCAAATCAGCGATCATTGAACAGATGAAGCAACAATTTTATATCGATTTATCCAATCAGCTCCTTAATAACAGCAGTTTTACGGAAAATTTATTTCAAATCACAAACGCGGGCATTGGAGCGGATGAGCTTCAGAGGCGCAGCTCCGAGATCCGGGGACTTTTGGACCAACTGGCGTTATCCGACCAGAGTATTAGGGACATCACTCTCTTTCCTCTGGAAGATCCGATTCCCCCCATCTCTACGGAAAGGGAGAGTTTTGATACGAAAGTAACTCAGTCCGGTTGGCTCGAAGAAATTCGAAGTGCCGACGGCAAACCAGTATGGCTGTCAATAGAAGAGAGAGGCTATTTGGGGAATTCCCCGAAGCCTCTCTTCGCCTACGGAAGACTACTGGATAAAAACAATGTCGGATCTCATGATTTCATCCTCCTTGTTCAGATGGATTCTAAAGTGCTACAATCAATGGTAAGCGCTCTCAAATTGAATGATGGAGCGGAAACGCTTATAACTACCAAATCAGGCAAGCCAATAATGAGCAATCGTCAGGAATTCATTCTTCATGAATTGACATTCCCGCTTGGTCAAGCCACTTCCGGCGTCGGAAGGCAACTTGACAGGACGGTTGTCCTTTAACGGAAAGAAAGATGAAATCGGTCCAGTCTCTCTAGCTTACAATCTGATGATCCGAAAAATCGTTCAACTGGTTAACGAGATGAGGGAAACGGGCAAAGAAGTAACTGAATCCAGTGACCGTATGGCGACAGCATCGGTCGAAACTGCCGTTTCCGCGCGGGAAATTCATTCCGCTGCAAATCAAATCGCCCTGAGGAATCATCGGCTACAAGTCGCTGCGCTTTGTTCGGCGCAATTATCTATCGGGGAATACTTGTGGAGCTCTCCATGAGAATGAAGCAGGTCTCGTCTCAATTAGAAAGACATATGGCTCGTTTTCAAATCGATTAAATCCAAGGGGGCTGGACCATAAAAATGCATCTTAGAAAACCGGGCTTATCATTGGTGCTGCTTTCTAAGCTTATCATTGTTATCTGTTTTCTCGTGCTTCCCACGGGGTGTGATTTGATCAAGGAAACGACGGCGAATAGCAGGAATGGGGAAGAAGGAAAACAGGTTCCGGGGCTTAAGGAGACTAATATACAGAAGCGTCCTATCCTCTTGGGTTTTTCCCAACTTGGTTCGGAAAGTGATTGGCGCAAAGCGAACACACTTTCCATTAAAGAATCGGCAGAGGAATCCGAAATCAGCCTTTTATTCGAGAATGCAGAGCAATCTCAAGAGAGACAATTTGAAGCTGTGCGTTCATTTATTAAGCAAAAAGTCGATGTAATTTCAATTGCGCCGGTGGTGGAAAAGGGCTGGGAGCCTATTCTGAAGGAAGTCAAGCAAGCGGGTATTCCCGTCATCATTATTGATCGATTGGTTGAAGTATCGGATCCATCCCTATACGTCACGTTTATCGGTTCCGACTTTTATGAGGAGGGTCGTAAAGCAGGAAAGTATGTACTAGATAAGTTAGCTAACATTCCCAGTCCCATCGGTATTGTGGAATTGAAGGGAACAGAAGGATCTACGCCATCAATTGCTAGGGGCAAAGGGTTTCATGAAGTAATCACAAAAAATACTGATTTTGCAGTTCTGGAAAGCGCTAATGCCGATTTCACTGTCACACAAGGGAAAGAGGTCATGAGATCCTTCCTGCAAGCAAGAGGAACGAGTATTCGGGTTCTATTTTCACATAATGATGATATGGCTTTAGGTGCGATAGAGGCCATAGAAGAGTACGGCTTAAGGCCTGGCAAAGACATCGTTATCGTTTCGGTGGATGGTACGCGGAAAGCACTTGAGAAGCTGATGGAGGGTAAAATTAACAGTGTGGTCGAATGCAATCCGCTGTTAGGCCCCAATCTCATTCAAGCTGTAAATGAGATGATAGATGGCCGAACACTGCCCAAGCGCATCGTAACACCAGAAAGTATATTTACGGAAGTGACGGCTGCAAGAGAAATTGGCACCAGACGTTACTAAAAAGTTCAGCCGACTTGAACAACGACGTTAGAGTGGAACATTATCGATTTGACGACCTTGGCGAGTTGGATTCTCAGCTAGTACACATGAATAGGGCTGTCCCAAAAGTAATTAATTTACTTGAGGGGTGGCCCTTCACTAACTCTAAATGACTAATCATCTTTGCTCACCTATTGGGCAGAATTGAGTAACAACAGATATATGAATGTTTGAGTACAAGTTCACTTATTCCACAAAATGATAAATCCTCCCCAATCGCATCTCTATCTTTACATATTTCCTTTTTTAATTATAATTCAAAGCAAAGGATATCTAAGCCCATGGGAAGTCGGTGATCTCATAAACATTGGTTTATCTCATCATGTAACCGTTTACTTCAAACACTACATTTCGAGGCGTATTCCAGAAGGGGGACACTTATGAAAAAAAACAGGTTCAACCTGTTGGCCAAATTGTTGATTTCCTATATATTGGTGCTGCTGTTTCCCGTCATCGTTATTCTTTTCTACTATTACCCGAATTCAACGGAAGTTGTGAAGCAAAAGGAAATGGACTGGAATGCTCATGTCACCGCACAGTTCATGAATTCGATGGATATTTTCACCCGTTATGTGTACAACCTTCCCTCAGAGCTAGTGAACAACCAGGAGATCAAGTTGTACTTGGCTGGGGATGATGATTATCAAAGAATCGTCATTGCAAACGAAATGCGGAAATACAATGCGACGGATGCATTCATCGACAACACCTTCTTGTATGTTAAAAGCATCGGCTTTCTGTTTGCCAAGACAGGAAGTGCCTACAGTATTGAGGATTTCGAAAGTCCAGGAGTCGGATATTATTACGAAAATTGGCCGCATAAAACCATGTTCGAGGAATTGACCAATTTGACTTCACCTACGGTTCGGCCGGCGGAAAACGTCATCATATCCGGCAATAACCGGACGCGAATGCTGACGTTCTTATCGCCTTTGCCATTAGGCGGTCTCAACTCACCGGGTACAGTGCTCATCATGGTAAAAGAGGAAACGATTATTCGGCTGATGAAGTCGGTTTCCGAAGCTTTTACAGGTGATTTCTTTATTTTTGACCCGAAGGGAAACCGTTTGGTCGCTTCAAACGAAACCTCTTACAGTAATTCGAGTGAATTCAAACATCTGGTGTCCGGCTTGGGTGAGAGTCGGTCCGGATCAGGTATATATCGGATCGACGGCAAATCTTTTATCGTTTCGTACGAAGTATCGGATAAAAACGGCTGGAAGTATGTCACTCTGATGGCTGTGTCTGAAACGTTGCAAGATATCCGATTGATCCAGCGCAACACCGTCGTTCTTTTTATTCTGATTTTATTGCTCGAAGTGATCGTCATCTATGTTTCTATCCGTAAAAATTATCATCCGATCAAAGGTTTGGTTCATTTCGCTAAAAACTTGTTTACGCTAAGAGAGCCGAGAACAATGAATGAATTCGATACGATACGGTATGCGCTGGATCAACTTTCCTCCGCCAACAGCAGGCTGGACGAGAGGGTAAAAAGCACGTTGCCCGTCATACGTGACAATCTGTTGTTCGAGCTGATATGCGACCGTTACCCGACATGGGACGCATTTCAAAAGGAGGCCGATCCGTACGGAGTTTGCTTCAACTATTCTCATATTGCGGTTGCTGTCCTTTCTTGTGAAACAAAAGAAGGCGGTATCGAAGCGGTTGCTGAGTATTGCCGGATGGAGGAGAACAGATTGCCTGAAGATCTTCAAGGTTACTTCTTCAATAGCATTTATAATCAAGAGATCGTCTTTGTTGGTTCCCATAACCAGAATTTTCAATTGAAGGCGTATCTCAGCGGTCTTCAGCAGGAGCTGCTCGAACGGATCGGCATACGTACGCTGATCGGAATTGGAGCACCGGGACAATCCCCGGAAGGGGCTCACCTCTCTTATTTGCAGGCCATTCGCGCTGCCGAGCATCTTCGGGTCCGGAATCAATACTCGGTTCTTGTTTTCGACGAAATCGAAGTCCAGCAAACCAGCGCAGTTTCCTATTTTGCAGAACAACTGCAATCACTTGAGCTATTCATTTTAAAAAACGACGTCTCCGCAGTTGAATCGGTTATGGAGCGCATCATCGCATATATCGGGCACGACGGTACGCCGCCGCATATGGTCAGAGCTGTTTATTTGAACACGATCATCGTCATATTCAACGGATTGCAGCGTTTCCGGCAGGGCGACCAAAGCTTGCTGCAATTGACCAGCGTCTCCTACCTTCATCGATACACGATCGAGCAGATGATCGATATTATGCGTGAAAGCTGCTGCAAGCTTTGCGATCTCATTCGAAGCTCACAGCCAACTTCTAGGACCGCTTCACAGAATGACATTCTTGCGTTCATTGAAGGAAATGGCATGTGTCCTGAATTTTCGCTGCAGCTAATTGCCGATCATTTTAGCATGTCGATTTCGGGCTTCAGCTATCACTTCAAGAAAACGATGGGACAAAATTTCAAGGAATATATCGATCAGCTTCGTATCCAAAAATCCCTTGTATTACTTCGAAGTTCAGATGAAACGCTGGAATTGATCGCGCAGCAAGTCGGTTATTCGAATACGTCGAGTTTTATTCGCTCCTTCAAAAAAGTGGTCGGCATTACGCCGGGCCAATGCCGGGATTCAAACAAATGAAAGTAAGCTACCCGTTGTAGACAGCGTGGTAGCCGTTTTTTTTTCGTAAAGATGCAATTTTTGAAGATATGCAATTTTTGAAATCCGTTTACAAGACGCATTTGCAAGCGTTTTCCAATACTGTTGTTAAGCGTTTTCAAAAAATGGGGATTCATCAAAAACTGATCGTTTACGCTTCCTCGAACGAAGATTAAAGTTAAGGTGGAATCGGCAAGGATTGTGCATAACCAATACTTTTGAGGGGTGATGACGGCAATGCGTAAAAAATTAGCAGTTGTACTATCATTGTTTATGGTTTCTGCTGTAGTAATGGCAGGCTGCAGCGAATCCAGCTCCAAAACTGAAGGAACTAGTGACACTGGTTCGGGGAATGCAGGTAAAAGCGGTACGAAAGTAAAATTAACGGGCATAATGGTCAAACACCCGCTTACGAAACCGCTTGCAGAAATGGAATGGCTGAAAAAAGCGGAAGAAGAAGCAGGCGTAGAAATCAAGTGGCAAGAGATTACGGCAGACTGGGGACAGAAAAAAGGTACCATGCTTGCCAGCGGTGATGTTCCGGATTTATTTGTTGGTGCTAATGTCATTACAGACGCCGATTTTGCGCAATTTCAAGGCCTGTTCCAAGATTTGTCCGATTTGGTCAACAAAAACGCTCCGAATGTGCAAATGATGTTTAATGCTAAACCCGAAACAAAAATCATTGCCACGCAGCCTGACGGGAAAATTTACGGTTTACCCAAATACCAACGTTTTTGGCCTGCTTCTGCTACAAGACAATTTATTAATAAAAAATGGTTGGACAATCTAGGATTAAAAATGCCGACTACGTGGGATGAATTATATAACGTACTGGTCGCATTTAAAGAAAAAGATGCTAATGGCAACGGCGATTTAAAAGATGAGATCCCCATGGACTGGCCGGGAGGTATCGGCGGATATTTCAATCCTGCTGTTCTACTGGGAAGTGAGGGCATTACATTATCCGATGGAAGCGGCCAAGGCTATTATGTGGAAAACGGGAAAGTGAAAAACTTCCTGATCGACGAACGTTTTAAAAATTTGGTCGTATTCTTGAATAAATGCTACGCAGCAGGGTTGATTAACCCAGAAGTATTTACGCACGATTACACGAAATACCAGTCGATTGCACGCGGCACCGGAGATACGGCGAAAGTCGGCTTCACATGGGGTTGGGTCGCATCGGACAGATTCGGAGACCAGGTGGCGCCGCAATATGCGTCGATGTCCCCATTAAAGAGGTCAGCAGATTCTAACGCTAAACTATCTTGGAGTTATGATTACAACTCCCTAAACTTTGGAAGCAACATGGTAGTCATGTCGGCGAAAACGAAGAATAAAGACGCGGCGATGAAATTCATCAATAACTTGTATGATCCTAAAGTCAGCATGCAAGTCTTGTTCGGCTCATTAGGTACGAATATTAAGGATAATGGAGATGACAGTTACAGCGTATTGCCGCCGACAGATTCGAAAATGGATCCTGGCACATGGAAATGGACGTCCACGATGGCGGATAACGGACCTATGTATATCGCAGATTCTTTAAAATTGAATCTCGGTAAAGATATGAGCGAGGTTCTCACGCAATCCGAACCGTTGAAGGGTGCTCTGAGTGTAAGTACGAAGACCGACGTCTACCCTAACTTGTTTATCAAATATTCGACTGCGGACAATAACACATTAAGCCTGAACAACACGAACCTCATGAATTTGGCGAATCCCAAATTTGCGCAATGGGTTACGAAAGGCGGCATTGACGCCCAGTGGGATGCTTATGTGAAAGAATGTCAAAAAGCCGGTTTGCAGCAAAATATCGAGATTATGCAAAAATACTACGATAGCTTCATGAGTAAGAACAAATAAAATAGCATGATGATAGATGCTATGCTTTCTATGCGGACGGCATAGCATCTATCTAAAAGGGAGAATGCCTGGATGAGCTCTCAAATAAGTGAAATCGGCAAAGATACTGCCGGTATTCGATTAGCTAGAAAACCGACCGTTGTAAGCACATTCAAACGCGATCATCAATTGTGGATCATGATTTTTCCGGCAATCGCCGTCATACTGATTTTTAATTATGGGCCGATGTACGGCATTCAACTCGCTTTCCGGGACTATGATTTTGCCAAAGGGCTCACAGGTGGAGAATGGCGCGGACTCTATTATTTCAAACAATTTATGAATAGCTATTTGTTTGCGGATTTAATGAAAAATACGGTTACCATCAGTCTGGCGTCGATTGTTCTCGGGTTTCCCGCTCCAATCATTCTGGCATTGATACTGAATCAGATCAGAAGAAAAAAAGCAAAGCAAATCTTGCAAACGACGGTGTATTTACCCCACTTTATTTCGACCATTGTACTGGTTGGGATGCTAAATGTCCTATTATCGCCGGAAACAGGCATTGTTGGATACCTGATGAAGTTAGTTGGATTGGGCGATATCAATTTGCTTGCATCTACTAGTACATTCATGCCCGTCTATGTACTTTCCGATATTTGGCAGCATTGCGGATGGAACAGCATTATTTATTTAGCAGCGCTTTCCACAATCGATCCTCAATTGTATGATTCTGCCAAAATTGATGGAGCCAGCAGATGGCAAACGATACGTTACGTGGATATACCTGCAATTGTTCCAACGATGATTATTTTGTTTATTCTCAGCATGGGGAATGTGCTCGGCACCGGCTTTGAAAAAATCTTTTTAATGCAAAATGCGTTAAATCTCCCTGTTTCCGAGGTTATTGCCACTTATGTATATAAAATCGGTATTGTATCTAATCAATTCAGTTACTCGTCGGCAATTGGTTTGTTCAATACGGTCATTAATTTTATTTTCTTGATTGCCGTGAACGCCATCTCGAAGAGATTTTCTAATATGAGTCTATGGTAATTGGATGTCGAAGGGGGGAGTGGAGTTGAGTCTATTAAGCAAGAATGGCAATGAAATCATATTCCGTCTTATTCTATTTGTGCTATGTGTCTTGATCTTTTTAATCATTGCATATCCGTTGTACTTTATCATTATTGCATCTGTTAGTGACTCTACCCTTGTTTCAACCGGTCATGTCTTATTTCTGCCGAAAGGCATCAGTTTTTTTGGATACCAGGAAATTTTTAAAGACACCAGAATTTGGGTCGGTTATCGTAATACACTTGTATACACATTTCTCGGAACTTTTATAAATTTGCTGTTCACCTTACCGGCAGCCTATGTGCTATCGAGGAAAGAATTTATGGCTAGACGTGCATTAATGTTGATCTTCGTAATTACGTTGTTTTTTAATGGTGGCTTAATTCCAACTTACTTATTAATGAAAGGGCTGCACTTGACAAACACGATGTGGGTTTTCATTTTGCCATTTTCCGTTAATGTATTCAATCTCATAATTGCACGTACGTTTTTTGAAACATTGCCATCGGAATTGTATGAGGCAGCTGCCATGGACGGTTGTTCTCATTTCAAGTATTTTATACAGGTGGCTATGCCTTTGTCCAAAGCACTTATATCCGTTATCGGCCTTTACTACTTGGTCGCACACTGGAATGATTTCTTCACGGCTTTAATTTATATAAGAAAAAATGAGCTGCAGCCGTTGCAAATCATTTTAAGGGATATTCTTTTATCGAATCAGGTGTTTGCGAGTGGAGCAGGCGTTGGCGGCGATGCAGGAGGCTATGCGCAAAGATATGCCGATCAAATCAAGTATGGTGTTATCATCGTATCTACGCTGCCGATTTTAATCCTATATCCTTTTATACAAAAATACTTTGAAAAAGGCGTATTGATAGGCTCTATAAAAGGTTGAGCGTGGGGAGTGATGGATGTTCGGAAACAAAAACTCAATTCTTATATGAAATTTAAACGAATATGCATAGTATATTTCGAGAATGCACTCCTGTAAAATCAGAAAAGAAATCGCTTCCAAATAGTGCGGTAATCATCTTCAAAGGGGTTAGCATGTAATGAACAAAATTGTATGTGGCGATAACAATAACGATAACAATAACAACAACAATGACGATTAGAAGAAATATCGCATGAACGTAAAGAGGGTGAAACCGAGCTGGCTTCACCCTCTTTATCATGGTGGATAAACACGATAATCACCTAGTGGTACAAGCCGAAGTTGAATGTCAACTTCGGTTATTTTTTATTAAGAAAGCGATTGCAAAATTATAAATCATGTTATACAATTAGTTTGTCAACTTAGTTGAATTATATGAAAAAAAGTTTAACTTGAGTAAATAATGTTGATTAATCTGGAATTGTAATCCTTTTTTTCAGGGAGGTGTGGAAGGTTAGGATTCGTATTTATTTCGGTAATAGGCAGAGCTTTAATGTAAAATCAAACCAAACTATCAAGGAGTGGAAGCGACAATGAAAAAGTACAAAGTAGGTATTGTGGGAGCAGGCGGTGTTACCGAATTGCATTTCGTGGGGTACAAAGATCATCCGGAGCGAATCGAGATAACAGCATTATGTGATCCAAATCCCGAGGCGCTCCATGCTAAAGCCGATAAATATGGTGTGCCGCAGCGGTTTACCGATTTGCAAGACTTTATCCAAAATAGCGGTATCGATGTGGCTATCGTCTGTACACCTACTTCCATCCGCAAGCAAATCGTATTTCCGCTAATCGAAGCAGGCTTGCCGGTTTTCGTTGAAAAGCCATTTTCCGACACGCTGGCCGAGGCGACCGAAATTACAGAGAAGGCCAAAAAGCACGGTGTACCGGTTTCCGTCAATCAAAACTTCAGGCGTCATTTCCCATTCGAATTAGTGAAGGAGAAGGTTGCGGAAGGCTTGATCGGCAAGGTAACATCCATTATTTTCTCCAATCTGCATTATAGGCAGGATAGTGGTTGGCGGTTGGATTGTGAACGTCATGCACTTTCGGTAATGGGGATTCACTGGTTTGACGGATTCCGGCAAATTCTTGGAAGCGATGCGGTATCCGTCGTTTGCCAAAACCGTTCCTCATCGGCGATTAATTGCGCAGGGGAAACCGATGCTACCGTTCAAATTGTTTATGAGAACAACGCCGTAGTAACCTACGTTCAAAGCTTCTCTTCCACCTACAACAAAGCGGAATTAATCGTAATCGGGGAAACCGGTACAATCGTCAATGGCCATGGAACCGTAAGCTTATACCGTAAAGGCGGGAAAGATCCTGAAGTCACTTGGGAAAATAATATTTCAAGAGAAGTAGCGACCTACGAAGGCTTAAACCAATTGCTCGTTTCCTTGGAAACCGGCGTGGAAGCGCCAAACAGTTCCCAAGACAATCTGAAAACGATCACCGTTCTCGATGCTGCTTATGTATCGGCTAATGAACAACGAATCGTCCATTTAAAACAAGGTGTAATGGTATAATCTCGTGCTGTACATATTAATTAACGCTTCAAAAAATTGATTGAAGTGGAAGGTAAACATTATGCGTACACAATCGGCTATTTTGCAATCGTCCGTCACTATGGATAAGAACAAGAAACGGCGTACTCTCTTGTCTGATTTAAGACGTGACAAATACCTATACTTGCTGGTTTTGCCAGGCGTGCTCTTTTTCATCATTTTTAAATATGTTCCCATGTGGGGAATCATCATTGCATTTCAAGAATACTCGCCGTATATGGGGGTATTGAAAAGTGAATGGGTTGGAATCGAACACTTTGTTCGGTTCTTTTCAAACCCGGATTTCATGCTTCTATTTCGCAATACGATGATGATCAGTTTATTGAATCTGATGTTCTTCTTCCCGCTGCCGATCATTCTATCATTGCTGCTGAACGAACTAAACAATGAAGTGTTTAAAAGGGTCATTCAATCGGTCGTGTACCTTCCGCACTTTTTATCTTGGGTCATTATTGCTGGCATCTCGTTTTTATTGATGTCGCAATCTTCGGGAATCATCAATTTGATGATGGAAGCGATTGGCTTGCGCAAATATGATTTTTTGACGAATGCGGATACGTTCTGGGGGCTTCTTGTCCTGCAAAATATATGGAAAGAAACGGGCTGGGGAACGATCATTATTTTAGCCGCCATTACAGGAGTTGACACGCAATTATATGAGGCAGCCAAAATCGATGGCGCTAACCGCTGGAGGCAGACATGGCATGTTACTTTACCAGCCATAAGAAGTGTCATACTGATCTTGTTGATCCTGAGGCTGGGGCACATCATGGATGTCGGTTTCGAACAAGTGTTTTTGATGTCGAATGGGGCAGTGGCACGAGTTGCGGACGTATTTGAAACGTATGTTTACCGAAACGGGATACAACAAGGTCAATTCAGTTATAGCACGGCGGTCGGGTTATTTAAATCAGTGGTAGGACTCATACTTGTCGTATTGGCGAACAGGCTTGCCAAACGGATTGGTGAGGATGGGGTCTATTAAGTCTGGGGGTGTCGGAAGATGAAAGTAAGCGTGGGTGGTCGTGTTTTTGATCTATTGAACATCGTTGTATTAGCTTTGATCGGGTTTGTTACTTTATTTCCACTATACTACGTATTTATAGTCTCTTTCACAGATTCACAAGAATATTTGCAAAAAAACGGATTTGTGCTTTTCCCCCAGAATTGGACCCTAGCCGCCTACAAGTATTTGTTAGCTACTCCAGCATTTAAAAATGCAACCGCTGTTAGTACATTTCTGGCAACTGTCGGGACTGGATTAAGCTTAATCTTTACAGCAGCTATGGCGTTTGGGATGTCGCGTAAAAGGTTAAGGGGAAGAAGAATCATCATGCTGATGGTTTTGCTGACCATCTTATTTAATGCTGGCATTATTCCCAATTATATTGTGGTGCGTGAATTAGGGCTGATCAACAGCGTATGGGCGCTGATCATACCCGTATTAATTAGTGGCTGGAATGTTATCTTAATGAAAAGCTTCTTTGACAGCATACCGGCAGAACTGGAAGATGCAGCATTGATTGACGGCTGCAACGATTTGGGCACCTTCTTCCGCATCGTTCTCCCTCTATCCGCACCTGCACTGGCTGCATTCGGTCTGTTTTACGCGGTCGGTTATTGGAACACATTTTTTAACGCCGTTCTGTATATTAATGACTTTGCCAAAGTACCTTTGCAAATTGTATTACGGAACATGCTGATCGATTCGGAAACGTCAACAGGTGGGGCGGCAGCTGTCGAAATGATCTCGGAACAGCAAATTCCAATACAGACGATCAAGATGGCGGCAGTTGTCATCGCTTCTGTTCCGATATTAATCGTTTATCCATTTCTACAAAAACATTTCGCCAAAGGCGTTTTGTTAGGTTCAGTTAAAGGCTGATCGTAACTTTATACTTATTAAGGGGGTTTTGGGTATGATGAAAGGCTCAAAGAAACAGGCATCTGCTGCTTTGCTTTCGATTGTAGCGCTATTCACTGCAGCATGTTCCGGCAGTCAAGGAGGGACAGACACGAAGCCGGAGGCAAGCAAGATGGAGGCGCCCGTCACCCTCAATATCTTAAGCAATTTCTCGATTGCACAGCCGCCAGGACCAGATAATCCGGTGACGAAGGAATTTGAAAAAAAGACGAATACTAAACTGAATATCACCTGGATTTCTGATGGTGTGTTTAACGACAAGCTGAATGTTTTGCTCGCTTCGGGGGATCTTCCCGATCTCATCAAGCTGCCGGATACGACTTCGATTCCGCAGTTTCAGACGATGGTCAAACAGGGCGCCTTCTGGGACCTCACGCCGTTTCTTAAAGAATATAAACATTTAATGGAATCACCTAAGCAAATTTGGGACAACACCAAAATAAACGGTAAAAACTATGTTGTTCCTATCGTAAGACCCTTAGAAGTCGGGGGGCTAGCGATTCGCCGGGATTGGCTGGATAAATTAGGCTTAAAAATGCCGACAACGATGGATGAATTGTATACAGTCATGAAAACATTCAAAGAAAAAGAACCGGACGGAAAAAAGGACACGTATGGGTATACGATGCGTGGAAACGATATCATCGACAACATCTATAATGGCTCCAATGGGAAATGGAAGGTCGTTAACGGCAAATTAGTCGACGTGACCCTGGAGCCGACGATGCGGGAAGCTCTTCTTTTCAAGAAGCGGCTGTTTGACGAAGGGCTTATTCCTCCGGATTTTGCAGTCATGAAGGACAATCAATACTGGGATTTGGCGACTAGCGGGCGCGCCGGGATGACAACTGAGACGATTGAAGCGTTATGGCGCTGGACTTACGACCAATGGAAGAGAGATCCCAAAGTTACGTGGGAGCCCTTAGTTTCTGTAGCAGCTTCACAAGGGCAATTCACTGGACAGGGTTCAGGCATGATCGGCGTGGCGGCCATCCCGAAATCCGTTTCCGAAGCGAAGGTGAAAAAAATATTGTCCCTGCTCGATTTCGGCGCTTCGGCGGAAGGTCACGTATTATCCAATTATGGAATTGAAGGCGTGCATCATAAAAAAGAAGACGGATTTTATGTTACTAATGATCAAGGCGTTAAAGACAGTTTGGGCCCTGGTGCGTTCGGCAAGCTTTTCATGAAGTACGATCCCTATATGTATGCGTTTGCGCCTGGTATGCCGAAGGATGTATTCGAACGAAATAAGAAAATCATCGATGCCAAATCCAAAATCAGCCTGCCTAATTCTGCCGTCGGATTGGTTTCAGAAACGAACCTGAAGGTTGGTTCTGACTTCACCAAGAAAATCAATGACATGAAAACACAGGTCATTATGGGCAAATCCAATATCGACGCATGGGATAAATTAGTTGCCGAACTTAAGCAAGACGCCAACTATCAGAAGATTATTCAAGAAATGAATGCGTCGTATAAAGAACGTTTGGCATCTAAGTAAACATAAAAAAGGAGAACGAGTGTATGGCTACCATTACGGATTTGAGAAAGCAAGACAAGGCACGTGTATTGGATATGGATTGGGGAAAGATTCAATGGCTTTGCGGCCAAGAAATAGATCCGGACAGCGAAATGACCTTTGGTATGGTTTATATTAACGCGGGTCAATCGAATCCCAGACATGTGCATCCGAACTGCGAAGAAATCATCTTTATACTATCCGGAGAATGCGACCATACTCTGGGAGACGAAACCTTTCATCTGGAACCGGGCATGATGTTGCGAATTCCACGCAATGTGCCCCATAATGCAACCACGACAAGTTGGGAGCCGTGCCGTATGATTATCACGTACTCAGCACCAGACCGCCAGACCATTGGCGAATAAACATGTTTGATTTGAGCAATTGGCAAATCGTCATCATCGTTATCGTGGGGGTTTGCGTCGGTTTTGCGAAGACGGGCGTTTCCACAATGGGAATTTTTAATGCCATGCTCATGACTGTTATTTTTCCGGCAAAGCTGTCAGTAGGTATCTTACTGCCTATGCTGATTGCCGGGGATTTAATGGCGGTTGCCTATTACCGCAAAAATGTGATATGGAAGCATTTAATTAGACTGATTCCATGGGTGTTATTGGGCGTAATTGGCGGCTATTTCGTTTTGCTGAAAACGGGTAATGATCAATTAAAGCTCCTGTTGGGATCCCTAATATTTGGCATCATCCTGCTTCAAGTTATCAAAGACTCGGCAGGAGTTTGTCGGAACAGGCGCATGGTTCTTTCTGCTTGTGAATCTCATTAAAGTGCCATTCTACATTCAATTAGGAATGATTACATCCCAATCTTTGTTGTTTAATGCTTGGACGATACCGCTAATTGCTATTGGCGCTTATGCGGGCGGGTATTAAATTGCTGCCGTTAATTCCGCAAGTTTATTTTCAACGGCTTATACTGTCACTTGGGGCTATTGGAGCCTTGAAACTGCTAGGGGAAAGCTTAGTTCATTTTAAATGATATATGAGGAGAAACAATTATGAGTATAAAGTTGGCTTTTTCCAGACCCACTTCCACAGTGGAGGAACAGACGCTTCTTTTTCAACAATATAGAGCGGTTGGCTATGACGGACTGCAACTGAAAGGCCCGCAATATAGCCCCTATCTTAACGAGCCAGAAAGATTCAAGGAAGCATGGGGGCAATTACCGGGGGTGGGCTCGGCGCTCATTACAGGCGGGAGATTGGATGAGGCGGGCACCCAGCAGCTTAGGAACGTATTTCGGTTTGCCTCCGGAATCGGTACGGATCTAGTCGTATACTGCCATGGGGTTCCCAGAGCTGAAGTTACATCTGAGGATATTCGTGGGTATGGGGATGCGTTTTCGGAATTGGGCCTTGAAGCACAGCAGCAGTACGGCGTGAAGCTTTCCCTGCACCATCATCACAACAATCCGGTAATGTACCGTGAAGATTTTGATATCTTCTTTGACCGGATCCAAGATCAATCCATCGGTTTGACCGTGGATACTGCGCATTTGGTGAAGTCTGGCGTCCACGACGTAGCTGAGTTGATCCGCAGCTTTGGCCACGTGATCGATAACTTTCATCTCAAGGACTTTGAGCAAGGGGATTGGAAAGTACTCGGTGAAGGAGCCATCGATTTCAAACCGATTTTCGGAGCGATTAAAGCGATTAACTATAAAGGCTGGATGTCGGCAGATGAAGAAAGCGGCGGCGAAGTGCTTGAGGGCATGAAGGCTTGTTATACGTATATGTGCAACGCAATGAAGTAAAGTGCAGATCCTTGAAGGAGCTGGAGTCGTGGGGAAAAAAGCCATATTAATTGGAGCTTTGGATACGAAAGGGCTCGAATTTCAATTCGTGAAAGATGCGCTGCAAGCGTGTGGAACGGATACCTTTGTTATCGATACCGGCGTGCTGGGAGATCCTTTGTTCGAGCCGGATGTCTCCGCAGATGAAGTAGCAAGAGCAGGAGGATCCAGCATAGAGGAACTGCGAACGCAGAACGACCGTGGAACAGCTGTTGCTGTTATGACCCAAGGTGCAGCAAATATCGCGGTTCAATTAGAGAAGAAGGGGATAGTCGGCGGTATGTTAGGGATGGGCGGGACTGCAGGAACAACGGTAGCTGCTTCAGCCATGCAGGCTCTTCCTATCGGCGTGCCGAAGCTGCTTGTTTCTACCGTTGCATCTGGGAATACAAGGCCCTATGTGGGCGTAAAGGACATTATGATGATGTACTCCGTTGTAGACATCGCCGGCATTAACCGACTGTCCCGGCGAATATTAAGCAATGCTGCCTATGCATTAGCCGGGATGATTCGGCACACAGGGTTGGAGCAGGAGACAGCGGATGAGAAAGTCACGCTGGGCATCACAATGTTCGGAGTGACAACGCCATGCGCGACCCGCGTGAGGGAAATCCTGGAGAAGAAGGGCTACGATCTGCTTGTATTCCATGCGACCGGAACAGGCGGCCTTGCGATGGAGGAGTTGATCAAGGCCGGTTATATTAAGGGTGTTGCTGACATTACTACCACAGAATTAGCCGATGAGTTGGTCGGCGGCATTTTTAGTGCCGGACCTAACCGTCTAGAAGCTGCGGGTGCTGCCGGAATTCCGCAGGTTGTCTCGGTGGGAGCGCTCGATATGGTCAATTTCGGGCCTCCAGACACCGTCCCGGCACCATTCAAAGAGCGAATCTTTTACCAGCATAACCCGACCACAACATTGATGAGAACGACGGTTTCAGAGAACCGCGAATTGGGACGGATTTTGGCTGATAAGTTGAATAAAGGCACAGCACCGACCATCGTCGTGTTCCCGAAAGCCGGAGTTTCCTTGCTGGACATAGCAGGAAAGGCATTTGAAGGAAAGGAAGAGCGATGCGCCCTGTACGAAGGAATCAAGCAGCACCTTCGTTCAGACATTCCTATGATTGAAATGGAACAAGACATCAATGGTCCTGCAGTCGCAGACGTGATTGCAGAGCATTTACTCAAGTTGTTGGAACATAAGAAAGAAGGGTAGATTAAACGATGGCGATACCGAGACAAGAAATAGTAAACCGATTGCGTTCTCAAGTGGAACAAGGCCTTTTCATCGTTGGCGCTGGGGCTGGAACAGGTTTATCGGCAAAATGTGCTGAAGCGGGCGGTGTAGATATGATCATCATCTATAATTCGGGCAGGTACCGGATGGCAGGCCGAGGTTCATTAGCCGGATTGATGCCGTATGGAGATGCCAACCAAATCGTAGTTGAAATGGGAGGCGAGGTTCTTCCTATTGTCGAGGATACACCTGTGCTGGCAGGGGTTTGCGGCACAGATCCGTTCCGTCTGATGGATGTCTATTTGAAGCAGTTGAAAGAAATGGGCTTCTCCGGCGTTCAAAACTTCCCGACGGTAGGTCTGATCGACGGGACGTTCCGGCAAAATTTAGAAGAAACCGGGATGGGATATAGCTTGGAAGTGGAGATGATCCGTAAAGCTCATGAATTGGATTTATTGACTACTCCATACGTTTTCAACGAAGAGGATGCCATCGTAATGGCTAGGGCTGGAGCGGATGTGCTTGTTGCGCATGTTGGTCTGACGACCAAAGGAAGCATAGGAGCGAAGACGGCATTATCGCTCGATGAATCGGCTGACCTCGTTCAGCGCATCTATGATGCCGGGAAAAGCGTGAATCCGGATATACTGGTTATCTGTCATGGCGGTCCGATCTCGGAGCCGGAGGACGTAGACTACGTTCTTAGCAAAACCAAAGGGATTGCCGGATTTTTCGGAGCATCCAGCGTAGAACGGCTTCCTACTGAAATAGCGATCACCGAGCAGGTGAAAAAATTTAAAAGTTTAAGCAAAAAATAATGGGTAGACATACCCGGAATCGTCGTCCTATATACTTTATGGGGCGATTTTTGTAATTTAAGTGGACAATTTGGTTAAGGAGGGTATTCGATGAATCTTGAAGAACAAAGTAAATTAAACAGAATAGTTCGTGATTTAGGCATTGAAAACATAGTGGACTTATTAATTGAACAAATTCCTGGGTCAGATTTAAATACTCTGTTACTCGAAGCATTTAGAAGAAAAACAAAGAAATCATCTGCCAGCGACTTACTAAGAAGATACGAAGCAAACACATTTGTGCAAGCAGCAAGAGTTAATCCAATAGAGTTAAAACAACTAGAACTAGATACACTGAAAATAGCTCAAAATCACTCATATATTCCTTTGCAAATGTCGCCTGTAGCGCCTTTGGGTTCTTGTTCAATAGTAGCTGCGGTGGACCAAAATAAGATCATATCAGCGCTGAGAGGTACGGAAGTAGTTGCGGATGCTACAAACCTCTTAGCCTTACATATCAGCGATTGCTTAAAGTCAGGAAAATTGAACAATGAAGATGATTTTATTAGATTTTGCACGACTCATAGACATGTAAGGGCACAAAATACTCATAAAGTCCCAGGAATATTATCCCATTTTCAATTGTTTTGTATGGTTACATCCGGTAAAGATAAGGGATCTTACTCCTTTGAAAAGCAATCATTTTGGGAGCACATTAACGTTTATAAAGACATTTTCCAAACGTTGTTTCGTTCAGATTTGGAAGTTGTACTTAGCGTTCGTAGTGGATATAAGGATTCTGAAGGGCTAGTTCAAAGGATATTGCTATACGGAGAAGAGAAATCGATGCATGTCGTTACATCCGAAGGCTCAACGAATACTGAAAATCAATACTACAAAGGACTACAGTTTACCATTATTGCAACTATCAATGGACAAGTACTCAAGATAGGAGACGGGGGAATCGTTGATTGGCCCCAACAGTTATTAGGAAACAAGAAAGAACGGATGATGATAAGTGCCATCGGTTTAGATAGATTGCTGTTATAGTGAATAAACTCCTCCTGTTGACGATTACACAGTGTATCGTTATGATAAACATAGTTGAACAATATGAAATAGGAGATCTCTGAAGATGCAACTTGGGGATAAAATTAAGAAGCTGCGGAAAGAACAAAATTGGAATTTGACAGAGATTGCCGATATTTGCGGGTTTTCTAAAAGCTTGTTGTCCAAAATAGAAAACGGGAAGACGATGCCGCCTATTTCAACCCTGATCAAGATCGCCGACGCATTAGGAACTACAGTCTCAATTCTTTTGGATGATCAACAGCAATCAGGCACGATTCATACAACAAAAGAAAAAAGCCAATCCAAATTAGTGAAAACGGAAAAAGGCTATTCCTTTTTCGCATTTGCCGTTGAGCGCGGAGACAAGCTTATGCAGCCGTTTCTATTTGTCTCAAGGAAAGATGAACATGACAGCAGACATATTTTCAGTCACAATGGGGAAGAGTTTATATTTATTCTCGAGGGCCAAATGAAATATAAAGTCGGAAACGTAGAATATACCTTGGGTCCGGGAGACAGTCTGTATTTCGATTCGATAGAAAAGCATACCATAAGTCCAATTACGAGCGAAGTAAAGTATGTAGCTGTGTTTACCCAATCCAAGTTGGGTACTAAGATGTAGCCTTGAGCCATGCAACCATCGGAAGACGTATTGGATTAGGTGCAGATCAATATTGAGGACAGTGACTTTTGTAAGAAACATGGGCATTCAATCCGTGAAGATGTGCTGGTTTTTTGCACTTCAAAAATATTATTTTGAAGTAACAAATAAAGTCTTGAAGTAGACAATAATGTTTTGAAGTAGACAATAATGTTTTGAAGTAATTAGGCGTTCACTCTACTGGGTGAACGCTTTTTTATAGCAGGGTGGAGGAGGTGTCTTTCTTTGTTAGGCGGGGTTGTCATATGACGGCCACCCCTTATTGCTTCAGCATGCTCATACCCGGTTGACGGGCACATTGTACATATCAATTCCACAGCAACTTCAATATCGTTAAATGGAATATGTTCATTTTTAATGATCTGATGTGTTTCGTGGCCCTTTCCTGCAATAATAATACAATCGTTTGCATCCGTGGCGAATTCAATTGCTTTTCGAATGGCTTCTCTTCGATCCGGAATCGTAATGTAACGGTCTTCTGATATGTTGTTTGACCTAAGGCCTTCAAGTATGTCATTGATAATGGTATTTGGGTTTTCCGAGCGTGGGTTATCCGATGTGAAAATAGCTTTATCCGAATAAGTAACTGCAATATTACCCATAATAGGACGTTTAAACTTATCCCGATCACCTTCGCAACCTACAACACAATACAATTTCCCCTTAGTAAGTTCTCTTGCAGTTTTTAATACATTTTCTAATCCGTTCGGATTGTGAGCGTAATCCACGATTAATGAAAAATTTTGTCCGGCAAATACGGGTTGGAATCTTCCATCAACCCCATGAAATGCTTCCAAGCTATTTTTAATACCCTCTAATGGAATATGTTCAACAATTCCTACGGATATTGCTGCAAGCGCATTATATACATTAAATTTCCCGAGAAGTTTCAAATGGATTGTCATACTTCCTATTAAAGTATCAACAGTCAAAAAGGTGCCTTCTGTTCTTAATTCGATATCTCTTGCTTGCACATCTGCTTTAGCTTCAATTCCGTAAGTTAAGACTTGAACAGCTGATTTTTTAGCCAAATTTTTAGAAGCAGGGTCATCGGCATTTAATACTGCAAATTTAGGTTCATCTGTGTAAGTATTTCCCATTTGGGAAAAAAGCAAAGATTTAGCATCAAGATAATTTTCTAAGGTTTGATGATAATCCAAATGATCGTGCGTTAAATTTGTAAAAACAGCTGTTTTAAAGTTACAGCCTCTAACCCTCCCCATTTCCAGAGAATGAGAGGATACTTCAAGGACGGCATACTGGGCTTTTAACTCTAACATCATGTTAAAATATCTTTGAATTTCAATCGCTTCTGGCGTTGTATTAACTGTTTTTTCAACAAAATCGCCAACTTTCGTATACAGAGTACCGATAAGTCCGGCTTTTTTTCCGTTGTCCGATAACATTTTTTCAATTAAATGGGTTGTAGTTGTTTTTCCATTCGTGCCTGTAATACCAATCAGCTTTAACGGATTCGAACATTGACCATAATAATAATCAGATATAATTGCCATCGCTCTCCTGGTATCTGGGACATGAATAAGCGTAACACCAGGAGGACATTTCACTTCAATTTCTACTAATATCGAAATAGCTCCATTGGAAATCGCTTCAGTGATAAACTGATGCCCATCCATTTGAGTTCCCGTCAAACAAATAAATAATCCGTCAGGTTTTATTTTTCGAGAGTCGATTGCGATATTTGTAATTTCTATATTAGTAGTGTCGCCTTTTATTTGCTTTACAAATAACCGTTCTAATAGAGCAGTGAGCTTCAACGAGGTCCCCCCTTATAATGTATCCATGTATATGTTTTGCAATTAGTTGAAAATAATTCATAATATTATATGGACAGCGGGGGCTTATTTGACGCGAGGCTTTATCTTCTCAGCTCTAATTTAATAGATTCATCATCAAAGTACTAAAATAAAACCAAGCAGCAAAAAAAGGCATCCAATTACTCCTAATGGATGCCTTTTAATATAAATCTGACTCAGCTAAAGGTTAGATGCTTTTTTATCACATTCAAATAATTCCTTCTAATGAACAAGAAATAAACGATCTGAAGGAGCAAGAAGATGCCCATAACGGTAACCGCTGCTGCGCCGACTTCTATTTTAAATAGCCTTTGCAGAGCTCCTAAAGCAACGGCGGAATGCATGGTTGCCACGATGTACGGAAACAAGAACAATACGCCAATTTCGATCGAAACAACTTTTTTTATTTCTTTAAACGTTACACCGATTTTATGCAATTGCTTATATTTCTGTTTATCGGTTTCCTGATCCATGTAAAATTTGTTGTAGATAAAGCTTCCTGAAGCCACGAAGAAGATGATGCCTAAGAATATCGATAAGAACATAATCGTGCCGTATGCTCTTTTTTCAGTTTCATAAATATGGGATTTGGACAAAAATAGCGAAGTCTGATTATCTCCATATTTCTTCTCATATTCGTCATAGACGACATAAGTGCCGGACCAATCCTTGACATGAAACTCATACTGAGGCTGGGATTCTTCTGTGGCTTCAATGCGATCAAATAGCCGATCGTCAACGACATATATCGCATAAAATTGATCATGCAATAGCTTCGCACGTATTTCTTCTGTTATTCGGATGCTATTTCCTTCAATCGCTAGGCGGTTTATGCCGTCGTTTTCCTCGGGGGGTACGATTATAATCGCTTCTTGTTCACGGATAGACACGGTTTTCAAGTTTAATTGCTTGGCGAATTGATTATAAACGCTTGCTTTCATTAAGGGTAAACCAGACCCGTCCTCTTGGATAAGATATTTAATGTCTACAACTATTTTTTCATATGGAAAATGGTTTTTCTTTAACTGATCTTCAATAAATCGGATCTCCTCAGCGGCGGAAGGATTTTTACCGAAAATTTGATAAGTAAAAGCCAGCGGATGTCGCTCTTCTATATCATTTAATGTATTCGTCCAAAAGGCATAGGAGGCGCCGCTCAATATTACAGCAGCTGTAGATGTGATGGTAATGATGAAAAACATCCTGGCATTGTCCCGTATTCGATAGAACAAATTGGATACCCAGATCAGATTGGTGTTTCTTAAATAATAGGACCTGTTCTTTTTTAATAAAGCGATCGCAAAAACGCTGAACTGCGAAAATAACAAATAAGTAGCTATGACGACCATGCCTATAATAAATAAAATAAAATTCCCTAGATTTCCTTTTATTGGAACAAATGATAATGCATATCCGGCAATTAGTAGAAGGAAGCCAAAAACCGCAATAAGTTGAGAAAATTTAGGAGCGGGCTTAGGGGCCTTCGTTGCTTTAAGCAGACGTAAGATATCTTTTTCCTTTACGATCCATGATGTGAATAATGAGACGAACATGCCGAGCAGCAAGAAGCATACAAGCGTAATAAGAATCGCTTTTATCGGAAAATAAAACGGCAAGGAAGGAAGCCTCAGCAGCTTCTCGATGATCGTCAAAAATAGTTTTGAGAACACCAGACCCGTAACGATGCCGCCGATTGTTGCCGCGACACTGATGATCATATTTTCAATGGAGATCATCTTGAGAAGCTGCCTCCTCGATGTGCCTAGCATATATAGGATGCCGAATTCCTTATACCTCTTTTTTAATAATACACTGATCGAATAAAAGACAAAGAAAAACAAAAATAAATAGGCAATCATTTCCGCACCCAAAAGGGATACCTTGATATAGGATTTGAATGTTCCTTTATCGGGGTGAAGAATAAACGTGGTCAGAGAGAAAAATAAGGTAACGGATATAATTGTACTTAAGAAATAAGCGAAATAGGCCTTTCCGTTGCGCAGGACATTTCTCGTCGCAAACTGTTTAAACTCCATGAGCAGCTCCTCCTAAAAGCGAAAGTACATCGATGATCTGTTGATAGAACAGCAGCCTGCTCCCTCCGCTATGAATTTCATTATAGATGGTGCCGTCTTTAATAAATATGATCCGGCCGCAATAACTGGCTGCCACAGGGTCATGCGTCACCATAATCGTGGTCAGCTGCTGTTCTTTATTGATCTTCTCAAAAAGTTCCATGACGGTTCTTGCTGTTTTGGAGTCCAAATTTCCGGTTGGTTCATCTGCCAAGAGGAGAGAGGGATTATGAATGATGGCTCTGGCAATAGCCGCTCTTTGAGCTTCGCCTCCGGAGACTTCATAGGTTCTTTTGTCCAGCAGATGCTCTATGCGCAGAGTTTTGGCGATTCTGTGCAGTCTTCTATCCTGCTCTGTAACCGAGATCCCATCCAAGGTAAGGGGCAAAACCACATTCTCTCCAATGGTTAAAGTATCGAGCAAGTTAAAATCTTGAAATACAAAACCAAGCTCCCTGCGTCTAAAGAGAGCTAGTTTATCTCCCTTAAAATGTAACGGATTGAGACCTTTAATCAGAATGTCTCCTGTTGTGGGTTGATCGACCGTAGAGATCATATTTAACAACGTAGTCTTGCCGCTGCCCGATGGTCCCATCACTCCGACAAATTCTCCAGGTTCAATGGAAAAGCTTATTTGATTTAAAGCATGATACATCACTTCTTTGCCGTAGGTTTTACTTAAATGGCTGACTTTTAACATTTCCATTACAACGACTCCTTTTTATTTGGCTTTCATATACACAATACTTCGTCACATCCCTTTAAGCGATTCATCTTTCTTACTCGATTCTTACATTGTTGTAAGGTTGGAAGTAAGCAAAAAGAACATGCATTAGGAATAAGGCACGTTCTTGATGGTATTAGTTATGATCCGTTTGGATATGTTCAAACAGAATACTGACTTTTGTACCTCGGTTCACTTCGGATTGAATATAAATCTTATGATTTAAGTTTTCGCATATCTTTTTTGCAAGATACAGACCCATTCCCGTAGATTCTCCCAAGATTCTTCCGTTTTCACCGGTAAAGAAAGGATGAAAGACTCTCCTAATATCCTTAGGATGTATGCCAATGCCCTCATCTACGACTTCCAGCACAGTATGATCTTCTGTTTTATAGGCGGAAACAGTCAAATATTTTCCTTTTCCCTTGGAATATTTGATGCCGTTTGTTATCAATTGCTCGATTACAAATTTTATCCATTTTACATCGGTGTAAACCTCAATGGTGTCGTCGACGTCTGCTTTAGGCAACATATGATTTTTAATGAACAGCTTTTTTTCTTGGCTGATGCTGTCCAAAATTAACGGCTTCAAGCGTATCCTTTCGATAACAAAGTCTCTTTCAAAAGCATCGATCCGCGCATAATATAAGGCCATATTCAGGCCCTTTTCCATTTTATAAACCTCTTCGCTCATACCGTGCGCATAAGGTTCGCCTGCGTGGGCTTCAAGCTGAAGCCGGATGACCGAAAGCGGTGTTTTCATTTGATGCACCCATTGATTGATAAAGGTTAAATGCTCTTGATGGTTTTTGTTGATTTGCTGCATGTTCCTTTCGTATAATCGGTATTGCTGCTTTAATAGAGCAGATATATGGTGGCCCCAAAAGGAATCACCTTGATCCAAGGAGGATTCCTCGATGGCATCGAAGTTACTATCTAGTAATACATAGACGTTTTTAGTATTAACATATTTCCAGCCTAAAAAAACAAGAAGAATAAAAGAATTGAATAAGAAAGCGTATAAAACATCTAAAAAAGTAAAATCGCTCGCAAGGAAACAATAAAAAGTGGTTAAACTCACGGAAAAATAATAAATAACGATATAACTCTTGTGCTCCTTTAAAAATAAACTCATATGACATCACCTCCTACCAGCTCTTGTTTAATTTGTAGCCCATGCCTCTTATCGTTTCGACCCCATTCTCAATATCAAGGTCTTGCAGTTTTTTTCTTAGCCTTGTGACATTTACGTTGAGCGTGTTTTCTTCAACAAAATCGGAGTGATCCCACATTTGTTCCAAGAGATAGTTTCGGTTAACCACCTTAGGGTAAGTCTGAATCAGACTTTCGAGCAAAATTGCTTCTTTTTTAGTCAGAATGGCAGTCTTTCCTTGAAACTCCAGATCTAATCTTTCCGGGTATAATTTTAATCCTTCCCATTCGATTACCCGCTCGCCTATAGCATGGGCATAATCTCCAAAGACCCGTCTAATATGGCTGTTTATTTTGGCCATCACTACCTCGTAAGAGAATGGTTTCGTAATATAGTCATCCGCACCGTTTTCAAGAGCTCTCACTTGATCTATCCCGCTCTCTCTAGCGGATATAAAAAGTATAGGAACCTTGGATGTTTCCCGTATCCTCCTACACCAATAAAATCCATCAAACTTAGGCAAATTAACATCTAGCAGGACGAGATGAGGTTTGAGGAGATGAAATTCTTCCATTATGCTTTCAAAGTTTTCCGCAACTGTTGCTGAAAGTCCATATTTTTCAATATGTTCTTTAAGTAGACGACTTATTGATAGATCATCTTCAATAATATAAATCGTATATTTCATAACAAACGTCGCCTCCAAGTTTAGGAACACTGATATTTGATTACTTGTAAAACAATGTCACTCCATTTTATCATTTTAACCAATCGACTTAACAATCTTAAGATCCTGCCTTTTTCCACCCATCCATTTTAAAATTTTGATTTACCATGAATGCTTCCCAAAAAGGGAGCGACAATCTGTGATGCACCGTGGTCGTTGGAGTCAGACTAATGGATGGACTCTAAGGCACTTAGTTCATCGACCTTCCTCTCCCAGCCATAGTAGCAGTATTGACGGATTTCTAAACATTTTCATCATCTATGGTTCAGCGTTTGCGCTGCATGGATGGCTAACGGGAAACTATAGCTAAATAAACATCAAGGGAAGGCTGCCACAGCATAGAACGGGTAGCCTTCTCAGCTATTGGGCAGGTTAGTTCCAATGACTGGGGGGAAAGCACCATTATTTGGTACAATCTTGCAAATTAGATATAATGATACCTAAGGATATTAAGGAGGCCCCCCACTTTACCCAACGGACCTGGCAAATTACTTAATGTCCTGCCCATCATGAAAAAGTCCGCTATCGATGATTTTAGCGGTGGACATACGCAACTGAGTTTTATGGTTATTCCGCGTCTGCCCGATAGTATAGAGAAGTTAAAATTCAGATTGATTCCACATGCTCATCCAATGGAGTCTCCGCCTAAAGACATAATTTTAGACAAAGAGATATCATTTGAATGAATACGCTAACGGGGGAGGGGATTATCCATATGCATTTCACCAAAAAATCAGTAACCGTCTATCTTATCTCTGGTCCACTTGGTGTAGGGAAATCAACCGTCTCCAAGACTCTGGCCAACACGATGAACCAATGTGTGTTGATTGAAGGTGATCTGCTTCTCCATGTTTACCGAGGGGAGACCGAGCCGACCTGGGAGGAACGACTCCGACTGGCTTGGCTTAATATTGCTGCGGTGACGCGGAATTTTCTCCTGGACGGGCTAGACGTGGTTATCGATTTCGTCGTCGAAGATGAACTGCAATGGTTCTTTGACCAACTATCGGACCTCGAGGCGACGCTACACTATGTTGTGCTGCACGCGGAACCGAACACCCTTACCGCTCGACTCCATCAGCGAGGAGATGCACAATATATCCACCGTTCGCTCTTCCTTCGGAACAAGTTGATGGCATCGCCGACCAATGAGCCATTTCTGCTGGATACCGATCGTAAGCAGCCGGATGAACTTGCTGAGGAAATCATTAATAATTCCAGATTTCGGATACACTTGAAGTGAGAAAATTATTTTGTGACAATTGAGGTAACGGATTACGTTTTGCTCATTAATGACACGAAGGCAGCCATCGAGATTAAAAACAAGCGCATTGCCATCACATCCTACCAGTTCTTGTTTAATTTGTAGCCCTTGCCTCTGTTCGTTTCGATCCCATTATCAATGTCAAGGTCTTGCAGTTTTTTTCTTAACATTGTGACATTTACGTTAAGGGTGTTTTCTTCAACGAAATCGGAGTGATCCCACATCTTTTCCAGAAGATAGTTTCTGTTAACAATCTTAGGGTTTATCTGAATCAAACTTTTGAGCAAGTTAGCTTCTTTTCTTGTAAGAATCGAAGTCTTGTCTTTAATTTCCTCCTGTTATCCAATTTATGGGGATGATTAATTCCAAAAGACCGTTCGACTCCTTAACATATCGCAGGAATGTCGGTTGTTGAAATCCCACGTTTTGCAGGCTAGGCATTAGTAGCCCCTGTACTACGTAAAAAGGCCGGTCAATTGACCAGCCTTACAGTAAGGAGTATTCCACTTCATTGTATCCTTTACACTCGAAGTACTTTTACCATTAACCGTTTAATTGCACCAATAAATCGGAATTTTGTCCATGAATGAGAAACAAAAATCGTATACATCCCTAGTCGATTTCCACCCCATAAATCAGTAATAATACCATTGCCAATAACGGCTGTCTCATTTTTTCGGGTCCCGAGTATATCCAAAGCAGCCATAAATGCTTTTTTCTTCGGTTTACTCGCTTCGAACAAAGCCGGAATCTCATTAACCAGCTCGGTTCCTTGAGCAGGAGGCTTACTGTTTGAGACAATAATTAACTTTATCGAATATCGGGACTTAAAGTCTTTCAACCATTTCTTCATCGAATCCGATGCAGAAACAGAATTCTTCGGAATTAATGTATTACTCCAGTTAAATATTATTCCTTTAATTCCTGCTCGCAGCAGCTTGTCTCCGTCTATGTCATAAATTGATCGCACAGTTTGTGAAGGCTTGAAAATAGGCATAAGCTTCCTCCGTTATATTTAATTACAAACAAAAGCTGGTCCAAGTCGTGTATAGTTTTCCTTTACCTTCACTTTTAATACCTTTTTCCGTCAGATCCTGAAATTGCTATTAAGTAAGTACAGAAGGGCCGGACTTGATGCCGATGCCTAGTTGGTGAAAACATTATTTGTGATTGCTACTACCATTGTTGATTCAGCTAACGGAAAACGATAGCTAATAATGATACGTTGGCAGCCGTCCAGAACGAATCGGCTGCCTTTATTCACCTCACAGGCAGAAGAGCGGAATAATCAAATTTATTTAAACTCACCCTTAAATCAGTTGGTTTATTACCCTTATAATATTTGGTAAAAGAAGAAAGAAGCGATGACTCAATGTTGACAGAAAGTCCTAGCAATTACGTCTACGATATCGGCTTGCCGTACAGTCCGCGAATACCTATTTTCAAGCAGGCTTTACAGTAGTAGTTCAAGACGTCGTGGTTGGACCAATGTTGAATGATTTTATATCCTATATCCAAAGCCGACCTTTTTATGTGGTGGTTCTTTGTCCAAATTCGTCAGTTGTCACACTAAGGGAATCTGCCCGTATTAAAAAAGGATATGGTGTTTGGACTGTTGAAGGATTGGATAGTCTGTTGCGAAATGAAACACCTCGAATCGGAATGTGGTTGGACTCATCTGAATTGACCCCTGAAGAAACTGTTAATGAAATTATTACGAGATTGCAAGATGAGGCACTTCTAAGTTAAGAGATGGAACTAACGGAAACGATAGTTAAACTTAAAGGGGTCCACATATAGAAAATAAAGTTCTAGACTGGAAATAGCCTGTTATCCTGTTTGTTGCTAACAACCGCTGAATATGGTTATGATACTGAATTGACAGTTAGAGCAGTCAATTCAACGTATAAATTATGAGGAGGCTCGTTATCTATGTTACACTCCATGCGTTTAAGATAAGCTGGCAATAAAAAAGCGGATTTTTTATCCACACTTGTGGGCTTTTTTTGAGCTGCTTATTTTTACGTATGTAGACATAGATCGCGATTTGGATAGCTGTTTTGCTATGCCTTCTATCGCCGTGTTCTCTCACGTGATAAATGCAGATCTAAGCCCGCATTTGTGGACTTGGATCTGTATTTTTTATTGCCAAAAAAGAATCAGACAATAAAAAATACGGGGAGAATGAACATGAAACAACAAAATTGGAAGCGAAGTTTCTTTACAATATGGGCAGGTCAGGCGGTTTCACTGATTACTAGCTCTGTCCTGCAAATGGCGATTATTTGGTATCTAACCGACACTACAGGATCAGCAATGGTGCTCTCGATGGCGACAATGGTAGGTTTTTTACCTCAAGCCATTTTGGGAACAATGATTGGCGTATTGGTTGATCGTTGGAATAGAAAACTGATTATGATCGGTGCAGACCTTATTATTGCTGCCGCAGGTGCTGCCTTGGCTGTGGTCGCAATCACAATCGACCTGCCAATATGGGTCGTGATGATCGTTTTATTTATCCGTAGTATCGGAACAGCATTTCACACGCCTGCTTTGAGTGCAGTAACACCTTTGTTGGTACCAGAGGATCAACTGACGAAGTGCGCTGGATACAGCCAATCGGTACAGTCGGTAAGCTATATTCTAAGCCCTGCAATTGGAGCTTTTCTATATGCAACATGGGAACTAAACGCAATTATTGCCATTGATGTGTTGGGTGCATTGATCGCCTGTATCACTGTGGCGATGGTTGTTATTCCAAAGCAAATGACGCAAGGTGAAAGTGTTAAAAGTAACTTTTTCGAAGAAGCAATAGAAGGTTATCGTACATTTAGGGAATCGAAGGGATTATTTGCATTGCTTTGGATTGGCGCGCTATATGCGTTTGTCTTTATGCCTATCAATGCCTTGTTCCCTTTAATGAGTATGAGCTATTTCGGAGGGACGGCGACCCATGCTTCTATTGTTGAAATCGTCTTTGCAGTTGGAATGTTGGTTGGAGGCTTGTTGCTTGGTGTTTGGGGCGGATTAAAAAACCGTGCACTGAGCATTATTTTTTCCATTTCCTTGATGGGGATTACATTATTCATTTCTGGCTTGTTGCCGATAAATGGCTTCCTTATCTTTGTACTGTGCAGTGCCTTGATGGGCTTTTCAAGCCCATTTTATAGCGGTGTACAGATGGCTCTCATTCAAGAAAAAATTCAACCTGAGTATTTAGGGCGGGTATTTGGGCTATTGGGCAGCATTACGTCCTTTGCCATGCCGATCGGTTTAATCGTTTCTGGGATTTTTGCCGATCGAATTGGAATTAATACGTGGTTTATGTTATCGGGGGTTTGCATCATAGCAATTGCACTTCTATGTGTGTTGCTGCCCTCTATCCGACATTTAGATAAATAAAAGGAGAAGCGAGCTAAAACTATGCGATATATGCATTGTTATAATCCTCACTTCGTAAATCGCAGGCTATCGCGCTTATCTTTTACAACAAAGGTTGGTTGGTCTACCACCATTGGAATCATTTTTTTATGGCTACATTGCGTTATTTAATGCCGCTGATTTTGATTATGTTGTACGACCGCTGGGAATCGGGTTAAACCAGATAAATCTACATCTCCAGAAACTATGTCATTAAGTTCTAACGGGACACTATAGTCGGATCAGGTAATGTTTAACTCCGAATTGTTGGACAGAATGGATTTGCAAAGCATCGGCAGATATTGAACATGTGGTTGTTAACCGATCCGATTGTAGGGTGGTTAACCCACGGCTCGACTTCATGGGAAAACCCCGCTCATTGAGACTCATTGAGTGGGGTTTTGAATTTTGTACGGCTAAATTGCAGAAGAAGTGTTATAAGAAGCATCGAAGGAATTGATATTTCTCTCGAGTTTTTTTGATGTATAGTAAAGAAACACTACGAATGATGTCGAAAAGGGGAATTGGCATGAGCTTCGTTCAACGGGCAGGATACTTTAGTAATAATAGCTTTTTACCATTATGTTCCTTGCGTTTTCGAGTATTATTAATTGTAGAGTTTAATCAAAAATGGAGGGTTGTTTATTGAAATTTGAGAGGGAAATTGAGAATGCTATTACTTGGGCAAGAAACCACATGGATTCGAAGGATTACCGGCTTCGGTGTCTCGCTTTCGTTGAAGACGCTTATGAAAGAAGCAACGGGATTGAGATGTGGGGAGGCGACGATGCTAGCGAGTCGGCTGAACTTTACGAAGTTCATAAGAATATGGGTTCTCCGCCTAAAGGAGCTTTTGTTTTCTATTACTGCTCAGGTTTAGTCGAAGGTGAGCTTAAAAATTGGGGACACGTAGCTTTATCTTTGGGGAATGAAGATGCAATACACGCTTGGGATAAAGTAAGAATAGATAACTATTTAGAAATTGAAAATCTCAAGCCAGCACCAGGATGGACCCAACCCAAGTTTATTGGATGGGCTCCTGTTGAAAGGGTATTAACTGGAATACAGAAGAAGCAGTGGGATTGAGATGTTTAAGCTGATACGACGGAGAACTATAGCTCGTCTAGAACGAAATGAGGTTGCGCATTTTACAAAGAAATTTAATAGGAAGTTCTATGAAGAGGCAACCTTTTTATCGTCATTGACGAATACATCAAACGGATGGAGAATGAGGTGCTTCTATTTTCTTCTATTTTCTTCTATTTGCTTCTAGGAAGACTGGGTTACCTATACGAAGGGTGCAAGCGGTCTGGATGAAATAGGTTACGCACTCTAAAAGGTAAACAATGGAGGCATTTATATGTTAAGCAAAGCGACTGGCGTATGCCTTTTAATGTCTATGCTGATGTTCACAGCCTGTACGAATGTCGAAGGTCCATTACAGTCGCAGGTAGCAGTAACAAATTCGCCCGCTAAAATAGGAACAGAAGAGGGGAAATCAAATTTGTTAGCTGTTACTGAAAACAAAGGGAATTCGTGTCAATTAATACTTGACAAAGAACTACTGAAGACAGCCGAAAAAGGACAACTTAAAGGTATTAAAGCAAATTTATCTTCTTCTAAGAATGAACTAGAAAAATCGTATGGAAAACCTGATGTAATAGGGTTTGAAAATGCGGAATATTTAAAATATGATAACTGCTATTTCTATATATGGGGTGAAAATAAGATCGGTGTAATAGATATAAAAATCAATTTTTCAGTAGAAAAGGTTAAAGAGGTTTTGGGAAAACCTGATTTCGAAGGTAGTCCTGATGCTGGATTTGACGAATATGGACTTGGATATAAAACAGAAGAATATTATTTATATTTTAAATATCACGACAAGGAATCAACCGTAGGGGTATTTCGATTTAAAAAGCTTTAATAACTTATTGCTGATTGTACTAACTGCTTCGTATAGAGGGCGGTTCCCATTGGAGCTGTCTTTTTCTTTTTTGCGAGCGCACAATAGTTTTTGCAGTGAGAGCTGTTCGGTCTACTGGCGGTGAAGTCTTACGAAAGCCCGGCAGAGGACACCGGAAGTATATGAAGGGACTTGCGCGGGGAACATTAGTGAGTGAGGAAACAGATTTACGTAAGGAATATAATGACATTTCAACTTTTACCTAGAAAGGAATGATCAGGATAATGCATATCAGAATGAACTGGGGGAAGCTCGGTTTAGCGTTCTTCTTGATCTTCTCGCTGCCGCTTCCTGATTCGTCCTTCGGGAAGACGGACGAATCGATTCAAACGTTCTATCAGAGCTCCAAATCAGGTAAACTCATCAACTTTGTCGGAGATAGTACGACAGAAGCGGCGCAGGGACTATTTGAACAGCTGGCAGAGATCTATGGGGCTCCCGGAGGCGTTCTGGAAGGGGCACGAATTCGCAACCGCGGCTCCAGCGGCAATACGCTGCATCATTTTGTTAACCAAATCGCTACCCACGGCAATACGCTCGACAATGTGATTCAAGACCAGGCAGACTTGTATGTCGTTTCTTATGGGATCAACGACATTCGGGAAAGCAGCCCTATGCAGATTAAAGCCGATCTGAAGCTTGTCGTGGACAGGCTCTTGAAGGAAACTCACGGTGGGGTGCTGCTGCGCATACCGAATCCATTCTTGTCAGTGAATCGCTGGAGCTATATTCATCTAGATATTGAGAACGCGCAGCTTTACTCCGATCAACTTTGGGATGTGTATTATAGCTTCCGGGACTATGATCCACGCGTCGATATTCTCGATATCCCCAGCCTCGTATTTGGACGTCAGGTTCGGCCGGAGCATCCTTTCATGCAGGATACAATCCATCCGAATGAAGCAGGCTACCGGGCGATCGCCGATGCAGTCGCTCAGAAAATATCCGGCCAGCTGGTCAAGCCGAATTCAGAGGCTTTAAAACTAAATTGACCGTTTCGCTAATTATGAATTCTGAAATACATGAGGCTGGCGATGACATGTGAAGTTGCCATTTGAGCATCGAGAGTAGACCAGATGCTCAAATGGACTTGGAGTATCATTTTAAGAATTTGGACCCTTCTGGTAAAAGAGCATCCTTATCGACCGCAATTACGCCCACCCCACCGGGGATATATACAGCCCTTGTATCTTCATCAACATTTATATAGCGGCCAGGAACATAAATGCCATGGACAAAGGTGTGGATTAAGTTATTTTTAAAAATGTAAGTGGGTGTAACTCCAGTTTCGGTTGCGGCGGCGCTTATGGCGCTCGGAGCCATTAAGCTAGAACATGCAAGAAGCAATGCTAACTTTGTTTTAAGGGATCTCATACTGCATCACACTCCCAACAGTAAGATTTGATGTACTGTAAAGATCATATGTAATTAATTGGGAATTCTGAACATCAAATCAAAAAAAGAATCATGCAGAATTAACGTTTAGGGTCTCATTCTGCCCACAAGAATTCTGTATCCAGTTGGAATGACGATAGAACAAAAACGGCCTAAGCTAACGCAGAACTTTAGTTCAATACTGAACGATCAATCGGATAGCCCTTCTGAGCTATCGGGTTATTTATGATGTCTACGTTGCTTCGTGTACACAACCCCAAAAAATTCGGCGAGAGCCTATCGTTAATAAAATCTTAACAATAAATAAACTGATTTTTATGACTATTCAGATATAATGTTGGTATGAACAGTATGTTTAGGAGATGTGGTTTATGTACTACTGTATTTCCTGTGAAAAAAAGCATGAATTAATGGAGATAAGTTTTCAGAACTGGTTTTATGTTTTATGAAGGTAAGAAAACCCCATTAGGTATCTGCTATTCCCTATTGATGACATTTCGTGGGCACACATTGATAACTCGAGACGATGTTGTGAATGAGGTACAGGAGCGTGGATAAAACATATCAACAAAGAGTGAATTGCTATTACAGGGTATGAGTCCTTGATCAAGCAGTAAAACAACAGGAATGATTGAATAGGTTAAGTAAAAAAGCCACTCTCGTTTCAAGCTGAAAGAGAGCGGCTTATTTCAGTATCTCATAGAATGTCTTTCTACGAAATAGTTCGTGTTACAATACTAGAGAAAGGAAAGGGGATACTTGAATGTCATTGAATTTGACTGAACGCGTAAAACATACGCAAAAAAAATTGAGGTTACTGACCATTTCGAGTGTACTTACAGAGTTTGACTGCCATATAATGGGGTTGGATGAGAGTAAAAGAAAGCTGAAATATGAAAAGATGGCAGTTAGTCCTTTTCAATTTTATCGCGGTAGTAGCTATTTATTTTATTTTGACACGGGCCGAGAATGGTTCCCTTATCATAGTTCACCACAGCGACCGACGTGGATCCAAGGAGATTTGCACTTCGAGAATTTCGGAGCTTTTCGCAGCGAAACAGGGCGTATTGTCTTTGATGTTAACGATTTCGACGAAGGCTATACGGGGTCGTATTTGAATGACCTGTTGAGGTTGTGTGTGAGCATTGCTTTAGTAAGCCGAATGAAGGAGTTTGGGCTCGATGTTCAAAAGGATCTTCTCGATGAATACTTATCGGCTTATGTGAAGCAAATTCGAAAATTTGCGAAGCGCAAAGAAGATCCGCATGACGTCGTCTACGATGAGAGAGTGACCAATGGTCCAATTCGCAAGCTTCTGAAAAAGATGGAGAAGCGAGTAGAAAGTCATCTTCTCGAAGGGCTAACTGTGTTACAAGAGGGAGGTCGCCAATTCATCTGGACGGAGGAAATTCAGCAGCCTACTGCTCAGGAGCGGGACATGCTCATATCGGGTTGGAACGATTATTTGAGTACCTTGAATTCAAAAACGAAGAAGCCGGATAGCTATTACCAAATCAAAGATATCGCAGTGAAGTACGGTTCAGGTACTGCCTCTATTGGTCTTACCCGTTTCTATGTACTGATTGAAGGAGCAGCAGGTCCGCAAGCACTCGACGATATCATCATTGAGGTGAAGGAAGTGCGGGCTCCAGTGCCGTCTTACTTTATGCCATATAATGAGCTCTTCTGGTCAGAGTACGCCCATCAAGGCAAGCGTGTGATTATGACGCAGCAGGCGATGCATCACGAAGCTGATCCGTTTCTTGGTTTTATGACGATGGAAGGCCGGCACTTCTACGCTCGCGAGCGTTCCCCATTCAAAAAGAAGCTAAAGCTCGAAAAGATTGAATCCTTTGATGATTGGCAGAGCGTCATCAGTTGCATGGGAGAGATTACAGCCAAAATGCACGCTCGCGCTGATGTCGATGTGCAGCATGGCATCTTGTCTCACCACAGCGAGGACGAGATCGTACAAGCGATTGGTGCAGATACAGATGCATTTCGTGAGTACTTAGCCAATTGGGCTATTTCTTATGCTCATCAAGTAGAAGATGATTATGTGCTGTTTATCGAATGGTTGGAGCAAAGGGCTACTTGAGCTCGTAATCCCGTTAACATACAGATATTTTGGCTAGCCAAACAGAACAATTTAACCTTAGGACATTCCTTGTAGACGGCACCGTATCCATTGAAGATACATTTTCATTAGTTGAAAAACATTTTCAGTTGAATAAAAAGAGAATTATCTCTTACGCAACATTATCGGTTGATGCACCTTTTGTCCGCAAATATTCCGACCATTAATCAATCCATTGTTCCAGGGCGTAACAAATCACGTATACATAAAGGCATTAATTTCGATACGTTTGCACTTTTCCTCGGCGGTTGCCTTCCAATGACATACGTCCAATCAAGTACTATGTACCGAGCGTATATTTATAACGTAGTGAAAAATCAATGAGGGGAATGAGAAAACATGAGCGGAGTAGGTTATGGCCAGAACGTAGCATTTATCTTGGTTCTTTTTATTCTTTTGGTAATCATCACAGCAGCTTTTGCAATTTAATCCAACTACAAAAAGAATATCGATAAAAAAACAAAGACGGCCCTATCGCGAGGATGTGAATACAGGCCGTTTTTTCTCATTGTTCTTATCATAAAAAAGTCACCCTTATCTTATAAATCTATTCCAAGAATTTAAGATATTTTGGGATTAATTAAAGTTGAAATATTCCGCTAACGGGGATCAATAGCAGAGGATTACAAAGGCGGCCTAACATCTGGATGTTGCTGGATTATTCGGGCCAGATAACGTACTGAGATTTCCCGGTGACTGGTCGATTGCCCACCTTTACAATTACTCAAACTCTAGTTAACATTCTGCTGACAAGCTATTACTATAGTTAACTAAGTATTACTAGACAATTTTCGACTCGATTTTGATCGATTAACCAGATTGGAAGGGAGGGATGAAGAGCTGAAGAGCTGTATTATAAAGCTTTAATGATTTACCGTATTGAAGTATTTCGGAGTGGTTAAACTCCCATTTCATTCTAAAAATTAGCACGAAAGGAAAAATAAAACATATGAATAAGTTTGTCAGCAAAGCAAGAAAAGCAACCCAGAGCATGGCAAATGGGAGAAGTTTTACAAGGCCGACTGGCTGACCAATATCGAGATACGGTTCATAATGTGGATACGCTAAGACGGTTTCTTCGGATGCACGGAGATAGTCCGGACTTTTTCTTATGGTATAAGGAATTCCTCATGCCTGAAACGGAAAAACACATTTATTTGGAAAATACGCACCGTAATCCTCTCTCAGACGACGAACTGGCCGCACGATTAAAGCAAAGATTTTTGAAGAATAAAGCAGGGGAGTTCCGTTAATATAGATGGCGGCAAAGGCGCAGCGCTGTAAAATAGTCTCGACGATATAGCCCTTTATTTCATGATGGAACTCATGAATAAAGGTTTTTTTCTATACTTTACAAAGGAAATGATTTAATTGTTTGGGTAATCAACTAGAATAATCACATTTATACTAGGAGTAGTGCTGTCGTGTTGTAAATTTAAATTTGCAAGCGTTTTCTTAAATAAGGAGGAACTTGACTGTGGGTTCATTATGCGAAAAGCATCAAGGTCTTTTTGATATCGGCGCTGCTGTCACACCTCAGACGATTCACTCTCAGCTTGACTTACTCAGAAGACATTATAATAGTGTAACCGCTGAGAATCAGATGAAATTCGCAGAAATTCATCCGGAGCGAGAGCGATATTCGTTTGATGAGGCGGATAAGATCGTGAAATACGCCCTAAGCGAAGGCAAGAAGGTGCGCGGTCATACGCTCGTTTGGCACAACCAAACGCCAGATTGGGTATTTGAAGGAGAAGACGGGGAATCGGCAACCCGTGAGCAGCTCCTGACAGAAATGGAGCGACACATACATAACGTTGTAACACGCTACAAAGGCGCCGTATATGCCTGGGATGTCGTCAATGAAGCGATTGAAGATTCTACGGACATCTACCTGCGCAAATCGAAATGGCTGGAGCTTATAGGAGAAGACTACATCGCAAAAGCATTCGAATATGCGCACCGTGCAGATCCTAATGCATTATTGTTCTATAATGACTACAATGAGACAAATCCAGTAAAACGCGAGAAAATTTATACGCTCGTCAAAACGTTGAAGGAACAGGGCACTCCTATACACGGAATAGGTATGCAGGGACATTGGAATATTCATGGTCCATCACTTGACGAAATTCGTGATACGATTGAACGTTACGCATCACTTGGTGTAAAGCTTCATATTACAGAGCTAGATTTATCTGTTTTCGAGCATAATGACAGACGTACGGATTTAACCGAGCCTACGGCAGAAATGCTCCTGATGCAAGCGGAGCGCTATGAGCAGATTTTCAATCTGTTCCGAGCCTACCGAGAATCTATTACTTCTGTTACTTTCTGGGGAGCGGCCGACGATCATACTTGGTTAGACCATTTTCCTGTGAAGAATAGGAAAAATTGGCCCTTTCTTTTTGATTGCAAGCAACAGCCAAAGAAAGCTTATTATCGTGTTATAAAATGAAGAAATCAAAAGAAGTTCTTTCATTTTAGAATTGCCTGATTGCTTGTATCGGGATACAATGAGATTTATCGGTCAACACGGTCGTTATGTTTGGCGAGCTCGGTGTAATCTCCGGGCTCGCCTTTCCATTTTTAACCAGGGGAGTGAACTTCTACATGTTGAAAGTCATGTTGGTTGATGATGAGGTTTACGTAAGGAAAGGTTTACTTGGTTTAATTGATTGGGGAAATATAGGTTATCGCGTCTCACATGAAGCTGATAATGGGCAGGATGCCTTACGCCTCATTGCATGTGAGCAGCCGGATGTTGTAATAACCGATATTCGTATGCCGATCCTAGATGGCTTGAAGCTCATTGAAGAAGTGAAAATTCAGAATATAAGCCCCTGCAAGTTTATTATATTAAGCGGTTACAATGATTTCTCTTATGCACAATCCGCTATTCGATTTGGTGTGAGCGATTACATTTTAAAACCGATTGATGAAGATGAGTTAGAAGTGATTTTGCGAAAATTGGCAGGGCAAATCAGACAAGAACGAAGCCAACAAATGTCTTATGGGCGACAAACGCTTCAAGACCTTTTCGAACAGGTTGCAAGAGGTGAACATGCAGAGTATGAACTCGAGGAGTTGTCACGCAAAGTTCGAGCCCCTAAGGGAACACTGTTTCGATATGGGATCGTAGAGCTGAATGCGGGTTGTTCCGTGGATAAAGAATCGTCCATAGATGAGGAGAGCGTTGTCAAAGAGGCACTTCACAGTCTTCTCGGCGAGGCCCCTGAGTGGGTTGTGAAATTAAGGAACCATCAATTCGCAATGATGATTACGAGTACCATGCTGCAATTGTTTGGCGGGAGTCTGGAGCGGTTTGCGGAAGCATTGAAGAACTTGTTAGTTCGTCGTTTGCAAATCGAGATCAACCTCTACATTGGTAAGGGTGTAAAGGAAATGAGTTTACTTGGAACTTCCGTCCAGAGCGTTACGGATTCTTTACAGTATAAATATGTGAAAAGCTTAAAAGGGCTATTGATTCACGAGAGTATTCAGAACGTCACCCTGAGCTACGTGGAGCCTGATGCTATTGTATTCCATACCATTAAGGAAGCCGTAGAGGAGCAAGAAATTCAGCAGTTAACCGCTTCGATTCAACGATTGTTTACGGAAATGGAAGTCAAATTACTGGCCAAGGATGCAATTCGCACCATCATTAACCGATATGTTCATGCCATTCTGGGAACATTGCAGCATTTGCAGGGACGGACCGATCTTCTCCTCACGCTAAAGCCGATGCTTAACTGGGATAATTATGCACTTTCGTATAACGAGCTTCAATCGTTGTTTACGGCCTTTATGACGGAAAGCTCACATATGATTGAGCAGCTTCGAGGGGAGCAGATAAAGGGTAACATTCATAAAATTAAAAGCTATATCGAGCATCATTATCAGGATAGCATTAATCTGAAAAGTATTGCAGCTGAGTTCTATATGAATCCTGTTTATGTCGGACAGTTATTTAAGAAAAAATATGGCATGTATTTTAATGAGTTTCTGTTATCGATTCGCATCGCAGAAGCTAAAAAGCTGCTTCGTCAAACCGACCTGCGTATTTACGAAATTGCCGGCAAAGTAGGCTTCAATAATGCGGATTATTTCGTAGCACAATTCGAGAAGCTGGAAGGGATGCCCCCTTCTGAATACCGTAAACAACATTTGATCAAACGAGGCGGTTGTGCGAATGAGAATACGATTCTTTCAACTCCATAATGTGAGGTTGCGCAACAAATTGTTGATGCTTTATTTCCTATGCGTATTCATTCCCATTTTATTAACGAATGTGATTTTCTATAATGTAACGACCCACAACGTGGAACAACAGAAAAAAGAGGATATCGCCAAGAATTTAGATAAACTGAAGGACGATTTTCGGGCGAGAATTGATAATGCAGTCGGTATTTCCTCTGTTTTTTATACAGACAGTCTATTGAATGATGCATTGGAGCAAAAGTATGCCGAAACGATAGAGTATGTACGAATCTATAACTCGCAAGTTTCGTTGATCATTAACAAGTACAACTCCGTCTATAATGAAATTCAGTCCATCCAGTTATATACGGACAATCCAACGATTATTGATTCCGGTGGCTTACATCCCATAACGGAAGTTATTCGTGAAATGGGGTGGTATCGCAATCTGCAGAAGCTGCAGCGCGAGGGCCAACCGTATCCACTTGTCATACGAAATGGCAATAATGAGATGAGTTTCAGTGGGATTAGTGTCATCCGTCAACTCAATTATTTCGACAATGCCAATTCCTTTAACAAAATGCTTAAAATCGACTTAAGCCCGGATCTGATTAAACAGTTATTCAGTAATCAGACGTTGCAAGGCAATCTCTATTTATTAAATGGTGCCGGAGATATCTTATACACCACAGATTCGCAAGTAGATTGGAATCGCGGTATGACGAATTTCAGCAATATAGTTATTCCGGATAAAGCAATGGTACTCGATAGAAGCTATTCGGTGAATTACTTGCAAGGCTGGCGTATCGTCTTGGTGTCAGATACTCATGTATTGGATGCTGTGCGTAAATCGAAGGAGTTCATCGTTTATTTGGCACTGCTCAATATTCTGCTGCCGACCCTGATTATTTTCTGGATATCCCATTCCTTGCATGCCCGTCTGGTACGGATTCTTGTCCATATGAAAAAGGTGAAAAATCAAAACTTCGAGCTCATCAATGAAACAGAATCAAAGGATGAAATCGGTCAATTGATACGTGAATTTAATCGTATGACTTGGCAAATCAAGAGTCTGATCGATGATGTATATATAGCCGACATTCAGAAAAAGGATCTGGAACTAAAGCAGCGGCAATCGCAATTGCACGCTTTACAGAGTCAAATAAACCCCCATTTCCTATTTAACGCTCTGGAAACAATCCGTATGCGAAGTCTGATGAAGCAAGAAAACGAGACGGCCAAGATCATTAAAAACATGGCGAAAATGTTCCGCCGTTCGTTGGAATGGGGGGATGATTGGGTGACTTTTCGCGACGAAATGGATCTCATTCTCTGTTTCCTGGAGATTCAGAAGTACCGCTTTGGTGACAAGCTTAGCTACCGTTTCGAGGTAGATGAGTCGATCTATGATTGTAAAATTCCGAAAATGACGCTTCTTCCTTTCATTGAAAACGCAAGTATCCACGGAATCGAACCCTTGCAAGGTCAAGGTGTGATTGAGTTAAAAGCGACAAGAATGGGCGAACATGTACGTTTCACAATTTCGGATAGCGGGATTGGCATGCCCAAAGAGAAAGTCGATTTGTTAAACGCCTATATGATGAACGGCGATGATGTGAGCAAACACGTTGGCATGAAAAATTCTTTCCTGCGTCTCAAATTGTATTATGGAAGTTCGATTGACGTGCAAATTCATAGTGAAGACGGATTGGGTACAATCGTGACAATCATAATGCCTGTAGAAGCGATCAGCAGCAGCCCCGTACCTATGCTTTACTAAGAAGATACTAAACTTTACTAGGTAATCAAGCAAAGATCGATTTTATATAATGAAAGTGCTTACAAATACAGCGTTGAGAGGGGAGTTTCACTAAGTATGAAGAAGTTAAAATTATTAACAGTCAGTACATTGTTAACGCTTACGTTAAGCGCTTGCAGCAGCTCAAATACAGAGGCGCCTGCCACTTCTAAAGCACCAAGCAGCACTGCTGCTGCAGTGGAAGATAACAAACCTGTTACTTTCAGCTTTTTCAATTTCGAGGCTGGTAAAAACATCAATACGAACGAAACACCTATTGGAAAAGAGCTTGAGAAACAAACCGGAGTCAACTTTAAGATTGAGAAACTTGTTGGGGAATCGAAGACGAAATCAGGCGTCATGATCGCCGGTAACGAGTTTCCGGACGTGATACAGCCAGGCGGCGAAATCGACAAATTTATGGATGCGGGCGTGTTCATCCCTTTGGATGATCTGATCGAAAAACACGGTCCTAACATCAAGCGAGTGTATGGACCCTATTTCAACAAAATGAAGCAAAAAGATGGTAAGATATACCACCTCCCATTCAGTGCGAATCAAGGCTTTATCGCGAACCCGAACGTAGACCAAGGTGCGTTTTGGATTCAGCGCGGTGTGCTGAAGGAAATGGGTTATCCGAAAATCACTACGCTTGACGAATATTTCGATGTTGTTAAGAAGTACAAAGAGAAACATCCGCAAGTCGACGGTAAGGACACGATCGGGTTCTCTATGTTGACTCACGATACGAACTTCTTTACGATTACGAACCCGGCATTTCATCTTGCGGGTTATCCGAATGATGGCGGCCTTCTTATTGATCTGAAGACAAAAGAAGCGAAAAGTAACGCAATTGACGAGGCTACGACCAAGCGTTGGGTGAAAAAGCTTAATGAGATAAACGCCACAGGCTTGTTCGATAAAGAATCGTTCACGATGAATAAAGACCAATATTTAGCAAAATTAACTTCCGGTCGTGTTCTCGGCTACTTCGCTTACGACTGGCAAGTAGGCGATGCCCGCAATAACTTGTCGAAAGCAGGCGTAGATGATAAAAGGTATGTTGCGCTTCCGATTGTGTTCGATAAAGGGGTTAAGGATCAATACCTCGATCCGCCTTCTTTCGTAAACAATCGCGGTATTTCCATTACGAAGAGCGCCAAAGATCCGGTTCGCATTATCCAATATTGGGATAACTTGCTGAAAGAAGAGAATCAGATTCTTTCGCAATGGGGTATCAAAGGACAAACGTATGAAGTTGACGACAAAGGGAAATTCTTCCGTACGGATGAGCAAATCGCGAAAATTAAGGATCCTAAGTTCTATGAAGATTTTGGTCTGAAAGAGCACGCTTATAACTGGCCTCGTTACGGTAACTTTTCTATCTTGAAAGACGGCAATGCGTTCGACCCGAACAAACAGCCTTCCGTTGCGGAGAAGAACTTTACCGAGGGCGACAGGACGATTCTGAAAGCTTACAATGCGAAAGTATTTACGGATATGTTCAGCCAGCCCGATGATCGTCCTTGGTATCCTGCATGGAGCATCAACAAAGGACAAGGTACACCAGAGCAGATTTTCGAGCAAAAAATGGGTGATCTTCAGAAGAAGGCATATCCAGAGATGATTCTCACTGCACCTGACAAGTTCGAAAAAACATGGAGTGATTATGTAGGTCAAGCAAGCAAACTGGATATTAAAGGATATGAAGCCTTTGTAACAAAAATCGTGAAGGCACGTGCATCAGGAGACTGGTCGAAATAAATCAAACGGGACGTAAGGCACAAATACGCGTGTTTTGTGTCATGCGTCCCTTCTTTTTAGATAAATAGTTATTAACTATTGGAGAGTGAGTGATTTTCTATGGAGAGCCTTACTACAAATTCCCAAACGGACAGAAAATCGCTGGCCGGAAAATCAACGGGATTAGCATTATTTTTCCACAAGCTTGGCAGACAAAAAGCATTGATGGCCATGTCAGTTCCATTTCTGATTTGGCTGTTCATTTTCAAATACGTTCCGTTATGGGGCTGGACGATGGCATTTCAAAATTATCGGCCTGCCAAAAAGTTCTCGGAGCAAGCTTGGGTCGGCTTTGATCAATTTAAATTTCTATTCCAGGATGAAGGATTTCTCCGCGTACTGCGCAATACGATCGCGATGAGCACGATCAATCTTGTACTGGGCTTTGTTACTGCTATTACATTAGCCATTCTTCTCAATGAACTGCGTCAAGTCATTTTCAAGCGAGTCGTGCAGACGATCAGCTATTTGCCTCATTTTATTTCTTGGGTTGTAGCTGCAAGCATTGTTTCGGGCGCGTTGTCTACGGATGGCGGTATTATTAATGATATATTGTTGAAATTACATTTGATTAGCGAACCGATCCTGTGGCTCGGCAAGGGCGAGTACTTTTGGGGAATCCTAGGTGTAACTGAAGTGTGGAAAAACGTCGGTTGGAACACCATCATTTTCTTGGCGGCCATGACGACGATTGATCCGGCCCTGTACGAATCAGCGGAAATGGACGGCGCAGGAAGGTTCCAGCGCATTTTCCATATTACGCTCCCAGGAATCAAACCGGTTTTTATCATATTGCTTATTATGAATTTAGGTCACATTCTGGAGTCTGGCTTTGAACCGCAGTACTTACTAGGTAACGGAATGACGGTAGATTTTTCGGAAAATCTCGATATTTTCGTGTTGAAATATGGGATATCCCTAGGCAATTTCTCTCTGGCAACAGCAGCAGGCATTTTCAAGACAGTGGTTAGCTTCATCTTCTTGATCAGTGCCAACCAAATCGCCAAGCGCGCTGGTGAAGCCAGATTGTTCTAGCTATTTAACTCAGGAGGTGAACAGCGTTGGAAGCTGTGGAACATACACGTTCGAGCAGGCGGAATACGGTAATAGGTGACCGCGTGTTCGACATCTGCAATATCCTATTTATGATCTGTTTAGTCATCGTTACACTATATCCGTTTGTTAATACGCTCGCTGTAGCGTTAAACGATGCGAATGACGCCGTTCGCGGGGGGATCTATTTGCTCCCTAGAATATGGACCTTTGATAATTTCAAATATGTGTTTAGCGAAGCATTGATCATTCATTCCTTTTTCATTTCGGTGTTGCGAACGGTGATGGGTACGATTATCACGGTGTTCTGTTCCGCGATGGTCGCCTTTACGATCTCCCGTCAAGAATACGTGCTCCGCAAGTTCGTATCGGTTTCTTTTATTTTCACGATGTATTTCAGCGGCGGACTGATTCCGGGGTATCTGCTAATTCGCGACCTTGGCATGGTTGGAAGCTTTTGGGTGTATATCATTCCAGGTATGATCGGCGTATTTAATCTGATTGTCATCCGCTCGTTTATTGAAGGACTTCCCGATGGGATATTGGAAGCAGCTCGTATTGATGGTGCAAGCGATTTTGCAATGTTTATGCGAATTGTTCTCCCCCTCATTGTTCCCGTGTTGGCGACAGTCTCTCTGTTTAGTGCGGTAGGTCAGTGGAACTCTTGGTTTGATGTGTTCTTGTACAATTCATCCAACGATAATTTGAGCACTTTACAGTACGAGTTGATGAAAATATTGCAGAATACGAATACGCAAACGTCCCAATCGGCGGCTGAGGTGTTTGCAGGCAGTGCAAACGCTGGCGCTGTGACCGTAACCCCGACGTCGATCCGAGCAACGATGACAATTGTCGTAAGCGTTCCGATTATTATTGTGTATCCGTTCCTGCAAAAGTATTTTGTTAAAGGGATGACCGTTGGCGGAGTGAAAGGTTAGGAGGAAGATAGGATGCAAAAGCAGCTTGAAGGAACGTTCCATACTGGGAATTATACGAATTTGTTTGCGGAATATGGGTTCTCTGAAACCGAGATTCAGAACAAACTGAATGATACGTGGAACCAAATGTTTCAAGGTCCTGAAGAGACGAGAATTTATTATGAAGCTGGGGATTCCGGCGGATATTTACTGGATACGGGTAATCTCGATGTACGAACGGAAGGCATGTCCTATGGTATGATGATGGCGGTACAACTGGATCGCAAAGATGTATTTGATCGCATTTGGTACTGGGCACATACGCATATGCTGCTGCGAGAAGGGGAGAATGCGGGATACTTCGCCTGGTCCTGCCATCGTGACGGCACCAAGAATTCCAACGGACCTGCGCCGGATGGCGAGGAGTTTTTTGCTCTTGCACTGTTTTTTGCTTCTCATCGCTGGGGAGATGGGCATGTGCCGTTCAATTACAGTGAGCAGGCCAAGGAGCTCTTGCGGATATGCATCCACAAAGGGGAGGATGGCATCGGAAAGCCGATGTGGAACCCAGATCATAAATTGATAAAGTTTGTTCCAAACTGCGAATTCTCAGATCCATCTTATCACCTCCCGCATTTCTATACGCTATTCGCCTTATGGGCTTATGAAGAGGATCGAGCGTTCTGGACGGAAGCAGCAGAGGCGAGTCGGAACTATTTGCAAAAGGCATGCCATCCCGTGACGGGCTTGGCAGCTGAGTACGCTTATTACGATGGAACGCCGAATGATGAGCGCGGCTATGGCCACTTCTTCAGTGATTCCTATCGCGTCGCTGCGAATATCGGGCTTGATGCCTATTGGTTTGGCGGTTCGGAGTGGCATACGGATACTGTCCATCGTATCCAAGCTTTTTTCACGGACAAATCACCAGAGGACTACCGTCGCTATTCGCTTGATGGGACACCTTTTGAGGAGAAGGCGCTTCATCCTGTTGGACTTCTCGCAACGAATGCTATGGGCTCATTAGCTGCTGCAGATAGTCCTCATGCCAAAGCATGCGTGGAATTGTTCTGGCAAACACCTATCCGTACAGGTGAGAGACGTTATTACGATAATTGTTTATATCTGTTTAGTTTGCTTGCACTAAGTGGTCATTTTAAAATTTGGATGCCAAAATAAGATCGATTAAGCCTAGAATGGATAACCGATGTACGTCAAACCTAAAAGAACCGCCAGGATTCCTGACGGTTTTTCTTACGTAACTATGGGCATGGTTTCGGGCTTATTCTGAAGTTCTTTTTTGCATGCTCGCCTTTGACGGAGGATAGCCTTTAATGGATCTGAATACATTGCTGAAATAGCTGATGTCTTTGTACCCGCAGCGTTCCGCCACTTCCGAGACGGAAAACCCGCCGCCGGACAGCATCATTTCCGCGTTGTTGACCCGAATGATGTTGATGAAATGCTTGACGCTGAAGCTCGTGCTGGTTTTGAAGAGCTTGCCGAGATACACAGGGTGCAGATTGACCACCTTGGCGACGGTCGCCAAATCCAGCTCATTCGAGTAGTGGTCGATGATGAACTCCTTGACCTTGTCGATCCGGATATCGGAATGGGAAGTCGGGGAATGGTGAAAGGAAATCGCCAGCAACCGGTGGAGAATCAAATGAAAGATCCCCCTCGCGAACATCCGATATCCGGGCTGCATGCCACTCCAAACGCGATTAAATTCAAGGATGTAGTTTAAGATTTCACTTGAGATTCGATTTTTGGTTACGGTTTCGAACGGAAACCGGATTTTACCAGAGGGCTGCAACAGAGTAAAGTTGAAGGCATAGGAATGCATGGGATCATCTTTGAAGGTATGTGCCTCGCGGATGCTTCCATGGGGAATGTAAAGCATATCCCCCGCTTCCACCGTGATTTTCTCACCGTTAACAAAATAATTCGATTTTCCTCCGACGATGAACGTCAGGTCGTGAAAATCGATTTCCTGTCGGATGATTTCCCATTCGGGGAAACAGCGTCGGTCGACGAATAAGAAAACCTCGGGGACAATTGATTCGAACTGCTCAAAGTCCATGGCAAAGATCATCTCCGGGATTATTCAGGATCGCTTCCTTTCTCGGCAAAAGGAGGCACTATGTCCATCATAACATGCCCATACGGCGCTTAAAAGATCTTTAATAATTACAAGTATTCTTGTATTCTTCTATGGTAAAAAAAAGGGCCATTTTGTAAAATAATATTATATAAATGGTGCTCATGCTACAAATTCAACCGCACCAATTTGCAATAAAAATGTTTAATAATTACAGGTTTTTATGACACGAATAACACGGGGAATGGCAATTGAGGTGAGAAGCGCATCTGTAATGATTTTGCAATGACGTAGGTAACATAACCGTTTTTTAAAGCATCTTGTATGCGATTTCTGAAAGCGCATACGAATCTAGGGGGCTGGTAATGAAGCGCGATTGCGAAGATTTTTTGTGTGTAGGATTAGGGGACAATTTTCCAATAGAAAGTGGTGGGTGATTGTATGTCAGTTGCGAATAAGGCGGTTTTACAGACCCCTCTTCTAAGACACGTCAGGAAGGAGTGGAAGTTGTATTCCTTTCTACTTATTCCCGTTATTTATTTTATCATTTTCAAGTACGTTCCTATGCTTGGTAATGTAATCGCTTTCCGCAAATATAGAGGCGGAACCAACTTGTTCGGGACGGAATGGGTAGGATTATCTTACTTTACCATGTTCATGAAGGATCCCTCCTTTTGGAGAGCCTTCCGCAACGATTTGTTTTTAAGTGTCTTGTATTTAGTTATTCGTTTCCCGCTCACTTTGATTTTTGCGCTGTTGCTGAATGAACTGGTGCGGATTCGCATTAAGAAATTCGTCCAAACCGTATCGTATCTGCCTCACTTTATCTCCATGGTCATCGTCGCGGGCATGACCAAGGAATTGCTATCCATGTCCGGGCCGATTAACACACTGCTCGCCAATCTGGGTTTCGAGAAAATTGCATTCATTTCCTTACCGCAATGGTTCCCGACGATTTATGTGACATCCGGCATTTGGCAAGGGCTCGGTTGGGGCACCATTCTCTACTTGGCGGCGATGACCAGCATCAATACCGATTTGTACGAAGCGGCCAAAGTGGATGGGGCTAATCGGTTACGTCTAGCATGGCACGTTACGATTCCAGGCATTTTGCCGACGATCATGACGCTGCTCATTCTCGATATTGGCAGCATATTGGGAGCGAATTTTGAGAAAATCCTGCTCTTGTACAATCCATTAACCTATGAGTCGGCAGATGTTATCTCCACTTACGTCTACCGGATGGGGATCACCGGCGGGAACTTCAGTTATGCCACTGCAGTTGGTCTGTTCGAAGGCGTCATCGGTCTTATTCTGGTCACGTCGGCGAACTACATTTCCAAGAAAACAACGAATTCGGGCTTGTGGTAGAAGGGAGCAGTTCAGGTGAAGGAGTCCACGTCCTACCGTGTGTTTCAGGTTTTTAACGGATTGATCATGGCCTTTGTCGTCGTCATGACTTTGTATCCGTTCTTATATCTAGTCGCCCAGTCGTTCAGCTCGGAGGCTGCCGTATATGCAGGGAAGGTCACCATATTCCCCGTTGACTTTACGGACCAAACGTACCGAGCCTTGCTAAGCAGGCCGGAATTCTTCAAATATTATGGCAATACGATCCTGTATGCCATTGTAGGAACGGTGATATCGGTAGCGGCGACGGCCGTTATGTCTTACCCGTTGTCGAAGGATAGGCTGCGCCTTAACAAATTTTTTATCCCTTTCGTCTTGTTCACGATGTATTTTGGCGGCGGACTGATCCCGAACTATATCTTGGTCGCCAAAACGCTGCACATGAGGGATACCATCTGGGCCATTATCATACCCGGCGCCATCAGCGCCTTCAATGTCATCCTAATGAAGACCTTCTTTGCAAGCTTACCGAACGAATTGGAAGAATCGGCTAAGGTTGACGGCCTAGGCGTCTACCGCATCTTCCTAAGGATTACGCTTCCGCTCTCCAAACCGATCCTGGCCACGATGGTGTTGTTCAGCATGGTCTCCATCTGGAATAACTGGTTCGGCCCGTCTCTCTACCTGGAATCGAAGGATAAATGGCCGGTCGCCCTCTATTTGCGGCAGATCATCGACAGCGCGATTAATCCGACCGAAGCCGGACTCAGCAGCGATGCGACCGCTCAGATCGCGGCAACCATTAAATCCACTGCGATGGTGTTGACCTCTTTGCCGATTATTTGCCTCTATCCTTTCGTGCAGAAGTATTTCGTGCAAGGCATGATGATTGGTTCCGTAAAAGGGTAATCGCGTTAATGTTTCGGAAAGGCTGCAATCGCGGGCTGTTACTAATTAGGCATCTACATGGCAGCGTTTCTGTTATATAAAATAAACACATTTGAAAGGGTGGCACTGAATGAAAAGATCTGCAAAAGCAGTAAGGGGCGCATTGGCGGTCATGATGGCTGTCGGCATGACAGCATGTACGGATAGCGGCACAAAAGAATCGTCCAGCAGCGCATCCCCAGGCACGAGCTCCGCAGCACCACAGAATTACACCTTTGGCGAAGGCCAATCATTCCGTTCGAATGAGCCTGTGAATTACTCGATCATGTTCAGCGATCAACCGACCTATCCGTATAAGAAGGAATGGCGGCTCTGGAGCGCGATCACGGAGAAAACGAACGTATCGTTTGACGTAAACGTAGTAGCGGCTTCTGAATACGAGAACAAGAAGTCGCTCTTAGTCAACAGCGGCGACGCTCCCTTCATTATTCCCAAAACTTATGACGAATCCGCTTACGTAGCCGGCGGCCAAATCGTACCGATCAGCGATTGGGTGCAGTACATGCCGAATTATCAGAAGGCTGTAACAGCTTGGGGAATGGAAAGAGACCTGCAGCAGAAGCTGAAATCGGACGGGAAATATTACGTGCTGCCAGGGCTGTGGGAATCGCCGGGTGCAGGATACTCCTATATGATTCGGAAAGACATTTTCGAAAAAGCGGGAGTCGACGTCAAAGGTCAGGAAGGCAAATGGACGTATGAAGACTTTTACCAAGCCCTCAAGAAAGTGAAAGAGTTTACCGGCGCGAAGTACGTAATGTCCGATGAATTCACCGGAAAATCGACGCTGAATATTACGGCAGCTCAATACGGCGTAACCGGCGGTTGGGGAGTTGCCAACGGCACGCGCTTCAACGAACAGACGAAACAGTTCGAATTCGCCAATTCGACCAATGAGTTCAAGGATTATGTGACGTTCTTAAATAAGCTGGTCAAAGAGGGGCTGCTCGATCCGGAGTCCTTCACCCAAGACGATAAAACCGCACAAGCCAAGTTCTATAAAGGCGATACTTATGTCATGAACGCCAACTACCAGATACTGGCCGATTCCAAGACCAAGATGCAGGTGCAGAACGCCGATCTGTATATGATCGTTCAACCGGGCGGTCCGAAAGGGATGCTTCAAATCGAAACGTCTCGTCTCGAGAACGGTGTTATGATCAGCCAGAATGCGCTCAAGAAGCTCGGTAAGGACAATTTTATCAAAATGCTTCGCTTTGTTGACTGGCTGTGGTATTCGGATGAAGGCCAAACGCTCAGTTTGTGGGGTGTCGAAGGCGAGACCTATACGAAGGATGCGAGCGGCAACATCACGCTCAAACCGGACATCTCCTTTAACGGCATGAACCCGACAGCAACGAAGAAATTAAACATAGACTTCGGCTTCGGCGGCGGCAACTTCGCATACGGCGGTTCCACTAAACTGCGGATGTCCAAAATGACCGAAGGCGAGAAAGACTATCTCAGCCGCATTCAGACTCATCGTAAACCGAGAACGATAGCTCCGCCAATCATGGGTACCCCAGACGAAAGCGAACAAATGAACCTGATCTCGAAGCCGCTGATGGACTATGTGGATACGATGACCCTGAAGTTCGTCACCGGCCAAGCTAACATTGCAAACGATTGGAATGCCTATGTGGCTCAGGTCGAAGCACTCGGCGCATCCCGCTATATCAAAATGGCGAATGATATCTTTAACAAGACGAAGAGCAAACTTGGATACTAATCATAACAAATAGTGCTTATAGGGATCTGAGACAATGTCCATTGTCTCAGATCCTGAATTTTAAAATATGACAATTACTCGTGGTGTTAGCCCGAGTCATCTATATATGAAACCGTGATAAGGATCAAGACTCTCTATTGCTTGAAAAGGCATTTTATAGATTTTGGGATAGCTTGGAGTGTGGGAGAAAACGATGAATAAGAAGACACTGTTTAATAGTGGATGGGAATTTGCCAAGAGCAGCCTGGATGTGACGGATGGTTTCGATTTGACATTTGAGCCGGTAGATCTCCCTCATGATTGGCTGATCTACAATACATTAAATCTGTATGAAAATAGTATCGGCTGGTACAGGAAGAGATTTACATGTGCCAAAGAAGCGGACCAGCAAATTCTATTAAGCTTCGATGGGGTCTATATGGACTCATCCGTTTATGTGAATCAGCGGTTAATAGGAGAATGGAAGTACGGATATTCTTCTTTCGAACACGAGATCACGGATGCGATCGTGGACGGAGAAAATGAAATCGTGGTGAAGGTCGTCCACCAAAGTCCGAATAGCCGGTGGTATTCGGGAGCTGGCATCTACCGAAATGTGTGGCTAAAGACGAGAGCTCGAGATCACATTGTAACAGATGGAATATATGCTGCTGCGAAAAGGGTTAACGATAGCTGGGAGGTAGAAGTCGAGACGGAATTGAGCCTCCATGAGGACAATGATGTCCGAATCTCACATACGATCCTGTATAAAGGCGAACTTGCTGCGACTGCGACAGACAAGATTGTTGCAGGCGGCTTTCTTCACCGACAGACGTTATCGATAGATCGCCCTCATTTATGGAGCACAGCAGAGCCGCACCTGTATCAGCTTGTCACCCAATTGCAGCGTGCTGCAGAGGGCCAGGAAGTCATAGTCATAGAGAGCATCACTCAAAATATCGGGCTTCGTGAGATCAAGCTGGACCCTCAGCTGGGTTTTTATTTGAACGGCACAAGAATGAAATTAAACGGGGTTTGCGAGCATCACGACTTAGGAGCCCTTGGAGCCGCCTTCCATAAAGAAGCACTGAGAAGAAGGCTTCGGATATTGAAAGAAATGGGCGTTAACGCCATTCGAACCGCTCACAATATGCCGGCGGTAGAACTTATGGATCTAGCGGATGAGATGGGGCTCTTGGTCGTCTCGGAAGCGTTCGATATGTGGGAAAGAACCAAAACCCCTTACGACTATGCGAGATTTTTTAAGGATTGGGCTAAGGCCGATGTGAAAAGCTGGGTCAAGCGGGATCGGAATCATCCGAGCCTGATGATGTGGAGCATAGGAAATGAGATTTACGACACTCATACAGATGCAAGAGGGCAAGAAATCACTCGAATGCTTAGGGATGAAGTGCTGAAATACGATCCGAAGCAAAATGGCCGAGTGACCATCGGTTCCAATTATATGCCTTGGGAGAACGCGCAAAAATGTGCGGATATCGTGAAGGTGGCCGGCTACAACTACGCGGAAAAGTATTACCATAAGCACCATGAGGAGCATCCCGATTGGATCATTTACGGCAGCGAGACGGCCTCTCTCGTTTCAAGCAGAGGCATTTATCGATTCCCATTCGAGAAGTCCATTCTTGCTGATGACGACGAGCAGTGCTCGGCTTTGGGAAATAGCGCGACGAGCTGGGGAGCCAAGTCAGTCGAGGCCTGTATTATCGCGGAAAGAGAGGCACCTTTCTCCTTAGGGCAATTCATATGGACCGGTTTCGACTATATTGGGGAACCGACGCCTTATCATACCAAGAACTCCTATCTCGGACAGATTGATACGGCTACATTCAAGAAAGATTCGTATTACATCTACCAATCGGCATGGACCGACTATAGGACGAATCCGATGGTCCATATTTTCCCCTATTGGGACTTTAATCCGGGCCAATTGATTGATGTTCGAGTGTGCTCGAATGCGCCGAAAATCGAATTGCAATTGGGTGGCGCTATCGTGGGAACTTTTGATATCAATCATGAGCATGGAACCCAGCTGGTCGGCTGGTGGAAGCTTCCTTATGAAGCAGGGGAATTGAAAGCAATAGCCTATGATGAAACGGGTCGTGTAATTGCGACGGATATAAGAAGGTCCTTTGGGGATGCGAAGAAGATTTGTCTGCTGCCGGATAAAGAGAGCCTGATGGCCGATGGTACGGACTTGATCTTCCTGGAAATTTACATGGAAGATTCATATGGCAATCCGGTGGAGAATGCAAGCAATCGGGTTCGTGTCGAGGTGACGGGGGCAGGCCGTTTGCTTGGTTTGGATAATGGCGACAGTACAGACTATGATCCGTATAAAGGGATTAGCAGAAGACTATTCAGCGGCAAACTTATGGCGATCATCGGGGCTACCCTGGAGCCCGGCAAGATTCGGGTTGTGGTGTCTTCCGTCGGTTTGGAGAGTCAGACGGTGGAATTTGATGGTCTTCCGGTAAGGGAAGAAAGAACCTTATCTGGGGTTTCCGCCCATACTAAGAATCAAGAGCTGCCACCGGTAATGGGAACCGTAGACGAAATCCCTTTACGCAAGATTGAAATCGTAAGCCCGTCCGGACAATTGTTCGATGAATCGAGAAAAGAGATGACGCTGCAAGCCTGCCTGTACCCCACAGATACCTCCTATCAAGAGGTCGAGTGGAGTGTAGTGAATGATGCGGGAATTGCCACGGGCCTTGCGAAAGTGGAAGCATTCGGCCATGAAGCGAGAATCACCGCATGGGGCGATGGCGATTTCCGGCTTCGCTGTATGAGTAAGAACGGTACGAACAAGACGAAGCTCATCTCCCAGCTGGAATTTAAAGCAGCGGGACTCGGCACAGCTTACAAGGATCCTTATGAGTTTATCTCTGCTGGCCTTTTTGATTACAGTAAAGGCGAGGTTGGAAACGGGAACGAGAGAGGCGTAGCTACAAGCCGGGACGGTGAAACTGAAGTCGGGTTCCGTGATATTGATTTCGGAACGTACGGGTCCGATCTGATTACGATTCCGATTTTCGCCTTGTCCAGTGAAGAGTATTCCCTGCAAATTTGGGAAGGCATGCCGGATGAAGAGGGCAGTGTACTCCTAGCGGATGTCATCTATCAGAAACCGTCCAAGTGGAATGTGTATCAAGAAGAAACCTATCGGTTATCCAAGCGTCTTTGCGGGATTACTTCCATTTGCTTCGTCCTTCAGAATAAGGTGCACATCAAGGGTTTTTCGTTCCAAAAGCAGAACAGAGCCTTCGAGAAAAATTACGCCACAGAATGCGACCGCATTTATGGCGATGCGTTTACTATCTCGGAAGCCAGCGTTAAAGGGATTGGAAATAATGTTTCCTTGGAATTCGACCAAATGGATTTTACAAGCCAAGGGGCAACGCAGCTTGTCGTCTATGGCCGATCGCTTCTTGATAAAAATACCATTCATATACGCTTCGCTAATCCGGAAGGTGAGGAAAATCTACTCATCGAGTTTACACAGTCCGATGGTTACGAAGAGCGAGTATTTGAATTAGAAAAAATGACAGGCCTCCAAAAAGTAACCTTCCTATTTTTGCCGGGAAGCCATTTCGATTTCGGTTGGTTCCGATTTGAGAGGTCGTTTACCTGAATGAACATAAACTAGCGGAGGTATCACGATGAGTCACATCACGAACGCATATGCCTGCTGGTTACGCAATGCGCCGATAAACGATGATAAGAGGGTAGAGGAATATCGGGAATGGGCACGGGAGATCGCCGTGCACGGTCCTTTATCAGAGGTGCTTCAAACTGCGGTCGCGGAGTTAATGGATGGTCTCGATGCCATGCTTGGAGTGAGGCCCCTCCGTTCAACGGCTTCCAATGGGAGTGCCTGCATCCTGATCGGCATTCGCGGGCAGTTACAGGATATTGATGCAGAGCTAGGTTGGCAGGATGAATCCGAAGACGGTTACGTGATCAGAAACGTATCCATTGATGGACAATCAAGGCTTGTGGTTGCCGGCCATTCGGCCAAAGGAGCCTTGTACGCGGTTTTTCATCTTCTGCGGCTGATGCAATGCGGCGAGAGTTTGGCTGATCTTGCGATAACGGAAACGCCCGCGAACGGATTGCGGATGCTAAACCAATGGGATAATATGGACGGTTCGATTGAACGCGGATATGCGGGGAATTCCATATTCTACCGAAATAACGAGATTGTTCGAGACATGTCCCGAATCCGTGATTATGCTCGCTTGCTTGCATCGGTGGGGATCAACGCCATTTCGATCAACAACGTGAACGTACACGCCGTAGAATCCTTGCTGATTACGGATAAGCTGCTACCGGATGTCGCCCGGGTCGCCGGCGTATTCCGGCGCTATGGAATCTCAACGTTCCTAAGCGTCAACTACGCCAGTCCGTTAGAGCTTGGAGGCCTGACCAGCGCAGACCCGCTTGACGAAAGCGTCAGGCAGTGGTGGAAGGAGAAAGCTGAGGAGATTTACCGGGATATCCCGGACTTTGGCGGCTTCCTGGTAAAGGCAGATTCCGAGGGGCGACCCGGGCCGTTCACCTATGGGCGTGACCATGCCGATGGTGCGAATATGCTGGCAGAAGTGCTTCAGCCCTTCGGCGGGATCGTCATTTGGCGCTGTTTCGTATACAATTGTCAACAGGATTGGCGCGATCGCAAGACCGACCGGGCGAGAGCGGCGTTCGATCATTTTACACCACTTGATGGTAAATTTCGCGATAATGTCGTTCTGCAGATTAAGAACGGACCCATGGATTTTCAGGTCCGTGAGCCGGTTTCTCCGCTTCTCGGAGCGATGTCCGCAACGAATCAGGTGCTGGAGCTGCAGATTACGCAAGAGTACACGGGCCAGCAGAGACATCTGTGCTACCTGATCCCCCAGTGGAAAGAGGTTCTCGATTTCGATACGTTTGCCCATGGGAGCGGAAGTACAGTTACGAAAGCGGCAAGCGGCCAGTTGTTCGGGAGACGGCTCGGAGGCATTGCGGCGGTATCGAATATCGGAGACAACCCGAATTGGACCGGACACACGCTTGCACAAGCCAATTTATATGGCTTTGGAAGGCTTGCTTGGAATCCGCAGCTATCAGCTGAGCAAATCACGCAAGAATGGATCTACATGACATTCGGTTCTGACCCTGATGTAGTACGCTGTGTGTCGAAGATGCTTCTCGATTCGTGGAGAATCTATGAAAATTACACAGCTCCTCTTGGCGTAGGATGGATGGTTAATCCGAGTCACCATTATGGTCCGAACGTAGACGGTTACGAATATTCGAGATGGGGGACATACCATTTTGCCGACTGCCACGGCATCGGCGTAGATCGAACCATCAAGTCGGGAACAGGGTACACATCCCAATACTTTGCGCCGCTTTCGGAATCGTACGAGTCGAAGGAGCTATGTCCGGATGAACTGCTTCTCTTCTTCCATTATGTGCCGTATACGCACAAACTGAAGACGGGTAAGACGGTCATCCAGCACATCTACGATACCCACTTCGACGGTGTTCTTCAGGCGGAGGAATTGGCCCAGATCTGGGGTTCGATAGAGGGGAAAATAGATGCAGAGCGCTTCGAAGATGTGAGGAGCAGACTGCGAGAGCAAGCGGCACATTCGAAGGAGTGGCGCGACCAGATCAATACATACTTCTTCCGCAAATCGGGCATTCCTGATGAGTACGGCCGCATCATAAATTAAAATATGGAAGACGGGACAAACGAGATGACGTGGTCACCGGTGTCTATCTACAGTCCCGTCTTTATTTTGCTAATCACTTTATATAAGGGATGGTTTGGATGACGATTACGATTGGACAGGTTATTGATCGATTGTTAGAGCAGGCTCCAGTAAACGAGCCTACTGTAGATTCATTGATAGTCGGATCGGCCCAAACGGTAGTAACGGGAATTGTCGTTGTTTTTTTGGCCACGCAGGCTGTGATCGAGCAGGCTGCGGCTTTAGGAGCCAACTTGATCATTTCACACGAAGGGACGTTTTACCGCCACCAGGAGGATATGAAGGGGGCGCAGGATGACCCGGTTATCAACGAAAAGCGCGAATGGCTTGATCGTACCGGAATTGCCATTTATCGGTATCACGATCATATTCACCGTTACAAAACGGACGGCATTATGATGGGGTTAATAAACGCATTGGGCTGGGCGCCTTACGTTGAAGAGCATTTGCCCGCCGCAACGGTTGTGCAAATTCCTTGCATGACCCTTGAACGAACGGTGCAATACTTGAAGGAAAAGCTTCAAATACCATTCGTGCGTGTTGTGGGGGAACTAGAGATGTCTTGCACCCGCATTGGACTATTGGCAGGCTACAGAGGGGGGGCAGCCTTGGCACTCCCATTGCTGAAAGATTACAATCTCGACCTGGTTATCGCCGGAGAAGGGCCGGAATGGGAAACGCCGGAATATATTCGCGACGCTGTTCGTCAAGGCAAGAACAAGGCATTCATCGCATTGGGCCACGCGGAAAGCGAAGAGCCGGGCATGAAGGAATTGGCGGAACGACTGCGGGAACAGTTTCCCGGCTTTCCCGTTCATTTTATAAGGGAAAAGCCTCTATTTCTTGTTTTGTAGTAGAGCGTCCTCCTGGATGATGGAACTAAAGGGTTTTTGATCGTACACGGAGGCGCTCGCGAAATATCGACTTCTCCACTTATTATAGTGGAGAAGTCGTTTGCATTGAGCTGTAGATGGATTCTCCTAGAATAGTGATGTCATTTTTACACCCGCAAAGTAGTGGTATTTTTGAACAAAGTAACGGCACATATGAAAGCGCGTTCTTGATATACTTGAACCAACTAAGAGGGTGGAGAGTGAAGAGAATGTTGAAGGTAGCGATTATTGGAGCAGGAGCGATTTCAAGAGCGCACATTGAAGGGTATTTACAATTTCCGGAACGATGCCAGATTGTTGCGATTAGTGATATTTATGTGGATAAAGCGCAGGAGCGCATTGACCAATTTCAGTTAGCTGCCAGGGCGGTTAAGGATTATAAAGAACTGCTGCAGGAGGATATAGATCTCGTTTCCATCTGCACACCCCCATATACGCATGCAACCCTTGCAACTGAGTTTCTTGAGGCGGGCTCTCATGTTATGGTTGAGAAACCGATGGCTTCTTCACTTGAAGAGTGCGACCTGATGAACGACGTTGCCAAGCGGACTGGCAAGATTTTATCGGTGGTGGCGCAGAATCGTTTCAAAACCCCGATGATGAAAATGAAATCTGTTCTGGAAAGCGGACTAATGGGGAAAATTGGTCACGTACAAGTTGACTCCTTCTGGTGGCGTGGGCATTGCTATTATGATCTCTGGTGGCGTGGTACATGGGAGAAAGAAGGCGGCGGTCCAACACTGAATCACGCTGTTCATCATATCGATGCGCTGCTTTGGATGATGGGTAGTCCAACGGAAGTCCAAGCTTTCATGAGCAACGTTTCCCATGATAATGCGGAGGTCGAAGATCTGTCCATCGCCATGTTGCGCTTTGCGAACGGTTCTTTGGGGCAAGTAACTAGTTCAGTAGTTCATCATGGAGAGGAGCAGCAACTGATATTCCAGGGTGCGAGAGCGCGAGTTTCTACTCCATGGAAGGTGACGGCATCAAATTCAACAGCCAATGGCTTCCCTGAGCCGAATCATGAGCTAGAAGCTCAGTTGATAGCTTTCTATGATGAACTTCAGGAAGTTGTACATGAAGGACATATTGGGCAAATCGATGATGTATTAACCTCTATTGAAACAGGCGTTCCTGTACTTATTGACGGCATCAGCGGACGTCAAACGCTAGAGCTTATTACTGCTATATATAAATCAGCAAGTACTGGGGAACTCGTGAAACTCCCACTGACGAATGAAGATGCATTTTACACAAGAGAAGGAGTGCAAGCGAATGCGACCCATTTCTATGAAAAGAAGACATCCATCGAAAATTTCGTTTCACAGACGATTACGACTGGCAGCAACTATAAATAGTAGAAAAGGAGTCGTTCAACGATGCAGAAGAGTGATGGTATGAATTACGCACCTAAAGGAAATTTCAATAGAGTATGTCAGCCTGGAGAATTTATTTTTGCGGCTGTGGCATTGGACCACGGTCACATTTATGGCATGTGTAATGGTTTGCTAGAAGCAGGAGGGCAATTAAAGTGGGTGTATGATCCCGATCCTGCGAAAGTGAATAAATTCGTCAGCACTTATCCTGAAGTTAGGGTGGCTAACTCGCCTGAAGAAATTTTGCGTGACGAAGAAGTCATGCTAGTGGCGGCAGCGGCAATTCCTTCTGATCGGGGACCTTTGGGTCTGCAAGTTATGGATAGTGGCAAAGATTACTTCACAGACAAAGCGCCGTTTACAACACTTGTGCAGTTGGAAGAGGCTCGTGCAAAGGTCATCGAGACAGGTCGTAAATATGCTGTATACTACAGCGAACGCTTGCATGTGGAAAGCTCAGTTTATGCGGAGCAGCTAATTAAACAAGGTGCAATTGGTCGCGTTCTGCAAGTCATTGGTTTGGGACCGCACCGGATTAATGCGAAGAGCAGACCGGACTGGTTCTTTGAGAAGGAGAAGTTTGGCGGCATTCTGTGTGACATCGGAAGTCATCAAATTGAACAGTTCCTTCAGTTTACGGGTGCAAAAGATGCGAAGGTTGTGCATAGTAAAATCGCCAACTATAACTATCCGCAGTACCCGAACTTTGAAGACTTTGGCGATGCGACTTTGATCGGAGATAATGGAGCCACCGGCTACTTCCGTGTGGACTGGATGACGCCGGATGGTTTAAGCACATGGGGAGATGGCCGTATGACGATACTGGGGAGCGAAGGATATATTGAACTTCGTAAATATGTGGATATTGCCCGTGATCAGACGAGTGATCATGTTTATCTTGTAAATCAGGATGGCGAGCAGCATTTTGCTGTGAATGGAAAAGTTGGCTTCCCGTACTTCGGTCAGTTGATCTTAGATTGCCTTAATCGTACAGAGGAAGCTATGACGCAAGAGCATGCCTTCAAAGCAGCAGAACTGTGTTTGATTGCACAGCGTGATGCGATATCGATCACTGCTTCGGAGAAACAGTGATGTCAAACTGACGCTGCCATTGTTTGCGGTATTGATGCGGCGTGACCCCAATTAATGTTTTAAAAGTCTTGCAAAAATGTGAGCAATTGGGCATACCAATGGTTTCACCGATATGAGCAACAGATTGCTCTGTCGAGATTAACAGCTTAACACCCTCCTGCATGCGTCTTGCAATCACGTAATCAGAAATGCTGGAGCCGGTGCACTCTTTAAATAAATGGGATAAATGGTGTGGAGAAAGGTGAAGCTCATTCGCAATTTTCTCCAAACGTAAAGGTTCGGTGTAATGCCCCTCCAGCCATGCGAGAATTCGCTCTGCTTGGTGGGGCTTTCTTGCTGAACTTGTATTAATTTGGCCTGATTTTTGTTCCCAGATATGCTTGAATTCGTGAAAAAAAGCAACCAAAAACAAAGAGTATTCTTCGGAGAAATCGTTCTTACTTAAAGTGGATTGTTTATGATCCAACATTTGAAAAAGAAGGTGAAATTGTTCTTTCTCACAAAGGTTATATAAGCAAGGGTAGGGTAGCTTGCTTGAATGAATATGCCTAAAAAAAGCCAATAAACTTGGCCATTTTTCGAAATAGGCTTCGTAAAGATAAGGCTCGAACTGAACGATAGAACGAACAAAGGGTGCTCCTGGACTTAGTTCCATCTGGATATGGTGCAGTTGATAAGGTTGGAAAACACACAACATACCGGGCTTAACTTCGTAACTTTTCTGATCAACGATAAGGGTTCCATTCCCTTCATGGACGATCAGAATTTCAATGCCTTGATGGGCATGGAAAGTTCCTTGAAATTGTTCTTTTCCTGTACTTTTTCGTTGATATGCAAAATACAGCATGATTTCGTTCAAACCAATAGATTGAATATAAGACATCAGGCTCACATCCTTTATATCATATTAGTTTACAGGCAAGGACCCCCAATTCCTAGAAGGAGATGGAGGTCCATTTTTCATTAAACGCCTGAATATGCCATAAATCCGCCATCAACGGGAATGGTTGTGCCTGTTACGAAGCCAGACATATTTTCATCGGTTAGCCAAAGTAGAGTACCAAGGAGATCTTCCGGTTTGCCGAAACGCCGCATGGGCGTGTGAGTAATAATTTTATGCGATCGATCTGTAAGAGACCCATCTTCTTTAAGTAAAAGCTTCTCATTTTGCTGTGTCAGGAAAAATCCTGGAGCAATTGCATTGACACGAATTCCACTCTCAGCTAAATGTACAGCAAGCCATTGAGTGAAGTTGTTAATGGCTGCTTTGGCAGCACTGTAAGCAGGCACCTTGGTCATAGGTGAAGGTGCGCTCATGGATGAAATATTGATAACGCTTGTGCCTTGCTTGCCGAGCATCTGCTTTACAAATATTTGTGTTGGAATCAAGCTGCCAACGAAGTTCAGATCAAGCACATTACGAAAGCCAGTGACGCTTAAATCGAAAAATGTTGTTAAGTTCGGATTGTTTAGATCTTCCGAATTAAAAATCTCATTTGTTGTATTTGCACTTGGATGGTTACCGCCGGCTCCGTTTATTAAGATATCACAGGATCCGAGTTGCTGAAGGACGACTCCAGCTGCATGATGCATGCTGTCTACGTCTGTGACATCACAAGCAATAGCAATGGCATTACCGCCAATTGAATGGATTTCGGCCACAACCTCTTGGCCTTTTTCAAGAGTACGATTCAAAATGGCTACTCGAGAGCCTTGACGAGCAAATTCTAATGCCATGGAACGACATAACACACCTGCCCCGCCTGTAATGACGATTACTTTATCTTTCAGTGAAGGATGGTTAGTTAATGTACTCATTAGTTACCTACCGCCTTTTCAGTTAGTGAATCTTTGGAATATGCATCCCAAAGTCCCCAGAGATACATAATGCCAAGAGCGCGGTCGTATAGGCCATAGCCTGGACGACATTGTTCGTTCCATATATGTCTGCCGTGATCTGGTCTGCAAAAACCATCAAAATTATTTTGATGCAGTGCTTGAACGATTCCAGACATATCAACTGTTCCGTCCAGCGTACGGTGTGAGGTTTCGATGAAATCCCCATTTTCGTAAACACGGACATTACGCAAATGTACAAATGGAATGCGATCAGCAAATTCATGCACCATCGCAACTATATTATTGGAAAGGTTAGCTCCAAGAGATCCGCTGCAAAGTGTGAGGCCGTTATACGGACTAGCGTGCAGGTTTAAGAAGCGTCGAATGTTTGTCTGGTTAGTCATGATTCGCGGGAGTCCGAATATCGGCCATGGTGGGTCATCCGGATGAATGGCCATTTGAATATCGTGTTCGGCAGCAACTGGAATAATAGCATCAAGAAAATATTTGGCGTTATTGAACAATTCTTCTTCGGTCACATCGCGATAGGCATCAAACAACTCGGTTAAGCGACCCAGGCGTTCTGGCTCCCAACCAGGCATTGTAAAATTCGGGTTTGCATTTATTCGTTGAACTTGCTCGTCTAAATTTAGATTGGCTATTTTACTTTGTTCATAAAATAAGGCTGTAGACCCGTCTTCAAGGACTTTATGTAAATCTGTTCGTACCCAATCAAATACAGGCATGAAGTTATAGCAAATCACTTTGACGCCAACAGCTGCAAGTTTAACGATTGTTTTCTTATAATTTTCGATATATGTATCTCGAGTAGGAAGTCCTAGTTTAATATCCTCATGAATGTTTACACTCTCCACGACTTTCAAATGGAGACCTGCATGATCGGCTTTTTCTTTTACCACCATGATTTTATCCATCGGCCATTCTTCACCCACCGGGATGTCATGCAGTGCCCAGACGATGCCCTCTACGCCGGGGATTTGCTTAATTTGATCAAGACTGACGGTGTCATTACCTTCGCCAAACCATCGGAATACCATTTTCATACCCGTTGTCTCCTCTCGTTATTTGAAGTATGTGGGGAACTTTTGCTTGAGCAATGCTTGATCTAAAATGGTCAAATGCATGTGCTCACTCATTACTTTTTCTGCCCATACTACGTTGCTTTCTTGAATGGCTTCCACCATTTGTTGATGCTGAGTAAAAAGATCATCCCAATGATGGTCAGCAGCAAGCCTTAGCATTCGGGTCCTGTTTAGGTGTACATTGATTTGTTGAATAACCGCCCATGTATTGAGTTTGCTACAGCCTTTAAAGAGAGTTCTATGGAAGGCTTCATCATATTCAAACATTTTTTTATAATCCTGCTCGGCGACACATTTTCTTTGCAAAATAAGGTTGGTTTGAAGAGCATCCAATTCTTCAGAAGGAAAGCTGAGACAAGCCAATCGAATGACAGCGCATTCTAGCTGTTCGCGCATGAATCGTGCTTCTTCCACAAGCTCTAAGTCGATGAGCGAGACAACCGTTCCGCGTTGCGGGTAGATATCCAACAATCCTTCCTGAGATAGTCGAACAAAACTTTCTCTTACTGGCGTTCGGCTAACACCAAACTGAATCGACATTTCTTTCTCCGAAATACTTGTACCAGGAAGTAGCTCGTTACTTAAAATTTGCCCCTTAAGTGTGTGGTAAACAGCTTCACGCGCGGAATGAATCGGTGGTTTGATTGTATAGTTCATTGAGCAACTCCTTCGTATCATTACTATTACTACCATACTACCATACTTGTATGGTAGTATGGTAGAGAAATCTAATTGCTGATCTGTCTGTCAAAAGCAATGGAGTCGTTCAAATACCCTGTCATGACCCCAGCCAATACTGGAACAATCTTGACGATTCGTGTAATCGAAAAAGCTGCCTAATGAAAGGCAGCTTTTTCTGATAACGATTCTTTTCCATGATCGTTTCCTGATATTCCTCTAGAATTAAGTTAACTTCAAAGCCAATATGAGACTCTATGGGCATTTCCCAATTGTTTTTCACTTGCTGTAGGTGAGCTCCAAAAAATTTGACATTCCAATCAAACATAGGAAGCAAACTCGAGAAAAAGTAGCTAATGGTGGGTAATAAGAGTCTCTAGAGGCTCTTATTTGATGCCGAGTACTCCATACGGGTCATTCCACGAAAATAAGAGCCCCTAGAAGCTTCTATTTCGAGAAAAAGTGGCTAATGTTGGGAAATAAGAGTCTCCAGAGACTCTTATTTGATGCCGAACACTCCGCATACGGAACATTCCACGAAAATAAGAGCCCCTAGAAGCTTCTATTTCAAGAAAAAGTAGCTAATGGTGTGTAATAAGAGTCTCTAGAGGCTCTTATTTGATGCCGAATACTCCGCATATGGGTCATTCCACGAAAATAAGACGCTATCGCACCCTTTTTGGCCTAGTCTATCGATGCATGATTCGCTCGCGAGGATAGTCTCTCGATGAAATGCGTATCGACCTTGATCTTAGTGCCAGCACTTTGCTCTAACTCAATCGATTCAATAAGCAGATCCACAGCGAGATAAGCCATTCTCTGCTTTTCCACATGGACAGTCGTTAATTCTGGCGAAACAATGACGGCTTCTGAGATATTGTCAAAACCGATAACAGACACGTCATCTGGTATTCGGTATCCGAGTTCTTGAAGGGTCTTCATTGCGCTGATAGCGATATAATCGCATTCGCAAAATAGAGCGGTCGGCAAACGATGTCCTTCTTTCAGGAATGCGGTCAACTGAGCTTTGAGCGAATCTTGGGAGGATAGAATGGTAGGCGCTACGGAAAATCTGTGGGTATTCAGAATCTCCCTGCCATGTTCTTGAATGGCTGAGGTAAAGCCGCGCTTTCTCTCCTCGAAATTATGAATTCTTACATTCGATTCAATATAGCCAATATCGGTATGCCCTATCTCACAGAGATGAGTGCCAGCCTGATAAGCGCCCATAAAATTGTTGATTTCTACAAAATGAATCGGCAGGGTATCAAAGCAGGTGTCCAAAACAACGAGATGCGATTGAAGTTTATTGGCAATATCTGCGATTTGCTCCCTATTTAGGTTCGTTCCTAAAAGGACGATGCCATTGCTTTTCTTTTCCTCTGCAACAACCCGAATGTCCCTCTCCAAAAACTCCATATCGATGGAGGAAAAAAGTAAGGAATAGCCTTTCGTACGGCATCGTTCCTCAATGAATTGGATAAGTTCCCTAAAGAATGGTTGTTGATAAAACTGCTCTAGTACGATTCCAGAGTTTGAAATGACTAAAAAGGTAAGTGATTTAGCTGTATGGTCAATGGATGGGGATTTTGCTCTAGGGAAGTATCCGCTTTCCTGTGCGATTTGCAGGATGCGTTCACGTGTTTCTGGACTGATTCCAGGCTTTCCACTGAAAGCAAAGGATACGGCAGATTTTGAAACGCCTGCTAATTTTGCAATATCTTCCATCTTCATTAATCGGATTCCTCTTTTCATGTTAACTCATTCGTTAAGTAAGTTTAGTTTACAACGATTGATAAACATATACAAGTTGAATCTAATTAGTTTATTTAAGTTTAGTTAATTTACAACTAAATTTTATTTAAAATAGCTAAAATAAGTCGTTGACACCTGAAATACAGGGTGTTAGGATGATTTTATAAAGACGGTTAAGTAAAAAGTTTAGATCGAAATATACTAAAATTTAATTGTTGTTTAGTTTATTTATTAAGTTCTTCCTTACTATGTTTAGTTGTTTATTTATCCATTTATCATTTGATTTTAGAGGAGAGATCTGACATGAAGAAATTTAAACTGGGTTACGCACCTACCCGTCGTTTTGTATTTAGCGCTGAAGATGCTTTCAAGTACAAGGTTCAAATCCGTGAGAAAATCGAGAGCTTCGGTTTGGATATCGACATCGTGGACTTGGAGGGATTGAATTCCGAGGGGCTGCTTTATGACGATCATATCAATGCGGACGCTATTATTGAACGCTTCAAAGAGGAAAAGGTGGACGCCGTCTTTTTTCCGCATTGTAACTTTGGTACCGAGGACACCGTAGCCCGGGTTGGAAAAGCGCTTGGAAAGCCCGTGTTATTATGGGGACCTCGTGATGAATCACCTCTTGAGGATGGTATGCGTTTGCGGGATACCCAATGTGGGCTATTCGCAACAGGTAAAGTGCTGCGCCGTTTTAATGTGCCTTTTACTTATGTGACTAACAGTCGGGTGAATGATCCGGTATTTGAACGTGGATTTACCAATTTCATTGCCGCTGCGAACGTAGTTCGTCAAATGCGTAATTTGCGTATTTTGCAGATTGGACCTCGGCCGGCTTCTTTCTTAACGATGATGTGCAACGAAGGGGAGCTGCTGGAGCGGTTCGGCATCGAGATTCATCCCATTACGCTGATCGATATTCAGCGGACATCGAAACAGATTGAAAAGGGAAGCAGCGCTGAGTTGAATGAAGCTATTGCCTACATAAAAGAAAAGCTTGATTATAGCGAAGTTACCGAGGATGACGTGAAACGTATCGCAGCCCTGAAGGTAGCCATGAAACAATACGCAACCAAAACCGGCAGTACAGCTATTGCCATCCAGTGTTGGTCTTCTCTTCAAGATGCGATGGGAATCATGCCTTGTTTGGCCAATGCGATTCTAACGGATGAGCAGATTCCGGTAACCTGCGAAACCGATATTCACGGAGCGATTACCTCTATCATGGTGCAGGCTGCTTCGATGAATCAAGCTCCGACGTTCTTCGCCGACTTGACGGTCCGTCATCCTGAGAATCCGAACGGAGAACTGCTCTTTCACTGCGGCAATTTCCCTGTCTCTCTCTCGGTTGAGGATAAGCCGAAACTGCGCAAGCACTTCTTGTTCGATGATCATGCTCCAGGCACACACGAAGGGGAAATCAAAGGCGGCGGAATAACGCTGGCCCGCTTTGACGGCGACCATGGGGAATATCAATTATTTTTAGGGCGCGCAAAAGGTATCAAAGGTCCTTATACACGCGGTTCCTATGTTTGGGTGGAAGTAAATGACTGGCCGTTATGGGAAGAGAAGTTGGTGAAAGGTCCTTACGTTCATCATGCTGTTGGTATTCATGCTAACGTAATTCCCGCACTATATGAAGCATGCCAATATATACCAGGTCTTTCCCCGGATCCAGTTGATCCGACTGTACAAGAAATCCAGGCGTGGCTGCGCGGCTCAGATCTATAAACCAAGCGTATGCTTACGAAGCTAGTTTTCCTACGGAAAACTCTAAGGAGGATATTATGAACCATATAGAACTGAAAGCAAAAGCCATCCAGATCCGAATGGATCTGCTAAAGATGATACACGGAGCCAAGACAGGTCATACCGGCGGTTCCCTCAGCAATACGGATATTTTGACGGCCTTATATTATAAAATTATGAAAATTGATCAACAGAATTCGAAATGGGCCGAGCGGGACCGTTTCATCGCTAGCAAGGGCCACTCTGTGGAATCACTGTGGTGCATCCTCGCAGACCTAGGATTTTTCCCGAAAGAAGAATTAGAGACCTTCAGTCAGTTCGGTACACGTTTAATCGGCCATCCTAACAATAAGGTGCCTGGGATTGAAATGAACACGGGTGCTCTTGGGCATGGGCTTGCTATTTCGGTAGGAATGGCACTTGCGGCTAAACGAGATGGTAAGAGCTATCGGGTATTCTGTCTCATGGGTGATGGCGAGCAGGCGGAAGGCTCTGTCTGGGAAGCCGCTATGGCGGGTCCTCATTTCAAACTTGACAATCTCGTAGGTATTATTGACCGAAATCGACTGCAAATCAGCGGCAGCACGGAAGAAGTCATGGGGCTTGAGCCTCTTGAGGAGAAATGGGCGGCATTCGGTTGGAACGTTGTTTCCATTGACGGAAACGATATGGAATCTCTGGTTGAGGCTTTTGGGGCGGTACCAACCGTACCTGGGAAACCTACCTTGGTCATGGCCAATACGGTGAAAGGCAAAGGCGTTTCCTTTGCCGAAAATAATCCTGCATGGCACCATCACGTGCCGAACGATACGCAGCTTTCGCAAGCATTGGCAGAACTTTCTGCCGCGCTTGAGCTATTACAACAAGAAGGGAGGGTGCGCTAAACATGAATACGATCCCTAACCGTCAGGTTATTTGCGAGACACTATTGAAATTGGCTGAAACCGATCCGGATATTATGGTTCTCACCAGCGATTCCCGAGGTTCCGCGGCTATGGCGCCTTTCGCCAATGCGTTTCCTAATCAATTCGTTGAGGTCGGAATTGCCGAGCAAAATATTGTCGGCATATCGGCTGGTCTAGCCCATAGCGGGAAGAAGCCTTTTGTCACTTCGCCGGCTTGTTTCCTTAGTATGCGCAGCATTGAGCAGATCAAAGTGGATGTGGCCTACTCTGGAACCAACGTGAAGCTTGTAGGCATAAGCGGAGGAGTCAGCTATGGCGCCCTCGGTATGTCACACCATTCTGTTCAGGATATAGCTGTAGCGCGAGCAATTCCGGGACTTGCGGTCGTATTGCCTGCCGATCGTCATGAAACGAAGAGAATGACAGAAGCTTTAGTTAAGCACCAAGGCGGCGTTTACGTTCGTATTGGAAGAAACGCTGTAGAGGATGTCTATGAGTCCGATGACTATGAATTCATCATTGGCAAAGCGGTGACGTTACGTGATGGAACGGATCTTACGATCATTGCTACTGGGGAAACCGTTCGGGTAGCCCTCGATACGCAGAAAGCTCTCCAAGAGGTTGGCGTATCCTGCCGTGTCATTAATATGCACACGATTAAACCGTTAGACGAAGAAGCAATTATTCGGGCTGCCAGGGAAACTGGGCATATCATTACGGTTGAGGAGCACAGTATCTTCGGCGGACTCGGCGCCGCAGTCGCAGAGGTAGTCGTCCAGCATCAACTTGTTCCGATGCGTATTATCGGCATTCCGGATGAGCCGGCCATCGCGGGCAAAAGCTCGGAAGTATTCAAGCATTACGGGATCCACACAGATAATCTTAAGCGTGTAGCGCTTGAGATGCTTGGCAAGTAGGAGGGTAGCTCATGATTGAAACCTATATCCTAGCCATAGACCAAAGCACATCGGGTACAAAGGCCTTGATCGTAGATCGTTCCGGAAGTATCATCGCTCGAAGTACGGCCGAACATAAGCAGAGTTATCCGCAACCTGGCTGGGTGGAGCACGACCCTCTTGAAATTTATAACAATGTGAAAAGAACAGCTCATCTTGCCATGGAGTTGGCCGGTATTGACGCCGATCAATTAGCCGGTCTTACCATCACCAATCAGCGAGAAACGGCCGTGGTTTGGGATCGAACATCAGGTTTGCCTGTCTATCCCGCTATCGTTTGGCAGTGTCAGCGGACAGCGGATCGATGTGCGGAGCTTAAGGCTGCCAACATGGAAGAAATCGTTCGAGCCAAGACAGGTCTTGTCCTCGACCCTTACTTCTCTGCCACCAAGTGGGGATGGATATTGGAGCATGCAGAAGGTGCTAGGGAGAAACTCGAACAAGGGAAGCTTCTTGCCGGTACTATAGACAGCTGGCTCCTGTGGAAGCTCACAGGGGACAGTGTTCATGCCACTGATTTTACGAATGCTAGCCGAACTTCATTATTCAATATTCATACGCTGGAATGGGATGTTGAATTATGTGAATGGTTCCAGGTTCCGTCGGCCATACTGCCGGAGGTTAAATCGTCAGATGAGATATTCGGCTATACAAAGGATCCTGAGCTATTCTCAGCAAAGATTCCTATCTCTGGCATCATAGGTGACTCTCAAGCCGCATTATTTGGCAATCAATGTTTTGATATCGGTATGGCCAAAGCAACTTACGGAACCGGTACCTCCGTACTCATGAACATTGGCGAGAAACATGATCAGCTTGGAAATGGCTTGGTGACTACAATTGCTTGGGGGATGAGCGGCAAGATCACCTATGCACTTGAAGCTATCATCCGTACCTCCGGCGATACGATCAAATGGGTTCGCGACCAATTGGGTCTCTTTAGCAGTTTTGAGGAGATGGAGGAATTGATTGCTCAAGCTCCGAATAACGAAGGTGTATATGTCGTTCCGGCTTTCGTTGGATTAGGTGCTCCTTACTGGGATCCCTATGCCAGGGCGGCGATTATGGGGATGAGCCGTGGAAGTGGAAGGTCGCACATTATTCGTGCAGCGCTAGAGAGCATTGCCTACCAAGTAAATGATGCGGTAAAGTTGATGCAATCTGAATCCGGCATCCGGTTGAAAGAACTGCGCGCAGATGGAGGCGCTTCCGATAATACCACGCTTATGCAGTTTCAAGCAGATGTGCTGGAACGTAGGGTCATTAAATCGGAGGTTGCCGAGCTTTCTGCGATGGGTTCTGTTTATTTGGGAGGGCTAGGGGTTGGGTTTTGGTTATCGCTTGATGAGCATAAGAACCCAGGCCAAGTTTATTCTATTTATGAATCAAAGATGCAGGAAAACATACGTGATCAGCATATCGCCGGATGGAATCGTGCGGTTACTTCGGTACTATACACAAACAAGAAGGCGGAGGCCTAGAAAATGATGTTAAATGAAAATTCGAAAATAGGTCAAATTTGGGAGAATCCAGCAGGTCGAGCGGTACTTTTGACATATTTACCTCACCTCAAGGATTCCCCTTTTCTTTCGTTCATCAAGAAAAATACGCTGCTATCGTACAATGCGTTCAATCCGGCTTGGTCTATAGCACCGGAATTGCTGGAGACAATCCTCTCGGAGTTATCTACGATTGAAGTTGAAATAGAGACGGATGAAGAGATCTTTCCAGCGCTCGATTATGAGAACGAATCCGTAGCTCTGGGGTCGGCAAAAACCAAAGCGCCCACTCAAATTGAAAAATGGGGCGTCTACGAGCTAACACTTCAAGGTCCGCAACACGGAAATCCGTTCGTAGATGTAAGCTTGGAGGCCGAATTCAGCTTCGAAGGCCGAGTTGTCCGAACCCAAGGTTTTTATGACGGGCAAGGTATTTATCGGATCCGTTTTATGCCGGATATGGAAGGTACGTGGACATATAGAACCAATAGCAACGCGCGCTCCCTTAGTGGACTGATCGGGCAGTTTATATGTATAGCCCGGGCCGAGGGGAACCATGGACCGGTACGGGTCAAGCATACTTTCCATTTCGCTTACGAAGACGGGACTCCTTATATTCCGATCGGGACCACAAGCTATGTCTGGACCCATCAAGGCGATGAGTTGGAGGAGGAGACGTTAGCTACGCTTAAATCCGCCCCATTTAATAAGATGCGTATGTGTGTCTTCCCTAAATCCTACCAGTTCAACGCGAATGAGCCGGTGTATTACCCTTATGAGGGTTCTATGGAGGAAGGTTGGGATTATACGCGATTCAATCCTGCCTTCTTTCAGCACTTGGAAAATAGAATCGCTGATCTTGGGAAGCTTGGCATCGAAGCAGATCTGATTTTATTTCATGCGTATGACCGTTGGGGCTTTTCCGAAATGTCCAAATCCGCAGATGACCGCTACCTGCGTTATCTGACAGCACGGTTATCGGCCTATCGTCATGTCTGGTGGTCGCTCGCCAACGAGTATGATTTGATGTGGAAGAAGGAGCTACATGACTGGGAACGCTTCGCGAAGATCGTGACGGAGAATGATCCGAATCATCATTTAATCTCCATTCACAACTGCTTCGGTTTCTACGATTACCATCGACCTTGGATCACTCACTGCAGCATACAGCGGGTCGATGTTTACCGGACTGCGGAAAATACCAACGATTGGCGGGAGCAGTGGCAGAAGCCGATTGTCATTGACGAATGCGCGTATGAAGGTAATATTGATCAGGGCTGGGGGAACATTTCCGGACAGGAAATGGTACGCCGCTTCTGGGAAGGCGCCATTCGTGGCGGATATGTCGGTCACGGTGAAACCTATTTGCATGACGAGGACATCCTTTGGTGGTCCAAGGGGGGGAAACTATACGGAAGCAGCCCTGAACGTATCGGCTTCCTGCACAAAATTATGGCAGAGGGACCTACAGAAGGTCTGAATCCGCTAAAGTCCGAGTGGGATGCTCCGTCTGCGGGCGTTCCAGATGAATATTACTTGTATTACTATGGCTTTAACCAGCCTAGTTTCAGGAAGTACAGTATGAAGCCAGGCATCCGATACAAAGTGGATGTTATCGACACATGGAATATGATCATCAATGAGCAGCCTGGAACTTATGAGGGAGACTTCCGGATCGAGCTGCCTGGGACACCGTATATGGCTGTTAGAATTAGGAAGATATAGCGTTTAGGTGAAAACAATAAAGACATGCAAGCTGACAACAGTTTGGCATGTCTTTTTTCTCAATGAAAAGAGGTTACACCGCAGGGTGATTTTGTTCCTGTCTTCGTTGTACAATAGGGAGACCTTACACCTATAGAGGAGAGCGTCTTCATGCGAAAAATGAAATTATGGCTGAACTCCTTACGTTTCAAGCTTTTCTCTGGATTATTATTCACGATTGTTCCACTTATCATCGTTCTGCTTGTTATCAACCATTACTCAGCTCAAGTCGTTCGCAACCAAGTGGCTCAGTCCAATAAAAACATGCTGAGCTTATACATGGGGCAGATTGACCGCAATTTGCAAGAAGTGGACAACTTTTTGATCAACTTATCACAAACGAATTTGGATTTACTTGATTTGGATACGGACAGGGTTACAAACGAAAATAATTATATGAAAGCTAAACTTCGTCTGTTTCAAACGATCAATAACAGTATCAGCTATTACAAGGGAATCGATTCGTTCTTTATATATTCCAGCCTAAACAAAGATCTGCTTATGACGCAAGGTTTCGGAAGCAGCTTTGAGGAGCGTAATCAGGTGGCAAAAGAAATTGAAAGGATGCTGCAGGATAGCTCGGTGACTCCAAATGTTTATCGATGGTATACTTGGCAATCGGAAGGAAATCATTATGTATACCATCTGATCAAAACCGGCGATGTCTATGTTGGGGCATGGGTAGATGCAAAGAAGCTGATGATCCCTCTTCAACTCATTAACCTGGGATCTAACGGTGCGGCGCTTTTAACCTCGGATCAATTAGAACCCATGAGTCACGGAGAATTAATTGAACAAAAAGGCATTCAATTAGCTCTAACCAATCAGGCATACACACTCTCGGGAACGAATGCGGATTATTTAGTGATGGGGGAGCCGTCAAAGAAAGGAAACTTTTATTTATTCGCCTTAATCCCCGAGGAAACCGCATTAGAGAATTTACCTTATCTTCAACGTATTTCTTCCATCATATCGATGGGAGCCATCGCATTTCTGCTGATGTTTGTCTTTTACATGAGAAAAGTTTTCTTGCTGCCGATCAACCGAATCATCCTAGCGATGAGAAAATTAGGCGATGGCCGTTGGAATTCGCAAATCGAGCATTACCCGACATCTACTGAGTTTAGTATGATGAATGAAACTTATAACCGAATGATCTCTGAAATTCAACATTTGAAAATTAACGTCTATGAAGAGAAATTAATGCATCAGCATGCGGAACTTAAGCATTTGCAGCTTCAGATCAACCCTCACTTCTTTTTGAATTCGCTGAACATCGTCTACAACTTGGCAACGGTAAAGGATTTCAAATTAATCCAGGAGATGACCAAGTGTCTTGTTGCTTACTTCCGGTTTATGTTCCGAAGTAATTCCTATTTGGTAACACTTAAGGATGAACTGCTTCATACTCAGAACTACTTGCGTATTCAAGAGCTCCGGTTTCCGGGGATTTTATCGTATCAGATCGAAGCGCCAGATGCTGTTCTATCGCTGCAGATTCCTCCGCTTGTCATTCAGACGATGGTGGAGAATGCCATTAAACATGCTGTTAATATGGATGAACAGATTCGGATCGATATCCGGGTGAATACGGAGGAAGACGAAGAAAAGCAATGGGTGGTTATTCATATTGAGGATACAGGCGAAGGCTTTCCGGATCCTATTTTGGAATTATTGAAGAGCAATATGGATCTGACTAGTGAAGAAGGGGAGCACATCGGGATCTGGAATGTCAAGCGTAGACTACACTTGTTGTATTCCGATAAAGCTTCTATTGATTTCTATAATGAAGTCGGCAAGGGCGCGTGCGTACGAATCCGCATACCGGCAGATGTTCCACCAACAGGAGGTGAGTAAATTGGTTCATGTGTTAATCGTCGACGACGAAGTGCACGCGGTGAGAGGATTACAAGCCGGCGTTGACTGGGATAAGCTCCATATTTCTACGATTTATACGGCCCATAGCATGAAGCAGGCGCAGGAGATCTATGCCACATCTCCGATTGATTTGATGATCTGCGATATCGAAATGCCCCAGGGCTCTGGCATGGATTTGTTGAGCTGGGTCAGAGAACATTATCCCCGAACAGAGACGATATTTTTAACGTGTCATTCCGATTTCTCTTATGCGAAGCGTGCAATCCAATTGGACAGCTTCGAGTACTTACTCAAGCCTGTCGATTACGAGGAGCTTGAAGATGTGATCCTGAAGGTTTTGGTCAAAATTAAAAAAGATCAAGAGCTTCTTTCTTTCGAAGAGACCTATAAGCATTATTACCAGCTATGGGAGTCTCATCAGCCATTGATGAAAGAACGCTTTTGGCAGGATCTGATTCAACAATCGATTCCCTCCACCAAGGAAAAGATAACGGAGCATTTACAAAAGTATAATTTATTGTCTTTGGATGCCATGCGGTTTGTGCTGATTATGATTCGCGTTAGGCGTTGGCATAAGAATCTGAATCAGCGTGATGAACGAATCATGGAATATGCATTGAAGAATGCTGCAGAAGAGAAAATTACGCGAAACAACCCGCATACAGCGATCATTTCTCCGAATAATGGATGTCTGCTGATTATGGTTCCTTACGAACGCCAACATCAAATGAAGGAGCTTCGAGAGGTATGCGAGGAATACGTGAAATCTTGCAATCAATACTTTTACTGCGATCTATGCTGTTACATCAGCGAACCCGCCTATCTTCATGAAGTCGTACCAATGGTGCGTAGAATGGACGATCTGGATCGAGACAATGTCTCTATGGTTAATGAAACCATTGTGCTTTGGGATGTGCGGAAAGGGGAATGCAGGGTAGTGCTTCCATCATTGAATGACTGGGCAGAGTGGATGAAGCAGGGGTCAAAGGAAAAGCTGCAAACCGAGGTTAAGTTATTGTTCAAATCGTTAAGGGAGACCAGAGAAGGAATTGGCGCTCCGCTCTTGCACAGCTTCTATCAGGATTTTCTCCAAATGCTTTTCTTCGTTCTTCAAATGAAGGGATTACATGCGAATAAAGTGTTTGCAGCTAATCTATTCACGGAAAAGCCGGAATTGGTACTGAGATCTATAACCGCTTTGGAAGAATGGGTGCAATACGTTATCGAGGTGGCTATGAATCAGATCCATTCGACGGAAGGCGGCATGTCTGTTGTTGAAAAGGTGAAACAATACGTTGCAGCTCATATTTCCGTATCGGAATTATCCAGGGATGTTATCGCGGCACACGTATTTTTAAACCCTGATTATTTGACAAGGGTGTTCAAAAAGGAAACGGGCTTATCGATTTCCGACTATTTGCAGCAGCAGCGGATCCAATATGCCAAGGATTTACTTGCGAGCTCGGATAAATCCATTATCGATATAGCGCTATTAGCGGGTTATTCGAATGTCTCTTACTTCTCGACGCTTTTCAAGAAAGCTGTTAGTATGAATCCCAATGAATACAGAAAGCAATTTGAGAAAAGATAGAAAGACTCTACCCTAAAAACATAGGTGTGGAGTCTTTTTTTTCGAAAATGTCGGAATACCTAAAGTATAAAGTCGTATTCGTGGTGAGCAGGCTAGTTAAACTTCTTCTATACTAAAGCTATAAAGAGAAGGAGTTGACATCAGATGAACACCAACGCAGAAGTTTTATATGAAAACGCAAAGGCTGTAAGGATGCCGGGTACACTACATAAGACGTTGAAAACGTTTAAACGCTACCGTGCGCTTTTTCTAATGGTCTTGCCCGGCATGATTTATTTGATTATTAACAATTATCTCCCAATGTTTGGGATTGTGATCGCATTTAAAAATATAAACTACCGCAAGGGGATATTTGGAAGTGATTGGGCTGGTCTCAAAAATTTCGAATATTTGTTTAAAACCGCAGATGCTTGGGTCATTACCCGAAATACGATTCTGTACAATGGACTCTTCATTATCATCAATTTGGCTCTGGCTGTCGCTGTAGCTATTTTACTGAATGAAGTGAAAAATCGGTTCATGTCCCGTTTTTACCAGAGTATCATTCTATTACCCTATCTGATCTCGATGGTTATCGTCGGATATTTGGCACTTGCCATGTTAAATGGTGAGAACGGATTCTTCAATCATCAAGTTTTACCGCTATTCGGAATCGAGCCAATCTCCTGGTATTCAGAACCTAAATATTGGCCATACATCTTAACGATTGTGAATATTTGGAAAAATGTCGGTTACTTATGTATCATCTTTTTGGCAGCCATTGTTGGGATCGATAACGAATATTATGAGGCAGCGACGCTAGACGGCGCGAACAAATGGCAGCAAATCCGCACAATAACGCTACCGCTTCTATCACCGGCAATCATTATCATGGCCTTGTTAAGCATTGGTCGTATCTTCTACTCTGATTTCGGTTTATTCTATCAAGTGCCTCTAAATTCAGGCCCATTACAACCAACAACGGATGTTATCGACACGTATGTATACCGGGGGTTAATGACGCTTGGCGACATCGGAATGTCTTCAGCAGCAGGATTCTACCAGTCAGTCGTGGGATTCGTTTTGGTGCTAGTATCTAACTTTATCATTCGCCGCAAAAGCCCGGAACAAGCATTATTCTAAAAGAAAGGAGCGTGCTATCATGAAATCGAATCACATGAATCAATACGCTGTCAATCTGATCTTTATTCTCATGGCATGTGCCAGCATCTTCCCTTTTGTCCTGCTTGTTATGGCCTCCTTTACCGATCAGAAGGCAATTATTAACGATGGTTATTCACTCTTACCAAGTGTGTTTAGTTTAGAAGCGTACAAGTATATGATGCAGAGCTCATCTTCATTGATTCGGGCTTATGGCATCACGGTTTTCATAACGATCTTCGGAACTGTTGTAGGCTTGGCCATCTCGACGATGCTCGCCTATCCTTTGTCACGCAGTGATATGCCGCTTCGCAAAGTGATGTCGTTTCTCGTATTTTTCACCTTACTTTTTAACGGCGGGCTTGTGTCGACCTATCTGATTTACACCGAAGTTTTCCATATCAAAAATACGATTTGGGCGCTTATCATCCCAGGATTGCTTACGAACGGTTTTTACATTTTATTAATCAGAACGTTCTTCAGCACTTCGATTCCGGCAGCGATTATTGAATCGGCATATATTGACGGTGCTTCTGAATTCAAGATTTTTTACCGCATCGTGCTCCCGCTTTCGCTGCCAATTCTGGCTACCATCGGACTGATGCTGGGTATATCCTATTGGAACGATTGGTTTAATGGATTGATCTTTGTAACCGACAGCAAGCTCTTCAGTATTCAAAACATGCTGAATCGGATGCTGAGCGATATTCAGTTCCTTCAGAAGAGCAGCATGACTAATGCTGCACAAGCTTCTTCGAACATACCGACAGATTCAGTTCGCATGGCTATAGCTGTTATCGGAATCGTTCCGATCTTCTGCGCCTATCCGTTCTTCCAGAAATTTTTTGTCAAAGGTCTTACGCTTGGCGCTGTAAAAGGTTAACGCTCAAGGCTACTCTTGGATCCTCGGATTCGATTAGTATAGATCAACCATAATTCATACACATTAGGGGGATTATAGACCATGGAAAAGAAATGGAAAAAAGCTAGTGGAGTACTAAGTGTTGTTCTTGCAGCGTCTACCTTGCTTTCAGCTTGCGGCAGCAGCAATAGCGATGATGGGAATAAAACAACGACAGAGAGCGCTAAGCCTGGGAACTCCAAGCCATATGAAATCACGATGGCGTATATACAGCTAAATGACATGCCTGAAGCGAATCTCGTGTCTGAGGCAATCAGCAAAATTACCAAAGAAAAAATCAATGCAACTGTTAAGCTGGTGCCGATCAGCATTTCCGCTTGGACGCAACAAATGAATCTGATGCTGGCAGGAAGCGAGAAGCTTGATCTGATGGTCTCCTCCTCAATTATTGGCAACTTTGGCAGCCAAGTCGCTAAAGGACAATTAGAGCCATTAGACGATTTGCTTAAGAAACATGGAAAAGGTCTTGTAGACACGGTGGGCATGGATTTGATTAATGGATCCAAGATCGACGGTAAAGTATATGGGGTTCCAAGCTTGAGGGACATTGGTTCCGATAACGGCATTATTATGAGAAAAGATTTGGTGGACAAGTACAAGATTGATTTGAGCAAAATCAAAACTTGGGCGGATCTGGACCCTGTGTTCCAAACGATCAAAGATAACGAGCCAGGACTGGCGCCATTGGTTCAGCAAACGAACACGGGAATGCCTGGAACCAATATGTATAATTCTATCGTTGATACATTAGGCGACAACCTGGGTGTCATTGCTGATCCTGGGAACAGCACTAAAATTGTGAATCTGTTCGAAACGAAGGAATTCACGGATGCCATTGCCTTAGCTCGTAAATGGTATCAAGCAGGCTATATTATGAAAGATATCGCCACTTCGCAAGAAACGGGAGTTAACCTGGTTAAAGCGGGCAAAGCCTTTTCTTACACATCCAATATGAAGCCGGGCTTCGAGGCGCAAGAAACGAATTTGTCCGGAAAAGAAATGGTTGCTGTTCGATTGACGAAACCTTTGCAAACTTCCGTATCGATCACAGGTTTCATGATGTCGATCACTAAAAACAGTCAAGACCCTGAGAGAGCTATGCAATTCTTGAACATGATGTACACCGATAAGGAGATTGCCAACTTGGTTTCCCTTGGTATTGAAGGTAAACACTATGTGAAAAAATCGGATAACATCATTGCGCTTCCAGATGGCGTGAAGCAAAGCGGTTACCAATTCAACCAATGGGAAGTCGGCAATAACTTCCTGACCTATGTATGGGAAGGTACCGACCCGAAAATTTGGGATTTAACGAAGGCGCACAACGACAAAGCCATTAAATCGAAAGCAGTCGGCTTCACATTTAACGTAGATCCGGTTAAAACAGAACTTGCTGCTGCGACTAACGTGATCAATCAATATAAAGTAGGCCTGGAAAGCGGTACGTTAGACCCGGCATTGACGGCCGAATTCAATGCGAAGCTTAAAACGGCCGGTCTTGACAAGATCATCGCTGAGAAACAAAAGCAAATTGATGCTTGGGCTAAAACGGCAGGAAAATAAAGATGAACTTGAACCGTACTCTACAACAGGTGGGGTACGGTTTTCTCTTAACAGATAGTGAATTCAGAGCAGGAGGTTACATAGTCATGTTTAAAGTAAAGGATCTTCGTTGTGAATATCAAGTGAATCCGATTGGATTGGATCACAGATCACCAAGGATTAGCTGGCGGTTGCAATCCTCTGAAAGAGCAGCGGTACAATCGGCTTATCGTATTGAAGTGGCAGAAGACGCGGATTTTCAGAAGTCAGTTTGGGACTCTGGAAAAGTGGATTCAGAGCAATCTGTTCATGTGGAATTGAAAGAGCTTCAAGTGGCTTCGCGCAAGCGGTATCACTACCGCGTTCAGGCTTGGAACCAGCATGGACTAAGTTCTGGCTGGTCTGATCAGGCCTTCTTTGAAACCGGATTCAAAGATCATTCGGAGTGGAAGGCCGAATGGATCAGTTCTCCCGCAACGCTTCCAGCGGGCTCCGATCAAGTTCCGATGTTTCGACGTGATTTTCACATTGATGGTGAAGTAAGCTCGGCCCGTGTTTACGCTTCAGCGCTTGGAATCTATGAATTAGAGTTGAATGGAAATCGGGTGGGGGACCACTATTTTGCACCTGGATGGACCAGCTATAAGCATCGCCTTCAATACCAAACTTATGATGTTACTGAAATGCTGAGCAGCGGAAAGAACGGAATTGGCGCCCTATTAGGCAGCGGCTGGTACAAAGGCGTTCTTGGCTGGGATGGGAATAATGAGCATTACGGAAACCGAACTGCGCTTTTGGTGCAAATCCACATTGATTATGCGGATGGAAGGCAAGAGGTCGTCGTTTCTGATAGCAGTTGGAAGGTGTCAGGAAGTCCGATCCTGATGTCGGAAATTTATGACGGTGAAACGTATGATGCGCGGCTGGAGCGGACCGATTGGAGCCGTGGAGATTACGATGACAGTGGATGGCATCCTGTCGATGTGATCGAACCAAGCAAAGATATTTTGGTCGCACAGGAGAACGTGCCCGTCCGTAAAATGGAAAGCATCCAACCTATCGAACTCATCACCACCCCCAAGGGAGAAACTGTCATCGACATGGGCCAAAATATGGTCGGATGGATCCGGTTTACCGTCCAGGGAGAGGCGGGTCAGGAGGTCAGCATCCATCATGCCGAGATCTTGGATCATGAAGGCAACTTCTATGTGGACAACATCCGTAAAGCGAAGCAAACGATCCACTATGTGCTCAAAGGAGGAGAAAGAGAAACTTTCGAACCTCATTTTACTTTCCAAGGTTTCCGCTATATTCGGCTTGTTGGGTTTCAGGAACCGATCCGTCTTGAAGATTATACCGGTATCGTGCTGCATTCAGATATGGAAACAACGGGAGAATTCACTTGCTCCGATCCGCTTGTCAACCAGCTGCAGCATAATATTCGGTGGGGGCTAAAAGGGAATTTTCTGGATGTTCCAACGGACTGCCCGCAGAGAGATGAGAGGCTGGGTTGGACAGGGGATGCTCAGGTGTTTGCCCGTACGTCCGCTTATTTGTCGAATGTCGTGCCTTTTTTCCGGAAGTGGCTTCATGATTTGAAGGTCGAGCAGATGGAGCTCGATGGGGGCGTGCCGTTTGTGGTTCCCAATATTTTGAGTGAGAAGGCGCAGTCTGCCTCAGCTTGGGGGGATGCGGCGGTCATCATTCCATGGACACTCTATGTATGCTATGGGGATAAGCGCGTGTTGGAGGAACAATATGACAGTATGAAAGCATGGGTAGAATTCATCAGACGTCAAGGCGACAATGAATATTTGTGGAATTCCGGTTTTCATTTCGGGGATTGGCTTGCTTTGGATTCCCGGCCAGACAGCTATATAGGGGCTACGGCTCGGGACTTTGTTGCAACGGCCTACTATGCTTATTCCACATCATTGGTGCAGAAAGCAGCCGTGGTGCTGGGTAGATCAGAGGAAGCGGAACATTATGCAGACCTGCATACGCGCATTCTTGATGCTTTTACGCAGGAATTCGTCACGCCTAATGGCCGTTTATCTGTCCCTTCACAGACAGGACAGGTGCTGTCGCTAATGTTTGGACTTGTCGAGGGCGAAGCCAAGGAACGTGCCGTGCAGAAGTTGCTGGAGTTACTTGAAGAGGAGAAGTTTCATCTTACAACCGGATTTGTTGGCACTCCTTATTTGAACCACGTACTGAGCGATAACGGCAAATCGGAATTCGCTTATAAGCTGTTACTTCAGCAGGATTATCCGTCCTGGCTGTATCAAGTGACCAAAGGCGCCACAACCATCTGGGAGCACTGGGATGGGATTAAGCCGGACGGCAGTTTTTGGAGTCCAGATATGAATTCCTTTAACCATTATGCTTACGGAGCCATTGGAGACTGGTTGTACCGTGTTGTTGCTGGAATTGATACGGATGAGAGGAATCCTGGCTATAAAAGAGTAATCGTTCGCCCGATGCCTGGAGATGGTATGACATGGGCAGAGGGGCGTATCGACACGATGTACGGAGAAGTTAGCTGCCGCTGGACGAAATTGGATGGTGAACGATTGGACATTCAGGTGGTGATTCCGCCGAACGCAACGGCTGAGATCCGCCTGCCTTATGCGCCCGAGAGTGGAGTGACCGAAAGCGGAACAGCACTTAAAGAGGCTGCGGGCATTTCGAATGTTGAGGTTGAGAATATGGGTGTAACGTTGGAAGCAGGTTCAGGGACATACAGCTTCAGCTATGTGTTGACGCAGCCTATTCCACCACTTCCGGAAGTTAAGCCATTTGTATTTGGCTAAGCAAGTCCAATTCATAGATTGGGGTGTCATGGTATGCATGTAGAAACCATTCAACTTTGGGATGAAAGTAATAGCGCTCATTTAACTGCCTACATTCTTGATAATTCTCAGGAATTCAAAATGAATCAAAACCGTCCGGCAGTCATTATATGTCCCGGAGGTGGATATTTATGGACTTCAGACAGAGAAGCGGAGCCTGTTGCCATGCGTTTTGCCGCACAAGGCTATCATGTTTTCGTGCTTCGATACACCACGCATTATTCTAGTAGACCAGACTTTCAGAACTTGCCGCCAGGAAATGAACTTTCCATGCAACCGCAGCCGCTGTTTGATTTGGCAAAAGCGATCCTAACTGTGAGGAAGCAGGCATCGGAATGGTTCATTCATACAGATAAGATTGCTGTATGCGGTTTTTCAGCGGGCGGTCATTTGGCAGCTAGCTTGGGCGCACATTGGCAGGATGAATTTTTAGCGGAACGACTGAGAGTTGATAAAAATCTACTGAAGCCTAACGCACTTATTCTGGGTTATCCTCTTGTTGACTATGTTCTGATGAAAGAAGAAGCAGAAGCGGATCCGAGCGAGATGGCAAGAGGGGGCATGGCCTACGCCATTAAAGCGGCATTTGGAACGACCGACCCTGCACCCGAAGAAATGAAGAAACACAGCCCAGTTAATTTTGTATCTTCCAATATGCCCCCGACATATATTTGGCACACCGCTGATGACCAACTGGTTTATGCTGCTAATGCCTTACAACTTGCATCAGCATTAGCGAAGCATAAAGTGCCCTATGAGCTGCACGTATTTGAGAATGGGGTCCACGGTTTGTCATTAAGTGATGAGACGACCTCAGCAGAGCCTGCACATGTGAATCCGGATTGTCAGATATGGGTCGACCTAGCTATGAAATGGTTAAGCAAGCGGTTTTAAACTATTTATTAGTTACAGGAGGAATAGCTATGAATTCGAAAATTAAAGAACTAATTTCCAAATTAACGTTGGAGGAAAAGGCCGGCTTATGCTCGGGTTTGGATTTCTGGCATACCAAAGGGATAGAGAGGCTTGGGATCCCATCACTTATGGTGACAGACGGACCTCACGGCTTACGGAAACAAAAAGAAGATGCGGATCACCTTGGCCTTCATAACAGTGTACCTGCTACTTGCTTCCCATCGGCCGCAGGCATGGCCGCTTCTTGGAATCGGGAGCTGATCGGCAGAGTAGGCGAGGCATTAGGGAAGGAATGCCAAGCGGAAGACGTTGCGGTTCTTCTTGGGCCGGGAGCCAATATCAAACGGTCGCCTTTGTGCGGCAGAAATTTCGAATACTTTTCGGAGGATCCGTACCTTTCTTCGGAAATGGCGGCCAATCATATCAAGGGCGTACAAAGTCAGGGCGTTGGCACTTCGCTCAAGCACTTTGCCGCGAATAACCAGGAGCATCGGAGAATGTCCGTTGATGCCGTTATTGACGAGCGGACACTGCGGGAAATATATTTAGCCAGCTTTGAAGGCGCAGTTAAGCAGTCACAACCGTGGAGTGTGATGTGTTCCTACAATCAGGTCAATGGTGAATATGCATCGGAGAATGCGTTTTTGTTGACTCAGGTTTTGCGGGATGAATGGGGTTTTGAAGGCTTTGTGGTTTCAGACTGGGGTGCAGTTAACGAGCGCGTAAAATCTCTTCAGGCTGGATTAGAACTGGAAATGCCCTCAAGTGCCGGAATCGGTGACGCAAAGATTGTTGCAGCAGTAAAAAGCGGCGAGCTTTCGGAGGAGACGTTGAATCTTGCGGTCGAGCGGATGTTGACCTTCATCTTTAAGGCAGCAGATAGCAGTAAGACTGATGCTGTTTACGAGTCTGCAGCTCATCATCGATTGGCTCGAGAGGCTGCCCATGAAAGCATGGTGCTTCTCAAGAATGAAGGGGGTATTCTACCGCTTCGTAAGCAAGGGAAGATTGCTGTAATTGGTGAATTTGCCAAGAATCCGCGTTTCCAGGGCGGCGGCAGCTCCCATGTCAATCCGACCAAGCTGGATGATGCGCTAGAAGAAATGATGAATGTCGCAGGAGATACGGCACAAATCAGTTATTCGCAAGGCTACAAGCTGGATAGCGACGAAATCGATGAAGATTTGGTAAGGGAAGCAAAGGAAACAGCGGCAAAAGCGGATGTGGCGGTCCTATTTGTCGGATTGCCTGATCGCTATGAATCGGAAGGGTATGACCGCACGCATATGGCCATTCCCGTCAATCATCGTGCACTAATCGATGCCGTGGCGGAAGTTCAAAGTAACCTCATCATTATCTTGAGCAACGGCTCTCCGGTTGAAATGCCTTGGATCGGCAAAGTAAAAGCTGTGCTGGAAGGATACCTGGGGGGGCAAGCTTTTGGCGGTGCGGTAACAGACTTGTTGTTTGGCCTCGCGAACCCGAGCGGCAAGCTTGCGGAAACGTTCCCTGTGAAACTAAGTGATAACCCGTCCTTCTTGAATTTCCCTGGTGAGGGCGACAAAGTGGAATATAAAGAGGGCGTATTTGTCGGTTACCGTTATTACGATACCAAAGAGATTAAGCCTTTATTCCCATTCGGGTTCGGCCTTAGTTATACCAATTTCGGATACAGTGACCTGCGTGTAGACAAATCAGCGATCAAAGATAATGAGAAGGTTACCGTTCAAGTATCTGTGAAAAATACAGGCGGCTGTACAGGAAAAGAAATCGTTCAACTCTACGTCAAGGACGTTCAGAGCAGTGTCAATCGTCCGCAAAAAGAATTGAAAGGCTTCCAAAAAGTCGAGCTGCAGCCAGGAGAACAACAAACAGTTACCTTTGTTTTGGATCAAAGGGCTTTCGCTTACTACAACGTTCAAATCGGCGATTGGCATGTGGAAACCGGGGCATTTGACATCTTACTTGGAAAATCTTCGCGAGATATCATTCAGCGCACAACGATCGAGGTCGAATCTACTGTCACCCTTCCCGGGGCGTATAATCGCAACTCATTAATCGGCGACTTGATGGCAAATCCGTTAACGGCTGATAAAGCGAAAGAATTTATTGGGAGATTCGGCTTTGACGCTCTCTTAGGAGATAACCCAGACATGCTGATGGCTATGATGAGATATATGCCGCTGCGTGCAATGATTGGCTTCGGACAAGGGAAATATTCCGAAGAGATGTTGGCTGACGATTTAAAGAACTTGAACGCCATCCCGGAAAGAAAAGTAACCGTTAGTACGCGATAAAAAGGGGAGACAGGTATGGTTAATCTGAAAGCAAAACCGTTTCATTTGGACGAAGAAGCGATTCAGTGGGTCAACGAAACTTTACGTGGATTATCTTTGGAAGAAAAAGTGGGCCAACTATTCATTACTGTAGATCTTCCGTTTGATACTGGGGCCAAAAAGAATTTGCTTGGTATTCGCCCAGGGGGAGTCCATGTATTTGGATTTTCCCCGCATGCAACGAAGCAGCATCAGGCGGTTTTAATTCGTGACTTGCAAAAGCGCAGCAAAGTACCGCTGCTAGTTTCAGGCGATCTTGAGAATGGGGGACAAGGCGGGGCAACCGATGGAACGAACCTTGCGTCTAACATGCAGTTGGCCGCGGCAAACGATCCAGACCTCGCAACCGCGTTTGGAGCTTCCATAGAAGTTGAGGGTTACGCAATGGGGTTCAACTGGGTGTACGGACCGGTCATTGACATCAATTACAACTATCAGAATCCCATCGTCAACATCCGTGCATTCGGCGATACGCCCGGTATCGTGGAACATACAGCGCTGCCTGTCATGAATGCTATTCAGAAGAACAATCGGATGGCTGCCTGCGTGAAGCACTGGCCTGGTGACGGCATGGATGACCGAGATCAGCATAAGGTGCTGACGAATAATACGTTAACGATGAAAGAGTGGCGTGAGACCTACGGCCGTGTATATAAATCGGCGATCGAGAACGGGGTCAAGACGGTTATGAGCGCTCACATCGCACTGCCAAGCTATTATGAAGAATTGGGAATCACGGACATAAGAACTAAATATACACCGGGATCCTTATCGTACGAATTGAACACGAAGCTTCTGCGGGAAGAGCTCGGGTTTAACGGACTTATCGTTTCCGATGCTACATCGATGATAGGCATGACGTGCTTTGGCCGACGTAAAGATATCATTCCGCAGTGTATTGCGTCGGGCGTGGATATGTTCCTGTTTACGAATGATATGCACGAAGATTTTCAGGCCATGCTTCAAGGCGTCCATGATGGCATACTCACGGAGGAGCGGTTGAATGAGGCGGTCACAAGAATACTGGCTCTAAAAGCGTCACTCGGTCTTCACTTGCCTCAGGCGGATGAAAGGGATCTTGACGTGGTAGGTTCAGCTGAACATTTGCAGCTGGCAGCGGAAATTGCGAGCAAATCGGTAACACTGGTCAAGGATACCCAGGGCCTTCTACCTTTAACACCGCAAAAGCAAAAGCGTATTTTGCTGTTAGCTGCTTCGGATGAGGCTTCCTTTTTTGCCGATAAGGCCGCAACGGGTGACGAGTTTGCCCGGATGCTGAGTGAGGAAGGCTTCACGGTTGTTCGGGAATATGAGGTAAAAGAAGAGGGCAACGAAATAGATGCTGTTATTTTTCTTGTTCAGAAATCACCTGGATTCATGCAAAATTCCATGCGTCTCTCTCCACAAGAAACAGGAGGACTTTTCAAATGGTACCCTACACAGGTGCCAACCGTATTTATCTCGCTGGGAAATCCGTACACGCTCTATGAACTTCCGTCTATGCCTACGATGATAAACGCATATAACGCTACCTTGGCGGTACAGAAAGAAATTATTAGATGTATGGTTGGCAAGCAGCCGTTTCAAGGAGAGTCTCCAATCGATGCTTACTGCGGTCTTGAGTGGGCCAAGTTATAGGGGCGAAGTAGTGAAAAAGTAATGAGGAACCGGCCATTTGAACGATGATTAATGTATTGAAAACCAATAGTTCAACTTTGAAAGAGCCGCCACCCGACAGCTCTTTGCCTTTGGAGACGCTCGGGTACAGTTGATACAAGCAATCCATGGTCGAACTGTACATATCTCCGTCAAATCTCAACACCGCAATCTTTTTAATCGGAGCGGAAAGTAAAGTGTCTTTATATCACCCCTTTAGAAATCGGACTTGACCATCTAAGAGATCAATAATTTCGAAAATTTTCTGTTACCTCTTCCAAAGAAACTTTCAGAAAATCAAAAGTATGATGAATTTCGCCGCTATCTTGAAACCATTCCGGTCTGGGCAATCCTTCGAAAGAGTCGGCTACCCACAAACTTCTATCCTTGACCCCGTTAACTTTGAGATAACCCCGCATAAAAATGCAAGCTCCGCCTCTCTAGACCCCGGTTTCTATGAAATCGCCCTCTATATGGTCATTCAATACGGTCTGCATGTATTGCTGCAAATTTTCTATGCGAACTCTGCCGATCATGCTATACGCGATAGGAGGCCAGTCAAAACCTATACGACGCACGTCACGGTTAGGATGAAATCGTTCAACAATCTCCAAATCCTGGGCACGCAGTTGATTCGTTCCGCAAAGTAAACCAAACGAAAACCGAGAGTTAGGAAAATGTAACATGTTTGAAATCTTATTTTCATGTGGCATTAATGAATCAAGCTTATAATAAAAATTGACCCCCTTTAAAATATAAAACTTAGACCCACAGCCCGTTGCTGTGGGTCTCTTTGTGCTATTGGACTAAAAGGCAGTTTAGTAAAGTAATGGTTATAGTATTTGGCTTGACAATATCAAGGTATGTTATCATGATATTAAGCATGAATAATTTATAAGCTAAGCTAATCATTGGAGGTAGTATCCATTAATAACGTCGTCCTGAATAATGCAATGACCATGTTGAAGAAAACGAGCCGTACTTTTTATATTCCGATAAGTTACTTGGATTTAGGATTGAGGGAGGCTGTAACGTCTGCCTATCTGTGTATGCGAGCTATAGATGAAATCGAGGATCATGAAGAACTCACAGACCAATTGAAAGTGGAATTATTACTCGGGATACACGAGGCATTCCAATCCCCATATATTATCGAAGCAACACAAAAATTACTCTCACCGTATGGGGCAGTATTACCGGCAGTTACAATGCAACTCGATGAGTGGGCGCTTCTTTGTCCATCTTCCGCAGCTCCAATCGTATATCATTACATCGCAAAGATGTCGTTACAAATGGCCGAATGGGTTCAGAACGGGTGGAACATTCATACGGAAGAGGATTTGGACCGCTATACTTATAGTGTGGCTGGTATGGTTGGAGAAATGCTATCAGAACTATGGTTGTGGCATGACGGGACGCAATCCGATCTAACGAAGGCGATTGCCTTCGGAAGAGGACTTCAGTCAGTAAATATCCTTCGAAACAGAGTGGAGGATCTTAAACGTGGCGTTGACTTCTTTCCTGACGGTTGGGGATTCAAAGAGATGCAACAGTACACACGTCGCAATTTACAACTCGCCGACTCATATGTCGCAGATCTGAAGGAAGGTCCAGCGTTGAATTTTTGCAAGATACCATTAGCGCTAGCTCATGCTACGGTAAACCTCATCGCTGTTGGTGGAAACAAATTAACGAGAGATGCGGTTCTAAAAATTGTGAGTCGTGTGACTGGATAACATGATTGTCCAACTTGAAAAGCATTAGATCAGGGGAAACGATCATTTATACACAATTAGCATCCGGTTATGATTCCAGCAGCGGCTTTAGAGACGCTTTCTCGCGCATCATGGGTACATCGCCTACTAGGTTAGAAGATAGCCTGGTACTTAAAGCAGCTTGGCTGGATACTCGGCTTGGTCCCATGATTGCCATCGGGGATGAGAGCATGCTCTATCTTTTAGAATTTGTTGATCGCCGTGGCTTAGAGCTCGAAGTGGAACGGCTTAGAAAAAGAACTAAATCAGCAATTATCCCTGGTCTAACAGAGCCAATTCGGTCGATTGAAAGGGAACTTACTTATTATTTCGACGGTACACTAACCGAGTTTAAAACCCCTCTCTTTTTAATGGGATCGACTTTTCAGAAAAGCGTCTGGGAGCAATTAATAAAAATACCGTCAGGGGAAACTCGTTCCTATTCTGACATTGCCATTTCACTCGGTAAACCAACCGGCTATCGCGCTGTAGCTCAGGCTAATGGCGCAAATCAACTGGCTATTGTGATTCCCTGTCACCGTGTTATTAACTCAAATGGTGAGTTATGCGGTTATGGCGGCGGATTAACACGTAAAAAGTGGTTGTTATCTCATGAAAAATATGGAGGATAGACATATGAATCTCAACTCGAGCAAGCCCGACATCTTCATGAGTTACATGGAAATGGAGAGCCGTCAATAGTATGGTACCGTCTGAAACACCCACACCTCACAAAGGAAGGCCTTCACTCGTAAAAGTGGAGGCTTTTTTTATTGCTAAATTAATTAGGAAAGAGAGGATGAACAAATGTCATGAATTTGATGGAATTAACAGTTAATCATCGAATGAGACTACTATGGTGAGAAAATGAGGGGGATTTGGTGTGGACTGATTTAAACGAAGATGACTCTGCTCATGTAATAAAATTCGGACTTCTTTGATAAGATTCATACTGGACAAAGCAGGTAATCTGTCATATTGTTTTCGTGGGATATATTGAGAAAGAAGGGTATGCCATGTGGAGCCGGTTAAAGCCGAAGAAGATGTATTTAAACATATTTATGTATTCATGCATTGCAGTGAGCTTACTTACCCTAGTGTTCACCGTGTTCCTGAGCCAGCAGTTCGCTAAAAGCGCAATGGATGAAATGGACAAGTCCAACCAGGTGAAAATTAATCAAATCGTTAAAACCTCGGAATTTACCCTGCAAAAAATACGCCAGTTTGCGCTAAGAATCTATTCGGATCAAAGTATTGCGCTCTGGATGAACATGGAAAAGGACCAGTACTCCCCATTGACATTGGATAAAGCAGCGACAAGTGTAAGGGAATTTATGAGCAGTGAGCCTTTCATTCGAGGCATTTATTTAATTAACTTTCATATTGATCAAATCTACACTTCTGAATCGAGCATCTATACGACAAAGAATTTTTATGACCAAACGATGTTGGACTACATTAAGAATCAAAAAACGCCGTATCTGCAGTATGTTAACCATGAGGTGGGAGGAGAATCGTTTCTTGCACTTGTCGTACCAGCAGCCGGACCTAATCAGAACTATCAGGGATTTGTTGCAATTCTGTTCAGTAAACCATTGTTGAATGAGAACATGCTGCAGATTTCAGCAGATGATCCCAATAAAATTTATATTGAAGGCAAAAATAAAGAGTTCATCCTGGGGAATACGGACCCTGCGTTAACCAAAGCGCTAATGGAAGTAGATAAAACGGCGGCAGACCAGGGATGGAAATGGAAGACTGGCAATGAAACCTGGTCCATTCAGTCGGAACGGTTCCCTGTAGAAGGATGGAATATATATCACATGTCGCCGATCTCCTTATGGCAAGATAAGGTTGCTAAGATTCGTATCCAAATTATTGGTTCTTCGATCTTTATGCTGTTAGCCTTGCTGTTATATTTGTTTTGGCAATCATACCGCAGCTTAAAGCCTCTTAGTGACTTGGCAGCTCAAATACGAAGCAAACTAGGTAAGGAACATGCTATCCTACAAGCATCAAATGCCGGCAATGAAATGGCATGGATTCATTCCGGTTTCCATTCGCTTGTTGCGAAGATCGAACAATTGGATTCATCGATCAAGAGCAGCAAAGCTTTGGTGAAGGATGATTTCTTGCGTCAATGGATTCTTAATTCGAAGTCATCCAAACCAATTGAAGAGTTTATTAGGAACCAAACGCAAATTCTCCAAACGGAATGGTTTCGCATGGCGGTCATTCGTCTGGAATCGTACGGACGCTTCGAAGAACAGTTTGACTTTGCTTCGCGCAAATTATTGCGCTTTGCATTAGGGAATATTATGGCAGAAGTTCTTTCGAATCACGGGTTTGTTGCGGAAACAGTCGATTTCGGCTCTGATCACATTGTGGCGCTCATTTCTTTGTCTACTTCAGAGGAAGAAATGGCACTAGCAATAGGAGCGATGGATGATGTAAAGGTTCAGATCAGTCGATGGCTTAAGCTGGAAGTGCATGCAGCTATCAGTTCCGTGCTTGATGTTGAGGAGAATCTGCAGATTATCTATAACCAGCTTTACGAACTGACGTTAATGGGATTCATTAATCATGAGGATAGGGTGTTTACTTCTGATGATCTGGAGCGATATGAACGAGGCAAAGACAGTGATCTCGATGAAGCATTGCTGAAACAGGTTATTCAATCTGTTCAGCTTAAGAATGATAAAGCACTTGAAGGTTATTTGGATCACCTCACCGTGCATATGCAGGAACTAAGTTATCAGGAATGCAAACTGCAGTTGACTCACATCATTTATTCAATCATGAAAAGCTTCAAAAACTATAAAACGTTTCAAGGGATGAAGAGTATCCATTCTTTTCTGGAACAATTTGCCACCTTAGGTGAAGTGAAATCGTGGCTGTACCAGGTGATGCTACAAACCATAGAACAGAACCGCAAGAAGAATGCTTTGAGCCGAAAGGATGAGGTTGCTGCGGAGATGATTGAATATGTACGTAATCATCTTCACAATCCGATGCTTTCCGTCGATGACATTGCCGCACATGTCTCCATGTCTGTGAACTATGCCAGACAAATATTCAAGGATCATTTTAATTGCTCACTATCCGATTATATTACAGACCAACGGATTGAGCATGTCATCAAGCTGCTTACAACGACCGATTGGACCGTTGCTGATATAACGGAACAGTCCGGATTTCAAACCAAGAGTACCTTCTTTGCGGCATTCAAGCGAGCAACCGGGATGACGCCGAACCAATACCGTTTGGGAAAAACATGATTTAGTGCATTGAAATTCGTACTCTGATTGTTGGGAAATTGATACTCCGCCCTTTATAACATTTCATACCGATTGATAGATACCGGACTGTACGGAAGCTGAGCAATCCGAGTATGATCTAGTACGAACCGAGCACACCGGATACACGAAACCAAAATGCGAACCATGGTTATGTCATTGCTCGGTTGATCATAAAACAGGAGGGGTTAAACAGTGAAGTCAAGAAGTAAAGGTATCTTATTAATGGTGACATCGCTAATACTGGCAGGAACATTGGCCGCCTGCGGTTCGAAGGAGGCTGCAACTTCCGAAACCACCAAACCGGCAGCTTCCACGGTGGCCAAATTAGATCCGGTTAAACTGAAAATCATGTTCCCGGGAGATCCGCCGGCCAATTGGAGTGAAGTGAAGGGAGAGATGGAGAATCGTCTTGCCGGTTCGCTTAATGTGAAGCTGAACGTGGTGTTTATTCCATGGGCGGATGTCCTTCAGAAACGCCAAGTCGCATTATCCTCCGCGGAAGATTACGATCTGATCTGGGATAATAATCCGTATCAAAATATTGCTGCTGGGCTCTACGAACCATTAGACTCAATCATTGATAAGTATGGACCTGAGATTAAAAGCAACCGCTCTGCGCAACTGCTAGAAGCCAACAAAGTGACCGGTAAATTGTACGCAGTACCGCTTGAAGTGAATTTCATTCGTCCGTGGACGTTTGTTATACGCAAGGACATCCGAGAGAAGCTAGGCATTGCTCCGATCAAGAGCTACGACGATCTGGTCAAATTTATGTATGCTGTGAAAGAGAAGGCTCCGGAGATCACCCCGTACATTCCGAACGGCACCGAACATACTGGTTTGAAGATGGCAAGTATGCTGGATCCGAAAGCCAATCTTGCCGCTATATCGAATTATCCTGGACTGTACACCAAAGGCAATGATGGAAAGGCCTATAATATCTTTGATAACATGGATCCTATGATCATGAAAAATTTCGAACAAAATTACAAGATCTACCAGGATGGGATTCTTGCCAAAGATGCCCTCATTCTTAAAAATGCGGAATTTGCTAAAGGAAAAGCAGCTGTAGCAACCTTCAATGATTTCGGTGTAGCTCTTAGCACCCGAACTTCTCTGGAAAAGTCAGTTCCGGGAGCCACCGCAGAAGCATTCAGTTTCTATGATCCCAGCATGAAGCTGGCCTCAACGTTCAAAGCAGGAAATTTCATTGCCGTCCCCGTGGTCAGCAAAAACAAAGAACGCGCCATTCAATTCGTCAATTGGTTAAACCAGAAGGATAATTACGACTTGCTTGCCTACGGAATAAAGGGTAAAAACTGGGAAGATTCGGGCGAAGGCCTTTTTAAACCCATCAAAGAAAGCCCTTATGCAGGCATTCCTTTCGCATGGGGTTGGAACTCCAAGCTGGATCGCATCGATGCCAGCTTGCCGGAAGATGTGATCAAGCTGAATAAGTGGCAGCGGGATCCCAATAATTTTACGGCGGATATTCTTGCCGGATTTACTTTCGATCCAAGCCCGGTATCCAATGAAATTGCACAATTGAGCACTGTGGGTAAAGAGTTGTATGATCCGATAGTCATGGGTCTGGTGGAACCGAAAGATGGTTTAGCGAAGTTTAAGGATAAAGCATATGCTAATGTCAAGAAAGTCCAAGTTGAGTATCAAAAACAGCTGGATGCGTACCTGGCCAGTAAAAAGAAGTAAACTGCCCTAAAAGCCGGCGACCTAGATTCTAGGTTCGCCGGCTTTTCATATTGGTAAACTCCGGACTTTCGTTGTGATAGAATTCAAACCTCTATGGGCTGTTACAGTTCAAACTCATTGATAAAAGCAAGACTATACGCCAGCTCCACGAATGGGTAAGATACAAACACATACGAAAGGAAAGGTGAGCATGAACATGAGTATTATACGAGAACTCAGGAAGAACATATGGCTATATGCTATGGCGCTTCCTGTAATTGTGTACGTATTTATATTTTCTTATTTGCCAATGTCTGCACATCTATTGGCCTTTAAGCAGTTTATACCTGCTAAGGGGATCTGGGGAAGTCGATGGGTGGGATTTGACAATCTTACATTTTTTTTCACAGGACCTGATTGGTTGGCGGTTACATTAAATACCGTATTTTTGAATCTTTTATTCATTACGGCAGGCACCGTGAGCTCTTTATTAATTGCCCTGCTGCTGAATGAAATTAGACAAGTTTTTTTCAAGAAGGTAACCCAATCACTTGTGATTTTGCCGCATTTTATTTCCATTATCGTTGTTAATCTGATGGTCTTGAATTTCTTTAACGGGCAGGACGGCATGATTAATCAGCTGCTGAAAGATGCCGGCTTTCAGACGGTCGATTGGTTTCAGACACCATCGGTCTGGCCTATGCTTTTGACCATTATATTCGTATGGAAGGGAGCCGGTTGGGGTTCGATTATATATCTTGCGACGATAACCGGCTTCTCAGAAGAATATTATGAAAGCGCAAGAATTGACGGCGCCAAGCGCTGGCAGCAGATCTGGCACATTACCCTGCCGTTGTTGCGGCCGACCATTATCGTACTGACGCTTCTCGCTTTGGGACAGATCTTCTACGGTGAATTCGGCTTGATTTATGGAATTATTGGAGACAATTCTCTGCTCTACAAGGCTACGGATGTCATTGATACTTATACGTACCGATCCTTGAGGGATTTCTCGAATATGAACAGCTACAGCAATGCTGCGGCAATAGCATTATTCCAGTCGGTCATGGGTTTTATCACCATTCTTTTCTTCAATTGGATTGTCCGCCGAGTTGATAATGACTCCAAGTTATTCTAGAGAGGAGCTTTAGTATGATATTGAAACAACGAGATGCATCCCAATGGACCGTGTCCGCCGTAGCATATGTATTCATAGGTTTTTTTGCCCTTATTTGCCTTATTCCTTTCTGGCTTGTGTATATCGGATCATTCACAGCGGAGCATCAGATTGTTAAAGGCTTTCAAATGTTCCCTACGGAATTTACGCTTGATTCCTATCGTTTCTTATTTAATGGCAGTCAGGTGTACCGAAGCGGCTTTGTTTCCATATTCGTTACTGTGGTTGGTACCATCGGGGCAGTGCTCATGACTTCCATGTTCGCTTATGTTACAGCTCATCTGAAGGTGAAGTATCGGAATTTCCTTTCCTTTTACATTTACTTCACAATGCTTTTTGCGCCTGGTCTAGTAGGCTATTATTTGCTCATCTCCAACTGGCTGAACTTGCGGGACTCGTTATTAGCGCTGATCTTGCCCCAATTGTTCTCCGCATTCAACGCATTCTTAATGACATCCTATTTCCGAACGCTTCCATTTGAATTAAATGAGGCGGCGACCATGGATGGAGCGCATGAGCTGTATATCTTTTTCCGCATCATCTGGCCGATTTCCATGCCTGTGATTGCAACGATCACGCTGTTCTATGCGCTTTCCTATTGGAATGACTGGTTCAATGCACTGATGTTTATTGACGATCCGCATAATCACCCACTGCAGATGATGTTAAGAAGAGTTGTGTCCAATGCGCAGAATTTAGATTATTTAAATACGAATGTAAATATTCCGGTTTCAGCGGCAGGCGTTCAGCTTTCGACGGTATGCATCACGATTGGACCGATCATATTCTTATACCCATTCCTGCAGCGTTATTTCATCAAGGGTATGACGATTGGTGCGGTTAAGGGATAGTCTTAAGTACACACATTTTAATCTGCGGAGGATAACTTATGTCGGCTCTCAGCAATAAGGAGCATCTAATGGCAAGTCTTTCGGAACGGGAAGCTTCATACAATCCCGCGGTGAAACTGCAGTATGGACCGATTACGAAAACGTACCATACAGCTCTTAAAAAGGATTCCTATCCTTTTGTGCACAGCACCTACTTGTCTGTTATATATGCGTTAGATTTGTTGGACAGTTCGCTACCTCATTATTCGGAACGGGCAGCCGAAATATTATCGGTCATTTTGCAATTGCAGGATAAGCGTCAGGATAGTCCTACCTATGGTATTTGGTCCTATTATTATGAGGAGCACTTGGACCAGATGGAAGCTCCGGATTGGAACTATGCCGATTTCATCGGCAAGAAGTTGGTCTTAATGCTGAAGCGCCATGGGGATCGCTTAAGCGAAGTGCTCAGACAAGGATTGTCAGAAGCAATAGGGTATGCCTGCCAAGCCATCGTGAAACGGGATGTCGGCCCTAGCTATACCAATATAGCGGCCATGGGGGCTTTCGTTACACTCGTAGGCGGAGAGGTCACTAGACAAGAGACATTTGTACAATATGGCCGGAATCGACTGCAGCGGCTTTATGATTACACCATGAGTCTTGGCACCTTTGTCGAATTTAATAGTCCCTGCTATACGCCGATTACGATCGAGGAGCTTCACCATATTCATGAGGAGACCAAGGACTCCATTTCCATCAAATTAACAGAGCAGCTGCTTCACGTCGCATGGAAAATGATAGCTGAACGTTACCACCCGCGTACGAAGGAATGGGCGGGGCCTCATAGCCGCTCCTATTCTCCTATGCTAAGTGAGAGCAGCTTTGAGTACGGTTTGCTAAGAGATGCATCTGAGAACAATTCTAACCCTCAAGCAATTCGTTGTCCCGAGGAACTGTTGCCTTATTTCAGCTTGGAAGAAGAACGGGTTCTCCGCTGCCCAGTATTCGACGAAGAGGAGATGGGCTACCAGAGCTATGCCACCACGTACATGCAGGAAGCATATTGTTTAGGTTCTTTTTCAAAGGACATGATGTGGAATCAGCGCCGGAATCTGATTGCATATGTGGATAACCATGGTAAGGCCGCCTATATACAGCTGCGCTTTTTGAAAGATGGCATGGACTTTTCGTCGGCTGTCTTCACGGGAGTACAGGATAAGAGTGATATCGTATTCGGAATCAATATGGCTTTGAATTTCGGGGATTGGCACCCTGTACTGGACCCTGTTAACGGTGTGTTTGAGGCGGAGGACCTTCGGATTCGTATAGAAATTGGAGGTTATATCGAGGGAGTAGATTGTTTCTCCGGCAACACGCTTGATTACGATGCTGCAGTTGTCATCGGGGGTCAAACTTTGCGGGTCAAGCAGTTGTCCATCTTTTCGGACATGGGAGTGCCCCGTATTGCGATCACGAGATCAGAGCAAGAAGGCACCCTAGGCATCGATTACATCATCTATGAAGGACCGAGGAAAGAAGTTAATTTCCATGAATGGAACCAAGCGGCATGGGTGTTTTTATTTACATTATCAGCGCAAGCGGAAGAACTGCAAGCGGGCAGCGAATATAACGATGGTTCACTATACGCCTGGTGCGAGAAGCAAGGACGGAAGATGGGCATCACCATCCCTGTGAAACCGGAACGAATTGAGCAGCTATTCCGAAATAATGAAGTCTCTTTTATGACAGAGGATGTGTAGAAATGACTTATGTGAGCAAGCAGGTCCCAAAAACAGGAGGAACATCTTCATGAAGCCGCATTTCCGATATTCCCTGCAGCCGGTGCTCGAACCGGTTCCTGGTTGTGAGTGGGCAAGCAAAATGGTGCTAAACCCAGCTATTGTAAAAGATCTGGCTTCTGATAAGCTGCATATGCTCTTTCGGGCTACGGGTCCATGGTCTCAAAAGCGCAAGGAAGGTAAGCACGACCCATATCCGATCTTTCTGGGGTACGCAGTAAGCAGCGACCTAGGCAAGACGTGGGATGCCGACTTTTCCAGGCCAGCACTTGCTCCTGCTCTGAATGAGGGGTTCGAAGACATCTACATTACAGATATACACGGTAATCGGGTGCGTGATTATTCCAACGGCTGCATCGAGGATCCGCGCATATTTCCAGTGGAAGGGGAGCTGTATCTTTCCGTGGCATGCCGGATGTTTCCGCCGGGTCCGTATTGGCTCATTGATCAGGAGCCTTCGGTTGATACACGCAACGACTATGTGCCGGAGTGGGTGAAAGAAGGTGATGATGCATTCAGCGTTGCAGCGCGCACCAACAATACCGTAACCGTCTTGTATAAGCTGGATTTGGATAGGCTGAAAGCAAGCCGCTATGAAGAAGCTCTTATCTATGTATGCCCATTGACGGAAGGTCATGTAAGCGATAATCGCGATGTCTTCCTGTTCCCCGATAAGATGCGAATTGATGGGAAAATGCAATATGTGATGCTTCACCGTCCGATGAAACCTGCATTATTCCCGCAAGGATCTCAAGTAAAGAAACCGTCGATCTACCTCGCTGCAGCGGAGAATTTGGAGGACTTCGCAACGGACCGGGTAACCCACCGACTGCTGGCAACCAGCCAATTCCACTGGGAGAACAACCGGATCGGAGCAAGCTGGGCGCCGCTCAAGATTTCAGCTAACGAATGGCTCGTTTCTTATCATGGTAAGAAGGATATCCACTTTGGGTATACACAATCCTTCCTGATTGTACGCGAGCAGGATAACGACTTCCCGGTTGTGACGCATCGATGCTCTGAGCGTTTAATGTACGCCGGGCAGGCTTGGGAAATGCCGAGCGATTATCCTACGCCATGTTTGTTTACAACAGGTGGAATTATTGCAGGAGATGATCTGATTATGTCTTATGGCGCTGCAGATCAAAAGGTGGGTATTTCTTGGGTGAATTTCGCTGAGCTGGTTGCGTATGTTAAGCAATTTGACGCTAAAGGCCGGAAGATGGAGGAGTAATACAGACGAGTAAAGTATTGAATTGGCGCAAGAAATCGAGGGTATCGATGATGCGCCGATTTAACCCCATATTATGGAAGCGCTTATATATCTAGGTAGAATGAGAGGGGGTGGTCGATATACAGCATCAAAATCAATGTTTCATGAAGAGGACTAAACAGATGCATTCGAAGTAAGTTTTTCTCGTTTGTAAGCGTATTCTTAAAAACTTGTAGGAAGAAAGAGGAGATTAAATGATGGGAATATGGCGTAAATGGCGTAAATGGTATCCGACCCGTGTTTTGACAGTATTTCTAGCACTCATCATGGCAGCAACGTTTATCCCTGCCGGAGGTGTTCATGGGTCAGGAACTCTGCTTAAAACCGGCAATTATAGCTACAGCGTCGCACCGAATGGGGGCAGTTCTCCGGATAAGGGAGTAACCGGATTGATATCCTCGGCCAATGGCGTGCTGCTTGACGGATCAACCACAACGTATGCCGGATTCATGGGGAGCGGCACGGGTACCCCAGGGAGCGTACAGGTCGTATTTGACCTGTTGAAGGATTACCCGTTGGACAGTATAAACGTCGTGCTGAACTCACCCAATTCGTTTTGGGGATTTAATGAGTTTACGGTAAAATACCGCCCGGAGTCTGCGGAATATTACTATATTGCTGACAAACACACCAGAACACCAGGAATAACCTCAACGAGCCCAAGCTCAGATTGGAACTATTCGGTCAACATACCGATGTCGAACAAAACGGCCAGATTTATTATCATCGATATTAAGCGTCCTCATGCCTTTCAGCATATCCCCCTCACCGAAGTTCAAATTTATAAAGGGACCGGACAGGAAGGCGTGAATCCCGGACCTGCGCTTACTGCGGAGCAAATGGTTCTCGAACTGAACAAAGACAGCATAATGGCAGATAATTTGCTGAAAACCGGCAATTATTACTTTAGTGTTGCCCCGAATGGAGGCAATAGTCCAGACAAAGGAGCAACCGGGCTCATATCCTCAACCAATGGCGTGCTGCTTGATGGATTAACGACAACGTATGCAGGATGGACGGGGAGCGCGACTGCCCCAGGAACTATACAAGTGGTATTTGACCTGCTGAAGGACTATCCGCTGGACCGTATAAACGTCGTCCTGAATTCACCCAATTCGGCTTGGGGATTTAAAGAGTTTACGGTAAAATACCGCCCTGAGGCTGTAACGGATTATTATTATATTGCTGCCAAACACATCAGAACACCTGGAATAGTCTCGACAAGCCCAAGTTCAACCTGGAACTATTCGGTCAACGTACCGATGTCGAACAAGACGGCTAGATTTATTGTCATCGATATTAAGCGTCCTCATGCCTTTCAGCATATCCCCCTCACCGAAGTTCAAATTTATAAAGGGATCGGACAGGAAGGCGTGAATCCCGGACCTGTGCTTACTGCGGGGCAAATGGCTCTCGAACTGAAAAAAGACGGCTTAATGGCAGACAAGTACGGGCAGTGGGTTTATGAAACCTGGCCTGGAAAGGTAACATCCGACGAGCAGCTGCAGCAGGAATATACGAATGAGGCGAATGCACTGTCAAATGTTTCACTTGATCTTGCAAAATTCGATCCGTACGGCGGGATTAAAAGTGGAGGAAGTTATACAAGCAGCGGTTATTTCAGACTTCAACAAATCGATAACAAATGGTGGTTTGTTACCCCGGACGGGTATAAATTTATTCTAAAAGGTGTGGATGCTACAAGTATTTGGGAGTGGGGATACGGGACGCCGCTTAAAAAAGCTGACGGTACTCCGAGAGGGGTGTTTGAGGAACTTCCCGATCCGGTCGCTTATGCTCCTGCTTATGTAAACGATTCTAATGGCGAAAGAGTAAGCTTCGTTATCGCCAATATTATGAAAAAATACGGCAGCAACTATGAGTCGAAATGGGAGGATATCACAAAGAAACGTTTGATAGATTGGGGCTTTAACGCCTTCAGCAAGTGGACCAGACCCAAAAATATAACTTTTCCGTACATTAATGTCCTGCAAGACCCCGGCGGCTTAAAAAGGATTCAATGGACTTACGATGTTTTTGACCCGCAGAGTGAAGCCATTATAGAAACGGCATTGACCCCTCAGCTTGATAAAGCGAAGAATGACCCGTGGCTAATCGGTTATACTTACGATAATGAGGCCGGATGGACAACCGATATTGTAAAAGATGTACTGACATATAATTCGACTTCTGCGGCTAAAAGCTCTTTTGTGGCTTTTCTCGCACCAAGGTACAACAATGATATTACTGCCGTCAACCAGCTTTTGGGTACGAGCGCGGTATCGTTTGACGAGTTAAAGAATATTTCGATCAATATAACCAAGGTGCCTGCTGCGGATGTATCGGAATATATCAAGCTGGCATCCAGAACTTATTTCTCAACGATCAAAAATATAATCAAAAGACATGATACAAACCATCTGTTCCTAGGTTCGTCTGTAGTTCCCACTTGGAGGACCAGTCTGGAATGGGATTCGGCGGCAATGGAGTTTGTAGATGCATTTTCAGTGGACAATTACACGAGCGATCCAAGTTGGATTTCCAGATATGAAGCTTTCGGAAAACCGCTATTGAATCTGGAATATACATTTAGTACTACAGCGCGGGGGTTGTCACCCGTAAATGGGGGTACAACTGTAGCAAGTATAGCGGATAGAGGCATGGCTTACAAATCTTTCGTGGAAAGCGAAACATCACATCCGTTATATATTGGCTCAGGCTGGTTTTCGTACTTCGATCAAGCGGTTACATGGCGTAAAGACGGCGAGAATTTCAATATTGGCTTAGTAAACCAACAGGATCAGCCCTATACGGATATGGTAAATATCATGAAGATCGTCAATGCCGGCTTGGAGAATGTGCATACTTACGGAGTGAACCTCGCATTGGACAGACCGGTTACGGCCAGTTCATCCAAAACGGCTGCTTTAGTTGCCGGTAACGCATTCGATGGGAAGACAACTACAAGGTGGGGATCGAATTATACCGACAATGAGTGGATATATACGGACCTCGGTACAACGAAGAATGTGAGCAGGGTTAGACTAAACTGGGAGACAGCATACGGTAAAGAATACAAGATACAAGTGTCCGACAATGCTGTTGACTGGACTGACGTCTACAATACCCAAATAGGTAATGGAGGAATAGACGATATCTCTTTCTCGACAACCAGCGCAAGGTATGTAAGGATGCTGGGTTTACAAAGAGGTACCGTTTACGGATATTCACTATGGGAATTTGAGGTATATGCGCAGCCTGGAGCTGCGCAGGATGATATTCCGCCGATTACGACCGATGATGTGCCTTCAGACTGGAAGAATACGGATGTAACGGTAACGCTTGCCGCTACTGACGATCAATCCGGTGTCGAAATCACGAAATACCGGAATAATGACGGGCAGTGGCAACCGTATTCGAGTCCGATTACCGTTTCCGCTGAGGGTAATACCGTTCTGGCGTATATGAGCGTCGATAAGGCCGGAAACGCTGAATCCCCGAAGAGCCTGTCTATCAACATAGATAAGACGGCTCCGGTCACTACAGCCGAATTACCTTCGGCCAATGCCAACGGATGGTATCATTCGGATGTAAAGTTGACCTTAAATGCGTCGGATCCATTATCCGGTATCGATAAAGTTCAATATCGGATCAATGGCGGCCAATGGCAAACCTATGATGGCGCCATAGACGTTTCAGCTGAAGGAACGAATACAATAGAGTATCAAAGCAAGGACAAGGCAGGAAACACGGAAGAGCTAAAGAGTGAAGTCGTGAAAGTAGATAAAACAGCACCGGAAATGCAAATGAATCAGGATAAAAACGAGCTGTGGCCGGCTGATCATAAAATGGTGACCGTAACGGCCGACACTTACGGCGCAATAGATCCAATTTCCGGCATTCAGTCTATTGTTTTAAAATCCATCACCTCTAACGAACCAGATGATGGTCTTGGAGACGGAGACACCTCGCAAGATATTCAAAATGCGGACTTTGACACACTGGATTATATGTTTGATTTGAGGGCTGAGCGATCCGGAAGCGGAGGAGGACGGGTATACACCATTACTTACGTCGCTACGGATTATGCAGGTAACGTGAAAACAGTAACATTGACGGTAACCGTTCCGAAGAACCAATGACAAGGATGATCTGATAAACAATGGCTCTCGCACTAATTGTGGGGGCCATTTATCGTTATATTTTTACAATAATGGAGCTGAACTCGGAAACATATTGGGGCACCTCTGCGGGAACGAATGTGCAGGGTGCCCCGATTGTTCTTAATCTCTCTTCCAGATCAGCTTCCTCTAACGGGTACCGCTGGAATATCTTTCGTACGCAGCTTTATAGACGGACAAGTATTGGTCTAAGCCCATTTTTTGAACAGTCGCCACATATTTATCCCAGTCGTCGAAGGAAGCCGTTCCGTTGATAAGGTTAGCCTCGGTCTCGGTGATGAACTTCTGAATGTCGGCACCCTTGGAGCTCATAAATGCTGTTTCCTCTTCCGTGAAGTTAAAGCTGTACCACATTTCTTTAACGAGATTCTTGGACGCTTTCATACCTGCATCGACCGATTCCGGCAGGCTTTCGGAGCCTTTAAAATATTTCTCCTGTACATATCCCGGATAACTGCCTCCAGGCCATGTCGTGAATTTGGCTACCGCCTGATCCAGGGTCAGTCCGTTCGGATTATTCTTCACTTCGTCAGTAAACTCCAGCTTGCCGTCTGGCTTTTGCGTATAGGTGACATCCTTTTGTCCCATAAAGTAGAAGGTAGCTCCTTCATCTCCATAGAAATGATCGATCCAGCGGAGCGTAGCCTCCGGATTTTTGTTTTTATCCGTAATGACGAAGGCCCCAGGCCATGCTATTGGATTTTTCACAGATACAAACAACTGATCCCCGTGAGGACCTTTTAACGCTCCAAGTCCCACAAAGCCCTTCTGATTCATGACCGCTTGGGGATGAGGAACGAATGCCGCTCCCAGCAGACCTTTCTCACCTTTGGCATAAAGCGCCGTATCCTTCAGCGTGAAGATCTCTTTATCAATCAATCCCTCTGAGTACAGCTTGTTCATATACTGCAGCACTTCTTTATACTTCGGATCGGTCCGGTAGAACCTCAGATTGTTGGAAGCCGGATCCATGTCTACGTACGGGTGGGCGACGGCTCCCCTGTTGCCGAAGCCCCAGCCACCGCCGATGTAGCGTTGAATCGTTTGAATACCGAACATACCGCTTAACGGGACCTCGTCCTTCTGGCCGTTGCCGTTCATGTCCGAATCTTTTACAGACTTCAAATAGTTGTAAAACTCCTCTGTGGTTTCGGGTTCTTTCATATTGAGTTTATCCAGCCAGTTCTTGTTGATCCACAGCGGCGTACCGATCAGCATAGGCAAAAATTCCGGACTATATATGGAAGGAAAGGAGTAAATGCCGCCGTCCGGCATCGTTAATCCCTTTTTCAAATCAGGATATTTGTCCAAAAGCTTCTTGAAGTTAGGGGCATTCTTCTCGATCAGATCATTCAGCTTAAGGAATACGCCTTGGCTGCCGTACTTCATCAGATCCGCGACAGGCACTCTCGCCGAATAGAAGGCATCCGGATAATCTCCGCTTGCCAGCGCCAGATTCCGTTTCTCAGTAAGACTTCCAAAGGGAACCAGTTGGAACTCCGCGTCGATGTTGGACATCTTGGCATACTCTTTCCAAACTGTCGTATCCTCGAATTTGTTGCCGTTTTGCGGTGATTGGCCGGTAAACAATGTGAGCTTAAATTTCTCTTTCACAATAGGAAAACCGGTGGCATTTACATTCTGCGATGCTTTGTCTTCCGTTTTGGTGGACTTTCCTCTATCTTCCATATTTCCGCAGCCGCTCATCAATCCAAAAGTAAGTACTGCGGACATCGCCAAGGCCGTCGTTTTGGTTGCTTTCATAATAAAAATACCTCCGTTTTATATTTTTCTATCCTTTGAGGGCGCCGACCATCACGCCTTTATTGAAATATTTTTGCAGGAACGGATACAAAATGAGAATCGGTAGATTCGCCACAATGACGATAGCGTACTTGATGGATTCCACGTCGAGCATCGAATTGGACAGAGACCCCTCAGATACGTCAACCATATCCTTGGTTTCCCCCTGTATCAGAATCTCCCGTAAAATGAGCTGGAGCGGGTACTTGTCCCGATCCGACAAATAGATCAGCGCATTGAAGTAAGCATTCCAGTGCCCCACACTATAAAAGAGTACCATAACTGCCAGGATGGGTGCAGACAGGGGAAGCACGATTCTCAATAAAATTCTCAGGTTCGAGCAGCCGTCGATGGCAGCAGCTTCCTGCAGCTCAAAGGGCAGCCCGCTTTGAAAAAAGGTACGCATCAGCATAATGTTCCAAACGGAAACGGCGCCTGGAAGAACCATGACCCAGTAGGTATTCAACAACCCGAGCTGCTTGATCAGCAAATAGGTAGGGATCAGTCCTCCGCTGAAAAACATCGTAAACACCATGAAGCCTGAGATCCAATGTCTGCCCATAAAATTTCGTCGTGACAGGGGAAAAGCAGCCGCTACGGTAAGCGCAAGATTAATGGCCGTTCCGCTCACCGTATACAGGATCGTATTGCCGTAGCCCTGTATAATCTCCCGGTTCTGAAACAGTTTCTCATAGCCCCTCCAAGATATTCCCTTCGGCCAAAGCCAGATGTCTCCGCTCAGCACTAGCTGTGGACTGCTAAAGGAGGCAATTAGCACGAAGTACAAAGGGTACAGTACAAGCAGCATTACGATTATTAAAAGGCAATATACCGATATGATAAAAATTCGGTCCATCAAGCTTTGCTTCATTGGTTTTCTCCCTTACCATAGGCTGGTCTCGCTAACTTTGCGAGCAATGGCGTTAACCACAACCAGCATCACAAAATTAATCAACGAGTTAAACAGGCCGACTGCCGCAGAAAAACCATATTCCGCTCCGAGAATACCGCTTCGGTACACATGCGTGGAAATCACGTCGGAAGCCTGCATATTCAGCGAGTTTTGCAGCAAATAAATTTTCTCGAATCCGACGCCGAGTACCGTACCCATATTCAGGATAAGTAGAATAATAATGGTAGGCCGCAAACCCGGTATATTTATATGCCAGATACGCCGAAGCCTGCTGGCACCGTCCATTTGGGCGGCTTCGTGAAGATGGGGATCGATCCCCGCCAAGGCAGCGAGATAAATGATGGAATTCCAGCCCATTTGCTGCCACACCCCGGATGTAACGTACATGCTTTTGAACCACCCCGGATGCGTCAAAAAGGCAATCGGTTCTAAGCCCAACCAAGCAAGAACATGATTGACGAGACCATTTTCTTGGGATAGGAAGATCATCATCAGCCCAACTACGATCACGGTGGAGAGAAAATGAGGGGCGTACAGGATGGTTTGCACCCATTTCTGGAAACTTTTTCGCCCGATTTCATGAACCATCAGCGCAAGTAATATAGGTACTGGGAATCCTGCGGCGATCTGAAAAACCCCGATGGAGAAGGTATTGGTAAGGATTCTCCAAAAGTAGAAGCTTTCAAAGAACCGCTCGAAATGTTCGAAGCCGGTCCACGGGCTCCCCCAAATTCCTTTTGTCACGAAAAAATCTTTGAAGGCAATCTGTATTCCGTACATGGGCACATATTCGAACAGGATGAAGAAGACGATCACCGGAAGGATCAGCATATATAAATCCCAATTTCGCTTAATACCCTTCCAGCGGTTTTTCCAGCGCTGCCCGCTAAGCTTTTTTACCGGATACGTCTTGCTGCTGCTAGGTACTGTTTGCTCCAAAAAGTCACACCTCCTTTCATCGCTTTCAAGGTTGATGATAGTAGGTGGCCGGTAGAAATGAAATTGACTCTTTTTTAGAGAATAGACACTTTCTTTGATTCATGCATGGGAGAAATGGGTTAAGCCCTTGCGGCACAAGGAAATGATGAGTTTTTTAGGGAGGATGATAAGGTTTTGTAAATGTGTTGCCTGTGGCCTTCGCGACCTGCTAGCATGAATATAGAAGATTTTGAGGTTAGGGAGGGGTATCATGGAACTCATGAATCAGAAGCGAAAATCGTTTCTCGTACGAATATTTATCAGCTTTTTGACCATCATTGTACTGTTATCCGTCTTTAATTTTCTATTATTTTCTTTTTTTCAACAGAATATAAAACAGGAGATTATTCGTTCCAATAAGCATGTGCTTACTCAGGCTTCGGAGCATTATAACAGTCATTTCAACCGTCTAAGAACCGTGTTGTTTCAAATGTATCACGACAATACCATTACCAAATTCAACGGGCAGCTGCTTTCGAACGAAAGCGGGAAAGCCAATTATTTTCTTGTGGTCGATATGGTACGAAGTCTGAGGGAAACCGCTGGCAACCCGTTATTTTACCTGGATAATCTTATGGTGCTGTATCGCTCGAATCTGTTTATGGCGGACAAGGAAGGCAGCAGCACGGAAGTCGTCCTTGATTCCCTGCCGAACTTTCATGCGCCTTACGACCTGTCTTATTGGAAGAAGGAATTCGACCGTCCGGGGAACTATCATATGCACCCGGCGCAGGCATACCCGCTCGATCGCTTTAGTAAGGACAAAAAAACGTACATTCCATTCTCCTTCAAGCTGCCGGACGCCAATTACGAATTAATCGCTATGCTGGACGCAGACAAGCTGAACCAGACGCTGCTAGGTGATGTGCCGTTTGTTATTCAAACCGAGGAGGGAGAGACCCTCTATCGTTCAACGTCCTCCGCTTCCATAGAAGAAATTCCGGTCTTCACTTCGGGTGAATCGTACAAACTGTTTCAAAACTGGTATTTCTTTATCCATGAGGATACGGATAATCACCTCCGATACGTAACAGCTGTCCCTTACGCTAACATCGCGGCCCAAATATCCAATCTTAGGGTTACTCAGATCGTCGTTCTGTTTACTTCCATAGCCATCGCACTAGGCATGTCTTACTGGTTCAGCCGGCGTCTTCAGTCACCAGTGAAGCGGATTATCGCCTCTTTGCAGCACCCGGAAGATCAGCATCTGCGGATGGAATCCGCCATTCATGAGTTTGAAACGATCAGCAATTACATTGACACGTTGAAGGAAGAACGGAAAAAGATCCATAACGAACTGAAGAGTAGTAACTCGCTACTGACCAATTACGGATATATCGCCAAACTGAAATCGCTGCATACCGGCATCTCGGGGTGGCGCGATTTTGCCCAGACGGAGGGGCCTTTCTTGCTGATCTTATACCAGCTGAATGCAAGAAGCTCCGAAAGGCTAAGCGTTGATATCAAGCGTTATATCGGGGAATACATTGAAATCGTCCTCTCCGAGTATGAGTTGAACGCCTATACGTTCCAAATTGAGAACGATCAGATCATTTCCGTCGTATTCAGGCAGGATAAGCCGGACCGGATGACGGAAGCGCTGCTGCAGGTAAAGGAAACACTGGATAAAGACCGTCATGCTTGTCTCGTTATGATGGCGGTCAGCTCTGTGTTCGAACAAAGTGCCGAGCTGAACATGGCCTACGAGCAGGTGTCGGATATGCTTAAGCAGGTCCGTACGATGGATGAAACGCAAATTATCGTCAAGCAGGAACCGACTCCGTCCTTGTTTGTTTTTCCAGCTGCGCAGGAACAAGAATTGTACGCGTATCTTCAAGCCGGCAATGAAAAAATGTGCCTGCATGTGGTTCATCGTATGCTGGAGGAGATGGAGCGGAGCCAAGTGACATTGGCCCAGTTCCGTCAATTCAGTGAGGCATTAGCCTCCCGTATCGTGAATACATTGGAGCAAAATGAAGCGGATAGCGCAGTAAGGAACCAGGTCGTAAGCCTGCGGAAGGAATTGAATATCTGCTTTACTTTGGCGGAATTCAAGATGTGCTTTGACATGCTTGTTCCTAAATATGCAGATTGGGTTCGGGTGAAGAAGGAAGAGAAAGACGAAGTTATCGAATATGTCATGAAAACCTTGGAGACTCAATATTCGGATGACATTTCATTAGATCTGATCGCGAATAAGCTGGACATGTCCAGTGCTTACTTGTCTGTATACATAAAGGAGAAGACGGGGACGAATTTCAGCGATCATATGAATCGGATTCGGATTCAGAAGGCAAAGGAGCTGCTTGTCGGCTCCGGTCTCAGTATTCAGATCATCGGGGAACAGATCGGCTACCGCAATGGCACCTCGTTCATACGGATGTTCAAGAAAATAACCGGAGAAACGCCCGGAGAGTTCCGGCGCTGCCAGACAGTTTGAATTTGGTCGATGAATCGTGCGGTTGGGGAATGGATGAAAGGTATCAATAATCGATTCCCCAAAAGGTTAAAATCGGAAAGTAATTTTTTGCGAGAAGTTAGTTGCTTAATAGTTAACACAAAAAGAGCTGGATACTTGCTAATAACAAGCATTCCGCTCTTTTTGTGACTCTGCAGCTCAGCGAACGGATCCAAAAACAAACCAAGGCAGATTCATGCTTTTATTGAGAAAAAAAGTATCATTCTCCCCTTAGTAAAGTTGAAAAGCCTATCTCTTGCGATTCGCGCACTCTATTATAATGTTCATATAAATAGAAAGTAGAGACTAAGCCTAAGAGGAGGAACTGAATTGAATTATTATTTAACGAATCAGGAATTGATAGATACTGGGAAGCATTATCTTCAAGAGTATCCAGAGCTTGCAAAGGCTTCCATCGAGAAAGCAGAGCAAGCATGTAAGAATATGTTCCTCGTTCCCTATACCATGGACATGGATCATTGGGTTCACATGGGGGATCCAATAGATTGGTTATATAATCCTTCTAAGGATCTCGAATTCACGTGGGTACTTAATCGGCATTGGTACATGCTGGATTTAGGCAAAGCTTATTTGATGACGCAAAAAGAGGAGTACGTCCATACATTTATCAAACATCTGAGAGGCTGGTGGCTGCAAAATCCCGTTCCGCAGAATCCTTCCTATGAGACAGCTGCTTTTTTTCAACAACCGGGACCTTGGCGCTTATTGGAGGTGGGTCTACGTGTTCAATCATGGATATCCGCTTATAAATACATGGAAAAAAGTCCGGTTATTTCAGAGATCTTCCGAGAAGAGTTTTTATTGGCACTAGTTGAACATGCGAATTATTTGACTAGTTATTTGGGGAGCACTGAAATCAATCATGCTATCATGCATATGCAGGGCTTATTTATGATAAGCGTTTTTTATCATGACCACCCTAGAGCCTCATTTTGGCGGCAATTTGCAATCGAGCGACTGGAGTTGTGCATGGTCCATCAAATTGGCCCCGACGGCGTACAATGCGAGTTAACGACGCATTATCATAATGGAAGTATTGAGATGTTTGGTGCTCCCTATTTACTCGGAAAGCTATCAGGCAATCCGATGTCGGAATGGTATGCGAACAACCTTCGCAGAATGGGAGCTTTCACACATGCGATGATCAGACCCGATCACGGGTCTACAGCTGCAGGTGATTCCGACCTGATAAGTTCAGGTACGGAGCGTCTTGCTTTACTGGGTGCGATTCTAGAAGATGAGCAATTTATCTCAATGGGCGAAGTTAGCGCTGAAATTCTCTGGATGTTTGGTAGTGAAATGTATGAAACGTTCAAAAAACAACAGCTGTCCTTTAATCCACAGCGTCCTACTACTGTATCTTTCCCTCGAACGGGGTTTTACATCATGAAGGATGAACAACATTATGTATTTTTTGACGCCGCCTCCATGGGAGGGGCACATGGACATGCAGATGCTCTAAATTTGGAATGGATGTGGAAGCGTAACTTGCTCTTTCTCGATCCAGGAAGGTATACCTATGAAGAAGGGGAGTGGCGCCGTTATTTCAAGAGCACCCGTGCGCACAATACCATTACTGTGGATGGGTTGGATCAGACGCCTTATGTTTCCTCACAGGAATGGGGAACACCGCTTGCGGAATGTGTGACGAACCGATGGATCACGGGGGAGGAGTATGATTTTATCGATGCCTCCCATAATGGTTACATGAGGCTTGATGCTCCAGTTCTTCATCGCCGATGGCTGCTGCTTTGGAAAAAGAGCAATCTGATGATCATCGTGGATTGGCTGGATGCCGAAGGGGGACATGACATTGAACAGAGGTTTCAACTTCCTCCCTCTGCGAATGTTCGAATCTCAGATGGAGGCAATACAGATATGAGAAAAGCAACTGTTGACTATTCCTCAACCATTCAGTTAGATATGCATTGGAAGACAAGCTGCGATCATACAGCTGATTTTGCTATTGGCAGCGAGAAGGGATGGGTATCTGAAATATATGGAGTCAAAAAGGAAACATCCACAATTGTCGGTAAAGGAACAATGACCGGTAAACTGGGCATTGTGACCGTATGCACGCCGGTTGACTTAGAGGAAGATACGGACCCGCCACTAATAACTCGACTGGAGATTGACCATATTCGGCAAGATGTATCGATCTCAACTACAGATAAGGCGGGAAATTTGGATATTCATCTTGATTGTAACGAAATTTCTCATCAATTTAAATGATTTAGTCGTATTGGAAAGAAGCCGCAGAGATATCTTCGCGGCTTCTTTCTGTTAATCGAGGATGCAGTTCCCATTTCGATATGAAATACTTGGAACTAATCTTCGCTGACTGTAAAGACATCATTTACATAACCTTTAGATCAAGGTTATATTCACCGTACATTTCTTCGATAAATTGAGGGGGGGGCTTATCCCAATAAATCACAGGAGGTATTTGTTCGATGAGCCAAGATGAAGCAAGTAAAAGCATGAGCAGGAGGGATTTTATTAAAGTCGGGGGGGCGAGTGCGCTGGCGCTCACGCTCGGATCGGCGGGTGTTCCCGTCGAATTGTTTGGCGGAGGAGAGGTACAAGCCGCAACCAACGACAATGTGAAGCTGCAATTTAACTCTGACGGAAAGTTCAAAATCGTTCAGTTCAACGACACGCAGGATGACGAAAATATCGATCGACGGACCGTGGAGCTGATGGAGAAGGTACTCGACACCGAAAAACCGGATTTTGTCGTACTTAACGGCGACAATATTACCTCTGGCTGCGATACGGCGATGGAGATGAAGCAAGCGATGAACAACATCGCCCAGCCAATGGAACAACGAGGAATCAAATGGGCTGTAACCTTTGGGAATCACGACGAAGACTCAACTCCGAACGCGGGTCTATACGAAGAGGAAATGCTGCAATTTTATATGGCGTACAAGCATAATGTGAACCAGCCCGGAGAAAGAGGGGTTACCGGGACAGGGAATACCAACCTGTTGATCCAGTCCTCCCAAGGGTCGAAGGCGACTTTTAACCTCTGGCTGTTGGATAGCGGAAGGTATGCGCCGGATACAATTGCCGGTCAAGACTTCGAAGGTTATCCGACCTGGGACTGGCTGCGGTTGGATCAAGTGGCGTGGTACTACGAAACCTCCAAAAAACTAGAGGAGAAACTGGGTTATAAAGTGCCGTCACTCATGTTCATACATATCCCGCTCTGGGAGTACCGATTCATGTGGTATGCCAGCGTGGACGGAAGATCCGAGGCTGACCATGCAAGGGCCGTTGGCAAACACCAGATTGTGGGGGAACGGAACGAAGACGAATGCCCCGGTCCGATCAATAGCGGCATGTTCTCGGCGATTTTGGCCCGAGGCGATGTCAAGGGCGTTTTTTGTGGCCATGATCACGTCAATACGTACCACGGCAACTACTACGGCGTACTGCTTGGCTATTCCGGAAGCACGGGTTTCGGCGCTTACGGTCTTCCCGGAGCGGATCGGAACCGGCTGCGTGGCGCCCGGGTATTCCATCTCGACGAACACGCCGAAAACGTTCTTATCGATACCCATATGGTGTATGCCAAGGAATACGGCATCGATCTTACCGCGAATGACCAAAGCGCGGAGCCCGCGCCAATCCCGGAAAACAAGAAGCAGGAGAAGATTGTGAAGCCTTAAGCCCCTCGATCGTCAAGGCACCGTACGGCCGGGATCGCCTCCCCGCTGTACGGTGTTTTTGCGCGGCCGCATTGGGGGAAGAAATACCGAACATTACGTTTACGCGTTTCCTCAGCATTTGCCTCACAATGGTATACGTCCAAGCAAGCACTATGTACCGAACATATATTTATACCGTAGTGAAAAAATCACTGAAGGGAATGAGTAGACATGGGAGCAGTAGGTTATGGTGTAGGTTGTGGTGAAGGTTATGGTATGGGCAAAAACGTAGCATTTATTTTGGTTCTTTTTATTCTTTTGGTAATCATCACATCAGCTTTTGCAATTTAATCCAACAACATAAAAATATATCTTGAAAACAAGACGGCCCTATCGCGAAATAGATGCGAACACTGGCCGTTTTTTCTCGTTGTTCTTATCATAAAAAAGCTACCCTTAAACTTTGCTCTTTATTTGATTTCATTGAAGTAAAGTGCAGGATTGTTGTGTCGATCTGCCATAGTGAACGATTGGCTCGTCTTTTTCTGGTGATTGCTGGATATACTTGTATATTAACTATCGTACATAGGAGGCAAAGTAATGGCAGACGAAAACAAAGTGACAATTAAAGTGAATGACAATGGATCGCTTCGGGTGACCGGGCCGGTCGAGCTGGTGGACGCAGAAGGTAACCCGTTCGAGCACAAAGAATCGTTCTCGTTGTGCCGGTGCGGAGGATCGGGCAACAAGCCGTTCTGCGACGGCACGCACAAGTCGATCGGCTTCGAAAGCACACCGAGAGCAAAGAAGGAGTAAATCGTGGCAAGCGACAACCCGGTCTAGCATGAAAGGTTTAAACGGGTTTAGACCACGCCCAGTTGATTACTAGCTGCCCGTGGATGCACTAACGGTGAACGACAGCTGAATAAAGACACAAAGGCAGCCGACCAGACGATCGGCTGCCTTTGTGTTGAGCTTCAGGATCGCAGTTCAGAGAATACCAGTTTAATTTTCGAAGAAACTTTTAGAGTCATGGCACTTCAAACATATCGACAGCAGTAAATGATTATGGTAATATTTGAGAATAATAGATTCATCTCAGGAGGTTATATAATGGGAACAAGTAATCAGGCAACGATTACGGTAGAAACAATTGTTCATTCTCCCGTCGAAAGCGTGTGGAAATATTGGACGGAGCCGAAGCATATTATGCTATGGAATAAGGCTTCGGATGACTGGCATACTCCATTCGCCGAGAATGATCTGAGGGCCGGCGGTAAATTCGTCTCGAGAATGGAAGCCAAGGACGGCAGCATGGGATTTGATTTCGGCGGTGTATACGACGAGGTGAGCATGAACGAGAGCATCTCCTATTCGCTTGGCGACGGTAGAAAAGTGAAGATCACTTTTATTGGCCAAGACAACGACACGAAAATTATAGAATCGTTCGAAGCGGAAGAGACCAACGCCATCGAGATGCAGCAAGCCGGATGGCAGGCGATTTTAGATAATTTCAAAAAATATGTGGAAACGGCTAAAGAAGAATAAAAAACTTTAGCAGCCCTAGAAGCGCATGCCAACATTGGCATGCGCTTTGCTATGTACGCCCTTAACGGGCAGGATAGTCGAAATGATCTCGCGAATATTTGGTGTAAATAAACGAAGCAGAATTTGTGAAATAGGGGGGGGGATATTATGTTGAATCAATCCATTTTGAGGGACGGGTTAGCGATCATCTCTTCATGCAAAAAAGAAACAGGTGACATTTGGCAGGCTCACTTTGGTGCTGCCGCTATCAGCAGTTATTTTTTCGTTAGATCAAATAATCTGAGTCAAGAACTGACTCGACTGGTAATTTCGCAGGCAGAAGCGATGGTAAAAATGATTCATGGGACGAACGGCGTTCAACGCCGTTCCGGTTGTGGCGAGCAAACAGCCGTAAATGCTATACTTGAGGCACTTGATAAAACGATCGATCAGCTACATTGGGTCGGTCATAATGTGATATACAGCGCAGCGAGTTTGTTGGCCATCCATGAACTCAAAGGCTGGGGAAGTACTGAGGATATCTCAGGAATAACTGATCTCATACGCGCGTTTGAGAGGACGATTCCGGGACGGTCATGGATAGGGTTCTCTGCATCCGAAGTGAAAAGGATGGAGATTACAGACGAAGATGGTTTTCCGGCCATATCGAATCCCAATGAGCTTTCAACATTTGTGCTGAAACAATTGGCCGAGTTTCCCGTCATTTATCGCGCAGAATCTCATCATGATTTGATTGGTCATATGCTGACTTTTTCACATGCGTTAAACATCTTGTTTGACCTAGGCCATATCTCCTTTTTCGAAAGAGGATTACCGCCTATAATGAAGCTGATTAAAGTTCTGCGCAACAGCCGTAACGTTAAACCTGGAGATTCAATCAAATTGGTTTCACCTGTTGATCAACTGCCTTTGCAACCGGCGAAACGGGCGAACGTGCTGCCGATAGAGATTAAGTTTTGGGAAAAGGACTATAGCGAGAATGATTGGGATTACGGACACGTATTTAAATTTCCCCATAGTTTTTATGACCATTTACGACGAATGGAGCAAAAGAAAGAATCGTATATTGAAAACTTTCGGTATATCATTGTTTAATCGACACACCTCGAATCACGAATGGAAAAACGTGCTTTATTCTTTGAGCGGAAAATGACGATCTAAAATTAATCTGGGATCGATTTTACAGGGTAGAAAAATCTCGAGATCGAAAAACAGGGGGAACCGGACTCGGCTTATCCATCGTAAAGAATATACTTGAGATGCATGGAAGTTGGTTTGGTGTTGAAAATACAACGTATGGGGTTTGTTTCTATTTCACTTTAACAAGTCCCTCAGATACCTCTTTAGACTTGTCATTTTTGAGCAGAGGTTGACGAAGCAAGCCCTTTGGTAATCTGAACACCTTTAAGTTCCATGCTACGATATCGTAGCTTATCGGTGCTTTAAGGTGTTTTTTTGTAGAACTGAGAAGTAAAAAATTGTTTAATTTGTTTTTGGACTTGTATAAGTGCCAACTCTGTTGTATTTTATAGCGGAACCGAATAGATAGAGAACTATTCAAAGTAGTTTTCAGGAGAGGGAAGTGAAAATCATATGAAGCAATATAATACGCGGGCTATAATGGCGTCTCTGCTCATTTGCGGCTTCGTAGGCATGTTCAGTGAGACGGCACTCAACATAGCAATTAGTAATTTAATGGACGTGTTCCAGATTTCGGCCGCGACTGCACAGTGGTTAACGACAGGTTTTTTGCTGACTCTCGGTATTCTGATGCCGATGACAGGTTTACTGCTACAATGGTTGACAACTAGGCAGCTTTTCATTGTTTCGCTTGCAAGCTCGATCGTTGGGACATTGATTGCAGCGCTTGCACTCAATTTCGAAATGCTGATGGTCGCTCGCGTTCTGCAGGCAGCCGGCATGGGTTTATTGATTCCGCTCATGTTTAATACGATTCTCGTAGTTTACCCTCCGGAGCAGCGTGGGGCAGCGATGGGCTTCGTTGGTCTAGTTATCATGTTCGCACCGGCGACTGGCCCTACTGTGGCGGGTATTTTAATCGAATATTTAACATGGCATTACATTTTCTGGCTGTCTCTTCCATTTTTGGTCATAGGGCTATTGATAGGATTGAAATACCTGGAAAACGTCACCGAGGTCACGAGACCGCGCATTGATCCATTGTCCATTATTTTGTCAACAATAGGCTTCGGCGGCGTAGTCTTTGGCTTCAGTAAGGCAGGCGAAGGGGAGGGAGGCTGGACTAGCGCGATCGTGCTCTCATCGATCGTCATCGGACTTATCGCGCTTGTATTGTTCACACTGCGCCAGATGTTAATGCGCGAGCCGATGATGAACTTACACGTCTTCAAGTACCCTATGTTTATCGTGGGGCTGCTTCTTGTGCTGTCGTGTATGATGATCATCTTATCGAGTATGATTATTTTACCGATGTATCTGCAGAACGGGATGAAACTATCCGCGTTCGCTACCGGGCTCATGCTGCTGCCTGGCAGCGCGTTGAATGGTATCTTGTCGCCACGTATGGGACTCTTATTTGATAAGTATGGGCCAAAGTGGCTCGTAATCCCCGGCCTCGTCATCGTAGCGGTGATGTTATGGTTTTTTTCCAGTATATCAGTTGCATCTTCTATAGCCTTTATCGTGGCCTTGCATATTGGTCTCATGATTGGTATCTCCATGGTATGGATGCCGGCGCAGACAAACGGACTTAACCAACTGCCGCCGGAACTTTACCCACACGGAACGGCAGTCATGAACACGCTGCAACAGGTCGCAGGTGCGATCGGTACGGCAATCGCAATCAGCATCCTTACAAGTGGCATGGAGAAATATTTGATCAGCTCTCCAGTGCCGAGTGAACCGGTCGAGATGGCTAAAGCCATGATGATCGGTTCCCAGAACGTGTTCATGTTCGCGATGATTGTGACAATCATCGGGCTAGCCGTGGCGTTCTTCATCCGCCGCGTCATCGTTAAGCATGCGACGATGAATTCGATGCATTGACGTTCCTTTAAGGGGACTGAATGCGTATAACATAAACGCAGTGTTACACTGCCGATATCATTCAGAATATCCACCATATTGTTACAAAAAGTGTTGAACTACGAGAAACTATAGTGGAGGAGTTCGCTTAGCCGCGGCTCCTTTTTTTGTAAATGTAGCGCGAATAAATATCAGAGGTATTTATTTCCTGAATTTTCCTAATGAAAGAAGAGTACGAGGGGTGAGTCGTATGGGATTACTAGGAATTTCTGAAAGAATCGACGAGTATCGGCTACAAGCTATATCTAACGACATTCTCAAAATCGATGATGGTTTCATTACAGATAGGTACTGCGATTCCATTGGATCGCCCAACCGCAATTTCGTCACTGAAGGGGTCTACCGTATATCGGGAACAACCGATATCGGTAAAGGAGTGATCCGTTCGTGGAAGCTCGTTCTCAAAGTCGTAATTGCCGAAGTGAATTGAATCAAAAAAAGTGAAGCGTCAGGCAACTTGCCCAACGTTTCACTTTACCTTTATTTAAAACCCTGCCTAATAAATGAACCAATTTATGGTATGATTTTGATTTGAATTGTGTTAGGTAGATTTACACCTTCGCAGAGATTCAAGTTATCTGCAACTACTTTCACAAACATGTGGGCTTTTCACTACCTCGATTTCTTTCTGTGCTTGCTAATCCATTTATTCAAAGCAGTTCCGCCTCCACCGACAGCGTGCTGCTGTTTGGTACCTGGACTTTCAATTGCAGAGTTAGTCCCGCTCGTACTGTATCTTCCGCCGCCGCTTGCCACCTGGGTAGCCGAGGCGTTAGCGGCATTTCTGGGAAGCTTGACGATTTGATCATTAAGGACAATGATAATTTCTTTGCCGCAACGACGCGTTCCGAACCGGGAATTACCATGATAAAGTCCGTCATTGGCGCCCTTCAACCATTTGTTCTTGGCTTTTCCTCCTGCCCCGACGCTCTGTTGCTGTTGAGTATTCGGGGATTTAATAGCGGCGTTGTTGCCTGCAGCGCTGCTGCGGCCTGCACCGCTTGCAATTTGCGTCGTGTTGGGGGCGTTGGTAAATTGATGGTTTACGACGAACACCAGTTTGTCAATTCCAGTGATCGGCGTTCTTGCGATCATGCGTTTTTTACCTTTTTCTATAATAATCGTGAGTCGGTCTGATTTCATAACCACATGCATCCTCTCCATCGGGTTTTCTTAAGTATATGTCCACATCAAGAATCCGTAAGGGATATCTGTCAGGTAGTTAAAAAAGATGTGATGCCTATAGTGGAAAAGAAGGGAACAAACGCAGGGCACTCAAATTTGTGTTCTAAAATTTCGCCTTTGCAATGATACATTGAACCGTATCACAAGTCATTCACGAACGGGAAACTATAGTTGAGGGGCCTTGTTCGCGGTAGCTCCTCTTTTGTTAATTAAAGTAGCAGATAGGATTGTAAATATGAGAAAATATGCCATTGGGCTTTTTGCAGGAATATTATTATCATTCTGTACGATTGTTAGTGCTTCTGAAACAATCCAAGCTTACTTGTTTCCTTCAAAGATTTTTATTAATGGTGAGCAAACGGAATCTGGACCAATGTATGAAGTATTAAATTATAAAAATTTAGCCTACGTTCCAATCCGTTTTTTCTCTGAGAATATGGAAGCAAAAGTTGATTATTTAGAGAACCCAAGAACCATATCTGTAACTTACGAAGACATGTATTTACTGGACCTGAAAATCCTCGATGAAGTCTCCTTTAGTGGGGTAAAGTTACTCCAACCCGAAGAAGATGTAATAAGTGCATTAGGTACAGGCCAGAGTATTGATGGTTGTTTTTTGGATAAATTCCTTACTATAAGAATGGAGTGAATGTATTGCAAACCATGTTCCATTACAATTGGCAAGTCAGGGAAGATTGGTATCGGTGGTGTGAAGAGATTTCGCCGGAGGACTTACTTCGAGATCGAATCGGAGGGGCAGGGGGAATTTTGCGTACACTTTTCCATATCATTGACGTAGAGTGGAGCTGGATTCGATCCTTGCAAGGGAAGCCAGATTTCCAAGAAAACTTTGAAGCTTACAATACACTGGAGATGATCCGTAAGCTGGATGCCGAATTCCAAAAGGAAGTAAGACCATTTGTACTGAATTGGGAGGAGAAATTGGAAATAAAGATCTTTACTGACATAAGGCAAGATGGTAGTACCGCATCTTATACATGGGGGGAAGTCATGCGTCATGTAATCGCCCATGAAATACACCATATTGGGCAACTGTCAGTTTGGGCGCGTGAAATCGGCAAAAAGCCGGTTTCTGCCAATTTGATCGGCCGTGGGCTATCCATTTCATAGAATGAATCCTAAGGATGATGAATTTTTAAGTAAAGCTAAAAAGTGGAAGGAAGAATATGAGAAGTTGAGAAATATCGTTCTTTTCTCAATGGAAAGGGATTAAATGATTAGTGAAGGAACTTTCACAAAAAGTGGGGATCCATCTGAACGAGAATATTCCGAACAAAATACATATCATAGGTTCAGTCGGGAGCGGAAAAACCACACTTGCTAGAAATTTATCCCTTAGGTATGGCATTCCGCATTATGAATTAGATAACGTGGTTTGGAAACGGCATAAATCTGAAGATATAAGAAGAACTGACGAGGAAAGAAATGAGTACTTAGACAATATAATCCGTTCTAACCGATGGATTATAGAAGGTGCTCATAGCCATGATTGGGTTTTAAAAAGCTTCCAGAATGCCGAATTAATCATTTTCTTGGACACCCCGTATGCGTTAAGAATAATTAGGATTATTAGAAGATTTATCCTGCAAAAACTAGGGGTCGAAAAAGCGAACTATACACCAACAATCCATATTTTCATGAAGATGTTTGAATGGAATGCTGGATTCGAAAAAAATAGTAAACCGTTAATATTAAAAATGTTCCGTCAGAATAACATGAAGTCTTTGATTTTAAAGGATAACAGTAAGATTGGCCAATACTTTAAATGAAGTCCAAGAGTAAATGTAAACGTGTGAATTGGCTTTCATTTTGAGGAACAATGGGAATTTTTTGAACGTCGTTAACCTAACGGAGAACGATAATTTGAAGTAAATTAGGCGTTCACTCTACGGAGTGAACGCTTATTATATTTTCTTGTATGGGCGTTTTTATTTATTTGCATTTATTCGTTGATGATCTTCATTTTCTCCAAGGATTCCATCGTCAGCTGTTTTGCTTTCGTTCCGCTACCGGCTACATTAGTCGCGAAAACCCAGGTATCCTTATTTGTTTCAATATATCCTACATACCATCCCAAGCCCATATCCGACAATCTTGTACCTGTTTTGCCATGTACGATATATTCGTCTTGTTCGTCATCGATCATGATTCGTTTGACCGTCTTCATTGTTTTTTTCTGAAAAGGTAAATCCTCTTCCACCAGTTTTTCCATAAATGCTGCCTGCTCCTGAGCGGAGATCTTTAAGCTGGTGTTCAGCCAGAAGGTATCGATTCCTCCTGTTATGTCTCGATTGCCGTAATCAATTTGATTAAGATAATCCTCCATAGTTTCTTTGCCGATATCGCGGGCCAACTCCTGATAATACCAAATGGCAGAATGTCTCATGGCGGAACCCAACGTATGATCCCGGTTCCAACCCTGGAACTCTCTCTCGACACCGTCCCATCTCTTAATGTCGTATTCATCGGCTACGACTTTCACTTCCAGTCCGATTAACGCATTCGGAACTTTAAAGCTTGACTCCGGGGTGAATCGTTCCTTGCTTCTTTCCGGATTATAAGCATATACTTTATCTGATTTCAGGTTTTTGATTACTAGAGTCCCTTGGTTAGCCTGGAAGACATCTTCCAGTTCAAGAGTGATGATCTTCGGGTCTGCATAGGCATACGTCGTGAACGTGATGAATACGGCAGTAAGTAGAGTAGCAACAAAAAACAAAAGACCTTTTAACCTCTTCATTTGCATCACTCCTATTAGTATCAATTTTTTCGGGAAAGATTTCGATGGCCATCGAACAACGGTCCCCAATCCAACATGCATCTTGTAACCATGAGTCTACTTAAATCGGTATAACTTGTAAATCAAGTTTTTCTTGGTTTGTACCTGTACAGATAGAAGGGGGAGCGAACAAATTGATCTATGCAGTGGTCATGAACTATATTGAAAAACAAATCGAGGAAGACGAATTAAAACCGGGGAACAAGCTGCCGTCTATCAGGGCTCTGGCCGAGCAGTTCTCATGTAGTAATAACACCATCATAAAAGCTTATTCCGAATTGGAAAAGAAGCATATGATCTATTCCGTTTCCAAGAGTGGTTATTATGTTGTGGAACGTTATCATTCCCGTAAACCCGGTCAGATGGATGCGAGAACCATTGATTTTCTATCGGCCGGTCCTGACAAGAATGCGATGCCCTATCGAGATTATCAACACTGTATTAATCAAGCCATTGAAGTATATAAAGAAGAGATGTTCACTTATTCGGATATCCAAGGGATATATTCGCTGCGAGCGGAGCTAGCCCGGCATTTGCAAGATCTTCAGGTTTTTACTGTACCCGAAAGAATATGTGTGGTTTCCGGTTCGCAGCAAGCACTCCATCTGTTTGTTATGCTTCCTTTCCCCAACGGAAAAAGAGATATCTGTGTCGAACAGCCCACTCACTTCAGCTTAATCGAATCAATCAAGCTTCAAGAAGTCACGGCATTCGGGGTTGAAATAACTTCGAAGGGAATAGACATGGAGCGTTTGGAAAATCTGTTCAAATTCAAAAATATCAAGTTCTTCTACACGGTCTCAAGGTTTCAAAATCCAACCGGATATAGTTACTCGAACGCGGAGAAACGGAAAATCGTGGAGTTGGCTACAAAGTACGACGTCTATATCATCGAAGATGATTACATGGGGGACCTTGATTCCAACCTGAAGCAGGACCCTATGTTTGCTTACGATCCATCAGGAAGAGTCATTTATACCAAAAGCTTTTCCAAAGTGATGCTTCCTGGTTTGAGACTGGGTCTCGCGGTTATTCCGGATTCCTTGCGAGCCTCGTTCTTACGCGCCAAATTTGCTACGGATTTACATACACCGGTGCTCACACAAGGGGCTCTGGAAATTTATCTTAAAAGCGGTATGTTTAAGGCTCATATTCAACGTATGAGGTCGATCTACAGCAACAAAGCAACATTATTGCAAAAAGCTTATAAAGAGTACTTGCCGCCTTCCGCTGCATATTCGGGTTCCCTATCCGGTTTTTACTCGACAATCAGGCTACCAAATCCACTGAATGCAAAGCAATTTATTACGTATATGAATAAGGAAAATGTATACATGGACGACGCAAAAAAGATGTATCTTCCTGAATTTGAAAAAGAAACGTTAATTCGACTGAGTGTTTCTCAAGTGGAGGAGGAAATGATCGGCATCGGAGTCCAAAAAATCGCTGATGGTATCAAGGAGTTGCTGAATACGACATCGTTGTTTTCCCATCGCTCCAATTAATCTGTGCAGGATGAAGGCAGGTCGGTAGCCTGTTGAGGAGGAATCACGAAATTCCCCTCGAATTAGTAACTATATAAATACCGCCCAACTTAAAGCGGTATTCTTTTGATCATTTTTCTAGCCAAATTTGTTTAAAGTCAATCCAGCCGTTAGAGTTGAATGAAGCACCTCTAACCGAAGGATGCATATAAGTATTCAGCTGCCGATGATGCAGGAAAATGATATGGCACTCTTCCCGGAGCCGTGTTTCGATATCGCGCAAGTGGCTTCTACGGGCTTGAGCGCTGTCAGAGCCAAGAGCCAAGTCAATCTGCGCAAGAATCCAGCTTTTGAGTGAAGGCGCCAGATACGTACTGGAGATGCATTCCTCATGTTCATACATGTCGATCTCGCAGACGTCTTCTTCGGCCAGAATGATCCCTGAAATAGTGAAATCGGCGCTGGATATGATTTCAGGATCTAAAACTTGCGACCAATCCGCCAAAAACAGGTCGACAGCAATGCCAAAGCTATTCATGCGCGTCGCGACCCATCGTCCGTCTCGTTCATACTTTTCGTGTACGACAAGTCGAAGTTTGGTCCCGTCGTAGCCGGATTGGGACAGTGCATGGTAGATTTCCGGAACGGTTGCGGTTTGGCGTTCATATTGCATGCTGTCTTCCGGGCGCAATGAATAAGCCGGCAGCACGCGTTCTCCACCTAATTCAGCTTGCATGGCTACGGGATCGAGCAAGAGCCGCACGGCTTTACGGAAGGTCTCGTTCTGCGTCCACCCCTGTTTATTCCCGTTCCATGTCATCATCGTGCAGCCGTTGCACAACCGGGCGAGAGCTTGCCATTTTTCTTCTGGATTCTCTTCCTGCTCCGATTTATCTCCATCTTGAGTTTGCATCACGGAGGGCAAGCCAATGGTTGACATCTGTTGGCAATCCTCCGGCATGATGATGATATCGACGCCATCCAGGTAGGGTCTTCCCGCATAATAGGAGGTATTGGCCGCCAATTCGATGCGATGTGGAGAAAAGGAGACCAAGTGGAATGGTCCTGTGCCCGTCGGCAGTCGCCAATAGTCTTCTTCACTCTGTTCGTCCAAATCCAGAGGCAAGATAGATGAAGCGGCCGAGCATAAAAAACGATCGAAAATCCGATTCGGTTGCGACAGTACAAAACGCACAGTACGCGGCCCCAATGCTTCCACAACCGAAAGACTTCTCATCATCCAGCGGTTCGGCATGTTTTGAGAGCGAAGCCGTTCGAAGGTATAGACCACATCCTGAGAGTTCAGTTCACGACCTGAATGGAACAAGACGCCTTTGCGCAAATAGAAAGTCCATTCCATTGCCTGTGAATCTGCGTTCCAGGCATGAGCAATTCCGGGAACTATCCGATCTACTGTCTCGTCATAAGTGACGAGACGATCGAAGATTTGCCGGATGATGTGTGAGTCGAAGGCATAATTCACTTTAGCAGGATCGAGCGTTTGGACGCTACGGTAGACGGGAAAACGAAGCGTATCGCATTCGGTAAGACCTCTCACCGTTTCCTTCTGATAGCCGAATCTCCCCTTCAGCCATTCGAGGAACTTGATCTTGGCTTCGGTCCCTTCACCGTAATTGCTGAGCACTTCGAACGATGTGCGGTAATCGCCAACATCGGCTTTGGACGTAGCCAGGTTGAGCAAGAAGTTTTCCTTATGCACCTTGAAAATTATGTGTGATCGATTACCGCGACCGCGGCCCGGCAGCCAATTTACGAGACAGTCTTCCTCTAATTTCTTCAGCACAAGTTTCGCGTTTCTTGGCGTGCAGAATAGCGCATTGGCCAACTCTTCCAGAGTTGCCACTACAGGTTCGCCATTCGAGTTTTCACCGCCAAAACGGTCGTATAAAGTCAGATAGCGTTCAGCTACCAGCATGCCGATCACCCCTTTGGTCGCTAAAAATGCAGAACATCATAGTAGATTATTGAAGTATAACATTTTAGGATATCTGAGACTACGGCACAATGGTGTGAAATGCAGATAAGTAAATATGAACCACAGTTCCCTATAAAAAGCGAGAAATAAACGTAGGTGATTTAACATATTAATGCAAATCATTTTACTTGAGGGACTTTATGTATTCTTAGTTATTAAGGGGGAGCCATCCTATGGATTTGCAAACTATTCAGGTTTACGCGCCTTATCTGTACTTTGATAAAAATGAACCCTTTTTTCCGGTTCGGGTCGGGGTAACGGTTTTTGAACAGGAGGGGGTCTCCCCATCCTTTCGAAGATCGTTTCCATTTAATGATATACGTTTGAAGAAAATTATTGAATACGCAATTTATTGGGATTATGATATTCAGCATTTGTATGAATTGGAGCATGTATGGGTTTACATAGGCCATGATGGAAATGTCATCGATTGTGAAGCGAGCTTTCACGGCAAGTATTTGAAAGGGCTCCTGAAGGACCGAAGCAATTTGCTCGATGGGACGCATGTGCGGCTGTTTTCGCAGCCTGGGAAGCATGCATTTAGTCCAGTAGCTGAGTTTTTGGAGCTCGTTCCACACTTTATGACTGCAGTAAACGAAGATGCTGGTGTTGATGGTTTGACCATTCCTTATTTTCTGGAAGGAACGATTATGACGAACGAGGAAACGAACAAGCTGGTAGAGACTTATTTGAAATCTTGTGCGTTTACACCTGCCTTAGTATATAAGGAATACCGTTTGGACGAGGAACTTTTTGTGCCTTGGTTTAAGCTGTTAAAGGAGATTCCCGAGAGGATTCAGACAAAAATTGCAGATCTAACGGAATTGTATGGGAAAAAGTCATGACTTCCGAGAGGTCAGGAATTTCATTGGCAATGAATCGAAAACAGACCCCACACATAATGCGTGGAGTCTGTAATCATTTTTATTGAAGAGCTCGAACTAACCTTATAAGAATGTCCGCTTGTTCCATTGTAATTCGCTTGCCTGTTTGAGCATCAATCTCATGAATGAAAGCATCGATTTGCTGGTGTTCCAGCTTTTTCAACAGTGAATTCTCGATACCTTGTTCACCAGATCCCGTGACGAATTCACGGATTAAGTTCGCGAGACTGTTCTCAGTAACCTGCACCGTGTACGAAGTAGAACCTGTTCCTACGTTGCCTGCATGATCCGTAACTTGAACCGAGACATTGTGGAGGCCGAGCTCCAACTGATAAGCAGGAGCACTGACCAACGGCTCTGCGCATGGATTATAAACAATGCCGGATACAGTATCCACTGCTGTGCAAGTGATCGATACCATCTGATCGACGGTATACGCTTTCGCTCCGGTGATTTGTACCGTCGGTGCCGTTCGGTCTATCGAGATTTGCATCGTCCGTGTTTGTTCTACGTTGCCGGCGCTATCCGTTGAACGGTATAGCAATGTATGATCCCCATCGGCAGTTAAGGAGATCGGTGAGATATATAAATTCCAGTTTAAGCCGTTATCAGTGCTGTAATCTGTTTGCTTTACACCTGTTAGATCGTCACTTGCCGATAGTTTAATCCGAACTTCCGACACATACCAATCGTTATATTGGGTGCCTTCGATGGCAGATGCAGAGACAGGTGGCGTAACGTCCAGGATGTTGGTCATCGTAACGGGGTTGCTGGCAGCACTTTCGTTATGAATCCGGTCAACCGCTGTTACGATATACGTATATACTTTTCCATCTGTCGCATTCTTGTCTAAGAAGGTGAGATCGAAACCCGTTTGTGTACGTACTTTTGCAACAATATGAGATGGATCCTGCAGGTCTAAGGCAGCCCCTCCGTCAAAACGATAAACGATATAGTAGGCTATGTCACTTGATTGGGCTTTCTTCCATGTAATCTCTGTCCCTGCCTCTTTTCGAAGTGCGGATGCCAAGACCGGCGCATCGGGTGCAGCCTGATCCAACCAAGGCATCACAGGGGCTAAAGCCGGGTACCGATAAAAGTCGTTCTTCAATCGATTCGTGAATCCGAGAGGATTGTCTTTAAACCATTGAGCACTGAAAAATATGCTTCCGTGCACTTGATCAAAGTTTCGATTATAAGCGACTTGGTTAGGCATTTCGTCTGGGTTTTGCCACGCTGGATCGGCCGATCCGATCCGGTAGACCGCTTGACCGCTGTACAGGTGGACATTTTTTCCGGTCGTCACGCCGCTCCACCACTCGATTAACTTATCGTAGGATGCCGGTGAATATCCCATATACCAGTAGATTTGCGGCGCAATATAGTCGATCCACGCTTGATCAACCCATCTTTTCGTATCCGCATAGATAGCGTCGTAGCTGCTAAGTCCGTTGGTATCAGAGCCGGAAGGATCTTGGCTTTTGTTTTTCCATATCCCGAAAGGACTAATCCCAAACTTGACCCAGCGTTTCTCTTGTTTGATGGCGGCATTCATGTCCTGAACGAACGTATTTACATTGCTGCGTCTCCAGTCCGCTTTGTTCGGGAAAGAGGAGCCATATTTCGCATAGGCGTCTTGGTCCGGGAAATCCACGCCGGTTACTGGATACGGATAAAAATAATCGTCAAAATGTACAGCGTCGATGTCGTAATTTTTCACCACTTCCATGATGCTGTCTGAGATGAACTGTTTTGCTTCCGGGATCCCCGGGTTGAAGTAAAGCTTGCCGCCATATGTAACGACCCAATCAGGATGCTGCCGTGCCGGATGATTGGGAACCAGCTTATCAATACGATCCTGCAGACTGATCCGATAAGGGTTGAACCAGGCGTGGAATTCCATATTCCGCTTGTGGACTTCCTCCAGCATAAACGCGAGAGGATTATAGCCCGGGTCCTTGCCTTGTTCACCTGTCAGCCATTCCGACCAAGGGGCGTACGCCGAGGGATAAAAGGCATCTGCGGTCGGCTTCACCTGAACGATGACCGCATTCATGCCAGCCGCTTGCAGCTCATCCAACTGCTCGATAAAATCGCGCTTTTGCGCTTCCGCTTCGACAACGCCTTTTTTCGGCCAGTCGATATTATCGACGGTAGCAATCCAAGCGGCTCTTAATTCTCGCTTCGGCACAGTCGCCACTTTGTTCACCACCAGGTAAAAATCACTCGATTTGCCTCCGTACGTCGCCGTAATTCTCGAGGTTCCCATCTGCATTGCTGTAACCATTCCGCTTGCGTTAACGGAAGCGACACCAGGATTACTGCTTGTGTAGGCAACGCCACTTGTCAGTTCGACCGGATCAGGAAGCCATGTGTAAGTGCCGACCACTTTCGTTTGCCTGGACTCTCCGACGGTCATCGCCTTCAGGCCGGTTAACTCGATTTTTTGCAATACCGGAACCGGATTCGTTACCGTGAGCACGTATTCTTGGGAGACACCACTAATGGAAGCAGTGATCGTCGTCGTACCGGCCTTCACAGCTTTAATGAGTCCGGAGGCATCGACAGTCGCAATTTCGGGGCTGCTGCTCTGGAAGTTGGCTCCGGTCAGAATAGATACCGGTTCTGCAGCGCCGCTGTATGCAGCGTACACTCTCAGCCGGTTTGTCGCGCCGGTTTCGAGCTTGGATAGCGCTGAAAGCTCCAATTTCTGTGGAATCGGCGCTTCTTCGGTGACCGTTAACGTATAAGCCGCTTCCGGTGCATTACCGTATACTGCAGCAATCGTTACCGTGCCTGCTTGCAGTGCCCGGACAGTTCCGTAAGGTTCGACTGTCGCAATCCGTTCATCGCTGCTCCGATAATTGATTCCGCTTACGATAGGAACCGGTTCGGTGCCGTTTTGATAAGTAGCGTTAACAGTTGCTTGCTTCGTATCTCCCACCTGCATGGGCGGAAGTCCAACTACGTCGAGACCAAAGACAGTCGAGTCCGTATAGTAGGCATTCAACTGGTCAAACATCAGCACACCGCTGTTTTTGTTGTTGACCTTCGTTTCTACGACATAAATTTGATTGATCTTAAGAGGAGCTATGAGATTGTTAGGCACAGTGGTCGTGACATACTTCCAACCGCTCCAATTAAGACCGTTGCTGGTCGTGAAATCAACTACAGGTTTCGTCCCGTTCGCATCCTGTAGTTGTGCGCGCAGCCAATGGTTGTTTCCGTCGCCGTAGACCCACACCCCCAGCTTTTTCGGAATCCCTTGAAGTGTACGCCCGGCTGATCCGCTCGGGTCTTTGAAGTTGATATATGCTGCCGACGTTCCCGGCATCCCCGTGAAATCGTAAGCTAATTTTACAGCATGGTAACCATAATAGATCGTCTCCGGTCTGCTGATTAAGCCGATACTGACGGACTTGGCTTGTGCAGAGGAAGCAGACAGGCTTGTTGTCTGTTCAAAATTTTCCACATTGGCATAAGCCGGCGAACTTGCAGAATCGATTTCGACTACAGAATCTGCATACACGGAAGGTAATACATTGCCAAATCCCGAGATGATTGTACCAATAAAGAAGATAAATGCTGTTAGAATGGGAATCAAAATGGTCAGCTTTCGTGAACTATTTGTCACCTAATCACATCCTCCTAAAAGTATGAAACCGCTCTCAAATGCTGTACTCAAAATTCCTTGTCCCATCTCCTCCTCATCGTATCGGTTCGGTTTGGTAAAGATTAGGTATGGTTCATTTCTAGACTATTAAATTTTATTACAAAAATCAATAAAAATATTAAAATTTAATTTCATTAAAAATGGGTGAAATGAACACTTAGTTTTAGACTAAGTAGTCATTTTATTGATTAATACTCTAGGATGATAAGTTTCATTCACCTAACGGCAAACGATAAAGGAGGAGCTTTTTCGCGGCAGCTCAGGGCTTGAAAAACTTAACTTGTACATTCCTGTTTTGTACTTGGGATATGATCCTATTACGGAGAGCCCGCAGAACGTTAGTGGAGGAGCTAGCCTATTGGCATAGCTCCTTTTTGTGATTTGCGACCCTAAATAGGTGTTTCTCCCGAAGTGTATAAGGGACAGCTTGATGCTGTTCTCTATTTTCAGAGCGTGTAAGGCAACATCTTGAGTCGGATCAACACCCCTAAATTTGTAATGCTGCATGTCGTTGCCATGTGCGGCGCGTAAAAGGAAGAGGAGGTTATCTTGCAACATGAAGAAGAAATTACAAGCTCTTATCTGTGTCTGTTCCCTTGGTGTAATGGGGATGGCCGCACCGGTCGGTGCGCAATCGTTTGGACAGGGCACACAAAGTGACCAAGTACTGGATTTGCAAGAACGATTAAGCGCATTGGGTTACTTTAAAACAGGAATTACCGGTTATTACGGTAATCAGACTAAGAATGCGGTAAAGAAATTTCAAGCCAGCTATGGCTTGTCAGTTGACGGTGAAGCCGATTCCTTAACTCTGTCTAAATTAAAAAAAACGATTTCACCCCAACAGTCGGTGCTGGATGAATTGGCGCGAATCATTCATTCCGAAGCCCGAGGGGAGCCCTTTGTTGGACAAGTTGCCGTGGGAGCTGTCGTTCTTAATCGAGTTCAGTCCGAAAAATTTCCTGATTCCATCACTGAGGTTATCCATCAGCCAGGTCAATTTTCAGCCATTGATGATGGCCAGTTTAACCTTAAACCAAATTTGTCAGCCTATAGCGCGGCAAAAGCCGCTTTGAATGGTTTGGATCCAACAACTGGGGCCCTTTATTTTTACAATCCTGATATTGCCCAGGCATCTTGGAGCAAAAAAAGAACCGCCAAGATTACCATTGGTAACCACGTATTTACCTTTTAAGAGTAGATATAATGACAAAAGTCGCGTAAATCGCGGCTTTTTTTTATTAATGACATTAAATAGCTTGAAATTCGATTCAGAACATAACAAAGCATTGGCATATATTGAGGCATAGCTTGACGATGAAATCGACTTTCAATAAGTGGCTAGAATCGCATGCTGTTCAGAGCATCAATTCAACCGGATGTTTTCTTTCCTCTCGGGAATTGGCTTAGCGGAGTATATTCGGTGTAGACGTCTTACCTTGGCGGCGATGGAGCTGCAGTCCAGCAATGTGAAAGTAATCGAAGTTGCTGTGAAATACGGCTATAATTACAGGCTGCGACAGAGAAATCAAGCAATTTTTCAATTTAGGTCTTTCCGAAGAAATAGGATTGAACCGGATGCCGCCGCCATGTAAGATAAAGCACATACAGTAGCAAAAGGAAAGGTGCATCCATGTGGACGTATACCGTAAATTTAGTTCGTGATTTATCTCCTGACGTGAAGCGTTTCATCGCGACCGAGAGTTTGTTTGGCATCGGAGTAGGCATCTTCGGCCTCATCCTGAATTTACATCTCTTGAACCTCGGTTTCTCCAAAGGTGACATCGGTAGAATAACGTCGCTGGGGGCGTTGACAATTGGCCTAGCCAGTCTGCCTGCAGGTTTCATCGTGAAGAGCGTCGGGCGCAAAACGATGCTCGTCACCGGCATGCTCCTAGCATTCCTTTCGCTCACTCTCTTCGGCTTCGGAACCAGCCTTGGCGCGGTTACCACAGCGCAGCTCATCTGGTCACTCGGCATTACAGCGATCGTGAACTCCGAAATTCAGCTGATTTTCCAATATTGCCGAAGCAAGAAAGAAGAGACGAGCGCGTATTCTTTGTTATTCGCCGTATTTACTTTTTTTACCGGCCTCGGCACATGGCTTGGCGGCTACCTGCCGGATTGGCTGCCAGGGCATACCACGTTGTACCAGTATGCATTCTTCGTTGCCGGCGGATGCTTGGCGCTCTCAGGCATATTACGGGGAATGCTGCTTCCATCTACACATGCAAGGGTGAATAGCGCTGCAGCAGATGAGGTCAGTGGTGTTCAACCAGCGAAGCCTCCGGACCGGCCGAAGAGAGGGCATGCGATGTATTTTCTGCTGCTGCTTTCGCTGCTTATTTTCAACTCCGGCTTTACGTTCGGGCTGCTTAGCCCATTCCTGAACGTCATTCTGAAATTCCGGTTTCAGATGGAGGACGGCAACATCTCCATTTTGCTCGCGTTGTCCGGATTATTCTTCTTTATCGGCTCGATCGTTATGCCGTACGTTGTAGAGAGATGGGGCAGCCGCAGGACGTTTGTGTTCCTGTTTCTGTATAACATGTTTGTCGTGGCGTTGATGGCGCTCACCATGCCGGCCTTTGTATTTGCGGTACTGCTACTCATTCGCGGGACGGGCTTCACCATGTTAAACAACTTAATGGACAGCGAATGCATGTCTGCTGTCGCCGAAGAAGACCGCAACTTGTTTGCAGTCATGCGGACGGTATCGCGCAGCATCGGCAACACTATCGCCTCTTACTGGGCGGGCTACATTTTGGCTGGAAATCATTATTCGCTGCCCTTCCTTCTTACGGCGGTTGCCATACTGGCTGGGTATGCCGTTTATGCGTGGTTCGTGCAGGGCATGCTGGATCGGAGACTGCAAGCACAGTCTTGACGTGGTCGCGAATTTTAGCTACATCCTTATCTTCAACTAACGGAAACTATACTTGAGTACGGGCAATGATGGTTCAACAAAGGAGGATTAGAATGGAAATACGCAAGTTAGATACTTACGAGTCGCCTCCAATGGAGCTGTTATTGGTAGCTGACCCTTCTGAACAGATTGTTAACGAATATCTTAAACGAGGTCAGTGCTATGTAGCAGAGATGAATAACACTATTTTAGCAGTTTATGTATTATTGCCTACAAGACCTGAGACAGTTGAGTTGGTGAATATTGCCGTCAGCGAGAACCACCAAGGTAAAGGGATAGGAAAGAAGATTGTACAGCATGCAATTAAAAATGCTAAGTTTCAGGGTTATAAAACAATTGAGATTGGCACTGGGAACTCAGGAATGGGACAACTCGCTCTATATCAAAAATGTGGTTTTAGAATAGTTGGGATTGATAGGGACTTCTTTGTAAAGCATTACTCTGATGAAATTTTTGAAAACGGTATACAATGCAGGGATATGATACGTTTATCTCAAGACTTATGAGGAACTGGACATGATTTTTTCGAACGCACTCCGAAAACACCAAGAGAAGGCTGCCGATTAAATTGTGAAACGGAGGCCTTTTCTCATCTAATTAGCCTTTAAAGCATGACAAGGATTTCAATAGTCCTATATCGAATTTTTATACACTATAAATACTTTCGAAGGTGTGTGAAGATATGAAAAATAATTGGAATTGGGCTGGCAACTACAAGTATAGTGCCTCTGAACTCCATGTTCCCACAAGTGTGGAGCAAGTACAGGAATTAGTGGCTCGCAGTAAGCAAATAAAGGTGCTTGGCACACGGCACTCGTTTAATAGCATCGCCGATTGTGCCGAAAGCCTTCTTTCACTTCAGAAACTTAACCGTGTGGTAGCATTAGATACTGTAAAAAATAAGGTAACTGTTGAAGCAGGAATCCGGTATGGAGAGCTATGTGAACATCTTCATAACTATGGTTATGCGCTTCACAATTTGGCGTCGCTGCCGCACATAACCGTTGCAGGTGCATGCGCTACGGCAACGCATGGTTCTGGTGATCGGAATGGCAATCTTGCTACAGTGGTTGATTCTATGGAAATCATTCAGGCGAACGGGGACATGGCTGTATTCTCCCGCGAGCAACAAGACATCGCAGGTTCAATTGTTGGGCTTGGAGGATTGGGCGTAGTCACTAAAATTACACTGGATGTGATCCCAACATTTCAAATGAGTCAGCATGTTTACGATAATCTGTCTCTAGTGCAACTAAATGAGCACTTTGACGATATTTTTTCCAGTGCATATAGTGTTAGTCTATTCACCGATTGGAAGAATGCGAATTTCAATCAAGTATGGATAAAGCAGAAACTGACTGATCAAGTCTCTGACCAGGTAGCACCTGCACCTGAGTTTTTCGACGCACAATTAGCAACTTCACCTCGGCATCCAGTGCCAGGACATACAGCGGAGAATTGCAGCGAGCAGATGTGCATCGCGGGACCATGGCACGAGAGATTGCCGCACTTTCGCATGGATTTCACTCCGAGTGCTGGAGAGGAGCTGCAAAGCGAGTATTTCGTGCCGCGACAAGATGCCTATCAGGCATTAAATGCACTTAATGGCATACGGGAGCAAATTTCGCCACACCTTTATGTTTCTGAAGTTCGTACCATTGCAAAAGATAATTTGTGGATGAGCCCTAATTACAATCAGGATTCAGTTGCTATTCATTTTACGTGGAAACCGAATTGGGAGGCAGTCAAACAAGTTCTGCCGATGATCGAAAAGCAACTTGCGCCTTTCCGGGCTCGTCCGCATTGGGGAAAGCTGTTTACCATGCAACCCGCTCAGTTGAAACCGCTCTATGAGAAGCTGCCAGACTTCCGACAACTGCTCCTTCATTGTGATCCACACGGAAAGTTTCGTAACGACTTTTTGAATAAATATTTGATGGAGAAATAGATTTGGTAAAGGGGAATGACAACCCCGGAAATACAGTGACACAATTGGGGTTGGGATCATGTCCGACCGGGTGATGAAATCATTCCAGGAATGATACTGGCCCATATGGGAGAGAGCATGTATAGCGGTTGTTTTCGCAAATCCATACAGGATGCGCAAACAACCGCTATATGCTTTGGGGAAGGGAATGAGGAGAAGCGTTAATCGGGACGATCTTGCTGTTTATATTTTTGATAGCGAGTCGCTACCTGCTCTAAATACTTGTGAATCCATGCATCTACGGATGCGGAGTTCAAACACTTTTTGCGGAAGCTGCTGGGCGGAGTACCCATTTCCCTGGTGAAGACCTGCGTAAAGTAATGGATGCTTTCAAAACCGGTATCTTCAGCGATTTTTTTCAAAGGGATGTCCGTATATCCTAATAAATAAGCAGCTCTTTTGATTCTTTCGGTTTTAACGATCGAAGGAAAGGATTGTCCCAATTCTTCTGCTATTAGGCGGGACAACTGACGTTCTGACAAATGGAGGCTTTGAGCTACATCCGAAAGCACTATTTTATTGGAGAGATTCGTCTGTATATAGGCTTTGGCCATTTTAAGTGTTCCTTGTAATTCCGAGCCAGTAGCGGATGAAGCCGTATCGCCAGAGCGACAATGATGCAAAAATAGACTGATACAGCTTATGATAAGCGAATAGGCCAACTGCTCCATGGATTCTCTATAGCGAATGCTAGAATCGGAAGCTTGGATGAGCAGGGCTTGCCAAATTAACATAGGTGCAGTTTGGTCTGCATTCGGGATGAACAAATGAGGATAAGAGCATAATTGCTCAAAATCACGTATAAATGGTTGACTCGATTCTGACGCTATCGGCTCAAGTGCTAGAAATAGAAGCAGCATGCCTTCTTCACTTTGAATATAGTGACGGCTTTCGGGCTTGGAACAATAGAGCGTTCCTGCCCGGAGTGGATAGGTAACACCATCGTGAGAGTATACCCCTTCTCCTTCTACGACATAACAAATCTCGAAAAAAGAATGTGCATGGGGACTATTGCCTTTATGCTGCGGCTTCGCTCCCCAGTAGTGAACAAAGATGGATGCAGTGGCTCCTTTTAACTGAACCAGGTTTTGGTTGAGATACAGGTTACTTCGTGAATAAACAGAATGACTCAGCACGTATGTGATCTCCCCTCTGGCAGGCTGATGTTCATTATATCACGGAATTTTTTAAAAAAGCGGCATGTTTTTATAAAGACTGCTCCCGCTCGAATCTCCTATAATGAGATGAAAGCAAACGAAAAGGGGCTGTTACGTATGGGGAGCGATAAACATATTTCGCTTGCAGGTATTATGGGTTTTCCAGTTACGCCGTTTCATGATAGCGAGCAAGTGGATGAGAAAGCATTCGAGGCCAACGTCCGATTTTTGCTCGACAATGGATTAGATTCTATATTTGTTTGCGCTGGTTCAGGTGAATATCAATCTTTGGATTTGCAGGAATATGAACAGTTAGTTTCCACCGGAGTATCTACGGTTGCAGGACAAGTACCCGTGTTTGCAGGTGTCGGAGGAAATGTCAAAGATGCGGTGGAACGTGCTCAATTGGCGGAACGGCTTGGAGCAGACGGCTTATTGCTGCTGCCGCCATACCTCATTATTCCAGAGCAGGAAGGTCTGTACCAGTACTATCGGACGATTGCTCAGAGCACGGACTTATCTGTTATCATCTATCAACGGGATAACGCGATCTTCACACTAAGCACGATAGAAAAGCTGGCATCCCTTCCAAATGTCATTGGGTTCAAAGATGGATTAGGAAACTTCGAGTTAAATATAGAATTCGTACAGTCGCTGGGCAGCAAGCTGCAATGGATGAATGGGATGCCGCTTGCTGAACTGACGATGCCGGCATACGCAGCGCTTGGATATCATTCGTATTCATCGGCTATCTCCAATTACATGCCACAAGTATCGAGAAAGTTTTACGAGAGCTTACTTGGCGGAGATCAGGCTTTTGTTCAAACCCTTTACCGTGAAGTGCTCTTACCGATCCACCGCATTCGTCAACTCCGTAAAGGGTATGCGGTTTCACTCATTAAAGCGGGTATGGACATCGTCGGTTTGCCCATAGGGTTATCTGTTCGTCCGCCGCTAGTACGGGTAGAAAGAGAGCATTATGTGCTTTTGGAATCGATTATTAAACGGAGCATAGACCTTATCGCTATTTCCAATAAAGGTTAGGGGGAAGTCATCCATGATGAAGGTATCCGTTCAAGTTCCAACTTGTGAATTGTCAGATAGCGATTTAAGACAAATGTGCCAACTTGGGGTTGACTGTATTGATTTTACGCAAGGTGGTTCTTTTCCAGGCGTCCGTGAACAAGGGTATCCGGATCTAGATAAGCTGCTTCAATTAAAACGCAGGATTCGCTCCCATGGGATGGAAATTAATCGGGTGACGCTTCCGAATATGACAAGCAGCTTTATGTTGGATGAGCCTGGCTCAGAGATTCAATTGGACAACGTATGCAGCGCTATTCAAACATTCGGTGAAGCGGGAATTACCCTTGTCCGGCAGCGGTTTGCGGGCGATGTGTTTCCCTATATGGCGGAGGAATACACAGCCGTGCACCGAGGGGGGACACTGGTACGCGGGGAGTCTATGAAGCGAAGTCCTGACCAACAGCCTCCCACAGTGGAACAACTAAATGAATGGTGGAAGCGCTTCGATATCGTATTCGGGAAGTTAGTTCCGCTTGCCGAAGCGTATAATGTGAATTTAGCCGTGCATCCTTCAGACACACCCTACCATAATACGCCTTTTGGGGGGCTGGGTTTAAATCGAGTGATCGATGCTTTCCCAAGCAGGAATGTAGGCCTTGTCTACTGCGTGGGTACCCGAGGAGAGGCAGGGGGCACACCGCTTGTTCTGGATGAAATTTATCAGTACGGACGCAAGGATCGGATCTTTCTTGTCCATTTCCGCAACATCCGGGGCAGCCTGGCGACAGCGGGTGCGTTCGAAGAAGCGATGCTCGACGATGGTCATATGAATATGGCGAAAATCCTATTAGCTCTTCATAAAGTTGGATATAACGGTTGTATCAATCCGGACCACATTCCAATGCTGGAAATGGATCGCGCACCTCGGCCTCAATCCGGCATGAGTTGGGTCGGATGGGCTTATGCTGTTGGTTATGTGAAAGCTCTCTTGGCGGCTTTAACTGAATTTAGAGGTGGGAGGGATTAAACGTGACGGAGATTAAAACTTATCTAAATTATGTAAATAGCGCGTGGAAAGCAGCATCCAGCCAAGAGGTGGATGCCAGTATGAACCCGGCCAATCGCCATGAAATCGTCGCATACGTTCAAAAGTCGTCCACCCTTGATCTGGATGAAGCCGTAACCGCAGCTAAGATGTCACTGCAGGGATGGCGCAAATTGTCGGGGGCAGCCCGTGGCGAATTTCTGTTCAAAGTAGCGGATCGATTGGAACGCCGTTTGGATCAGATTGCGGAAATGATGACACGTGAGATGGGGAAAACGCTGCCTGAGGCAAAAGGGGAAACGGCGCGTGGCGTGGCGATTCTTCGCTACTACGCAGGTGAAGGGATGCGGAAGATTGGCGATGTTATCCCGTCTACGGATAATGCCGCTTTAATGTTTACGACGCGTGTGCCGCTTGGCGTTATTGGTGTTATTACCCCATGGAACTTTCCAGTTGCCATTCCGATTTGGAAAATAGCGCCTGCCTTAATCTACGGCAACACCGTGGTGTTTAAGCCTGCTCAGGAAACGGCCGCAACGGCAGCGCTGGTCATCGAATGCTTCCATGAAGCGGGTCTTCCCTCCGGCGTCATTAATATGGTGACGGGCCAAGGGGGAGTGATCGGACAAGCGATGGCCGATCATCCGGACATTGGCGGCGTCACATTCACAGGATCCGACCGAGTAGGGAAAGGGGTGGGGCAGAGTGCTCTGGCGAGAGGAGCCAAGTACCAGCTGGAAATGGGCGGCAAGAATCCAATTATCGTGGCGCATGATGCGGATCTGGACCTTGCGGTCGAGGCGACGATCAGCGGCGGCTTACGATCCACAGGGCAGAAATGCACAGCTACGAGTCGGGTCATCATTCAGAGCGAGATCTATGAAGCGTTTAAGATGAAGCTGCTGAAGAAGATTGAAGCGATTCGAGTGGGCCCTGGTTTGGACGCAGAAACTTGGATGGGGCCGTGCGCAAGCGAAAACCAGTTCCATACCGTTCTGTCTTACATCGCCAAAGGCGTGGAAGAAGGAGGTACCTTGCTTTGCGGAGGCGGTAAAGCTCAAGGACAAGGGTTGGAAGCCGGATTCTTCATTGAACCTACGGTCTTCGAAGACATTTCCAGTTCCATGACGATCGCGCAGGAAGAAATATTCGGTCCTGTGCTAGCTTTGATCAAGGTAGATTCGTTCGAGGAGGCAATCCGAATTGCCAATGACGTGAAGTTTGGACTCAGTGCGTCGGTATTCACACGGGATATTTCGAAAATGCTTACGTTCATGCATGATATCGATGCCGGACTTGTGCGGATCAATGCCGAAAGCGCAGGCGTGGAGCTGCAAGCACCGTTCGGAGGTATGAAGCAGTCCAGCTCAGGTTCGCGTGAGCAAGGGCAGGCTGCCATAGAATTTTACACGGATATTAAGACTGTATTCATTAAATCCTAAAATAGATGAACTAGCCAGCTGCTGCAGCTGGCTAGTTTTATTATGGGGTGAGTGATGCTTACCCGCATTTTACATTAACAAGAGAGGAGTTCTTTTGTCAAAAGGGTGCGAAACCGCCGAATTACTTATATTTATTTTGCGCAGAGAACTGGGTACGGTATTGGCCCGGAGTCATTCCTTCTAGCTTTCTGAAGAAGCGGATATAGTTTTGGGCATTCGTGTAAGTTAGTTTCTCAGCAATATCCTTGATGGGTAAATTCGTTTCTACCAGCCATTTCTTGGAGATTTGGAAGCGATAGTCAGCTAGGTATTCACTAAAAGACATATTCGTTTCTTTCTTAAAAACACTGCTTAAATAGAAGACGTTATAATGCATGCGTGAAGCACATTCTTCTAGCGTTAAATCTCGCTCGTATTCCTTATGAATGATATCGATGATTTGTTCGGACAAGTTCTGGTATTGGGATTCCTGCCGATCCCGGAAAACCTGAATCATGGGCAGAATAATTCGATCCTTGAACCAGGTTTCGATTTCTGAGCTAACATAGAGCTGAAGCAGTTCCTCGTATAAGGAGCCTTCTTGCAGATTTAGCTGTTCGAGTCGAATGCCTGCTTCCTGCATGACGATCATACAATTATTCAATAGACGAACTAAGGAAATCTGATATTCGTGAGGTGATCGTTCTTTTTGGAAAACTTCTTTCAGCCATTGGTTAAGCACAACGGAAGATCGATCCTCATTTGCCAACTTGATGGAATCGATAAGCTCGTTCTCCTGCAGCTTCGGGTAGGCATAGATAAGCGTATGTTTTCCTGCGTTGATACTCGCATACGGGATAATGACGCCTTCCCCTAACGTGAGCCTGCGCTTCAAAGCCTCAAGTCCTTCCTGATAAGCTCTTGGAGCTTTGTGGATATGGGTGAAGGGCAGGCTTATCCCGATGCTGACGTCAAGTTCCAAATAATTGCGGATCATTCGCTGGATCTCTTCCGTCCATTGATAGAGCTGGTTACAGAATGCTTCGGTTGTGAGGCCAGAGCAGCCGATCGTCGTAGTTAGTGTTTGTTCGACGATAACCGGGGACAAGCAGTTATCACCCGGGATCAGCTCCTCAATAATATTTTTAATGGCAAACAAAAGTAGATCCAAATCCGCCTGTTCATACCGCGTTTCCTTCAGTAGGTCGATCTGCAGGGTAAGCGTGGAAAGATTGTTCCAGGAGGAAATCTGCTTCGAATATCCGAAGCGTTCAAGACTTTCTTCAAGCTCTCTGTTGCCGACGATTCCCTGATACAGCTTGGCAAGAAAAAAGCTGCGTACCTGCATCCCGGTTTGGTAAAGCTCTCCATGAAGCTTGGAATTAGAAGCAAACAAATCTCTGAGATGCTCGTCAATGAATAGTAACTCGTTCTTATGCGGCTTGTCAGAATTGGGAAGTCGATCTGCGATTCCTTTCAGTATCCCGTGAATAGGGAAGTACATTCTTCTGCTACCAAACCAGACGAAGAAAACGCTCAGCACAATGATTCCCAATAACACGTAGAGAGTAAACCAGCCAATGGCTCGTGCTTCCTTAGTCGTAACAGCAATATCCGTTATCGAAACATAGGTCCAACCGTTAAACTCAGATCGAATAAAAGTAATCGTAGAGTCTTTGTCATTCGAATTGGACTGAAATTGACCGGATTTCCCCGCCAGGAGGGCGAGATCCGTTTCTGGTATGATGCCTGATTCCGTTACGAATTGCCCGACTTTAGCTTCATCCGAATGGATGACGATCCGATTGCTTTGGTCAAGCACCATCACATTATGGGAATCCGAAGGAGCTCCCATGAGGGCCGCTAAACGACACTGCGGGATAGCGGCAAATAATAGCCCTCTTTTTTCCGAAGTATGTAAAGGCATTTTTTTGATCAATGTAATCATGTATTTGCAGCCGGAGCTTTCCGTATCTGCAGCTCCTAGGGAATTGTTCGGCAGAAGCAGCCAGTTTGAATTGAATGGCAAATTCGAGTAGAGGAGCAATGAATTTTTGAAAGCGTATTCATTTAAGTTGTACAATCCCGTGTTCGTGATCACCCAATTATTAGTTGAATTTACCAAAATGATATCCGTTACCATGGTCTTTGAGGACTGCTGATATGAAAGCTCTTTACGAATGGCATTATAGGCCTGAAAATCATAGGTGGTCATGGGCTTGTACAAAGCGTCCAGCATTAAGGTTGAATTGATGAAGTTATTGAGGGAATGGTCCAATGTTTGCAAAGTTTGCTCCAAATTGCTGCTCGTTTGTTCCATAAGCTGCACATTGCCTTGATTGACATGTTGTTGAATGGAGTGCGATGATTTCATGTAGGAAAAGAAACCAAGCGCCAGAAGTGGAATAATGCAGATGGCGCAACTGAATAAGATGAGCTTGGTGTAAAAGCTTTGTTCGCGCAGCATAACCCGCACTCCTTTCTTGGCCGGTATCTAGTTCAACCTAGTTACTCTATTCTAATGAAAAAGCCCGTTAGGGGCAATAATCACTTCAAAATGAAAATAATCATCAGATAATAAAAAGGCCTGCAACCCCTGTAAAACTGCGGCCTAATCACATGATTATATACGTAACCTGTGTTAATTCATATGATTAAGTTATGAACATCAATCACTCAGATTAAGGAGGCCCAAATTGACAAAGAAAAATACCGCCATATTGCTCTCCGCTTTAACGGCGGTTTCCCTGATAGCCGGATGTGCCAATAAGATCGACTCAAGTGCTGAAGCAACGAAATCAGAAGGTGAAGCTCCCAAAGGTCCGATCAAGATTAGCATCATGGCTGATTTGCAAACGACCGAGGTACCATCCGATAAGCTCGAGAAGGTTCTTGAGCAAAAAACAAATTCCGAACTGCACATTCAATGGGTGCCGGACGGTTCTTATGATGAGAAATTCCAAGCTGCTTTTGCAACGGGCTCCCTGCCCCAGGTTGTTTATTTGAAGAACGCGGCTTCCTTTACACTCGTGCGCGACGCCGTTAAGAATAATCAGTTTTGGGAAGTCGGTCCGTTCTTGTTGGATTATCCAAACCTGAAGAGCTTGAATCCGACAATTCTTAATCATACGGCTGTTGGAGGGAAAATTTACTCTCTATACCAGGAAAGACAGCCAGCTCGTGCGGGTTTCATTTACCGGAAGGATTGGGCCGATAAGCTGGGACTCACTGCACCAAAAACGGTAGACGAGCTATACACGATGCTGAAGAAGTTCAAAGATGCTGATTTGGCTGGCGGCGGCAAAACGATCCCACTGTCTGACCGTAATGATCTCATTTACGGCGCCTTCAAAACTGTTTCCATGTTCTTCGGAACACCGAACGGCTGGGGAGTTCAAGATGGCAAATTGATTCCTGACTTCATGACCAAAGGTTATGTTGACACCATGAAGTTTATGAAGAAGCTCCGCGATGAAGGCCTGATCAATCAGGATTTCCCGGTTACGAGCAAAACGGATCAGCAGAACCTGATGGTTACCGGCCGCTCAGGACTCTATATTGGGACGATGGGCGATGTCAAAGGACTTCAAGAGAAGACGGTGAATAACGTTCCGGAAGCGGAGTATGAGGTAGTGAACGATATCCAGGGCGTTGACGGCAAGAACATTACATGGGGGCTTTCAGGCTACGGAACTGTTGTCCTTTTCCCGAAATCTTCCATTAACTCCGAACAGGAGCTCAAGAGTATCTTAGGCGTCATGGATAAGTTCTATTCACCTGAAATAGCCGATCTTCTCAAGTACGGTCTCAAGGACGAGCATTATGCATGGAAGGATGGCAAAATAGTTCCTTCCACGGACAGCAAGCTAATTGAGAAGGAAGTAAGGCCCTATCTGAATATGGCACTGTACGAGTCAACAAATGTTACGCCTGCGTACTATTCTCTTCCTGTTTTTGAGAAAGCCATCAAGCTCTCGAATGGAGCCGTGAACTTTATGATTACGGATCCTACGATATCCTTGGACTCCAAAACATTCAATGAAAAGGGCTCCAGACTTCAGGATCTGATGAAAGATGCCACTTACCAGTTCATTTTGAACAAAATCGACGAGGCAGGCTTCCAGGCTGCTGTGAAAAAGTGGGAAAACGACGGCGGTCAAAAAATCATTGACGAATTTAATGAGCAGTACAAGAAGTAACAATCAAAAAGCGGAGGATTTTTCATGAAAACATTTCGAAATCCCATCTTACCTGGTTTTTACCCGGACCCATCCATTTGTCGCGATGGGGAAGATTATTACATGGTCACCTCATCATTCGAGTATTATCCGGGTGTTCCGATTTTTCACAGCAAGGACTTGATTCATTGGCGGCAGCTTGGTCATGTCCTGGATCGTCCTTCGCAGTTAAATCTGGACGACACACCATCCTCTAGGGGGATTTATGCTGCGACAATCCGTTATTCTAATGGCATGTTTTACGTAGTTTCGACGTTTGTCGTTAGCGCTACTGGGGAACGGAGGAACTTTTATGTCACGGCCGAGGACCCAGCAGGTTCATGGTCAGATCCTGTCTGGTTGCCCGGTGCTGTCGGCATTGATCCTTCCTTATTTTTTGATGATGACGGGAAGGTCTACTATACGGGCAACCGTAAGCCGCCTGAAGGGCAGCAATATGAGAAGCACGTAGAAATCTGGCTGCAAGAATTGGATTTGGAAGAGAAGCAGCTGACAGGACCGACATACAGCTTATGGGATGGAGCCCTTAAACAAATTCATGCGACGGAAGGACCCCATCTTTACAAGATTAACGGTTACTATTACTTGGTCGTTGCCGAGGGTGGAACGGGTCACACACATTCAACGACGATTGCCCGCAGTAAAACCTTAACCGGCCCTTATGAGGTGGCCAAAACAAATCCGATTTTGACACACCGTCACCTCGGTCGGAGCTATCCCATCGTAAATGTGGGTCATTCGGATTTCATTGAAACGCAGAACGGCGAATGGTATCTCGTTTGTCTGGCATCCCGCCCTTACGGTGGTAATTACCGTAATTTGGGTAGGGAAACATTCCTCGTACCGTTCGTCTGGGAAGACGGCTGGCCGGTGGTGAATCCAGGTAAAGGAATCGTTGAGTTCGAGCTGCCGTCGCCGAATTTGCCGTTGCGACGATGGCCGTCACTCGCAGCCTGCGATCATTTTGATGCAGAGATCCTTGAGGATCGGTGGAATTTTATCCGTACGCCACGGGGGGATTTCTGGAGTTTGTCGGAGCGGCCAGGTTACCTGCGTCTACGACTGAAGCCTGAGACGATCACGCAAGTGGCGAATCCAAGCTTCATAGGCAGGAGGCAGCAGCATATGAATTTTGCTGCACGAACTGCATTAGAATTTACTCCACTTAACGAAGGGGATGTGGCTGGTCTGGTGCTTCTGCAAAATGAGGATTACCAGTATCGCATGGAGTCGGCGCTAATCGATGGAGAAGGTGTCCTCCGCCTGATCAAGCGGGAAGCGGGTAAAGATGAAACGCTGGCCCTCCGTCCTTACCAGGCAACCGGGAGATTGTATCTCATGGTCGAAGCGATTGAGCAGGCTTATAGTTTTTACTTTGCCACGAATACTGAACAGTGGGAGCTCTTGTACGATTGCGCCGATGGCCGAATTCTTAGCAGTGATGTGGCGGGAGGTTTTACCGGGGCTTATCTTGGAATGTATGCAAGTTCCAACGGGCAGCTCAGTACGAACCAGGCGGATTTCGACTATTTCGAGTACATTGAAATTTTCCCGAACAACTGATGAGAGATAACAAAAAGATTGCTTACTACTTGGCCTTACTGGTCAGGTGGTTGGCAATCTTTTTCCTTTTTAGAGGCAATAATCATTGCAGAGCGAAAGTAATCATCGGATTTGAAATGGACTTTTATCCCCAGTTAGAGCGCGGACAAATCCCAGGATTATATACGTAACCAGGGGCTCCTGTTTATGATTAAGCCATCAGGTGGACGTTCGTTTCTTACATGCAGTCGAAGGTCCACCATGAATTCACTCGTAAGGGGGTATTTAGATGAAGAAGTGGTTGCCGAAACTCTTAATTGCTTCAATGCTTGCTGCAGTTATTCCTGTAAACGCTGTCAATGTTTCTGCTGCAGGAGCATTACCAGCTTTTCCGGGAGCTGAAGGAGGCGGTAAATATGTGAGCGGTGGCCGAGGGCAAGTGGTGTATGAGGTTACTACGCTTGAAGACTACAAGAGTAACGAAACACCAATTCCAGGCTCGCTGCGCGACGCGGTTAGTCAGAGTGATCGGACCATCGTGTTCCGTGTAGGAGGCACTGTCCGCCTCAAGGAAAGTCTAAAGATTAAAGGTTCGAATTTGACCATCGCAGGTCAAACCGCTCCCGGTGACGGGATTACGGTAACTGACTATACGACGAATATTGAAGCGGACAATGTGATCGTAAGGTATATGAGGTTTCGTTTAGGTGACCGTTATCCAAGCGAGGATGATGCGTTCGGGGTCCGTTACCATAAAGACATTATGATTGATCACAGCTCATTCAGTTGGTCAGTCGATGAAGTCGTCAGCTTGTACGATAATGCCAATACGACCGTGCAGTGGTCAATCTCCGCAGAGAGCATGCTTATGACTTCACATCATAAAGGGCGCCACGGGTACGGGGGTATTTGGGGAGGCAATCAAGCAACGTATCACCATAACTTGATTGCCCATAGTGTAAGCCGGAATCCGAGATTTCCAACGGTCATCACCCAGTACCCGGATATTACGGAGGCATCCAACAATATCATCTACAATTGGGGCTTTATGTCCACTTACGGCGGCGGTGATGGGCAGTATAATTTGAACAACAACTATTATAAGTTTGGTCCTAACACTTATTCTAACGTTCGTAACTTGCTGTTCGGCGAGTTAGGCTCTCCAAGCAAAATGTACATTAATGGCAATATGATGGATGGAGATTCTTCCGTAACGGCCGATAACTGGAAGGGCGTTCTATCGGTTGCGAACCCGGCATCAAAGCTTTCTGATCCGGTAGCCGTGAACGGCGGATACATGTCCGAATCGGCGCAAGCGGCTTATGAGCATGTGCTCGCGAATGTGGGAGCCAGCTTGCCCAAGCGTGATGCCTACGATGCGAGGGTTATTCATGATGTGATACACCGTACAGGGCAGCATATTAATTCTCCGCTTGAGGTAGGCGGATATCCCGATTACCCGGAGGTCATCTCTGCCGTCGTCGATCAAGACCACGACGGCATGGACGATGCGTGGGAAGCTGCAAAAGGGGTATCTCCTGCCAATGCCGATGATCGGAACGCAACGAACCTATCTCCAGAAGGGTACACGAATCTGGAGGTATATCTCAACGATTTGATTGTTCAAGGAACCGCCAGCAACAAAAATACGGATAATCCGGCCGTTTCCATCACCTCGCCGGTGAATAACAGCCTGAAGGAAGCCGGAAGCCAAATTACGGTGGAGGCAAGCGCATCCGATAGCGATGGTATTGCCAAGGCGGAACTGATTATTGACGGAGCAAAAGTAGCAGAGGATACGACGGCTCCGTACAGCTTTGATTGGAGTAACGTAACGGACGGTACTCATTTCCTTGTCGTTCGCGCTACCGATACCATGGGGCTGTCCACCCACTCTGACAATGTCGCCGTTCATGTGAACACGAGCGGCCCGATTACTCCGTGGCAATCGCAAGATATTGGCAATGTCGGCATTCCTGGCCATACGCAGCTGGGAGGCGATGCACAGACCGTCACAGTGAAATCGGCCGGCGATATTGGAGGAACCGCGGATTCGTTCCACTTCGCCTATCAGCCGTTGACAGGGAACGGCGAGATTATTGCGCGAATCGAGCACGTTACGCCTACCGACGATAATGCGGAGGCAGGTGTCATGGTCCGCGAATCGCTGAATGCTTCCTCCAAGATGGCAATGCTCTCGATCCCTTATGTCAAAATGGGGGAAAAAGGCGTCATGATCAGCCGTTCGTCGACGGGCGAAGAGTCGGCGAGAATCGAGCCGGACGATTTCATTGCAACCCCATATTGGGTGAAGCTTGTACGAATCGGCAGCCAGTTGACGGGCCTGATTTCTTCAAACAAGACAAACTGGAAGCAGATCGGATCCCTTGATATACCAATGGCGGAAACCGTCTATTTCGGTTTAGCGGCAGACGCCTCGAAGGCACCGGACGATATTCATAAGTACAACACGTCTGAATTCAGCGGTGTGGAGCTTCATACGCTTGCCGCAGACTTTCCAATGCCACCGCAGGCGCTGACGGCAACAGCAGGAGAAAAGAAGGCGGTGCTGGCCTGGTCCCCGGTAAGTGAAGCAACCGGTTATCATATCAAACGAAGCGATACTCCTGGCGGTCCTTATACGACGATTATGTCAAACATTGCTTCACTGTCTTTTACCGATTCGAATTTAACAACTGGTAAAACGTATTATTATGTCATCAGTGCTGTAAATGCGCATGGTGAAAGCTTCGATTCAAAGGAGGTCAACGTCACTCCTACCGGTGCACCGGAGGTCGTTTGGCTCGTTGCGGATGATTTCGAAGGAGATGCTATCGGAGAGATGCCGACCGGTTACACCTTAATCAATCCTGTTCCGATGACAGCCACGAATAAAGTGATCACACAGACGGTTCCTGGGACAAGTGCGGGAAACAGCTCATCCAAAGCGATGCAGCTTTATGATACAGGCTCGGTTAACACCAGGACAGCGAAGAGCTTTACTCCGCAAAAGGGCACAGTCATCATCGAAGCGGATTACATGCAGCAATCGATGATCGGCTCGGCCGGCCTGTTTCAGTTGCAAACGCCGGATGGCGGCAAAACACCTTTGTCATTGGAAATCCGCAAACCGGCAAATGAAAGCAATAACGTGTTTGTCATCAATAATGGCGGTTCGTATATCAAGGTGACAAACGAGCAGCCGTCATTAAATCGTTGGATGAATATCAAAATCGAAGCGAACGTCTTGACGGGTAAAGCAAAAATTTATGTGGATAATGTTCCGGCCGCGACTCCGGAGATCGACTTCCTCAGCACGGCGCTGGCGGATACGAAGGCAAAGGGAATAGGCCGCATTCATTTCTCCACGCCGGGCTCCGGAACAGGGAGCCCATATTGGGATAACGTGAAGGTGTATGTAGAACCGGTAGCCTCACCAAAGGGATTGGCTGCGGTGCCGGGTAACGCACAGATTCAATTGAATTGGGATGCGGCGCAAGGAGCTGAGTCCTACACCGTAAAACGGAGCACGGCCAGCGGAGGTCCTTATCAAACGGTAGCCTCCGGTATTACGGCTACATCCTATATCGATGCAGGGCTTCAGAACGAAACGGCCTATTATTATGTAGTGACAGGAGCCGGCGCTTTCGGTGAAAGCGCTCCGTCCAACGAGGTGAAGGTAACGCCGTCACAGTCAGCGGAAAAACCGGAAGCTCCTGCCGGGCTTATGCCGGGCGTAAGAAACAGTCAAATAGATTTGAGCTGGCACAGTGTAAATCATGCGGTTTCTTATATGGTCAAGCGAAGCCCAACGAGTGATGGTCCGTATACGAAAGTTGCTGAAACCACCGCTACCTCATATCGCGATGGCGGTCTGAGCAACGGGACGACGTACTATTACGTGGTTTCCGCTAAGAGTGTTGGAGGAGAAGGCCAGAATTCCGCACCGGTTCAAGTCCAACCTGCTGCGCCAGTCGCCGCTCCTGCGATCAATGTTTTATGGGGGAACGGTCAGGCTGAGCTTCGTTGGAACGCAGTGGATGGCTCTTCGACCTATACAATTCAACGCGCATCGGCTTTTGAGGGACCTTACATAACCCTTCAGCCGATGGTTACCTCCACAAACTATACGGATACGGGGCTTGAAAACGGTAATGTTTATTATTATAAAGTAACGGCCTCGGGCGTAAATGAAACGAGCTTGGAATCCGCCGTCGTTTCCGGACGACCTGTGGAAGATATTGGAATTCCGGCGGCTCCGGCAGCAGTAAAGGCAGTAAACAGCGCAAACCAGGAGATTAGCCTGTCGTGGAACCCCGCCCAGGGTGCGGCTGCTTACCGCGTTAAAAGAAGCGAAGTCGAGGGCGGCCCGTATCAGGTTGTGGCCGAAACGGTTGCCGGTACTCGGTATGCCGATAACGGGCTAACCCAAGGGAAGACTTATTTCTACATCGTTACGGCCGTCAATGCCAATGGAGAAAGCTATAGCTCGGCACAGGTGAAGGCTGATGCGGTTCCGGTAATTACGGTAGCGAAGGATCAGAGCGGGCAGTTCAGCACTGTTCAAGCGGCTGTTGACTCCATTCCGAACAATAATCCGTCCCGTACCGTTATTCGTGTGAAAGCCGGAGAATATCGGGAGAAGGTTCTCATCGGCACCGGAAAAACCAACCTTAGCCTTGTCGGCGACGGTCCGGAGCTTACGAAAATCATTTATAACGACTCGGCCAGCAAGCCTGCACCTGGTGGGGGCACGATAGGCACCTCAGGCAGCTATACCTTAAGCGCACAAGCGAACAATTTTGTGGCCCAGGATCTGACGATTGAGAACGATGCGGGCTTGACGGCGGGCCAGGCGGTAGCTTTGCAAGCCAGAGGAGACCGCCAGCAGTTCCGGAATGTCCGGCTTGTCGGCTTCCAGGATACGTTATTGGCAGATGGCATAGGAAGACAATACTTCGTTGACAGCTATATCGACGGCTCAGTAGATTTCATCTTCGGTTCCGCAACAGCCGTGTTCGATCGTGCGGTTATTCACAGCAAAGCACCAGGCTATGTGACCGCAGCCTCTACGCCTCAGGGAGCAAAGGGCTATATCTTTGTGAACAGCAGGCTGACGGCGGATGCAGGGCTAAGTGGGAAAGTAGACCTTGGAAGACCGTGGAGACCTTACGCGAATGTGGTATATATCAATAACTTTATGGATGATCATATCCGGCCTGCAGGCTGGAATAACTGGGGCAATGCTGCAAACGAAGCTACTGCCGATTACGGCGAATATTTGAGTTACGGACCGGGAGCCAACCCGACGGGGCGGCTTTCCTGGACAAAGCAATTAACGAAGGAGGAGGCTGCCCAGTACACAGTGACAAAGGTTCTTGCCGGTAATGACGGTTGGAATCCTGTGTCAGAAGATATTAGGCTATTGAACAGCAATGCGGCTTTAACCGGCATGATGATAGACGGCACGCAACTGGCAGACTTTACGAAGCAGAAGTACGATTATGTCGTTACACTGCCTTATGGAACGACAAACGTTCCACAGGTTAGTGCAAATGTGAACGAAGCTACTTCAACTGTTCAAACGGTACAGGCGGATAAGCTGCCAGGCAAGGCCGAACTGAAGGTGACGGCGGAGGATGGAACGCAGCGTATTTACAGGATAAGCTTTGAGGTAGATCCTGACCGTGTACCTCCGTCGGCTATCGTTACCTACAGTACATCACAGTCGACAAATCAACCTGTTACGGTGACGATGGAGCCAAGTGAACCTGTATTTGTAACAAATAACAACGGATCGTACAGCTATACCTTTATGACCAACGGCAGCTTTACCTTTGAGTTTACAGATGAAGCGGGAAATAAAGGAACGGCAACGGCTGTCGTGAGCAATATCGACACAGCAGCGCCGACTTTGGAAGTGATTCCGGATCATCTATCTTTATCGCCTGCGAATCATAAGCTGGTATCCGTCCATATGAATGTTTACGGACAGGATGAGGGTTCCGGCGTAAGTACGATCGTACTGAACTCGATTACAAGCAATGAGCCGGACAACGGCTTAGGCGATGGAGATACGGCGGAAGATATTCAAGGTGCCATCTATGGAACCTCGGATACGGATTTCCTGCTGCGGGCTGAGCGCTCAGGCAAAGGAATGGGCCGCATCTATCGGATTACGTATACGGTGACAGATCTGGCAGGAAACCAAATGACGGCTGTTGCCGAGGTTAAAGTGCCACATTAAGCGGTTAATAAATAATGGAATGGAAAAACGGGCAGGGTTCGTCCTGTCCGTTTTTCTGCCTTATTTGGACAATTATATATAATTTCTTGATATTATGTCATGGATATAGCAAGAAAATGAGTGATAATTTGCTATATAATTTGAAGTGTGATTATGCTTGGAAAGGAAGGGGTTTGTTATGAATCAAACGGAAATTGTGAACCAACCATACAGCGCAATGCCAGAGGTGATGCTTCCTCGTATTCCGGACCGTACGTTTACTCTGACCGATTTTGGTGCTGTCGGGGATGGGCAAACGGACAACTCGGAGGCGTTCCGATCGGCTATTCAGGAGGTAACTGAAGCCGGGGGCGGGAGGCTAATCATTCCTGTCGGTTTGTGGTTGACTGGTCCACTCAAGCTGACGAGCAGACTGGAGCTGCATGCGGAGGCAGGAGCTACAGTATTGTTCAGCAAGCGTTTCGAGGACTATCCGCTGCTGCACTCGCAATTTGAAGGAAAGCCGGTCGTACGCTGCCAATCTCCGCTGGATGCAGAGGGGCTGGAAGATATCGCTATTACGGGAGGCGGCATTTTCGATGGCGGCGGGGAAGCTTGGCGGCCAGTAAAGAAATGGAAGATGACGGAGAAGGATTGGAACCGCCTCAAGAGTAACGGTGGTGTCATCGATGAATCAGCGGGCATCTGGTGGCCTTCTGCAGCAGCCATGCAGGGAGCAGAACTAGTAGAGAAGCTGATTCAATCAGGCGAGCAGGATCCACAAGCTTACGTCCCAGCACGTGAATATTTGCGTCCAAATCTGCTTAGCTTCCGTCGGTGCAGCCGTATTTTGCTGGAAGGAGCCACGTTCCAAAACTCTGCCGCATGGAACCTGCATCCTTGGGCATCTGAGCATATGACGATACGCCGGGTCAATGTGCGAAATCCCTGGTTCGCTCAGAATGGTGACGGCTTGGATGTAGATTCGTGCCGCTATGTGTTAGTGGAGGACAGCACGTTCGATGTCGGTGACGATGCCATATGTATCAAATCAGGCAAGGATGAAGCGGGACGCGCGCTTGGCATGCCGGCCCAGTATGTGACGATACGTCGATGTACGGTTTACCATGGGCATGGAGGCTTCGTTATCGGAAGCGAGATGTCGGGCGGCGTCAGCGATATCCATGTCACGGATTGCACGTTTATCGGAACCGACATTGGCCTGCGTTTCAAAAGTGCAAGAGGACGCGGTGGCATCGTTGAGCGTATAAGGATCGAGCGCATTCGCATGACGGATATCGTAGGGGAGGCCATCTCCTTCCATTTGTTCTACGAGGGTGTAGAAGGGTCTGGTTCGGCACAAGAGGAGATGCATCCCATATCGGAACAAACACCGGTTTTCCGGCAAATTGTCATAACTGATATTGATTGCGCCGGCGCGAATAAGGCTTTCCTTATCAATGGTCTGGCTGAAATGCCGCTGGAGGATGTTACCCTGCGCAATTATCGCGTTTCCTCGGTGCAAGGCGTCATTTGCCATAATGTCAAGCGGTTGCTGCTTGAGGGGATCGATCTAAAGCTTCGACAAGGGCCGCCGATAAAACTTCATCAAGCGCAAGGTGTTTGCATTAAAGACTTAACCGTAGCAGGAGCGCAAGAATTCGATTCCCTGCTGGTCGTAACGGGGGAGAGGACAGAAGGAATTGAATGGGAAGGGGAGGATGAGGTTTCTTCCCAGCTTACCTTCTGATGTGCTGCTTCCGATATTGCAGCGGTGAGCAGCCGCTTACCTTTTTGAACGTTTTATTAAAATGGGAAATGTGCTCGAAGCCGACGTGCTCGGCGATCTGCTGAATTTTGTCTCTGGTTGTTCTCAGCAGCTTTTGAGCCTCACGTACGCGAATGATTCGGATATATTCACTTACATGAAAGCCTGTTAGCTTCAAGAAGACACGACTTAAATACGACGGGCTGATATAGAAGTTCGCGGATAGCTGCTCAAGTGTAATCAACTCGCTGTAATGGTCATGAATATAAGCTGTAATTTCGGATACCTTCTGGTGCATCGGATGCTGAGGTTCGGTCGAATTATCCTCTAGTGAGCCGATCCGGTGCAGGCGGATGAGCAAGCCGATCAGAAGCTGCCTGATATAGGATTCGTAAAAGGCTTGATGCTCCTTGCACTCGGAAAGCATGTATAGAAGCGAATTCTCTAGCTCCGCTTGCTCTTTTAGCGGAACGCGCAGAAGAGTGGATTGGAGAAAAGGGCGAAGCTCCAGCACTTGACGGTCGGGCATGGGAATGAATCCGGAATCGAAATGAACGAGCACTCTCTCCACATGCTCGACCTGGGAGCTTGCCGTCGAGTGCAAATCGCCCGGAATGACGATAACCATATCGCCCTTTTGAGCAGTGAATACCTTGCCGTTTATAAAGTAGATACGTTCGCCTTGCAGCAAATAATACAATTCAAAACTTGTATGCACATGTGGGCGAGGCATGATGGAATAGCCCGTTTGCTGAAGCTGCTGAATGGCGAAAAGCTGGTCATGGGTCGTAAACTTTTGTCCGATTCGATCACTCATAGGGAAAGATCCTTTCATTAACTAATGAACATCGCAGTTTCGATCTATTATTTGTACATAGTAGCACAGGTGAAATCGAAAGGGGAAACGAAAATGGAAACGAAAATGGAAAGAAATCAAGATAGTATCTCCATTTGGGCAGCTGATCTGGGAAATGGTAACTTCAGGAATCCGGTAATTTACGCCGATTATTCGGACCCGGACGTAGTTCGTGTCGGTGAAGATTTTTATATGACAGCATCGAGCTTCAACAGCTCACCCGGATTGCCGATTCTTCATTCCAAAGATCTTGTCAACTGGCAGATCATCGCACATGCCGTGGACCGGCTGCCCGGCGGTTATGACAATGTGGTGCGGCATGGGGATGGCGTATGGGCTCCCAGCATACGGTTTCATGACGGTAAGTTTTGGATCTACTTCAGCGCACCGGATGAGGGTATCTATATGACGACTGCGGAGGAGCCGAAAGGACCGTGGTCCCCACTTCATCTGGTGAAGGAGGTCAAGGGCTGGATCGATCCGTGTCCATTCTGGGACGAGGATGGTGAGGCTTACTTAATACATGCTTTTGCGAAAAGCCGAACTGGAATCAAGCATAAGCTTAAGCTGTGCCGTATGAGTGCGGACGGCAAAGAGCTTCTGGACGATGGTGAGGTCATTTTTGATGGGGAAGCCGATCATCCGACGATGGAAGGACCAAAATTGTATAAACGCAACGGGTATTACTATATTTTTGCGCCTGCTGGGGGTGTTCCTACTGGGTGGCAGACAATTCTTCGTTCCAGAAGCATTACGGGACCTTATGAGGATAAAATTGTGCTTCATCAAGGTGACACTGAAATTAATGGACCTCATCAAGGCGGTTACGTCGAATTGAGTTCCGGGGAGTCGTGGTTCGTACACTTTCAGGATCGGGAAGCATACGGGCGTATCGTCCACCTACAGCCGATCCGTTGGGAGAACGACTGGCCTGTGATGGGCATCGATTCGAACGATGATGGGATCGGAGAGCCTGTGTTGGTGCATAAGAAGCCGGATGTTGGGCGGGATTGGCCGATTACCGTTCCTACTACGAGCGATGAATTCGAATCGCCGTCTCTGGGTCTGCAATGGCAGTGGCAGGCGAATTGGAAGACATCTTGGTATTCCTTAAAAGATAGCCCAGGTAAGCTCCGTTTATATGCCGAGCCTCTGCCGATTGGCGTATCGACGCTTTATCATACGCCTAACGTTCTGTGTCAGAAGCTTCCGGCCCCCGCACTCACTGCGACGGCGAAGCTGACGTTCCAGCCTGGAACAACATGGGATCGAGCCGGTTTTACTGTATTTGGGCATGAATACCGATATATGGTGATGAGTCAAGATGAAGAGCGGTTCCTGCTTACTTATGTTCAGGGAAAGGGAAGCAAGGAAGGCTCGGAAGAAGAGATATTGGAGAAAATTGAACTCCCGGCTGGTGTGAGCACTGTTTATTTCAAAGTAACCATTGTGCTGGAGGCGGAGTGTTCGTTCGCATATAGTTTGGACGGCGAGCACTTCGTACTGATCGGCGATCGTTTCACTGCGGTGCCTGGCGGTTGGGTCGGTGCGAAACTCGGATTATTTTGTTTACAGCAGCAAGGGCAACCAGGGGGAGGTTATGTGGACGTCGACTGGTTCCGGGTGAAAGAGCAATAATTACGAATACGGCCTTATAAAGCTCGTTTGATGAGTTTTATACGGCCGTTTTTTTTAAAGTTTGATAAAGTATAAGTTTTCTGAGGCACGAGAGATCTCCTTTTGGCTAAGTTCAAGCTGTAAAGATATTTTTCATCGTTACAGATACGAGGGGGATGTGGAATCGTGTCTGTAACCATATATTTCATCTTTACAGACGGGATGATGGCGGATGGGTATCTATCCGAGATGTATCCGGAATATGAAAGAGGTATAGCGCGCTTGAGTTCCCTTAAATAGGACTGGATGGCAATAATCACTTCAAATCAAAAATAATCATCAGATTATAAAAGATCAAGTATCGCCTGTAATTTCACAGACAAATCTCATGATTATATACGTAATCTGCGCTTCTCATTATGATTAAGCCATCAACATCCATCAACACCAATTCAAGGAGGTCCACAAGATGACAAAGAAGAAAGTCGCCATTATCCTTTCCGCACTGACGGCAGTTTCCATGCTGGCCGGATGCGCCAGTAAAACAGACACAGGTTCCGAAGCAGCGAAAGCAACAAGTGAAGCACCGAAGGGTCCTGTCAAGATCAGTATCATGGCCGATTTGCAAACAACCGAGGTTCCTTCCGATAAGCTTGAGAAGGTTCTTGAGCAAAAAACAAATTCGGAACTGGACATTCAATGGGTACCGGACGGTTCTTATGATGAAAAGTTCCAAGCTGCATTTGCAACGGGCTCCCTCCCCCAGGTTGTTTACTTGAAGAACGCGGCTTCCTTTATCCTCATGCGCGATGCCATCAAGAATAACCAGTTTTGGGAAGTCGGTCCTTACTTGAAGGATTATCCGAACCTCAAGAGCTTGAATCAGAAAATCCTTAATAATACAGCCGTTAGCGGGAAAATTTACTCTCTGTACCAGGAAAGACAACCGGCTCGCGCTGGCTTGATCTACCGGAAAGACTGGGCCGATAAGCTTGGACTCTCCGCGCCAAAAACGGTAGACGAACTATACAACATGCTGAAAAAGTTCAAAGAAGCGGATTTGGCCGGCGGCGGCAAAACGATCCCTATCTCAGACCGTAACGATTTAGTGTACGGCGCCTTCAAAACACTCTCCATGTATTTCGGAACACCGAACGGCTGGGGAACTCAAGACGGCAAGCTCGTTCCTGAATTCATGACCAAGGGATATACGGACACGATGAAGTTTATGAAAAAGCTCCGCGATGAAGGCCTGATCAACCAGGACTTCCCGGTTACGAGCAAAACGGATCAGCAGAACCTGATGTACACCGGCCGCTCAGGACTATATATCGGGACGATGGGCGATGTCAAAGGCTTCCAAGAGAAAACGATGAAAAACATACCGGAAGCGCAGTACGAGGTAACCAATGACATTCAGGGCGTTGACGGCAAGAACATTACTTGGGGGCTTTCTGGCTACGGAACTGTTGTGCTTTTCCCGAAATCTTCCGTTAAATCCGAACAGGAATTGAAGAACATCCTTGGTGTCATGGATAAATTCTACTCTCCTGAAATAGCCGATCTACTCAAATACGGTCTCAAGGACGAGCATTATACGTTGAAAGACGGCAAAGTAGTCCCTTCCACGGACAGCAAGCTGATTGAGAAGGAAGTAAGACCTTATCTGAACATGGCGCTGTACGAGACAACAAACATAACACCTAGCTTCTACGCTCTGCCTGCTCTTGAGAAGGCAAACAATCTTGCAAATGAAGCTGTTAAATTTATGGTAACGGACCCATCCGTATCTCTTGACTCCAAAACGTTCAATGAAAAGGGTGCCCGGCTCCAGGATCAAATTAAAGACGCTACGTACCAGTTCATCATGAACAAAATTGACGAGGCAGGCTTCCAGTCGGCAGTGAAGAAGTGGCAAAATGACGGCGGTCAAAAAATCATCGACGAGTTCAACGAGCAGTTCAAAAATAACGGTGGAAAATAATCAGCGTTAAAAGGTGGAGGCTGCTGAATGACTCAGCGGCCTTATCTTTCAACAAGGAAGGAAGGCCCACATCATGAACCATATAGCTGCTCGGTCTGAGCTGACATCAGTCCCAAAGGCGAAAAACCCGTTCTGGAAAAGGGTTCTCCGGAACAAATTTATTTATCTTATGGTTTTACCAGGCTTTTTATATTTTATTATTTTCAAATATATCCCCATGGCTGGACTCGTCATCGCATTCCAAGACTATCAGCCTTACAAAGGTTTTTTGGGAAGTGAGTGGGTTGGGCTGGAACACTTTCGTCGGTTGTTTACCGATCCTGGGTTTTGGCAGATATTTAAGAACACACTGATTGTGTTCGTGGTCAATATCGTGTTCTATTTCCCAATACCCATTATTCTATCGGTCATGCTGAATGAAGTAGCGAATGGTTACTTTAAACGGCTTGTTCAGACGATCGTTTATATTCCGCATTTTCTTTCATGGGTCATTATTGTATCCATCTCTTTCGTCATGTTGACCATGGACGGAGGGATAATTAACGAAATTATGGTTATTCTCGGCTTACAGCCTGTCAACTTCCTTATGAACTCGGAATGGTTTTATCCCATGTATGTTCTGCAAGTGATATGGAGAGAAGCGGGTTGGGGAACCATCGTTTTCCTAGCAGCAATGGCGTCTATTGACCCGGGCCTTTATGAGGCGGCACGTATGGACGGAGCCGGCCGATTCCGGCAAATCTGGCACATCACGCTCCCTGGCATCCGCAATGTCATTGTGGTGCTGTTGATTCTCAAAATCGGAAATGTGCTGGATACCAGCTTTGAACATATCTATCTGATCCTCAACTCCATGAATAAAGACGTGGCGGAGATTCTGGATACGTTTGTATATACGGCAGGATTAAAACAAGGGCAGTTCAGCTTCAGTACCGCCGTCGGCTTGTTCAAATCTGTCATCGGCTTTGCCCTCGTGGTAGGATCCAACTGGCTGGCGAAGAAATTCGGCGAAGACGGTGTTTATTAAGAACCGCTACATATGAAGGAGGACTAACTATGGTTACAGATAAAACATTCGCCGGCAAGATGTTTGATCTTTTCAACATCCTTTTGCTTAGCCTTATCGCTATTTTGATGCTGCTTCCGTTCCTTCACGTGGTAATGGGGTCGTTTACGACTGCGGAAGAGATGGCACGCAAACCGTTTGTCCTGTTCCCGACCGTTTTTACTTTTGATTCCTATCGATATATTTTTTCAACGAACACACTGTTCAAAGCCATGGGGGTATCCATCGGCGTTACCGTCGTGGGCACGCTGATCAGCATGATTCTCACTTCAATGATGGCCTATGGCCTTACGAGAAGGGATTTGGATGGCCGCAAAACGATGAATCTGATGATTGTGTTCACGATGCTGTTCCACGGCGGCTTGATTCCTTCCTTTCTGATCGTGAAGAACCTTGGATTAATCGATACGTATATGTCTTTAATTCTTCCTGGAGCGATCAGCGCTTTCAACCTGATTATATTACGGAGTTTCTTCCAGGGCTTGCCTGACGGGGTAGAGGAATCGGCCAAGATCGACGGCTGCGGGGATTTCGGCATACTATTCCGGATCGTTCTGCCTCTATCGATGCCGGCTCTGGCTACGATTTCTTTGTTCTACGCTGTCAACTACTGGAACTCTTACTTCGGGGCGATTATGTTCATGAATGATGCGGACAAATGGCCGATTCAAGTTCTGCTGCGCCAAATTGTAATTGCGGCAAGCGGTATGGCGGCTGATACGAGCAACGAGTTCGTCAAGCCGCCGGAGCAAACGATAAAAATGGCCGTTATTGTGGTTTCCACTTTGCCGATCCTTATTGTTTATCCGTTCCTACAGAAATATTTCGCTAAAGGCGCTTTAGTAGGCTCCGTTAAGGGGTAATTGAATTGGAGGCTGTCATTGATGAAGCAAAAAAGCGCTTATCCTTTGCAGGCAATGAGAGGCAACTACGCGGATCCATCAGTTATTCGAGTCGGCCGTGATTATTATATGACGCATACCTCTTACAAGTATTTGCCGGGGCTGCTGATTTGGCATTCCCGGGATTTAATCAATTGGAAGCCGGTTTCAGCTGCTCTTCGTCAGTATATCGGGGATGTTTGGGCGCCTGATTTTGCAGAGCATAATGGAACTTATTATATCTATTTCCCCGCAAACCGGACGAATTGGGTAATCACAGCACCGTCGCCATTAGGACCATGGAGCGATCCCATCGATCTTAATATCAAGGGCATCGATCCGGGACATCTTGCTGCACCGGACGGCAAGCGGTATCTGCATCTCTCCGGCGGGGATTTTGTAGAGTTGGCACCGGACGGTCTGTCCGTGATAGGATCGCCAAGACATGTCTACGATGGTTGGAAATATCCGGAGGATTGGGTGGTGGAAGCCTTCAGTTTAGAGGGTCCTAAAGTGACATACCGGGAAGGGTACTATTATTTAACCGTTGCAGAGGGAGGGACGGCGGGTCCGCCTACCGGTCATATGGCCGTATCGTCACGATCTGTTAACCCTTGGGGGCCTTGGGAGCATTCGCCTTACAATCCGATCGTAAGAACGTTATCTCGGAACGAAATTTGGTGGTCCAAAGGACACGCTTCTTTGATCGATACCCCGGATGGGGATTGGTGGGTGTTCTATCACGGTTATCTGAACAGCTTCCATACATTAGGCCGGCAAACGCTGATTGAGCCAGTCGAGTTTACGGAGGATGGTTGGTTTAAACCATCAGGTACGGCAATGAAGATGCGGTCGGAACCGGATAGCGGAATGCCGAAGGAGGACGACTTTACCGGGACAGAGTTGGGGCTTCAGTGGCAGTGCAGCGGCCATCCTCCGGAGGAGCGTTTTCGGGTTTCAGAAGGAACTCTTATTACAGCCGGCCGGAAGGAAAAAGAAGAGGGTTCGCCACTTTTGTATATGCCGGGTGACGAGAGCTATGAGGTCACGATAGAAATTGCCGCGACCGATGAGGCGGAGGGTCGGCTCGTACTTTACTATAACGATGAAGCCCAGCTCGGTCTGGGAGTTACGACGTCCGGAGTCCGTCATTTCCGCAGCTTCAAGAACTACAGGTCCATCCCGGTGCAGGGGAGCAGCACCTTATTACGTATTCGCAATGATCATCATATCGTTTCCTTCCATTACAGCGAGGACGGTATGATTTGGAATCAGTATGACAAAACGGTGGATGCCTCCGGACTTCATCATAATACGCTGGGCGGATTCCTAAGCTTACGAATAGGACTCGATGCCGTAGGTAACGGAACGGTGATATTCCGTCGATTCCGATACCGGCCGATCGGTCGAAAGAGTGGGGAGGATTTGCGTTGAACCGAAGCATCGAGAATATTTTAAAGGAAATGGATGGGGTATTCGAAGGTTTTTTTACATGGCTGGAAGGACAGTACGACGAGACAACAGGGGGCTTCTTCTATGCCCGAAGCTCTAAGGAATCAGGAACATTCACGCCTGACATTGAGTCTACGTCGCAGGCCGTCAATATTATGGAGCGCTGCGGGATTTTGGAGAAACTGAGTCCGGAACGCAAAGAACGTATGGTACGCTTTTATCAAGCGAAGCAGGATCCAACGTCCGGGAATTTCTATGATGAAGACCCTAACATGCGATTGGACGATGTTATGGTGGGCCGGGGCATCGGCTACAGCCTTCATTCCATGGCTAAACTTGGAGGGGCTCCGCTTTACCCCCTATCGAAGGAGCGGCAAGCTTCTCCTGAATATATGAAGTCCCCAAAAGCTTACGGAGAATGGCTTCGAAGCATTAGTCTAGCCAACAGTTGGCGTGGATGCGATCGGCTTTGTAATTCAGCCCCGTACCTTGGACAATTGACGAAAGAGGAGCGGGAGCCGTTTCTGAAGGAGGCACTTGGCTATTTCGATTCCATTCAGGACAGCCATACAGGGCTATGGGGAGAGGGGGACTGGTATGTCCGGATTTCGGGGACCTTCAAGCTTCATACTTTTTATAACAGGTTTCAAATTCCTCTTCCGCGGGTCAGGGAAATGTATCAAAGCATCCAATATTCACTTCGAAACGACGATGCCAAAGATATGTGCTATATCCGCAATCCTATTAATCTTCTGTCTTCTATGAAGCTGAAAGTTCCGGCTGAGGACATGCGAGAAATAACTGAAATCACACTGGCCAATATGATTAGACTGAAGCAGAGTGACGGCGGATTCTCCAGAGAGCTTGGTCATTCTCCCATTGCGCCTAATGTGGCGCAGGTGAAAGCAGAGGAATTTTATCCCGATATGCCGATCGCCGTTCCACTGGGATTGGGGCTCGCCGAGGGAGATATGAATGCGGGAACGCAGGCGATTCTCATTCGGTGGTTATGCCATGAGCTAGCCGGATTGAAACCGAAGCCGCTTCCCGTTCTTACACGATTATTCGAATAATTGCTGCTCGAAAGGAGCTTTACCTATCATGAGTCTTATGAAAGATACGTTACCGCAAACGCCCGTCGAGTGGGCTAAAGCCGCCTGTGATTCCTTGATGACCAAATTTAAACCCGAGGAGCTGCCGCCTGCCAAAAGGTGGCATTATCATGCGGGTATTTTTTTATACGGAATGATGCAGGTCTGGGAAAAAACAGGGGATGACGTATACCTGAACTATCCAAAGGGTTATGTCGATTCTCTCGTGGATTCGAATGGAAATTTTTTCTTTGCCCGAGATGAACTGGATGCCATTATGGCCGGTTTGCTTCTGTTTACGTTGGATGAAGAATTTGATGATCGGCGGTATCGGGTGGCGGCGGAAAAGCTGCGTCAGCTGTTCAACACCTTGAACCGAACAACGGAGGGAGCCTTTTGGCACAAGGATAAATATCCTTACCAGATGTGGCTGGACGGCCTGTACATGGGTGGCGTCTTTGCAGTCATCTATGCACGGAAGTACGGAGATCTACAGCTGATAGAAATGGTGCTTGACTGGGAACATTTAATGCGAAAGCATATGTCGGATGAGCGTACTGGGCTTCTGTATCATGCTTGGGATGAGAGTCGACAGTTTCCTTGGGCGAATCCAGATACCGGGTGTTCTCCTGAGTTTTGGGGTAGGTCTCTTGGTTGGTATGGGATGGCGCTGGTTGATTTCCTTGACGAATTACCGGCGGATCATCCCGGCCGGGAGAAATTGGGGCAGGTGCTGCAGCGCTTCGTTCACGGTCTAATCAGATTTCAAGATGAGAAGACGGGGTTATGGTATCAGGTAGTGGATAAAGGGGATCGGCCAGACAATTGGTTGGAAACCTCGTGCAGCAGCTTGTTCGTTTATACCATTTCTAAAGCGTATCAGCACGGATGTGTGGATGAAACTGCCTTGGAAGCTGCGCGCCAAGGATTCCGTGGTTTGACGGAGCGGGTTTATTTTGATGAAGAGGGTCGTCTTGTCGTACCGGACATTTGTATAGGTACTTCGGCAGGCGACTATCAAAATTATATTTCCCGTCCGGTAAGTGAAAACGACCTTCATGGAATGGGCGCCTTTATTCTGGCCTGTGCGGCCATGGACGGCTTAGTTTAAAGGAACAAGAGGAGAGAAACATGGACAAACTCATAGTGGATGCCGGCGGCGGCGGCCATTTTCGAACTGTTCAGGAAGCGATCAACGCTGTGCCTGACCATTCGGAGAATCGTACTGTTATCTATATCCGCAAGGGGATATACCGGGAGAAGCTTATAGTCCCACAGAGCAAACGGAATCTTACCTTGCTTGGTGAAAGCCAGCAAGAGACGGTGTTGGTATATGGCGACTACGCACGCATGAAGGATGCCGAGGGACAGGAGATCGGTACCTTCAAGAGCTGCAGCATGTACATTTATGCAGATCTGTTTCAGGCGGAGAACCTGACGATAAGCAATGATGCGGGCTGTGGGGATATTGTGGGTCAGGCGGTTGCCTTGCATTCGGAGGGAGACAAAGCCGTCTTCCGCAGGATCCGCTTGCTAGGCCGTCAGGATACCCTGTATACACCTGGGAACGGACGGCATTATTTCGTGGATTCCTATATTGAAGGAACGGTAGACTTTATTTTCGGTTCGGCGACGGTCGTTTTTGAACGCTGCGAAATTCGAAGCATAACCCGTACCGGCGATGAAATGAACGGCTTGAATCCGAAAACCGGCTATATTACCGCATCGAATGCACCCGAAGGGCAGTCTTACGGATATGTATTTCTGAACTGCTCGTTGACGGGAGCCGCTCCCGAGCACAGCGTTTTCCTAGGCAGGCCTTGGCGGGCTTATGCACATGTCTTGTTTCTCCGATGTGATATGGAGAAGCATATTCATCCGGATGGCTGGAATAACTGGCGTGATCCCGCACGAGAGCTGACGGCCCGTTACGGGGAATACGGCACAAAGGGGCCGGGAGCCGACCCGGAGAGCCGGGTACGTTGGTCACGGCATCTTACAAAAGCGGAGGCAGATGCAATTACTGTACAGACTGTGCTCAGCGGCATAGACAGCTGGGATCCGGAGGGGGAACTCCATCCATGAGGGCCGCAATTCATATTTACTTAGCAGGAGATTCGACAATGTGCTGCTACGATGAATCCGTCGCACCATAGGCGGGCTGGGGAACGATAATACAAAAGGCTACTCTATCTAAGGGTGGCCTTTTGTATTATAATTTCAGAAAAAGTGTTTCATTATGAAACGATTAAGGGGTGCAGGAGATGAAAATTAACGTTTTAGCCATAGCTCCCTACGTTGGGTTAAGAGATCTTTTGCTCGAGATGGTGCAGGAAGAAACAGCTATTCACATGGATGTGGAAGTGGCTGACCTGCAGGAGGCCATACCGCTAGTGCAGCTTGCTGAAGAACGCGGTTACAATATGATCGTAAGTCGCGGAGGCACGGCCAGCCTGATTCGCCAGCATTCTTCCCTTCCAGTAGTGGATATCCCTGTATCTGGTTACGATATTTTACGAGTGTTAACGCTCGTTAGGAAAGCAAACTCCAAAGTAGCCATCATCGGTTTTCCTAACATATGTAAAGCTGTGTCAGAGGTGTCAAGTCTATTAGAGTTTAAAATCCCTACATTTTCTATCGGGGACCCGTCGGAGGTAAAGAGTGCGCTGCGGCAAGCTTTTCAATCTGATGTGAAAATCGTACTGGGCGACGCCGTTACGGTACGTGCCGCGCAGGAGATGGGTTATCATGGGATCTTGATTACTTCGGGACGAGAATCGGTAAGCGACATGTTTCAAGAAGTGAGTAGAGTCTTTGATGTATATAGACGAGGGCAAGAAAAGGTGATGTTTTATCGGGAAATATTGGATAACGACGCAAGGGCTATCTTTGCTTTGGATCAAAAGAAGAACGTGACATATATAAATAAGGCAGCAGGTAACATGATAGGCGGAAAGCCGGAAGAAGATGTGTGCGGTAGCAGTATACAATTGCTTTTTCCTGTCCTATATAAATTAATTCAACAATTTGAAGAAACGCCGGGCACTAAGGACCTGCTGCAGCAATTCCTTCACGTGAACGACCAGCAATATAAAGTCAGCGTCACGGCTCATGGAACAGTAGGCCCTTTTCATTACTTGGTTAGCCTAGATTCCATTGAAAATTGGAGAAATGAGCGAAGATTTGCGGCTTATATCCCTTCAAGGATCACTACCTTTAATCAGTTAGTCGGTTCGAGTTCTATCCTCAAGAAAACGATATTACGGGCTAGTAAGTATGCACAAACCAACCGTAATGTTTGGATTTCAGGGGAGAAGGGAACGGGCAAGACTATGTTTGCCCAAGCAATTCATTCCGCAAGCAAGCGGCATGATCTGGGTTTTTATATGATTTCGTGCGAGGAGATGACGGAACAGGAATTGGATGGTTTGTTAATGGGCACCAAAGAGGAGCTTAGTTTGCCGGAAACAGGTTTCGCGGGGACCTTATATCTGAATAATGTGGACAGGCTAGATCGTGTAGCGCAAGATAAATGGCTCCAAGTCGTTAAACACTATAAGAGCATCCGCTTTGTAGCATCCTCTTCGACCACATTGAACCGACTGAGAAGCAGGGCTGATGTTAACCATGATCTCATTATGGCTCTTAGTGAGCTTCATTTTACGATCCCTCCGCTGAGGGAACGTGTGGAGGATTTGGATGAGATTGTAAGAGTGATCATTGCCTCATATAACTCACAATCAGGCAAGCAGATCGTAGGTTTTCGCGATTCGGCGATGGATGAACTAATGCAATATCATTGGGCGGGCAATCTGCGTGAACTAGTAAACGCAATTCATGAAATGCTTATATTAACCAAAGGGAATTATGTTGAATCCAAAGAAGCAGCGTTGGTGATTGATCGGTATAGGCAATCTGCGAACCTGAACATAGCGACGGCTTCCACACAAATAGATCTAAGAGGAACTATGGAGGAAATTGAACGGCGAATCATCACGCATGTCCTTCAGGAGGAAGGAATGAACCAGTCCCAAACTTGTAAAAGGTTGGGCATCAACCGCACAACGTTGTGGAGAAAGCTAAACAAAACGTTGAATAATGAAACATAATTACTATTGAGTTGATCGATAGAATCTTTGTATAATAGAAATGTAGCGCTTGCGAAATGCAAATGTGTTTCAAAATGAAACAATAAATAGGGGTAACACTTATGAGAATTAAGGCGGACCATTGAACGAATCCCTGGCGTTATGATGATTATCAACGATAGACTTCAAAGCTACTCCGTATATTTTGAAAAAGGGCGGCACACTTTTAGAAGGAGGTAGGAAAGTGGAACGGATATCCATTATTGCAGATGATTTGACGGGCGCATCGGACTCTGGTGTCCAATTTGCCAGAAACGGGTTGAAGACGCAGGTTATCTTTGATTGGATGTCTATCTCGGACGTAGACAATGAAATAGATGTCATTGTAATTGATACGGACAGCCGCTCCATAGCGGGAGAGATGGCCTATCAAAGAGCCAAAAGCGCTGCACTCGCACTAAAGGATAAGGGCTTTACTTGGATTTATAAAAAAATGGACTCGACACTTAGAGGTAACCTTGGACAGGAAATCAAAGGCGTCATGGATGCTTTCGGTTTTGAGGCAGCTTTTATCGCACCTGCATTTCCGAGAATTGGTCGAGCGACAGTGAATGGGATTCACTATTTGAATGGGATTCCTATTCATGAGACGGAAATGGCAAGAGATCCGAAGACTCCAGTACCGGATTCGGACATCGCACGTATCCTCCTTAAACAATCAGGGAAGAGTTGTGCCAATATTGATTTATCCTTGCTGCATGACGGTCTAGATTCGGTGAGCCACTATATTAAGGACGCAATAAAGAACAACACGAAATTGTTCGTTTTCGATGCTGAAACCGACGAGGACCTGAAACGCATCGCCGCACTTATTCAATCATTCGGCTCCCGAGTTCTCTGGGTAGGATCTGCAGGTTTAACAGAGTTTCTGTTACCGATGGATCGTCCTCAGAAACAAGAAAATCATCACAAAAAACCATCTGCGCAAGGACCCGTAATGTTGGTTGCCGGCAGTATATCGAATATTACTCGCGAGCAAGTAGCGGAAGTCAACCAACAAGCGAATGTGACAGCATTAGAAATGAACCCGCTCGCAGCCATTGGTACACCTGAAGTGAGAGATCAAGAAATTGAAAGTTGCCTAGCTAAATTACTGTCCGCCCTTTCCGAAGGGAAGGATGTTTCTTTGCACGCAGGTACTTCGCCTGAGCAGGTAAACGCAGCAAGAGAAAAAGGGGCAGAACTAGGATTAGAGCCTTCGGACGTATCCAATCGTATCGCAGACACTCTAGGGGTCATTACAAGCAAAGTTGTTTCAGCCGTGCCGCTCAAGGGACTCGTACTGACTGGTGGCGATACGGCCAAGGCGGTCTGCAGAAACTTAGGCGTACATGGTATTGAACTGCAAAATGAAGTGGAGCCAGGCATTCCTTACGGAACGTTGCTTGGAGGGGATTGTTTGGCGACGGTGACCAAAGCTGGAGCTTTTGGAAACAAAAAGTCTTTATTACATGCCATGCAATTTATCCATCTTGAGAAAGGGGAGAAACAGAAATGACGAAACCGGTCATTGGTATTACTATGGGGGATGGAGCAGGTGTCGGTCCCGAGATCATTATGAAGGCATTGGGGGATAAGGATGTCTACGAAGGCTGTCGCCCATTCGTCATTGGAGATGCCAAAATTTTGGAGCGAGCAGGACACGTTGTCCAGAGTCAGCTGCAAATTCGTTCGATATCGTCCCTATCGGAGGCGAAGTATGCTTTTGGAGTTGTGGACTGTTTGGATTTAAATCTGCTGCCTACCGACCTGCCTTTCGGTCAGGTTTCGGCCGAAGCGGGACACGCTGCTTTTATGTACTTGAAGCAAGCAATCGAGATGGCTAATGAAGGACAAATCGATGCCATTTGTACAGCTCCCTTGAATAAAGCAGCTCTGCATAAGAGCGGTCACATTTATCCTGGCCATACCGAGATTTTAGCTGAATTAACGGGTACGCAAGATTTTGCTATGATGCTATCGGCACCTAAGCTGAAGGTCATTCATGTGACAACCCACATAGGTATTATTGATGCTGTCAAAATGATTGAACCGCAGCGCGTATATAATGTGATTCGCATGGCTTATGAAACACTCCAAAAGGCGGGATATGTGAACCCGCGAATTGCCGTGTGTGGCATAAACCCTCATGCCGGAGAAAATGGTTTGTTCGGATACGGTGAAGAGGATGAGAAGATCGTCCCAGCAGTGGAGCGTGCGCAAAAAGAAGGAATTCAAGTCCAAGGACCGCTCCCGGCAGATACGCTCTTTTTCAGAACGACAAGAGGGGACTTTGATATTGTGGTTGCTATGTATCATGACCAAGGGCATGGTCCTGTCAAAGTGCTTGGGTTAGAAGCAGGGGTCAATATTACTGTAGGATTACCGATTATTCGTACCAGTGTCGATCATGGAACGGCTTTCGATATTGCCGGCAAAGGGGTAGCCGACGAGCAGAGCATGAAGGAAGCTCTGCGTCAGGCGATCGAATTGGCACCGAAACGTAACAATTAAGCTATAGCATAACCCTAAGCTGAGCTTAATCCCAGAAATGTTCATATGTAAAAAACCCCCGGTGGGGGTTTTTGTGTTGCAGACAGCGAGGAATCGCACGGAGATATAATCGTGCTCCTGATTCATTGAATCTAGTTTCCAAACGCAAACTGTGAAGGACAGCTGCTTAGAGGGAATTTACCCAAACATTAGATGATATGACCCCTAATCATTGTCCATTGCACTTGGAATTGTTCATTTAACAAGACAAGATCAGCGTCAAAGCCCTTGGTGATTCTGCCTAGGGTATTAAGGCTTAATATTCGTGCAGGTGTGGTTGAAGCCATTTGAACCGCGTCTTTTAAAGGAATGCCGGTTTCAATGGTTAGACGCAGTGCCTCATTCATCGTAACCGTACTGGAGGCTAAAGTCCCATCCTCTAGTCGAGCTACACCGTCGGAAACCGTAACATGATGGCCGCCGAACACATAATTCCCATCACCAAGTCCCATGGCTTGTAAAGCATCTGTGATAAGTACCATGCCATCGGGTCCTTTCAGACGATGCATCATTCGAACGATTGCAGGATGCAAATGAATGCCATCCACAATCGCTTGGAGGCTTACATGTTCTTCTTCAAAAGCGGCTACAACCAGACCTGGATCACGATGATGAATCGGACGCATGCCATTGAAACAATGCGTTACGTGACTCGCTCCGGCCTCGAAGGCTTGCTTTGCTTCCTCGTAGGTGGCATCCGAATGCGCAACGGCGATGATGACGCCCTTTTCTTTCAGAAAAGAGATGAGCTCCATCCCGCCAGGTAATTCGGGGGCTATTGTAACCATCTTAATCAGTCCATTTGCTTCGTTAAAAATCTCTTGCATTTCAGTAAGATTCGGATGTCGTAAAAACCGTTCATTCTGCATACCTTTACGCTTCGGATTCAGGTAAGGACCCTCTAGATGAAGCCCGGCAATTTTGGCCCCGACTTCATGCCCGATTACACGTTTCACACTACGAATCATGGTTAGTAATTCTTCAATTGTAGAGCTAACAGAGGTAACCAGAAACGAAGTGCAGCCCGTTTCAGCACAAGCCCGCGAAACCTCCTGAATACTCTGTTCACTGCCATCCATCATATCGAACCCGTTAGCACCGTGGATATGCACATCGATCATGCCAGGTATCAATAAATGTCCTTGGCCATCTATAAGTTCATATTCGCCCACCGGAAGAGAAGAAAGACCACTTTCTAGCTTTTCAATAATTCCGTTTCTTATCCAAAGTGTGGCAGGTAGAACAAGGTCGTCTGGTTGAACCACGTTTACGTTGTGCAAAATTTTAAGACTCATCTTTGTTATCCTCCTCATCTTTGTCTTTCTCTTCACATTGAATAATCGCTATATTTTTATGATGGAGTACTTCTTTTATTTCGTTAGGCACCTCTTGATCGGTAATCAAAATATCCACAAAGTCAAAATCTAAACGATAAACCGATTTGCTTGTAAACTTCGTGAAATCTGCTACGACGATTACCTGATCCGATCTGCGGGCCATCTCTTTTTTTACAGAAACATCATCTTCGTAAGGAAAGTAAAGCCCATCAGCTTGTATAGCTGTAGCTCCGATAAATGCCTTATCAGCTCTTAATTCTCTTAACTTATCAATGACGGAAGGTCCATATAATAACCGATTTTTGGTATGTAAATAGCCGCCTAGCACATAAACTTGCAGATCTTCCCGACCTGAGAGAATCCCTACAATGTCTATGGAGTGTGTGACAGCCGTAATATTTTTAGCTGAAATTTGTTCTGCTACAGACTGTACCGTAGTTGATACGTCTAAAATGACTGTTTCCCGATCTTGAACTAGTTTAGCTGCGATCTTCCCAATTTTTCTTTTACTGTCTGTTTCGTCAATTAAACGTTCCTGATAGGTGGCTATTTCCTTCTTCAATTGAGGCAAAGCGACGCCTCCATGTGTACGAATGACGACCCCTTCTTGTACTAATTTAACAATATCTCTTCGGGCTGTATCCCTAGAAACATCTAGAAGAGAGCAGATATCCATAACACTCATCGCATGGTGTTCTTTAATATAGTCGAGTATTTTCAGTAATCGTTCTTCTTGATACATCATCATCACCTCTTATAAGTAAGTTTATCATGAATTTTAAGTGTATAAAAGTAATTTTTAAGTATTTGTAAGTATTTCAAAGTCATTTGCTGCGCGAGCAGCACGACTATTTCAACTTGCCTAGCTTATTTGTTTAGTCGAGGCAATAGATGCCACTTCTAAAAAAAGAACAGTTTTGTCTATAAAAACTTCATTCATTGAAAATTAAGTGGTGATATGCTATGAGAAGATGGCAGCGATTTCATTATTTCTAGAAAACTATTCCCGTATAATATTAATTCGACAAATGTTACAATAAGGCCGGGGGGGAAAGAATATGATCAGTTACATCAAGTCGTTCATGCGCAACAAAAACTTTCTGATCCGGATTGTTTCGTCTTATGTTCTTTTCGGACTGCTGGTCATTGTGGTCTTGACGTTAGTTATTACTTCTAAAGTTTCAAGGAATTTGACTGATGAAATCAATCGCTCCGCGGATCGCTCCGTCGAGCAGTCATATAATGCGGCGAACATTTTGCTGAACTCAATGTATGAAAATTTTGCTAGCGCTTTCCAGAACGCTGATGTACAGTACGGTTTTTATAACGTGGATTTCAATACAACTGAATTGGGAAGAATAGGCAGCAAGTTGTATGAACTCAGCAATACGAATCCATTGATACACTCGATTTATTTGTTAAATTATCAAAAAAAACTCGTTTTCTCATCTATATCTACTGTTCAGACCTTTGACGATTTCTACGATCCAGGAATGATTCAGCTGCTGGGTAATTTACAGGTGAATAAATCCGGCATATTTTTTTCGCGCCATATTCAGCATGACATCAACGGGCGAAAGTATGACAAAGATCTGGTCTCCATTGTTTATTTGAACTCAATCGGGAAGAATGCGAACGGCGCTATGGTATTGAATCTGGATCAGCAAATCTTGCAGAGAATGGTCATGAACGGGGCGGGCAGCAATTCTTTTCAAACGATGATTCTGAACAAGCAAGGTACGGTCATTTCGCATACGGACAGTGCTATGATCAACTCGAATTTGTCCGATCAAAGCTATGTGCAGGGAATCAGCGCTTCGAGCGAGCCCAGAGGCACCATTGAAATGACGAAGGACGGCCAAAGCTACCGCATCTCTTATATCAAATCCGACAGCTTGGGCTGGACCTTCATAGGCGTTATCGATTATGAGAGTCTCCTCCGCAATGTGAAGGAAATGAAGCGGTATATTTTATTGGTAACTGGTGTCCTGCTATTGACCGTGATCGGGCTCGGGGGCTTCTTTACCCGCCTCATTTACGGTCCGATTCATCGTCTGATCCGAAGCGTTCGCGACTCTTCCTCGGATTCATGGGAGAGGCAACCCGTTTCTGAGCTGGACTTGCTGAGTGGGACATTTGCTTATTTGGAGAATAAAATTCAGGATTTGCAAACCAGTGTCACGGACTATCATTCTGCGAAACGCAATGAAGTGCTGCGGCTGCTGACATCCGGCAGCCTGACGGACGATGCCGGAATAGCCCGTAAGCTCAATCAAGTAGGCATCGCATTCGAATATCCTCAATTTCTCGTATGTTTGCTGCGAATCGACTCCTTTCGCAGCCTGCAGAATGCCTATAAGCAAACGGATATTTCTTTGTTCAAATATGCGGTTTCCAATATCGCCGTTGAGCTTGGATCGAACACGTTCCGGACGGTCTGCTTCGATTGCGGGGAGGATGAGATTGCGCTAATCGCCAATATCCCGGAGGATATGACGAATGCGGACCAACGACTTGCAGCCGCGCTTCAGGACATTCAGACGAATGTACGCAAATATTTGAAGCTGTCGATTTCCGCAGCATCGGGTACGTTTGTTCATAGTTTAGCGCAGGTCAAACTATCCTGGAGCGCCGCCTATGACGCCTCACGATACAGAATTGTGCTTGGACCGGGTTGTTTGATAGGCCAAGATTTTCCGGAAACACGAGAACCGCTGCAGGAAAGTCATGTCATGTTGTTGGAGAAACAAGTGACTGACAGCATGAAACTGGGGGATTTGGGGAAGACAAGAGCGGCTGTTGGTGAGTTTATTGCTAATGTGCGGACGGCTTCATTCGACGAGATGATGCTGGTGTTTACCCAGTTGCTGATCGCGATCGTACGGATTTCCAAATCGATGGGAGCGGCCGATCATGAAGAGGCCCGTATGGACATCGGCTCCCTTAGCAAGCAGTTATATTTGATGGAGACGATGGAAGAGATCGAGCAGTGGTACTTAAACATATGCGAGAATTCGATCAGCCAGAGAGACCAGCAATCGCTGCAGAAGAACAAATGGATTGTCGACAAAGTGATCCAGTATATTCATGAAAATTACAGCTCCCCAGGCTTGACCGTTGATACACTTGTGGAGGTCGGAGGATTATCGACCAATTACATGCGCAAAGTGTTCAAAGATATCGTAGGTCAAACGATGACCGTCTATTTGACGGAGTACCGATTCACGAAAGCGAAGGAGCTGCTGATTCAGACGGATTTGCCGGCGAACAGGATCGGCGAGATGGTAGGATTCGAGAACACGAATTATTTCTATGTGTCGTTCAAGAAGCACTGCGGCAAAACCCCCGACCATTTCCGCAAGCAATCGAAATATAGCATGATAGATGAAAGTAAAATTAACATTTAATGAAAGTGGTTGGATTTTAAAGCTTTGAATCGTTGCCGATCGTTTATTATGATCGAAACTTGAACTATGACTGGGCCTTGAGCTCGACTACGATAAGAGTCGAGCCCAAGGCCCAGTTGTATTTATTTCTAACATAACGATTCGGAAGGCGTGATTGAATGACAAAGACTATAGAGAATCTCTCCTTATGGACAGGGATGAGCGGATCCGATATGGATTATTCTCTTCTAAGCCATGAGGCGGAGGCGATCTTCGAATACGATAAGGCACAGGATTGGCGGCCATGGGACGCTCTTTCGTTAGAAGTCTATCTCCCTAAGAATACGACGGCCCTTCTGACGTTCCGCATTTATCCGATCTCTATCGGCAGACCGGAATATATTCCTTATACAATGGCTGCTGCGGCAGTGAGCGGCGAAGGCTGGACCTCGATTGAGGTATCGTTCGATCAATTCGATTATTCCCATGCTACACCCGCATTTTGGCGCATGGTCAGCAGAGTCGGCGTGAAGGCACATTTCTTGAATGGCGGGCAAGCGGATGAGATTCAGGTCAGAAGGCTTCGGCTGAAGACGCTAGGTCGGATTTCCTTACATGCGCAGCAGCTGTCCCGATCGGCTGAACTGGGAGAAACCGTCGTCTATGACCTGACGGTCCGCAATGAAACGGACGAAACGCAGGCTGTAGCTCTCGGCTTGGAACGTTACGGGTACGAATCTATGGAGTTGCTGCTCGAACCGAAGCTTCTTCTGCTCGGTCCCGGACAATCGGGCATGGCATCGCTGCAGGCGGCCGTTCACGATGGAGTAGCTCCGGGCGGGTTTGAGAAACATAACGTAACTGCAATACCGAACGGCAATGCCAATTACGCCAAGCGACAGACCTTATACACCGTACGAAAGCTCCGGCATCCTTATATCATTCACACGGAAGCCGGATGGGAGCAGGTCAAGCGAAATGCAAAGGACTACGATTGGGCGATGAGAGAGCTGGACAATTATATCCGGATGGCGGAGGAATGGGTTGTCCCCGAGGCGCAGGGAGCTGGGAAGCCTCATGCCTTCGACCTGTCGCAGAGATTTAAGCTACATGCGGCGGGCGTGGCATGGAAGCTGACAGGACGCGCGGATTTGCTCGAAAAGGCGGTACTGTTTCTACGGCGATTCGCAGATCCTTTGACCGGATACCCGGCTACGGATGCTCCGGTACTACACATCTATGCCTCCCGCGAAGAGAGGGCATTGCCGACTCCTGGAGCAGTCAAGGTAAGTACCGGCGGGCTCATACATGAAGGAGAAATGATGTTGGACATCGCTTCCATCTATGACTTGGTCTACGATGCGGAATGCTGGACGGAAGAAGACCGTCGCAGGATCGAGGCGGCGTTCCGACTCTTTATCGAGAAGGTCGATTGGATGATCACCGACGGGGATACGAATAATATTCCTTCCGGTGGCATGGTCGGTGCGTTCCTGTGCAGCTTAGTCATTCAAGACATGCATTGGATTCAGCGCTTTCTCCACGGACCGGGCGGTTTCGTTGATATGGTGGGAACCGGGGTCATGGATGACGGCTGGTATTTTGAAGGGGCAACTAACTATGTCGTCTTGTTCGCTGATATGTTTACGCGCTTGGTTCAGGCCTGCGAGCCTTGGGGTCTTAATCTGAAAAACTGGAGTGTGCCGCCCTCCTACCAAAGGAATGCCATGCTTTCTCCTTGGTCTATGCCGAACGAGAAGCCCTTTCTCGGCATGTCCTTCGAAAAATTCGGGCCTGTTCGCCGTAATTACAGATCGGTGCGCGACGTCTGGGATGCGATGCTGCCTTTCATCGACGACCGCGGCATTCTGTTCGGCGCCAACGACTCTACGGCGAAGGATATGGTGAAGTGGTACGATCTGGCTTATTATGTTTGGCGCGAACCGAAATATACATCGGTACTTCGCAATGCGAACAGGCGCGATTTGATCTACGGAGTCGGGGAATTGCCCGAGCCGCCGGAAAGCCATGACGAACGATCCGTATATGCCGCCAACGTCGGATTGGCTATGCTGCGCTCCCGTAAACCGAATGTTGCGCCTTCCTCACAGATCCAGGCTGTTGTGAAATATGGCAGTCACGGCGGTTATCATGGACACTTCGACCGTATGGGACTGGCCGCTTTGATGCGGCATGGCAGAAACGCATACGGCCCGCTCGCTTCTTGGTTCGGCTATCATTCGTTTATGTTCAAGATGTGGGTGCAGGCTTCCGTGTCCCACAATATGGTCGTTGTCGATCAGCGTATGCAGGAGCCGGTACCATCAGAGCGTCTGTTGTTCTACAGCGGCTCGATGCTGAACGTTTGTGCCGTCGAGACGTCGGCGAGGTGGAGCGATCCGCCGTACGGAGGCCAGACGCCGTACCCCGAGACGTTCCCAGAGGAACGGGGCCTAATCGAAGGCCGCGATGTTCCGGTTCCCTCCATCGCTCGGAAGCAGGGAGATATCGGGACGTATTCGGAGCGGGTTCTGCAGCGCAGGCTGGTCGCGGTGACGGATGATTACGTCATCGTAGCGGACTACCTGCGGGGGGAAGAAACGCATACGTTCGACTGCCTTCATCATTATCAGGGCTTCCATGACCTTACGTCAGAGCGGAAGCGGCACATTCGCCATACGGGCCAAATGAACGACGATCCTTACGGCGCCTGCCAGTTCATAACCGACTGCGATTGGTATGAATGCGAAGCTCCTGTGCAAATCCGTTTTTCCCACCAATACGACCGGGTAAAGGACGATAGTGACGGCCGCCACGCCATGTACAATGAAAATGGCCCTATGAATCTCCATGTGCATTCGCTATGGCCGCGCCAGCAGGAGGTTATGACCGGTTGGTATGCAGAGGCCGACCAGATCAACAAAACGATAAGCTACAAGGTTTCAGGAGACGGAGTAAAGCTGACGGAAGGACGTTTCGGCGCCTGGATATTGGGGAAAAGAAGCGTACAGATTGATCTTTCGGGCGTGAAGGAGCTTAAACTGCAGATCGAAACGGATCGAGCAGCCAAGAAAACCGTCTTCTGGGGAGACCCCTTTGTGCTGACAAAGGACGGCCGCCGGATTCACCTCTCCGAATTGCCTGCTCGTTACGACAATGTAGATCGCGGGAACGGCATCGGAATCGATTACTATGGAGGTCCTGTGCATCTGGTAGGGGAGAACTATGATGGTGCGCTGCCGTTCGAGCCGCTAGATTCTGGGCGGCCGGCCGAAGCTGTATTCGACTTGAACGGTCTCGATGTCGTCAGCTTCGAGGGGACTATCGGTGGCGATTATCCGCTAGGCAACGATGCCGCTCGCAGGAAAACCGTGAGTGTCCGCAGCGTCGGCAAAGAAGCGTACTTCCTGACGATTCTTGAACCGCACGAAGGAGATTCGGCAATTGTATCTGCTGAAGCTTCCTCGCCGGGAGAACTGACAGTTCGTCTCGCTAACGGACGGACTCAAGTGTTGTCGATCCGAGGCCTGGAAGGGGACAGGGAAGGCATTCACGTTCATGCCCGGGAGCTTGTAAACGGCATTATCGTGCGGGAGGAAACAGCGGAATGAACACTAAATCGTTACGATTCGACCAAAGTAGTGAGATTTTACACCCTGATTTGATGAGCAATTAATGATTTTATACGAAATCCAAACTTTCGCCGGACCAACAATGATCCTATAGTAAGGGTATTGTTCGAGATGAGATAAAGTAGGAGGGGACAGAATGAACGAAACTATATCGTCGGCAGTACGCCCTGAATACACAGGCAGCCGCAGCAAGAAAAATCGCGGAGTCGTCGGGCGCTTCTTTTATGAACTGCTCCGCAATAAATTTATGTACGCTTTAGCCCTTCCCGGGATAATATGGTTCTTTGTATTCGCTTATCTTCCAATGGGAGGCATTGTTATTGCTTTCCAGGACTTCAAAGTGGTAAAGGGGATAACGGGCAGCAAGTTCGTCGGATTTAAAAATTTTGAGTTTTTCTTTCGATCAAGCGATTGGATCAAGGTAGTGAGCAACACGTTGTATCTAAATATTTTATTTATTGTGATAGGAACAATTGCCGCCGTAGCCATTGCAATCATGGTGACGGAAATCGGCGGGAAGATGTTCAAGAAAGTATCGCAGTCGGTGATGATCTTTCCTCACTTCCTGTCATGGACGGTTGTGGCCATGTTTATGACCGCATTCGTCGCGACGGATGGAGGCTTTATCAACCAATTTCTCGGGGTTTTCGGTATCGCGCCGATCACTTTCTTGTCGTCGCCGCAATATTGGCCCGTCATTCTGGTGCTGCTGAAAATTTGGCATGGCGCAGGATTCGGCTCCATCATCTACATGGCCACAATTGCCGGAATCAACCCAGAGATTTACGAATCCGCTTCGATGGACGGTGCCAGCCGCGGGCAGAAAATTCGCTTCATTACGTTGCCGTTATTAAAACCGACGATTATCTTGCTGACCATCCTTGCGGTAGGCGGCATATTCAACGGCGATTTCGGCTTGATTTATGCGATTATCGGACGTAACCCGATGCTGTACCCAACAACGGACGTCATTGATACTTATGTATTCCGCGCCTTGATGGACCTTGGAGATTTGGGGATGTCGGCCGCAGTTGGCTTTTTACAATCGTTCATCGGATTCGTGCTTGTCATAACCGTCAATGCTGCCGCCAAGAAAGCGGCGCCGGATTCCGCCATTTTCTAGCAGGAAGGGAGTTTTAGAATGATCAAGGAAAGTATACCAGATAAGCTGCTCAAAGCGGCATTTTACGTCATCATCGCTGTCTTTTCAGTGTATTGTCTCGTTCCGTTCTATGCCGTTGTGGCCAACTCATTTACTTTAGAGTCTGAAATTGTAAGGAACGGGTATATGCTGTTGCCCAAGAAATTCAGTCTGGAAGCCTACAAGCTGATTTTTCAAGACAATACCATCTACAGAGCTTACGGCGTGACAATGTTCGTTACATTAGTCGGCACGGCATTGTCAATGCTGTTCACCTGCGCATTGTCCTACGCCATCTCATCGAAAGCGGTAAAGTACCGTAATGCAATCGCTTTCTACGTCTATTTCACGATGCTGTTCCATGGCGGCTTGGTTACCTCCTATCTGCTCATATCCAAATATTTGGGCATGAAGGATTCGATTTGGGTGCTGATTATTCCCAGTATGATTAGTGCATGGAACATGTTTCTGCTGCGGAATTTCTTCGCTACCATTGACGAATCGCTCTCGGAATCCGCCAAGATTGACGGAGCCAACGATGCCTATATTTTGTTCCGCATCATTTTGCCGATTTCGCTTCCCGCAATCGCAACGATTGGGCTGTTCTATGCGTTAGGATACTGGAACAATTGGTTTAACGCGCTTCTCTACATTAATGACTCGGATAAGTATCCGCTGCAATATTTGATTCAGCGCATCATGAACAATTTGGATTATATCAACCAGGTGTCTCCGAACGCCAACGTAAACATTCCGAATTACGTTGCTCCAGCGATAACAGTTCGATTGGCAACGACGATCGTGACGATTGGTCCGATCATTCTCCTGTATCCGTTTCTTCAGAAATATTTTGTCAAAGGCTTAATGGTTGGCGCAGTTAAAGGCTAAAAACGCCTATTTGGCGGTTTAGTATAGATGAATTAAAGATAATAAAGGGAGGAATAACAAACATGAAAACGAAAAGAATCTCAGTTGCACTCCTTGCACTAACCGTACTCGGGGCAACGGCATGCAGCAACAGTGAGCAGAATCAGGCAAGTCCAGCCGTGAACGGCTCTGGAACGCAACCGGCGCTGGCGCCGGTTACGTTGAAGGGAATGTTGTTCGGCGATCAGCCGAAGGACTTACAGCTGGTATTCGACGAATTTGAGAAGCGGACGAAGGATACCCTGAATACGAAGCTCAACATTCAATGGAATCCGATCAGCGATCATAAACAGAAGGTTAAGCTGATGATGGCCGCCGGCGAAGAGATGGATTTTGTTTTCGAGGCCGATTTTATAAGTCTGAAGGAGCTTGTGCCGCAGGGCGCCTATGCCCAACTCGACAAATACTTCAATAATGATGCGTATCCGGGTCTCAAGAAAGCGTTTCCGCCGGAATTTGTAGAATCGAACAAGCGGTTCGACGGACACCTGTACACGATTCCGTTCACGCAATATTTCTATGATATTCCTGTCGTCTACCTGCGCAAAGACCTGCGCGAGAAATACGGACTTCCGCCGATCAACAGCTACGACGATCTGCAGAAATTTTATGATAAGGTGCTGGAGAACGACAAAGGTATAACACCGCTTGCATTGCGCGGCAATAGAGGGTTCCAGGAAATTTTTCAAGGAGAAACTCCTGAGCTGCCGAATGTGGCGCAAGTCTTGGGGGGGCTCCCATCTATTGTGAAATTATCTGATGATTTGAAGAAAGTTGAGACCATTGTCTCGGTAGGCGATCCAGCATCGGAGTGGGCCAAGCTGCCAGCGCCTTACAATACGCCTAAGACTGCATTCCCTCATTTAGATAAGTGGGCGGAGTGGAGCAAATACTTGGAAAAGGACGTCGTCAGCCAGAAGGATGATTTGGGTTACTTCATGTCCGGCAAAGCAGCATCTTATTATTCAACCTTGAACGCTTTCGCAAAAGACAGGAAGAAGCTGAGGGATACGATCCCTGGAGCGGATTTGGAAATGTTCGTGCTCAAAACGAAAGTTCGGGAGATGAAGCCGCATGCAATCGGTGTGGACTATGTATCGAACAACTCTGTTGCGATCCCGGCCACTTCTAAAAATATCGACAGAACGATGAAGTTCTTTGACGCGGTGTTCAGCAGCAGAGAAAATCACGATCTGCTTGAATACGGCATACCGGGCAAGCATTGGGAAGCGGTTGGCGACAATCAGATCAAATTGCTCGACGAAGCGAAAAATTACAATTTCCCTGGCTATGAGCTCACATGGAATCCTTCGATGATCCGACTGAGCACCGATCTGGACGAAAATACGAAAAAGTATTACGAATATTCAGCGAAACCGGATACGTATTATACGCCGACGCTGAAAAAATTCAAGTTCGACAATACCGCCGTTAAATCGGAAAGCGCCAACATTGCTTCCAAAGTTGATCCATTCATCCAACTTCTCAAGACAGGTCAAATCAAGGATTGGGAAGTGCAAATGGCCAAGCTGAAGGTCGAGCTGGATGCGCTTGGCGGTGACAAAATCGGCGCTGAATCGAAGAAGCAAATTCAAGCTTACCTCGACAAGGGCGGCAAGTAATTAAGTGTAGGCAGGTTGGCCAACCGATCTCATCCGTTAGAGATGGGATCGGCTGCCGCCAAGCCCTTCGCAGCAAGAGAGGGAGGAGATAGACAGGTTTATACGGACGATAGTTCGGGTGGGATTTCTCATTTTCATTAAAAGGAGGACCTGTATCGTTCAACTCGGCACTCGCTCTTACTCCAAATAAACATACAAGAATTACATGTATGCGACAAATATCTTTGCTAGTACAAAGAACCTTATCCCCATCTGCCTCGGCGAATGCCAAGAGGCTATATCTTTTCAAGGAGGAACCACATGATGCGTAAGACTACTTTTCATATAGGAGTTCTATGGAAGCGTTTACTAGCGGTAGTTGCCGTAGTGAATATGATTGCAACGCTTATGCCGATTAGCACGGCTACGGCTGCGGACGAAACCGTCAGCGCAGGATATCAAGTCGAAATCAATGAAACGATCACCAATGGCTTTACCCACCCGGGTGTCGGCTTAACGAAAGCCACACTTGAAAACATGAGAACACAGGTACTGGCGCAAAAGGAGCCTTGGTACTCCTATTATAAGGCAATGACCGTATCTTCTACCTCTTCAACAACGATTACGTCGAGCAACCAAAGCTCCACAGATCCGACAAAACCGGCCGTCACTTCTTTTGACAGTCAGGGCTTTAATCAGAGATTTATACAAGATGCTTTGAAGGCGTATACACAGACGCTTATGTATTATGTTACCGGCGATGAGGTTTATCGGGCAAATGCGATGCGCATTATCCGTATTTGGTCCCAGATGGATCCTGCGAAATACGTGTATTTTAATGACGCGCATATTCACACGGGAATACCTCTCAATCGTATGGTAGCTGCGGCCGAAATCTTAAGGTACTCCAGTTCCCAAACCGAAGAGCTGAAATGGACGGATAAGGATACGGCCGATTTTACGGCTAATCTGATTACTCCGGCAATCGAAACCTTTCAGCATGAAAATAACCATTTTATGAATCAACATAATTATCCGCTGCTGGGGGCAATGGCAGGTTATATCTTTACCGAAAACAGAGAGAGATATAATGAGGCTGTCGAATGGGCAACCGTTAATAAGATGGCTGTCAATCAGGGCTTCAATGGATCCATTAAGCAACTATTCCGATTGATTGATACCAATGCAGCGACAGGCGAGAAATTGGATAAGCCGGTCGTTCAGCATGTGGAGATGGGTCGAGACCAAGCGCATGGCGCCGGTGACTTAACGAATTCGGCCATCCTTTCTCGTATGTTTCTTGCCCAAGGCACCAAAGTCGACCCGGTGGAAGGCACTGTATCCACACAAGACAATGCAGTAGGTTATTATGAGTTTCTGGATGATAGATTTTTAGTGGCCGGCGACTTCTTTTGGAAGTACATGCTTGGCCATGACACACCCTGGGTGCCAGTTCCATACTCCACTTACCCTGATGGAACGGTAAGAGGCATCTACCAAAAGTTCTCGGACTCTTATAGAGGAAGAACGAATACCGCTTTATTTTGGGATATGTACTATTACTATACGTATGTGAAAGGGATTAATGTAGCAGATAAAGCGCCTTACTTATATGATGCATTTACCAAGAGAAGTCCATCCAATTATTACTATAAAGGGGCACTTACTCAAGCTTGGGAAAGCGTGGATGGAGGCGGAGACTTCTGGATTTATATGCCAAAGGCGGCTGAGTCTGAGGGGGCGAAGTATCTTCCCAAGGAGCAAACAAGCGCTGCGCTGGTAGAAGTAGAAGACCGTTATACGGCATTTGACAACAATACGGCTACCAAGCAAGAGGGAGATACCTCCTATGTGGAGTTTACGGCAACAGCTCAAGGAAGTGAAATTGCCGTACAGAATCTATCCTACGCTGATCGTACGAATTCCCGTCTTATTGGATTAAAATTTAGAACGGGCGGCCCGGCTATATTAGAGTTAAGTAACGGCGTAACAACGCCATACTATACGTTGGCGCTGCCGAATACGAAGGGTCAATGGAAATATATAACCTATGATATGGGAATTAATAATGTTTCCTATGGTCAGCTCGATGGCGATTACAGCCTCGTTTATATGAATGTAAAAGGAGCAGGCACGACGGTTGATTTTGACCACTTCAATGTTCAGGCAGGCACTGGGCTGACACCTCCTTCATTTAAAGCTGGAAATTCGGATTTGAATATTTTTGCCTTTGTCGGGTCGCCATTGACTTTGGACTTCTCAGCTACGGATTCTGGTACGACGGATACGGTTGCTTATCAGAGTGGCAATAAGCCGGAAGACGCCGATTTAAATGCGAATACGGGCGCATTTTCGTGGCAGCCGACGCAAGCCGGAGCGTATTCCTTTATCGTTGAGGCTTCTGACGGCACAACGATTGCAACCAAGAAGGCCAATATTATTGTTGGTAGTGACAGGGCTTCTGCCGTACAAGCGGCTATTGCGCCATATAATCCAAACATAAGTTACGTTTCAGGATCGCTGAATAATTTTAATACCGTATATAATAACACCATAAGTCAGATTCAGACTGCGTCAGATAGCGCCTTTTCTCAGCAATTGATAACCCTGAGGAGTGCGGTCGAAAGCCTTCAATTGTTAACGCCTTCATTACAAGCTGACGGAAGTATGGCTTATACCAATATGATTACATCCAGCTTTGGCAATTCGATCTCTCTCCTCGTGGATGGTAACAATAATACTTTTCCAGTCTATACGCTGGCGCCGTATCCGAATTTGTACCATATCTTGGATTTCGGGCCGGATTATAAAGTAACAGCTGATGCTATTGCTATGCAAGGCAGAATGAATTTCGTGGATCGTATGGCAGGCATGACGGTATTCGGGTCCAATGACAAGGAAAACTGGACGCGGATAACACCGGAACAAACAGCGTTTACGGATGGCTTTTCAAAATTAGACGTAGCCGATGCCTACAAAAATGAGAAATTCCGGTTTATCAAGTTAGAAATGATTGATCCACAGCCTGATGTTCTTCGCGGTAATATACAGAACTTGCTTGAATTGTCCGAATTAAGAATCTTCGGCGAGCGCCATGAGATTAATAACAAGCTAGAGTCGGTTTCGATAGGTTCAGATAAGAGCGTCAATGGCAGGATAGTTCTAGGCAATACGGTAAAATTAACGATTAAAGCAAAAGAAGCCATCAATAACGTTAGTGTCAAAATTCAAGGCCAGGATGCAGCGGTTAGCACGCAAGATAATATCAATTTTACGGCCGTGGCGACTTTGAATGAGAATGTACAAACGGGTATAGTGAAATTTGCCATCGACTACAAAAAGAATGACGGAACCAATGGAGACACAACCTATTTTACAACCGACAACTCCAAGCTTTACCTTGCCGATGAGTCGGATTTGATCCGCAATGTGGTTAGTATTACCAATTTAATTGATTCTACTACAAGTTCAGGAAGAACAGCAGCAGAAACCTTGAAACAGACGAATTATCTATTTGACAACGATTTAAGCACGCTCTTCCGATTATCGTTTAAACGGCGGGGGATCTGGAAGCTTCATTACATTTGATTTCAAGGAAGGTAATCAAACTTCGCTTTCGAGTGTAGAGCTTCTTGCAAGACAAGATAATAATCTATACAGCAGAATCAGGGGTGCAGTGGTTCAGGGATCCAACGATAATGCTACCTGGACGACTCTCTCGAAAGCAGCAACATCTACGATAGATTGGCAAACGCTGGCGATTAGCGGCACAGAATCTTACCGTTATATCCGTATTCTCAATCCAAATGGATGGTTTGGAAATATGGCTGAATTGAGATTCCATGGTGTTGTTAAGTCCCTAAGCAAAATCGAATCAGCTTCATTGAGTTCGGATCAAAACCTCAATAAAAGGATTGTTCCGGGCAACACGGTCAAATTAATAATCAAAGCAAAAGAAGCGATCAATAACGTCAAGGTTGCCATTCAAGGCCAAGATGCAACGGTTAGCACACAAGACAATATTAACTTCACGGCAGTAGCGACGTTGAATCAAGGCGCAGCAGCAGGACCAGTGAAATTCACCATTAATTACAAACAGCAAGATGGAGCGGATGGATTCCCCATCACAACTACATCGGATAACACCACGCTGTTCCTGGCTGACGAGTCGGATTTGATTAGCAATGTAGCTAGTATTGCCAATTTAATCGATTCTACTTCAGGAAGAACGGCAGCAACCACATTGCAACAGGTGAATTATCTGTTCGATAGCAATTTAAATACGAGTTCCGATTTCCGTTTAGGCAGCAGCTCCGGAACGGGAAGCTACATCACATATGACTTTAAAGCAGGCAATCAAGCTACGCTTTCAAGTGTAGAATTGCTGGGAAGACAAGACCAAAATTTATTTACCAGAATTAATGGTGCAGTGGTCCAGGGATCCAACGATAATACGACTTGGACGACACTTACAAAAGCAGCGGTATCTACAGCGGATTGGCAAAGCTTTGCGATCATCAGCAAAGTACCGTACCGTTATATCCGTATTTACAATCCGACAGGGTGGTTCGGTAATATGGCTGAACTGAGATTGCATGGGGCAGTGAAAGCGGCCGACCTGACGCCTCCGGTTACAACGGATGATGCACCGCAGGGATCGGTCAACAAGGATACGAAGGTAAGCTTCAATGCGACTGATGCAGATTCCGGCGTTGCCTCAACCTTTTTCAAAGTAGACGGCGGCGCGCAACAAACCGGGAATTCGGTTACTTTGACTACTGAGGGAACGCATACGTTAGTGTATTGGAGCGTGGACTTGGCAGGCAATGTGGAACAGCCGCATACGGTTGCAGTAAACATTGACAAGACGGCACCTGCCGATGCCACTTTCTCCCCAGACGTTACAGCGCCGACCAACAGTGATGTTACTCTCACGATCGGCTATCCGGCTGATGCCGCTGTGGTGGAGTACAAAGTTGGCGAAAGCGGTACATGGACAGCTTACGGGGCTCCCGTGGTTGTTTCCGCAAACGACACGGTGTATGCAAGAGGAACGGATGCTGCAGGTAACGTAAACAATGTAACCAGCTATGAGGTAAACAACATTGATCATGTAGCACCGGTAGATGCAACTATAGCTGTAGAAACCACAGCGCCAACCAACCAAGGTGTTACCGTAACGATCAGCTACCCGGCAGACGCAGCGGTGAAAGAATACAAAGTTGGCGAAAGCGGCACATGGACAGCATACTCCGCTCCAGTCATTGTTTCTGATAATGAAACCGTGTATGCAAGAGGAACGGATGCCGTGGGCAATGTGTCGAATGTAACGAGCATGACAGTAAGCAACATTTACAAGATTGCCCCCGTCACAACTGCAACGTTAAGTCCGGCTGCGCCTAACGGGAATAACAGCTGGTATACGACAGCTGTATCGGTAAGCTTATCCGTAACCTCCAATGTTTACGGAGGAGCAGTGACAACGGAATATCAGGTGAATGACGGGGCTTGGACTACCTATACCGGTTCTATTCCTGCCTTCAGTGAAGGGATGTATAAGTTCGGTTACCGCAGCAAGGATCAGGCAGGCAATGTAGAAGAACTTAAAACCGTCGAGTTTAAAGTTGACAAGACAGCGCCAGCGCTATCCGTGCAGCTGGATAAGACGTCGATTTGGCCGGCGGAACATAAAATGGTGACGATTAATGCCACGCTGAATCCGAGTGATGCTACATCGGGTGTTGAATCTGTGGTGTTAACCTCCATCACGAGCAATCAACCGGATAGCGGCCAAGGCGACATTCAGGCCAATTTCGGTACAGCCGCCACTTCATTTAGTTTACGTGCGGAAAAATCACGTATCTATACCATCACTTATACGGCAACCGATAAAGCGGGTAACAAAACGGTTGTTCCTGTAACCGTTACGGTACCTCATGATCAATCCGATACTGAATAATTAAATCGTTGCCGATTGTTGATTTTAATCGAAACCTGAACTATACCTGGCTTTGGGCTTGACTATGATAGAGCCCAAGGCCGGGTTACTTTAATTGCTTACACATAATCACGATAACTTGGAGGAGAGTTGACATGCGAATCAACCGATTGAGAAAAAAACTTGTCTCGAAACTTATTTTAGGCTTGGCCTTGCCTCTAGCTTTGTTCGCGGGAGCCGTCGGCCAGCCGCAGACAGCCGCTGCCGACGTAAGCTTTGTCCATCCCGGAATGATCTTTACACAGGCTGATCTGGATCGCATGAAACAGCTAGTTGCTTCCAATCAAGCTCCGGCAATTTACGAATGGAACAATTTAAAAGCGAATCCAACAGCTTCTTTGAATTATGCTCCATCCAATTATCATCCAATTGTTTACAGAAATGATGCTGTGAATGGAAATAAAGGAAATACCGATCTGTATTACAGCGCATCGGCAGCCCTTCTGAATGCGATCGAATGGAATATTAGCGGAGATCAAGCTTATGCGGATCATACGATCCAAATTCTGAACGGCTGGTCCTACAATTTGACCTCCATCCAAGGCCATGACGCCCAATTGGCGGCGAGCATCTACGGGTACAAGCTGCTGAACGCCGCCGAGATCATTCGGTACAGTAATGCGGGGTGGTCCTCTGCGGATATAAGCAAATTCACCGACATGATGACGAACGTATTCTATCCGCTAACAAGCACGTACGGTCAGGTGAATGGCGGCTGGGCAAACGGAAACTGGGACGCCGTCGATACGGTCTTCAATCTTTCCTTCGGCATTTGGACGGGAAATAAAGAAATTTATAATCAAGCCGTAGACTATTATAAGAATGGTGCAGGCAACGGAACCGTCATGCATTATATCCAAAATGACGACGGCCAGGTTCAGGAAAGCGGCCGTGACCAAGATCACACTCAGGGGGGTCTCGCAGGTCTAGCCGAAGCGGCGCAGATTGGCTGGAATCAGAGGGCAGCGGTTCCTAGCGGTGGCGATATGTACTCGTATCCGAACAATACGTACCGGTTACTCAAAGGCATCGAATATACGGCGAAGTATAACTTGGGCTACGATGTTCCTTATACACCAATCCCAGGTGTAGGTTACACGCTGGACGACATGTCGAAGGGCTTCTCATGGATCCCTGGTTTGGCGATTTCGCCGAGAGGCCGGGGGAAATTCAGTCCGATATTCCATCAGGTCTATAACCTCTATGTTAATGAGACTGGTTTGCCGGATTCCATGCTGCCCTATACCAAACAAGTGATAGCGAGACAACCGTTTCAAGCGTTTGCCCTAGACTTCCCGTCGTACGGGGGACTGTTATTCAACAGCCAAGATACCCCGCATTCCGATCAGTGGGGCAAGTCGGAGACAATCACGATTACGAATCGCGGTGCAGGCAAATCTATCGTTGTCATTAACGATCAATCACCGGCTTCCGTGGAACAGCAGTTCATCTCTGCGGCGGATGCCAATGTACGCGGAGGCACGTCTTCCAATATCAACTATGGCCCGGACGCAACGATGACGAGCAAGCTATCTACAGCAGATTTCACGCGGGAAGCCTATCTCAAATTCGACTTGAGCGGATACGCAGGAACCAAGGTCGATTCCGCTACTGTGAGGCTGTACGCCACATCTGTAGGCGCCAATGTAGGCAATACGGAGGCCGATTATGTAGCGGACGATAGTTGGATCGAGAGCGGCATTACCTGGAGTACGAAACCGGCCTCCGGCACCGTTCTTGCCACTTGGCCAAAGCCGAAGGCAGCAGGCTTTATCCAGTTTGACGTGACGAATCAATTGAACGCCGAACTAGCCCGATCCGGGGATAAGAAGCTTTCCGTCCGAATTCAATCTCTTCTTAATGGCGATGGAGTGGACTACAGCACCAAAGAGGCAACTACAGCAGGCAACCGTCCGACACTCATCCTCAAGAACGAGGCGAAGTCGTACCAGTATGCTTTGGAATACCTCGGCACAAGCAATTTGTACGCTTACCGGTCGCTTGCCAACAATAAATATTTGACCGTGATGCCGGACGGCACACTAGCGGCCAATTCGAACACCATCGGAACTGAACAAACGTTTGCTTACAGCAATAATGGTTCAGGCAACGTCATGAAGTCGATGGTGAACGGCAAATATGTGGCAGTCGATTCGGCAACGGGACTGTTGAAAGCGAATGTGGACAATGTAACCAACGATTACGGGCGCTTCGATTATTTAACCCCGCTGGATTCGCCGGTTACAACAGCCGAATTGTCAAACACGGCACCCGACGGGCAAAATGGGTGGTATGTGCATCCGGTTTCATTGGCGTTAACGGCATCCGCTTCGGTGCTTCCAGTGAAAAACACCGTTTATACCCTTGATGAAGGTCAAACTTGGCAAACCTATACGGGACCGATTGCGTTCAATCAGGATGGCTTGTATTCGGTTTGGTATGAATCGAGGGATAGCGGGGGCGGCGTAGAATTTGCCCGGAACGTCTCATTCAAGCTGGATGCGACCGCTCCGGCCGATGCCACCTTCGATGCAGATGTGGCAGCGCCGACCAACACCGACGTTAACGTAACGATCAGCTATCCGGCAGATGCAGCGGTGAAAGAATACAAAGTGGGCGAAAGCGGCAACTGGACAGCTTATGGGGCTCCCGTGGTTGTTTCCGCAAACGATACCGTGTATGCAAGAGGAACGGATGCTGCAGGCAATGTATCTAATGTAACTAGCAAAGAGGTCAACAATATCGATCATATAGCACCGGTGGATGCAACATTAGCTGTAGATACCTCAGCACCGACAAACCAAGGCGTCACCATAACGATCAACTATCCGGCAGATGCAGCAGTGAAAGAATATAAAGTGGGTGCTAGCGGCACATGGACAGCGTATACCGCCTCAGTCGTCGTTTCGGAAAATGACACCGTTTATGCAAGAGGAACGGATGCCGTAGGCAACATATCCAACGTAACCAGTCTTACAGTAAGCAACATTTACAAGATTGCCCCTGTAACAGCCGCAACGTTAAGTCCGACTGCCCCTAACGGGAAGAACAGCTGGTATACAACGGATGTTACGGTAAGCTTATCCGTTAGCGCCAATGTATACGGAGGAGCTGTGACAACCGAATATCAAGTAAATGACGGTGCCTGGATCACCTACACAGGTTCCATTCCGGCCTTCGGTGAAGGGACTCATAAGGTCGGTTATCGCAGCACGGATCAAGCAAGTAATGTAGAACAACTCAAAACCGTCGAATTTAAGGTTGATAAGACGGAGCCATCATTAATTGTCCAATTGGATAAAACGTCTATTTGGCCGGCAGAACATAAAATGGTGACTATTAATGTTATATTAAATTCGAGTGATGCTACATCGGGCGTTGAATCCGTAGTATTAACGTCCATCACGAGCAATCAACCGGATAGCGGCCAAGGCGACATTCAGGCCAATTTCGGTACAGCCGCCACTTCTTTTAGTTTACGTGCAGAAAAATCACGTATCTATATGATTACCTACACGGCAACCGATAAAGCGGGCAACAAAACGGTTACTTCCGTAACCGTCACTGTGCCTCATGATCAATCCGATAATCAATAGGAAGAAAGAGAACCTCCATCTCCACTTCATTCTAGTGGAATTGGAGGTTCTTTTGTAATTGATAGGGATGAAAGAAAAAAAACATACCTCCGAATGTCGTGCGTCTGCTGATTAACAACGCCGGTTCCTTGCCCTTCGTGAACAAAAAGTATCTCGCAGCACTGATGCCAGTGATAATATCCTTTAAAATCATGGTTCAAAATAAACGGGTTCGACTGCAGGTTCATAATTCCCCAAAGTGGATAAGATTCAAACATTTTCTCATATTTTATTATAACTTTTTCGATGGTCGAAGGGATATAATCAGAACAAATATCGTTTGATGTTGATGAAATTATTGGCTCGTTTCTGGGCAAAACACAGAAAGAAGGTTAACGATGGACAAAATAGCAAACGGCATATGGAGAGTGCGTTTCGGACAGCCCGAAGCCCACACTCCGGTTAATCATCGTGAAACGGAAGTGAAAACGGAAGAACTCGGGAAGCTCGATTGCCAAGGAGTTTCCCCCTTCTCACTTAGTGACATCGTGATAAAGCAATCGGCAAGAGGGATTTATCTTGAACTTCCTCTGAAAGCCGATGAACATATTTATGGTTTCGGACTGCAGCTGCACCGTGTGGATCATACAGGCAGAAAGAAAGTGATTCGCGTCAACAGCGATCCCGTGGCCGATACAGGAGATAGTCATGCACCTGTACCGTTTTATGTAACAACCGCAGGATATGGCGTCTTTATTGACACTTCGCGCTACGCAACTTTCTATTGCGGGACTAATTTGCGTAAAGGAGCTTCGGAGAACAAGAAATTCGAACAGAAGGAAATCGGAACCTCTGAAATAGAATTGTACGGCTACCAGTCTACAGAGGGGGATCGATCGGTTGTTGTCGATATTCCGTCAGCGGAAGGTATTGATGTATATTTGTTTGAAGGTCCGGACATGGTGACTGCCGTACAGCGATATAATCTGTTTTCTGGAGGAGGCGTTCTACCTCCTATGTGGGGTCTCGGGATGTGGTACCGGGCTTACAGTGCAGCCTCACGTGAGGATGTCATGCGGCTTGCCAAGGGCTTTCGGGACGATAAGATGCCGGTCGACGTATTTGGGTTTGAGCCCGGTTGGCAAACGAAGGCATATTCTTGCTCTTTTGTATGGGATGAAAGCCGTTTCCCGGGCCATGAAGGGATGCTCGATGAATTATACGGTATGAGTTACCGGGTCAACCTCTGGGAGCATCTCTTTGTGCATCCGACTTCCCCCATGTACGAAGAATTGATGCCTTATTCCGGTGATTACGAGGTTTGGGAAGGACTTGTCCCTGACCTGTCCGTAAAGGAAGCCAGAGACATCTTCGCCAAGCATCATTTGAAGGAGTTTGTAGAAAAAGGGATATCCGGATTTAAATTAGATGAATGTGACAGCTCCGACTTTGTGCATTCGAATTGGTCCTTCCCGGATATAGCGCAATTCCCCTCAGGGATGGACGGGGAGCAGATGCACAACCAACTGGGAACGCTGTATCAATCCGCCATACAGGCTCCTTTCGAAGCGCATGGCCGAAGGACGCTGTCTCAAGTCCGATCCTCCGGATCTCTTGCTTCGCCGTTTCCCTTTGTGCTTTACAGCGATCTATACAATCACAAGGTGTTTATACGCGGTGTCGTGAACTCCGGATTCTCCGGGCTTCTCTGGTCGCCCGAAGTCCGTCAAGCGGAATCCCCCGAAGATTTGATCCGCAGGATTCAAACGGCAGTCTTCTCTCCAATGGCTCTGCTCAACTGCTGGAGAATTCCGAATCCGCCATGGATGCAAGTGGAACGTGACAAAAACATACGTGGTGAATTCCTCGATAACTATGAAGATATTCGAGACATTTGCCGCACATTGTTCGAAATACGTATGACATTGATTCCTTACCTATACACAAGCTATGCGAAATATAGTATAAAAGGGTTGCCGCCTTTTCGGGCGCTTGTCATGGATTACCCGGATGACCCAAATACGTACGAAATCGACGATGCCTACATGATGGGAGATTCTATCCTTGTGGCGCCAATCATAACAGGTACATCAGAGCGCGACGTGTATCTGCCGAAAGGCCGCTGGCGGTGTTTCTGGACAAATGAGGCCTTCGAAGGCGGACAAGCCTACACCTTTGCGCCAGGCTTGGAACGTATTCCGGTCTTCGTGAAGGATGGTACACTTCTACCGCTTGCTAAACCTTTGCCATATATTTCAGATGATGCCACCTTCGACATCACCGTTAGAGCTTATGGAGACAGACCGTCAGATTGCTTCCTTTATGAGGATGACGGAACAACATTCGAATACCGTGAAGGCAGCTTTAATTGGGTGAAGCTGACTTGGAACGAAGGTGTTGATGTTGAACGCATAGGCAACTATAAGGGCAAACGATATCATATAACCGGCTGGGAATCCGTTTAAGTTGAAGAACAAAACGACATATATGTAAAAAGAATAGCAGGAGGAACAAAAATGACAAAATCAGAAGCAAAGTTGAAAATTACGAATCCCGTGCTGCCGGGATTTAACCCAGACCCATGGATGCTGCGGGTCGGTGATGACTATTACATTGCGACATCGACGTTCGAGTGGTTTCCGGGGGTTGCGATCTATCATTCGCGAGATATGGTCCATTGGCAGCTGCTAACCCATCCTCTATCAAAGGCCGGTCAGCTTGAACTACTCGGAGTGCCGAGCTCCGGCGGTATTTGGGCGCCGAATCTGACTTACGATAACGGTACGTTCTATCTACTATATACGAATGTAGTGGGGCGCAAGGGCGTTTTTAAAGACTTGCACAATTATTTGATTACGGCTGATAATATCATGGGTCCATGGTCAGAGCCGATCTATCTGAACGCCAAAGGATTCGATCCGGCATTTTTCCACGATGACGATGGACGCAAATGGCTGATGCAGATGCGGTGGGATTTTCGGACAGGCCGTCCGCGCTTTAGCGGTATTTTGATGCAGGAATACAATCATGCCGAGGGCAGGCTGGTTGGAGAGGAGTCGGTCATTTATCGAGGAACCGAAATTGGCGTCACCGAGGGTCCAAGTATGTTCAAGAAGGACGGTTACTATTATTTGATAACTGCTGAAGGTGGTACTGGATGCAACCACGCAGTTACTGTCGCCCGTTCCCGTAATATCGAAGGACCGTACGAAACAGCTCCGGATAATCCGATGATGACGACGGCTTATGATCATGAACATCCGGTGCAAAATGCAGGCCATGCGGCCTTCGTAGAGACACAGAACGGAGAATGGTATATCTCCCATCTGGGGATACGTGTATTGCCTGATGGAAGACGTTTGAACCCGCTCGGACGCGAAACATTGATCCAGCGGATCGTATGGACGGAAGATGGATGGCCCCGTCTTGATAACGGCACCCGATTACCTTCACTGGAAGTTAAAGCTCCTGAGTTGGAGCCGCATCCGTTCGCACCTTTACCGGAGAGGGACGATTTCGATGCTCCTCAGCTGAATATTCATTTCAGCACGCTCCGAACGCCGGCTGATGAAAGCTGGCTCTCTTTGCAGAAGCGTCCGGGCTATCTTCGCTTACGCGGCAGGGAGTCTCTGAATTCCTGGCACAAACAAAGTATGGTGGCGCGTCGTGTGCAGCACTTTGAGTTCGAAGCGGAAACATGTGTCGAGTTCGATCCGCAATCGTTTTTTCATATGGCCGGTCTCGTTTGCTACTATGACGAACAGGATTATTACTATCTGCGCATCAGTCATGATGAACACTGGGGCAAACATATCGGCGTCGCCAAAAGTGTCGGGGGTAAATACGAAGAGCTTCTGGATAGCGTCGTTATTGCTGATGGCTGGGAACGCTGCTATTTGCGAGTGACGATTGAGCACGGGAAGCTTCAGTTTGCCGTCAGCGCAGACGGAAGCAATTGGTCTACCATCGGGCCTGCGCTCGATTTCGGCGTCCTTTCCGACGAATACGGTGGAAAGCTAGGCTTTACAGGTGCAATGGTCGGCGTATGTGCACAGGATATGAGCGGCGGCGGACATCATGCCGATTTCGATTATTTTACTTACCGTGAACGGGTATGACCGAAAGGAATAGGATTAACATGGACAATCTTCAAATCCATTCAGGGCGTCTTGACATCGGTGGAAAAGAGCTCTACTACGAAGTCTCCGGATCAGGACCAGCTGTCGTCCTGCTTCACGGTCATTCCGTAGATCGTAGAATGTGGGACGCTCAGTTTGCGAGTTTAGCTACCCAGTATCAGGTACTTCGTTATGACTTAAGAGGCTACGGCCTTTCCGATATGCCGCAAGAGGGAGAAGATTATTTGCATGCCGAGGATCTGTACAAAGCAATAAATCATCTGGGCATTAAGCAAGCACATATCGTTGGTTTATCCTTGGGGGCCTTTGTAGCACTGGACTTTCTGTATCTACATCCGGATCATGTGATGACTGTCTCCGTTGCGAGCGGAGCCATCTATGCGAATGAGGAAGATGAGTCTGTAAACAATGAACTGTTTCAGGATGCAGATTCTGCTCACGAATCCCAATCGTCAAGACTAGGGCGTAACGACCCGGTGATCCAAGAGAATGTAGACGAATGGTTCATTAATCTGATGGACAGCTGCGGGAAGTACAAGGATGAAATCCGTGGCCAGCTATGGAGAATGATTGGCGACTGGTCTGCATGGACGCTAAGGCATCGAGAACCTAAGTGCCTGATCGGTTCTGATCTCGCACGCGGCTTTCGCGCACACGGTGTGGAAAAGCCCATTCTTGTCATCATTGGGGGGGACGACTCGGAGGGCAGCATCCGTTCGTCGGAAAAGCTGCTCGATCTTGTGCGATCCGCTCGCAGAGCGGATATCGCAGATGCAGGTCATTTTTCCAATATGGAGCGGCCGGAAGTTTTTACGAACGTGCTGGAGCTTTTTTTTGAAGAACAGGAACAGTGAGAATATGAAGATAATCTACAATGAAAAGAAAGAGTGATAACCTGTGCATGCGATTAATTTGGAACCATTGTGCCGTCTGGAGCAGTTTGGACAACCGCCAGTCATAGATTCAACATTTGCAGAGGAAGCCATTGGTTTTATCCTTAAGCAAATCGATCGTAATCTGGAAGCATTCACGCATCAATTTCCGGCGCCTGCAAGCGAAAATCTTATTTATCCGGGCATTGACAATGTGGAGTGGACTTCGAGCTTCTGGACAGGTATGCTTTGGCTTGCTTACGAGTATACCGGGGATGACAAATACCGCCATGTCGCGGAAAGCCAACTTCATGGCTACAAGGAACGCGTGCAGAAACGGATCGAAACGAATACGCATGATATTGGTTTTCTGTATTCCCTGTCTTGTGTCGCCGCTTATAAGCTAACCGGCAATGAAGAGGCTAAGCAGACAGCTTTGCTCGCAGCGGATTTATTAATGGAACGCTACTTTGATAAAGCAGGCATCGTGCAGGCTTGGGGAGAACTCAGCGACCCCGAACAGCAGGGCAGAATGATTATTGACTGCAACTTGAATCTACCGCTTCTGTACTGGGCGACTGAAGTGTCGGGCGAACCGAGGTACGCCGAAGCAGCGAGAAGTCACGTCAAGCAGGCAGCTGCTTATATTGTCAGAGACGATGCATCAACGTACCATACTTATTATATGGACGTGAAAACCGGATTGCCGAGATTCGGAAGAACTCATCAAGGCTATGCCGACGATACATGCTGGTCGCGTGGTCAAGCCTGGGGAATCAGCGGCTTCCCGCTCAGCTATTTATATACGGGTGATACAGAACTGCTCGAATTGACTAAGAAGCTGTCAAACTATTTTCTTAACCGTCTGCCGGACGATCTTATTTGTTACTGGGATTTGATCTTCTTGGAAGGCAAAGAACAGGAGCGAGATAGCTCAGCGGCTGCGATTGCCGCATGCGGTTTGCTCGAACTCTCCAAACAATTGCCGCTTCTAGACCCGTCGAAGAACGTCTACGAGAATGCGGCACTGCATATCCTGAAATCACTGCACGAAAACTACACGGCCAAGAATTACCCAGAGTCAAATGGCGTGTTGATTCACGCCGTGTACAACAAGCCACGCGGAATGGGCATCAACGAGTGCAACATTTGGGGCGATTATTTCTATTTTGAAGCATTAATTCGCATAGAGAAAGATTGGAAGCCCTACTGGTAATCGAGCTGGCAAGGGACCGGTTTTAAATGGATATAAAGATGATATGAACAACAAAAGGGGGCGACGAATGTTTAAATTCGATCTGCCCCTTTTTGATATTATGCAGCTTTTCAAATCCTTGGTTTAAGACTTGTAGAATTGCCGCATGTACGCTGAAGGCGATTCGCCATACACTTTCTTGAACACCCTGCTAAAGTAAAAAGGATTCTGATACCCGAGCCGCTCACTAATCTCCGCTAAGTTCAACGAGCTTAGTCGCATCAGCTCGATTGCCTTGTTCAACTTTAACATCGTATGAGTCTCTACGATGCTTTTGCCCGTTGCTCTTTTGAATGAGGCAGAAATGTAGCTGTAATTCATATTCAAGTATGTTTGCAGTCTGGCTGCTTCGAAAGGCTCCTCGAGATGTGCCACCAAATAGGTCATGATTCGTTCGGTCGTCCGACGAGCAGCTTCGGTGATTCCGTCCTGATTGGAAGCGGCCGCATGCAGTTCGAGGAAGAATTGATAGACGTTCAAGCTTGCCCGTGTCATCTTGTGAGCACCCTGATCAAGCATTCCATGGATCATAGCATGCAGTCTTTTCTCTGTTCCTATGGGCGCTGTAGCGAATTTGGGCAGTACGATGCGGTATTGATAATGATCGGGATAGTAATACTCCAGCTCGGGACGCGGGGTATGGTCTTTGTAATCCTTTCGTTCGTCAGCGACTGTGTCGAAATGAATCCAATACCAGGAAGTTCCCGCCAGCGTCTCAGGTAAGCCCCAGTGGTGTAAGCCTTTATTTAAGAATAAGTACTCTTGTTCACCTACAACATAGGAAGATCCTTCCTCGATGACTTGCATACCTCCTTTGGCGACATAGAGAAATACATGGTAGTCCAACATACGGTCGGGATGGGTATATCGTGTATCCGTTCGGTTCAAGCCAATATCCCGGATCAACGGGAATCGGTCTGCAGTTAAATCAACGAACTTGTCCATAGAGTGAATCCTCTCTCAGAATGTTTGCTGTTCAATAAATAACAAAAAAAGTATATGAAAATTCAAAATATAGTGCATGGAATGTAGTATAGCATAACTTTAAAATGAAAAAGAAAACAAAAAAAAGGAATGGATGAGAAATGATGAGAGGAAAGACGGTCATGAGAGATTTTCAGGCGGGACACGTTCGATTGCTACCGGGTCCACTCAAGAAGCGGTTTGAACTAAATAAACAGTACATGATGAGCCTGACCAACGAGAATTTACTCCGTAGTTTTTATCTGGAAGCGGGACTGTGGAGCTATAGCGGCAACGGCGGCACTACTAGCGCTACGACCACAAGCATGGATGGTCCGGAGCATTGGCATTGGGGTTGGGAATCGCCAACCTGCGAGCTGCGAGGGCATATTATGGGTCACTGGCTTTCGGCAGCTGCGCGCATCTATGCGCAAACTGGCGATCCATTAGTGAAAGCAAAGGCTGATTATATCGTAGCTGAATTGAAGCGCTGTCAAGAAGCGAATGGAGGGGAGTGGCTTGCTGCGTTCCCAGAAACATATATGGAGCGCATAGCTAGTGGTAAATTCGTATGGGCACCTCACTATACGATTCATAAACTGCTTATGGGATTATATGAAATCTATGCAATCACGGACAATGAGCATGCGGTACATCTGATTTCAGGCATCGCAGCCTGGTTTTATCGCTGGACGGGACAATTCTCGCAGGAGCAGATGGACGAGCTGCTTGATCTTGAGACAGGAGGCATGCTGGAAGCATGGGCAGATCTGTACGGTATCACAGGCGATGAGAAGCATCTCGAGCTCATACGAAGATACGATCGGCGGCGATTTTTCGATGCACTGATTGATGGAAAAGATGTGCTGACGAACAAGCATGCGAATACACAAATTCCTGAAATTCTTGGTGCTGCACGGGCTTGGGAAGTAACAGGGGATGAACGGTATCGCAAAATAGTGGAAGCGTTTTGGGCAATTGCCGTTACAAATCGCGGTTATGTCGCTACAGGGGCAGGTGACAATGGCGAGCTATGGATGCCGGCAAACGAAATGGCTGCCAGACTCGGCGTCGGTCAGGAGCACTGCTGCAACTACAACATGATGCGGCTTGCTCATGTGCTTCTCCGATGGACTGGTGATCCCATTTATGCCGACTATTGGGAACGTCGGTTTATGAATGGCGTACTTGCTCATCAACATGGGGATACAGGCATGATTTCATACTTCCTCGGCGCAGCGGCAGGCAGCAAAAAAACATGGGGCTCGCCGACTCAGCATTTCTGGTGCTGTCACGGTACGCTGATGCAGGCTAACGCATCCTATGAGTCGCAAATTTTCATGGAGGAAGAGAGCGGAATCACCATCTGTCAATTGCTACCCTCTGAGCTGCACTGCGATCACAGCGGCAATGCGATAAGTATTCGTTTGGAGCAGGAAGGACAACACGGCATTTATCCGCTTAACAACTGGTCCGTTGAAGGTATGACCGCGATTACGAAAGTGAACATTCCGTCCATTCCGGTTCAACGTCCTGATAGTTTCATTTATAAAATTACCGTCAAGGTTGAGCAAGCTACTACATTCACATTGAAGCTGCGAATGCCTTGGTGGCTGAAGGGCCGGCCAAAGATTTCAGTGAATGGCATCGAACCGGAGCAGAAAGTAGTAGAAGCATCGTCCTTCTTCCGACTCACCCGAGAATGGCTTAGTGGCGATACGATTACTCTCGAACTCTCGAAGGCTCTAACAGCTGAGCCTCTTCCTGGAGAGCCAGGCACCTATGCGTTCTTAGATGGTCCGATCGTGCTTGCGGGATTAACCAGTGAGGAGCGGGTGCTTTCTGGGGACCCTTCTCGTCTGGAAACGATGTTGGCTCCTGACCGAGAGCGGAACCACGGCTGGTGGAATCCCGGATATTACCGCACGAAGGGAGTGGACCACGGATTTAGGTTCATTCCTTTATATGAGGTTAAAGATGAAAGCTATTCGATTTATTTTCCAATCCAGACGTCTTAAGAGATGGTGCGTTTCTATCATTCCTGTATTTAAGCGGAGTTGTTCCGATCACCCGTTTAAAGAGTTGAATAAAGTAAGAGGCGTTCGGTATGCCGATTCGAATACCGATTTCCTCGACTGCCAAATCCGTCGTCTCAAGCAGTCTGCAGGCTTGTTTCATCCGTCTGGCCGTCAAGTAATCTGTTACGCTGCTGCCTGTCTCCTGACGAAAAACTCTAGAAATGTAGCTCGTGGATAGATGTGTTTCTTTTGCCAAATTTTCAAGACTAACGTCATCCTGATAATGCTTTTCGATCCAACTCATAATCGTTTCCGAGTAACGCGGATTTCTTCTCAGCGCCTCTTGTACATCTTTCACTTTCCCGTACACACTGTCCACAACATTCAAAAGTTGTAGCAAAAGCAAAGTGATATCTTCACAATCGCGAAAGTTGTCATCGTTATTGCGATCAAAGGATGAGTAAATCCATTCTATCGATTCTGCTTGTAGGGAAAGATCATAAGCATGATTACGGTCTCTACCTTGCCATAATGCAGTAAAAAGGGCGTGTTTTTTCGGAAAAGGACGTAATTGTTGTTCAATGAGAACAGGATCCACATAAAAAATGGATCGAACATAGGGTGTTTCAGAACTAACCATAGCGTGGATACGATGGAGTTGAAAAGGCTGGAAGAAGAAGAACATTCCTCGTCTGATTTCGTAAGCCTGGCGATTCAGGACGATGCTGCCCTGTCCTTCGTGTACGAAGACTGCTTCACAGCATTGATGCCAGTGATAGTAGCCTTTGAAGCCATTTTCGGATCGAAGGTGATAATCCCAAACGATGTCTTTATGATCAAAGATAACAGGTTCGAATAGCCGGTTCATAGGACTACCTCCTATATGACAAAATATCAACATTTATTGATATTGTATCATAACTTTTGTGTGAAATGGTGATCTATAATGGATAAAAACAGATGGAGGTATTCATAATGAGTACAGCATATTGGCAAGAAATCATGGTAAGACTCGATAGTAAAGTTACACGTACGATGGATCAAATGGGTACGAAATGTCCGCATTTCGCAGGAGAAGATGGCAAGTTTGATGACATCGGCTCCGATTGGTGGACGACTGGCTTCTGGCCGGGCATACTGTGGATCATGAATGACATGACAGGTAAAGATCACTATAAAGAGGCTGCCTGGCACTGGGATTGCCTTCTGGAAGAGTGGTTCGTGAAACCAACGGAGGAGCTTCATCATGATGTAGGATTTCAATTTCTGCCAACAGCTGTTATCAAAAATACATTAACAGGGGATTCGGATGGATTCCGCCGAGGGATTGAGGCAGCGAATTTTCTAGCAGCACGTTATAATCCTGTTGGGCGATTTATTCGAGCCTGGAATAATGGACCTGACGGTAAACCAGTACCCGGTTGGGTCATTATCGATTGCATGCTGAACATCTCACTTCTGTTCTGGGCTAGTAAGGTGACTGGCGATCCTAGGTATAAACATATGGCGATTCGTCATGCCGAGACGACGATGGCGTATGGCATCCGAGAGGATGGATCGACGAAACACATCCTTTCATTCGACGCCGAGACGGGTGCTTATATCGAAAACTTTGGCGGCCAAGGCTTATCTCCGGAATCATCGTGGAGCCGCGGTACGGCCTGGGGATTATACGGTTTTGTGAATACATATCGTCACACGGAGGATGAGCGGTTTCTTCATACAGCGAAGAGGATCGCGCATTACTTCATTGCAGCGCTGCCTGAGGATCATGTCCCGTATTGGGATTTCCGTTTGGAATCGGAAGAGGGCATGTCGAGGGATACCTCAGCAGCGGCCATTGCCGCTTCAGCCTTTCTTGATCTCGCGGATTTCGTGCCAGCAGGAGAAAAGAAATTATACGCCGGTGCAGCAGAGCGGATCCTGCGTTCGCTGACTGAAAACTATGCGACTTGGGATCAGCCGGAGCACGAAGCCATTCTGCTGCATGCTACTGGCAGCGGCACTTCGTTTATTGATGTCTCGCTTATTTATGGCGATTATTATTACGTGGAAGCGATATCCAAGCTTAATGGATGGAAGCACCGCATCTTTTGATGGATGTGTTGGAAGAGAGGAAGCAGTATGAACTGGACAACGGATGAATTTCTGAAGCGATTGTACGAGGAAACGAAGAATGAGCGGCTTAAGCTGCGGTCCGGAAAGAAGCATACCGGAGTAGATCGGCAGGAGCTGTGCGGCCGATTAAGGAAAGCGCTGGGAAGTTTTCCTAGAACGGTAACACCACTTCAACCAATTGTGCTGGAGAAGGAGGATTACGGCGATTATTATCTTGAGCACATCAAATATACAACCATGGAATCCGTAGACGTCCCTGTCATGGTGCTGGTACCGAAAGATGGAAAAGGCTCATGGCCTGCGGTGCTGGCTTGCCATGGACATGGCAATGGTCAACGAGACGCTGTTGGTCTTGCTCTGAACGGCAGCGTGCTGGGCGAACCCGGAATCCATAACCGTTTTGCTGTCGAACTGGTGAAGAGGGGGCTGCTTGTGGTCATCCCGGAAATCATGGGTTTCGGAGTGCGTCGGATGGCGGAAGAGATCATAGCGAATCCGAACTACAGCTCCTGCGGTACGCTGTCGTCCCAATTGTTGATGTTCGGTAGAACATTGGCGGGCATGCGGGTTTACGAAGCCATCCGGGCGCTGGATTACATACAATCTCGAGATGATGTCATAGCTAGCCGCATCGGGATTTTCGGCTTTTCCGGAGGCAGTCTGATCAGCGCATTTACAGCAGGACTAGATGATCGGATTAAGGCCACCGTGCTTGCAGGGTGGACGAGTACGTTTCAGGGAAGCATTCTTGCCATGCATCATTGCATCGATAATTACTTGCCCGGTATCCTGCTCGATGCCGAACAACCGGAGCTCATCGGCTTAATAGCCCCTCGTAATTTGTTCGTAGAATCAGGCGAGAACGATCCAATCTTTCCGGTAAAGAATGTTCGCGAGGCTATTGCGGAGCTTAAGGAGATTTATAATGGCATGAATGTTCTGGATTGTTTCCAATCGGATCTTTTTCCGGGAAGTCACGAAATATCGGGACGTAAGTCCTTTGATTGGCTTGCGGAGTGCCTGCGATCATAAGGGAATTCGTTGGAAATTAAAACCATAGTGAGGTGAGCTCGTGTTAAATCGTATTCATCTTTTGGAAGATTGGCATGTCGCAGGACAACGAAGCGATCATGGTTATGATCTAAGGGAGACTGTAAAAATAGAATATCCAACACCCGCAAATGCTGTAGGCTGGTATCCCATCGGTTTTGAAAGAGGCAATGACTCTTCGCTTGAAGCAATGGGTTGGCATGGATTAAAGCTTCATTTGAATGCGTATGCGGAGGAAACAGAAATAAAGGTCAAAGCTAATTTTATCGATAATCGGAGTGTTAACGCGAGAATTGTACTCGCTGGGTCTGGAAAGCATGATGTAAAGCTGAAGCTGTCCGATTTTGAAATAGAAACGAGTAAAGGGGATATATGGAGATTTCTGAAAAGTTTTGAACTGCAAGGGAATGCTGAATTGATTTCGGCTAGCTTTCATCGAGGAGATCAGATATTTGTTGAAACGAATGTGCTGGGTAAATCTGGTGATGTAGGGGAAGAAGTCGTATACACGATGAGTGTGTATAATTGTTCGGAAGCCAAACAAAATGTTATCATCAAACAAGTATTTGAAGGCTGGGAGTCTTTATTTCCTATTGTTACACCAGCCCAATTTGTTTTAGAGCCGAATGCCAAGCAGGACATAACAGCGATCGTAAAAGTACATGATTATATGGTAGCGGGCGGGCATGAAAATACGCTCCTTAAATTTATTGCTAATGGTGACAGTGATCGTGCTGTTACCGTAGAGTTCAAAACGTTAAGAAGATTGCCGCATCCTTATATTTATCATAACGAGCAGCAGTGGAAAGAAACAAAAGAGAAAATTGATAAGTATCCGAAATTCAAACCTGCGTATGATCAATTAATAGCAACCGCGGATGCATGGGAAGTCAAACCACCAATTGAAGAACGAGATTACTGCTATAACACAAGTGAAGAGCATGATATTATGTCAGCCGCCTATGCTTATGCGCTTACCGAAGACATCAAATACGCTGAGAAAGTGGCTAAATTTCTACGCTATTTCATAGATGAGGAAATAGGGTATCCGAAAAAGAAAAAAGGCTGCAGCCAGAGCTATGTTCAGGAAGGACATTTCTTCCAGCACCTAGCGATCCCTTACGATATTATTCATCAAGCAGGTGTTTTGACGCCTGAAGAACACCAAGGGGTAGAAAAAACGTTTCGCATCTATATGGATATCTTAGATACACATTTACATCAAGGACATATTTCTAATTGGTTATTATCAGAAATAACAGGCGCTTTTTATTGTGCGCTGGCTATAGAAGATATCGAACGAGCCTTACGGTTTGCATTCGGCATGGGGGGCTCCATTCATCACTTGAAATATGGTTTGTTTAATGATGGTTGGTGGCATGAATGTTCCGTTGGGTATAACACATGGGTATCCTCGATGTATATCCACACCGCACATGCCTTGCTTCCTTTCGGAATTAACATTTTGCATACGCATTACCCGATCCCATTTAATGATGAAATCAATAGTACCTATAACGGTGAAGATGTAAAAGTAAGATTCGGCATGTATAACAAAAAGTGGGGTGGCAATAGAAAGAACTATGTCTGTATCAAAGACATGTTCGATGCGACGATCCCATTTTTGGATTACAGGGGGGTCCTGTTTGGTATTAGTGACTCTGATGAAAAGAAATTAGAGGGAGTGCACTTTGGTTCGACTTTCGACTTGGCTTATAGCTATTATAAGGATCCGGAATACATCCCTGTTATCCATCAAAATGTCAATGTGGACCCGATATTTGGACATGCCGAATTGCCGGAGTATCCTTCTTCTTACGTTAAGAACAATGCATATGCGGATAATGTTGGCATAGCGATGTTAAGAAGTCAGACTGAACATAGAGAGCAGAAGGACCAAATTCAAGCGGTTATGCGATATGGCTCACATGGGTATGCTCATGGACATTTTGATCGTACGGAAATCTTATCTATTATGCGTTATGGGCGCAGCTTTTATAACCCTGAGCATGTATGGTGGGGCTATCCGCATTTTATGTATAAATTCTATGTCCAAAACTCGATGACCAAAAATATGGTCGTAGTCGATCAAAAAATGCAGGTGCCCAGTGATTCCAAAAGATTGTTATTTTATAGCGGTAAAGCGATACAGGCTGTTGCAATAGAGACAAATTCGAAATGGTCTTATCCTCCTTATGGCGGAATGATTTACAACGAGACAAAAACTTTAGAAGAAAGATGCAAAATGAATGCGAGTTCATTGCCAGAAGTGAAAGATGCTCCACCTTATGGTGAATTGTCAGAGTTCACAGAACCAATCACACAAAAAAGAGTGATGGGGGTAACCGACGATTATATCGTGATATTTGATTACCTTAAAGGCGAAAAAGAGCATCAATATGATAGCTTGTTCCAAATTAAAGGTTTTAAAGGGATAAAGTCCGATACCTTGAGCGAACTGCAGCATACTAGCCAATTTACCGAAAACCCTCTATCTGATGCACAATTTATAACGGATTGCCATTGGTATGATGTAGTTGGGACAAGTGTCGCAAGCTTTGAAACCATCTTTGGGGAAGGCGAAGATATGCGTGGCACTCGAACCGCCCATAATACACCAGGCTTATTAAAAATGGATGTACACACCGCTTGGCCTAAACAATCGATTCAAATCATTGGCAGAACTGCAGAGGATCACGGATATATGATACCGATCGAGTACCGAGTAGAAGTAGATGGTGATGTAAAAGCAGAAGGTGAGTTTGGCGCATGGCTCCTAAGCGAAGGGAAATGTGACATCGATCTTCAGGGGGCTAAAACATTAACGCTAAGAGTCAAAAATAATCCTACCTACAACGAACAAAAGTATCCGCAAAAAACAAAACAAGGGCTTTTCTGGGGTGAGGCATATGTGGTCACTGCAGATGGCGGGAAGTTTAATCTTTGCGATTTAGACGTAGTCTACGAAAATATTGATCGTGGCTGCGGTATAGGTAAGGACTACGAGGGTGGACGGGTTACGATCGTAGGGAATGAATACCCGAAGGCCATACCTACAAGTCCAGTTGACCATGACAAGGTGGGCATCCTAACCCTTGATTTATCAGGAATAAATGCTGTGCGTTTTGTAGGATTGATTGGAGCCGATGCCTTCCCTGGTGATGAAGCCCAAAGACGCAAAACGTACGCTGTAAGGACGAAAGGTACCATTGGCCGATATATCACCATCGTTGAACCTTTCGAGACGGAAAGCATGATCCTATCCGTGCAGGCTGCCGATGCAAATACGGTCGAAGTGATTCTTAAAGACGGCAGAATACAAATCATAACGGTCAATCAAATTGAACATGACGAAATAACTGTAAATATCTTGGAATACAAAGATGGTATTCTCATCCACAATGAATTAGTGTGTGGTAAGTAAAAAATAACTGCATAATTTGAGTATACACGATGAACTCTCTGTGGAGCTGTAGCGGTTTCATCATCCTAAAAAACCTCAGTTTGATCTTAAAAAACAGCATTTCAGGAGGTTCACCCTCATGATAAGCTTGGAAAGCGTATTGATCTGGTGGGTGCATCTGGAAACTTAATGATATTCAGGAGGAAATAATGACTAGCAGATTAATAGTTTATGAGGCGCCAAAAGGTGCTATTGGACGGAATGACTTCACTGTAAAAGTACGTACAACGGGTCAAGAGTGGCAGCAGCTGTTCGTTTATGAAGTGAAGGTAGATATGCATAACGTTCGCTCTGCATCCATGGTTTATTTCGACATGGAAGGAACGATCGAGGTTCAGGTGACAGTGCTAAACCAAGAAGTCGACCAAGCGGTTATACGTCCGCTATCCACCCATGTTCCATTTTCGATGAATGAGAATGTTGTTACTTTTACATTGGATCGTCCACGTAAGCTGTCCATTGAAATCAACGGTGAGCGATTTAGTAACCTTCATCTTTTTGCCAACCCCATAGAAGAGAGTGTGCCGCAGCAGGACGATCCGAACGTGCTTCTGCTAAAGCCTGCCATTCATCGTACCGAGGATATCTATCGCTTGGCCGCAGCACCTATTCTACCAGGAGGCCATACGCCAAAAGTCATTTACTTTGCTCCAGGTATGCATTATTTGGAGGAAACCATCCTGCGAATACCGTCAAACACGACCGTTTATATAGCTGGAGGCGCAATCGTAGTAGGATCGCTCGTTTGTGAGCATGTGGAGAATGTCCAGATTCGGGGCAGAGGGTTCCTTTATTTGTCTGACTTTCATCGGTTCTCTGCGTTTCGAGGCATCCGAATCCTGTTTTCCACGCATATATCCATCGAAGGCATCATGACGTTGGATCCACCGCATTATAGTATTTATATCGGGAAGTCGGAGCATATCCATATTCGTAACTTCAAGTCGTTTAGTACGCGCGGTTGGTCGGACGGCATCGATATGATGGCGAGCTCTAACATCGAGATTGATGATGTCTTTTTACGCACATCCGATGATTGCATAGCCTTTTATGGTACACGCTGGGATTATCATGGAGATGCGAGAAATCTGACGGTGCGCAATTCGATATTTTGGGCGGATGTCGCTCATGCGTTGATGATCGGAACCCACGGTGACCATGACCAGGATGGGGATACGATTGAGAATGTGTTGTTCGAAAATATCGATATCCTGGAGCACCATGAGCCGCAGGTTAATTATTGGGGAGCCATGGCGATTAACGCCGGAGATAAGAATACAGTCCGAAATGTGACCTATGATAACATTCGGGTGGAGGATTTTGAATTAGGTCAATTGTTTGACCTGCGTGTCGTTTGGAATAAGGACTACAATCCAGTTGCAGGCAACCGAATTGAAAACATTACGTTCCGGAACGTCTCGTATAACGGAAGGAATACGAACCCGAATCGTATTCATGGATTTGATGCAGATCGCGCCGTAGAAGGCGTCCAATTCATCAATCTTCGGATTAATGGTGAATTGATCCTGAGTATTGAGCAAGGAAATATAGATATGAATGAGTACACAAAGGATATTTCCTTTCATTCCTAAATAAGAAAATCCTTGTATCTTTGAGATATAGGGATTTTTTTGCGGTGGTAATATAGGAGCTTTTTGTTATGATAGTCTTACAAGGATTGCGTTTAGGAATGAGGTGAGATTTTGAAAAATAGGACACTGCTGCGACTACGCAAAAGCATTTTCGCCAAGTTTACCCTTTCGTTTATTACCGTTGGGCTAATTCCGCTGCTTGTTTTAAGTTATATTTCACTAAATACGTTTAGTAATTATATGGAAAAATATGTAATTAACAACTTCGAACAAATGCTCTTATTTGCCGGCAAAAATGTGGATGACATGTATATGAAATACAATAATATTTCCAAACTGATGTATTCTTATGGTGTTGGCGGTATGTATGGACAGCTTGGAGAGGCTATCGCGGCTCAGAATCTTGAAGTTGATACGAATTCGGTTAAAATCGTGGACAATTTCCTGCTTACAGCGTTATATACGGATATCCATCTCCAGAGTGTGTTTTTTGTCTATCCGAACGGGAATTTCCAAAGCCTCAATAAAGAAAAGAAGCCATTAGATTTTGATTACGACTACCCGAATAAAGAGTGGGGGAATGCGCTGCTGCTAAATCGCAACCAACTCACCTATTTTCCTACTCATCCTGAAAGTTACTATCTGGGATCAAATACGCAAGTTTTAACCTTTGGACGGAATTTGATTGATGTGCTTGGGGCAAAGGGGCTTGAAGGGCGAATCGTAGGGACATTCTTCATGGATGTCGGGATGGAAGCATTCGATGAAATTTTCAATCAAATGATGCTAAATCCCAAGGATGTGATCTACGTGTTAGATCAGAACAATACGGTGTTATACAGTAATAACAAAGCCAATATTGGGTTAACCTATACCCCTACGGAATCCAGTGACTATCTTTATAGGCAGCAAGATAATGTGAATGTTTCCTGGAAAATTGTAGGCGAGCTTTATAAGGAAGAGATGTTTCAGAAAATTCAGCAAATCATTGGAACCATCACGATTGTGATCGGGTTATGTATGGTGTCACTAATCATGGTTGCCGTATGGTTCTCCAAACGGTTCTCTAAACCGATTCGCAGTATTACAATAGAAATGGCAAAGGTAGAATCAGGCAATTTTGATACGCAAGTGACCGTGCAATCGGTTGATGAGCTCGGTTTATTGTCCCGCGGCTTTAACAAAATGGTGGTTCGTCTGCAAGATTACATCAACGAGGTATATGTCGCCCAGATTAAGCAGAAGCAAGCGGAACTTAACGCTTTAAAGAGTCAAATCCGGCCGCACTATTTGTATAACACCTTGGAAGTCATTCGAATGAGTGCGGTAGCCAATGACGATAATGAAGTTGGGGATATGATTTTATCACTATCACATCAGTTGAAATATGTGTTGGATTACGGCCAAGAAACGGTGACTCTGCAAGAAGAGAAGACGAACATAGAGCAGTATTTCCGGCTTATGGAGCTTCGTTATGGTGAACACAAGCTAGCCATGGATTTCCGCTATGAAGGGGATGTCTTGGGCTGCGTGTTACCGAAACTATCAATACAGCCCATCGTTGAGAATGCGGTGTATCACGGTATCATGCCTAAGTCTGGCAAAGGAACCATAAGAGTTATAGCTGAGAAGCTATCGGATCATCTTCTTAGCGTAACGGTCGATGACGATGGTATTGGGATGACGGAAGAAACACTGCAGCAGGTTCGTCAGAAGTTGGAGAGCAGCTATTCGGTGGAATCAGGGAGCAGCAGCATCGGGTTAAAAAATGTTCACGATCGCATCGTAACGTTGTACGGGTCGGATTACGGTATTGAGATTACTAGTAGTAAGGATATAGGTACCTCCGTAAGGATGGTTATTCCGCTTGGACAAGAGGTGATTACGTATGCTGAACGCCATACTAGCCGATGATGAACCGATTATTATTAAAGGCTTGAGAAAGCTGATCCCCTGGCAAGAGCTCGGCATTCAAATCATTGGGGAAGCAAGGACGGGAAAAGGGCTCATTGAGCTCATTGAGAAGGAAAGTCCGGATCTGGTCATAACGGATATTAGTATGCCCGATGGTACAGGGATTGATGTTATTAAGGAAGTACAAAAGCGTAGACTTCATACGAAAATTATTTTTATCAGCGCGTATCAAGAGTTTTCTTATGCCAAGGATGCGCTAGCGTTCGGTGCTGTAGATTATTTAGTGAAGCCTATCGAGAAGAACCTGCTTCTTGAAGCCGTGCAAAAAGCTGCAGCCCTGCTGCAGGAAGAAAGCGAAGAACAAACCTTCAAAGGCAAGTTAACTGTTTATGAGAAAAAGGATAAAAACACGCAGCTAGAGGAATTGTTCGATCGGTTAACGGAAGGCGATATCCGTATGGAAGAAGCAGCACGCAAGCTGCAGGCTTTAGACGCGCACTTCCCTCAAGAATGTTTTACCATTATGATGCTAGAGATAGAGCAGCTTCAGGTATTAAACAGTAAATGGGAGGAGCATGAGAAACGTCTATTGCTATTTGCGATTTCGAATCTGACCGATGAGCTGCTTCGTGAATATGGATTGGGATTAGTCATTCGTAAGTCTGATAACCTATGCGCGATCGTCAATCATCCGGCAGAACGTGGTATATTACCTTTAGCCGAAGAAATTCTGGACAAGGTCCGTTATTTTTTGAAAATAAGCCTTACCATTAGCGTAGGAGAAACGGTTTCGGACATCAATCAAATCAAGAGCTCTTACTCATCAGCGGTGCAAGCGCTTAAAAGCAGCTTTTTCACCGGCGGCGGCAAAGTGATTCCGCGGCTATCGCTGCCCATAGCAGGACATGAATCGGAACGACAATTGAATGAGATTCGACAATCCATCATGCAAGATCTGCTTGCTAAAAAGAGAGAGCAGCTGACGCTGAGAATGGAAGAATTGTTCACTCAAGTAGAGGCATTAGCTCGTGGAAGTAAAGAGGCAGCAGTGATGAGCTGCTATACGGTACTCATGGAGCTGACAGAGGAGTTAACTGGGGTCGGCATAGGGCCTAGCGCTTCGAAGCAGGAGCAGCAGGAGTGGACTCTTTCGATGCATGCGTTCAATTATTTCGAGGAGTTGAAAGCATTTATAACCTCCAAAATCACAGATATGCTAGAGCAGCTGCATCTAGCAGGTGGAGGCAAGGAAGCTCAGCAAATGAAGTTTGTGAAAGAATATATGGAGCAGCATTACAGTGAAAACATTACGCTCGAAAGCATTGCCTCCATGGTGTATATGAATCCCTATTATTTCAGCAGCTTTTTCAAAAAACATACGAATGAGAATTTTAAACAGTATTTGACCGATATTCGCCTGAAGCAAGCGGTTAAATTATTACTGCAAACGGATTTGATGGTTTATGAAATCGCTGAGCAGGTCGGGTACAATAATGCCAGGCAGTTTAGCGATATGTTCAAGAAAAGCTATGGCAAGCTGCCTCAAGAATATAAGACACGGAAAGAATGACATGCGCTTGACCCTCTTTAAATGATCCTCTACCAGCTGATAATAGAAGTTGGTGGAGGTTTTTTCTATTCTGAGTTTGTTAAAACGACATTTTTCAACACATCTTAAAATCATGCATATGGAACTTAAAAAACTTCATTCTAAAGCAAATTTGCATGTGTTAAATTGAAATCACGGAATAGATGCAGGGCCGAATCAGATGTAAATCGACAGGTCACCGTCAATGGATTCATAAAGGGAGGATTATCAGACATGTCCAAAAAAATGACAAAAGTATTAGTAGGAACGACAGCGATTGCTCTTGTTCTAACAGCATGCGGCGGAAAAGAAACTACGAACTCAAGCTCTCCAGCAGCTTCAACAGCTGCAAGTGCAGCACCTAAGAAAGATGTGACCTTCAGCGTTATTTACGCGACAGGTGATCCAGCAACGAAACAAGCGGTAGCTAATTCGATATCGGCCTTTACCAAAGCTAATCCTCATATCAAAATTAAAGATCTTAGTGAAACTACATCGGCTTCCTACCTGGATTTCTTGAAAACGAAGGATGCAGTAGGGGAATTCCCGGATCTGGTTGAAATGCGTGACACGCAGCTATTCGCTGATAATGGTAAACTTGCAGAATTACCTAAGGAATTGCAAGGTTTGTTCGAATCGATTCCTCAAGTAAACGGTAAAGTCTATAATGCGCCAATCGCTCTGGAACCGCCACACGGGATTATTTACAGCAAAAAAGCTTATGCAGATGCAGGTATAACAGAAGAGCCTAAAACTTACGCAGACTTTCTTGCAGCACAGGAGAAGTTGAAGGCCAAAGGCATTTCGCCGATCGTGATGGGCGGCAAGGATATTTTCCACTGGGGCTTCTGGATTAATAAATTTTTCATGGACGAAGTTCATGGCGATGACCCTAACTGGAATTCCAAGCGTTCTAAAGGTGAAGTAAGCTTCGCGGACGCAGGACCTACGAAAGCGATGACTCTTTTCACTGAACTCTTTACTAAAGGATATGTAGATCCGGGCTTTATGAGTACAGCTGATAACCAAACGGCTTCGATGCTTGTAACAGGCAAAGCGGCCAGCTTGTTCTCCGGTCCTTGGATGTTCCCGCAAATTGCGCAAGCGGATCCTAAATTCGAATTTGGTTTCTATCCGGTTCCAGATCAAAAAGGCAGAATTATTGTCAACGGGTTGGCGAAACCTTCTGGATGGACGCTATCCGCTGCGGCAGCTAAAGATCCGGATAAAGTGGCAGCGATGAGCGAATTTATTAAGTTCTTCTTCAGCAAAGACAACTATGCGGCTTATCTGAAATCAGCGAGCGCAATTCCTTCTACCAAAGAGAAAATCAGCTATGAAGCCAGTCCCCAGCTTAAAGAGGTTCTCGATTTGATGGCTGATCCGAAGACAATTAAATCCCTTCAAATCAATGCGTTCTGGGGTGAGAATCAAATGCCTCCAACATGGCGCAACTGGTTCTATAAGCTTGCTCAGGATTGGATAATTAAAAAGGACTTCAGCGCAGATTACATGAAAAAAGCGGACGCGGAATGGGATGCTGCCGTTAAAGCAATGAAAAAATAATACTCGGCTACAAATGAAGGAACCTCTGCAGGCAGCGGAGGTTCTCCTTCTTTAAGCCTATTGGAGCGTGAGAGAATGGCAACCACCATACAAAGAGAAAAGAGAAAGAAGTCGTGGCTTTCCTATTCCGTACTATTTCTTCTACCAGCTTTTATTCTATATACCATGTTCGTAATTGTTCCTACATTTGGCAGTTTGTATCTAAGTTTTACTTCATGGGATGGAATAAGTAATGATATCCGTTATATTGGCTTTGATAACTTTGTAGAAATGTGGCACAGTGACCGCGTGCATAACGCTCTCAAAAATACACTCATTCTTTCCATTGTTTTGGTTGTTTTAGAGAATATCATTGCTTTAGCCCTGGCTATGTTGGTTGATCAAGTGAAATGGTTCAGAAACCTCTTTAGAAGCATATTTTATTTGCCAGTTCTATTAAGCGGTATCGTATTGGGTTTCGTTTGGACAATTATTTTAAACTATAACTTCGGTGTGCTTACGCAGATACTGGATAAGTTAAACTTATCTTCTCTAAAGCTTGATTGGCTTGGAAATCCAGATTATGCACTCATCGCTATCATCATCTTTACAGTTTGGAAGGCATCAGGCTACTATATGATTATTTATTTAGCCGGTCTTCAAGGGATCCCGCCTGAATTAACCGAAGCGGCAAGTATTGATGGAGCCAACCGCTGGCAGCAATTCAGACATATCACATTTCCTTTGCTTGCGGGTGCCTTTACGGTATGTATGATGCTGTCGATGATTGGATCTTTGAAAATATTCGATCAAATCGCCGTTATGACCGATGGTGGTCCTGGTTTCTCGACAGAAACATTGACTTATATCATCTATAAAGTAGGTTTTGGTGAGTTAAGACAAGGTTATGGAACGGCACTATCGCTTGTACTATTCATATTGATCATGATTGTCTCGATTATTCAAATTAAGGTTCTTCGCAAAAGGGAGGTTCAGATGTAACATGAAAACACTAAGACAAAAAAAAGGGTTAGATCTGCTCCTCTTTATCATAACCTTATTTATCGCTATTATTTTCTTTTTTCCCATTTATTTCACTCTCATATCGGCATTCAAAAGCAATGGAGAGATCTTGCGAGATGCGATCGCATTTCCAACCAGCTTGTATGTAGAAAGCTTTAAATATTTATTGACAGAGACTGATTTTCCTCATGCTATGTTGAATAGTATTCTATTGACCCTAGTCTCGATTATTTGCATGGTCGGTGTTATTCCAATGGCGGCTTATGCGATTGAACGAACGAACAAAATGTGGACATATCTTGTGTATGTATACTTTCTAGCCGGGATGATGATTCCTTTTCAAGTGTATATGATTCCGTTGTTCAAGGAAATGAAAATGCTAGGGTTGTATGGAAGTTTGGGATCCCCGGTTCTTATCTATATTTCCGGTTCGGTTGGGTTCGGATGTTTGCTGTATACGAGCTTTTTGAAGGGAATTCCTCGCGAGATTGAAGAAGCCGCTGAGATTGACGGATGTTCCAAATACGGTATATTTTGGCGAATTGTATTTCCGCTGCTGGGACCTTGTACGGCGAGTATGGTGGTACTTCAAGGCCTCGGAATTTGGAACGACTTCTTGATGCCTAGCCTCGTGCTTCCATCCGATAAACCAAAAACGATGATTGTAGAAATATTTGGTTTTGTAGGTGAATATGCGTCTCGATGGGATATGGTGTTTGCCGGTACGGCCATGTCTATCGTTCCTGTTCTTATCGCATTTATCGCGCTGCAAAAGTATTTCATCAAAGGAGTCGCAGCAGGAGCCACAAAGGGCTGACGGAAAGATGTAACCGATGTGGGATACCAAGTTACTCAGAATCAGGGAGATATTACCCAGGAAATAGTTGCAGAGTCAGCTGAAATTTATAATAAGAGGAACAAATCGAAGCCTTTTAAAGTGGATTATATTCACTTGAAAGGCTTTTTTGATTGTATGTACTCGGCAAAGTACGTATACGTTTTCGCGAGTAGCAAGAATGGACAATGAATAACAAATACCAACAAAGAAAATAGGTAAGTAGTCTGATAATATTAGCCATGTAATCGGAGAATGGTTACGGTTACAAGGAGGTGTGACATGCCTTGTTGAATGAAGGTCGGAGAACATAGCCTCAGCAGAAAATCCGAGAGTATTTTAAAAAAGAAGGTGGCTAAGTGATATGAAGACATTTAGGAAAAAAAGCAAATGCGTAATTCTGGTTTCAGTGGCTTCTTGCTGGATGCTTGCAGGTGCGCCGTCATTACCGGCGCACGCAGTCGTGCCGCAGGACAGCACTTTTTTCTCCACAACAGCAATCGAATCGTCGGATACAATCAATACGGCTTCACAAGGCGACTTATGGGCATCGTGCTGGGCAGATGACGGCCATCTGTATGCGGCCAACGGAGATGGAAAAGGCTTTACGCTCGGTTCGACATCACCAAACAGCATACCGCCTGCGCCACCGAACCCTGACATCGCTGTCAACCGCATTTCCGGCAGCATTGGCAGCCTTAGCGGTGCGACGCTTGCCACTAATCATGCAGTTGGACAAATTTGGAACACAAGTGGCTCTTACAACCGCAAGCCGACCGGGATGGTGTGCGTGAACGGAGAACTCTATTTGGCCGTGCAGGATTTAAACCTCGACTTCAATGATGCGCCGAATGCGACGATCGCGAAATCGACAGATCACGGTACGACTTGGACATGGAACACAGCAGCTCCGATGTTTAACAATCATACATTCACTACAATTATGTTCCTTGACTATGGACAAAATTCAGCGTGGAATACGTTTGACAATTATGTATACGCTTACGGGCTCGATAATAACTGGCGGGATTCGTTCGACAATACGGTGTCCGATCCCAACAAGCTGTTCCTCGCGAGAATACCGAAGTCGAGTATCCAAAACCGTACGACTTGGGAGTTTTACACCGGAGACTTGAATGGGAACGCGACCTGGTCGAGCGATATCAACCTGCGAAAGCCTGTGCTTCAGGACGACCGGCGCATTTACGCAAGCACCCGCGATTCCGCCCATCCGAGCAATACGTCAGTCTTGTCGCAGGGCGGTATTGTCTATAATAAAGCATTAAATCGTTACTTGTATACGTCGTGGACGGAGTACACATTTGAATTTTACGAAGCGCCGCAGCCATGGGGGCCGTGGAAAAAGTTCATGACCAAAGATTTTGGCGGTTATCCTTGGTCGGATACGAAGAATGGCGGATACACGACGGTTATCCCTTCCAAATACATTAGCGCCGACGGGAAAACGATGTACGTACAGTCCAACACATTCGTCGGCGGAGCGACCAATTATAACTTCTCGCTGCGCAAGTTCGTCGTAGAACCATACGTTTCGACTACAGCGGCGAACTTGAAAAGTGACACGATCAATTTGGCAGCTCCGGCAAACGGTACGAAGCCTATCGAGAAGGTTGCGCATTACGGCAATACACAATTCTACAATGACGACAGCACCACGCAAAATGAGGATAGCTGGGATCAAGAGAATAAGACGACAGACTGGTGGGGCTATATGTGGCCTCGGAATTACAACATGAACAAACTCGTTTACACAACCGGGCAAATGTTTAGCGACGGCGGCTGGTTCAGTGGCGACTTGAAGGTGCAGATACGCCGTAACTCGCAATGGGTAGACGCAACGAACGTGCAGGTCGGGCCGAATTACCCTTATAACAATACGGCAGGTCCCAATAAGTCATATACGTTTACGTTTGACGACACTTGGGGAGACGGCATACGCATCATCGGTACGCCCGGAGGCAGTGCAAAATTTACCTCCATCAGTGAATTGGCGGTCTACTATGCCAGCGGTGTCGTGCAGGATGCGGGCTTTGAGAATCAAGCGAATTCAACGGTTTCCGCACCTTGGACTACGGATGGGCCGGACAGCAAAGGCATCGACCGAGGCAGCGGTTTTGCGCATAGCGGGGCGAATAACGCCTGGATCCGAACGTCGACAACGAATTGGAACGCCCTGATGCAGCAAGTGAACGTGCTGCCGAACACCAATTATGTGCTGAAGGGCTGGATTCGGAACTCGAACAACTTCTCGGGCGGTTTCTTCGGCGTACGCAACTCGTCTGGAGGCGTCATTAGCGAAGTTAATTATGGAGGTTTACTGAACTATACACAGCAAACAATCGCCTTTAATTCTGGCTCTAATACATCCGTCACACTTTTCGTTGGCTATTGGGCTCCGGGGGTTGACTCATGGATTCAAGTTGATGATATCGTTTTGGAAAAACCATAGCAGAACAAGGATGGTGAAAAGCATGTATCGATTCAAAATACTCGCTTCACTCATCGTTGAATCAATTTCTTACAGGCCGCCTCTTACGGGTGGCCTGTTTTTTTACGTCATCATTCAATTGAGCAATTTGGGATAAGTTTTGTTCAGTTCGGCTAAATCTTTATTTGATAAATGGGATTACAATTTGAGTATGAACCTCATTGCAAAGGAGAACGGCATGCATACTTCGCTCAAGTCGAAGATCATCCTATTTTTTATACTTTTTTCTAGTCTTATCTTACTGTTGCAGATCGGGATATTTCAGCATTGGATGGGCGCCATTATTTTGAAAAAGTCGGACACCTATTTTCAAGAAACCGTTAATCAGGTTGGAAAACGGGTAGAGCTTCAAACGAAGCAGTTTAATAATTTGGCAGTGGGGATGAGAAATAATCAAGTTGTGAAAAATTATTTATCGGATCTTAAAAATCATACGATTAATTACAATATCGCCAAATACAAAATCAGTAATGAAATATTAAGAACAACCAATATGGAATGGATAGACAATATCTACATCTTTCCAGTCAGCACACAGCCGATTAATTTATACTACTCGACTGCTGTTTTTGAAGCGGATGAAACGATTAAAAAGTTGTTAAATGAGGGTTTCAAAAACAATCCAGATGAAATGGTATGGACGGATTTACAGTCGGAACCGTATTCTTTCTCCGCCCTTTGTCTGATTCATGAAAAAGATCGTTTGGGCATACTCAAAATTAGTCTGAATGAACTCCTTTTTAGTCAGATTTTAGATGAAGTGCATCTGGGAAAGGAAGGGAAGGCCTACCTTGCCAAAGATAATACGATCATTTACGCGAAAAATCGGGAGTTCATTGGAAAACCGGTGTCCGTTCTGGACAATATGCTCAGTACCCAAGTGGAAGTTGAGCTCGAGGAAAAGGGGTGGAAGATCATTGGAGCTGTGCCTCAAGCCGAAATTCTACATCAAATCGACCAATTCAATCGGATTTTTATTTTCATGGTCATCTGTATTCTAGCGGCTATTATGGCATTCGCGATCGCTACGGCACAGGTCGTTTTGCGGCCTTTAAGAAAGATCATGAGAGGGATGGAAAGTGTTCAGCAAGGCAACTTACACGTTGTTCTGGATCATAAGAGCAATGATGAATTTAGAACGATCTTCTCTCATTTCAATTACATGGTAGAACGGATTAATCATCTCATTGAAACGATCTATCAGCAGCAGACACATCATAGGAAAGCAGAATTACTGAGCTTACTCTCCAAGTTAAATCCTCATTTTTTGTACAATTCGTTAGATATGATTTATTGGAAGGCCATTATGAAAGAAGAAGAGGAGATTGGAGGAAGTATTGTTGCCCTCTCCAATATTCTCAGGTACTCGATATCGCATCAAAATGAGTTTGTGACAGTGACGGAAGACATGGAACAGTTAGCGAATTATTTGATGATCCAAAGAATGAGATATGAAGATAAATTGCAATATGAATTTGAGATTCAACATGAGATAGTGGACTATAAAATTCCTAAGCTGGTCATTCAACCATTGGTTGAAAATGCCATTAAATATGCCTTCCAGGATATGAAGCATGATGGAATTATTCAAATTCGGGGTTATATGGATGCGGATGGTTTGTATTTTGAGGTGGCCGACAATGGGATTGGCATGTCAGAGGGGAAAATTCAGATGCTCTTGTCAACTTGCGAGTCTGTAAGCGAGGAAGCGGGGTTGGGGATCCAACTCGTTCATCAAAGAGCGAAGTATATGTATGGAGAGGAGTATGGGGTTTCTATTGACAGTGTAGTCGGAAAAGGAACAACAATTAAAGTGAGACTGGGCATAAGAAAAGAGATAAATCTGGCGGCAGTGATGTGAGCGCTATCATTAAATATAAAGAGGGGGTACCTTTATATGCTCAAAATGATGCTCGTTGATGATGAGAAGACTGTTTTACATGGAATTTCACATATTTTGAACAAATATTGCCCGAATTACGAAGTAATAAGCATGGTTCAAAGCGCTGCGGAGGCACTGACCATTCTCCAAGATGTTTGCGTCGATGTCGTGATTACGGATGTGAAAATGCCTGATATGGATGGAATTGAACTTACAAAACAGATTCGGACGTTATACCCGCAAACCGAAGTGGTTGTTTTGAGCGGATACGACGATTTTGAATTCGTCAGACAGACAATGAAGAACGGGGCGTATGATTATTTATTAAAGCCGTGTCACTATCAGAGTATTTTGGATATTTTACGTAAGCTTGAAGAAGGTATCGTGCAGCGTGATAATAAAGCGGTTATTTCGGAAGAGCAAGAATGGTTCGAAAAGTATGCCGATTACGATAACCTAAAAATGGCCGTTGTTTCCGTTCAAGGATGCACAGATTCGGGATTTATGGAGCATCTCAAACAAGAATTGAAGAAAGGGAATATGCCCAAGGAATTTGTTGAATGTATCGCGGTTGATCCTCATTACGTAATCCTTTTTCAACATTCCTTAGATGTAACCGCAGCAAGGCAGCGATTTTACGGTTATCGGCAAAGCTTGTTCCAGAGAGGTTATTCCACGAACTGGGTCGTTGCCGACTGCCATCATGGCCCGGCGCGCTTGAGTCATACGTTTGATTTTTGTGTGGAAATGATTGACTTTTTACAATTCAATGAAATGACCCTAGTTTTGGATGTGGAGATGTACCAGAAATATGTGGACAAGCAAAAAACGCTGCATTTTAGCCATTACTTTTCAAGCGAAATACTGGGAAAATATTTGTTGAATGGAGATTTTGAAAAATTGAGTCACTATCTAGAAACGAAGTGGAATCAACTGTATCACAGGGATTCTTTCTGGGATCCGAAATTGCTAAAGAATGAGGCAGTGAAAGAAGTACTGTATTTGGAACATCAATTGATGGATCATGGACTTCAACCTATTAGCGGTGAATTTGCGGATTATATTGAAAAAATCAAGCTGTTGCCCACCTGCCGAACGTTATTAGATTGGTTGAAAAATATGATCATGGACATCGTTACGAATTTGCATGTCGAAGGGCCTACGCCTCAATACATTCATGTTGTGAAGAAATATATTGAAACTCATTATATGGAAGATCTATGCTTGAAGACGGTTTCGGACACCGTGTTTCTGAATCCATGGTATTTTAGCACCCAATTCAAGAAATATATGAATATCACTTTCAGTGAATATTTGAATCAAGTCAGGGTGCGTATGGCGAAGCAATTTTTAAGACAAAGGGATTTAAAAGTGTATCAAGTGGCAGAAATGGTAGGTTTTCAAGATGCTGCTTATTTTAGCACTGTGTTTAAAAACGTTGAAAATATGAGCCCCAAGGATTTTCAGAAAACGGTTTCATAAAAGTGCTAATGCTTTTAAAAGAAATCAAAGATTATTAAAATTTTTAATTTTGCACAGCTGATACAATCTAATAAATCGTACAAAGGAGGAGTCGAAGTGAGAAAAAAGCAAGGTTTTATCAGCTTGGTTTTAGCGTTAATGCTGCTGATGAGTGCATGCAGTGAAGAAGCATCTAACACGCAAGAGCCTGCAAGTACGGACTCGGATAAACCAACGGCAAGTGCAGCTGCAACCGCTGCAAACACTGTGGGCGGCGGGAAAATGACCGATGTCGGTACGCCAAGAAATCAAACACTGATTGTTGACATTTTGAGCGGTAAAACCGCTGACCCGGATCTGGTGAATCCTTACGTGCCAGGTGCGGTGCCGATGGATGCCGGGTTCCATCAATTGATTTTCTCTAGCTTATGGGAAATTAATACAGAAAAAGGGGAACAAATTCCTGACTTGGCGGCGACATTTCCGGAGCCTCTGGACAACACCAATACGAAATTCAAATTCAAGCTGCAAGAGGGATTAGCTTGGTCCGATGGTGTGGAATTCACGGCAGATGACGTCGTGTACACGTCAGATATGATCATTAAAACGAAAGAACTCGGATATAGCGGTTATTACGCGAGCCTCGTGAAAAGTATGAAAGCGCTAGATAAATATACGATCGAGGTAGAAACGGTTAACCCTGAAACTAGATTAGCCCAAAAATTAGGTGTAGTCATCTGGGGAACTGCCTTCCGAGTCATGCCTAAACATATTTGGGAAAAAGAAGATCCGACGAAATTTAAGTTCAAGGATCCTGTCGGTCTCGGACCGTATACGTTGAAATCACGTGATCCACAGGGGAACTGGTTCCTCTATGAGAAACGCAAAGACTGGCAAAAGAGCGATATCGGTAAAATCGTTGGTGAGCCCGGCGCGCAATACATCCTGTTCAAGTTCTTCGGGCCGGAAGAAAAACGGATCATCGCATCCATTCAACATGAGATGGACATTCTGCAGGATATTACGCCTGAGAGTTGGGATGTACTTCGTCAAAAGAACAAAACGGCTCTTGCCTGGTATGAAAACTTCCCTTACGCAGATATGAATGACCCTTGTGAACGAGGTATGTCTTTTAACGCTTCGAAAGCCCCGTACAACAATGAGGACGTACGCTGGGCGATGGCTTTGATGACGGATATCAAGAACGTATCCTTGGCTACTTTCGGCGGGATGCTGAGAGTTTCACCGATTCAACTTCCGCCGATCTCTGTGCTGCAAGAGAAATACCACAAGCCTATGGTAGGTTGGCTTAAAGACTTCCAACTAAGCGACGGTTACAAGCCATTTGACGAAAGCTATGCGACAGACATGGTGGAAATGTTGAAGCAGCAAGGCATTAAAGGTTTGCCGACAGATACGAAAGAAGCTGTGAACACCTTTGGGGTAGGTTGGTATAAATACGATCCTGCCCAAGCCGGTAAACTGCTTGAAAAAGCAGGATTCAAGAAGCAAGGCGACAAATGGTTGAAACCTGACGGCACACCATGGAAAGTGACGATCAACGCACCTGCCAACTTCGAAGTGCAATCTATGCGACTTGCATTTGCGGTAGCAGACAGCTGGAAAAAGAACGGCATTGACGCAAATGTTCAACAAATGGATGGCGCTACATTCTGGGATAGTGAATCTACAGGCGCATTTGAGGTTGGTTCCTATTGGCCGGCTTGCGGTTTGCTGCCTGACAGCACCGCTAACTTCCAAGGATGGCATAAACAATACATTGTTGATAACGGAAAACAAGCGCCAGGTAACCGCAATCGCTGGGCCAACGACAAAGTAAGCTCATTGATCGACGAGTTAGCCGGCATGCAAAGCAGCGACCCTAAGGTTATTAGCCATATTACTGAAATCAATAAGGAATTCGTTAAGGGTATGCCGTTCATCCCTATGTTCGGCACCTCGAAATTCGTTCCTGTCGATACGTATTATTGGACTGGTTTCCAAACATCTAAAAATGCATTTGAAGGCCCGTGGTGGTGGTGGTCACAGTTTAAATACTACACGCCTCACTTCAAGCCTACGGGTAAGTAAAGCCTTATTTACCAACATAGGTCGCATACCGGGCCCGTTTGGCTCGGTATGCGATTTTAGCCTTACCATTGGATCTAGATGTTAAAAGAGGGGAAGTGACTCCTGTGGGATTTTATAAGTTTTTGCTTTCCAGAGCAATAACGTTTGTACTCGTCGTATTTATCGGCATCACAACGGTGTTTTTTGTGCCGAGATTTTTACCTTCTGATCCCGTGGAAGCAATGATCGGTCGAATGACTTCCAAATCGGCTTTTATGGAGCCGGGAGCAGTTGAGTCCATGCGTAAAACATTAAACGAATCGTTCGGTTTGCAAGGTACGATCGTGCAGCAATATTTCGGTTTTATCAAAAGAGTTGTTTTTACCCATGATTTCGGACCGTCTCTGGCCAATTACCCGACACCGGTAAACGAGCTCATTGGTCGTGCATTGCCGTGGACAATGGGATTGCTGCTTATATCCACATTGATTTCCTGGCTTATCGGAAATGCCATCGGTCTCTTGTCAGGATTCCGCAAGGAGAAAGCGTATTCCAAAGTACTGGAAGCCATTTCTATCGCCTTGTATCCAATTCCCTATTATATATTTGCGTTAATTTTAATCATGCTTTTTGCTTACATCATTCCCATATTCCCGCTTTCGGCGAATTTTATGGGGAAAGGCTTTTCCTGGGAGCATATCAAGAGTCTGCTTGTGAACTCGGCGCTTCCGGCGCTTTCTATTATTTTAGTCGGAACCGGCTGGTGGGTCATTAGTATGAAAACATTGTCTTCTGGCATTGCAGAAGAAGATTACGTGCACTTCGCCCGCTTGAAAGGGCTGAAAGAAAGAAAAATCATGACCAAATATGTGCTGCCCAATGCCGCATTGCCTCAAGTTACCATGCTTGCTCTGCAGCTCGGGAGTATTTTTAACGGCGCATTGATAACGGAATACTTATTCGGCTATCCGGGGATAGGAACTTTAATCTTTGGAGCCATTTTGCAATCAGATTATAATTTAATTATGGGAACGATTACCATTTCGATTATTGCTGTGGCAGGCGCGACATTTATTATAGATTTCTTGTATCCGTTCCTGGATCCCCGGGTGCGTTATAAGTAGTGGAGGAATACGCATGAAAAATTGGAACTTTCGTTTGAAAACCGGGGTGTTCATTTTGGGGATCTTTCTGATTTTAGGATTTATCCTTCCTCTTTTCCACCCGGGCAACCCCACCGAGTGGGGGACATATCCGAAAAACTTAAAACCGAGTTCGGCTCATTTTTTCGGTACGACCAATCTTGGTCAAGATACATTTTGGTTATTGGCTAAGTCTGTACAAAACTCCTTTATTATAGGGATTGTGGTTGCCTTTTTCGCAACGGTGATTGGCGCGCTGCTCGGTCTCTTGGCTGGATTTAAAGGTGGCTTTCTCGACAGAGCGATTACGTTGCTTACGGATTCTTTTATCGTGATCCCCTCCCTGCCGATATTGATTCTATTAGGGAGCTTGATGAAAGGAAGAGCCTCGTTATTTTACATCGCACTCGTATTAATTATTTTTAACTGGCCGTGGCCGGCAAGACAGCTTCGTTCCATGGCATTATCGTTGAGTGAGCGAGAATTTATCAATACCGCTGTGTTTTCAGGTGAAAGCACAATGAAAATTATTGTGAAAGAAATATTTCCTTATGTGGCGGGTTGGTCCGTTGCGAACTTCGTTAATACGATCCTGGTTGCCATAGGCTCCGAATCCGGTTTGGCCGTAATCGGAATGTCCAGCAACGAGAAAGCGACACTGGGAACGATGATCTACTGGGCAAACCAGCATCAGGCTATGTTAGCCGGACGATGGTGGTGGATCGGTTCACCCGTAATCGCCATTGTTTTGATTTTCATTGCTCTATTCCTGACTATGACAGGATATCAACAATATTCTGCGTTAAGGAGGGGGAAATAACATGCTGCGATTAAATAACGTAAGCGCACAATACAACATGCTGACTGAATACGTGAAAGCCGTGGACCATGTCAATTTTGAAGTTCGAAAAAATGAAATTTTTGGCATTGCAGGTGAGTCGGGCTGCGGCAAATCGACATTATTGAAAGTCATGTACGATTTGATCAGCTATCCCCTGGAAATTTCAGAAGGCTCCGTAGAGATCCATTCGACAGATAAAAATGGCAATCCGCTGGTTTATCAAAACGGTGACATCCACAAAAGTTGGTGGAAGATCATTTCTTATGTACCGCAGGGTGCGATGCACGTAATGAATCCTGTGGCCAGAATCAAAAGCCAGTTTTTCGATGCAATCAGCAAATACCATGATAAAAAGAACAAAAAAGAGCTGGAAGCCGAAATCGCGGCCTATTTGAAAGAATTGGAGCTTTCGCCTGAAGTGTTGAACGCTTATCCCCATCAATTAAGCGGAGGGATGCGGCAACGTGTGTTGATTGCATTGGCTACATTTCTCCATCCGGAAATTGTACTGGCTGACGAACCGACAACTGCACTGGACGTTATCGTCCAAAGAGGAATTTTGACCATGCTGTCCCGCGTCCAAAAGAAAATGGGGAATTCAATGGTTATCGTTTCCCATGATATGGGTGTCCATTATCAAATCACGAATCGAATGGGCATTATGTATGCGGGGCAAATGATCGAAGTTGGGCCGACGGAACAGATCTTTACTAATCCCCAGCATCCCTATACCAAAATGTTAATTAGCGCACTGCCTAAAGTAGGTGACAACAGTCAGAAGGAAGGAATTCCTGGCACGCCTCCTAGTTTGAAACAGCCCCTCGCAGGATGCAGGTTTGCGGCAAGATGCCCTGTTGCTATGGACTTATGCCGTACCAGGGAACCGGCCCGATATGAGATTGGGGCAGATCATTTTGCCAGCTGCCACTTGCTGAGTGATGTGGATATTGCCGCGGAGGTGGAGAAGCATGGCGCATAATCGCTTAGAAATCAATAATCTTTCGCGGCAGTTTAAAATCGGCGGCATGCTGCTGGGCAAGAAAATCGTAGCTGTAGACAAGATCGATCTGATACTGCCAGGAGACAAACCGCAAATTTTGAGTATCGTAGGCGAATCCGGATGCGGGAAAACGACATTGGCCAGAATGATTCTGCGCCTGCAAGAACCGTCATCGGGCGAGATTAAGTTAGATGGAATCCCTTTGACTCATTACGACAAACGAAAAAACCGAAAAGAGTTCCTAAAGAAAGTACAACCCATTTTCCAGAACCCCTTCACCTCATTCAGTATGAGAAAAACGGTGGACACCTATTTATTTGAAACGGCATTGAACCTGGATATCGCCAAGAATAAACAAGAAGCCCAAATGGTTGTGAGTGAAGTCTTGCATTCAGTCGGGCTTGAACTTGACCATATTAGGGGGAAGTATCCGAATCAATTTTCAGGTGGAGAGCTGCAAAGGATTTCTATCGCGCGGGCATTGATTCCTAAACCGAGTTTGATTGTCGCCGATGAACCTGTAGCGATGATTGATGCTTCCATGCGTATGAATATTGTGAATTTGTTTAAAAAGCTCAAAGACGAGTACAAAGTTAATTTTATTTACATTACGCACGACCTTTCAACGGCCTACTATGTTAGCGACTATATTGCGACGATGTATCGCGGGCAATTAATTGAATTCGGCGATGCGAAACTTATATTAAATAAGCCATCACATCCGTATACGGAATTATTGTTAGATTCAATACCTAGAGTGGGAAAGAAATGGAACGAAGATAGGGTGCTTCCTGATATGGAAGACAAGGAGTACGGGCTTGACGGCTGTAAATTTGCAAATCGCTGTACGTATGCCAAGGATATTTGCCATTCGAGAGTGCCTAAAAAAGTCCATATCGACAAGGAGCACATGGTTCTCTGTTTTAAGCACAATGATTACAGCTAAATGACAAAGGTGTGGATTCGCCGCTAGACACCCGGGTACGTCTGCATGAATTGCCTAGGTGACACACCTTCTGACTGTTTGAATGCCTTACTGAAGGCGAATACGCTGCTATAGCCGATCTTTTCGGCGATGGAAGTCAAGGAAAGCTGGCTGTAGATCATGAGTTCCTTTGCTTTTTCAAACCGATATTTCATTTGAAATTGATGGGGGGAGAGTCCAAATTTTTGCTTGAACAGTCTTGAGAAATGGTAAACGCTTAGACAGGCTATTTTTGATAAATCATCAAGACTGATAGACTGACCATAGTTTTCTATGATGTGCGTAACGGTGTTTTCCAAAGCGGTTTGATGAAGGATAAACGGGGAACTCACGGCCGGCTCCAGGCCTTTCAAGATCAGATAAAGGATTCTGAGTGTCAGGGATTTTTGAAGGATGGGGAAGTCCGTATCACTTCTTTCGTAGGCATGAATCAATTGAATCAAGCTTAGATGAATCTCACTGTGATTCTTAATCCGTATGACATCGGGAATGTTTAAAATATGGCCGAGCACGTCCGGACGAATCCAGGTAGTCTCGATTTCCTGACATTCGGTCTTCCTTTTGAAATTAATGGGAACATCCTCAAAATTGTCGTAGTACAGCACATCGAAATGAATGTGCGGCATCCAGCTTTCACCGACTGACCCTAGAAATTCATGTTCTTTCCCAGGTTTAAAAAGAACGATGTCGCCCGGCTCAAGGGCGTAGACCGTTTCTTCAATCCGGACACTAAGTACGCCTCGTTCCAAATACAAGAGCTCATAATCGAAAATAATTCTTGGTTTCATCTTCATCTCAGGTACACGATGGTTCCACGCTCTGCGTACGTTCGGAGAGAGATGCATGAGGAGATTTTTTTTATCAGTTTCCATGAAAATCTTCGCCTCCAATAAAGCAAGAATGGACATGTTTTAACAATTACGGGCAAAGCATAGGACGGACAAATTTGATACTATTATTACCGTAAACGTTTACATTATATATGGATTAACAGGTGGAGAGCAAGAGGTAACCCTTAATTAAAAACGGATAGGAGAGAGACGGCATGGTTATGTTTAATGGTTTGGATATGGGAATGGGAAGTTTGGCGCGACTATCGAATGCCAAGACTCGATCCATCAGCGCGGAGAATTTCCAAGGTGACAATGGAAAAGGGGGCATGGCGGTAGAGGGAACGGGCGCCGATTGCGCAAGGGATTTGGGCATCGGCTGGAAGTTATCTCCATCGGTAGAGATTGAGGCCGGAGCGATTTTTACAATGGCGGAAATCGAAGGGCCGGGAGCCATTCAACATATATGGTTAACCTGCTTCCCCAGCCATTGGCGCAACCTCATTATCCGTATGTACTGGGATGAGGAGACGGAGCCTTCCATCGAAGTCCCGCTCGGCGACTTTTTTTGCAATGGCTGGCAGGAACGATGTAATGTCAATTCGATTCCGATAGCTGTCAACCCGGCAGGGGGAATGAACAGCTACTGGTTAATGCCTTTCCGCAAATCTGCCAAGATTACAGTTGAAAACCTTGAACCGGATAAGATCGTTCTGTATTACCAAGTCGACTACACGTTGACTGAAGTACCGGAAGACATGGCTTATTTGCATGCGCAATGGAGAAGAAGCAACCCTGTCCCTTATAAGGGTGTTCATACGCTTATCGACGGCGTGAATGGTAAAGGACATTACGTAGGCACTTACTTGGCTTGGCAGGTCAACAATACAGGCTGGTGGGGAGAAGGAGAAATTAAATTCTACATGGACGGTGACGATGAATTCCCGACGATATGCGGTACCGGAACCGAGGATTATTTTGGCGGGGCTTGGAATTGGGAACAGCCGCAAGGGCAGTATGGCACGTATTCGACACCATTTCTGGGGATGCACCAGGTCATTAAGCCTGACGGTCTGTACCGCAGCCAGCAGCGCTTTGGCATGTATCGCTGGCATGTGATGGATCCGATCCGTTTCGAACAGGAGCTAAAGGTGACGATCCAAGATTTGGGTTGGCGTTCCGGAAGAAGATATTTGCCGCAGCAAAGCGATATTGCCTCAACTGTGTTCTGGTATCAGGCTGAGCCTCATGTGAAGTTTCCTGAGCTGCCAGGGAATGATGAACGTGAAGTCATTTAACGATGTGGCCGATAGGACGGATCGTTTGGCTGAGCTAGGCATGGACAGGATATAGCAAATAAATAGGTTACAAACTATAAAGGCACAATTCAGACCACCTGTTCGGACTATTCATGTCCTTAAAGGTGGTTAGTTGTGTTTGGGTTCATAAAAACAACGGAGGATTCTGCAGTTTTTTTTTGCAATGGTATGACCTGCGAATATTTCATTATATATGCAACGAAAGTGGAGATGTAACGGGAAATTTTTTAGGCGGGGGAGACTATTTTTGTTCTCGAAAAATGCGTGGGATGAATAAGAAAAATGTGGTTGACAGACGAATGTTTGCGGAATTAGAATATGTGTAAACGATTACGTAATCGATTACACATTATTAAATTAGATCCTTGCAGCTGTAAGAAGAGAGGTTGAGAATCTTGTTAAAAGGGATACCGAGTCTTATATCACCCGAGATGCTTAAAATTCTCATGGAGATGGGACATGGGGATGAACTTGTTCTAGGCGACGGCAATTTTCCTGCGGCCAGTTGCGCCAAGCGACTATTAAGGGCAGACGGGCACGGAATATCCGCGTTTCTTGAGGCTGTGCTTAAGCTTTTTCCTCTCGATATATCTGCTGATTCAGTCACCGTCATGCAAGTAGATCCCGGCGACCCTGTTGTGCCTGGCATTTGGGAAGATTACAAGCAAATTGTTCAGCGTGCCGCGAATCAACCTGTTCCAATCGTGGCGTTGGAACGTTCCGCTTTTTATGAGCGATGCAGAAATGCTTACGCGGTAGTGGCTACCAGTGAAGGCGCCTTATATGCCAACGTAATGATAAGAAAAGGTATCGTTACATCAGATGACCAGTAACACACAAATTTCAGAAAAGCTGGAGTGATCAATCATGGGAATTGTTAAAGTTGAAAATCGTTTGCAAGGTTCTATGCCGAAAATCGGTATTCGTCCTGTCATTGATGGAAGAAGAGGAGGAATCCGTGAATCGTTAGAAGATGTCACGATGGATATGGCCGTTACAGTGGCTCGTTTCTTGAGCGACCATTTGAAACATTCGAACGGGTTGAACGTGGAATGCGTAATTGCTGACACCTGCATCGGCGGTGTTGCGGAGGCTGCACTGGCAGCAGAAAAGTTTACGCGCGCGGGCGTCGGAGTAACGATCACAGTAACTCCTTCCTGGTGCTACCCGACTGAAACGATGGACACGGATCCTCATTTGCCCAAAGCGATCTGGGGCTTTAATGGAACGGAACGTCCTGGGGCCGTATACTTGGCTGCAGCATTGAGCGCTCATAACCAGAAAGGACTGCCTGCATTCAGCATTTACGGCAAAGATGTGCAGGATATGGGGGACAATTCCATCCCTGAGGATGTACAGGCTAAATTGTTGCAATTCGCCAAAGCGGGTCTTGCCGTAGCAACAATGCGAGGGAAGTCGTATTTGTCGATGGGATCTGTATCGATGGGAATCGCAGGCTGCATCGTAGACGAGAACTTTTTCCAAAACTACTTGGGCATGAGAAACGAGTACGTGGATATGAGCGAATTCGTGCGCAGAATGGAACGAGGAATCTATGATCCTGAGGAGTTTGAGAAAGCTCTCGGGTGGACCAAAGAAAACTGTCAAATTGGTCAGGACGTGAACCCGCCGCATTTGACAAGGACGGATGAGCAGAAGCAAAGTGATTGGGAGACTGTGGTGAAAATGACGCTCATCGCCCGTGACATGATGGTGGGCAATCCGAAGCTCGCGCAATTGGGTTACGGCGAGGAAGCGCTCGGACGCAACGCGATTGCAGCGGGATTCCAAGGCCAACGGGCTTGGACGGATCACTTCCCGAACGGTGACTTCATGGAAGCAATTTTGACCAGCTCCTTTGATTGGAACGGCATCCGCGAGCCTTACATGCTTGCGACTGAGAACGATACGCTCAATGGAATTACGATGCTTTTCGGTCACCTCTTGACCGACGCGGCACAAATTTTCGCTGATGTGCGCACGTACTGGAGTCCGGATGCGGTGAAGCGCGTAACAGGCCATCAGCTGACAGGAATGACAGCAAACGGAATTATACACCTCATTAACTCCGGCCCGGCGGCACTGGATGGAACCGGCAGACAAGAGAAAGACGGAAAGCCTGCCATGAAGCCGTTCTGGGAAATTACGCAGGACGAAGCGAAGCAATGTCTGGAAGCGACGCAGTGGTGCCCAGCCGTTGACTTCTTCCGCGGAGGCGGGTATTCCACCGACTTTACGACACGCGAAGGAATGCCGGTTACCATGGCTCGCATTAATTTGATCAAAGGGCTTGGTCCCGTTCTTCAACTTGCTGAGGGCTATACGGTTGAGCTCCCGGACGACGTTCATGACAAGCTCGACCAACGTTCGAATCCGACATGGCCGACGACATGGTTCGTACCGAACCTTACGGGTGAAGGTGTCTTCAAGAATGTTTACTCTGTGATGAATAACTGGGGTTCCAATCACGGCGCGCTCAGCTACGGCCACATTGGAGGCGATTTACTTACGCTGGCAGCTATGCTGCGCATTCCGGTTTGCATGCATAATGTTCCGGAAGATCGCGTTTTCCGTCCGAGTACGTGGACCGCATTCGGCGTGATGGAACCTACGGGTGCCGATTTCCGCGCATGCGCGAACTTCGGGCCGTTATATCGTTAACTAGCTTACGCTTACGAAGAAAGTTTTGCTAAAGCAAAACTCTAAGGAGGTACTTATGCCAGCATCAAACAGGCTTTATACAATCGGAATTGACTATGGAACCCAATCGGGCCGCGCGGTGCTCGTTGATATTCAGAATGGACATGAGGAAGCCGTACATGTGACACCCTATCGCCACGGCGTGATGGATGAGTTTCTTCCCTCTAACGGCATGAAGCTGAAGCCGGAATGGGCTTTGCAGCATCCAAATGATTACTTGGAAGTGCTGCGCACTTCCGTACCTGCCGTGATCAAAGCTTCCGGGATCGATCGGTCTCAGGTGATCGGCGTTGGCATCGATTTTACGGCTTGCACCATGCTGCCCGTAGATACGGAGTTTCAACCGCTTTGCCTGAAAGACGCATGGAAGGAACGGCCCCACGCATGGTTAAAGCTATGGAAGCACCACGCGGCGCAAGAAGAAGCGACGGCTATTAATAAGCTGGCCGAAGCCCGCGAAGAACGGTGGCTGCAGCGTTACGGTGGCAAGCTATCCTCGGAGTGGATGCTGGCGAAGAGCTTGCAAATATTAAAAGAAGATCCAGAAGTCTACACGGAGGCGGATTTATTCGTGGAGGCCGCAGACTGGATCGTCGCGCAAATGACAGGTCAGTTGAAAAGAAACAGCTGCACAGCCGGGTATAAATCCAATTGGCACAAAAACGAAGGATATCCATCCAGCGAGTTTTTGGAGCAGCTGCACCCCGGCTTAGCAGATTTATATGCGACGAAGCTGCGTGGTGAGGTATCGCCACTCGGAAGCTTGGCCGGAAGCCTGCTGCCCGAAATTGCCGAACAAATGAATCTCTGCCCAGGAATTGCGGTTGCAGTGGGTAATATTGACGCGCATGCCGCAGTACCTGCCGTAGGCGTAGTTTCTCCGGGGAAGATGGTCATGGTGATGGGCACATCCACTTGCCACATGCTGCTTGCCGAGGAAGAACGATCCGTTGAGGGCATTTGCGGCGTTGTGGAAGACGGCATTATTCCAGGTTTGTTTGGCTACGAGGCTGGACAATCAGCCGTAGGTGATATTTTCGCATGGTTCGTTGAGGAGTCCGTACCGGCATATGTGCAAGCTGAAGCTCAAGAGAAAGGCATTTCCATCCATGAACTTTTGGAGGAAAAGGCTTCGCAGCTGCAACCTGGCGAAAGCGGGTTGTTGGCGCTGGATTGGCACAACGGCAATCGTTCCACCTTAATGGATGCAGACTTGACCGGATTGATACTAGGGATAACACTTAGCACGAAGCCTGAAGACATTTATCGGGCGCTTCTCGAAGCCACAGCTTTCGGTACGCGTACGATTGTAGAAGCTTTCCGCAAGGGTGGCCTGGACGTGAACGAACTGTATGCCTGCGGAGGCCTGCCGAAACGCAATAAGCTTCTCATGCAGATTTACGCGGATGTAAACAATATGGAGATCAGGCTGTCTGACACCGAATTAACTCCCGCTATCGGTGCAGCGATGTTTGCAGCGGTTGTAGCCGGTTCTGAGGCAGGCGGTTACAGCTCTATCCAAGAGGCAGCCGTGTTTATGGCCAGAGTCAAAGAGGAGACCGTAAGCCCGATTCTTGAGAATGTTAAGATTTATGAGGACTTATACAACCAATATAAAAGGCTTCATGATGTATTTGGTAAAGATATAGATAGTGTTATGAAAAATGTGAGACGGATCAGAAACGCATAGATAGGCTGCAAGTGCTTTTACCTACCAAGGTGTAAAGCACTTTTTCTTTCATCTCGCAGATGGAGATGGATGATTTTTCTGACTGCGTTCCAGATAGCTTATGTTATACTTTTGTCAAAGACTACGTGAATTGGAGAAGGGGTCCATGCATCTATCGTTCCTGAAAACTTGGAATCTGCGGACGAAATTAATGATTATTCTCGTGTTGTTTATTTTATCGCCATTAATGATATTCGGCATCCTGTTCTACCAAAGCTCCAAAGACCTCGTGTCACAAAGAACGGATAAAGAGGGGCTGCAGGTACTCACACTCGTCAATCAAAACGTTAGCCAGCTTCTCAAGGGATACGAATCCCAATTGAACGATATTTATGAGCATGAAGATATCATTAAACAACTCAGTGATTCTATTGAAACGAAGTCAAGTGATCAGATATCACTGAGCGACGATTCCGTGAATCGCTTTCTTCGCGACTTCCTGAGAGGGAAGGATGATTTGGATTCCATCTATTTGTTCACGCTTAAAGCTACGTATTTCGGTGATTTTAAAGGACCTAACCTTTTTACGCAATTTTACCGAGATCATCCGATGTGGGATCGTTTCATTTCTTTAGGTACCGGACGGGCTGTTTGGCTGCCAAGCTATGAGCTTCCGCCTAATCAGTACAATTCCAAGACTTCGCATTATTTTGCAGTAGGCATGCAGGTCAAGGATGTGTATGATTCTCTTCAAACGTTAGGCACTTTAATTGCTAACGTAAAAATCGATGCTTTGGATAAAATCATCAGTAACGTTCAAGTGAGCCCGAATAGCGTATTATTAATTACCGATCATCAAGGCAACTTGATATGGAACCGAAATCCAGATGCCTACGGCATTAATTTGTCGACTTATCCTTTCTTTAATCAATTGGATCAACAGGAAGACGGGCGCTTTACTCAGGAAATTAACGGCAGTCCTTATCGAGGCACATTCCTGCGTTCCGCTTATAACGGTTGGTATTATTTCTCCTTTGTGCCGCAATCCGATTTGAACGCGCAAACCAATGATCTGAAGCGTTTCCTAGCGGCAACGGTCGTTGCCTTCGCCGCTTTATTCATTTTTCTGGCTGCATTTACATCGAATTATATTACACGTCCGATACGCCAAATGGCTCTAGCGATGAAGCATATTCAAAAAGACAATTTCGAAATGACGCAGCTAACCCAATCTTCAGATGAAATGGGCATGCTGCAGGCCGCGTTTCTCAGTATGCGTGGAAGGATAAATGAGCTGATTAAGGAAGTTAGATTGATTTCCAATAAGGAAAAAGAAGCTGAAGTCAGGGCGCTTCAGGCTCAGATTAATCCGCATTTTGTCTACAATTCACTTGATGCGATTAACTGGATGGCGATCGAGAATGACCAAAGCCGAATCAGCCGTATGATTACCTCTCTGAGCGATATTATGAGATATGCGATCAAGCCGGGCGAACAGCTGGTTACGATCGAAGAGGAGCTAAAGTGGGCGCAAAATTATGCTTACTTGCAAGAAATGAGATTTGAAGATAAATTTGAAGTCATTTTTGATGTGAAAATTGACACGTTGGATTTAAAAGTACCGAGATTGCTGTTTCAACCTTACTTAGAAAATTCGATCATCCATGGGATGGAAGATATCGATACAGGCGGCGTCATTCGGATCACGGTTCAGAGTACCGGGAGTGAAGAAGAGATGAAGCTTACGGTCATCGTTGAAGATAACGGCGGCGGTATTTCAGCGGATAAGCTCCAACAAATTAAAGAGCGCCGAAGCCATGGCATCGGCATTTACAATTTGGATGAGCGGTTGAAGATGGAGTATGGGCCGAGTTACGGGACGACGATACATTCGGTCTTTGGAGAAGGTACCATTGTCACCATTGTCCTGCCTTATATTCGTTAAGACACAACGGGGGAGATCAACATGTACAAGGTCTTAGTGGTAGATGACGAGCCGAGAGTTCGCAGAGGACTGACGAGTTTAATTCCGAAGCTTGACAGCGATTGGATCGTGATTGGTGAAGCCAAGAACGGGTATGATGCGCTGGAGGCGGTCAAAAAAGAGATGCCTGATCTGGTCATCACGGATATCCGCATGCCGCATATGAACGGGTTGGATCTTCTCAGTCATTTGAAGGAATATCCGGTACATGTCGTCATCCTATCGGGATATGGATATTTTGAATATGCGCAAACGGCAGTTAAATATGGCGCTTTCGATTACTTGTTAAAGCCTCTAAAGCCTGAGGACATCGAGAGTGTGCTGAAAAGAGTGAAGAAGGAACGACAATTGGTTCCAGCGGTATCTCAGACCAGCTCCAGCCGACCGAATTATTCGAAGCTGTGGAAGGATTGGCTGCTCGGACTCCAAGAGGAGAAAGAGCCTCCGGAGCAGCTCAGCCCTTTAATCCCTAACGATATTTCTACGTTTCGGATCATGGTCATTGAAGTGGATCTCATTGATGAACTGATCAACGAGGATCAATGGGGGGACAGACAGTTGGTTTTGTTTGCCGTCCGTAATATTGTCCAGGATGTTACCGAGATGAAAACAAACTCGGATTCTCACTTTTTATTCGTGAGCGGTGCTCACTTGTTCTTTCTCACGATTAATGAATACGATACGAGACAGTTAGCCAAAACAAGTATTGAGGAAGTCAGCCGCTGGCTCAAAATATCGATTTCCATCGGGATCAGCGACGTCACGGACTCTTACCTCGAGCTGCCGGAAATTCTGCAGCATGCACGCGTTGCCTTACAAAATAAATGGCTTTACGGGTGCGGAACAGTAAGCGATTACGACGATTTGAAAATGGAGGACATCATTGAGGTTGGTTACCCGAACGCGTTGGAAATGGAGCTAGTCAAGTCGATTCGAAGCGGTCAGTCCCATCAATCTTCGCTCGTTCTGACCAAGTTCATAGAAACGGTCAAACAAAGAAATGTTTCGTTCCGGTTGTTTCGGAGGTTTTGCTTACAATTGGTTTCCGCCGTTATTCGATTGACCTATGAACAAAAAATGTACGATCTAGTTCTCGCGAATATGGCTCGTCCTATCGACTTATTTGACAGGAACTTTACACTCGAAGAGTATGTTGAATTTATGTTAAGTCTTACCCAATCATGTATTGTGTCTATGGAATGGAATAGAACGCAGAAGCAGAATCGGACTATCGAGAAGGCGCTCTCCTACATGCAATCGAACTATTCGCAAGACATTTCGTTAGAAGACGCAGCGCGGCATGTGCAAATGAATCCGAGCTATTTGAGCTCTTATTTTAAACTCGAAACCGGCAGTTCGTTTGTTGAATATTTAACTGGGCTTCGTATGGAGAAGGCGAAAACATTGATGATGGATGCCCAATTAAGATTGTATGAAATCGCGCAAATGGTCGGCTATCAGGAAGTAAAATATTTTTCACGGTTATTCAAGAAAAAAATGGGTGTCACCCCCGTGGAATACCGACAGTTTTTCTTCCGGAAGGAGGATTGACATGAAAAAATCAATGGCAATGAGGGTAATGCTTGCCAAAAAGCTGCTGCTTGTAGTGGCTGTGTTCAGCATGCTAATTTCCTGCGAGCAAAGCACGGAATCAGCAAAATCACCGGAACTCGACAAGCTGTTTCGCCCGCAGGGAGGGCAAAGCAAGGATACGAATGCGCCTAAGAAGGTGCTTCGCTTATGGTCGTTCCATACGTCCAAGGAGTTTGAATTTTGGCAGGAGCTGGGCAAGCAGTATCAGCAGCTGCATCCGGATATAGAAATCAAAGTGGAGTACGTGTCCAGCGATGATTATTTTACGGGGGAAAGACTGCTCGCTTCATTTGCATCCGGAACGGGTCCGGATATCTTTTTTGTATCGTCGCCCATGATTAAACGTCTAGCGGATGTCAGCATGTTAATGCCGCTCGACTCGTTTTTTACACCGGCAATGAAAGAGGATTTCTACCCAGCAGCCCTGGATTCCGTTACTTTGTATAATAATATTTATGCGGTTCCGATCGAAACCGAATTAATGGGTTTATTTTACAATAAATCAATGTTTCAAAAGCATGAGATATCGCCGCCCAAAAACTGGAATGAGATGATGGAGGCGGCGCAGAAGCTGAGATCCTCACGTGTAAGCGGTTTAACGATAGAGACGTTCGGCGGTGTGTATCAGAACTTCTCCTGGCTTCCGTTTTTTTGGCAAACCGGTGCAGATTTAATCTCAGATGACGGTAAGAATCTCGGACTGAGCCATACGAAAGGCGAGGAGATGTACAATTTTTTTCGGGGTATGGTGAATCAAGGGTTGATTAATATGCAGCCATCACGGCCGGCAACGGATATTGGCATTTTGACGAATGGTGAAACGGCGATGCAGGTGAGCGGGACGTGGAATATTCGCATGCTGGAAACGCAATACGCCGATCAGCCGATCGGAGTCGTTCCTCTGCCGACGCCGGATGGCGGGAATCGTCTTACGATTGCAGGCGGATGGAAAATTGCGGTGAACTCGCGAAGCGATTATGCAAGCGAAGCCGCGAAGTTTGTGATGTGGGCTTTTTCCGGCGATACGAGCATACCGCTCAGATGGTGCAGCGATGTGAAGTTCGCTTATTCCCCGCGCAAGTCCGTCATGGAAGCGGGTTCTGACTATTACCGGCGCGGTCTTCGAGAGGTCTTTACGAATGAAATTTTCGGTACGGAGCGGATGGAACCGCAATATCCCGAAGAAATCAACCGGATATTTACCCAGTCGTTACAGAGCTTACTGTACAGCAGGCTATCCGGTAAAGAAGTGGCACAGAGCATGGAAGAGAAGATCGACCGCTTCCTGTCCAAAATCCAAAAATAGTCCACCTAGCTAAATTATTTCTCGTTATGTACAGTTGTCCCCCCGGATTATACTCAAGGTGTAGTCGAAATGAAAGGGGATACAACAGATGAAACGGAATTGGAAAACGTTAGGGGTTGCGGCGATTAGCTCCGTACTTGTTTTACAGCTAGGCTGTGGTTCATCACCGACAGAAGCTCCAAAAGCCGGCGAAGCAACACCGAAAGGTACAGAAGCCACCAAGGAAACAAGCTCCGCCAAGAAAGACAAAGTTAAACTGGCTTTCTGGGATATGCACACCGAAGCTGAGAGTAAGTTCTTCAAAGATTTGGTCGATGCTTACAACAAATCGCAAGATCAAGTGCAAATTGAGTATTCGACTTATGACCAGGCCTCCTACACGACGACCAAGCTCCCTACGGGTTTTGCAAGCGGTGCAGGGCCGGATCTCTATATGATCAGCCCGGGCGATTTTATGAAATTCGCCAAATCCGGTTTGATGAAAGATTTGACACCTGATTTCCCTGCAGGCGTGAAAGAGGATTTTCTTCCTGCATCTCTTGAAGCTGTAACTTATAACGGCAAGATCATGGCTCTGCCATTCGAATTGGAAACACTAGGTCTTTACTATAACAAGGAAATGCTGGATAAAGCCGGTGTTCAAGTTCCTAAGACATGGGATGAGCTTCATGCCGCAGCGAAGAAACTGACAACCGATAAGGTAGCGGGTCTGATTATTCCGCCAGACAAAGGACCATACTTCAACTTTATCTGGTATCCATTCCTGTGGCAGCAAGGCGGTAACGTGCTGAGCGCAGACGGAACCAAATCAACATTCAACACGCCTGAGACGGCCAAAGCACTCGATTTCTGGGGAAGCTTCTTCAAAGACGGTCTGTCTCCGAAAAAACTGCAGCTCGGTCCTTGGGAGATCGATAACCTGGGTAACAAAACTGCAGCCATGCAAATTGTCGGAACATGGGCGATCAATCGAATTGAAGAGAAATATAAAGATGTGCCTATTGGTCTAGCACCGCTTCCGATTCCTGCCGGCGGTAAAGCTGCAACGGATGCAGGGGGTTGGAAAATGGCTGTTAACGGTCAAAGCAAGAATGCGGCTGAAGCTGCCAAGTTTGTCATGTGGGCTTTCGGTTCATCGGATCTGAGCCATGCATTGAAATGGGGTACGGAAGTGAAGTTCGCTTACTCCCCGCGTAAATCCGTAGTCGAAAAAGGGAAGGACATTTACAACAAAGGTCTGCGTAAAGTGTTCACTGAAGAAATTTATAACTCCGCGATCCCAGAACCGCGTTATCCATCCGAAGTGGTCGAGGCCGTCGGTGATGCGATGCAGTACGTCATGTACGGTAAAATGTCAGGTGCTGACGCCGCCAAAACCGTCGATGCAAAAATCACGGAAATTCTAAGCAAACAGAAATAACAGGAATCTGGGGAGAGGGGCGTCTTGCTCCGTAAAACTGCAAGACGTTTCCTCCTTTTCAATTCGGGAGGGGTAAAGAGTGACTCCAAGACGCAGCAATGCCCGTATGATTCAAGAATGGGTTACAGCTTACAGTTTCTTGCTTCCCAACATTTTGGGATTAATGATATTTGTTTTTATACCGATTCTCTATGCTTTTTATGTTAGTTTGCATGATTGGAACGCATTATCACCTAAAGTGTATGTTGGATTTCAGAACTATGTCACCTTAATCTCGGATGAGCAGTGGTGGCATTCCGTAACACGAACATTGCTCTTTAGCGTTGTTTATGTGCCATTGTTGTTTTGCCTCGCATTGCTTTCTGCACTGCTTGTAAACGGGCTGCGGGGTAAATCAGTAGGTGTGGTTAGAACGATGTTTTTACTGCCATTTGCGGTCACATCGGTTATTTCAGCTATCATTGTCATGTTCCTGCTTGATCCGAGAAACGGCCTTGCCAATCAACTGCTTTCTCTTGTCGGTATCGGAAAACAACAGTTTCTCGGCTCTCCTACACAGGCCATCTTTTGTGTCATTCTGACATTGCTGTGGATCAACATCGGCTATAACATGACGATTTTTTTATCGGCTATTAAGGAAATTCCGATCGATTATTTCGAAGCGGCACATATAGACGGGGCTACCCGCTTTCAAAGCTTTCGCTATATTACTTTCCCTTTACTGAGAGAAACGAATACGTTTATTTTGATCGTCACGACGATCGCTTCTTTTCAAATTTTCGACCATATCATTGTTATGACAAAAGGGGGCCCAATGAATTCAACGGAAGTTAGCGTGCTTTATATCTTTAAAGAAGCTTTCCAAATGTTGAATATGGGGTATTCTTCTGCGCTCGCTTTCGTTTTGTTCTTGATCGTATTCGCGTTTTCTATGATCCAACTTAAATTTTTCTCTTCTAAAGATTAGGCGGTGCTACTTTGCGAATAATGAACCGATTCATAATACCGACGGTGTCGATTATTGTCGGGGTCGCCATGATTTTTCCAATTTACATGTTATTCATAGGCTCTCTTCGTTCCGAGACGCATGTTTTTGACATTCAACTTTGGCCTACGGAATTTGAGTTTGCCAATTTTGTTGAGGCTGTTACCTCATCGCATTTGCTCAGATCCATTATGAACTCCCTTATCGTGTCTACGAGCGTAACGGTGATTGCTATGCTGTTCCATGCGATGTCCGGATACGCGCTTGCCCGGTTTCAATTTCCCGGGAAAAATGTGATCTTCGCATGGATGCTCAGCACGCTAATGATTCCCTTTGCTGTCATCATGCTGCCGTTGTATTTGATAACGAAAAACTTAGGCATGACCAACTCATTTGCCGGTTTGATCATTCCTGCCATTTTTAACGCGTATGGAATATTTCTGTTCCGCCAGTTCTATCGGGAATTTCCAAAGGAGTTGGAAGAGGCAGCCTATATAGAGGGGCTTTCTCAGGCAGGGACGTTTTTCCGAATCGCATTGCCGCTGTCGATGCCGATTATCGCGCCATTAACAATCGGCTTTTTCCTGGCTAACTGGAATTCCTATATCTGGCCTCTTATCATTACACAAAAAGAGACGATGTGGGTCATTCAGGTTCAACTGGCTAATTTGGTTGGCGGGGGTTATGTGACTCCATGGAATATCGTGCTTGCAGCGGCGGTAATTGCTGCATTGCCTACTTTCTTATTGTTCTTCTTTATGCAGAGATATTTGGTGGAAGGCATCAAAATGACCGGTATCAAATGATGCCGGTTCCATAACAACTAGGAGCTGATACGATTATGTTAGGATCATCTTTAAGAGATTTATACCGAACTCGCCAAGGAAAGCGCAAAAGAGCTTCAAGTTATGATACAACGGGCGGGAATCGTGACTATAGCAAGCTTTATCCAGGAGAGAAGATCACAATTTTTGATGTAGACGGCTCCGGCTGTATTACCCATATCTGGATGACGATGGCGCCGCTCGACGACGCTGCGATCGAAACGTACCTGCACAGAAAAGTCGTACTCAAGATGTATTGGGATGGCGAAGAAAACCCGAGTGTACAGGCTCCGATCGGTGATTTCTTCGGTATGGGTCATGGCATTACGAAAAACTTCAGCTCAGCGCCGCTTGCGATGAGTCCGGAAGACGGAAGAGCGCTGAATTGCTTCTTCCCGATGCCGTTTGGAAGCAATGCCAGGATTGAAGTTGAATCCGATGCCGATCAACCGATCAAGTTTTACTTCTATGTCGATTACGAACAATATGCGTTCCCGATCGATAGCGAGCTTAGGTTTCATGCCATCTGGCGCCGCGAACTTACGGATGGTATCGAAGATACCATTTCCAATGCGCTTTTTGAATTCGGCGGAAAAAATATAACAGGCGACGGCAATTATGTGATGTTGGATGCAGTTGGAAAGGGCCATTATGTCGGCTGCAACCTGAACATTCATAACTTGCGTATGACGCGGGAATGGAACTGGTACGGAGAAGGGGACGATATGATCTTCATTGATGGGGAACCATGGCCCCCTTCACTCCACGGTACGGGGATGGAGGATTACTTTAATACGGCATGGTGCCCGCAGCAGGAACAATGTACGCCGAATCACGGTCTTATACTCGGTGGAGGCCCGAACTGGTCAGGCAAAATCTCAGCGTACCGGTTCCACATTGAAGATCCTGTGATGTTCGACACGTCCATTAAAGTGACAATTGAACATGGACATAATAACCATCGCAGTGACGATTATTCCAGTACCGCATATTGGTATCAGACAGAGCCTCATAAAGATCATCCCATTATTTTGCCTGTAGCAAAAAGATTGCCGCTTGCTGATATTTTAACCTTCAATCAGAATGACTTGAAAACATGTTTTGATTATTGATTATAATCCAATTGAATAACCGCTGCTCTCATTATTGAAGGCTGCGGTTATTCGCATTTACGGTCGTTGACGAATCAGAGTTCTCCAGATAGTATTAATGTGGTAACGTTAACATGGAGAATCGGCTCGATGACGCTGATGTAAAGGATGGATCCTCTTGGTCAAAATGACAATCAAGGATATAGCTAAAGAAGCAGGGGTGTCCACAGCAACGATTTCGCGTGTTATGAACAATTCCGGTTATGTGAGTGAGGATATCAAGCAGCAGGTGTTGGAAGTCATTCGCAAATTCAACTACCAACCAAATGCGATAGCCAGAAGCTTAAAACAAGAAAAATCACGCAGTGTGGGGATTGTTCTGCCTGATATGGCGAATCCTTATTTTATGAAAATTGCCCGTACGATTCAGCATCGCTGTTTCCAGCAAGGCTATCATCTACTCTTTATCGACACCGAAGAGAATCCTGAGAAAGAAAAGGAAGCTCTCGAATTTCTGATGGAAAAAAGAATTGAAGCTCTTATTCTTGCCGGTACCGGTGAAAACAGAGATCAAATTCAGGCAATCAGTGACTCAGGCATACATGTTATTTTGGCTGACCGCCGTTTTTCCAACCTGAAACTGGATACAGTAACAGAAGACAATATTTACGCCGCTAAGTCTGCCATTGAGCATTTACTGGAGAAAAAACATACGCGAATAGGTATTATTAATGGCCCCAAGACCATCAGCACCGCAAGGGAAAGAAAGCAAGGCGCGATTATCGGGCTGGAGGAAGCGGGGATTACGCCAACGAATGAATACATGTTTGAAGGTGATTACACTAGAGAATCGGGCATTAAAGCTATACGGTACTTCAGCCAATTACCTGATCGACCGACAGCTATTTTTTCAGCAAATAATGAAATGACTTTCGGTGTTTATTTGGGTTTACAAGAATTAGGAATGCCGCTGGATAGCATCGAAGTGGTCTCATTCGGCAATCTTGAATTTTCTTCTTTGTTTCATCATAAACTATCTGTCATTATGCAAAATCCTCAGGAGCTAGGGGAAACGATTGGTGATTTGTTAATTAAACGCTTAAGTGGTGAAACCGATCCTGTACAGAATAAAATCTTAATGCCACACCTTGTTCCGTCGAAGTAATAGTTATGATAATGATCTTATGGATCATTTTTTTGTTTTTTAAAGGAATGTAAACGATAACAAAATAAAGCGAATGAGGGAGCTAGCCACCCGGCAGAGAGAACGTATCCCCTTGTAAAACTTGATGTAATTATGGAAAGAGGGATGAACTCCATCTGAGCGTTATAATAGCGATTGTGATATACTGTATACGAAGTATACAATTTCGGGACTTACGCTGATGATGGAGGATCGAACAACATGGAGACCGGCGATGGGATCGATGAAGAAACATTAAATAGGTTACCGTCAGGGATTACCCTGAGCTGGGGAATCGTCAAGCAGCCTCGGAGGGGGCCCAAAGGCGAGCTTAGCGTCAAGAAAATCGTTGACGCAGCGATTGTCATTGCCGATCGGGATGGTCTTGCGGCTGTTTCGATGAGCAGAGTCGCCCAATCTTTGGGTTTTACCACGATGTCTTTGTATCGCTACATTACGAGTAAAGAAGACCTGTTGGTGCTCATGCAGGACGCGGTCTGCGACATTCCGATTCCACCTGAAGTAGCGGGTAAAACGTGGCGTCAGGAAATGAGGGAATACGTCTGGGCTTGCGTGGATGTCTTCAGGAAACATCCATGGTATGGCGATATCCCGATTACGAGCGTACCGCTCACGCCAGGCAATCTACAAGTGATCGATTGGATGCTTAGAATAATGCGGGATTTCCTGCTTAACGATTTTGAGAAAATGTCATTCCTACTGCTTGTAAGCAGCTATAGCCGGGCATGCGGCCTAATTGCGCGAGACATGGACCGTGCCATCCGTGAAGGCGCAAGTCCGGAAACGTTTAGCGGCGTGGGCTACAGCAGCGCCCTCAAACAGTTGGTCAAGCCAGATCGGTTTCCATATTTACATCCCATCTTGATGTCAGGTGCTTACACGGACGAAGCGGATAATCCCATTGGTGACGATCTCGATTTCGGACTCGAACGGATTTTGGATGGCATCGAGCATTATTTACAGCAAAAAATATCGGGTCAAGGATAAATGGCATCCAGTGCTAACATTTAAATAAAAACAGCGTTTCTGCATCGCAGGAACGCTGTTTTTATTTATTTTATCGCCTTCCGCCAATACGGCGGAAAGCGAGGCTGCACCAGCCGATCGCAATCACCAGGAGCGTTACACACCAACCGATGGCCCACCAGCCGTTATCCATCACCGGTGTGCCGGTTAACAGCCCGCGAATCGTCTCAATGACTGGCGTAATCGGCTGATGGTTAGCGACCCCTTGCAGCCACGCAGGCATCGTGCTAGTTGGAACGAAAGCGCTGGACAAGTAAGGGAGGAATAGCAAAGCGAAACCGTAGCCGCTGGCGGCGGAAGGGCTGCCCGTTACGAGGCCGATCGCGGCGAACAACCAAGTAAAGGTCAGAATGAACAATAAGATGACCCCAAGAGCTCCTAGCCATTCCAACAGGTTGGCGGAAGGGCGGAAACCGACAAGCAACGCCACCCCGATGACCATGCAAGTAGCGAGCGAATTCCGGACGAGACTAGCGGCGACATGCCCCGTAATTACGCTTATGCTGCGGATCGGCATTGTTCTGAACCGGTCGATAATGCCATTCGTCATGTCTGTTGCGACATCGACAGCCGTGCTGGACGAGCCGAAACCAGCGCACAACAGAATAATACCCGGCACGACATAATTCACGTAGTCGCCGCTCGGATCGATTGCACCGCCGAATACGTAGGTAAACAGCAACATTAACATAATGGGCAGCATGATCGCCATAAGGAGCGACTCGATGTTGCGCAAGCTATGAAGGATACTGCGACCGATGAAGACGGTATTGGTTGCTGCAAAAGAAGCGGGCTTTGGAACTGGTTGAAGATCGTTCATGTGAGTGAAGCCTCCTTTTGATCGATGGATGTTAAGGCAAGAAAGACGTCATCCATGCTAGGCTTTCGAATGAAGAGCCGTGTATCCGGTGGGCATAAGTGGGCGATCTCGCTCAACGTGTGGCGAACATCCTGAACACTGCCGCTCGTCGGTATGGATCGAATGACTTCGTCCATGTGATTCCGCAACTCGATGACTTCGCCGCCGACGCGCGCCTTCAAAGCCTCGGCGGAGCCGGTTGCAACGATTCGTCCGCGACCCATCACCGCGATTTCGTCTGCAAGCTGGTCGGCTTCTTCTAAATATTGTGTCGTCAAAAAAATCGTCATTCCTTGCTGCTTAAGTCGCAAGATGATTTCCCAAAGAGAGCGGCGGCTGACGGTGTCAAGTCCCGTCGTTGGTTCGTCCAGAAAGAGCACCGGACGGTTAACGACTAGACTTACGGCAAGATCCAACCTACGGCGCATGCCGCCTGAGAATGTTTTCACACGCTTGCCTGCGGCGTCTTCGAGATCGAAACGTTTCAGCAGCTCTGCTGTCCGTAAGCGGGACTCCCCCCGCGATAAACCAGACAGCCGGCACATCATGATGATATTCTCGTGACCAGTCAATACTTCATCAACTGCCGCGAATTGGCCGGTGAGACTGATCGACCTACGGACCTCGTATCGGTTGGATACGACGTCGTACCCTTCGATTCGTGCGAATCCCTCGTCCGGCTCGGACAGCGTTGACAGGATGTTAATCAGTGTCGTTTTACCAGCGCCGTTCGGCCCGAGCAGCGCGAAAATCGTACCTTTGGCTACCGCCAAATCTATGCCGTCCAGAACGATTTGTTTGCCGAAGCTTTTGCGCAATCCGTTTACTTCAATGGAATTGATATTCATTTTGTATCTCCCTTTTTCAAAATTGCGGATCATGTAAACAGTATATTATATACTCAGTTATTTATGATCGTTCTCTAGACCGATATTGGGGCAGAGTTGTTTCTATCATGCATCAATGTGATCTTAGTTTAGGTTAATAAAGAGTGTGAAAGTGGGGGCGATATGACCATGAGGGGCAAACAACGTATGCGCGAAGCTGTTAGTGACAAAAATAAAAAGAACAAAGTCGCAGAGAATGCGGCTTTGTTCTTTTTTGTGTAAGAGTATTATGAAGTTGTCTTCTTGCCCATGACCAGACTCAGAGTGATTGTCACATTATTCTCTGTGTCCAGAACAACGGTATGAGGATTCTTCATCCCAAAATCATCAAAAGTCACGGCCGTACTGCCCCCTAGCTTAATAACACCCTGGTTATAAGCAGCATCGGTCTTAAATACTACGTCTTTCGTTGTATTTTTAATTGTGAGGGTTCCTAGCATGTCAAAGGAAACTTTCTCACCTTCTTTCCATTCTTTAGGAAAGTTATCGATTGATTTGAGCGTAAACTTGGCCTCAGGGAACGTTTGTGCATTTAAGTATTGCTGACCTTTAATGTGACCGTCCCTTTGGGAATTTCCAGATTGCAGCGTATCGATACCAACGACGGCTTCAGCTTTCATTTTGGCCAGATCAGTGGTGTTTAATGCCCAGTTCCCTATCACTGTGCTGCCTTCGAAGTTTACTTTTTCCTTGGATGTAGTTACTGAGAAGTAGACTTTAGAATCTGGCTGAATGCTCCAGTCTCCGTTCAATTTACCTGTATCAACAGCAGCAGCTGTACTGACCTGAGTAGAAGCACCATTCACAGGAATAGCTTCTTGAATGGTCACATGATTACCGGCATAGTAATCATAAGCATAATAAGCTCCACCTAATACAACAACAGCTCCAACAGCCAACGCGGTTAGTTTAAGTTTCATCTTTATTCCTCCTTGTAGATGTAATCTAAAAAACTATTTTATAAATGAACTGCCTCTGTAACCTAACCTCCATTTCATGAACACTACATGGCGTAGTTTTCGATTGCAAAAAATCAAATCTATTAACACTACATTGTATAGTGTTGTTAAATTTGATTTTTATACTAACAATAGTATCTGAATATTTACTGAAAACAACCTTAATATAACCTGAAAATTTCAATTTTTCGCAGGATTGAACTCTTGCTGTAACCTCAAAGACATTGACGGACTCATAATACTCTAATCACAGCAATCCAACTACTTATGTAAATTATACCATTAATGTATAATAGGGTTAAACTAAGGGATCGATTTTTTAAATCCCGAGTTGGAAACTGACTTATCTTTATTTTCAAAATGAGAGGATGATTCCATTGTTCAAGAAGTTTGCGGCAGATGCATTAGGTTTAAGTGATATAGGTAAGGTTATTAGTCCGAGTGATTTCGACAAGGTAGATTCAGATGATTATGTCATGCATGAGGATGGCGAGAAGATTTTCTTCATCATCAAGTCGAAGAAGGACGAATACTGCTTTACCAACCTTGCCCTAATCCACCTTGATGGAGATAGTGCTATTAGCAGCAAGCGTATGCTGAAACGTTACAGCTACCATACAAATGCAATTTCCAAGGTGTATTTGGAAACTGCAGGAACTATCGATCTTGACGTCGAGATCAAGTTCATTATCGGTGACGTCAACTTCTCGATTGATGTCGACAAGAAGCAAATCGAGCAGATCAAAGACTTGTATAAAGCCTTAATTAAGATTTCCGAGACGGTAGCACATAACGAGGACTTGTTTAGTTATGCGAAGCAAAGCGTAGTTATTGCTAAGGAAGCGACAGGTCGTATCACAACTCAAACTACTTCCCCGGTAGCCCAATTCGATGCAATCAACGAATCAACCTACAATTGGTTGAAGAATAAGCACTCTGAGTTAAAGATCAAGGATTTCGGTTACATCTTCGAGCGCTATATCAACAACTAAATGTGAGTAAAATTGTTATCCCTCTGCATAAAAAATAACTCTCCAGACGTGGAGAGTTATTTGCATTTCTGTCCGCAAATTTCTATCAATTGAATTTACCCCTTCACCCGTAAGGAAAATCCTTATGAAGCAGCAAAATACTGGATCACAAAATCCCTGAACTTGCGAGCGGCCATGGAGAGGTAACGTTTGTTATGCCATACAATTTGAAAATGACGTTGGCAAACAGGATATTCAATGGACAACAGATGAAGAGGGGAATTCGGCCCTCCGCAATTGCCGACCAACGCAACGCCTAGTCCGGCGCGGACAAGATTGGATATGGCGGCAGGTTCGTCTACCCGACAGACGTAATTTGGCGATATCCCTACTCTACGGAAGAAATCATCATTCATTTTTTGAAAAGGAAAACCTTCTTTGTAACCGATAAACGGTTCATCAGCCACCTCGTTCAAGCGAACGCTGTGAAGGCCCGCTAATCGATGCGACGGAGGAACTGCCAGATATACATCTTCGTTTAATACGGACGACACACTGAAATCCGGCCTTTCCATAGGCAAAGGTGTAAAGCAAATATCCACTTCTCCGACTTCAAGGAGATGAGCCATTTCTTCCAGCGAGGCCTGAGTGATCCGAAAATTAACATTCGGGTGAAGAGTAAGGAAAGAGCTCAAAGGTTCTGACAGACGATCTAGCGTCGATGTCGCCAAATGAATGCTCCCGTACTCCAATCCCGCAAGATCGGATATTTCTTTCTGTCCTTCTTCCAATAGGGTGAGCGCCGCTTCCACTTTATCCAAAAACGCTTTGCCAAACGTATTAAGCCGAATTTGCCTGCCATGACGGTCAAATAGCGGCACGCCTACATCCTTCTCTAGCCGGGCGATCGTCTTGCTGAGAGCGGGCTGCGCGATCCGCAGATCTTGTGCTGCCTTCGTCATATGCTCCATTCTGGCAACCGTACGAAAATACTGCAATTGCAGCAGTTCCATCTATAATCCCTCCTCTTATATACTCAAAGGAATGTATGATATAGAGTAAGATGTATTTTTTATTTATCAATTATCCGCTGTAAAATCAAACTATGCAAGCGAAATAAAAAACTTCCCGGGAAGAAGGGCTTGCCATTCGAATTCGGTGTACGGAACTCCACCTTACGGAAAGCAGGATGAAGAAATGGAAACCGGAGTTCAACAGCAAGCAGGAGAAAAATTGATCCGAATTCTCGCATTCACGCTTGTCATCTCTGTGATGAGTGCGTCTATGTTCAATATCGTATTGCCCGAGATCCGCGCGGAATTTCAGCTTTCCTTCGCGCAAGTGAGTTGGGTTACGTCAGCCTTTTTACTAATATATGCCATCGGAACCGTGATCTATGGGAAGCTGGCCGACATCTATAAGCTCAAAAATCTGTTGACGTTCGGTCTGATCTTTTTTGTATTCGGCTCCCTGATCGGCCTCGTTGCCCAAGCTTACTGGATGGTTCTGCTTAGCCGGATTTTGCAGGCGGCAGGGGCTGCGGTAGTTCCAGCAACGGCCAGCATTATTCCGGTTCGTTATTTTCCTCCGGAGAGCCGGGGACGGGCACTGGGGATATCAATGACCGGTTTGGCAATCGGCGGTGCAATCGGCCCGCTCGTGGCCACTTTGGTGGTCAGTATAGTTCATTGGCGTTGGCTGTTCTGCATGCCGCTCTTTACTCTATTCACATTGCCCTACTACCGCAAATATTTGGATAATGAACATGAAGATGCAGGCAACATCGATTGGATAGGCGGCGGACTGCTCGCTGGAACAGCGGCGTTGCTGCTACTTGCGATCACGTACGAGGCGTGGATGCCGGCTGCAGGCTGTCTTATTTTGTTCGTCTTGTTTATAGCAAGAATCCGTTCTGTGGCGAAACCGTTCATCCGGCCAGAACTGTTCCGTAATAAAAGCTATTCCCTTGTGCTGGCGATTGCTTTTCTGACGACAGGGATCGGTTATTCACTAGCGTTTCTGAGCCCCCAGCTATTGTCCCAAGTCAACCATCTGGCACCGGGACTGATCGGCTTCGCGATAGCTCCGGCAGCCGTCACGACTGCAATTCTGGGTCGAAAAGCAGGCAAGCTGGCGGATGCAAAAGGTAATCCATTCCTTTATTACGTGGCATCTTTGCTGTTATTGACCTGTTTTGCTCTATTGTCTTCCTTTGCGGGAATCTCACCTGTTTATATCGCCGTCTTTCTGATCTTCGGCAATGTGGGGCAATCGTTCATGATGATTGCCTTGTCCAATACGATTTCCCGAACACTGCCAAAGGAACAGACGGGGGTCGGCATGGGACTGCTCGCGATGCTGAACTTTGTTGCTGGGGCCGTTTCCGCAAGTATTTACAGCACGACAATTGATCAAGGCGCAAGTTCCGTTTGGAATGCGGCAAATTCGTTTCCGGTCGCGTTCGTTTACAGCAATATTTATTTTGTTCTTGCCTTCTTGCATGCGATGATTTTACTGATCTATTATTTTCAATTCGGCAGAGCCGAACGCAAGAGGAAAGCGACATGACGATGATCTTATTCAAAAGCAAACAATCGTAAAGGATCCGTTCAGCGGGAAATTGTACGTTGCATTTTGACATTCTGATCGAACAAACAAGGAGGAATATCCTATGAGAGCAGCAGCATTTACTTCAATCGGAGGACCGGAAGTCATGAGAGTTATGGAGTTTCCGGATCCGCAGGCAGGTCCGGGTCAAGTTAGGGTCCGCGTGAAAACCGCTGGTGTACAGCATTACGACTGCGCCATACGCAGCGGCTGGACGCCATCATATGGGGTCGCGGTGAATCTTCCGCAAATTCCGGGTAATGAATTCGCAGGAATCGTGGATCAGGTTGGGGACGGTGTAACCGGCTTCTCCGTGGGCAACCCAGTGCTCGGCTTCACAACATTGAATGGCTACGCTGAATATGTTGTTGTCAGCGCCGATCAGATCGTGAGCAAGCCAGATACCATGTCCTGGGAAGAAGCAGGCGGGTTGACTGGCAACGGTCAGGGTGCTTACATCGCCTTGAAGGCGATTGGAGTGAAACCGGGCGATACAATCCTGATCAACGGCGCGGCCGGATCGCTAGGCGCTTTCGCCGTACAGCTGGCTAAGGAGTTGGGAGCCAAGGCCGTTATCGGCACAGCCAGCGAGAGCAACCACGAATTTCTCCGTTCGCTGGGCGCCATACCGGTTACGTATGAGGAAGGTCTGGCCGAGCGGGTACGGGCACTCGCACCGAATGGTGTTGACGCCGTGTTCGATACGGCCGGAGGTGAAGGGATTCGAGCGGCGGTGGAATTGGTGAGGGACAAGAACCGCATCTGTACGTTCTTCGCGTACGACCTCATTGAGGAGCTCGGACTTCGCGTCGTCCGCGGGGAACGTTCGGCAGCCCAGCTTGCAGAACTAGTGGATCTTCATTCAAAGGGCAGGCTTCACATCCAGATCAGGCAGATCTACATGTTGGACCAGGCGGAAGATGCACACCTGGCTATCGAAACCAGGCACGGTCGCGGGAAAATTGTGCTTAGGATTAATTAAGCTTTCAAATATGCGGGAAGAATCTGTCGCTCCCAATTTCCAAAAATGAATGGGATTGAAGTATTGGAAGAAAATGATTGTCATTCCGCTACGAAAACGAAAATAGGAGCTGCTTTGTAGCAGCTCCTATTTTCGTTTTCTTCAAAGATGTATTCGTATTAAAAACATAAAAAAACGTTTACAAGGGAACGTATGTACTCTATAATTTGCATATGGATAAAAATTCCATTATCAGAATAAGCAAGTGCGTAACATCCCCACATCCCAAAATAAGGAGAATAACCACTCATGATTATCGAAACTAAAATTATCGAAAAACCAGCCTTCATCGTTGTTGGAATGACCGAAAAGATTCATTTTGATATGTCTGTGCCACCGTCCGAGAACGCCATTGCCAAGCTGTGGGGGGAATTTAATAAGCGCATTCCAGAAGTTTCTAGTCAGCTCGGTTGGCGAAGCTACGGACTTATGCTGCAAAATCCGGACAATCCGCCCGGCGAACCATTCAATTATACGGCCTCTGTACAAATCTCTCAGGATGGTGACATTCCCGAGGGCATGACGCGCATCGAAGTACCAGCTGCGCGCTATATCGTGCTGACGCATCGGGGTCCTCTTGACGGTATAGGCGATGCCTTTGGGCATTTTTGGGGACATTGGCTGCCGAACAGTCCTTACGAATACGACGGTGGTTCCCGCACGGGTAAATATGAATTCGAGTTTTATGATCAGCGTTATACCCAGCCGGATGATCCCAACTCCGAGATAGACTTGTTTTTCCCTATTCGTACGAAATAAACCAAGGAAGCCAAGTGGTAGTCATCTAGGTTCCTATTACGCTAACGAAATTATTAATGGAGGAGTGTGCTTCGCGGCAGCTCCTTTTTGATTATTCAAGTAAGAGCAGGAAAGTTTAGCTATAGTTATCCTTTACTACGTTTGAAAAACCTTACTATGCTATTATGAAATGGAAATTTGCTTCATTCAGAGCAAGAAAGTGGATAAATCAAAATTGCGGAAGGATGTATTCAAATGAGCCAAGCGAATGAGATAGTGATCGACTTAGCTCTCGTGAAGCGGTTGATCGCTGCACAATTTCCGCAATGGGCAGACCATCGCATCCAGCCGGTCGAATCAGCCGGGACGGACAACACGATCTATCGGCTCGGCGAGGATATGACCGTACGATTACCCCGCGTCGAATGGGCAATTGCGCAGGTGGAGAAGGAGCACCGTTGGCTACCGAAACTTGCCCCGCTAACACCGCTTTCGATTCCTACCCCGCTCGCGATGGGGATGCCCGCCGAGGGCTACCCTTGTCGCTGGTCCGTGTATCGGTGGCTCGAAGGAGAGAACGCAACCATCGGGCGAATCGACAATCCGCACCAAGCAGCGACCGCATTGGGTCAATTCGTAGCCGCTTTGCAGCGGATCGATCCCGCTGGGGGGCCAGCCCCAGGACCGCACAACTCTGGCAGAGGCGTGCCATTGGCTATGCGAGATGCATCTGTCCGGAACGCAATCGCAACCTTGAACAACATGCTAGATACGGACGTGGCAACCGCTGCGTGGGAAGCAGCCCTCCAGGCACCAGTGTGGCAGGGTAAGGCAGTCTGGCTCCACGGAGACCTCCATCCGGGAAACCTACTGGTTGAACAGGGCCGGTTAACCGCCGTCATAGACTTCGGTACTCTGGGCGTAGGCGATCCTGCATGCGACTTAATGGTCGCGTGGACTCTCCTCTCCGCCGAAAACCGTGATTTATTCCGCGCAGCGCTAACGGTTGATGACGCGACCTGGGCTCGAGGTCGCGGCTGGGCACTGTCCTTCGGGCTGATCGCCTTCGCATACTACTTAGATACGAACCCCGTACTCGCTGCAATATCCCGACGCGCTATCGATGAAGTCCTTTTCGAACACACGAACGGCATATGACGTTAAGGTTTGAACATGCAAACCATAATTTTAATATTAAGAGGTACTCCTGGTACAGAAATTTTTGTGGCGGAAGAAGAAACGGGGGAGCTGCTCGGTTTTTTGGAAGTAAAGCCACATAAAGATAATTTAAGCGGTATAGAACAAGGTTATATAGTGGCGATTGCAGTTTCTCCACAAGGTGAAGGCAAAGGGGTCGGCAAGGCACTAATGACCAAAGCAGAAGAGTGGTCAAGCCAAAAAGGCTACCGACAGTTAATCCTGAATGTTTTTATCAAGAACGATCGTGCCGTGAATTTCTATAAACATCTAAATTATGAAATTGAAGTTGTGAAAATGGTAAAAGAGCTAAGTCTGAGGTTATTAATTCGGATAAAACTCTTTCAAAAATAGGATAGATTGGTTTATTAAGGCCCTTAATACCTCAACATCGATATCTGCTACTTTATTGATATATACACACGCTTTTCCTGCCGTATGTATGCCAAAGTCCTTTAATAACTCCTCTCGTTTGGTGTCACCTGTCGCAAAATATAAACTTATTTTGGCTTTTCTAGGTGAAAAACCAACTAGCGGTGCATCGCCCTCGTGACCGGATTCATATTTATAATGATAGGAGCCAAATCCAATAATACTAGGTCCCCACATCTTCGCTTCATAACCTGTCGTTTCAGTAAAAATATCTAATAATTTATATGCGTCTTCACGCTTCTTAACGCTTTCGACATTTTCAATAAACTCAAGGACACTGCTGTCCGTTTCTTTTGTTTTTAGTTCGTACATCGTAGAAACCACTCCTCGTCCATTATTATTCCCAAAACTTCAACCCATTTAAAAGTTTATCTATAAATGTTGGTATAAAATAGTTCCTATTAGACCCAGTTAACTTTTCAAAAAACGTTCTTGCTCGTAACGTTCATTTTACCAAACAAATGCCCCTTTATGCTACCGGAGAACAATAGACTATCATACACGCAGCCAAGTCGGATCGGAAAGTTTTAACGTCGCCGCCTATTGTGACTTGTAATGCCAAATCCATTAATTCCCGACTCTTTGCGAAATAGCTTTGATGTATAATCGTTGTTAGATGAAACAGGGAGGCATACGCGATGAAATATCACGTAATCAGCAAGAGAACGGGCAACGTACATCGCTGCACCATTCAGAAGTAAATGATATGGATTATGACAGTGAATGGCGAGTTATCGTATTCGGAACGGACCAAGAAACCTATTATTTACTTGCCGATTCGGCATTAATCATAGAGGAATAATGACGTAATAAAAAAACGCCAGTGCAGCGGGATATCCGTTACACTGGCGTTATTTTGTTAATTTAGATTGTACTAGCAGCAGGAATTTAAAGCAGTCTTAGTTGTAACTGAATTCGAATTACAACCACAACCATCCTGCCCAGCAGCCTTCGCATTCGCATCTTCTGAACAACACGCATTTGTCTCAATCGGTGCAGGTCCCCCACAACAGCTTTCATTTCTTAAATTTCCTTGTTCGTCCTTATTATTTTGTTTGCTCATATTCTTTTCCTCCCTAATGATTAAAGTGTGTGTTACATATCTGTAGACGCACGATAATACGTAAGGACGCAATTCGTTTTTATCTTATTAACAACAATCCGATGCGCTGCATTTAGTTTTGTTATTATTTCGAGAAGTGTAATCAATGATATTGCCTAACCGGTCAAATTCAAAATTACAACAATTAAGCAAGAGCTCTTTTAGCTTCTCCCTGCCGCGCTGTACTCTAGATTTTGCTCCAGAAAAAGAAATACCCAGTTGCTCACTTAGTTGTTTTTGAGTGTAGTCCCCTAATTCGGTTAGTTCAAGAGCGTGCTGATAATTATTGGAGAGCTGCCCGATCATGGGTCTGATACAAGAGGCTATTTCCTTAATAGCCTCATTGAGATCCTCAGTTTCCTCTAAAGGTAAATCTGTTGGTAATTCAGCCTTCAGTTGGAATTGTTCTCTTCTGTAATAATCAATAATGCTATTTCGAGTAATTTGATATATCCAAGATTGCAGCTTCTGATCGTCCTTTAGAGTATCTAGATTAGCGTCTATTTTGATAAAAACATTCTGTAGAATGTCATCAGCATCTTGCTCACTTTTTACCCGTTTAATAATGAAATTCCGCAAAGGACTATAAAATGATCTCCATACTTCTTCGGTGTTCATACTCTTCCCCCAGCATTGTTTTTATTATAGAGACGTACGAATTTGCAAATGGATGCACTTTTTCGAGAAATTAGAAGGAACTTGTTCTATTGATCGTCTTCATTTGAGATTTTAAACTTGCTGATTTCTTCAGACAGTTGTAAGACAAGCCCTAAGATATCGTCCGACTGCGTTGCGATATGTTGAATGGCTATATCTTGTTGAGTTGATGAGGAATTGACTTCTTCAACGCCTGCTGCAGTTTCTTGAGCAATGCCAGCTACTTGCTGAATCGATTCAACTAGTGTGGCGTTTTTCTCTTCCGCTTGCTCAATCAATACGTGTGCCTGATCGATTTGATTCGAAAGACCGTCCATGGATTCACGAATTTCATTGAAGGCCCCTAAGCTATCATTCATCTTTTGGTTTTGCTCACCAAAGGAGAGTTTAGCCGCAGCTAATGACGATTCAAGCCCTGACATTTGCGAAAGCAGCGATTGAACGATTTGATCAATTCCCTTGGAAGAATTATTCGTTTGCACAGATAACACCCGAACTTCCTCAGCAATGACGGAAAAGCCGCGACCATGCTCACCCGCTCTTGCTGCTTCTATCGCGGCATTCAAGGCTAACACGTTGGTTTGGGTGGATATTTCGGTGATGCTTCCTACGATTTTACGAATTTGCGCAGAGCTATTTGATAGATTTTCCATCGCCATGTAGACCTGGTGAAGGATTTCCTCGGAGTGAACCACCGCAGATTTCAAAGCTTCCATCGACTTCGAGCCGAGATGAGTATTATAAGCAGCTTCCCGACTAGTGTGGAGCATCATGTTTGTAGAATCGGATATTTGACGTATTTCTTTGGACAACTCAGTTAGAATAGCGCTGCTCTTGTCCGAATAGTCTGCCTGCTTCTCCGCTCCAGTAGAAATCTCTTGAATCGATCGAATGATGTCTTGATTGGCTGTAGCTGTCGCTCCTGAAAACTCTCGAAACGTTTGAGAGTGATGAGACATAGAGGAGGCAATCGTTTGTGTATGTTGCAGCATATTGCGTACTCCATCAATCATATGGTCAAAGTTTTGACTAAGAAGACCGAGTTCGTCTTTCGCCTTGCTGTTAATCTTATTGCGCAAATCCCCGCTTGCTATCTGTTTTACTGCGTTTTGCAAACGCTGAATTGGTTTCATGAAGGATCGAATAAGTACAAATGATATGAAAAGGGTAAAGAGTAAAACAAGGAACAAAGTAATAAGTGCCACTTTAACGGTGTTATCTAGAAGCTTGCCTGAGCTAATTACTGCATTTGCCGCATCATCTATATATGCTTGACTAAACTTGTCGACGAGTTCAAATATATATTCCTTATGTACTTGTGAAGAGGTATGTATAGCTTCTAATTGCTTAGCAATATCCTGAGTGGATAGACTTTTATTCTCAACAACGGAAAGCGCGGTATCAAATGTAACTGTATATTCCTTTGAAGTATTCGTTAGACGGGCGCTCCAATTTCGTTCGTCGGAATTGGAGGCGGTAGCTAAAATCTGAGCTACCAATGTATAAAACTCTTCTGATTTTTGTTTGAATGGACTAACAAGTTCCGTATTCTTTGAAATTATCATCGCGGATTTCAAAGCATCCAATTCATTTACCTTTATTTTGAGATTTAAAGAAAGCAATTGTTTATCTGACTGTATATTTTGAAAAGAAAACTGCCGCTTAATCTGATTCATTTGAGTTAAATTAAAAATAGATACAGCTGTGAAAATAATAAATAATAAAGAAAAGCTTACAATTAATTTGGCTTTCATAGTAAATGTTATCCTGTTCTTGAAATGAATTAATCTCTTCATAAGTTTCCTCCTATATATAGGTATGTCTATGTAATAGTTCAATTGTACTAGTAGAGGATTAATTCAATATCGTTAGTATGTTAATTTGATGTAAATTATTGTCGAATAAAGAGGGAATCTCGAACTCTATGAAAATAAACTCGAATTTCAGATATTTTACACTCCGTTTACAAATGTATTAAATAAAGAAAACAATTGCAGGGTATTATGAAGTAGTAGAGTTGAAAAAAGAAAATATTAGGGAGTGGTTGAATTGTTTAAGGTTTTTTCGCGTAAGAGTACAATCGCAATAACGTCCGTTGTTTTAGCTTTATCATTATCTGCGTGCGGTAAAGCAGCACCCGATCAAAATCAAGGTGCAGCACCAACTACAGGCACTACTGCAACAACTGCTCCGGCTCCTGCTGGTTTAAAAGGTGACATCAAGATTGATGGTTCTTCCACGGTATTCCCAATTTCCCAAGCGGTTGCCGAGGAATTTATGAAAAAAAATAAAGATGTTAAAATTACTGTCGCTGAGTCTGGGTCTGGGAACGGCGCGAAGAAATTAATCGCTGGTGAGATTGACATTGCTGACATGTCCCGTAAATTCAAAAAAGAAGAACTTGATGAATTAAAAACAAAGCTAAGTACAGAAGCTATCGAAATGCCAGTAGCTCTTGACGGTATTACTGTCGTTGTTAATAAAAAGAATACTTTTGCTAAAGAATTAACAGTTGATGAACTTAAAAAAATATGGTCCAAAGATAGCACAGTAAAAAAATGGAACCAAATTCGCCCTGAATTCCCAGACAAAGAAATCAAGTTGTATGGTCCAGGAACGGCATCAGGTACTTTCGAATTCTTTACGGAAGCAATTAACGGGAAAGCAAAAGAATCCCGCAGCGACTACACACCATCTGAAGATGATAATGTACTTGTAAAAGGTGTTTCTGGTGATGAATTTGCAATGGGTTACTTCGGTTATTCCTACTACAAAGAAAATGAAGCAAAATTAAATGCAGTTGCCATCAAAAAAGATGCGAATGCTCCTGCTGTCTTGCCTTCACATGAATCAATCGAAAAAATGACTTATGTTCCGCTTGCTCGTTACATTTATATATATCCGACGAAAAAATCTATGGAACAACCGCATATTAAAGAATTATTGAAGTATTATAACAGCGCTGATGGTGCAAAACTGGTTGAAGCTGTTAAATACATCAAACTTCCACAAGATACCATGAATAAAAACTTGGATCTTCTGAAATAATCTAACCATCCACCCAATACATGTAAGAAAAGCCGTGGCATCCATTAGAGCGCAAGCCCTATGGAATGTCACGGTTTTCATGATATTAAATGCAATAAGTGGGGGAAATGCTAATGGGAATGGAACATGTGATGAAAACTAAAACGAAAACGAATATCAACTCAACATTGGATCATCAAGAACAAAATAAGATAACAAGTTTTAAAATGAAAAAAAAGATGCTCTCATCTGACGTGCTGATACCGAAAATATTAGCATTTTTCGCAGGGATTTCTGTTTTAACAACGGTTGGCATTGTGTTTGTCTTGGTGTTTGAATCCATTGGATTTTTTAGAGAAATTCCAATATGGGATTTTATAAGTGGAACCAAATGGACACCTTTGTTTAGTGACCCAGAATTTGGCGTGCTTCCGCTAATCACAGGCACTTTACTTGTAACTGTTATTGCAAGCATTGTAGCTATCCCGATCGGATTAGGAAGCGCTATTTATTTAAGTGAGTATGCTCAACCCAAGGTTAGAAATGTCGTTAAACCTATTCTTGAAATTCTTGCGGGAATTCCGACGATTGTTTATGGATTCTTCGCTTTAACATTTGTTACACCAGTACTTAAATTTATCATTCCGCAAACTGAAATCTTTAACGCATTAAGTGCAGGTATTGTTGTTGGTATTATGATCATACCTATCATATCTTCTATGAGTGAAGACGCTATGGTTGCCGTTCCTGCCTCATTACGCAATGGTGCCTATGCACTTGGTTCGACCAAGCTAGAAGTAGCGATCAAAATTGTTGCCCCAGCTGCATTATCTGGGATTATAGCATCTTTCGTTTTGGGATTGTCACGTGCTATAGGGGAAACTATGATTGTGACCTTGGCAGCTGGTAACTTGGCTCATTTGTCCTTTAATCCACTAGAAAGTATACAAACATTAACTGCATATATTGTGTCCGTAAGTTCGGGAGATACACGTTACGGTTCTATTGAATATCTGACGATATATGCCGTAGGTATAACACTTTTCGTTATGACCCTTGTTATGAATATTCTAGCTGGTTATATCTCTAGAAAGTTCAGGGAGGAATATTGATGGCAACAACGGAAGAACTGCAGCATATCACGAAACGGAAAAGAAAGAATAAAGTCTATCATTCCCTGTTTTACATCTCAACCTGTTTTGGAGTTATAGCTCTAGCTTTATTATTAATACAAGTCGTTGTTCAAGGTGGTAGCTGGCTAAGTTGGGGCTTTCTTACCAATTTCGCTTCTCGCATTCCTGAAAATTCGGGCATAAAAGCAGCCTTAGTAGGAACATTGTGGTTAATGCTCATTACGGCTCCGTTGACGTTTATCATCGGTGTATCCACGGCTATCTATTTGGAAGAATACGCAAAAGACACAAGGTTTAGCCGATTTATTCAAACGAATATTGCTAATCTTGCTGGTGTTCCATCCATTGTTTACGGTTTACTTGGACTAACTGTTTTTGTACGGTTGCTTGCCTTAGAGCGAAGCGTACTATCAGGTGCTCTAACGATGACATTGTTGGTTCTCCCGATTATTATTGTATCTTCCCAAGAAGCGATCAAAACAGTTCCGCAATCGTTAAGAAATGCTTCTTTCGCACTTGGCTCTAACCGGTGGCAAACCATCGTTCGTGTTGTCTTGCCGTCTGCCATTCCAGGTATTATGACCGGATCTATTCTGTCTTTGTCCAGAGCAATCGGTGAAACAGCACCGCTTATTGTTATTGGCGCTGTATCCTACGTGGCATTTTTACCTAAATCTCCTATGGATACCTTTACTGTAATGCCCATTCAAATTTACAACTGGGCAAGTCAACCGCAAGCTGAATTTGCATATCTTGCCGCCGCGGGTATTATTATTTTGCTAATCATGCTGCTAAGCATGAATGCTTTCGCCATTTATTTGCGAAATAAGTATCAACGAAAGTTTTAGAATAGGATCAGGGGGATTACCATATGTCTATTGTTAACATCGATAAACTGAATTTATATTATTCCGAGTTTCATGCTTTAAAAAATGTCGGTATGCAAATTAACAAAAATTCGGTTACAGCTTTTATTGGTCCCTCGGGCTGTGGGAAGTCCACTTTATTGCGTACTTTAAACCGGATGAATGATATGATCAAAGGCATCAGGATTGAAGGCGATGTCCAAATTGCGGGTGAACAAATTTACCATCCAGACGTCAATGTAGAGCTTCTTCGCAAAAATATTGGCATGGTATTCCAGCAGCCAAACCCTTTTCCCAAATCCATCTATGATAACATTGCTTATGGCCCGCGTATTCACGGAATAACGGATAAAGCGCAATTAGATCATATTGTGGAAAGCAGCTTAAAAGCCTCTGCCCTTTGGACAGAAGTGAGTGATAACCTGAAAAAATCAGCATATGGCCTGTCGGGAGGCCAACAGCAGCGCCTTTGTATTGCCCGAGCGCTAGCTGTAAATCCACAAATTCTACTAATGGATGAACCAACCTCAGCTTTGGATCCAATCTCAACGTTAAAGATCGAGGAACTAATTAGAGAACTTAAAGATAAATATACGATTATTATCGTAACTCATAATATGCAGCAAGCTGCACGTATTTCGGACGATACCTCGTTCTTCTTAAATGGTGAGGTCATCGAAACCAATGTAACAGATAAAATTTTCACTACGCCATCCGATCAAAGAACGGAAGATTATATTACAGGTCGTTTCGGATAATTAAGTTAGCGAGAATCAGGAAAAGGGGAGCTTCATTTTGGATAATCGAATTAGTTATCATCAATCGTTAGTATCTTTACAGAAAGACCTGCTTAACATGGGGAGCCAAGTAGAGTATTTAATCCATCAGGCTGTTGAAGCACTCGCAAAGATGGATGACGAACTAGCGAAAAAAACAATTGAGCAGGATGATCTCGTTGACGAGATGTTGATACGTATCGAAGAGAGTTCTCTCCGATTGATTGCCCTTCAACAACCTATGGCAGGTGATCTCAGAATCATTAGCACGGCGCTCAAAATCGCTACGGACCTGGAGCGCATCGCCGATCATGCGGTTGACATCGCCAAGATATGTATCCGCATGAACGGTGAAGAATTATTAAAGCCACTCGTAGATATTCCTAGGATGGCAGAACTTACAAAAATTATGCTCCAAGAAAGCCTTCTATCCTATACAGAACGTAACATCCATCGCGCGGCGGCTTTGGCTGAGAAGGATGATGAAGTAGATAAGCTATATAGTAGTATTGTAGATGAGCTAACCCGGTTATTGGATGGTGATTTCATGAAAAACCGCCAAATAACCCAACTAATGAATGCAGCTCTATTCTTGGAACGCGTCGGCGATCATTGCACGAATATCGGCGAGGGCGTCATTTATATGGTTACAGGGAAACGCAACGATTTGAATGTATAGTTCATGATAGCCGGATAGTGTAACTGTCCTAATAAATTGAAAAGGAAGCACCTGATTCTCAATGACAGACCTGATAAAGGATCTGTTTGATATCGGCTGCTTCCTTTTTTGTTCCTATAAGAAAAGCACGAAGGTCTAATAGATTATTTACTTGTACCGTAGGGGTTGGCTATGATCGTACCATTTAACCACTCAAATTCATATTCAAATTGTTCCGTGGAATCGTATAATTCTGGTGAGTAAGGACCAACAACATGACTCTCTGTTGCAGCGACATCAATAGCAGATAGGAATAAAAAACAGACCAATGAAAGCACTACTTTGGATGTCATAGTTCAATGCCTCCGCCACTATAAGATATTTCAATTGTACGGTGCATATGTAATTGGAGTATTATCACTAAGTAAATAATTTGTTTTGAAATCAGTTATATGGGATGACCATGGTACCCGCTGCGGAGTTTGCATGCAAATTGCTGTGCAGTCCATAAAACCAAAGCTCCATCACAAATGTTGGGGTTTTTAATTTGACACATATATTAGTGAATATTAATTCGTGGGGAGGTAGTCTCAATGAATCAAATTCCATTAGAGCAATTAGATGTTAAAGCCAAGTTCATTCGCGGCTTTAGCGATAAGACACGTCTTCAAATACTGGCATGTATTAAAGATAAAGAAAAACCTGTATCTCAAATCGTTGATGAAATTCAAGGGAATCAATCGAACATTTCCCAACACCTCGCGTGTTTGAAGGGCTGCGGGATTATTGTTGGAAGGCAAGAAGGGAAATATGTGTATTACAGTTTAAGCAATGAGAAGATTAAGGAAATGTTACATATGTTCGATACGGTACTATCCCTAGTCCATGATGGTGTTACCAAATGTGATACAGACCTTTACTAAAACGGGGGGATTGAGATGTCGGACAAAGAACCGAAATTCAAAAAAAACCTAATCTTGCTGGATGTAAGTGCCAGTTCAAATACAAATGCCGGTTGTGAGGATGATTGTTGTAAAGTATCTGAAACTCCACAAGTACAAAATACTGCAGGCCAATCTGGTCAAAAATCAGATTTTCTGATCGGCGGGATGGATTGCACTTCCTGTGCAGTAACCTTAGAAAATCATATGAAAACCCTTCTCTCGGTCAAGAGGGTAAGTGTCAATTTCTCAACTGGAAAAATGACTGCTGAACACGACAGTTCAGTCGAAGAAATCATCAAAGAAGTATCCAAATCCGGCTATAAAGCTACGCTAGTTTCGAACAAGAGGAAAAGTGCTGAGGTCAAAACAGACAATTCAGGTACAAACCTTATAAGTTTATCAGGAGTTCTACTTATTTTTGGTTTTCTTGGCTCCTACGCGAATGTTTCACCAAGCTTTACTACTCTGCTTTACGCAGTATCGATTATAATAGGTGGCTATAAACCGGCTAGAAGCGCCTATTATGCTGTGAAAAGCCTTTCATTGGATATGAATGTATTAATGACTGCAGCTGTGCTTGGTGCCTCGGCAATTGGTGAGTGGTTAGAAGGCGCTTTGGTAGTTTGGTTGTTTGCACTAGGAAATGTTCTTCAATCGAAGTCCATTGAAAAGACTCGAAATTCGATTCGAAGCTTAATTGACCTAGCACCTCCCGAAGCATTCGTGAAAAATGGTCAGGAACTTGTCAGAAAGTCCGTAGAGGAGATTTCTGTTGGTGATGTCATTGTTGTTAAACCAGGCGATAAAATCCCGTTGGACGGACTAATAATTAGCGGAGAATCGAGTGTAAATCAAGCGCCAATTACAGGAGAATCCATTCCTGTTGATAAGCATGTTGGTGATGGTGTATACGCAGGTACAATTAACGAACACGGATCATTAGAGATTAAAGTAACCAAGTTGGTTGAAGATACGACCATCTCCAAAATCATTCACTTGGTCGAAGAGGCGCAAGAACAAAAGGCTCCTACGGAAGCTTTTGTAGATAAATTTGCTCGTATTTACACGCCAATTGTATTTATTCTTGCACTCGTCGTGATGGTTTTCCCCCCGCTTGTTGGTGTTGGAACATGGGGAGAGTGGTTCTATAAAGGATTAGAATTATTGGTTGTTGCATGTCCTTGTGCATTGGTTATTTCAACGCCAGTGGCAATTGTTTCAGCTATAGGAAATGCAGCCAAGAACGGGGTTCTTATCAAAGGTGGAGCCTTCTTAGAAATAGCAGGAAGGATTTCAGCGATTGCTTTTGATAAAACGGGTACTTTAACGGAGGGAAAACCAAAGGTATCTCAAGTTGTATTAGCTGGATCGAGTGAAATTGAGTTGCTCCGTATTGCCCGAACATTAGAGGAATACTCTACACATCCCATTGCAAAAGCAGTAGCCCAGTACGCCAAAGATAAAGGCGTCTCTACCCTTCTAGGCGATAAGTTCAGAAACATCGTAGGTAAAGGTGTTGGCGCGATTATCGGAGATAAGGAATACTTTGCAGGAAACCTTAAATTGTTCCAGGAACTAAGCGCTTCTCTAGGAGAACTAGAATCACGAATCTTATCCCTTCAACAAGAAGGAAATTCAATCGTTATTATTGGAACTAAAGAGAAGATATTCGGTTTAATTGCCGTTGCAGATGCTATTCGTCCTACTTCCGTAAAAGCTCTTAAAGGACTTCAAGCCGCCCACATCAACCAAGTTGTGATGTTAACAGGCGACAATGAAGGTACCGCTAAAAAAATTGCTTCTGCAACCGGGGTAAACCGATATTTTGCAGAGCTATTACCCGAAGATAAAGTAAAAGCCATTAAAGAACTTCAAGAAGAAGGCAACATTGTAGCGATGGTTGGAGATGGCATAAATGATGCTCCTGCGCTTGCAACTGCCAATATAGGTATTGCAATGGGTGGAGCAGGAACTGACACAGCTATGGAAACCGCAGACATCGTGTTGATGGCTGACAATCTAGGAAAACTACCCCATACTGTTAAATTGAGCCGTAAAACAATACGAATAATCAAACAAAATATTGGGTTTTCGCTCATCGTTAAATCTATTGCTTTGATCTTGATTTTCCCTGATTTACTTACCCTATGGATTGCTGTGATTAGTGATACAGGCGCAGCTTTAATTGTAATTATGAATAGTATGCGATTAGTGAAAGTTAAGGGGTGAAACGAATTATGAATGAAGAGGTGATGAATGAAAACTGAGATTGACGTCATAATTATTGGTGTTAGTCAAGCAGGATTAGCCGCGGCGCATTTCCTAAAAGAAAAGAACATATCTTTTCTCATCATCGGTAAAGAACAAAACATTGGCGATGTCTGGAGAAATCGCTATGATTCCTTAGTCTTGTTCACGCCTAGATGTTACAGTTCCTTGCCAGGTCTTCCGCTTGAAGGTGATCCTAACGGATTCGCTACCAAGAACGAGATGTTTATTTATCGATCGGGCATAAACTGAAGTTCTTTCCGCTCGATATTATGGGAAAAAGTATCTTTTGGTGGTTTGATAAGCTGGGTGTATTGAGCGCTAATATTCATAGTAAACTAGGTCAATTAATTAGTAACAGGGTGATCCGATATTTGGTCTTGAACTTAAAACCTTAATCAGAGAAGGAAAAGTAACAATCAAATCCAGAACTAATGGAACTCATCATAAATTAATATCATTTGACGACGGAAGTAAAGTGGAAGTTGAAAATGTGATATGGGCAACGGGTTTCCATTCGGATTATAGTTGGATCCAGATCCCTGGCATTTTAAACGGAAAAGGGAAGCCGATTCACAGCAGGGGGGTTTCAAAGGTTAAAGGATTATACTTTTTGGGATTACCGTGGCAATACAGAAGAGGATCTGCACTGATCGGTGGCGTTGGAGTTGATGCAAAGCATATAGCCGAGAATTAAGAATCAATTTTTTGATCGCTGGTGAAGGTCTTCAATAAATAAGATAAATCGAGCTTAATGAGCTCGATTTTCTTGTTTGATCACTGATATCATTAATATAATGTTTGATACGCCAACATGGTGCTGCATTGTTCAAATTCCAGTGAAACAAGTTCTTTAGGAGGTTTATGATGTTAAAGATTTTAAGTTTGATTTTGTGTATTTCCAATATCGAGTTTTATGTGTATAATACATTATATGTATTATACACATAAGGAGTTGGTTATTTTGGAAATAAACGATATTTTGGAACTTCGATTGAATGTACAAAAATTTATCAGGCTTTTTGGTTTATTAGAGCAAACCGTAACCCCATGTGGTTTTCAACTTTCAGTATCACAGGTATATGCTTTACAAGAAGTTGAGAACTCCACTCTAATACTTGGTGAATTAGCAGATAGGCTGCATCTAGAACGAAGTTCAGTAAGCCGACTTGTTGATGGGCTAGTAAAAGGAGGCTTCGTACGCCGGGAAATCAACGAACAAAACCGAAGAGAAATGTTAATTTCTCTTACAGAAAAAGGTGAACGGACAATTGAGCAGGTTCGTCAGCAGTCCATTCGATTTTATCAAAATGTTTTGCAACATATGACCAAAGATGATCAGCAACTGTTTCGCGAGGGACTTCATAAATTTACTGCTGCTTTATTAAAAAACAAGGGGAAACAGGATGAAATATAAAAAAAGTCAAACAGCTACAAGTATATTATCGTTTATTTTTTCCTTTCTGGCTTCATCCCATCATTGGCTTCATATGGGGATTTTACTTCTTTTGGGCGGCTCAACGAATATGATGGCGACAATGTCAGCAGCACTTTGGATTAGACGTATCATGATCATTGCAACCATTATAACGATGCTTGTATCGATGTATCGTTTATTTAAACATAAGTCTAAGGTGCCCTGGGTGATTATTATGACTTTTCTCTCTGCCACGATTTCATTAGGTTTTATCATGTATACTCTTGTGAAGTTTGGTTGGTAAACTCTATAAGTGGACCCAGTCAATTTTTATGGAAAAAAATCTTAAAAAGGGCTTGATATAGGGTAAGGGGGTATGGTATATTCTAAATGTGAGGAGGAAATGCTATGGAACAACATGATAAACAAGAATTAAATGAGGACGGTTGTCATTCGGGCAGTGATCGAAAAAGTCATCATTCTGATAAAACAAAAAACAATTTGATCTCTAGGCTCAATCGCATCGAAGGACAAATTCGAGGTGTTAAAGGTCTTATTGAGAAGGATACGTATTGTGATGATGTGTTAAATCAAATCGCCGCGGTTCAATCAGCTTTAAACGGTGTTGGGAAACTGCTTCTCGAGCATCATCTAAACAGCTGTGTGATCGAACGCATTCAAGAAGGCGATAATGAGGTTATTAAAGAGCTAATGGTTACCATGAATAAATTAATGAAATAATAAGGGAGAGATAAGACATGCAAACAGTTACACTTAAAGTTGAAGGTATGTCCTGCGGTCATTGCGTGAATTCCGTTGAAGGCGCAGTTAAGAAACTTGGTGCTTCCGGCAAAGTTGATTTGAATGGTGGATCCGTTACTGTAGATTTCGATGAGTCTAAAGTTACTTTGGACGCTATTAAAGAAGCAATCGAAGATCAAGGCTATGACGTTGCAAAATAAAGGATGATGAGCCGCTGCATGCGGCTCAATAGTAACACCTATTTTTTTTGAAAAAATTATACCCCATGGGGGTATGTGACTACAGGAGGGACTGAAATGGCGAAACCATTAGAGCAGCAACAAGCGAGTTTGCAAATTACGGGCATGACATGTGCGGCCTGCGCGAACCGGATAGAAAAAGGATTGAAGAAATTAGACGGTGTATCAGATGCCAATGTTAATTTTGCCCTCGAGAAGGCATCAGTGACTTATAATCCGAGTCAAATCAGCGTATCTGCCATGGAAGAAAAAATACTGGATCTGGGTTACAGCACCGTAAAGGATGCCGTGGATTTTAATATCGTAGGTATGACATGCGCAGCGTGCGCCACACGTATTGAAAAAGGCTTAAATAAAATGCCAGGAGTTAGCAAAGCTACTGTTAACCTTGCATTAGAAACTGCCCATGTTGAGTATAGTGCTGCGGAAGTTTCGGTAAGCGATATAGTTAACAAGGTCGATCAACTCGGATACAAAGCCGTACGTAAAGAGGAAGTGGCAGCTGAAGGCGATTATAAGCAAAAAGAGATACGCCACAAGAAATTACAGTTAGCGGTATCGGCAATCCTTTCGTTACCACTTCTGTGGGCAATGGTGAGTCACTTTACGTTTACATCGTGGATCTACTTGCCCGAGTTCTTGATGAATCCTTGGGTGCAGCTCGTGCTTGCCACACCTGTACAGTTTCTTATCGGTTGGCAATTTTATGTAGGGGCATACAAAGCCCTTCGTAATAAAAGCGCCAATATGGATGTGCTTGTTTCTCTGGGAACATCAGCCGCGTACTTCTATAGTTTATACCTAACGCTGCAGTGGGTAACTTCAGTTGATGCCCATCACCATGCGCCTGATATGTATTATGAAACAAGCGCGATACTTATTACTTTGATTATTTTAGGTAAATTATTTGAAGTGTTGGCAAAAGGGAGAACTTCTGAAGCCATCAAGAAATTGATGGGGCTTCAAGCGAAAACAGCGTTAGTCATTCGAAATGGTGAAGAAATGGCTATACCAGTTGAAGAAGTTATCATTGGGGATATTGTTCTTGTAAAACCGGGTGAGAAAATTCCAGTCGATGGTGAAGTTGTAGATGGTTTGTCCGCTGTTGATGAATCCATGCTTACGGGGGAAAGTATCCCTGTTGAGAAAAAAGCCGGTGACGCCGTTATTGGCGCTACAGTTAATAAAAACGGCAGCTTAAGAATAAAAGCAACCCGTGTTGGGAAAGAGACAGCTCTTGCTCAAATTATCAAAGTTGTAGAAGAAGCCCAAGGATCAAAAGCGCCTATTCAGCGTATCGCTGACGTGATCTCGGGTATCTTTGTCCCGATTGTTGTAGGAATTGCTGTTGTAACATTTCTGATTTGGTATATCTGGGTTGCTCCTGGTGAGTTTGCAACTGCGCTGGAAAAGGCGATTGCAGTCCTTGTCATTGCTTGCCCTTGTGCTTTAGGACTTGCAACACCAACCTCTATTATGGCTGGATCCGGTCGCGCGGCGGAATTTGGGATCCTATTTAAGGGCGGGGAACATTTAGAATCGATGCAAAAAGTGCAAACCATCGTGCTTGATAAAACGGGTACGGTAACGAAAGGCAAACCGGAACTTACAGATGTTCAAATTGAAAACATGGATGAAAAAGATACAATTCTTAGACTAATCGGCTCTGCCGAAAAACAATCAGAGCATCCGCTTGCTGAGGCAATTGTTGCTGGGATTGTTGCTAAAGGTATCCTACTTACTGCTACTGAGAAGTTCGAAGCCATTCCCGGCTACGGAATTCGAGCCATCGTGGAAGGCAAGGAAGTGCTGGTTGGAACCCGTAAGCTCTTGCAGCGTGAAGCCATCGACTTTGGAAAAGCAGATACGGCTATGGAAAAGCTTGAATCCGAAGGTAAAACCGCTATGCTCGTAGCCGTGGATAACAAGTACGCAGGTATGGTAGCCGTAGCGGATACAATCAAAGACACATCGAAAGAAGCAGTCACTCGCTTAAAACAAATGGGCATCGAGGTCATCATGATGACAGGTGACAACAAACGGACGGCACTTGCAATAGCACAGCAAGTTGGCATCGATCATGTTCTTGCGGAAGTTCTTCCGGAAGGCAAAGCCGAAGAAGTGAAGAAACTTCAAGAACAAGGAAAGATAGTGGCCATGGTGGGTGATGGCATCAACGATGCTCCTGCTCTTGCGACTGCAGACGTCGGCATAGCTATCGGCACCGGCACTGATATTGCGATGGAAGCAGCGGACGTGACACTGATGCGCGGAGAACTTACAAGCATTACAGACGCCATTTATATGAGTCGTAAAACGATGACGAACATTAAACAGAACCTGTTTTGGGCACTCGGTTACAATACGCTCGGGATTCCGATTGCGGCTCTTGGACTTTTAGCACCATGGGTAGCCGGTGCTGCTATGGCACTAAGCTCGGTATCCGTTGTGCTAAACGCCTTACGCTTGCAACGAGTGAAGTTATAATCGGCATACATGGGAGGGGAAGACATGCAGATGATGAAGTTTGCAGTTACCCCAGGGTTTCATACTGGGGGCACCTTATTTAAGCCAGAACAATTGGCTGTTCTTGGATCTATCGTCGGTGAGGATGCCAAAATAGAATTAACGACATTCAAACAATTGTATGTTGAAATGCAAGAAGAGAGAATGGATGAAGTGAAGGAAAAGTTGTCTGGCATCGGCTTAGAAATATATCCTACTGGCTTCGTGACCAAGAGCCTCATTACGTGTAACTTTTGCCGTGGAGCAGAAGATGCAGGGCTTGAAATGGCTGAATCGTTAAACAAAGCGATCTCTGGGATCGAAACGCCAACACCTATAAGAATCGGATATGCGGGTTGTGCGCTCGGAACGAGCGCACCGCTTTTGAAAGATATCGGTGTGGTCAAAATGAGAGATATGTTTGATATTTATGTCGGTGGCGAGCCCAAATCGTTAAAACCATCTTTTGCGGTCTTGCTAATGTCCGAAGTTCAAGCAGACAGGTTGATTCCGATAGTTCGAAAACTCATCCATCATTATCAGCAACATGGCAAAATGAAGGAAAAGTTTTCGAAATTTATCAATCGGGTAACAATCGAGGCATTGCGCGAGGCAATTGTAGAGTAAGTGTAACGGGGGTCTGTTCGATTTATGAAGACAATTTTAATCGTTGATGATGAAGAAAAGATTCGCGAAGTTGTTGCATCCTATTTGCAAAATGAAGGATATGCTACTATTCAAACCGGTACTGGGAACAAAGCACTTGAACTCGTTCGTGGCGGAAATGTTGATCTTCTTATTTTGGATCTGATGCTTCCGGACATGTCTGGGGAAGATGTATGCAGAGTGATACGGCAGTTTTCTCCTGTTCCTGTCATCATGCTAACAGCGAAAGTTTCTGAAGATGACCGCGTCCAAGGATTAACGCTTGGTGCCGATGATTATGTCGTGAAGCCATTTAGCCCACGTGAATTAACAGCAAGAGTAAAAGCCATTTTGCGTCGCACGCAAGATGATACGCTTCTTGCAGAAGTCATCTCGTTTCATAATGACGACCTTGTCATTCGGCCGATGAAACATGAAGTTTATAAAATTGGGAATCTGATTAGTCTGACACCAAACGAATATAAATTGCTACTGATTTTGGCGCATCATCCAAACCGAACCTTTACACGGGAGGAACTAATTGAAAAGTTGCTCGGGTTTGATTTTGAAGGTGATACTCGCTCGATCGATCAGCATGTCAAAAACCTCCGTCAAAAGATAGAATCAGATCCCAAAAAGCCTAAATACATCGTTACCGTCTTTTCCGTAGGCTACAGGTTTACTGGAGGCGAATCCTCATAAAAGGACTATATGCACGAATTGTCATCGCATTTATTGGGGTAGCCTCCGGTGTTTTGCTCATTTCAACTATAGCGTTTATCTTAGAGACTCACTACCACTTCTCCTTGTATCAACATCAGGCTACGGATATGAACTCTCCAGCATTTGATGCCCATTTTGAGCAGGCATTAGTACAGTCTGTTCTTTGGTCTGCCATCTTGGGTATTTTGCTCTCGGTTCTGTTAAGTCTTTTCGTCGCTAAGAGGATCACAGCCCCGCTGATACACATGAAAAAAGTCGCAGAGCAAATGGCAAATGGAGAGCTTAGAGCAAGAACGACAGTCAAAGGCAATGACGAGATCGCCGATCTTGGGGGCTCCCTTAATCATCTCGCCGAACAGCTCATCCACCAGGAGCAGTTACGCAAAACGATGACTGCTGATGTGGCGCATGAATTAAGAACGCCGCTTGCAACCCTTAAAAGCCACATGGAAGCGATGATTGACGGCGTTTGGATGCCAACTCCAGAGCGCCTTGAGTCTTGTTATGAGGAGATTGAACGTTTGCGGTTCCTTGTTGGTGATTTAGAGCAATTAACGGAAATGGAATCCCCACATTTCAAGCTGAAGCTGCAGGAAGAAAATGTTTCAGCAATTGTTCATCGTAATATCGAAGCAAGCCGGGCTTCTTTTGATCAAAAGGGAGTTAACCTTTTATTTGAAGGTTTAACAAAAGTTGAAGCTACCTTGGATAGGCAGCGTCTGGGTCAAATTGTGGTGAACCTTTTAACGAATGCGCTAAAGTTTACGCCTCAAGGGGGAAAAGTATCTGTTGAAGTGAAGGAAGAAGAACACGCGGTGCTTATTAGTATATCGGATACTGGGATTGGTATGAATGAAGATGATCTACGATTTATATTTGAACGTTTTTACCGTGTAGAAAAATCCCGCGATCGTAAATCAGGAGGGAGTGGGATTGGTTTAACGATTGTGAAAAAATTGGTGGAAGCCCATGGAGGAACCATTCGAATGGAAAGTCAGTTGGGTAAAGGAACATCTGTAGAGATACATTTACCTAAGACTTAGTACCGATCCTCACAAGATCTACACAAGTCCCTTTTATAATAAAGGTGATAGAAAGAGGAGAGACTTTGAGCTACGCTCAAAGATCCCAGAGCAGAGAGACTTTGAGCGTAGCTCAAAGATCCCTATATTAGGAGGAAATCATGAAAAAAGTAGCGATTTCAATTTTACTTACAGCTGCCCTCTTAACGGCATGCGGAGAATCAGGCAGTTCGACGGACCATTCTTCACATAATGAAACTTCAGGATCAACGAATAATGCTGCGCATGGTAATACAGCGGGAATGGATCATAGCGGGAAGGCAAAAGAAACTGACTCGAAGCAAGAAGATGTCCAGGCTCAGTTTAAGCTTTCTACCGATAAACCGCAGCCGAACCAAGAAACGGCGATTACGATTAAGATTCAGGACAAAAACGGCAAACCGATCGATAAGTTGGATACCGTCCATGAAAAACAGATGCACCTTATCATTGTAAGTAAGGATTTGTCATTCTTTAACCACATTCACCCTGAGAATAAAGGAAACGGCGAATTTACAGTTACGACTCAATTTCCAACAGCTGGCGATTACAAGGTGATTGCAGATATAACGCCAACCGGTATGGGGGCAATGAATAAGAGTCAGTGGTTTACAATCCAAGGAAACGTACCGGCACCAAAAGCTATTGATCCAGATGCAACACTAACCAAAGTGGTTGATGGAAAAGAAGTAACCCTTTCGATTGATCATCTAATGGCGAATAAGGAACTGAACTTGAACTTCAACATTAAAGATGCTCAGACGAAGCAGCCCGTAACAGACCTCCAGCCTTACCTAGGAGCTGTAGGACACGTCGTGATCTTAACCCAAGATGCAGAAAACTATCTCCACGTGCATCCGACAGAAGAAAAGGCAAAGGGACCTGATGCCAAATTTATGACAACATTCCCGCAAAGCGGCGTATATAAGATTTGGGGACAATTCCAGCAGAATGGTAAAGTATTTACTGTACCATTTGTTGTAAAAGTACCGTAATGAGTAATGCCCAGTTTTCTCGGAAAACTGGGGTGATGAGGCATCAGAGCGAAATCAATGCGAGGCTGAGGACCGCCCTGCGGAGTTCGCTCGTTTTTTTGCTGGGGAGTATGTGAATTGGAATGCGCCGACTTATTCAGTAATTCAAGAGCTATTAATTTTCCATTAATCGCAATAGCCGGAACAGATTGAATGCCGTAAGCTTTGGCTTTATCCTCGGATTCGGTGGTACCACATTTTTTATTTAAATCATAAACAATAACTTCACATTTGTCGTCGCCTTCATTATTTTTAGTTTTAGGGAGTTACAGTAAGCGTGATCACCATTCCTGATTCCTTATGACCCGGAAGCGTGCAGACAGCTTTATAGATGCCTGGTTTATCAATACGAATGACATCGCTATCTTCTGTTCTCGGCATTGCATGGATATGGATGTTCGCTCCTTCAATTTCAAAATCATGCTCATTTTTCCCGCTATTTACTAAAGTAACTTTTACATATTCATGAGCACTTATCGTTATGTGTTGAGGTGAAAATGCAAAATCAGTAGCTTTGATAACAAGTTCTTTTGTGTAATTGCTATTTGACTTTTCATGATGGTGATTTTCTGGGCTCATATTATCCATATGGGCGGGGAGAGGTTGGGAAAAGAAAAGGGAGATAAACAATAAGATATCAACTGCAAACATCGTTTGTGGTAAGAAGAATAATCGTGATCGCGGTGTTGAACCTAAATCTCTGACTTCTCCAATTAACATGATGAACAGAATGAAAATAATACATGCAGTGAATACCCCCGCAATTTTAAGTGTGGGTGTAATATACGCAGCTGGTAACATTGCAATTAGCATGGCACCCATCATTCCGCCCATCATGCCTGATAACAAGCCATCAAGTACAGCCATGGTGCTGATCGGAATTCCAGCCATAGCGCCAATCATTCCGGCAAGTAACATACTGATCATGCACGCTTGGAAAAAGTGTCCAGGAAATAATGCAGCAATTAGTGTACCTGCTCCAAGACCTATCGTCATTCCAAGACTCATGGCGCTCATCATACCTACCATGCAGGTAATTCTGGATCTAAATCGAATAATGAAAGCTATAATCCAAAAGGAAAGCAAGGAATATTCAATTATAAATATTAAGGAACCGGTCATCGTTTCTCCCCCTTTTATAGGATACATATGTAGGGTATAAGTGCAATATGTACAAGTTTTCGTAAAATCAAAAGATCACACGGTGAGTAATATAATTGATTAGAGAAGGAGTTTTACGTGAAAAAGTTGTTACTCGTTTTTATGTATTCCGAAACCGTAAAGTAGAGTTTTTTCACAAAAACATTTGAAGCGAATATTGGGTAAAGATGAAACAAAATAGAAAAGAACAGCCCTGACAAGTGGGTTATCCTTTTCTATTCATAAACATGCTTACTTTTTTGCAACGATTGTATTTCCTTCTACTGCGTCAAAATAAATATTAGATACTACTTCCGCTAATAGGTCGGCAGTTCGGTAAGATTCAGCTAATGTATTTTCCACTCCACCTATTTCAATTAATGTGCTATTCGGGTTCATAGATTGGTTGTACTCACCATTGCCATTAGAGTTTTTCTGATAAATCCCTTTCGAAATCCCTGGGTATTTTGCATTTAACTGATCATGGATCTTCTTCGTAAATTCCAAGTTTTTTTCCCAGTTAGGATTCTTTTCACCAATGACAAAATAAATTTGTGCGTAATCTTTCCCATTAATCGTTTTTGTCGTTTTTGAACGTTTCTGTGAATCTCTATGTATATCGAATAAATAATTGATGTTTGGATGAGAACTAAATGCTTCTTGTACGGTTTTTTTAGAGTATTTATACGAACTCGGGTACTTAAAATCTTTAACTGAAGAAGGATAATCTTTATCAGAGTGTAAAGTTGCTACTCCACGCTTTTCAAGTTTTTGCTTAATTCTTTCCCCCACAAGCGTTATGTTTTTATTCTGATCGAGTGCAAAATCAGGGTTTTTAACCCCTTTTAGTTCAGGTAACCAAGACTCTCGGTTATGGGTGTGGTAAATGAGTACAGCTTTACTTTTTGATGTCATTGCTTCTTTACTAGGTGGCTCAGTTTGTTCTTTTTGTTGATCGTTACTTTTTGTCTCTGGTGGGGATGAGGGTTTCGTTTTAAGTGCATCGGCTGGTACATCGTTAATATCCGACGGGTAATCAATATCAGATGTGTTTTCACCAACTAATAATTTTGAATTGTCATTATGAACATCTTGGGCATTATTTGATTTTTCAGGGGCATCCTGATTACTTTTTGGAGCTCTTTGTATTAAGGAATTGTATATACGTGTGGGAGAAAGAACTTCCTTTTTTTCATCCCTATTTAAGTTAGGAACTTCCATCGAAAATAAATTATATAAGATAGCGGGAGAAGCATTCGAGGTTAGTGAATGCATACTAGCAATTGGTGCTCTAGAAACTTTACTTTGTAGTAGAATAGAAATGCTAAGGAAAATAAAAAGAGTGAATGAAAATACAGATAAAAATAAAAATATTCGGGAATTTATAGCTATGTCACAAAGAAATCGCTTTATTTTATGATACAAGCTATACCAATTCATTGTTTGTTCCTCCGTTAATTTTTGAATCTATTAATTATTCTATGAGGAATAAACGAATGATAGAACTCATAAGAGTTTTGTGAATAGAAAAGGTGCTTCAAAATCATGACATAGAAAGTATCAAACCAAGAAAAGGGGAAAGAAAATGAAATATAAAGTTAATCTCGTTTCTTCAATAGTCGCAGCTTCATTAATGCTATCAGCTTGCTCTGCTTCTAAACTGTCAATGGAGCATATCCACGGATTGGGTTATAGCACAGATGGAAAACAAATTATGATTCCTGCGCATACAGGTTTGGTTGTTTATTCGGGAAGTAAATGGAGTCATGTCGACGCTCCGCAAAACGATTATATGGGCTTTGTCGCTGTTGATAATGGTTTTTATAGCAGTGGTCATCCCGGAGTCGGTTCTAACCTGAAAAACCCCATAGGAATCGTGAAAAGTTCCGATATGGGGAAAACAATAACGAAACTCGATTTGGAGGGCAGTAGCGATTTCCATGGAATGACGGTGGGTTATAAGACTCATACCATTTATGTCTTTAATGCACAACCCAATCCAAAGATGAAATCGGCGGGATTGTATTATACAAAAGATGATGCAAAAACGTGGAGTAAATCAGAAATGAATGGTTTTTCAGGAGAACCTTTAACCTTGGCAACTCATCCATCCGACGATAAGGTGATAGCACTCGGATCCAAGGAAGGATTATATCTTTCCAATGATTCTGGAAATCACTTCGAAAAGTTGTTTCCTGGATTAGTTGTAGCATCTTTAGCATTTAGCAATACCGGTGAATTGTTTATAGCGGCGACCAATTCTCCGACGATGTTTCAATTCAATCTAAGCAGTAAAGAAAAGAAAGAAATCAAACTTCCTACCTTGGATAAAGGGGATGCCATTTCTTATATTGCTCAAAATCCTACTGACTCGAATGAAATCGCGTTGGCAACTTTCAATAAAGATATATTTATAAGCAAAGATGTAGGAGCGAAATGGACCGAAATTGCCGATAAGGGCAAAGGAATTTCGAAATAATAGGAGGCTTTACAGAGTGATGTTGTAGTCAAAAAGAATTCCCCACCCATATCGGTGGGGAATTCTCATAATGAAAGGGTTTCTATTATTATGCTGCCATTGCAAACGAGCGGCATTCTCTTGCACAAACCAAGCACATTTGACCGCACATTTGGGATTCGTGGTCATTATGCCTCAAACATTCGTGGCCACATACATCACAAACATAAGCACAAAAATCACACATGGCTTTCATAACTGGGCTATGACTAGATATTGACCTTGCACATAAATGACAGATTGAAGCACATTCAGTTAAAAGTTTGATTTGATGTCTTCGTAAATGTGCATCTGCTCGATGAAGTAATAAATGAACGGTATGTTCACACATAGCAGCACAGTCATGAAGCATCTTTAGCATTTCAGGCGTCATTGTTTGAACTGGCACTTATAGCACTCCTTTAAGGAACTTCTAATTTTCCTTAATAACATATTCAATGTGCTGATGTCCCGATACGCTGGACACATATAAAATTACTTTAATCAGTTAATCAAAAAAAAATGATTATGTTATTGCAATCTGATTTGCGATGGTATATATTGTTATTAAATCAAAAATAATTGATTAATGAATCGGGTGATAATAATGAAAACCATAATCCCAATACATGAGGTAAAGATAAATACGTCACCAAACGACTCCTTTTTTGAAACGTATGAGGCAAAGTTTAAAGCCTTGGCGGATCGCAAGAGATTGCAAATCATGTATGAGTTAACACAGCGGGGAAAAACGTGCGTTTGCGACCTATGCGATATCGTGGAAATGGCTCAATCCAAGTTGTCTTATCACTTGAAGATCCTTTTAGACGCCAATCTAATTACAAAAGAAATCATTGGCACCTGGAGCTATTACGAGATCAATAATTCTGAAGTGAACGGGTTGCTTTCAGAAGAGCTGTGCTGCATTTTTAGACCGAGTCGTTCTTAATTTTTTTTAAACATTATATCAATTTTTTTTGATGTATAAATCAATATATTTTGATTAAGGAGTGGTTTACATGTTATTTCACGATATCAATCCACAACTGATGTATGTAGAACAGCAAGATAAACAAGTCATCATAGCGAAAGTGGCTCAAGCTCAGGGACAAAAACAATTTAGCTTTAACCTCAAAGAGTTAGTAAGGTTATTCCGTATTAACAAAAAACAAAATGTTTGCTGTGCATGTGCTTGCTCTTAAGAGGGAGTAAGTTTGCGTCTTTCGAAAATAGCGAACGTCTTAAATGATGATAAAGAAAACAAAAATATGGAGGTATCTTTAATGAGTGAAAATACAGTTCTATCTAAAGCGAAATTACCTGTAGCGATCATAGGTGCTGGGCCTGTCGGCCTTGCCGCAGCGGCACATTTAGTTACACGAGGAGAGTCCTTTGTATTGTTTGATGCAGGGAATGCGGTGGGGGCCAGTGTCCTTAAATGGGCTCATGTACGTCTCTTTTCTCAATGGGAATATAATATAGATAAAGCAGCGCGGCAGCTACTTGCTTCACATGGTTGGATAGCTCCGAATCATTCAGAAATCCCTACGGGATTAGAGATGGTTGAGAACTATTTTAAGCCTTTCGCCGAGTTGCCTGAAATCAAACCTTTCATAAACTTGAACGCGAAAGTGATCGCTGTGAGCCGCAAAGGCTTGAACAAGGTAAAAACATATGGCCGCGAAGACCTTCCGTTTGTCTTGCATGTTCAGAAGAATGGAGAGCACCTCATGGTTGAGGCCAAAGCTATCATTGATGCATCGGGTACTTGGACAAATCCGAATCCAGTCATTTCTGAAGGTGTATGGACACCTGAGGAACAGTATTTAAATAAACAAGTATTTTATGGTATTCCCGATGTACTTGGTCAGCATAAAAATCGCTATAGTGGAAAGAAAGTTCTTGTTGTTGGCAGCGGTCATTCCGCGATCAATACACTTTTGGAACTCGGGGAGCTTAAGGGGCAAGTACAGGAGACTGAAATTGTCTGGGTACTAAGAAAATCTAGGCTAGAGGATGTTTACGGGGGGCGGGAGCAAGATCAACTTGCTGCGAGAGGAGAACTCGGAACGCGTATTCAGAAGCTAGTTGAATCAGGAAATGTTAAAGTGATGACGCCATTTCATATTCAAGAATTAAAAAAGGATGGGGAAAAAATTCAGGTAGTTGGTTCTTTGAACAGCGAATTGATCCAAATTGATGCCATTGATGAGATCGTTTCGAATACAGGTTCCCGTCCCGATTTTTCCTTCTTAAGAGAAGTTAGGGTGACTGCAGATCCAGGCTTGGAAAGCGTCTTGGAGTTAGCGCCTTTAATCGATCCGAATGTTCATAGCTGCGGTACGGTTAGACCACATGGAGAGAATGAGCTAAGACAACCAGAGAGGGACTTTTATATTGTTGGGTCGAAGAGCTACGGTAGAGCACCGACTTTCTTGATGGCGACAGGGTATGAACAAGTAAGATCCGTAGTAGCAGCTTTAGTTGGCGATCGTGAAGCAGCTGAGAGGGTTGAACTTGAACTGCCTGAAACGGGAGTATGTAGTACCCAAAGTAACTCATGCTGTGGACCTGAAAAAAGCGAAGTTATGGAAGTGGAATCTGATGAAGTAAGTTCTTGTTGTTCACCAAATGCCAAACCGGTGGCATCGAAATCTTCATGCTGCAGCTAGAAAATGCTAATCTCAAACCTATAATTTTTTTGGCACTTATCACAGCGGTCTCACTATGTGGTGATTCGATGCTATACGTTGTATTACCGATTCATTGGTACGATGTGGGACTTACATCCCTCATTGAAGTTGGCATTTTGCTCTCGGTGAATCGCTTTGTGAGATTACCGCTCGGTCCCTTGATTGGATGGTTGTACAAAAAAAACAGTATCAGAAATGGTGTGTTTTTGGCCGTATTCCTAGCAGGAATGACTACATTACTTTATGGATGGGTAGATGGTTTTTATAGTTGGCTTATTCTGCGGTGTATTTGGGGTGTGGCTTGGTCGTTACTCCGTTTGGGCTCGTACTTCATGATCCTCGAACTATCGGATGATCTTAACCGAGGTTACTTCATGGGGACTTATAACGGGCTTTATTGAATAGGCAGTTTAGTGGGCATGCTTGCTGGTAGTATCTGTGTGGAGTTATTTGGATTACGGGCAGTTGCTATAACTTTTGGTGTTCTGGCATTCCTTGTACTTCCTGCTGTTTACAAGTTTGTTCCCAAGGCGAAAAAACAAATTAAATCGGAAGATGCTCCACTCGAAAAGAGGGTGCTTATAAAACTTCCAGCCTTGCAGGGGACTTTAATTTCTGTGTTTCTAGTTGGGATGTGTCTTGACGGCATGCTCACTGCAACGTTAAGTCACCTGATTGATGTTCATCATAAGACGTCTTTTATGTTCTATGAAATAGTTATTGGAGCCGCTACCCTAGCTGGTGCTCTCCAGGCGGTACGATGGGCGCTCGGCTCATTTATGTCTCCTTGGTTTGGTCGATTATCAGACCGCAAGTGGGGACGCAGACCGCTGCTTACCGGCTCGCTTGCTTTGGCTGCGATATGTATGGCTGCGACAAATTTTGAGATTCCTTTTGGCCTTTGGTTACTTGATCTACTAGCACTGCTCATTGTTACAACTTTGTTATCCACAATTATGGATGCAATGGTTTCGGATATCGCATTCGGATCTGCTCGAACATTTATAATGACCATGTATGTAGTCGTATCCGATGTGGGGGCGTCCATGGGACCGTTGTTTGGTTATGTATCTGAGCATTTCATTGGTCTAAGCATGACGTATTGGCTTTCTGCATCGCTTCTTTTGCTGCTAAGTATCTTTTGGTTTATGAAAGGTCATGTAGGAATGAGGAGGAATATCGTCGCAAATCAATAGTTGCATTTATCAATTAATATGTGTTATAAAATAGTTAGGTGATCGAATATGAACAATAATCCACAATTCCCAGATGTGAGAGAAGTGCTGCAAATACTTGTTCGGAGATTCGGACTGCTTCAGAAAGATGGCGCACAGTGTTGCGGTTTTTCTGTCATACAAAGTCATATCATTTATGAACTCATGAAGCATCCTAATATTGCTTTAAATGATTTAGCCCAAAACCTTTCCACCGATACAAGCACAATCAGCAGGCAAATTCAGCAATTGGTCGAGTTGGAGATGGTGCGAAGAACTCCTGATCCTAAAGATCGGCGTTATGTGGTTCTCTCCTTAACCTCAAAGGGGGAAGAGCAGCATCAAGCCATATCCAAAACAATGGACAATTATGTTCAAGGGATTTTACAACTCATACCGGAAAATAAGCGGGATCAAGTCATTGAAAGCTTAGGCCTTTTGAGTCAGGTTATGAATCAAAATTGTTGCTCCTCCTCTTAAAAGAGGAGATTATTTTTGGGATATTAGTTGCTATTATCAACTATTACAAAAATCATTTAATCAGGTGTCTTTAAAAAAGAAGAGTAAGGTTGTGAGGGAGTTATGTATCAAACCATTGTCATCGGCGGAGGGCAAGCTGGACTTGCAGCAGGATATTACCTTAGACAATATGGACTGTCATTTCTCATTTTAGAAGCAGGACCTGAACCAGTTGGATCATGGCCACATTATTACGATAGCCTGAAGCTGTTCTCACCCGCTAAGTATTCTTCTTTGCCAGGTTTCCCATTCCCAGGTGGGGGCAATCGTTATCCCTCGCGGGATGAAGTGATTTCATACCTTCGAGAATATGCATCTAAGTATAATATGCCGGTGAAGACAAACACTCGTGTTGAAAGAGTAGAGAAATTTAATGGGAGTTTTCAAGTTACGACAACGAGTGGGGAGATTCTTGAAGCTGAATCCGTTATTTGTGCAACGGGCTCATTTCATAAACCTTATATTCCTGACATCCCTGGATTACCAGAGTTTCGAGGTGAAGTTATTCATTCCTCTGCGTATCAGAATACTACTCCCTATCAAGGTCAACGTGTTATTGTAGTCGGGAGTGGGAACTCAGCGGTTCAGATAGGTGTTGAACTCTCGGAAGTATCCACTACGACCCTAGCGGTTCGGACACCGGTTAAACTTCTACCCCAGGTTAAATTTGGGCGTGATCTGCACTTTTGGTTGATAGCTACCGGTTTAGATAAATTCCCGTTTCCTTTGTTTGGCCGTTCTGTGCCTGAGCCAACTACTGTTATTGATTCAGCAGGGTTTAAACAACGATTAGAGAGCGGAAAGCCAAATCAAAGACCAATGTTTACCTCGTTGTACGAGGATGGTGTTATATGGGAAGATGGGGAGAAAGAGAGCGTTGATGCAATTATTTTTGCAACGGGCTTTCGGCCGAATTTATCTTTTTTGGCGGGATTGAATGCGTTGGATGATCGTGGTTTTCCAAAACATAAGGTTGGAGTGAGTCATGTTACGGATGGGTTATATATTGTTGGACTATCTGGGCAAAGATCAATTGCCTCTGCAACACTGCGTGGAGTTGGGGGCGATGCCCGATATGTTGTTAGAAAGGTGACCAGGAAAAAGCAGTAAAAGTGTTGTGACGTTAGTCGAGATAGAATGAGCGCTGACAATGGAGTCGGCTCTCTTTTGTTTGGAGTTGGAGGAAGAGTTGTCAATCCGAGAAGACTATGGCAGTATATATATGAACTTCGAATATTCTGACCTTTATGCGATAGGATGTGAAGTGAGAAATTGAGCAAGGCGAAAGGTAAAAGTAGAGGGATTATTTTCTGGAAAAATTTAGGCCTGGTTCTACTGATTACCTGCATCCCTATTGCTTTCATAGGCGCCATTCTATATTCCATGGGAACAAGCCGAATCGAAGCGGAAGTGAACAGAGCTCACCAGAATCAGCTCAATCAGTCGATTCAGCAAATGAATGATTACTTGATTAATCTGGAGCATTCTGTCGTGAGGCTTGCCTTCGATCGAAGCTTGGACGAAATGCTAGAGCATATGGATTTAATTCAAGAATTCAGTAAAACAAACGAATTAATGAAAACGTTCTCATTAATAACCGAATCGAATTCTCTTATTAACAGTGTAGGCTTATATCTGCGTGATGCCAATAAACTGATTGGCGATGAGGTCGGATTTCAATCCATAGGAAGCGAAGAGGACCGGAGGGTCCTGAATGCCTTGTTGGATAAAGAGCGAACGATCTATTGGGATTATTCATTAAGAAAGATCAATAGACCGGAATCCCAGAATAAAGCCATCATTATCAAGCTTCCCGGGGGACAAATGTACGGCTCTTACGGCGCATTTATTATTTATTTGGATCAGGATAAATTAAATGCGATGGTACATAAGCTCGTTTCAGGAGAAGGGGTTGCTTTTTTATTTAACGAATATGGTGACTTTTTAACTACACCTCCTGTTCAAGGGGAGAACGTTCATCAGCTGACTCTGGAGGATGCGTTAAAAAAACGAATTATGGAAGAAAATTTTAATGAGCATATGTTCAAATTTGACTGTCAGCATAAAACCTATACAGTTTCGTATGGGAAAATAGCTAAGCTAGGCAGCAAATGGACGGTTGTTTCCGCAACTCCGATGTCACAAATCACAGCTCCCGTGACTTACTTATCCAGTCTCATTTTATGGATCAGTATAGTAGGACTTTCAATTGGGCTACTCCTGTCATGGTTCGCTTCCAATAAAATGTATGCCCCGATCCATCGATTGAAGAGATTGTTCGAGACTTCTAAAAATGGTAGGACAGAAGAAAAGGATGAAATTATTTATATTGAAAATCAATGGAAGCAGCATTTGGAAGAACAGCAAGCGCTAGCTTTAAGAATCAAACAATCCATTCCAGCGCTGCGGGAAAGCTTTATTCTGCAATTTTTGCAGGGTCATCTTTACACCCACACGGAATCAGAGCTTATCGACAAGATGAAGCAGCTGGATTGGGATGTTAAGGATAAAAGGTTTGCTGTTATGGTCGCGCAGCTGCACGGCCTTTCGGAGCTAGGCGGGAAATTTATGGAGCGGGATGCGCAGCTTATTACGTTCGCTGCTTCCAATATCATTTTGGAACTTTGCTCAGAGAAGCTGAAGATGGTCCACGTCATCAACTTTCAGGATTTGTCGGCAGGTGTTTTCTTCGTACTGGACAAAAGCTATTCCAATGAGGAGATTAAGGCCGTACTCAATAAGCTGGCTCATGACTATATCGTTGCGGTGAATAACGTTCTTCGTCTCAAGATTACGATTGTTATGGGAAGAATTTCCGATTCTATCCTGGAGATGCCGAGTGTGCTCGATCAAACACGCAAAGCGCTGCGTTTCCGGGATCTCCATACTTCCAACCAAATGCTGGACATGAATCAATTTATGATGGAGCCAACGAGTCAGAAGCATTTTCCATCGGAACTAGAAAGAGATATCGTGCATGCGGTAAACATGGGTCTTGAAGAGGAAGCAGTACGTCTTATTAAGCAATTTATGCATGAGCTGCAGAGCAACAACAGCACCGAATTAATGGTTCATCAAGGGATGATGAAGCTGTTAGGCACTCTGCACGATACGATCATCAAGCATGATGTGAACCTGTACACGTTATATGAAGGGGTTCATCTCTATGAGCAGCTGATGCAGATATCGGAGCCGGAGCAAATTGTTGACTGGTTTCAAGGGAAGTTGATTCACCCTTTTATCAAAACGCTCAGCATAGCTTATGATAGCAATACGAGAGAAATCATGGATAAGCTGATGAGGCAAATCGAGAATGACATTCTCCTTGATATCTCACTTGACATGTATGCGGAGCAATTGCAGTTGAGCTCATCCAAGCTCAGTAAAGCGTTCAAGCATATCCATGGCACTAATTTTATCGATTTTGTTATTCGTTTAAGAATTGAGAAATGTAAAGAACTGTTGGTCACATCGGACATGAAAATTAATGACATTGCTGAGCTGCTTCACTATCAACCTTCCCATTTAATTCGTATCTTTAAGAAAAGTGAAGGGATTACTCCGAGGCAGTATCGCGAAAAGCACACCCAAGGAAATCAAGCAGATTCGTCTGCGTAATAAGGCGCCCTTCATACGGTATGAAGGGCTTTTTTTGTTCATTTCAAAAAAAGACGATGGCCGGAAATTTTTAAAAGACATAGCGATAATTTATTATTATTGCGGTTTGATTGAAAGCGCTCTAAAGTTTGAGATGTCACCAGATCACACAGCACAGACTGCCAAATGGAAGAGGGGGAATCAATCTATTCACTTCAAATGTTAAAGGAAATGCCTTAGGAAATGAAGACAGCAGCTAATCATTGTATGAACAAGAAAGGGGGAAAAGGGAGATGGCGATTGAAGTAACGAAGTCCATTTCACAGCCACTTGCCAAAAGAAAAAGGAAGACGATGCTCTGGTCAGATCTTAGACGTGATAAGTATTTATATCTGCTGGTGTTACCGGGAATCCTTTATTTTCTTATTTTCAAATATTATCCGATGTGGGGCATCGTCATAGCCTTTCAAGATTACTCCCCATATCTGGGCGTATTGAAAAGCACTTGGGTAGGGGGCGAGAACTTTATCCGATTTTTCACAAATCCAAGCTTCTACATTCTGTTTCGAAATACGATGATGATCAGCTTACTAAGCTTGGTGTTCTTCTTTCCTTTACCTATAGTTCTGTCGCTTTGCATGAATGAGGTGGGAAACAAATATGTTAAGCGAGTTATTCAATCCGTTGTGTATCTACCGCATTTTCTGTCCTGGGTTATTATCGCAGGGATCTCTTTTCTACTGTTTTCCCAGTCCAATGGCATCATCAACCTGATGCTCGAATACATGGGATACAGTAAGGTTCCTTTTCTAACGAGCGAGAGCTTCTTCTGGGGGTTGCTTACAGGACAGAATATATGGAAGGATACCGGCTGGGGAACCATTATTTTTCTGGCTGCCATAACAGGAATCGACTCTCAGCAGTATGAAGCAGCGAAGATGGATGGAGCAAACCGGATAAGGCAAATCTGGCACATAACACTGCCGGGTATTCGCAATGTCATTATTATTTTATTAATTTTGCGGCTCGGTCATATTATGGATGTTGGTTTTGAACAGGTGTTTCTGATGTCTAATGCGGCGGTATCGAATGTCTCTGACGTATTTGAAACCTATGTATACCGAAACGGCATTCAGCAGGGTCAATTCAGCTATACAACAGCCGTCGGTTTATTTAAATCTGTTATTGGATTAGCGCTTGTTGTTGGTGCCAACTGGATGGCGAAGCGTTTTGGAGAAGAAGGTGTGTATTAAGGAGAGGCAGATGGAGTTACGAGTAAGCTTCTAAGAAAACTTTTAGGAGGGAGCCAGAAATGAGAGAAAGCCTAGGGGATCGCCTATTTGGCATAGCTAACATCGTGCTGCTGGTTATGGTTGGAATCGTTACCTTGTTTCCCTTGTACTATGTATTCGTCGTTTCCTTTACGGAGCCTCATGAATACATCGAAAAGTATGGATTTGTACTTTTTCCGAGCAAATGGAGCTTAAGCTCCTATGAGTATTTAATGTCTACTTCGGCTTTTATACGGGCTACCGGAATCAGCACTTTTCTCGCAACGGTTGGGACCGTCTTAAGCCTCATAGTGACATCCGCCTTCTCATTCGGGTTATCCCGGAAAAGACTGCGTGGCAGAAAGCTGATGCTGTTCTTGGTTATGTTCACGATTCTTTTTAATCCTGGGATTATCCCTATCTACCTGTTGGTGCGTGATTTGGGTCTAATCAACAGTGTGTGGTCCTTGATCATTCCTGTTTTGACCAGCGGCTGGTATGTGATCCTAATGAAGAGCTTCTTTGACAGCATCCCTGTTGAGCTGGAGGAAGCGGCTTTGATAGATGGCTGTAATGACTTGAGCATTTTTTTCAGAATTATATTGCCGCTTTCTGCCGCTTCGCTCGCTGCGTTCGGGTTATTTTATGCCGTAGCCTACTGGAATACCTTCTTTAGCGCTGTACTCTATATAAATGATTTTACGAAAGTGCCTTTACAGATCGTTTTACGCAATATGCTCATTGACTCCGATACCGCAATGGGGGGAGCGTCGGCAGTGGAAATGGCTTCGGATAAACAGCTTCCTACTCAAACGATCAAGATGGCCGCTGTTGTTGTATCCACCCTTCCCATATTAATGGTATACCCTTTCTTGCAAAAGCATTTTACCAAAGGAGTTATGTTAGGGTCTGTCAAAGGATAGGCACGCTCTATTATTAAAATGAAAAAAGATACTATACACATAAGAAAAGGAGAATGAAAAAATGAAAAATAACTTGGAAAGCAGCTGGCGAATTGAGAAAATTGAGCGTGTGCTTATGAAGGGGGAACGCCGGAGATTGGCAGGCTGTAATGCTAGACTGGGAGTTCACGGCAAAGAAGTCAGCTTCCCGCTGCTCCGGATTACAATAGGTGGAATTGCAGGTTATGGTTGGTCCAATATTTCGTGTGAAGCCGCAAAAGATTTGATTGGGGCAACTGTTAACGAGATCTTCTCGGAGGAGCATTGGATTCAGGATCGCTTTCAGAAAATTCAGTTCCCGCTATTCGATTGGCTTGGACATGTAAGGGAAGTTCCAGTCTATGAGCTGCTGACGAATAAACAGTGGACAACTCCGCTGAGTGTTCCATGCTATGATACTTCCCTTTATTTTGATGACCTACATCTGAGCTCAGAGACCGATGCGGTACGCTTACTTCAAGAAGAAGCAATGCAGGGCTATAATGAAGGATTCAGGGGCTTCAAAATCAAAGTGGGCCGCGGCGCCATGCATATGGATTTGATGGAGGGTACGAAAAGAGATATCGCCATCGTCAATGGGATCAGAGATGTGGTAGGTCCAGACTGTCATATCTCCATCGATGCAAACAACGGATACAATCTGAACCTGACAAAGCACGTATTGAAAGAGACGGCTCAGTCCAAGCTGCTCTGGATCGAGGAAGCCTTTCATGAGGATGACAGGCTGTACCGTAATCTAAAGGAATGGCTGGCCGAACAGAAGCTAAATGTTCTAATTACGGATGGGGAGGGACTAGCAGCCGGACCTATCGTTGAATGGGCGGAGCAAGGCCTGATCGATGCCATCCAGTATGATTTGAAGGACTATGGCATTGTCAACTGGTTGAAGCTTAGCCAAAGACTTGCCAAAAGCGGTGTTAAAGCGGCTCCGCATAATTACGGCGGCTTCTATGGCAACTTTGCTTCCGCCCAGGTGTATCCTGCTATTGAAGGATTTATGTTTGTAGAATGGGATCAGGCCGAAATTCCAGGAATTGATACGTCCGGCTATTCGATTAAGGATGGCAGAATAGAAGTATCCTCCGCTCCGGGGTTCGGATTGCATATAGACGAAGCTAACTATACTAGTAAGGTCCGTGAAAACGGTTGGATCGTATAGTCATGCGTACCTTGTGAGCGTTTCAACGATGATATGAGGAGGATGAAATAACTATGAAAATGTGTGATACAGGTATTCTGAAGAAGCCGGCAACGACCTTTTTATCCATCCTAGTTATTTGTTCTTCACTTGCTGCAGGATGCTCCAGCCCGACAACTGCACCCACCAACGAGGCGAGCGGGAAAGGGGAGGCCAAAGAACCTGGCAAGCCATCTGAGATCAGAATCATGGCGGACTACACGATAGCTCAGCCTCCATCACCCGATAATCCGGTGCTGAAGGAGTTTGAGAAAAGAACCAATACGAAGCTGACGGTTCAATGGGTGCCAGGGGGCGATTATGCGGATCGTGTTAATGTGGCGCTGGCTGCAGGGGATATTGCTGATTTAATTAAAATCCCAAGCATCACAACTCCTTTATTCCGTCAAATGGTGAAGCAGGGCGCATTCTGGGATCTGACTCCTTTTGTAAAGGACTATCCGAACTTAGTGTCACTAGATCCTAAAGTATGGAACAATACTAAAATCGATGGCAAAAACTATGCAGTTCCAGCCGGACGGCCTCTGAACGGGGGAGGATTCTTCTCTATTCGTAAAGATTGGTTGGATAAGCTCGGCATGAAAATGCCTCAGACGATGGATGAGCTTTATACCGTAATGAAGGCTTTCAAGGATCAGGCACCTGACGGTAAAAAAGATACGGTAGGCTTCACAATGCGAGGCGCAAATGTTATAGAGGAAGTGTTTACAGGGACGGTTGGCAAATGGAAAGAGAAGGATGGCAAGCTCATCAACATGAATCTTGAGCCTGAGGTAAAGGAGTCATTAAATTATCAACGCAAATTGTATCAAGAAGGATTGATTCCGCAAGATTTCCCTGTCCTGAAAGAAACACAATTTTGGGAGCTCGCAACTAGCGGAAGAGCAGGGGTTACAGTAGAAACTCCTGAGGCGTTGTTCCGATATACATTGGACCAATGGAAGAAAGACCCGAATGTAGCATGGACCCCAATGGTGTCCTTAAGTCCTAAAGCCGGAGGAAAGGCATACGTATCTCAGAGCACTGGCATGAATGGCGTTCTGGCTATACCGAAAACAGTGCCTGAGGAAAAGATGAAAGCTATCTTGAAATTCATTAATTACGGCTCAGGTGGTGATGGTCTCGATTTGACACTTTATGGTATTAAAGATGTTCATTACAGTGTTGTGGACGGTCTGAAGGTAGCTAACGACAAGGCCGTAGCAGACAGTGTAGGAACCGCTTCTTGGGGGAAAATGTTCAGCACGCCTGTGGTGGATTTATGGCAATATGCGGCAGGTATGCCTAAAGAGATTTATCAAAGAAACATGAAAATTGCTGAAGAAAGAGGCAAAATTTCTACTGGTGATCCGGCCATTGGTTTGGTTTCTGAGACGGAGCTTAAGATGGGGGCAGACTACACGAAGAAAATTGCGGATATGAAAACGCAGGTCATTATCGGAAAAATTCCTATGGAGGAATGGGATAAATACGTCGAACAGCTTAAAAAGGACGCTAATTATCAAAAAATAATAGAAGAAATGAATGCAGAGTACAAGAAGCGGTCGGCTCAAAAGTAGTTTGAGTATAAAATGTTAGGAATGCCCGGTGAGGTTTGTCTAAAAGACATGCCGACACCGGGCTTAACTGGTGTTAAACTGTATGAAGAACTGGACGACGAATAAGGAGGCGTGGCGAATGTCTTTTATTAAAGGAATAGAATTATGCCGTCGGTTTCATATGGAAATCGTCGAACCTGTAATGACGGATTCCTATTCTTTCTTATCCTATTCATCAGCTCTTATCGGTCCCGGTAGTGAAGTACTCGGATATGATACGGAGATGTCAACGGATCACGATTGGGTGCCTCGAACATATCTTTTTCTTAACCAACAAGATGTTGGATATTCAGAACAAATACGAATATCTCTGCAAGAGAGAGCTCCGGAACAGTTCTATGGCTTCCCGATCGATTTAAGGAAGAGTCTAATTACAACGGTGCCGAGTTTCATCGAAAATTACTTGGCTATTAACATAAATGAACCATTCGAATTAGTGGATTGGCTTACGTTTCCTTCACAATCACTTCTCGAAATAATTAGGGGAGAAGTATATAAGGACGATAACGGTCAACTTTCCGCGTTACGCAATAAATTTGAATATTACCCTCCGGATATTTGGTTGTACCTTATGGCATCCAGTTGGCAGCGAATCGGTCAAGAAGAACATCTGATGCTGCGTTCTGGTTTTATTGGTGACGAGCTTGGCTCAGGAATTATAGCTTCACGCCTTATTCGAGATATTATGAATCTCTGCTTTTTTATGGAGCGTCAATATGCTCCGTATCCAAAATGGTTTGGAACGGCATTTAAGCATCTGAAGTGCAGTGATCAAATGATGCCTTATTTATGGGAGGCTCAAACAGGAACTCATTGGAGAGAACGTGAGCATGCATTGAATAATGCTTACACACATTTATCAAGAATGCATAATGGACTTGGGATAACAGAAAGGATTCCTGAAGAAGTTTCATTCTTTTTTGATCGTCCCTTTAAAGTAATGAATGGTTCAGAAGTTGCTAGCCTCATAGCAAATAAAATCAGTGATTCAGACATTAAAAAGTTATCCCACAAATGTTTGATTGGTAATATAGATCAGATTACAGACAATACAGATTTCAGAAAAATGAATAGTTGGCCCGAGGGAGAAGGGGCAAGAAATGTTTTGAAAAAACTGTATAAGTCAACGGAAAGGGATTAATAGACTAACAAAATCGACAAACTTGATTGAATTCAAAGTATATGGAAGCTTAATCCGCTATCCCAAGGAAGGAGAAAAGTACAAATACGAAAAGAAGCGCCAAAATGTTCACGCATCGGACTGCTTTTTTTCTTTGCATCAGAAAATCTATTTATTTCATCGAATAAATCATGTATGATATACGATATGAGTGAAGTGGAAATTAATAACATAAATCCCATCAAGATATTGAGGCAATTGATATGAAAAAGAGCCTAAGCCGCTATGTATTAACCGATGAAATCTATACATTAATAAAGGAACGAATCCTTAACCATGAAATTACTTCTGGTGGAAAAATCAATATTGATCAACTCGCCCGCGACACACGATATATGATTTGAAAGAATGGAGGCAACGATAATGAACCTACAAGGTAAGGTAGCCATTGTAACGGGAGGCGGCTCGGGTATCGGCGAAGCGATTGTCCGCTTGTTCGCTGAGCGAGGCGCAGCGGTTATCATAGCCGACTGGAATGAGAAGGGGGCATCGCAGCTAGCTGAGGAATTAACATCTTCCGGACATCAAGTCGTGGCGGTAAAAGTCGATGTTTCAAGAGATTCGGATGTCCGGGAGCTTATTCAAGAAACCCTACATAGGTTTGGGCAGCTAGATGTACTAGTCAATAATGCAGCGGTTATTTTACCTAAGTTTCTGGAAGACGTCGAGGAGGAGGAGTGGGATCGACTCTTCCATATCAATTTGAAAAGTGTGTTCCTGATGATCAAGCACGCCATTGCTGAATTAAGAAAAACGCGTGGTGCTATCGTTAACATGGCTTCCCTAAACGGTTTGGTTGGGCAAAAGATGAATCCCGTTTATGCTGCAACGAAAGGCGGTGTCGTCGCCATGACCAAGGCATTAGCACTCGACTATGCGCCAGATGGCGTCAGGGTGAATTGTATTTGCCCGGCCGGTGTCTCTACTCCTCTGCTGCAGAATTGGATTCAAGAGCAGGATGATCCGATTGCGACGATTCAGATTTTGAATGATATGCATCCCATTGGCCGACCGGCAACTTCGGAAGAAATTGCTCAAGCTGCGTTGTTTCTTGCAAGCGCTCAATCCGGTTTCATTACAGGTGTTGCTCTTCCCGTCGATGGTGGAGCTTCACTTGGCTACTAATAGAATGTACTCATAAAAACTAGGGAGATGGATTCAATGAAAATTACAAAAGTAGAAAGCTTTGTTTTGCATGTACCGATTACACCGCCAATTACAGACGCCATCAACGTAGCTACACACTGGGGATTAGCTGGTGTTCGCATCTATACAGACGAAGGCTTTGTTGGATACGGTTACACAGGTACTTGTGCCCATGGTGATGATATGATCGTCGATACGATCGATAAATACTATGCGCCGCTTTTGGTTGGGAAAGATCCATTTATGGTACGAGAACTATGGAATGACATGCGTTTTGGCAAAATGCACTGGATCGGCAGATCCGGCGTAACGCACATGGCGCTTGCAGCTGTGGATATCGCGATATGGGACATTATGGCAAAAGCTTCCAATAAGCCGCTATGGCAGTACCTTGGCGGGGCGAAATCGAAACCGATTAAAGCCTATAATACGAACGGCGGCTGGTTGAACTGGTCGAAAGAGCGTTTGGTTAAAGATTGTGCTGAAATTGTAGAGTCAGGCTTTACGGGTGTTAAAATCAAAGTCGGTAAACCGGATTCGCGTGAGGATTATGATCGTTGTAAGGCAGTACGTAAGGCGATTGGTGACGATGTGATATTCATGATCGACGTCAATCAACAGTGGAACATTAATACCGCAATGACGTGGGGCAAAAAGCTTGAAGAATTCGATTTGTTCTGGTTGGAAGAGCCACTTAATCCTGATGACATTATGGGCCACAAAAAGCTAGCAGACGAGTTAAATGTTCCGATTGCTTTAGGAGAGCATGTCTATAACAAATATGCGTTCAGAGATTATATTCACCAAGGCGCAATTGAATATTGCCAAGTTGACGTAACGCGTGTCGGGGGTATTACAGAATGGCTGCAAGTAGCAGGTTTAGCAGCTTCTTATGATGTGCCGATCTGTCCGCACGTGGGTGATATGGGCCAAATTCACCAACACCTTGTAGCATCTACACAAAATGCAATTATGCTTGAGTACATTCCATGGATTCGTCATATTTTTGAAGAGCCGGCTACGGTGAAGGAAGGGCATTATGTACTGCCTCAAATGCCAGGTGCTTCGACGACAATTATCCCTAAATATTTCCAAGAATATCGGATTAGATAAGGTAACGCTATACACAATCAGGATGGTGGTCGTTTTTGAAGATAGAGTCTATGCCTAATGGGGGGGGGATACAAATATCATTCCAAAATCAATCCAACCAAGGCTTGGTTATCTTCGTCCAAGATCAAGGTAACTGTCAATTCAGAGCAAAATTAATCATGGGACTACTGAGGGAATCGAACTGCTTTTTCAAAAATAAGAACAAGTATTGTGTGTAAATGATAAAAAATTATTGAGATATACAATCGGTGAAAGCTGAGACTGGACCCGCATATTCCTGTTAACCTTGAGTCATCGAAAGTTGAACTTTGCTAGGTTAAAAGAATGCATCAAGCCCTCTCAGTAAGGGCTTTTATATGGCGGACATAACTTGCCGTTACTTATATACGTTTTCGCTTTTCCTGGGCGTTTGCCTCCCAGTGGCAAACGTCCAAGCAAGCAGTATGTACCGTACATATAATTATACCGTAGTGAAAAATCACCGAGGGGAATGAGTACACATGGGAGCAGTAGGTTATGAAGGTTATGGACGTTCAAGCGCATTTATCTTGGTTCTTTTTATTCTTTTGGTCATCATCACATCAGCTTTTGTAATTTAATATTTAATCCAACAAAAAAATATCAAAAAAAATAAAGACGGCCTATCGCGAAATAGATGCGAACATGGGCCGTTTTTTCTCATTTTTCCACGAAAGCAACCGCGTAGTATTTGCATAGGCCGGGGCACATCTTAGCAACTGGTGATCTGATTTATTGCCTATTTTATGCCTACAGTTAACTTAAAGTAACTTAGTTTAAATTTATTCACTTCTTCTCATGACAGAAATCATTATTTATAATTGAAAATGTACGTGATCGGAGGTGAATGACGAATGATTTACGAATTGAGAATTTATACGATTCTTCCCGGAAGAATAGATGCGATTCGAAAGCGCTTTTCCGATCATACGTTTGGTATTTTTGCCAGACTCGGCATGCAGGTGTGTGATTTCTGGGAGGACGATTTGGAGGAACAACCCAAGCTATATTACACGATGAAATACGAAAGCATGGAGGAACGGACAAGACAGTGGGAAACTTTCTCGCAGGACAAGGAATGGAACGAAGTGAAACAACAATCCGAGCAGGACGGGAAAATTGTTGAACGCGTCGAGCAGATTTTTATGAAACGAGCGGAATATTTTAAAAAATAGAGGAGTTATACTCATGAGATATCGTAAACTTGGCAAGAATGGTCCGGAAATTTCAGTTATTGGCTTCGGCTCTTGGGCAATCGGTGGAGGAGGCTGGGCCAGCGCTTGGGGCAACCAGGACGATGATCAGTCAGCCGAAAGCGTGCGCGTTGCTTTGTACAACGGGATCAACTTTTTTGACACTGCGGCTGTCTATGGTCTGGGCCATTCCGAGGAAGTTATCGGGAAAGCGTTAAAGGGCGACCGTGACAAAGTGGTGTTGGCGACCAAATGCGGTCTGGTTTGGGATGAGAACCAAAACATTTCCAAGAACGGAACCTACGATTCCATCCTACGCGAAGCGGAAGCATCGCTGCGTCGTCTCGGTACCGATTATATCGATTTGTACCAAATGCACTGGCCGGATACAGATGCTAATGCTCCGGCGGAAGAGACTATGCGCGCCATGGATAAGCTTGTACAAGATGGAAAAGTACGTTATGTAGGCGTAAGCAATTACAATGTTTCGTTATTGGAAGCATCGCTTTCCGTAAGACATGTTGATTCTCTTCAGCCGCCGTATTCCATCCTGAGGCCTGCCGTTGAGAAGGAAATTCTGCCGTTCTGTCTGGAGAAAGGTATCGGTGTCGTCGCCTACAGTCCGCTAACTTCAGGTCTCCTGTCAGGAAATTATACCTACGACACCAAATTCTCAGATGATGATTGGCGCTCCCGCAACGCTGCACATACCGGGGAAGGTTTGAGGAAAAACGTGGATCGCGTCGAGAAGTTGAAAGTTATCGCGAGCCGGTTCGGCATGACCATGCCTCAGCTTGCCATTGCGTATGATCTCGCTCATCCAGCTTTGACCAGCGCTCTTGTAGGCGTTCGGAAGCCGAGCCACATCTTAAGCGTACTGCCAGCCATTGATGTGACTTTGGATGAAGCTACACTTGCGGAAATTCGTACAATAGCTGTCGAATAAGGCATGACACACTCTGCTATAAACACACGTTCATCCAGATCGGAGGAAGAGTCTTTATGAACATTGATTTGAGAGGTCAAACAGCGCTTATTACCGGGGCTTCAGGACAGCTTGGCCGTGTCATGACCCGAACATTGGCTCTATGTGGAGCGGATATTGTCATTCACTACAATCAGAATGAGTTGAAGGCGGCAGAGTTACAGGCTGAGATCGAAGGTATCGGGAGCCGGGCTGTTATTGTTCAAGCCGACGTGACCAAAGCGGATGAGGTCACCGCGATGAAGGAGCGCGCGCTCGGACTTACGGGGGCTGTAGATATTGTCGTTGCCAATGCCGTTGTACAGTACAAATGGACATCGGTACTCGATCAGCCAATGGAAGACTACATCAGCCAGTTTGAATCGTGCGTTTTACAAAGTGTACTGCTCGCAAAAGCATTCTTGCCGGACATGGTGAAACGCAAAAAGGGCAGAGTTATCGGTATTAATACGGAATGCTCCATGCAAAACTTCCCTTCCCAATCCGCTTACGTGAGCGGCAAACGAGGGATGGACGGGCTGTACCGAGTACTGGCAAAGGAAGTCGGCGAACATCAGGTGACTGTTAACCAAGTGGCGCCAGGCTGGACGATCAGTGATAAGGATCGGGAAAATCTTACGGAACGCCAAGAGTCGTATGAAAGCAATGTACCGCTGAAACGCCGCGGCACCGATCAGGAAATCGCCAATGTGGTAGCGTTTCTGGCATCAGATTTGGCGAGTTTTATTACGGGAGCATTTATTCCCGTGAATGGCGGCAACGTAATGCCGACGATATGAAACTAGGAGTGCGATATATCGATGAAAAAGCGAATAATCGTGACAGGCGGAAGCGGAAAAGCCGGTAAATGGATTGTGAAAGAGTTGGTTGAGCAGGGGTATGAGGTATTGAATTTGGATTGGAAGCTGCCGGAAGAACCCTTATGCAAGACACAGATTGTAGATCTGAACGATTTGGGTCAGGTTCACAATGCCTTATCACAATACAGTGTCAGGAATAGACAACCCGTGGAAGCGGTGATTCATTTCGCTGCGATACCGGAAGCGTTTATTTATCCGAATGACGTGACATTTCGGAATAATGTTATGAATACGTATAACATCTTGGAGGCTGCAGCGAATCTCGGTATCCGCAAGGTGGTACTCGCATCCAGCGAATCATCCTATGGTATCGTGTTTGCAAATCAATTTTTCGCGCCGAATTTCCTTCCAATTGATGAAAGCCATCCTCAATTATCGGAAGATAGCTATGGATTATCCAAGATGGTTAATGAAATGACTGGGGAAGCTTTCCATCGCAGGACAGGCATGCAGGTCATTTCCTTCCGTCTAGGAAATATTTTGGAACCGAAGGATTATCCGCGAGTAAGGCTAACCTTCGCTAATCCAGAAGAACGAATTCGCATTCTTTGGAGCTATATCGATGTTAGGGATATGGCAGTAGCCTGTAGATTGGCTGTGGAGAAAGATGGGCTTGGCGCACAATCACTCATTTTGGCAGCTGACGATACTTCATCCGATCTGTCTAGTGAAGAGCTAGTTCATAGGTTTATGCCTGAGCTTGCTAAACACGTCCAACATTTGCCTGGACGTGCCAGCTTTCTATCGAATGCTAAGATCAAAGCAGTTCTAGGCTGGAAACAGCAGCATTATTTCATGGAATAATAAACCTCAGCTTTTCGCTTGGAACAAGAGGCTGACTCAAAAGTAACATTATTGATGTGTGGGACAGAACCAATTGTTTAAAAATAGTGAATACTTGAATGAAAAAGGAGCTAAGCGGCTTGTATGTGCTTAGCTCCTTTGTTTTTGGCGTCCACTGCCGCTTTCTTCAGTAAGTTGTGGGCAAGCGAAAGTCGGCGACTTTTTGCACAACCACTTTTGTTGCAATGATGTATTTCATTGTTAGATTCAAGTTGAGGTAATTACGATTGCTGCATCGATGTTTTACATCGTTACGAGGGAGATTGGGCGAATAACTGTTCATATAAGGTTGATGGAACGATGGTTTACATTGTTGCAATGGAGCTCAATCATCGTTTTAATGCTGTAACGATACTTTTCATCATTGCGTCACAAGTCGGCAAACTCTGTGTGAACTGCCTATCTCTTAGACATCTTCGACTACTTTTTGGACAGCCACTTTCATCGTATTGTCAGGAAGTAGACGAACGGATAAAATGATAGCGTTACCATAGCTCGGATGGAAAGGGAGATGTAGGACCTAAATGCTCTTTCTTCCATCCAACTCCATGTCTCCATACTTGAAATTGTGCTAAAATATAGTCATGGGAACTAGGAACCAAGTTGTTAAGAGAGGTCCAATGACGATGATAAATAAACCCGGCAAGCATGGGCCCGTATATCACCTGCCTCCGTTAGGAGAGCCTCCTCTGAGCGTCCAGTTCTTAGGGGTTAATTACTGTGATACGGATTACCGCAATATTCGAAAGATTTCAAAAATTACCGTTTTCGGTTTTGTACTATCAGGGCAAGGCAGTGTTCAGGTCGGTCCCCAAGCCTATATGGCTCGTCAGGGAGACATGTTCATCCTACCTGCAGGCTATTACCATGAAGTTGCTTCAGACCTAGACCACAAGGAGCAATGGAGTTATATATGGCTAAACATTAGCGGAAGCTGGATTCTGAAGATGCTTGAAGTCTACCATCTGCTTTTACATGTCGTGACGTCCGATAGTGGATTGGAGCGCTTGTTTAAAGAGGCTATTGAAAGCGCTAAGCAAAAATCAGTAGAAGAAATGCAAAGTGAGCTTCAGATCATCCTTATGCGAATTATCGTCAGCCTCTCCGAAACTTTACGTAAAAAAGGGGAAGCGTTAACATCAACGGTTCAAGCTATAAAGCAATTTTTGGATAACAGCATCCTTCATCCTTTCGATCCTACCCAGCTCTCTTCACAGATGGGCATTTCCAATAAGCAGATAAATCGCTTGTTTAAAAGAGAAATCGGGACTACCATCTATAACTATGTCATCTCCAAAAAGATAGAATCCGCTAAACTGATGCTACTCGACACACATCTGACCATAAGTGATATTGGTTATAAGCTTGGTTATGTCGATCCCCATTATTTTTCGAACCTGTTCCATAGCAAAACCGGAGTGAGACCAAGCGACTTCCGAAAGCAATTTATTAAAATCTAATAAACATGCCGCGAATTGTTCAGGAATTGTGAATGATTCTTCACGGCATGTTTTTGTTTTATGGAACAATAATAGGCGTCCATAATCCTCACCCGACCGACCGTCTCTGGATGATGAAATTTTGATTCTTTACGTTGTTATGTCCATTTTCCTCACCTAACGTACCGTTTTCTCCATTTTAATGTTGTACAAACCACGATATACTTAACCTAAACACAATCACGAAAGGGGTAAACATCCATGCTTACTTCAAGCAATAATCATCAAAGCACATTTCTCATGGGGTATTTTCGCTCTGGTCCCGGGCAGAGTCACAAGGTTGAAGAATTGCATTATGCCTATAGTCGCAATGGCTTGCATTGGTATGAACTTAACGATAATGAACCGGTCTGGGCCTCCAGTTTAGGGGAAGGTATTTTGAGAGATCCGTTTATTAGCAAGGGGCCAGATGGTAAATGGCATCTTGTATTTACGATTCGCCCTCTTGGGCCATCGATCGGATATGCGACCTCGGATGATTTAATCCACTGGAAAGAAGAAAAAGCGCTGCCTGTCATGAAGGATATTCCAGATACCTTCAACAGTTGGGCACCTGAGTTTGCCTATGATCCTGTTCAGGAGGATTTTCTTATTTACTGGGCTTCCAGCGTAGGCAAAGACCTTAGTAACAGCAAGCACTATTGCACGCGAACGAAAGATTGGAAAACATTCTCCAAGACGGAATTGTTCTATGACCCGGGTTTTCAAACGATTGACGCAAGTCTCGCTGAGCATGAAGGGAAATATTACATGGCCATTAAAGATGAAAGTCATGTCTATGAGCCAATAACATATACGCATCCGCCGATGAACTTTTTGACTGTATCTGATCAACTAGAAGGTCCTTATGAAAGGATTGCGGGTGTTCAAACACCGGATTACACAGAGGGGCCGGAGTTTCTTTGGGTGGACAGCGAGAAGAAATGGTTGTTGTACTATGATTATTGGGCTTATGGCAAGTTCGGCGTGATGGAATCTACAGATATGATCCACTGGTCCAATGAATTGGATGAGGAGATGATTCGGTTCCCTTACCGTGCGAGACATGCAACCATGTTTCCTATCAGTGAACAGGAGCTTCAGCTTCTGTTGGATAAGTATGCTTTGCTGGTACAGTACAGGACGCCGACTTTTTCGCCTGTCAGAGTTGCAGCGGAGGGAACGTACGGCTTTTTCCACGATGCCTTTTCCATGCGATCCTTTACGATGGACATTCAGCCGCAGTCTGTTTCCGGCACTCACGTTTTGCTGGATGAAGGTGATTCAACAAACGGTCTATCGCTTCGTATACGGGATGGACGTTTGGAAGCAGCGGTTTGCTCTAACGGTAACCAATTATTCGTTTCCGGTGAGCCAGTGCAGCTGGAACTAGCGCAATGGAGCCATGTTGCGATGACCTATGATGAAGGAAACCTGTGCCTGTATATAAACGGAACCCTTGTCGGTGAAGGCAACGCTTCGTTTGCTTTAGTAAGAACCCATGATAGCGCAGGCGGCTACGGTGGAAGATTTGGAACAGATGCCTTTGGCGACCAAGGAAGCAAAGACGCTTTTGACGGAGGAATGAGGAATGTGCGTATCTACTCTGTTCCACTGCAGAGCGAGGATATTCGTTTAATTACAGGCTCCTAAAAGATTCTCAAAACGATAGGAAGGGAAGAAAACAATGAACAGCGATTTTATCATCCAGCCGCCTCATCCTGAAACGGAATGGTCCGCCTGTACAGGCTATTCTGAATCTGCAGTAATGATAGAACGAATTTTGGATGTGTCATTCAAAGATGCCAGTATTTGCACAGGCCCGGATCAGACGTACTATATGACCGGAACGACAGATGGCACATGCTTGCAGGTATGGATATCTACGGACTTAAAGTCATGGACGGGACCTGCCGTAGTATGGAATTTGGAGCAAGAGGGAACGTGGCAAAAGGAGAGCAAGGACCTCTCTCGTATTTGTGCTCCTGAAATCCACTATGTGAATGGAACGTTCTGGATCACCTATGGATTGAATCAAGGCGGCACCGGCCTGCTCAAAAGCTTGTCTGCCTCCGTCAATGGCCCTTACCAGGATATGGGGAAGATAACTTCTGACGGGAAGGATGCCTCTTTATTTGAGGATGAAGACGGGGTTGTGTATTGGGTTTACAGCAATGGCAGGATTGCCCGAATGAATGAGGACATGACAGGACTTGCGGAAATTCCCCGGATGGTAGAAGTGCAGCCTTGGAAGGTCGCGGGGCGAGAGGATCATCCATCGTACACCCGGAATTTACAGGTAGGAACGTACGGGGCTTTTTTATACAAGCGGGATGGGTACTACTTTATGTTTTGTGCAGATGCGCTTGAGAGGATGGGCAGCGATGCTGTTGATACCTTTGTGGCAGTGAGCCAATCGATCTATGGTCCATATAGCAGGCGGTATCTGGCGCTTCCTCATGGCGGACAAGTCTCCTTATTTATAGGACCGGACAATCAATTATACGCTTCCTTCACGGGCTGCGGCAGCTATTCACCGGTTGAGCATTTTCCTTCCGTTGTACCCATGTCCTTTGTAAGCCCGGAATTCATAAGGCCGATTGAGGAAGCGGTGCTGGAGAAGGGACTTGTGGGAAGTCTTAAACCTGTCGCGGACTTTCTGATTCGGGATCCTCATATTAGCAAAGGACCGGATGGAACATATTATTTGACGGGGACTTCAGACATGCCGCATCGAAATTTCTGGGACCGGAATAACCAGCTTCACTTGTGGAGTTCTAAAGATCTGAAGGAATGGAATCGTGTGGCGAAAGTATGGGATTTAGCCGAAAATGGTACATGGGAGAACAACATCTATGAGAATCCTTGTCTCTGGGCTCCGGAGATGATCTATTTGTACGGAACCTTCTGGATCACTTATTCTCTTCAAGGCGGAGGCACCGGGTTGATTAAAAGTGTATCCGGACATGCAGAGGGACCGTATATCGATATGGGACGAATGACGAATACGGATATCGACTCCAGTCTGTTCCAGGATGATGATGGTCAAGTGTATTTTGTATGGCAGGACGGTAAAATTGCCAGGATGAAGAAGAATATGACGGGCTTTGCAGAAGACCCCCGTAAGCTGTTAAGCTCAGATGGACAGCGCGTTGGATATGAGGGTGCATTTATCGTGAAGTATAAAGGTAAGTATATTCTTGGTGCGGCGGAATGGAATGGCGATAAACGAGTGGACGGCACTTACGATTTGATGTATGCCGTTGCTGATGATTTGTACGGCCCTTATACCCCGAGACAGTTGGCGGTACCTCACGGTGGCCACGGAACGATGTTTATCGATCATGACGGCAGACTCCTGTCTACATTTTTCGGTAATGATCGAACGGCTCCATTTCGGACCCGTGTGGGAATTGTCCTCCTTCAAGCCGAAGAGGATGGACAGGGGTTGTGCATAGAGCCTTGTTGTGAAATTTAGAAATCAGTCGAAGGGCTAGCTCCTTCATGTCCGTAATCCATGAAAGACGCCTCCATTACCACGATCTGAGTGGGGATGGAGGCGTCTTTCGCTGCTAAATCCAAGAATCACAGGGTGTAGTTAGGGAGCGGATGGTACAAGTACCGAATAATTCTGAACTAATTCTTCACTCTCATTCATTCCGCCCTTCACAGCGATGGCTCTCAGCGTTACAGGCTTTGTAATGGATATTGGCCCTTTATATTTCTGACTGCTTGGGCTTGGCGCGCTTCCATCCATAGAATAATAAATACGGGCTCCCTCCGTGTAGGTGGACAAGGTTACGCTCGTACCTGAAACGAGCTCTCCGTTGGCTAGATCCGCTTTGGGGGCGAAGACTTCCAACCGGGGGGGGTTCATTTCGAATGTAGTGATAGAATTGAATCTGGCGGCCAAATCGTTCGAATACAACCCTGCCTTTGCCGGTGAGCCGGCAAACGGATCGGCTTGCTTAAAGATGAGTTGATTGTTAACCCATACGTAAAGCTGCCCATCTTTGCGAACCGTGCGGTAAAAGTTTTGGGCGCTTATTTCCTCATGAACGGAGAACGCAAACGGGCGATTGATTTTTGCCGGAACCTTGAGGCGGATTTGATCTGTCGTCAGGTTCGAATTGAATTTGGCGGTCTGGTAGATGCCCTTCTTACCGTTGCCATCGTATGTAAATCCAGCAGGAGACCAGGCCCCCGTGTCTTTATTCCATGAATCGAATCCAAAATTAGATGAAGTCACATTCGGCAGTAAGAACGTGGTTTTTAAATATTTGAACTCTCCAGCGGTCCAAAGAATGTTCGCGCGGGACACTTCAGCTGGCGCCCGCAGCTTATACATATATTCCCGCTGCCCAATATCGCATGCCGGCGTAGCGGTTCCACCGCAGTTTAGATTGTAATTAGCCGGATCGTAATTGTTATGTCCATAAATCGTATCGCGAGCGGTTGAAGCGCTTTGAATAAGCTCGCTTTGACCATTCACGACTTTGTATAACTCGAATTGCCGGGTTTCAAAATTAGTGAATGCTGCTACGTAATTATTTTCATCTATATATTCAACGATAATGCCGGCTTTGCCTGTTGCAGGGAGTGTATCCGTGCTAACGTTAGCTGAAAACTCATACTCGCTTAAAGCATCACCTTTTACATTCAGAGACGGACCGGCAGCAGATGAGGTTAGGCCTTGTCCGGTCAAAGTCCATGGGCTGATCCAATTGTTGATCTGGTTTCCTGACTCGCTCCAGCCGGATGTCAAGGAGACGTTATCTATGCTGCACACGGAGTTTTGGCACACAAGCCCCACCTTGCCGGGTTTGTTCAACAAAGCATTTTCCATGACAGGCAGATCGTTATTCAGTTTATAATGATCCAGTTCCGCGAACAGCTTGGAGCCATTCTTATATACCTTAAGCGTATGAAATTGCTCGCCGAAATCGGCTGCGCGCGGGTCTTCATGAAGGAATTGGTACGTATAAGGGAGTTCCGCTTCCTGAGTCGAGGCTTGAGCGTTTAGAATCGTAGTTATTACATATTTTCTTCTCTCACGATCAATTTGCAATTGGATTTGGTTAGCATCGTTCCGGTACCATACCGTTACTCCTGCAAGCCCTTTAGAGTCATCAAATCGAATATTGGATTCCAAATAATAATTGGATAACGCCCCCTCTTTCAGGAGCATTTGCTTCTGACCTTGCCGGCTGTTTATCGATAGAACGCCTTCATGGATGCGAGTATCAGCAGGTACATGCATATAGTTTTTCAAGCTGGATTCATTGTTGAACCGATCTTCAAAGGACGGGGCGGAGGCATCAAAGTGTACGCCTGATGAGGTGGATGATGTCGGCCCGTCAACGACCATTTCGTCACCCCAGAAGTAGACCCGGTCTTTGCCTTGGCCGTTCACGCCATCCCAAAATGCTTTGTAAGTGATCCATGTCTCAAAGCCGTTAGGTCCTTCAATGATGTTAGGCTGCGAAGGTCCGACAATATCCGCTTCTACCGGCTCGCCTTTTGTATCATAAAGACCGAAATCGAGGTGATAGTCAGCTAAAACCTGAGGACCGGTTCGGCTCATCGTGGCGGCAATGACATTCGTTCCGGTTTTGAGAATGCCCTTAGGCACTTCGACCATGGCATAACCGGGCTGGATTCCTTGTTGGCTAACCACCTCTTGACCATTAATATACAGCTTGCCATAACCCTCCAATCGATGACGGAGCACCACGGTATCCGGGACAGAGGTTAACGTAAATGTTCTTCGAGTCCACAGATTTTCAGGTGTATCTGAAGAACCCCATGTTGTATAAATACTCGGTACTCTGGCCGGTGCTACTGTATAGATCGGATAACCGAATCCGCCGTTACCGGTTTTCCAGCTTGCAGTATCAAAATCGATGTTTTGCCAGCCGTCACCTGGCTTATCGTAGGTAAAGGTGTACGTCTGACTGCCGAATTCCGCAGTTGGCAAGATCGGAGTATACTTCAGCAGCAGTCTCTCTATATTACGACCTAGAAGCTTATTAGGTAGATTTTTGCTGTTGTTGAAGGTGTTGTAATCATCGGATTGAGCAATGCCTGTATCATACAGTCCCGACCGGGGATCCATTTGGTTGGAAGCATATAACAAGTAATATTGGCCGTTCCGATAGTAAAGCTCAGGCCCTTCAAAGTTAAAATGGTTCAGATTGCTCCAATATCCGGGCGAAGTGAAGAGCAACTCTTTCCCAAGTCCTCGGTCCGGATTACCAAGCTCATTGAAAAATGATTTGACGTTCCACAGCCAAACGCCCGGACGGCCTAAGGCGGCTCCGCCTACATTAGGATCAGACTCCCCTGGATTCAATTTGCGCAAATAAAGCTGATCTCCGTTGGGGGCGATAAAAAATTGGAGATCAATCCCTCGGTCATACTGCTTATCCCAGAAGCTGTGCCTGAAATCAGGATGGTCTGTGGACATCGTCGCAGGGTTTCCATGAATCAGATTAGAGCTGTTGAAACCGTAAAACATAACGCCGTTATGAAAGAGGAAATCCGATGCGCCGTATCTCGGGAATGTGATATCGTTCGGAGCAAAGGGAGGCAAAGTAGCCGGGTCGGTTGATATAAAGCGAGTGGGGCCTTCCCAATGAACCATATCTTTTGATTTGTACAGGTTGCCGGTTGTTCCCGTTCCCGCCACATAATAGAAACCATTATATTTCTCAATGGTCCCGTCATACAAAGGCATTTTTTTTCCCTGATCGCCTCCCGAATCGACAGTAAAATAATTTTGCAAAGGAACGGTGCCTGAAGCTTGCACCTGTACCCCGCTAGGGACTAATGTGGAAGTCAAAGCGACTCCAATTGACATGAATGCAACCCAAAGTCTTCTCCTACAACTTTTGTTCAAACGGATCACCCTTTCATCATTTGTAAACGCAATCAATCCAGATTGTATCAGGTTCACCATGTGCAAGTGAATGTGGAATAACGATGCCAAGGTGAGTATTAGGGACATGTGAATGAATATTACCCTCATGTCTATGAAGCGGTACCGCAAAAAAAAGCACCGTATCGACTGTTCGGGTCGATACGGTGAAGTTCTTTATTCCTTAACCGCACCTGCGGTCATGCCGGAGACCATATATTTTTGGAAAAATAAGAATAGCAGCATAATGGGAATGGTGGAAGCGACGCAAACCGTCATAATGTTGGCCCAATCGTAGGCGACTTCGCCCATATAGCGAATGGAAATACCAGGATTTAGTGTTCGCAGAGCATCCTTGGTGATGAGCGTGAGAGAATACAGCAAATCGTCCCAAGACATGATGAACGAATAGATGCCCACTGCAAAGATACCGGGTTTGGATAAAGGTATCACGATTCGAAACAAGATCCCCGTACGGCTTACGCCGTCCATTTTAGCAGCTTCCTCCAAAGAGATGGGAATATGATCGAAAAATACTTTCAACATCATGATGGAGAATGGCAGCGCAGACGTCGTTAGGGCAATAACAAGCCCTAAATGGGTGTTAAGGAGCCCATATGATTTGTACATCGCATACAGCGCGATGAGCAAGGAAACGACGGGCAGCATTTGCGTCGACATGATCGTTAGCATGGCGAAGCCTTTGAAAGGAAACCGGAACCGAGAGAAGGCATACCCTGCCATGATGGCAAGAAGCAGCGTTAATAACGTTGTCGACAGGCTGACGATCAGACTATTTTTGTAATAGATGAGAAATGCCGATTCACTTAACAGTTTGACGTAATGTTCAAAGACAGGTTGAATGACGATCCATTTGGGTGGCAGCACGAAAAGCTCGGAATTGCGTTTTATTGACGTGATTGCCATCCAATAAAGGGGGAATAGAAAAAATGCGAGATAAACGGTCAGCAGAGCAGGGGTCGCGACTAAGCGCAGCAATCGTTCTTTCCAGGTGTTATTCATGTTAGTGCCCCCTTGCCTGATTGTCTTCACCAATCGAAAATAGCTTATTATAGCCCCACGATATGAAAAGTAACAATAGAAGCCATAACACGCCAATAGCTGCGCCTTCGCCCAAGTTTAATTTGATAAACGCAGTTTTGTAGCTTAGAATCGCTAACGTTGTGGTTGCGTTCAGCGGTCCTCCGCCAGTCATAATCCAGAATAACGGAAACATTTTGAAATTCTCGATCATGGAGATCAAAGTGACCGTTTTGATCGTATTCTTCAACTGCGGAAGCGTAATGTACCAGAACGTTTGTCGGCTGCCCGCTCCATCAATTTTGGATGCTTCATAAATTTCCGCGGAGATTCCCTGCATACCGGCAAGCAGCATGGTACTCATGAAGGGCAGCTGCCGCCAAAGGGCAGCCACCATAACAGCCGGCAATGCAAGATGGAGACTGCTCAGCCATTCGTAAGGTTTATCGATAATCCCCCAATTTACAAGGATATAGTTCAAAACACCGTATTGAGGCTGAAACAGCCACATCCATAATAATGCGACTACAATTGTCGGAATCGTCCATGGAATCAGGATGGCAGTACGCAGCAATTTACGCATTCGAACCACATGATTGAGCATCGACGCTAGAAGGATACCTAGTACAAATTGAAGAATCACGATACCTACGACATATATCAGAGTTGTTCGCAGTGCTTGAATAAAGTCATTTTCGGTCCACAAATGTAAGTAGTTGGCGAAGTTATTCCACCTGTAGTCATTCATTCGCACCAGTGTGACATCAAAGAAACTCATATAAATCGATTTGACGATGGGAATGCCGAGGGTCAGCAGTAGCAGCACCATAGGTGGCGCTAACAAAAAGAAAAGAAACCATCTGTCTTTGGCGCGACTCGATAACCACGCATTTCTGAAAGGTTTCTCGAGTTTCACACTTGTATCTGCTATGCTTTTCAAAGTTGTTCACTTCTTTCTATAAGGGGTCATTTCAGCGCTTGTTTAAGCTTGGCATCCAAATCAGACGCTATTTTTTCCGGCGATTCTTTAGCAATAGTAACTTTTAGAATGGAATCCGCCATATCCAGATACGATTGCTCTAGGCCCTGATTATTTTTGGGCAATGCGTTAATAGCACCCATTTGTTGGTTTAACGCTTTATCGAAAGGACTACTGTTGAATTCGGGCAGTGAACTTACCGATTTTCTGGCGGAAACGACATCACTCTTTTGATGATAAAGCAGCATCATGTCTTTGTCGGTTAAGAACTTGATGAAATTGGCTGCTTCTTGCTTATTTTTGGAATCTTTGGTGATGACGAGTCCATGGGCTTCGCCTATGGAGACGCTTTTGCCCGATTTGCCAGCAGGCATCAGAGCTGCTTCCCAAGTGCTATCGAACGCTTCTCCTTTACCGCTTAACGAACGGAACACGGCTTTACCGTAATATCCGTCCGCATACATGCCGAGACGTCCGATCGCGAACAGATTGCGCAGGTCTTTCAGTTTCGCCGCTTGTGGCGACAAGTTCTCGCTTATCAATGTCTGATAGTACTTAAAGGCAGAGATTGTTTCCGGTGTATTTACGTTCACCTTACCGTTCGTATCTAAGATAGAGCCGCCAAAGCTGTAAAGCGTCTTTAAGAAGATCATACCGTTGATGGGCAGCTTATCCGTCGGTTCGCCCAGCCCATATATATTTTCTCCGCTGTCGGTTTTTAGCTTGGAAATTTTACGGGCGATATCCAGCATTTCATCCATGGTTTTCGGCGGTTTTTGCTCCAATCCCGCCTTTTTAAACAGTTCCTTATTCCAATACAGAACGTAAGGCGAAGCTGCCCACGGAATCCCCATCAGCTTGCCATTATAAGTATAATCATCTTTATAGGAAGGAAGTAGATCATTTACGTAATCTTTTCCAAGCAAATCGTCAAGCGGTTCCACGATGTCGGAGGCGGCATAGGTTGGGAATGAAGCGGTGAATGTTTGGATGATATCAGGAGCATCGCCGCTTGATGCCATCACAAAGGTTTGATCTTTAATGTTTCCGAACGGAATACCAATAAATTCGATTTTGACATTCTTATGCAAACTCATGTAAGTGTCAGCCATTTGCTGCAGCGCATCCTTGGTTGCTGCTTCATTAATACTCCAGCTTGCGAACTTTAATGTAACGGGTGAACTGGAAGTGCTGGGTGCAGATGCTTGATCATTCCCTTTTGGCGATTCACTCGGTTTATTTCCCTGTGACGAGCAAGCAGCTAATAATGAAACTGTTAAGCAGCCCGTTAATACAATGCTTACATATTTTCTCATTTTCAATCCCCCTGACAAGTAATTGACTTGCACATTTATCATATCGTTCTTGATTCTTAGCTGTATATGGGAAGTATTCGTATGTTCATCTCGAAAAGTCATATCTCAGCATCATACATTACTGACGTGCGTCATGATTTTCTGACACTTTATATCATAAACGGGATGAGTTATGGCATAATTAAGGCATATTGCATAAAAAGAAAGGTAACTATCATGAGAACATTTACTCGGCAATGGACACAATGGAAAAAAACGAATCGGTTGCTGTTGTTATATTTCATCTCCTATATAATTGTTATTCTCATGCCTGTTGTTGGAATCGGTTTCTTTTCATATCGTCTTGCTTTGTACACGGCTGTAGATGAAATCAGCCGTTCTCATACTAATTCATTGCGGCACACGGTGGCAACATTTGACGATACACTAAGAAGAATCAACTCGCTGACAGTGGCTATTGGCTTGGATGGGAGATTGAACAGTTATTCCGCCGATCATGAAAATCGTTACTTGCTTAATGAGTTTCAAGATATGCTCAAGCAAGCCGTCGCACAGGATCAGAAGATTCAATCCATCCAGCTTTTTTTCGAATCCGGTCAGGTAATGATTTCTTCCGATGTGTTCATTCATCCTTACCAAGGCAGCATGGCTGACCGTTGGGTGGAGGCGATTCGGAGAACGGATCATGATCATCTTTGGCTTCCCCCCAGGCTAATAAGCAATAATGACGAACAGGAAAAAAGTATTATCACATTTATTAGCAAGGTACCTATCAGCTACCATGAAAAAATCGGATATCTGGCGATACATCTTTATGAGGATCAACTGCAGGAACTGCTTACGCAAATGCAAAATATTGCGCACATGAACACGTATATCGTCGCATCGGACGGTCAATTTATTACGTCATACAAGCAGGCGAATATAGGCAATGACGTGACTCAAGCAAATATGAAGCAAGTTGCTTCAACTGCAGGTGAGGGCTTTTTTACAGATAAAGCCCATCAGCCGCATTTGCTGGTCGCTTATTCGACCCAACTATGGAATGGATGGAGGCTTGTGTCCCAGACGCCTCTAACCAATATTTACGAAAGACTTTCCTATATTGGGTGGCTCACATTAGGATTCTGCGTGATGTTAAGTATAATTGGCATTGTGATCTCATATTGGCTTTCACGTAAAATGTACGATCCGATCAAACAATTGATGGAGCGAACAAGAACATACATGGAGGAGCTCTCTTTAGAAAATCCGTTACTTCATACAAACGAACTGAGTTTGGTATCCGATGTACTGAAGACAGCCATAGGGGAAAAGAAACTGCTGGACCAGCTTTTTCTCAAGCAGACACCGGCAATGCTCGATCGCTTTGCGATGGCGCTGCTGCATCAACGATTAACAGATCATTCGGACATTCAAGAGCAAATTGAACTTTATCGTTTGGAGCTGTCGATGCGAGGGTATGTCGTTATGCTCATCGAAATGGACTATGCCGCCGAATTAACGCAGCGTTTTTCAAGTAAAGAATTGAATTTGTATCAATATGCGATCTCGAATATCATTTCAGAGTTGATTCAGACGCAAACCCATTATCGATTTGTCATCACGGATGTATCGGAGCACCAGCAGGCCGTTATTATCAATGTTTTCGATATAATGGAGGCGGAAGAGCTTCGGGAGCTCGCCGGGCATGTGCAGTCTGTCATTGGTGAACTATTAAAATTATCGATTTCGATCGGCATAGGCAGTGTCTATCTGGATATCACCCAAACGCATAAATCTTATCAAGAGGCACTCCAGGTACTTAAAAGCAAGCTTCTCCATGGTGCTAAATCTGTACTTTTGTACGAATTAAACGAAATACACATTCAAGAGCAGGATAGAGACTATTATCCATTGTTGCAGACCGAGAAGCAGATCACGAATAACCTAAAGGTGGGAAACACGGAAGAGGTTTTGTCGATTCTAGAAAAGCTGAAAACGGAAATTACACAAAAGCAGCTTCAATCAGAATCGGTTTATATGGCTTATAATCGTGTACTTGAAGCCAGTATTGAAGCGTTACTCGAACATAATGGCCACCCGCGTCAATTATTCGGTCCAGATATCATACTTTACCGGGAGCTGGCCAAACGGGAAACCATTGATCATATCCACCAGTGGATCTCGGGTATTGTTGCCCAAATCACAACATTCATTCAAGAGCAGGACAATAAAAACAATAAAACCGTAGAAAAAGTCGTTGCATACATTCATGCACACTATCAAACAGACTTGTCCATCGAAATGATTGCCATAGGTGTAGGCTTTAACTCTTCTTATTTGAGCCGTATATTCAAGCAGCATAGGGGCCAAACCATCCTTGAGTATCTAACGCTGAAAAGAATGGAAGAAAGCAAAAAGCTGTTAATGGATACAAATATGAACTTGAATGATATCTCCATGGCGGTTGGCTACAACAATGTAAACAGCTATATCCGTTTTTTCAAAAAGATAGAGGGGATTACTCCGGGGGAATACCGGAAAAAGAGAACAAGCAATTCCTCGGCAGAGTGAGGATATTGCTGAAGAGGATGGACAGGGGCTATGCATTGCACCTTGTTATGAGTAATATAAAAACATGAATCAAGCTCCTGTTCGGGCTGGATTCATGTTTTTTCTACGAATTGACCATATGAAAAGGAGGTGCCGGTTAATGAAGTTATTCTCCATAAAAAAGCTGATTTCACCCACTGTAAGCATTCAGGGGAAAATCTTTGTCGCATTCAGTCTGGTTACTCTGTTTGGAATCGTTGCTGTGACGAGTATTGTTTATTTGTACATGAGAGAAACGGTCAAGAATAATGCGATTACTTCCGTCATGGAAAGCATACGACAAGCGGACGAATCATTAAATCTTCGGCTGGAGGAAGTTAGTCGCTTAAATACGGTTGTCGCTACCAATAAAACAGTGCTGGATACGCTGCTTAGCAAGACGGAGGAACCAAGCTACGAGTGGTTCCAAGAGCAAAAGCGGATCGAGGAATTTTTATCCGCATTGATTGCCTACAAGCCATACATTTCACGAGTTGCCGTCATCGGGTTGAACGAAAAGGTGTTTTTCGTCGGCTCCCCTTGGCTCGACAAAAACGTTTTATACACACCAATGATGGATTATTTACTTCAAAATGGCTCAGGTCATGCTTATTTTCATCAAACCGGCGTCATTGACTCCATTGTGACCGGGCGCGAGCTCCGATATAATCGTAATTTAATCGGTATCGTGATGTTCGATCTGAATGACGAGTTCATTAAGAAAATATATGATGTCAAACCTACGTCGGATAGTATGTTGTTTGTGGTTGACAGGAACAACGAATTCATTTATCAACCCCAAACAAGCGCCCTTGACAAGGAAACGATTATGGGGCTAAAACAGGAGCTGGCCGGTACAGACGGTTCGGTTGAAAGGGTCATCGACCAGAAATCTTATCTGGTCATCACGCGAAAATCGGATTATACAGGATGGTCCACGGTAGCACTCGTTCCGATGAAGTCGCTTTTAACGGAAACGACGCGGATACGCAATGTATTAGCCACAGTAGCCATTATAGTGTTTATGATTATCGTAATCGCCACTTTACAAGTTTCATCAAGAATTACAAGAAATATTCGAAGGCTGAGATCCATGATGATGCATGTCATGGAAGGCAACATGACGCTCCCGTCCATAGAAATTCATTCTAAGGATGAAATAGGTCAGCTCTATCAGGTATTCAAAAGTATGGTGGAAGAATTAAAGCGTTTACTTGAGGGAATCGTGACCACCGAGAAGGAGAAGCGTGAAGCGGAGTTGGCTGTTTTGCAGGCTCAAATCCGTCCCCATTTTCTTTATAACACGCTGAATACGGTAAAGTATTTGGCTAAGCTTAACGGGGTGCCGAATATTGTTGAGGTATCGGAATCTTTGATAGAACTCATGCGCGGTGTATTGGGGAATACGAATGAATTTCTCTCCCTGCAAGAAGAACTGCAGTATGTCCGCAGCTACGTAAATATTGAAAAATATAAATATGTGGAACCCTTACATGTGAACATAGAAGTCGAAAATGAAGAGCTTTTACAATACAGCGTTTTAAAGTTAATGCTGCAGCCTCTTGTGGAAAACGCCATCATTCATGGCATATCATCTTCGGAGCATGAGGGTATGGTGTTAATTCGCATTTATGAGGAAAACAAAGAACTGAGAATCGAAGTCAGAGATAATGGAAAAGGAATGTCGAAGGAACAGATCGATGCTCTGTTAGAAGTAAATAAAGACCAGACCAGCACACGCTTCAGCGGCATGGGAGTTCGTAATGTGCACGAACGCATCGTTCGACTGTTCGGGGAGCCTTACGGCGTGTTCCTCTATAGTGAACCTGATTCGTATACCAACGTGCAGATCAGATTCCCATTGCTGCCGAGTGTGGATCGTATGCAAAAGGGGGAATGATAGATGTTTCAAGTATTATTGGTGGATGACGAGGCGTTGGCACGTAACGATGTGAAGAGTATGTTGGATTGGGAAAAGCATGGATTCACCATAAGCGGTGAAGCACATAACGGATCTATGGCCCTTTCCATGATGGAGCAGCATACTCCGCATATCGCGATCTTGGATGTGAGCATGCCGTTAATGAATGGGGTAGAACTGAGCCGTATGATCAGAGACCGGTTTCCCAAGGTTAAAATGATCATGCTGAGCAGCTTTGACGATTACGATTATGTTCGGACTTGCTTAATGAACGGTGCTATGGATTATTTGCTCAAACATCGCTTGAACCCGGCTGCGCTTTTGTCGCTTCTGAATAAAGCGGTTCAGGAATTGAAGAGTGAAGAACGGGAGCATGAAGCTCGCAGTGCTCAAACCAAAATGATTGAACGTCTAAGTCCGGTTATACTTCGCGAGCACGTAGCTAATTTGGCTAGAGATGTCCAAGAAGCCGGTGAAGAGCTGCAGTCTTATGCACGGGACAATGAGCTCTATACCCATTCCATAAATTATGGAACCGCTACCGTACAAATCGTTCCTTTTCTGTTGTTGACGGAGTCCTTGACCGATGTACAGAAGAATCGCTTTGTACAGCAGGCTACGGATGTCATGCAGATGGCAATTGGTGACATTCAGAAGCGGACGGTTGGCTATGTGGGGGAGGGACGCTTTATTGTCCTATTTTCTTCTGCGGATCGAAGCGAGCACACGATTACAACCCAAATCAATCAAGCCATGAGCAGCCTTTCCCATTCTCTCGAGAAATTCCTTAACTTAAAATGTGTCTATGCGATAGGGCAGCTATGCGGAAGTTTAAGACAGCTTGGTGTCAGTTATAGCAAAGCTAACCAGGATATGAACGACATGTTCTATCAAACCTCGCATACATCCATCCTGAAGGATTCACTGTTTATTGAAGAGCAGAAGCAATTACTGCTTTTTCTGGAACAGTTGGATGGGGAAAGGATTAACCATATCATTTCAACCATTTTTGCTGGAGTACGGAGTCTGCCTGTCTACGCCATGACGGTGCAAATCATTGTAAGCGAAATGCTGCATATTGTTGAAATATCGTTGAAGCGGCATTTTCCTCATACACCCATAGAAAAAAACGAACTCATCCCTTCACGAAGTGAACTTGGGCGAATTGGAAACATTGCCGAGCTTGAGCAATGGTTGTTAAATTACTATGCACGTATGGTTGAAGTCATCAAGCAACAGCATGCAGGAGGACCCTATTCGCGTCATATTTCGAAAGCCATACAATTTATTACGGACAACTATGCTTCCAACATTTCTTTGGACATCACGGCGAGTGCCCTTAATTTGAATCCTTCCTACTTAAGCAGATTGTTCAAAGAGGAAACGCATTTGACGTTCACGGAATATTTGAACCGAGTTCGTATTAAAACAAGCTGCATGCTCATGGAATCCGGCTCTTATTCTTTGAAAGAGATTAGCAGTCAAGTCGGTTTTTTGAGTTATACTTACTATTTTAAAGTTTTTAAAATCATAAACGGAATGACACCTCAGGTGTACATGGATAACCTCAAACAGTCAAAAAAGTAGAATGGAAAGTCATATATGTTGAACCATAAAGAGAAAAACATTGACTATAATTAGATCAACCCTAAGAAAACGCTTTCTTTAGGGGGAAGAAAACATCTCGAACGGAGGAACGTAAGCATGAAAAGAAATTGGGGGACTTTACTGCTTTCCACATTAGTAGTTTCAGGTATGACACTTACCGCATGCAGCTCGGATACGACGAGCAAGAAGAATGAGAACAAATCCAATACAGATGCAGAGAAAAGTGTGTCTATAGCCGGATTTCCCATTGTCAATGAACCGCTTAAGCTGAAGATGTTCACAAGAATTGCGCCATCCAACGGACCCTTTAAGGATATGCCGGTGTTCCAGGACTATGAAAAATTGAGCAATATTCAGGTTGAATTTATCGAGGCGCCAACCGATGGTTTTCCTGAGAAAAAGAACCTTTTGTTTGCATCTAATGAGCTCCCTGATGCGATGTACCGCTCAGGCCTTACACCTTTAGAAGCAATCCGCTACGGTTCAGGCGGCCAATTAATTCCGCTCGAGAAGCTGATTGATTCGTACGCTCCAAACCTGAAAAAATTAATGGATACCTATCCTGAGATTCGTTCAGCCATTACAACACCCGAAGGCCATATTTATGCCATCCCGGGTATTGTAAGCGTCAACGCTGCCAGAACTGACAAAAGATGGATGAATCAAGCATGGCTGAAGAAGCTGAACCTGAAGGAACCTGAGACTACGGACGATCTGTACGAGGTGCTAAAAGCTTTCCGGGATAAAGATCCTAATGGCAACGGTAAGCAAGACGAGCTTCCGATGACAGCACGCAACGCCTTAAGTATCGTACCTATCATGGCCGGATCTTTTGGTCTGGATTTTCAGTTAGGTTATAACATTAACTTGGAGAATAACAAGGTTAATATTTGGATGGGCAGTGATCGGAATAAAGAATTATTGATGTATTTAAACAAGCTGTACTCGGAAAAACTGCTGGATCAGGAACTATTTACTGCGAAAGAAGCTCAATATCTGGCCAAGCAAGGGTCAGGAAATACCGGCTTCTTCTTTGATCAGACGAACAATCCCATGCTGGACACGAAAGTTGCAGATCAATATATTGGCATAGCCCCGGTTAAGGGACCGCATGGTGACAGACTGCAGTTAGCCGCTCCGGTACCAAGGGATTTTGGAGCTTTTGCCATCACCTCGGTTAACAAGAATCCGGAAGCAACAATGCGATGGGTAGATTATTTCTACGGCGACGAAGGTTCCACTTTGCTGCGATTCGGTCGTCTGAATGAGAATTATGAAATGCGCAATGGGATTCCCTTTTATACAGATGCCTTTTTGGCGACAGGCAATCAATCCAAAATCACCCCTTACGCTGGAGGCGGGGCACCGCATCTGATCAGCGAGAAGGTTGCTTCTTACATCAATCCGCCACAGGTCCAGGAAGCTCAAAAGAAACTCGATCCTTTCATGCCGAAGATTCGCTATGCAGCGCCTATGTTTGACGAGCAAACAGCCCAACAAATCAATATGCTGCGGAACGATATTGATAAATATTACGATGAGCAGAGCACCAAGTTTATTGCAGGCGCCCTTAGCTTCGATAAGTGGGGAGAGTTCCAGGCCACTTTGAAGAAAATGAAAATAGACGAGCTGCAAAAGCTGTATCAGGCCGCTTACGATAACCTCAAAAAGTAAAAATAAGCGCCTCATAAAGGCTGGAGGACTACAGATGAAGAGTACGGCAAATACTGTGGGCGTTGCGTCTCGATCCAAAACGAGGCGCTCCAGCCTCTTAAAATCGATGGGTAGTCGATACGATCTCTACCTGATGCTGCTGATACCTATCGCCTGGTACCTTGTGTTCCATTATGGACCTTTGTATGGTTTGCAGATTGCATTTAAAAACTTCAGTCCGGCCAAGGGGATCAGTGGCAGTGCATGGGTGGGTTTGGATCATTTCAAACGCTTTGTAGAATCTTATTATTTCTGGAGGCTCCTGTGGAACACCATTTCGATAAACTTGTTCTCCCTATTGTTTGCTTTTCCTATTCCAATACTGCTGGCTTTACTTATTACTGAAATCCGTAACAAAGCATTCAGCAAAATTGTGCAAAACATTACTTACATCCCTCATTTTATATCTGTCGTCGTCATGGTAGGCATGCTGATGGTGTTTTTATCTCCGCAAGGGGGTCCTGTGAATACGATCATTGAAGCATTTGGCGGGGCACCGGTTCGATTTCTGGATTCAGCTGGCTTGTTTAAGTCCATCTTTATTGGATCTAACATATGGCAAAATATGGGGTGGCAATCGATTATTTATATTGCGGCTCTTAGCGGAGTCAACCCGCAGCTGTACGAGGCGGCCAAAATGGATGGTGCAAGTCGATTGCGGCGCATTTGGCATGTCTCCATTCCAGGCATTCTCCCTGTCATCGTCATCCTGCTCATTCTTGATGTTGGACATTTCATGAATGTCGGTTTCGAGAAAATTTTGTTAATGCAAAATAATTTGAACTTGGAATCTAGTGATGTCATATCTACCTTCGTCTATTCAGCAGGTATTCTTAAAGGAGAATACAGCTATACAGCAGCAATTGGCCTGTTTAACTCTATTGTTAACTTAATGCTGCTGATACTCGTAAATCGCTTTGCCCGTAAAAAGGCAGAGACAAGCTTATGGTAAGGAGGGGCTATGTGATGAGGGAACAAACGCCCAAGAAAAGAAATTCGGATGAGAAAATATTCGATGCTGTCGTTAACTCATTGGCTGTCATTATATTGGTAGTGGTGCTCTACCCGTTACTATTTATCGTTAGTGCATCCTTCAGTGACCCAGCTTTGGTGCTGAATGGCGAAGTGCTTTTACTTCCTAAACAGATTACTTTAGAGGCATACAAGAATGTATTTCAAAACGCTCAAATATGGAACGGATATGGAAATACCATTGTGTATACGATTGTTGGTACGGCGATCAATCTAATCATGACAACATTAGCGGCCTATCCGCTTTCAAGACCAGACCTGCCTGGGCGGGGTGTTATCATGTTTTTCGTAACGCTTACGATGTTTTTCAGCGGGGGGCTCATTCCATCTTATCTCCTCGTTAAAAACTTAGGTATGGTGGATACGATGTGGGCGCTAGTGATACCTGGCGCAATTGCCACCTATAATCTGATTGTCATGAGAACTTATTTTCAATCCAATATCCCTTGGGAGATCCAAGAAGCGGCACACATCGACGGATGTTCGAACTGGAAGCTTTTGACACACGTGATATTGCCGCTTTCCAAGCCGATCTTGGCAGTCATGATCCTGTTTTACGCTGTCGGTCACTGGAATTCATTCTTCAATGCATTGATCTATATTCGGAGCAAAGATATGTACCCGTTACAACTTGTGCTGCGTGAAGTGCTGATGGTCAGTCAGGCGGATGCGGTTGACAGCAATGTGGGACTGGAATCCAAAGTACTGCTGGCTGAGAGTATCAAATATGTGGTTATTATTATTTCTAGCTTACCGGTACTGCTAATGTATCCTTTTGTACAGAAGCATTTTGTGAAGGGCGTTATGATTGGTTCATTAAAAGGATAATGGATGGAAGGAAGCGTTGTGTTTATGCAAGCAAGAGCTAAGATCCAGGTGAAGACGAATCAAGTCCGTAAAGACAGAATTAATCCTTACATATTCGGACATTTTGTGGAAGATATCCGTGATCATATGAATGCGATGTTGGCCTATCCACTTGCGGATATGGATTTTGAAAGTGCAGACGTGACATGTAGGGGGCTCTCCGGACGCTGGCGTCCTTATACGAATGGGAAAAGCACCATGTATGGCCTTGAGTCTGCTGCTGCGCATCATTCCGGACATAGTCAGTTGGTACGTATCTATAGTGACGACGAGGCATACGCAGGTATAAGTCAAGCGATTGCTGTGAAACAAGATCGGGATGGCTATTATTTGGCTCTGTATGCACGAGCTTCTATCGAAATCAAGTATGTTGTAGCAGAGATTGTAGATACGACGAGTGGAGAAGTGCTTGGGCGGACGCGAATAGATCTGGTTAGCCATAACTGGAAGCATTATGAATCGCGATTGACGGTCAGTCGGTCTTATGAGCAAGCGGAGTTCAGATTATATGTACCTTCGGATCATGAGCGCTGGCTGGATCATGTATCCACGGGGATGCTTTGGCTTGATCATATTTCACTCTTGCCTTCTGACAGCGTAGGCAATGTTCGTAAAGAAGTCATGGATATGACTAGGGACTTAAACGCCGGCATGATGCGGCTTGCAGGGAATTATATTAGTGCCTATCATTGGCAGCAGGCGATTGGCCCTGTATATGAGCGGCCCTGTGTAGTCAATGAAGCATGGGGAGGATGGACCAATAAGTATTTTGGTACGGATGAGTTTATTGGGTTTTGCCGTGAACTGAATGTGGAGCCTCTGATTTGTGTAAACGACGGGTCAGGTACTCCGGAGGAAGCTGCCGAGTGGGTTGAGTATTGCAATGGCGATACGAATTCCCCTATGGGAAAACTGCGGGCTGCTAATGGGCACGCCGAGCCGTATGGTGTGAAGTACTGGGAGATCGGCAACGAAGTTTGGGGAGCATGGCAGGTCGGGCATTGCAGCGCCGAGCAATTCACAGAACGCTACATGCGATTTGCCCAATCTATGAAAGCAATCGATCCAGGGATTAGGCTGCTCGCTTGCGGTAATGAGAAAATGGATTGGAACATAACCTTGCTGGAACGAGCTGCTGAGCAGATCGATTACTTAACCTTGCATTTGTATCACGGATATAACCGTTTTGGGATGAATGCTCATACGCCGAAAGAAGAGCGCTATAAGGCCATCCTCTCTTATCCGGAATGGACGAGGGAGACCGTAAGGCAATTAAGGGAGATGTTCGGAACATCCGCCCGTTATGCTCACCTGAAATTGGCGATCACCGAGTACAATATGATGTATTATCCGAATACCATCCGCAAGGGTCTTCCGAATGAACACACCTTAGAAGCAGCGGCTGCAAATGCAGCGAATTTGAATGAATACATTCGAAATAGCGATTTGATTGAAATAGGCAGCTTCTCCGACCTCGTCAACGGCTGGCTTGGCGGATGTATCCGAGTAGGGGATTTCTATGCGGATCAGTTTCGGGGTAAGTCCGCTGGCAGAAGCGAGAATTCCTTGACCGTGTACGGAACTCCAAGCTATTATGTCATGAAAATGTATGGAAACCGAGACTTGGGCTATGTGGTGGAGAGCCATACCGATTGCGGCAGCTTTCAAGTGGGTAGCCTTGCGCCTGCTGCACCACAGCTTGATAACCTGCCGAATTTGGACGTCGTGGCTTGTACGAATGATCGTGGCGATAAACTGACAATCTTTATGGTGAATCGAAGTCTCGAAGATACGCTAACCGACGTGCAGTTGGACGGATTTGCAGAGTCGGGCACAGCTCATCTGTTGGAAGTAACAGCGGACGATTATGAATCAATAAATAGTGTGCAAAATCCGGATGCGGTGGTCTGCGAAGCTCATGAATTATCAGTAATGAAATCTCAAGTGACCTGTCAGCTGAGGGCGTCATCCGTCTATGTATTAGAAATCACTCGCTAACGGGAGTAAAGGATAAACGGATACTACAGATTAAAGATATGAAGGCGATCAAACCGGTACCCGGCGCGATGGAAGCCGTTCATGATGTTCGCGACGGCAATCCGGTCATTCGTTCGGGAATAACGCCTGACGGTAGCGATGCCGTGGTCCTGTCGAACAAGGGCGACGGTCTTTCCAGCGATCCTGGTACTCTCATGAATCCCAATGAATAGGAGCTGATTATAAATGAAAAAATGGTTGATGGGACTGCTTGCTTTTGTCTTACTCTTTTCTTTTCCTGCATCAGGATTCTCTTACAGCAATCCGCAAATCGTTCCGGACTCATGGCGTTGGGAAAACGGGAATTTTTATGGGGAAGGCGATCCGTTCATCCTGAAATTTAACGGAGTCTACTATCTATACACCAGTACGGTAGACGATAAGCCGGGTGTGAAGGTTTGGTCGTCGGAAGACCTGTTGCATTGGGAATATCGCGGACTGTGCGCTGAGGAACCTGTTACTATGGGAGCCTATGCCCCTGAGGTTGTTTACTGGAACGGCGATTTTTACATGTATACGGCTCTGCTTCGGGATGACGGTACCACGCAGCGAGGTCATCGCGTGCTGAAGAGCTCAAGTCCTACAGGTCCCTTCACAGCCCAAACGGGCAACAAGGTAAATGGCATTGACGGGCACGTATTCATTGACGATGACGGACAATGGTACTTCTACAGCACGGGCAATGGCAATATCGACGTTCGTCCGATGTCCGATCCGTATACGTTCGGAGAGAAAGTGAATACGGGAGCCGTGATGAAGGGTTGGACCGAGGGTCCGACGTTAATCAAACGCAATGGAAAATACTATATGACATATACCGGAAACCACATATGGAGCGATGCATATAGGGTGGATTATGCAAGCAGCACGAATCCGGTTACGGGTTTCGTGCCAGCCGCATCCCAGAACCCGATTCTTCTCGATACGGAAGGAGACCATGTCGGGCTTGGGCATAACTCCATTGTTCGTGGTCCCGATCTGGACTCCGATTATATGGTATACCACAGTCATGCCAAACCGGGGCGAAATCTGAACCTGGACCGAATCGTATGGAACGGGGATAAGTTGCTCGTGCTGGGTCCCACGACATCCGAACAGCCCGACCCGGCAATGCCTGAGTTCAGTGACCGGTTCCAAAGAAATGGACTGGGTGATGATTGGAGGGTTGTAGGCGGAGGAAATTGGGGAATCCGGGACGGTAGTACATTGTATCAAGATGCAATGGGTGAACCGGAACAATCTCATAAACTTCTATCCCAGAAAGCGACGGATGACAACTTCACGGCGGAGTTCAACCTGAAGCAATCAGATAAGGGGAACAGTGCGAACCCGCTGATGGGTGCAGTATTCTCCTACACGAATGAGAACAATTATGGTATTGCCGTGCTTAACCCCAAACAAAATCGTTTGGAGACCGTGTTCCGCGTGGAGGGCAAGGATACAGACCGGGTAACTACTCCTCTTCCAGATGGCTATAATTATACGAAATGGCATCAGATCCGTGTGGAGAAGGAGGGCTCCGACTATCGCATCCATGTAGACGGCATGTTGAAACAAACCCGTCCCGTCGAACGTCTTGGCAAGGGCAAGATCGGTTACACGACAACGGATGCCCATGCGGATTTCGGATATGTCGCGTTTAGCAATAAGGTGGGCGGAAACAGCGCCAACGCCGCTTACAAGCCGATTCCCGGCGAGATCCAGGCCGTTCATTTCAACCCAAATGGAAATGGCAAGTCCGATGGCAATGCCGATCAATCCAAAATCGCCGAAGATCCGGATGGCGGTTACCATGTCGCATTGTTCAATAAGGGGAATTTGTCATATAACGTAAATGTATCCGAAGCGGGTACCTATGATGTCGTAATCAGGTATGCCGCAGCAGCCGATGCGCGAGTGAAGCTTGAACTCGATGAATCAACCGAACTGACGGACATGGTACGGCTTCCTTCGACAGGCGGTGCGGATCAATGGAACAATCTGGTGATAAAGGATATCAAGCTTCCGCAAGGGCTGCATAAGCTCAAAGTGATAGCCGTCGGGGGGGCGCTTGATGTTGCCTCTCTGAAGTTGGGCCGCTCCGCTGCAGCGATCCCCCTATCCGATGATTTCAATGACGGCAACGATTCTGACTGGATGAAATTCGAACAGGGCTGGCGGGTAGATACCGGGGAAGCAACTCCGTTTGACATTCCCAAGCCGGTCCCGGGTATCATCGAAGCGCCTTTCTACAATACGGGCGGTGAAGGTATAGCCTACCATGATAATACGTCTGAAAACATCGGCGGTGCCTATCGAGGCGATTCCGTCGATATCCGTACGAACAATAATTTCAACAGTCTTAACGTCGGATGGAACCAGGCTGGCGAATGGCTCAAATACAACATCGACGTGAAACGCGCGGGAATGTATAAGATCGAAGTAACGGCAGCAACCACGTTCAACGATAATCAAGCGCGTATATGGCTGGACGATTATACGGATCTGACCGGTGCGATCAATATTCCGAGTACCGGGGGCTGGAACAATTGGCAGACAACCGTAACCGAAGGCGTCTATTTGCCGGAGGGCCGGCATGCGATTACCTTCGAAACGGTTAAAGGCGAGTATGACTTCGCGAGGCTGAAGTTCGTTTCCTTCGACGTACCCAAATCAATTCCGGGCGTTGTCGAAGCCGTTCATTATAACACAGGTGGCGAGGGTGTCGGTTTCCATGACAATACGTCAACGAATATCGGCGGCCAATATCGCAAGGATGCGGTTGACATTCGCGTCAATCCGAAAGGTGGCTGGAACGTCGGTTGGAACCAGACCGGCGAGTGGTTGAAGTATAACGTGAGCGTTGCCAAGCCCGCTGCCTATGACGTCAGTGCCCGGATCGCAACGGGGCTTGACGGCGGGAAAGTCCGGTTATGGCTTGATGATACGATCGATTTAACTGGGGTCGTTGATATTCCCAATACCGGAGGATGGAATAACTGGAGAAACGTCAAGCTTGGAGACTTAACGCTTCCGGAAGGTGACCATACCATTAAGGTTGAAATCGTCCAGGGCGAATATGATTTCGCTAGTCTCTCGTTTAATACTTTAAATGAATCCCAGATGCTTCCCGGGACCGTTCTTGCCGTGGATTACATGAATGGAGGGGAAGGGGTCGCGTACCATGACAACACACCGGACAATATTGGTCGTCTATTCCGTACCGATGCCGTCGATATCCGTATGCTCCCGGAAGGGTTCACGACGGGTTGGAACCAGACCGGTGAATGGATGAAATACAATGTGAATGTCGCCGAAGCAGGTTCATACAAGCTGGATTTGCGAGTAGCTACAGGCATGGCTGGCAGTCAAGTCAGACTTTGGCTTGATGATACAACCGACCTTACAGGTATTATCAATGTTCCAAACACCAGCGGCTTTCATGAATGGATGACGGTAACGAAAGAAGGAGTTACCCTTCCCGCAGGCAATCACACCATCAAGGTGGAAATTGTAACCGGCGAGTTCGACTTTTACAGCTTCCGTTTCCACAATGACCCGATCGTTCCTAAACAAGGCGTATACAAATCGCAGCCGAAAGGGTATCCGAAATCGGTTCTCGGTGACAGCAGCTGGTCGGACTATATCGTGGAGACGGATATCAAGTTGGGCGCAAATACGCAAGCGGGAGGTAACGCAGGCATCATTTTTCGTGTAAACAATCCCGCTGACGGAACGTTATTGGGGCAGAACAGAAACGATTTCCTTCAGGGCTACATCGCATACCTGACCACAGATGGCGTGCATCTGGGCAAATTCAATTATAACTTCCAGTACTTGACCGGAACGGCACTAGCAGGCACGGTTGGGAATTGGCAGCATATGAAGGTAGTTACGAGCGGCACTAGGATCAAGGTTTATGTTGGGGACATGGAAAAACCCCTAATTGATTACACGGATCAGAGCGGGACGGTTTTCACGCATGGCAAAATAGGGGTTAGAAGCTTCAACAGTGAAAGCTTAATCGATAACTTCATAGTGACGCCGAATCCGGCGGAATAAACAACATAATCACCCTCTTCTGTGGCCTATCTGCACAGGAGAAGGTGATTATTCTTGTCATTTTACGAGGTTCGCTCCCTAACCACGGAATGTTTTCGGGGATAACCCGTAATATTTCGTAAATGCCCGGCTGAACGAATACAAATCAGGATAACCGAGGGAAAGTGCGATTTCAGTTACCGCAAGACGGCTTTCCTTGAGCAACTGAGCGCCTCTTTCCATTCGAAGCTGCTGCAGGTACTGCATGGGGGAACAGCCGTATGCTTCCATGAAGGAAGCATACAGATGCGAACGATGAACTCCAGCGTACTTGGCAGCCGTTTCGATCGTTATTTGCTCGGTACTGTGGAGTTCCAAGTAGTCTTTTACTCTTACTAGCCAATGGCGTTTCGGATCTTTTTTTACTGACAGCGACGACTGCTTCTTCAATCTCCAAAAAAGTTCCATTAACAAGCTTTGTTCCTTCAACGGGTCCAAATTCTCTGTTTCATAGCCCTGGAAAATTAGGCGAAGCGTTCCCCACACCCGATGGTCCATCAATTGTCTGCCAAAGAACGATTCCGGCGAAAGCCCTGCTTCAGCAAGCAGCAATGAAGCCTGGGGTCCATCCACTGCCAGCCAAGCCATTTGAAGCGGCGACTTGTCCTCTGATAAGGAGCGGTACGAATAGGAGCGGCCCGGAAAGAGACAGAATACGTCGCCTTTTTCCAGAACGACCTCCACTTTGCCTTCCGACACTTTTAGGGTACCACTCAGCACAAGATGAAATCCGAATTGACGAATGATTTTCGGTCCGACTTCATAATGAGGCTTGGCCCTGTTTCGGCCTGCCCTCACAATCCAGCAGCCTCCTGAGGTCTGCAGCGGGGTAGGAAGGGCATACCAGATATCGGCGTATTCATGAGCGTATTCCTGCATACACATCACCTTTTTTTGAATTTTGAAGACAAAATGACAAGTCAAATCATCTTGTTATTTTCAGATCGTAAAGTTTAGTATACCATTTATACAAAGAATTATATGTATATTAAAGGAGCTGAAGATTTTGACCAGACCCAACATTTTGCTTATCACCAGCGACCAGCAGCATTGGAATACAATAGGAGCGTTTAACGAGGAAATCCATACCCCTAATCTGGACCGATTGGTTAGGGAAGGGACGACGTTTACGAGAGCATATTGTCCGAATCCGACCTGTACTCCGACCCGATCGTCGATCATTACCGGCATGTATCCGAGTCAACACGGGGCGTGGACACTCGGCACTAAGCTGCTGGAAGATCGGCATACCGTAGGAGAGGATTTCAACAAGAGCGGTTTTCAAACAGCTTTGATCGGTAAGGCTCACTTTCAACCCCTGCGCGGTACAGATGAGTATCCTTCGCTTGAAGCATACCCGCTACTTCAGGATTTGGATATCTGGAGAAAATTTACGGGGCCTTTCTATGGCTTTGACCATGTGGAGTTAGCCCGAAATCATACAAATGAAGCACATGTAGGCCAGCATTATGCCATTTGGATGGAGGAGAAGGGCTGCAAGAATTGGCGTGATTATTTTCTCCCCCCAACCGGCACAATGGATAAAAGCATTATGCACAAATGGCCGATACCGGAAGAGTTTCACTACAATACTTGGATCGCTGAAAGGTCAAATGCTATGCTCGAGCAGTACAAGGAGAATAACGAGCCATTTTTCTTATGGTCGAGCTTCTTCGATCCGCATCCGGATTATCTCGTGCCGGAGCCTTGGGATACGATGTATGATCCGGACCAGCTTACGATACCAGTGGTCACCCCAGGAGAGCATGACCGGAATCCGCCGCACTTCCGGATGACACAGGAGGAGAATCCTGATTTCTCCGCATGGCGCGAAACCGGCCAAGGGATTCACGGCTACCAATCTCATTCTCTGCAATCCCCGGACGAACGTAAAAAACTGGTTGCGACTTATTACGGAATGATCAGTTGTATGGACAAATATATCGGCAAAATTCTCAATAAGCTGGATGAGCTTGGTCTTGCAGACAACACGATTGTCGTGTTTACGACGGACCATGGGCACTTCTTTGGTCAGCATGGGCTGCAGTACAAGGGCGGCTTTCACTATGAAGATTTGATCAAGCTGCCCTTTATTGTCCGTTATCCCGCCCACGTCCCGGAAGGCCGTGTTTCCCCGGCGATTCAATCGCTTGTCGACCTTGCGCCCACCTTCCTGTCGCTTTCCGGTATTCCGATTCCTCCAGTAATGACAGGGGTGGATCAAAGCGGTGTCTGGCTCGGTACACAACCGGAAGCCAGAAATCATACTGTTTGTGAGTTTCGGCACGAGCCAACGACCATTCATCAGAAGACGTATGTCGATGAACGGTATAAAATCACGGTATACTATAATCAAACCTACGGTGAAATTTTCGACCTTCAAGAGGATCCTGGAGAGCTTAATAACCTTTGGGATGAGCCGCAGCATGCTGCACTTAAATCCGAATTGCTTTTGAAATACGCTTGGGCGGAGTTGGGAAAAGAATCGATGCCCATGCCACGCATTTGGCACGCATAAATAGAAAGTGAGGCATAGGGGATGTCAGAACATACTTCTTCCAAACCATCCTGCTGCGGTGCAGGAAGAAACCAGATAGAAACAGGTTTCGTGAAAGTGGGTAAGCTTGAACGGAAATCCGGCGCGTTGGATATAACTGCTAGAACGTCTAAAGATAACATGATTTATTTGCCGGGCGGCTCTTTTCTGATGGGGACGGATGATGGGGAAGGTTTTCCTGCGGATGGCGAAGGACCTATCCGTACAGTAGAGATCAGCTCCTTCTATATCGATCCGTGTGCCGTTACGAATGCAGAATTTCACACATTCGTCGAAGCTACCGGGTATGTTACTGAAGCGGAGAAATTCGGTTGGTCGTTTGTGTTCCATCTGTTTGTTTCTCCGGAAACAGCCGCGAAGGTGAAAATCAAAGTGCAGCATACACCCTGGTGGTTGGTAGTGGAAGGCTCTGATTGGAGGCATCCGGAGGGGCCGGATTCCAGCATTGAAGAGCGTCTGAATCATCCGGTTATCCACGTCTCCTGGAATGACGCGACGGCATACTGCCGGTGGGCGGGAAAGCGGTTGCCAACGGAAGCGGAGTGGGAATATGCCGCTCGCGGCGGGCTGGAACAGAAACGATATCCATGGGGAGACGAATTAAAGCCGGGAGGTGTTCACCGCTGTAACATTTGGCAGGGAAAGTTTCCGGATAAAAACAATCAAAGCGATGGATTTGCAGGAACAGCACCAGTGAATTCGTTTGAGCCGAACGGATACGGGTTGTATAACGTATCTGGCAACGTGTGGGAATGGTGCGCGGATTGGTTCAGCCCGACATATCATCTGAATAGCTCCAAAGTTAACCCGCTCGGTCCGTCATCTGGTGATAACCGAGTGCTTCGCGGGGGATCTTATCTATGTCATAAGTCTTACTGTAATCGCTACCGGGTAGCGGCAAGAAGCAAAAATACGCCGGATAGTTCTACAGGAAACATCGGTTTCCGCTGTGTGAAATAAAAAAAGCCAGTCAACACTTTTTTCAGTGTTCGGACTGGTTTTTTTAATGCTATATATTTCATGAATATGCATCCATGGACGTATACCTCCATTTATTATATGATATATGCATTCATACAAAAATTCGGGAGTGAATTCGATGCTAGAGTTAAATATAGAAAATCCAGATGAGCTTGTTCTTGTAGCCCATGCATTATCTACTGATTTAAGGGTCAACATCATCCAACTGTTAAATACAAAGAAGTTGAATATAAATGAAATTGCTGACGCACTTCAGATTCCTGTATCCACCGCAGCTTCCAATGTGAAGATACTAGAAAAGGCTCGACTCATTGAAACCGAGCTGCTGCCGGCGACACGCGGAGCTATGAAAGTATGTACGCGAACTTACCATGACATTCATATCATATTAAATTCACAGTTCTATCATGTACAGCCGGATAAAAACTGCTATGAGATCGAAATGCCCATCGGATACTTTACGAATTGCCAGGTGTCGCCTACCTGTGGGATGGCCAATACGGAGAAAATGATTATTCAGGAAGATTCGCCTGCCGGCTTCTTTCATCCCGATCGCTTTTCTGCACAAATCATCTGGTTCCGCAAAGGATTCGTTGATTACCGTTTTCCGTTGGAACTTCCGAAAGGTGCTAAAATTCAATCCGTCCAGTTCAGTTTTGAAATCTGCTCAGAAGCTCCAAATTATGATAACAACTGGCCATCTGATATTTCGTTTTGGGTGAACGGGGTCGATGTGGGAACATGGACCTCGCCTGGCGATTTCGGAGGGCGAAAAGGGAAGTTAAATCCAGGATGGTGGCAAGAAATTTCGACCCAGTTTGGATTGCTAAAAACGTTGAGTGTAGATGGTACTATGACCGCTATTGATAATGTTCAAGTGTCTTCCGTCAATTTGCATCAATTAGTGCTTGGAAATAATAGCTTCATCGATTTAAGATTAGGAGTGAAAGATGATGCGACACATAAGGGCGGTATTAACTTATTCGGTAACAAATTTGGGGATTATGAACAAGGGATCGTCATGAAAGTGTTCTATACGATTTAAATGATGGGGAATAAGGTCATACAAACAACAAAACTGTGTTGACCTATCTTTTTGTACAAAAAAAATGTAATAATAAGATGAAAATTGCCATTACGTACAATAATATTAAAATAAACGTTGACATAACCGTATGTAAGCGTTATTATTTTCAATAAGATACAGAAAAATGGTTGTAATACAAAATTATTGTTTTGTATCTTCCAAATTAAAAAGGGAGCGATTGAATTGAAAACAAAAAAAGGTTTAACGTCAATGCTAGGCGCCACAATGTTAGTATCCCTATTGGTAGGTTGCTCAAGTAACGGTGGTTCAAGCGCAACTCCGATCAGCACTGAAAAGGCAGCAGAGACGACGAAACCGGAAAATACCGGAGGCAAGAAAACAGAGCTTGTATTCTGGACGCTGTTTGGGGGCGGCGATGGCGAGTACATGGATCAGATCATTAGTTCTTTTAATAAATCGCAGGATAATATTTCAATCAAGAACGTCAAATTGGAGTGGGCAGAATATTACACCAAGCTCTTGACTGGTGTGTCTGGTGGAAAAGGTCCGGATATCGGGGTTTCCCATACATCCAAATTACCTGAACTAATTAAAGCGGGAGTAGTAACTGAACTAGATACGACTGGTAAGGCCATTAATCTCAACTGGGATAACTATAACAGCAATATTTTGAGTTCCGCTACAGTGAATGGAAAGCATTATGCGGTACCGATCGATACGCATCCTTTCATCATGTACTACAATAAGAAGCATTTACAAACAGCTGGAGTGCTGGGCACTGATGGCAAACCTACAATTGAATCAGGTGCTGATGGCTTCGTCAAATTCTTAACAACGCTGAAAGATAAGCTTCCTAAAGATGTAACACCATTCGCTTTTTCTAATAATGCGGATGATCCATACCGCTTATGGTGGGCGCTCTATTCCCAACAAGGCGGAAATGATGTTATTTCGGATGACGGCAAAACACCTGCGATTGATACGGATAAGGCAATTAAAGCGGCAAACTATATCAAGGACTTATATTATACAAGTAAAGTAATTAAACCGCAGGATCCTGACTTTTACAAAACGTTCCAAAGCGGCAAGGGTGCCATCATGATGACAGGCGTGTGGGCTACAGGAATTTGGGAAACGACCAAAGATCTTGATTTCGGTGCTATGCCAATTCCTAATATCTTTGGAAATTCGAAAACATGGGGAGATTCCCACACCATCATCTTACCAGTGACCGCGAAGGAAGATCCTAAGAAGCGCGAAGCTGCATTGACGTTTGCCAACTATGTTGCTGAAAAAGGCGGCCAAGTTTGGGCAAAAGCAGGACACATTCCTGCCAACAAATCTGTTTTCGATACAGCAGAATACAAAGCTCTTAAATACCGCAGTGACTATGCAAGTGTAGCTGGTGATGTGGTATTCCCTAAGGTATCAGATAAAACATGGCCTAAGAATGATGTTTTGAAAAAATATTTGGATGAAATTTGGTTGAATAAAACCCCGACGGATGCTGTGTTTAAGAAGATTGATGGTGAGTTAAAAACATTGCTCTCTAAATAAATGCTATTAAACTAGATAACAAGCTTGGAGTATCCTACTTCAAGCTTGTTACTTTCAAGAAAGAGAGGTGCGATACTACATGAGTACAAATGAAATTGATTTGAATAAAAAATCGGTCACCGTCCGGTCACAAACGAAAACAAAGCAGTGGCGGCTGGACATCCTGGCTTTTCTATTTCTTTTGCCTTTTCTTGCCTTATACTCCGTGTTTACGTTATTCCCGATGATCAAAGGACTGCAGATGAGTCTGTACGACTGGACGCTAATTAAAAAGATGGATTTTGTTGGCCTTAATAATTATATCGCTATGGTACAGGATGCAAATTTTTGGCGTGCGCTCTGGAACTCAACGTACTTTGTTATCTTATCTACGCCTAGCATGCTTATATTTGCTCTACTGCTCGCGGTCATTGCCAATCAAAAAACGAGACTTCAGAAATTTTTCCGCAGCGTCTTTTTCTTGCCGAGTGTATTATCTGTATCTGTCGTTTCGTATGTAGGTCTTTTTGTTATACAGCCTTACACAGGCTTTCTGAATAATTTACTTAAATTAGTTGGTATTCTTTCGGTAGATCAAGAGATATTTTGGTTGACTGAATCATCTCTTGCCTGGATTGCCATTACGGCCATTACACTTTGGTGGACTGTTGGGGTTAACATGATTCTGTACTTATCGGCTATGCAGGATATTCCAGATGATATTTATGAAGCCGGGAGACTCGACGGCGCTTCGGAAAGACAAATGTTTTTTCGAATGACGCTTCCATTATTAGGTCCTATTACAAAAACGATATTACTGCTTCAAATTATTGCTTCGTATAAAGTGTTTTTGCAAATTTACATCATTACTCGCGGCGGACCGGGTACAGATACACGGCCAATTATTCAGTATATTTACGAGGAAGGCATCAAAAACAACCATATGGGTTATGCAGCTACCATGTCGTATGCGCTATTTGCCATACTCCTTGTCTTGTCGTTGATCCAATTGAGAATGAGTACGAAGAAGGAGGCGGTCTAAGATGCGGGCTCTTCGCTTATCATTATCAGTGCTTCTTGCCCTGTTTTTTCTTGTTCCCATCTCATGGATGCTAATTGTTTCTATTAAAGATGAAGGTATGAAGATTACAGGTGTACTGGATTGGTATAAACCGCCTTACACCTTTGATGCATACGCGTATATTTTTCAAGAAACGTCACTGGTAAGGTGGATGTTCAACTCTCTTGTGATTGCTAGTGCCGTTACAATGCTAACGCTGTTGGTTTCTTCTCTGAGTGCATTCGCCTTGTCCAAAATTAAGTTCCGTTATCAAAAGTTCATGTTCGTCTTGATCTTGGCTGGTCTATTGATCCCAGGCGAAGCGATTCTGATTTCGCTTTATCAGGTCGTGAAGGAACTAGGGCTGTTAGATTCTTATCAAGGATTAATTTTACCGGCGGTGGCTTCTCCATTCGCAGTTGTTGTATTGAAAAGCTTTTTTGACGCGGTTCCCAATGAGCTGCTGGAAAGCGCTGAGATGGATGGGGGAAGCAAGTTAAGGATTTACGCCAGCATTGTAATGCCGCTTGCTAAGCCTGCCTTGGCTTCCATTGTAATTCTTACGTTTATTGCTCAGTGGAACAACTTCCTATGGCCTTTCATTGCGATTACTTCAGAAGAATTATTTACACTGCCGATGGGGATTCCCACCCTTATGACACAGTACTCGGAAGATTATGTAAGACCTATGGCCATTAACTCGGTAGCATCTATTCCTGTCATGGTCGCGTTCTTGTTCTTCGAGCGGCAAATTGTAAAAGGTCTGAGCTTCTCGGGTATAAAGGGGTAATCCATGAATAAAGAAAGAGATTACAGCATCGACATCTTTAAAGGGTTATTGGTCATCGGGATGGTGTACTGTCATATCTTGCAATTTTTCAGCAATCCCGTGGTCTTTACGGGAGCACAACGAGTGATCGATGTTGTTAATATTGTCACGTTTACAGGTTTCGTATTTAGTTTCGGTTACGTTGGCCAATTAGCCTATTACAATAAACCGTTCAAAGCAGTATACGGAAGAATGCTGTCAACCGCGTTGAAAACGCTAATTGCTTTTTATATTTCAGGTACTTATTATCGCTTGTTTTTAGATTCAAAGTCCCTAACATGGAGCACAATCAAGCCTATTCTGATTCTTCAAGATATTCCTGGTTGGTCGGAGTTTCTGATTTCTTTTTCACTTATCATGTTGGTCGGGTTGGTATTATTTAAGCCATTAACTTGGTTGGTTGAGCGAAAGTTTAAATTTTGGATGGTCGCCGTTTTACTGCTAATTACTACGTATCTCCCTTATGACAAAGTGACTGTGAATCAGTTAGGGCTATTGATTGGCACAAGAAAGTTTGCTTCTTTTCCCGTAGTGCAATATTTTCCCTACTACTTGATTGGGATGTATGCCGCACGCTACAAGCTGGGTTGGAGCTGGAGATTTTTCGTAGGTTCCTTAGCTGCTTCCGGCATATTCGTCACATACGTACTAGCGAAACAGGGGCTTCCTGAACGATTTCCACCATCCATCTATTGGATTTTAAGCTCCGCTTTCTTATTGTATGTGTACTTCCTAGCTGCGAAAGTGTTGGTTACTAGTATGAAATATACGAGCTTTTTACGAGTCTTAGGTCAAAATGTGCTGCTCTATCTGCTTCTGAGCAATATCATGATTTTTACGTTAAAACACAATCAGGAGCAGCTTTTATTAAGCACGCTGGAGAGTTTTTGGTTTGATATTGGTGTTCTTCTGCTGATTAGCTTTTTCATTCGAATCACGATAAGGACTAAATTGGGTGCGAAGTTCGCTTTGAAATCGGAAGGTGTAAATCATTGAAGAGATTGGTGAGCGTAATGGTGACGATATGTTTTGGGGTTTTTCTAACCTCATGTCAGGGAGAGGGACCTAAGGGAATGGAACTCGAACGTTGGCGTCAAGTTCCCACTTATAGTAATCCCATGGAGTTAGCTGAAGAGTGGGAGGATTATGGTATTGGCGATCCATTCGTTCTTCGTTACAACGGTATGTACTATTTGTACTGCAGTACCCAGGATGATCAAATTGGAGTAAAAGCGTGGAGTTCTGCGGATTTAGTGAATTGGAAGCCGGAAGGACTCGTTACCGAGGAGCTAATAACAAAAGGGGCGTATGCGCCGGAGGTTGTCTACTGGAACGGTTACTTCTACATGTACACCTCACCGGGAGGCGGCGGTCATTATGTGCTCCGCAGCCAGAGTCCCACAGGCCCTTTTACGGTCCAAACGGATAATCTGGGGATGTCGATCGATGGCTCTGTATTTATTGATGACGATGGGAAATGGTACTTTACACATGCTTCCAATCGAGGCATTATGGCTAACGAAATGTCAGATCCTTATACGTTTGGCCCCGATAAGCTGATCCCGGAAGCCTATTTGCAGCACTGGACAGAAGGCTCATCGATCTGGAAAAGAGAAGGGAAATACCTAATTACCTATACCGGTAATCATGTCTTCAGCACAGGTTATCGAATGCAATATTCGATTTCAGACCAAGGCCCCTTAGGTCCTTATCGGACGCTGGAAAACAATCCATTCGTGATCAGCACGGACGATGAATTTAATGGACTAGGTCACAGTTCTACTGTTCTAGGGCCCGATCTGGATTCCTATTATTTGGTGTATCACAATCTGGAAGGCGCATCGACGTCAGGCCCGCCTGTACGCAAGCTTAATATCGACCGTTTGCAGTTTAATGGGGATCGTATGTCTCTACTCGGTCCTACCTTCGCAATGGCCCGTCCTGTTGCCAAAATGCCTGACTTTTCGGCCAAAGAAGTAGTTCCCGGAAGTACGGCTGGTTGGAAACAAGAGCAATTGCGTGATAAAACGATTGTCGTGAGTGACTCTAAAACGGAACAGGCATTTACAGCTGAGTATAATTTCCACGCATTGTCGACTGACGAAAGCTCTTCCCATATAGGCGTTGTATTTGCATACGAGAATGAGCGAAATTTTATGTTTACGGACGTGGATTCGCAAAGTCATGAGCTCATCGTACAGCGGGTTAATAAGGGTAAGATGGTCCTTGTGGGTAAAGCTCAAATCCCAAAGGAAACGGACCTAACAAAACTGCATACGATTCGGGTAACAAGTGTAAATGGCAAGATTCAGGTTTATTGGGACAATATGCATAAGCTAGAGGTAGATAGGCAGAGTGCCGGAGGTAAAATTGGTTACATCTATGCTTCTGCATCGAAGTCCGCTCCTGCTATGTTGTTTACGGCTTATAGCAATGATGCGGGTGGAAGCAGTGATTATGAAACCTTCAAACCTATCCCAGGGAGTATCGAAGCAGTACATTATTTGAAAGATAAGAACCGTGGCTATTCAGATTCCTTAGCCAATGAGCATCGAGGAATTGCAGCGGATGATGGCAGTATGGCAGCTGTTTTGCCGAAGGCCGGAGATTGGCTGCAGTACCCTATACAGGTGAAGCAGGCAGGAACCTACGGCATAGATTTGGATATGCTGCCATCGGATGCGGAGACAACGATAGAAATAGCTGCTGGAGCAGAAAAGAAGCGGTTTATCGTACCAAAGCGGAACAAAGCGGATCAAACTTGGGAACAAACACGCATCGGGAGTATGGTATTGAAACAAGGCTACGCAAACCTGAAAATCAAAGTTGTCCAAGGTTCGCTTTCGTTCAAGACGATGACGTTCTATCCGGGTGATGAAGCGTTCTCCCCAATAGACAATGTGCCTAAGGGTATGGTGGGCATGTGGATTCCTGTAGATGGCGGTTATGAAACTCGCTCTCATGAATATATAAAAACATTCGCGGGAAGTGAAGACTGGACGGATTACCGGATGGATGCGGAGTTCCATTTCCCCACGATACCGACAAGCGATGCAGGCTTGCTGATCAGATCTGTTCATGAATCTTACTATCCGCATCAAGTGCAAGATGCCTTCACAGGTTATTATGCGTCTGTGAACCAAGACGGACTTTCGTTGAAAAAAGTGAATTACGGAAAACAGGAGATTTTGAAAACCGTGCCTCTAACGATTCAAAAAGATACGAGCTATCGAATGAACGTTCAGGTTACCGGCAATCGAATACGTGTATATTGGAACGGATCAACGGATCCTGTTCTCGATTATCATGATCCGAAAGCTTATACACATGGGAAAATCGGTCTACTTTCCAACCATTCCGATATTATTTTTCATAAAGTTTCTGTTTCGAAATGAAATGCGTAGTTGTAAATACAGAGAAGATAGAGGAGTGTAGTTATGACAACTAAGATGTATATCAAAGATTATCCAAGACCTCAATTCGTTCGTGATTCTTGGCTCAATTTGAACGGGGAATGGGATTTTCGTTTTGACGATGATTATGTAGGGGAAAAAGAAAAATGGTATAAACAGCTTAACGGAGATCACAAAATAACAGTTCCATTCACGTACGAAACGAAGGCGAGTGGGATTGGAGAAGAGAAGTTTCATCCGAATGTGTGGTATGAGCGTGCTTTGGATATCCCGAAGGAGCAAGAAGGGAACCGTGTTATCCTTCATTTTCAGGCCGTAGATTATTTAGCCAAGCTATGGGTTAATGGAACTATGGTCGGACAACATCAAGGGGGATACACTGCTTTTTCTTTTGACATTACACCGTATCTTAGATTTGGCGAATCCAATACCCTCGTGTTGAAAGCGGAAGACTCACAAAGCTGCACACAGCCAAGAGGCAAGCAGCGATGGGTTGATGATAATTTTGAGTGCTTTTATGTGCAGACAACAGGGATTTGGCAAAGTGTGTGGGTAGAGTTTGTAGCGGCCTCGTATTTAAAATCTGTTAAGATGACGCCTGATCTCGATAATTATTCAGTTCGCTTTGAATATCAGGCTCACATGGCTGCCAAATCGAAACAACTTCGTCTGGAAACTCGGATTAGCTTGAAGGATAAAGTTCTTAAGCAATCGAGTCTGGTTATCGATCGCCCATGGCTCCAACTGGATATGAATTTATTACATGAGGCGAATGGGCCTTGGAAGAAACTAGCATGGTCACCGCAAAACCCAAACTTATACGATGTGGAATTTATCCTTTATGAAGATGATATCATCATTGATCATGTATACTCTTACTTCGGTATGAGAAAAATTTCGATTGAAAAAGGAAAAGTGCTCCTCAACAATACGCCGATATATCAACGTCTTATTCTCGACCAGGGCTACTGGCCAGACAGTCACTTGACTCCGCCATCGGAGGAGGCGTTGATTGAAGACATTGATGCAATTTTAGCTATGGGTTACAACGGGGTAAGGAAGCATATGAAGATTGAAGATGCCCGATTCCTTTACTGGTGTGATGTGAAAGGTGTGCTGGTCTGGTCCGAAATGGCGGCAACTTTTGAGTTTAACGATGAGGCTATTGATACGTTCACATCGGAATGGGTGGAGATTGTCCGCCAGCAGTACAATCACCCTAGTATTGTGACATGGGTACCTTTTAATGAATCATGGGGGATCGCACAAATTTACACCAACGTGAGACAACAAAAGTTTACGGAAAGCATCTATCACTTGACCAAATCACTAGACCCGCATCGGCCTGTTATCGTAAATGATGGCTGGGAGCACACCGTTTCTGACATCTTGACATTACATGATTATGAGGAGAAAGGCTCTGCATTCTTAAAGCGTTATATAGACAAAGATGGACTCCTGAACAATGAATTCTCATTCAATAACGGGAAATACGCCATGGCCCAAGGATACGCCTATCGTGGCCAACCGATTATGATCACTGAATTCGGAGGTATCGCTTTTAATACAGGGAAAGGGTGGGGCTATGGGAATCAGGTTGAAAATGAGGAAGCCTTTATCGAGCGCTTTAGGAACATTACACAAGCGATTAAAGATACGGATTACATTAGTGGATATTGTTATACGCAAATAACCGATGTTCAACAGGAAGTCAACGGATTGCTTACAGAAGATCGGAAGCCTAAGATACCACTCGAACTGATAAAAGAAATTAATCTTGCTTAAGGCATAGTAAGAAGGACATGGCTTGTTTGTGAAGCCATGTTCTTTTTTGTTAGGACTCTCTTTGGAAGCGCATTCAAAATAACTGTTTTTTAAACAAAAAGAACGTTTTTTTACATGGGAAAGAAGAAACAAACCATCTATGATGTGAAGAGGAAAACATTCCTAATGGAATGGAGGTGTGACGTTACACAACGTGAACAGACATGATAGAAGAAGGAAAAACATAGAAGGCGAGGACTCCGTATAATGAAGATGAATGCACGTCGAATAGTAACATCCCTATTGTGTGGTCTCATGGTTTCCTACAATATGCTCCCAACTCTGCCATATGGTGAATCTACTGCTCATGCAGCAGAGGCGTTTGTAAAGAAATTTGATTTCGGTTCAGCGAGCAGTCCGGTCATGACAAACTATAATCAAGTTCATGATCAGATGACCTACACGCAGGAACGGGGATATGGGCTTGAAACAGCGCTGCCTGCAGGAGCCTCAAGAAATCGATCAGGCGGCACGGATTTGACGAACGATTTTATTTTGGGAACGCCCTTCACATTCTTAGCTGACGTGCCGAACGGCAATTATAACGTGACGATTTATTCGGGCGATCTGCTTGCAGGTACGTCAACAACGAAAACGACGGTTGCTCTCGAAGGGGCGACGAAAGGAACGATTTCAACGAAGGTAGCTATTGCACAAGCGACCTACAGCACCACGGTAACTGACGGTCAATTAACAGTTGGCATCTCTACAGGCTACAGCGGCACAGGAGCTGGCTATTTGAACGGCCTTGTCATTGAACAGGTACCAGCGGCGACGGCTCCTTCGGCTCCTCAATCACTCGCTGTTACAAACATTAATTCCACTCCAGGTGCAGCCTCCGTATCACTCGGATGGAGCAGCGTAACGGATTCGGTCTATTACAACGTGTACCGAGCGACGAATAGCGTCACGAATTATGATTTTATCAAACAAGTGATGATAAATTCTTACACCGATACGGCAGTTTCTGTAGGAAATACATATTCCTATCAAGTAACTGCTCTGGGTGCAGGTGGTCTTGAATCTGCAGCAAGCACCCCGGTAACGGCGGAAGTGAAACAGACAGTTGCAATTCCGGCTGCTCCTGCCAACTTAATTGTAAGCGGTGTCACTTCGGACAAAGTGTCCTTGCAATGGTCAGCATCGAATGGAGCAACGGGTTATACGGTATTCCGTTCGAATTCTGCTGCTGGAATTTACACCGAGCTCGGCATGGTAACATCGACAACGTACACAGATTCCACGGCCGACACATCGGCAGTTCACTACTATCAGGTAAAAGCAACGAATGCGGCAGGGGTGTCTGAAGCCTCGGGCGTGGCAGCAAGCACGGTATATGTTGCTCCTAATGAGCTTCCGTCCGGATTGCCGTTGAAATTAGACTTCGGTCCTGGGGCCATAGCTGACGGCTATTTCGGCATAACGACTCCAGTGGCCTACTCAGCCCAGCTGAAATACGGATTCGCCAATCCTTCGCTCGTCAGCTCTGGTAACAGCGGCACATCGGATCCATTGAAATCCGATTACCTAATGCCGGCTGGTACCTCCTTCAACGTGGATCTGCCAAACGGGGATTACGCTGTTACGGTTACGGCAGGTGATGCACACGCGGCAACAGAAGTGGCTGTTTCCGTAGAAGGAATGACGGCGAACAAAATTGCGCTCACACCTAAGGCAGCTGGTGAGTATTTGGAACAGACATTTGAAGTCGCCCTAGTTGATGGTCAGTTGAATATCAGCTTCTCGGGGTCCGCGCCCAAAATTAATGGGCTTGTTATTTCAAAGCAAGTGGATCGGGTGGCTGGAGAAATGCCAACGGTGTATATCGCAGGGGATTCTACGGTACAGACCTACGATTCCTATTGGAAGCCTCAAGCCGGTTGGGGGCAGATGATTTCCCGCTACTTTACTTCCAACATAACCTTCAGCAACCAGTCTATCGGGGGCCGCAGCAGCAAAACGTTCCTCACGGAAGGCCGTTTGGATAACATTTTGCGGGCGATCAAGCCGAATGACTACTTCTTGATCCAATTCGGTCATAATGATGCGACAATCTCCGTTCCAGAACGGTATGCATCTCCCGAGGATTATAAAAACTATCTGAAGACGTATATCAATGGCGCTAGGCAGCGTGGCGCTATACCGATTTTGGTAACGCCTGTCGGCCGTAGGGACTTTAACGCAACAACCGGTATATTCAATGTCAGCTTCCCGACATATGTAGCTGCGATGAAGGAACTGGCGCTAGAAATGGATGTAAAGCTCGCGGATCTCAGCGCATTAAGTCGTGCGTACTATGACACCATCGGTCCAATCGGAACGCTTGCTGTTTTCCTCCATGTACCCGTAGGTACCTACACCGCCTTTCCAAGCGGTAATGCGGACGATACGCACTTCCAGGAATATGGCGCAATCCAAATCGCGCGTCTTCTGTCAGGCGGGATTAAAGATCTGAACATTCCACTTTCCGCCTATGTCACGGATGTTGCACCGCCTGCTTCAGTTCCATCGAAGCCAATCGGTGTAGTGGCAAGCAGTGTGAGCAACGCAGGCGCAGTATTGACATGGCACGAAGTAGAAGGTGCGGATATTTATAAGATTTATAGAAAGTTAGCATCAGACACCACTTACGTCTTAGTGGGTACGTCGACAGTTCCGACGACTACGATTCAAGGTATGACGGAAGGGCTAACCTATGATGTAGTTGTTACAGCAGTTAACGGCAAAGGGGAGTCTGAGCAGTCAGATGTCGTCGTCATCAAAACGAAGCACGCGACGATCAAGTTTGACTTCGGCTTGGCTACCTCTCCAGTTCAAGTTGGTTATACTGGCATTAATCTTTCCAGCACATACACAGCAGCAAAAGGCTATGGCATCAAGGACCCAACAGGAATGATTGGCCGTGATCGTGCGACTGGTACGGACCTCCACCGGGATTGGCTCGGCTATTTCAATGTCGGTTGGGAATTCATGGTGGATCTGCCGAATGGTCTTTATTCCGTTAAACTTTACGTTGGCGATTATCTGGGTAGTGCAAGAACGACCGTTGCCATCGAAGGGACGGATTTTGGGACCGTTACAGCGGGCAACAGGTCCGTCGTTGAAAAAATTATTTCACAGACTTCCGTTAGCGATGGACAAATGAACTTCAAGTTCGGCGGTGCGACGGCGATTGTAAACGGTTTGGAAATTACACCGATTTTAATGGCGCCGACAGCTCTGAAAATCGATGCGAAGAACACAGATCCGGAAAGCCCTTCCGTTTCCCTTTCGTGGACCGGGGTAGAGGACGTCGCGAAATATAATGTTTATCGCAAGGTAAGCGGTACGTCAAAATTCCAATTGATTGGAAGCACAACGACGAACGCTTACGTTGATAACACTGTTGATGTGGGGATGGAATACGTATACCAAGTGACGACAGTGGACTTGGCCTCAACGGAAACCGGTCCATCCACATCTCTCACCGTATCCATGATTGATCCAAATGTTCCTATACCTGCTATACCTGTCAATATTCAAGCGGTGAGCGTGAATAAGAATGATCTCACCCTTAGCTGGGATGCAGTTACTGGAGCAAAAACGTATAACATTTACCGTGCTGAGGCAAGTGGTGGTCCCTACGAGTTGATTGGCAAAGCAAGTCAATCCAGCTACACAGATACGACAGTACTTACGACAATTCCTTACTATTACAAGGTTTCAGCCGTAAGTGCAGGCGGAGTATCCGGTCAGTCCGAAACACTGGCAACGCCAGTCGTAACCGTACTGAATCGGCAAGCCGAATATCTCGATCGCGCGCTTGTAGCGGTTAAACAAGATAATGGTGTTTATGTAGGCTGGAAAATGCTTGGCACAGATCCGTCTAACATCGCATTCAATCTGTACCGCAGCGGTGTCAAAGTAAATGCAGAACCGATCACAGGAGCAACAAATCTGCTGGATGAAGCGGGAACGGATACATCTGTGTATCTACTGAAAACTGTTATCGGCGGCAGTGAGAAGGTGGCTTCGAAAGAAGCATCTGTATGGCAAAACAATTATATGGCCATACCGCTCCAGAAGCCGGAGGGCGGCATCACGAAATCCGGAGAAGCCTATACCTACAGTGCGAACGACACTAGTGTCGGCGATGTGGATGGCGACGGCACGTACGAGTTGATCGTAAAGTGGGATCCGTCTAACGCCAAAGATAACTCCCAGGCTGGATATACCGGCAACGTTTATGTCGATGCCTACAAGTTGGACGGTACTCGCCTGTGGCGTATCGACCTTGGACCAAACATTCGCGCTGGAGCGCACTACACGCAGTTCCAGGTTTATGACCTGGATGGCGACGGCAAAGCGGAAGTCACATTCAAAACAGCCAATGGCACGATTGACGGAACAGGTATGGCTATTGGTGACGCAACGGCCGATCACCGGAACAGCAGTGGTTATGTGCTGGAGGGACCTGAATATTTAACTGTCTTTAATGGTTTAACCGGCCAAGCAATCGCAACGACGAATTACGATCCGCCTCGCGGAGTCGTTTCGGATTGGGGCGACGCTTATGGTAATCGGGTGGACCGTTTCCTTGCAGCAGTTGCTTACCTCGACGGTGAGCATCCGAGCTTGATTTTTAGCCGAGGCTATTATACAAGAACGGTGATTGTTGCCTACGATTTCAAAAATGGTGTATTGACGAAAAAATGGCGTTTCGATACGAATGATGAAGGTCTTGGCGCAGCTTATACAGCCCAAGGAGATCATAACTTGTCCATCGGCGACGTAGATGGCGACGGCAAGGATGAGATCACGTTCGGGGCCATGGCCATCGATGACGATGGTACGCCGCTATATAACACAGGACTCGGTCACGGGGATGCACAGCATCTTGGGGACCTAGATCCATCCAGACCGGGGCTAGAGTACTTTAATGTTCATGAGCATCTGGATTCTCCTTATGGTATGGACTTCCGGGATGCGAAAACGGGCGAAATTCTTTGGGGCGTGTGGACAGGGATGGATACCGGACGCGGCATGTCGGCGGACATCGATCCGAACTATTTGGGTGAAGAGGTATGGTCTGCAACAATAACGAATGCGCAGCATATTCCGATCTCCGGTCTTTACAGCGCGAAAGGCGAATTGATCAGCACGACCATTCCAAGTTCAACGAACTTCGGCATCTGGTGGGATGGCGACCTGAACCGTGAGCTTCTAGATTACAACCATGTTGATAAGTGGGACTTTGTGAATCAAACGACCAACCGGTTGTTTACGGCTGATGGGGCGTTGTCCAACAACAGCACAAAAGCAACGCCGAACCTGCAAGCCGACCTGTTTGGAGATTGGCGAGAAGAAATCGTGTGGCGAAATACAGACAGTTCAGAGCTGCGCATTTATACGACGAGTACTATGACCAATACAAAGCTGCGTACGCTAATGCATGATCCGATTTACCGCTTAGGGGTCGCTTGGCAAAATACTGGTTATAACCAACCGCCTCATACAAGCTTCTATCTTGGAGTTGGCATGGTGGAACCGGCTACGCCGCATCTTACGATTGTGAACGAGCCAGCACCTGTGTTACCACCGGTGACTACCGATGATGCGCCTGAGGGCTGGGTGAACAAAGACGTAACGGTAACGCTAACAGTTAGTGACAGCGGATCCGGCGTAGCAGGCACTTACTACACGGTGGATGGCGGTGCAGAGCAGCAAGGCACTTCCGTTATCCTTACAGAAGAGGGCACGCACACTATCTCTTACTGGAGCGTTGACACAAAAGGTAATACTGAAGCTCCACATACAGTTATCGTAAAAATTGACAAAACGGCACCGACCTTACATCTGGTTCTGGATCAATCTGCATTGTTGCCGCCAAATCACCAAATGATTCCCGTGAAAGCAACGATTAGTGCAGATGACGGCCACTCTGGAACCTCCTCCATCTTACTTACATCCATTACAAGCAACGAGCCTGATAATGGGTTAGGCGACGGAGACACGTCAGTTGACATTCAAGGAGCGGAAATCGGCACATTGGATACGGAATTTATGCTGCGTGCAGAGAGATCAGGTAAAGGGAATGGGCGAATATACACCATCACCTACACGGCTTTTGACGTAGCGGGAAACACAACGGCCCAAACAGCAACCGTATTAGTTTCTCATTAATCATCCAGCAAATAATGCACTAGGGAAGCAAGCTTAATCCGTGGTTACTCGCGGAATAGGCTTGTTTTTTTCTAATAGACAATACACGAACGTATGTGCTATAATTGGAAGATTCTGAGTGTCAATTTAGATTGGAGATTAGGTATGAATTATTCGTTACTTCGGAATCGAACATTTGTTTTCATGATGATCGGAGAAGCCATTCAAGGTGCAGGTATTTGGACAAGCATCATTGCCAATTTGCAATTTATGCAAAGCCACGTCCCGTCTGATTTAGGTAAAAGCTTGATCTTGATGTGCGGTTTATTTCTCGGTGTTCTCATTTCGCCGCAAGCCGGGGTGTGGGCAGACCGCTATGATAAGAAAAAAATATTGCTTATATCAGGGATTGTCCGCTGTCTGGCTCCGATTGTCATGTTTGCGGCCATACAGTATCAATCTGTCGCCATCATGCTGTTGTCCGTCGTCATCATGCAAGTAGCGGCTACTGTTTATATGCCTACCGTACAAGCAGCGCTGCCTTCCGTCGTTCCAGCCTCCGAACTTCTTAAAGCGAACAGCGTAAATTTTAACGTGATTACTATAGCGAGAATTGGCGGCACTGCAGCAGCAGGTATATTGGTATCCATGATGAATTTGTACACAGTCTACGCGCTATCGCTTGCTTTTTACGTCATCCTCGTGATGCTCATTACACAGTTGAGGATTCCCAATACTGCGGATACCTTGGCTGCAAGAAAGAAGGAGAAAATCCGCTTTACGGAGTTGTTTCCACTTATTCGATCAGAACCGTCTATATTCATCGCACTTATCAATAGCGGGGTTATTACTTTGTTTCTAGGCGGTTTTAATTTGCTTGTACTGAAGTTTAGTCAAATCCAGCAGAAACCGGAACTGATGGGCTGGATCTATTCTTTAGAAGGCACTAGCATTTTGATTGCAGGTCTATTCGCAAAGCGTGTGATCGGCATGCGGAATCTGGTAACCAGCTCTACGCTGTTTATGTTATTATTTGCGCTTTCTTTTGCAGGAATGTCCTTCAGCGAGAGCAGTTTTGCGGTTCTCGGCTCTTTCGTTATGTTCGGTTGCGCAGTCGCTTTTTTCTTTCCGATGGTATCTACACTATTCCAAATCAAAGTGCCGAAAGAAGCACAAGGCCGCTTTTTCTCATTTCGTGGAATGCTTGACCGCGTCATGTTCCAGATTTCGCTGCTTGCGACCGGTGCTTGTCTCGATTGGTTTGGGATCTCCACATTTTTACTGACGCTCGCCCTCATTACAATATCAAGCGGGATCTTAACGTTGTTCATTGCCAAACGAAAATTAATGGACGTCCGGCAACCGATCACTGTAGACACAGTTGCGGGCGGGAAATAAATGAATCTAGAGAACGAACAAGCCCCGATCCTTGTAGGAATCGGGGCTTGCTTTATTTGTAGTGAAAAAGACTACGGAATTACCACCGAGTTCTTTTCCTGCAGCGTGCGAAGGTCGTTCGCTTTGATTAATCCGTTCGAGACGGTGTACAGCGTATCTCCGATATAAAGAACGCGCTGCACCTGTTTGTCGCCGGCATGAACGTATTGTCCGGCTTTTTGCAGATCTTCCTGAGTAAGATGGGTGATGCCGCCGCGGAACTGGAAGCCTTTTTCCAAATCAAGGTTGTAGACGTACGCACCTTGGAAAGCAAACTTGCCGTATGCGCTAGCAGGCATCTTCGGATCGTTTGTCGTGTGATTCGGATCGATTTTCATCACGTTAACTGGGAAGGAAAGTAGATTTTTTTCCTTGTTAAAGAGCAAGGCACGGTGATTGTGCAGCAGCTCAGAATCCGTTCCGCGGTCCCCGATCAGCTCCTTAAATTTCTCCTTCGGATTATTCACATCGGTTACATCGAACAGCGCCACTTTCATGCCTTGGTAATAGGCAATAGACTGCGGTCCATTCGGGTTTTTGATGTCGACCTCGATCGTATCTTTCCCGAAGCCAATAATGTGGTTTTCATCATAAGGATGCAGATAATCGCTGTAGCCAGGAATCTTCAACGCACCTAATAATTTCGGCCCCGCGGGATCCTTTAAATCCATGACGAATAGTGGATCAGTGTTTTTAAAAGTAACCATGTAAGCCCGGTCGCCCATGAAGCGGGTGGAATAAATCCGCTCTCCTGGAGCGATGTTTTCGATCTTGCCTTTCTCTTTCAGGTTCGCGTCAAGAATGAAAATATGGTTTTTCGAAATCCCCTCATCCGTCCGACCCATTTCGCCAGTAGTAGTAGCAAGCCGGAAATGGCCGTTATGTTCATCCATGGAAAATTGATTGAGTAAGCGTCCGGGCACCTTGCCTGTATTCTTGTACGCCGCTTTACCTGCGTTCAGCCCGAATTGATAAATAATCGTTTCCTGCTTAGGAAGTTCATAAGGCTGGCTGGATCCGTTCGGCTCACCGATTCGTATGCCTTGAGCGGGAACACCTGCAGGCATTTTCATCGGCTGGATTCGCATCTGTTCATAATTCGTTACGGCCATATACAAGTTCTCTTCGGATGCGTACACGTTCTGGCCTGAGCCGAGGTAAGAAGTGACATTCATCGTCTGCTTCAATTCATTCAGGTTGATGCCTCCGATGAGCACATAGTTGGGATCCAGGGCTTTCGGCAAGTAATAGACCTGATCCAAAGGAATAGAGGTAAAGGAATCGCCTGCCGCCGAATCTCGATAAGCAGGAGCTAGCCCAGTTTTCGCTTCTTCTTTATCGGCCATTTCCCGGTATTGGTAGTAATTCACGTACTTATTGGAAATAAAATAGAGCGATGATCCGATTTTGCGGGAAGAAACGTAGTTTCCTTCAAGCTCAGCGTCCTTCAGAAGCTTCAGGCTGCTCCGGTCAGTGAGGTCGTAAACGATGACCTTCGCGGTTCCCTGTGATCTCATAGGCATGATCATTTTCTTCTCAGTGGCGCCGTCTGTACCATTATAAGGGATCGGTTTATAGTTCTGATAAGAATTACCAAGCACGATCAGATGCTTTTCGTCCACGTAGATTTCACTTGGCTGGAACTGAGTGTCTTGATTTTTCGGGAAATCCAAAATGCTCAGCACTTTCATCTGGTCGGCGGGATAAGCCTGAGTGACTACGATACGCTGCTTGTTTACCGTATAGATGTACTTTCCATCAGTCTTGACGACATCGGATTCATCCACGCCTTGCACTTGCACGTTCGTGCCGGAGTAGCCGGGTGCTGCTGTGCTGACCGAATCTTGGACAGTAAGAGTAGCACCTTCGCTAGCTGGAACCGAAGCATTGCCGAAGGATTCAGATTTAGCTTGTTTGGTTATTGTTGTTAAACTAACTCTGGCGAACCCGCTGCTCTCATTCTGCGTCAAAAGTGTGACCAAGTGGTCATAGGTACCAACTACCGGCAAGCTGTCAGTCTGCTTCGTGACGTTCACTGAGCTGGTGGCCGAATCCCATCGAACAACATGATTGGCGCTTTCCATAAAGAAGCGTAGCGGAACGTACATAGAACCATCTACCATTTGCGTGCTGCCGTAAATGGTGTTTGCTTTACCGTTCACGTAGGCATAATCCGAATTCAATGGCAGCTTCAGCTCGTACCCGTTACCAGTAACAACCGCAAGCCGTTCTGCTTCATTCCATGTCACTCCCATGTCTAAAGCCTTTGCCAGATCCCGAACAGACGCCATCAGAACACCGTCCATTATTTTAGGCTGCAGCGAGAAAGCAAATGGCTGGCCCTCAAACTGGACCACAGGTTCCTGATCGGCGTTAGTGGCAGCGGGAGCGACTGCAGACGTTAAGATCATAGCGGAAAGCAGGAGGCCTACGAGCAACCCTTTTTTCATCATCTTCTTCATCCTTTTCTAAGTTATTGAGGATTTCTATTTCCATTATTTTCATCTATATCCTCTTAACGGATGAGCTTTCTAATTTGTTTCAGCGATTCGAAAATATTTTTATTTGTTACCTGTACACATGTAAAAAAAACGAGAATTGTCAATTTCTCGTTCAGATATGCCAACTATTCCGTATAAATAATCTTAACGATGTTATCCGCAGACATCGGAAGGCCCAGAAAATATCCCTGTGCTTCATGACAACCATAGTTTCTTAAAAGATTAAGCTGCTCCTCAGACTCGACGCCTTCAGCGATTACTTTTAGATTTAAATTGATACCTAAGGCGATGATGGTCTTCACGATGTTTTGATCGCTGATATCATTGGATAGGTCTTTAATAAATGTTCGATCTATTTTAATGCGGTCGATGGGGAAGTTCTTTAAATACGCCAATGAACTAAATCCCGTACCGAAATCATCAATGGAAATGCTTACTCCAATGCCTTTCAGTTTGGAGAGCAGCATCGTTGCACGGTCAAGATTCATGGTGATGCTTTCCGTAACTTCAATTTCCAAGTAATGGGGATCCATCCCTGTTTCATTCAAAATCTTGCTCATCAATTCAATTAAGTCCGGTTCATACATCTGCCTTGAGGATAGATTGACGGACATTTTAATTGTACGTCCACAATGGTTATGATCCATCCATAAACGCCATTGTTTGCATGCCTCTTGCAAGACCCATTTTCCGATTGGGACAATGAGTCCGACTTCTTCAGCAAATGGAATAAATTGCAATGGAGAGACGATTCCCTTCTCGGGATGATTCCACCGTATTAATGCTTCTACACCAATGAATTCTTTAGTAGCTATATCATATTGCGGTTGATAAACAAGTACAAATTCATTATTGTCTAGCGCTTTTCTGAGATTTCTGTAGAGCTCTACATGTTCAGAAGCGGGATATTCATTCTCTTTGACATAAAACTGGTGTAAATTTTCCCCTTGCTTCTTCGCTTGATACATCGCGATATCTGCCTGTTTGATCAAAGTTTCAAAAGTGCTCCCGTCAAAAGGAAACATGCTGATTCCGATACTAGTTGAGATATATAAATCTTGATCTTGAATATTGAAGGGGATAGTCAAGGCAACCATAATTGATTTAGCAATAGCTTCCGTTTCCTCTTTTGTTGTGTTGGGCAACATGATCGTGAATTCGTCTCCGCCTTGACGTGAGACAACACCCCTATTCATAATCATGGTCTGCAAACGATCAGAAACATTCTGCAGTAGAACATCTCCCAAGGAGTGCCCCATGGAATCGTTGATCATTTTGAAACGGTCTAAATCCAGATAAAGCACGGAAACGATTTGATCGTTTTGTTTGGCATCAACAATGGCTTTTTCAAGCATATGTTGAAATGATTTTCGATTCGGAAGTTTTGTTAATGAATCATGAAAAGCCATGTGACGAATGGTTGCTTCCGCTTTATCCCGTTCAATCACCAAACTTACAAGATAGGCCGCTCGTTCAATTAATTTAAGCTCATAGGTTTGGGGAGAATGCGGAACTTTGTAATACATGGCAAATGTTCCAAGCACCTGATTTTTTTTATCCGTTATCGGCACGGACCAACAAGCTCTAAGCCCGTGGATTAGTGCAAGCTCGCGATAGTCATTCCATAAAGGATCATTCCCGATATCAGAAACTATGATCTTGGTATTGTAGAAAGCGGCTGTGCCACAAGAACCTACTATTGGTCCTATTTCCACTCCATCTATCGCACGAATATAGGATTCAGGCAGGTTTGGAGCTGCACTATGTATCAACCGTTCGTTTTCCAATAAAAGAATCGAACAAATAGCGCCGCTTTGTTGTTCGACTAACTCAATAATTCGATGCAAAATAGCACCCATAGGTTTTCCTTTTGCTATCATTTCCAAAATATCATTTTGGCCTAATAAGTTATCTTGTACTAATTTCCGATCCGTAATGTCGCGGCCAATAACAATGAGCCATTGTCGGCTTCCCTTATGATCATAAACGGGCACTTTTGTATATTCAACCATCATAATTGCCCCATTGGTACGTTTAATTTCTTCCTCGAAAATGATCGGTTTGCGTGCCTCCCAAGCTTCTTGATCCGTTTCTTCACATGTCATGAACATCTCTCTGTGAAATTCATTGGTTTTTTGGAAGTCGCTGTTCGTTTTACCTTTGTATGTATCTTGATCTAACTCAAATAGTCGGAGAACTGCATTGTTTGCTTCGATCCATCTACCTTTACCATCTTTAAAAACAACAATGTCAGGCATCGTATGAATTAAAGTTAGTAAATTTTGCTCGCTTAATTTTAATTTTTTCTCTTCCAACAATCGTATTAGCTCAGCAGATGCCCTGAATGAGAAAATTTTCAGTATAGTTTCTGCAAGAGACCTGTCATGAAGCGGTTGATCATTCATCACAACAAGTATGCCAATTACAGTACCATCGACATGTAACAGAGGAATACCCAGATAGCTTTGAATATCAAGTCTGGTCAAATCCGAGTCCAAAGGAAATAAATTCTGCACATACTCTTGATAACAACACAGACGCTTTTCATTTACAACATTTTCACAAGGTGTATGTTCCAAATTGTATTCAAATTGCTCAATCATTTCTCCTTGCTTATACATGGCAATTGTTTTTACACAGTGATGATCAACTTCAGCAATGAAAGCATAAGAGCATTTTAAAACACGAGCTAAATATTGTACCAAGTGTGTAAAAAAACTTTCTGAGACCTCACTTTCAATACCTTGGGCGATATCGAGAATGGTTTTTTTGAGGTAATCATTTTCATTTTGTAAGGCAATGAAAGCTTCAGTAGTATGACTTGGTTTAAGATCTATATTAGGTCTATTAAATTGCTTTTTCATATGTTCTCCTGAAGTAGTTAATAGTACCTATGAAATTCGACAAAAAATGATAAACTCCTTCCTTTGAGGCGCTTACTCGAACGGTGCGGGCAGCTCCATGCGAGTCTGCTTGGAGCTTCCTTGATGATGAAGGTTGTTGATGCTAAGCGATATTCACCAATGGACATAAAAAAAGACTCCCAATGAATATAGGAGCCATCTTTATAAGATCCTTAATTAATAGAGTGTCTTGGTTGATTCTGGAGTGAAGGGCAGCAGCTCATTCGTGCGGCCATCGCGAATCTTGTTGGTCCATTCGGGATCATGCAGCAAAGCGCGGCCGACAGCGACCAAGTCAAATTCGCCTTGTTCCAATCGTTCCAACAGATTCTCAAGATGTACAGCATTCGCGCCGAAACCTTCACGGAATAGCTTCGTAAATTCAACATCCAATCCGACGGAGCCAACGGTGATGGTCGGTTTGCCCGTTAGCTTCTTGGTCCAGCCCGCAAGGTTCAGAGAAGAACCTTCAAATTCTGGTTCCCAGAATCGTCGGGTTTGAGCAGTGGAACACATCGACTCCGGCATTAACCAATGGAGTCAAGAATTGCGCAAGTTCCTCCGGTGTGTTCGCTAACTTGGCTGCATAATCAGAACTCTTCCATTGGGAGAATCTGAACACGATAGGAAATTCGGGGCCGATTGCACGCCGACAAGCTTCGATGACTTCAACTGCGAATCGGGTGCGGGCAACCAAGCTTACACCTTAGTTGTCAGTACGCTGATTCGTTTCCTCCCAGAAGAATTGGTCAATTAAGTAACCGTGTGCGCCATGCAGCTCGATGCCGTCAAATCCGATTCGTTTGGCGTCGGCAGCAGCTTGCGCATAGGCAGCGACAATCTCGCGAATTTCTTCTATAGTTAGTGGCTCAGACACCTTCTCTCCCGTCAGATCGAGTTCGGACGGGCCAACAGGTAGCACTTCAGGATTCGGTTCGCTTCCAACCTTGCGTGTCGTCCCTACATGCCAAAGCTGCGGAATGATTTTACCTCCAGCCTCGTGTACGCCGGCTGCTACTCTTGCCCAACCTTGCAAGGCAGCTTCGCCGTGAAAATTCGGCCAGTTCGGGCTTGCACCGGCAGCCGGATGGTTGATAAGCGTACCTTCTGTCACAATGAGTCCGATACCGTGCTCAATTCATACTATATTCATTGGAATACAATTTTTTAAAAAAGTAGATAATTAAAAGAATAAGAAGAGTCATCAAACATAATTGATTTATTCATTTTATATATATAAAGATTGGAGGAATTTAGGATAATGAAGAAAGGATGATGTATTCGATGCATGCATACGATGCGATGGCAAGTGAACACATCCGGACAACTTTTATTGCGTTGGTTGAAGCGATTGTCCCGAATACGCCTGAGTTAGCCGCATATGGGGCAGAGCAAGCCGCAGGTGCGGTGGAACTGGGTATTCACGATTATATGATCTGGGAATTGGATCACAATCTTTCGCTTTTTGTGGGTTATTATCTAGCTGATATTCCTATGGCGTCTCCTACTGCAAGGCTTCTCAATGCCGGCGCGGCCCAGTTTATCGCAGCGGGCAAAGCGCAGGACTCTCAATTGCATGCCGTTTGGGGGGGCGGCCCTTTCGCCTGTCTCTCGCCCCGCGACCGTATACGTGTATTGGCGATGCTGGAGCAGCTTGATGTTGATCTCGGGAGCTTGCCGCCCCCCTATAAAGACGATGGCGGACTCATTGTATTTATAGTCGATTATCTGAACCGGGGGACGATGTTTGGTTTTTATTCAGAGTGGTCCGCATACGGGTCAACACGACTGAGAACACCGACGGAACGAAGACTGGAACATTTTCCGATTGGTTGGAAGCAGGTGGGTTATCCGGGTGTTTCCAAGGGTTATCGCGCGCTTCGCGGATTTTTGTTGACGATTGAACGACAAGGAGGTGACTCATCAAATGGTTGATGCCGATGTGATCATAATCGGGTCAGGCGGCGGTGGAGCCGTCGCGGCCAAGGAGCTCGGTGAGCTAGGTCTTAAAGTATTGGTGCTTGAAGCAGGCCCGTGGTATGGGAACAGCAAGTGGCCGAATCCAAATAAAGAACGCGGTGCGGAGTGGAGCTCCGATCATGCTGATCTGGATGTAGGACTATATAAGAAAATTTACAATTCATATGAAAACAATATGAACGATCAGGTGTCAGGTACATTTCGCTTTGGCCCAGCGGATCGCCGGCGCACGCCTTGGCACCGGATTATGCGGCAGAAGGGTGAAGTTTGGCAACTTTCCGGAGTCGGAGGAACGACTCAACATTACTGGTCCCAGTCTCCGCGGGCTTTTCCTGCGGCTGTTGATAATGTTTGGCCGATTAGTTATCGCGAGCTAATTCCTTATTATGAAAAAGCCGAAGCCACATTGCCCGTTCAATTCGCGCCGACGACTCCGAAAGAAGAGCTGTTTTACTACGGGGCCAAAAAGGCCGGATGGACACTGAATCCGACGCTTGATGTCGTAACTCCGGGTTATCGACCGAATCCCAATGCGATCCTTCGTACTAATGAACATCTGATGGATCCTAATTACTCAATGGAGCAATTATCCCATATGGAAGGATGCTCCTTGAGGGGGCATTGTGTTAATGGATGCACGACCGGTCCTTCGGTAGATCGAATTGCTAAACGGAGTACCCTTGTCAGTTATATTCCCCTCGCTCTCAAGACGGGGAACGTTTCTATACGGCCCAATACCTTTGTGATCAAAATTTTGACAGAACTCGATCCGAAAGAAGGACTTCGCGCTACGGGGGTGAAGTTTCGGGATACGTGGACGGGAGAAATAGGTGAGCTTACAGCCAAAACGGTTGTCATGGCAGCGGGCTGCATCGAATCGCCTCGGCTTTGGCTGAATTCCGAACTGCCTCACAATCCTTGGGTAGGGAGAGGACTGACCAATCATTATTTCGATTGGGTTGGAGGCGTATTCGACGAAAAGGATCTGATGAGTATACTGGGAGTGCCGTCCGTTTATCCATACATGGGACCCACATCCGGGGGCAGAGTCGATATTCCGGGACTTGGCGTGTTTCAGGTTTCCTGTTTGAGCCCTGGATTAATGGCCTCCTTGACTTACGGCTTCAGTGAAGCGGGGTATGACGCGCTTAATCCGCCTGAACCGGGAGAGCCTTGGAATATTCGAGGCAGGGTCGTAGGACCGGAGCTAAAAGAATTGATGGCGAACTATAGCCGGACAATGACGATGCTGCTCCTCGCCGACGATGAGACGCTCTATAGCAATAGAGTGGAAGTCGATCCGCTGCTGAAAGACGAACATGGGCCGATCCCAGTTATCTATTATACCCCCAATAAGAAAACCTTACAGCGGCGCGATCAATTAGCCAGATATGCTTGCGAAACCCTGCAGCATGCCGGCGCAAAAAAAATCATCAGAACGGACTCGCCGACCGGCTGGTTGCTTCATCTCGAAAGCACGATGCGTATGGGATACGTTGTGGATACGAATTGCGAGGCCTATCAAGTTAAGCGTTTATATATTGGCGACAACAGCGTGCATTTCAACGGAATTGGAGGACCTAATCCGACGCTTACGACTCAGGCGCTGGCAACACGCATGTCGGAGAAGCTAGCCCAAACCTATTTTAGTTAAAACCAAGCAGGCAGGTCAGGAGGGAATATCCTGCCTGCCTGTTTATTCGTTTCGGGGCCTCTATAAAGCAAATGGAATATACTTGGAAGCTGCGATATTTTGTGGGGCCATTTTATTAACCCTTTGAAACCGTATAATAAAGCACCAAACCCGATAAAACAACAATACATAAAAAACCGATGGATTTCCCAATTAACCCGTTGCGCATGCTATTGTACGTCCTTCCTCGTTCATAACCATTAAGTTTCCACGGAATAAGGGGAAATATACCAATGATATTTGTTCCATTTTAGGGAGAAACTTTAAGGTGAACTGAGTATAATACTACTCCTCAGTAACCTCTTCTTTCTGAAAAAACTCAAAGGGCGTGAAGACACATATGGCGTATAAAGGAGTGCTGCCTTGGCGAACGAAAGTAAAGAAGGAGAGACTTGAAGTTGAAACTATAGGTGAAATTGAAGAGGAACTATCTGATAAGCTCGATGCTAATGAAGCTTGGTTAAAACAGACGTTTTCAAATTGTTCGGATCTGATAGTCAGAAAGGTAAATCTATACGATTCAATCCCTTGTATGTTGGTATTCTTCAAGGAATTGGTCGATACCAAACAATTGGATGATGAATTATTGAAAACGCTCTTTAATGATATGACGATTGAATTAGATACATCTACCCAGCTCATTGAACAGATGAAAAGTGAACTGCTTCCAATAGCGCAGACCAGAATCGTTAATAATAAGAAAGAAACTGTTAAGCAAATTACAAGGGGACAAGTAGTTCTGTTTGTGGAATCTTCGAACCAGGTTCTGTCCATAACTATGAAGGGGAAATTGCATCGTGATCTGCAAGAACCCAATATGGAGTCGGTGATTCGCGGTCCGAAAATTGGGTTTATTGAGAATATCGACATTAATATGGGATTAATCCGTCAGATCATTCGTACACCTCAATTGAAGATGGAACAATTGCTAGTTGGAGAGGTTTCACAAACGGAGGTCGTTATCGCGTATTTAGAGAACGTGGCTTCACCTGAGGTGATCATGGAAGTAAGAAAACGCATATCGCAACTGGATATGGAAACTGTTTTGGAATCTGGTTACATAGAAGAAATGATCCGTGATGCGCCTTACTCGCCTTTTCCGGTGATCCAAATGACTGAACGGCCTGACGTCGTGTCAGCTTCGCTGATAGAAGGGAAAGTTGCTATTCTGGTGGACGGAACCCCAATGGTGCTTGTTGCTCCCATTACTTTCTGGCACGCCTTTCAAACAGTGGAGGATTATTACACGAACTTTATTATTGCTACATTTTTGCGATGGCTTCGATATTTTTTTACCTTCATATCCTTAATTTTGCCGTCCTTGTTTATTGCTGTGGACACGTTTCATCCGGAAATGATACCCACAAGCTTGATTTTGTCTCTTGCATCGGCACGGGAACCGGTTCCTTTTCCGACGTTGATGGAAATCATGATGATGGAAATTGCTTTTGAAGCGATTCGCGAGGCGGGAATACGCCTTCCCAGACAAGTCGGCCAGACGATCAGCATTGTAGGCGTACTTGTGATCGGACAAGCTGCCGTTCAGGCAGGTATCGTATCTGCGCCGATTGTTATTGTCGTATCTTTGACGGGAATCGCATCCTTTCTCATTCCCAGTAACAATATGAGTCAGGCGATTCGTATTTTACGATTTCCGCTCATGCTATCTGCAGGTATCTTTGGTTTGTATGGTCTTGGCGTTTCAATAATTGCGCTGCTGATTCATCTCGTTAACTTGCGTTCCTTCGGCGTTTATTATATGTCGCCACTCGCTCCGTTTCAATTTTCCGGAATATTGGATGTATTCGTAAGAGCCCCGTGGTGGGTCATACACAAGCGTCAAAATCGCATTCGCTCGAAATAGGAGTTGAAGAAACAAATGAGCCGGATGAAAGGGTCTAAAACGATAGCTCTCATCCTTTGTCTCAGTTTAATGACTGGCTGTTGGGATCGGAACGAGGTTAACGATCTTGCGTTTGTGCTTGCCAGCGGTCTCGATCTTGCTAAGAATGGACAGGTAGAGGTTACGCTGCAAATCGCTCTTCCTACAGAAATGCCCAGTGCCATGCAGGGGGGGAGAGCGGGCGAGAAAAGAACGGTATTGGTCGTCTCGGAAAAAGGAAGAGATGGTACGGATATTTTGCACAAATTGCAGAAGCGATTATCCCGGCGAATCTTTATGGGGCACAGGGGGGTGATCATCATCGGTGAAGAATATGCCAGACATGGTATTGATCAGGTTTTAGATCAATTTCTGCGTGCGCCTGGTAGCCGATATAGCAGTTATTTTCTGACTGCAAATGGAACAACCGCCAAACAAGCGTTACAAACACGGTACTTGCTGGAAGCTATACCGGCCATCGCTCTTAAAAAAATGCAATTAACCGGACTCGGTTTATCCATTAAAATGGATGAATTTTTGGATGCACAATCCTCTCCCGGGAGGTCACCAGTAACTGGAGCCCTAAAGGCATATTACAGCAAGAATGAAGAAGGGGTATTCAATGTTGATGAAGCGGCCGTGTACCAAGAGAATAGGCTGGTTGGATTTCTAACGCCAAATGAAAAGAAGATATTAATCTGGCGGAGAGGGAAACTCAAACTAAGCAAAATAACTGCGCAGGTCGAACCAAAAGTGAAAGGCTATAAGGGAACCGTTGGCATTGATATATTGCAATCGAAAGCGAGCTTGCTCACAAAGATGAATAATGGCATGCCCGAGGTGACAATGGTCTTCAAAGCCAAGGCAAGAGTAATGGAAAACGATACGAAGTTGGATTTAAGCAAAGGTGAAAATTTCAAACTAGTCGAAAGCAAACTAAAGAATGAGATAGAAGCACAAGTGAAAAGTACGCTTAATCACGTACAAAAGCGATTAAAGGCAGACATTTTCGGTTTTGGAGAAGAAATTCATATCAAACACGCCTCTTATTGGAAGCAAAACAAGGATCAATGGAAAGACATCTATCCGGGAGTTCCGGTTACGATTAAGATTGACGTCAAAGTTCAACGTATTGGCCGTACCCAGTCGCCTGCGCACCTGAAAAAGTAGAACTATTCAACCCGAAAAGGATGATAACAATGAAAGTGAGCGGAATTCAAGCGTTCTGGATGATTACCATCATGGATATTGGCATGACCTTGCTGATGACGTTCACTCCCAGTTTGCAGGCTGCTAAGCAGGATGCTTGGGTCTCCGTTCTGATTGCGGGATGCATCGCCTTGCTGATCGCTGTGATAACAACCAAGCTTGTGCTGCTTCATCCGGAGCAGACTTTCATCCAATTCAGTCAAACGATTATGGGGAAATGGCTCGGTAAGATCGTCATCGTTATCTATCTTGTCCAATGGTATACCATCATTCCAATCGTTCTGCGCCAATTCAGTGATTTGCTCCGAGTTCTGCTCCTTAATACAACTCCGGGAATATTTATCATAGTGCCTATGGTTCTGATCGTTATGTATGTGACCTATTCCGGAGGGATCGATGGGATCGGACGTGTCAGCGAAATATTGGGACCGGTTATTTTTTTGATGGTATTGCTGGTGCTGACCACAAGCGTCATCAATATACAATGGAATCGTCTGCTGCCCTTTTATGTTGACAGCGGTATGGGAGCTATTATCAAGGGTGCGCTTCCCCCCGCTTCCTACCTTGGGCATGCGGTTGAATTTTTCATGATTTCACCGTTTCTTTTTACACCACGCAAGGGATCCCCCTACGTGATTTGGGGTGTTGCCATTGCCAGCTTTGGTGTGCTGTTATCGATGATCATGGTCATTTTAACGGTAGGCGTCAATCTCTCCTCCAAAATGTGGTATCCATTTTTTGAAATGACAAAAAAGATTGCTGTTTTTGGGTTTATTGAAAACTTGGACGCTATTGCGGTTGTGATTTGGATTGCCAGTGTATTCGTTAAATTGTCCATTTATATGTTTGTTGCCAGTTACGGAACGGCCCAGTTTTTACAAGTGAAAAATTGGAAGAACATGATCTGGTTTATTGCCCCGGTTGTTACGGCATTTGCGTTCATCCCCCAGAATGTCTCCGAGGCGACCGGCAGTTATTTGAATCATTACTGGGTTCCGTTTGTTCTTCCTGTCAACATGATCGGCTTGCCCTTGCTGCTGCTTATCGTAGGGAAAATCCGGCAGAAGAAACAAACAGCAAGTTAGCAAAAATGGACTATAGCGCATGAATGAATGACCGATAGGTAATCCTCATCGGTGTATAACTATACATATTATGGGAGATTATAAACTTAATTTCCGACTAGGCTGCAGAAAGGATGGGGGTCAGAATGAATATAACCAAATTTTTCAAGAAACATCGCATAAAAAGTACATCCTCCCCTAACCTTCTTCAGGATGCAGCTAAGCAGGAACCATTGAAAGTGCATGAAGCGATTTCGTCGAGCCTTTCTGTAAACAGAAAGAGGTTGGAGCAAATATTCGCCAACTGTAAAGATATCACTTTCATTCCGTGGCACTATGGAGCCAATCTCCAGTATGAGGCGATGGCCATTTATTGTATCACATTAGTTAAAGACAAAAAGGTGAATTATTTTAAAACCGTCATGCAGGATTTGGTTTCCCATCAGATAGGACCGGCCACAGATATCAAACCAGGCGATGTGATCAACTTTTTCGAGAGTCATGGGGCTTCCGCTGAAACCGCACATACGATAGGAGATTTGGATAGATCGGTTGAAGATATATTGGAAGGAAAAGTTGTTGTCTTTTTCGATCATTGGGACAAAGCACTGAGCTTCTTGGCGATAACGCTTCAAGAGAGACAAGTGACGGAGAACCTGATTGAGCCAGTGGTGAGAGGTCCGCACGAGAGCACGGTAGAAAATCTGAGTCAGAATATCGGTCTGATACGGGTACGCTTGAGAACCCCTGACTTTAAGTTGGAATTTTTCAAAGGAGGGGGGAAATCGAATTCCGAGGTTGCTTACGCTTATATAGAAGGAGCCGTGAATCCGGAAACGTTGGCGGAGTTTCAGGAGCGGATCACACCGGCCAAAGAAATGGATGTATTGGAAACTTCCTATATTGAAGAACTGCTTGAGGAGTCGGTATACTCGCCATTACCGCAATCCCGGGTTACGGAGCGTCCTGATGTAGCTGCTGCCGCCCTCTTGGACGGTAAGATTATTGTGATGGTTTCTGGAAGTCCGTCGATTCTTATCTGTCCCGGTTTATTCCTCGAGTTTTTGATGTCTCCTGAAGACGATTACCAAAGAACGGTTTTTTCATCCTTTATCAGGTGGTTAAGATTCATCGCTTTTTTCTTGACCGTATTTCTTCCAGCCATTTATATCGCATTGACTACCTTCGATCCCGAGCTAATTCCAACTGTGCTGCTGCTAGCGATTCTCAACACGCGGGAAGGGATTCCATTTCCGGCCTTTATAGAGGCGTTGATCATGGTCTTTTTTTTCGAAATTCTGGTCGAAGCGGGAGTTCGATTGCCGCGCCCTGTAGGCTCTGCCGTCAGTATCGTAGGTGCGTTGGTGATTGGGGAAGCATCCATTAATGCCGGCATAGCTTCCCCAATCATGGTTGTCGTGGTGGCCCTTACCGGGATCGCGAAATTCTCGCTCCCGCAGTATAGTCTACAAACTTGTGTCCGAGTCCTGCGAATACTCTTGATGTGCCTTTCCGCTTTTTTGGGGGGATTTGGGCTGATGATCGGGATCCTGCTGCTGCTGCTGCATATGATGAGTTTACGCTCGCTCGGTCAGCCTTATCTTGCTCCGTTAGGACCCCTTCGTCCACGACAATTGCGCGATGTGTTTATCCGGGCACCGCTGATTTCTCAACTTCGCTCGCCGAGAAACCGACACAAGCATAATCGGCTCGCAGATAACAGGAAAGAAGGATGAACGGTGAGAACGTTTGGAACCGCTGCATTAACTTTTGTGGTCCTTGTCTTCTTAACCGGATGCTGGAATAGAGTCGAGTTGGATACCCTAGCCTTTGTTCAGGGAGTTGCAATCGATCAATCGGAAGACGGGAAAGATATTGAACTGAACATCCAATTCTATAGGCCGATGACGGGAAGTAAACAGCAAGACGGAGGACCATCTAGAGAAAGCTATGTCAATATTACAACAAGAGATAAGTCTTTGTTTGAAGCAATCCGCGATATGACCATTCATATCGGCCGGAAGGCGCAGTGGAGCCATATGCGGGTTCTGATCATCGGAGAAGAAATTGCCAGGAAACGGAATATCGGCGAGATCCTCGATTTTTTCTCACGGGATCACGAACCGCGGGCAACGATAAGCGTTATGATCGGCAAAGATAAGGCGGAGCTTTATTTGAAAAAAGGCAAGCCGTTTGTTGAAACGTCCATGGGTCAGCAATTGCGCGAGTCTGAACACGTGGCCTATAAGAATACAGGGAAATCGTTAAAATCCTCCTTTATCGATCTGATGCTGGAATTGAAAAGTGAAACGGGCGTTGCCGCGGTACCGTATGTTTACTTTGACCCGAAGAATATGCCGATAAGCTCTCCCGTTACCGGACTGGCGCTGATGAAGAAAGGGAAACTGGTTAATGTGCTGCCAGCAAAAAAAATCGAAAGCTTATTGATGCTGATGGACGAATATCAATCAGGCATTATCCAAGTCGAATGCCCGGGTGAGAGCAAAAAGGACATGAAGAAGGTGGAAGCTGTTGAAGTTTCGACCCTAAATACGAAACTCAAAGTGAAAGTCGAAGGGGATTCGGTGTCCGCACATGTTTCGACCAAAATTGATGGGTATTTCGGCGAACTTTCCTGTACGACTCTGAAAACCCCGGAGGACGTAGAGAAGTTTAACGAAAGAGTCCAAAAGGTTATCGAACAGGATATGAAAAGTACCCTGCTTCTTCTCCAGAAGCAAAAAATGGATGTACTTGGAATTGGAAATCGCATATACCGCAAGAATCCGGCTTTATGGTATCGTTTGAAGCCGGATTGGGAAGAACGATTTCAAGGTATGGCATTTACCGTTGAAGTTAAAGCAAATATATTCAATACAGGAGCTAACCTTGGCGAACCGGTTGCCAAATAGTCCCGTCTTTGCAATATGAGCGAACGGGGAGAAAACGATGATCGAGAAAATCTTGGTTGTACTAGTGGTATATACGGCCATTTTTATTCATGATGGACTGAATCTGAAGCATGCAAGCGGTAAGGTGAGGTTCGTTCATGGGATGTTGATGATCGCTGCTCTATATCCAAGTCTTATTTATGTGCTGGAGCTGCGTTGGCCGAATCTGGACGAGTTGGTTCATTTCTTTTTGAAAGATCCGGCGAAGAAAATTGTGGAAACGGTCAAAATTCCATCGTAACGAAGCTTAGGCTTCCGAAGCAAGTTTTTTTCGAAAAACGCTAATGAGGAGGCAGGTGATGATGAGGTGATGATGAGAAAGCAGAAAACGGTTAGTTCACGGCAAATGGCGACGCTGTTCCTCTCGTTTCTGACCGGTTCGTCAATCGTAAATATACCGGCGCCTTTGACTGGGGCGGCAAAAAACGCCGCTTGGATGTCTCTGTGGATGGCGAACGGAGTTGGGATGCTGCTGTTGTGTTGTATTCTTTATCTGCACCGGAAATATCCCGAACTGACGCTCATCCAGTACAGTCAGGAGGCTATTGGAAGGATATTGACCGTTATACTCGTCATTCCTTTCTTTCTGATGGCTAACATGATGCTGGCCAACGTCGTGGTAGACATCGGCGGATTTTTCAAGAGTACGATGATGAGGGAAACACCAACCTATGTCTTTCACTTTTTAATACTTTTCACAGCGGCAATGACGGTTCGTTCAGGTATTGAAGTCATGGCCAGGATGTTTACTTTACTGCTCATCACGATATTTATCTTCAGTGCCGCAGTCATACTTATGACGCTTCCTTCCTATCGTGTGGAACTACTAATGCCTTTATTTCCACATGGTTTTAAACCGGTTCTGCATGGCGCATATATTGCTTATGGATTTCCATACGCAGAGCTGATCCTGTTTTCGATGGTTCTTCCGTTTGTAAGAAAGGACCAAGAACCTCTGGGGAAATTTATGTTCGCAGCACTTCTAACCAGCGGGCTGTCGCTTACCTTGGTGATTGTATGCACGATTATGGCGCTGGGGCCGATGTCTGGGAATATCAAGTTTTCTTTGTTTACACTTGCGCGATTGATTGAACTCGCGGAAATTATTGAACGGGTCGAATCAGTAATCGGTATGACCCTGATCGCCGGCTCCTATATGAAAGCATCCATTATACTGTTCGTGATCAATTTGGGGGTATCCCAATTATTCCGACTACCGGATGAAAAGACCCTGATTTTTCCTTTAGCATTTTTTGCATGCATGATCTCGCTTACCTTGTACCGGAACGAATTGGAAGCCATGGAACATGTAGGTACAGTGTGGCCTTTATTTATAACGGTTACAGGCGTTGTTCCTATCCTTTTGCTGACGATTGTAACCGCGTTAAAGAGTCAGCGGAACGAGGTGCCAAGAAATTAGGTGACTGCTCATTCCTAATATTGCGAAATGATATAATCCGCTGTTCGAATCGCCAAAGCAACGGTTGTCAATGTTGGGTTAGCTGCTCCGGTAAGCGGCAATACACTGTTATCAGCCACATAGAGACCGGGTACGCCGTGGATTTGCCCATACTGGTTTGTTGCCGAGGTGGCGGGATCATCGCCCATTCGACACGTTCCCGCCTCATGATTGTCTAGACCGGGTGGTATGAGACTAGGGTTCTCATAAAAATCCAGCCCCATTGCAGCGGCGGCGATTCGAATAGAAGCCGTCAACTCGCGGATAACAGCTTTATCCTGAGAGCTATACGAAAATTGTACCTTTAATAAAGGCACACCGTATGGATCACGTCTGTTCGGGTCGAGGCTAACATGGTTTTCAAATCGCGATTCGAGGGTTGCCAAGCCGAAAAATCCGAGATTTAGTTCGTCAAGTAATTTTCTTTCTTCATAATGGTACCACCAGTACTCTAAAGGATCAGTTCCTAAAGTGAAGAACATATATTTCCGATTTTCCGCACTTGGAACCATGATAGCGGCATTTCCTAACACTTCGGGAAATTGATTGCGCTTTATTTTTGCAGCCGCAACGACTGTCGGTTGGTTCACCAAATATCTGCCAATGGCTGCTCCGGGAATATTAGAGTTTAGTAGAATACGCGGCGTTTCAAAGGTACTGGCGGAAAGGATTACCGTCTTAGCTCTGATCGTACAGGATTTACTGTCGGCAGTAACCACCTTCACACCTGCAGCTCTTCCTCTCTCGGTGAGAACCTGTACAGCCCGCGTATTTACAGCCAGATCAAAGGGTTTCATATTGAGAGCATACGCCATAAATATAATGGAACTAAAAAAGACATTCGAATGGAGTTGACCGTATCGGGTAACATCAAGGTCAACAGCCATAGGAAGGTCAGTGGCATCCGGAAATCCGCCGAAGCGAAGGCGTTGGAGAAGTTTTTCCTGAAGGGCGGATCCCTTTGCGTATGCACCGGTTACATTCATGATCTGTTCAGCGGTAAGGTAATAAGGAACCAGTTCTTGATAGGAAATCGGCCAAGATTTGATTTCTTCGGGCAGCAAGCGGGGACTCATTAAGTACCAGTGAAGGGTTCTGCCGCCTAATGCTCTAAATATTCTTGCCCCCGGATAATCCGGCCATAATTTCCCGACTGGTTCGGCAAAGCGGGGACTTTCAATAAATTGAGTAAACCGCGTTTGATCGAAAGTAGGCAAATTATGAGCATGGGTCGGCAGTGTTAGATCCCCGGCCTCGATCATCCCGATCCGCAAGCCATTATTTTTCGATTGTTCGATTAATCGCCAGAGAGCGGCTCCGCCTCCCGCGCCGCTGCCAACAATAAGCACATCATAATCGGTTTGCGCCATTTTCTCGATCGGAGTCAAGGGAATCCACGGTACCTTCGCAGGCTGTGACGGATAGGTCCGAGCTTCGGTATTTTCGCTCAATTTAATCGCCTTCCCTTCGGACAAAATAAATGATCTATTTCATTTGTTCGACGATATGATCTGCTGTACGAATGGCCAATGCGATAGCGGTTAGCGTTGGATTAGATGGTGAAGTAAGATTTAATACACTCATATCGGCTATGTAAAGACCAGTAATGCCATGCACTTGACCATAGCGGTTAGTGACGGAAGTAGCCGGATTGTCCCCCATTCGGCATGTTCCCGCCTCGTGATTATCTTTTCCTGGCTGACGCAGCTGGAGCGGGCTCTCCAGCGATAATCCAGAAGCGGCGGTGAAGGCGGACAGGGAAGCGTGCATTTCTCGAAGAAGTACCTGATCCTTATCGCTGTAGGAAAACTGTACATTAAGATTAGGTACGCCGTAAGTATCCCGATGAATCGGATCGAGGCTGACGTAATTATCGGCCCGCGGTTCCACGACTCCGTAAGCGTGTACTTCCAAAGGCTCTTTTTTCAGAAGCGGTTTTACTTTATAGTCATAATAATAATCGGAGAAAATCTGGAGTTGATAATTTCGCTCAGCCGAACCTGGAACAAAGACGGTTGCGACGCCAAATACCTCTGGGAATTCATCTCGGTTAACGGTTCCATACCCCTCATACACAGGATGGAACACCAAATATTTCCCGATCGCTTCTCCTGGGATATTGGAATTTAGCAGAAGGCGAGGGGTTTCCCAGGTGCTGGCGGATACGACGATTGTCTTGGCAGTCAATGTATACGTTTTTTTATCCGCGGTCATGACCTTGACGCCTACAGCTCTTCCTTGTTCCGTTAAAATTTGCACGGCGCGTGAATTTACGGCCAGATCGAATTTTCGGATATTTAAGGCGTATGCAAGAAAATCAATGGAACTGAAATAAACATTTGAATGGACCTGCCCGTATTTTGTACCTTGAAGATCGGTGGAGAGCGGAACATCTGTTGCCTCAGGAAAACCGCCGGTAAGAAGGCGTTCGATAAGTATTTCCTGCAGTGCGGATCCTTTGGTATAGTTGGTGGTCACATTCATTATTTTTTCTGCGATCAGATAATAGGGAGCAAGATCCTTATAAGTGATTGGCCATGTTCTGAACGCAGCAGGGTCAAATCGGGGAGACCAGCCGTACCATATCAGGGTTCTTCCGCCTAAGCCTCTGACGATTTTCGCACTTCGAAAGTCCGGCCATCTATTTCCGACTGGATCCGAAATCCGTTCCCAGTATTCAAGCGCGCGTTGTTCGTCAAATGTGGGTATATGAAACGCATGGGTCGGTAATAACAGATCTCCGGCCTCTATCATCCCAATCCGCTTGCCGTTTTGCCCCCATTGTTCGCATAGTCTCCAAAGAGCAGCCCCGCCCCCCGCACCGCTGCCGATGATAAGCACATCATAATCGGTCTGGGCCATTTGCTCGATTGAAGTTAGGGGAATCCATTGATCCAATGGGGCGTCTGATGGTTCGGGAGGGCGCGATACTGTGTCATCAGGGATCTTCCGCACGTGTAACAGCGGGGTGGGTAGTTTTATTTGAACATCGGAAACCATATTCAAATCGGCGCTGGGAATATGTGGATTGTGAGATAGGAGGGATTCTAATTCACAATAGTATCTATCGGCAATTTTCCTCAGAGTATCCCCATGATCAGTGACATAGATATGCAAATGGCATCCCTTCCTTTATCAGTTGAATTCAATATATGGGTTAACTGACTCCCTAATACATCATCGTACCAAGGGGCTGCTCATTAATGATATTCTGAATCTCATAAACCGAAATAGGGAAATATTGGAACCCATAAACATATGCCGTGATTTCTTCGAGTTGAAAATAAACGACCAGAGCTTTATCGGCGATATAAAAATCTTGATTGGGCCTTATTTTTTTGAATTCGGACTGCAATGGAATACGACGATCTCTGATCTGTTGTCCAATGATTTCGGAAACGCTTTGCACATAGTCCTCGCCGTGAACGAATAAATCTTGCAAGGTGTATAACTTTCCGGTTTGTACATCAAAGGTAAGCGAATTTTGCAGCGTCCATCCGTGATCAACGCTAGCGTTTGACTCATTATATAGAGATAAGCTTAATACACCTCGCTCATTCGTTTTTATTTCATAATAACCGGATAATTCTTTGGGATTTTGCGGGTATCCCTGCTGATGGATCTGCTTTTTAACCTCAGCAACAATGAGTTGATTGATCTGCTGCTGCATGGAACTATCCGATAGTTCCACAATGACCGGGTAAAGTACATTCAACCTGGGTCCGGACATCCGATAAGTTTTGATATGAATAGGGAGATTAAACACTGTCATCCTCCTCTGAGTTTTTCGCCAGTAAAATTCTAAATTTTCCCAAGGATATAATCCGCGGTGCGAATCGCTAAGGCAACGGTTGTAAGTGTTGGGTTGGCAGCCCCGGTAAGAGGTAGAACGCTGTTATCGGCCACATAAAGACCGGGTACGCCGTGGATTTGCCCATACCGATTCGTTGCCGAGGTTGAGGGATCATCACCCATTCGGCACGTTCCCGCTTCATGATTATCCAAACCTGGAGGCAGGAGGCAAGGATTTTCGTAAAATTCCAGTCCCGTGGCTTTGGCAGCAGCATGAATGGTAGTCGTCAATTCACGGATTTTGGCCAGATCCTGGGTACTGTAAGAAAATTGCACCTTCAATAAAGGCATCCCGTAGGAATCCAGTTTGCTCAGGTCAAGACTGACATGATTGTCCATTCGCGGCTCCATGGTTGTCAGGCCGAGCATTCTGAACCTCAATTCATCCAGAAGTTTTCTTTCCTCATAATGGTACCACCAGTAATTCACGGGATCTGTTCCTAAAATAAAAAATGTATGATTCCGATCGACAGCGCTTGGTACCATGATTGCCGCATTTCCCAATACTTCGGGAAATTGGTTGCGGTTTATTTTCGCATACGCTAAAACGGATGGATGATTCACTAAATATTTACCGATGGCTCCACCGGGTATTTGGGAGTTCAATAAAATACGCGGCGTTTCAAAGGTGCTGGCGGAAAGGATGACTGTTTTGGCTTTGATGGTATAGGTTTGGTGTTCCGAAGTGACGACCTTCACACCCGAGGCTCTTCCGCTTTCGGTGAGAACCTGCACGGCACGCGTATTTACAGCAAGATCAAAAGGTCTTGTGTTGAGAGCGTATGCCAAAAATATAATGGAACTAAAAAAGACATTCGAGTGGACTTGCCCATATCGCGTAACATTCAGGTCAACAGCTAAAGGAATACTCGATGCATCTGGAAATCCGCCAAATCGTAGACGTTTAAGAAGCGTTTCCTGGAGAGCAGAACCTTCCGTATATTCCCCGGTTACGTTCATGATTTCTTCAGCAGTAAGATAATAGGGAAGTAGTTCCTGATAGGTAATTGGCCAGTTTATAAATTCTTCAGGCCGGAAACGGGGACTCATTAAATACCAATGCAGGGTTCTACCGCCTAGCGCTCTGAATATTCGCGCACCCGGATAATCCGGCCATAAATTCCCCACAGATTCTACATATGGCGGACTCTCTATATATTGATCAAACCGACTTTGATTGAATGTAGGCAAATTATGTGCATGTGTCGGCAATAATAGATCTCCAGCCTCGATCATGCCGATCCGCAAACCGCTTTTTTTCGATTGCTCGCATAATCTCCAAAGAGCGGCCCCGCCGCCTGCCCCGCTGCCGACGATGAGCACATCATAATCGGTTTGTGCCATTTTCTCGACCGGAGTCAAGGGAATCCATGGCACTTTCTTTGGGAGAGACGCAGAGGGGCGGGCATCACCGCCGCTTTGAATGGGCACTCTGCCTTCCAGTTCCGTCCGATCCAAACTTGGATTTATACCTAACGCCCATTGAATAGCGTTCATCACGAGCTTGCGGAAAGCGGGGACTTGAAAGTCCTCGGGATGGCCCATCGTCGTCATGAAGGTGCGTCCTCCGGCATAATTATTCCAGGTCCATGCAACTGGATTGATCTCGGTGCCTGGCTCCGGTTTTAATTCCGGATCGACGGATTGTCCCCAAAGCAATATGTTTGATCCTTTTGGTGGATACGGCAAAACAACATATAACCATGATCGCACATGGAATTTATCCGGAACCCCGCTTAAAATTGGATCCTGTCTCGCTCCTGGTTCCACGAATACATCCGTACCTGATGTATAGGCGTAATGCTTTATCCATGGAGCTCCCAATACGTCAATGCCAAACTTTTTATTCCATACTTCAAGGGGATGACCTTTCGGATACAGAAATCCATGCGTGCTGGTACGAAATCCGATGATCGGTTTACCTCGTTCAATATAATCCCGAATATGACGGAATTGCTCTTCAGGCAAAGTTCGATAACGAATAAAGAATACGGCCAGATCCGCATCGGCAAGTACCTCGAGACCGGGAATATTAGCTGGATTTGCAGGAGACGGATAAGCCGTCAACAATGTCGTCCGAGCCCCGAGCCGCTGCGCCTCTCTGGCGATTTCAGACAAGGAATGTTCGGAATCATATTCGACTTCGGCAGCAATAAATACAATATGAAACGATTTTAAAGATCGTTGGTTTTCCGACAATTTGATCGTGCTCCTTTCAGGCAGCATTGACGCTTTTATTTCATTTGCTCGATGATGTAATCGGCTGTACGCATGGCCAAAGCAATCGTCGTTAGCGTTGGATTGGCCGGCGAAGACAGATTCACGACGCTGTTATCTGCTATGTAAAGGCCGGATATGCCATGGACCTGACCGAAGCGATTGGTTACAGAAGTAGCGGGATTATCCCCCATTCGGCACGTGCCGCACTCATGATTGTCATAACCGGTAGGACTCATCAGGGGCGGGCTTTCCAGTGAAAGCTCCATTGTCGTAGAAAAAGCTAATAGGGCAGCGTACATTTCGTGAAGAAGAACCCGATCCTTATCGCTGTGGGAAAACTGAATATTTAGCAGAGGCACGCCATAAGCATCCCGTTTTAATGGGTCGAGGCTAACATGGTTTTCAAACCGCGGTTCCACGATGCCGTAAACCTTCACTACAATCCGAGTTGTTTTCAGCAGCGGCCTTTCCATGTAATGATAAAAAAAATCGGAAAAGCCTATGAGTTGATAATTTCGCTCAGCAGAGCCCGGAACGACGATAGTGGCAACGCCAAGAACCTCCGGGAATTGATCCCTGTTTAGGCATCCATTTGCCACATACTCGGGGTGATGCACGAGATATCTCCCAATGGCTTCGTTCGGCATATTGGAATTTAGCAGAAGGCGCGGAGTTTCCCACGTGCTGGCCGAGACGATGATCGTCTTTGCATTCAGGGTATACATTTTCTTATCGGAAGTCATAACCCTGACACCTGCAGCTTTACCCTTTTCGGTTAAAACCTGTATGGCTCGCGTATTTACGGCCAGATCGAACGGCCTGATATTCAAAGCGTAAGCCAGAAATACGAGTGAACTGAAAAAGACATTCGAATGAACCTGCCCATATTTCGTCCCTATAAGATCAGCTGCTATACGTATAGCAGTTGCCTCTGGAAATCCGCCCATTAGAAGACGATCGAGAAGCATTTCCTGCAGTGAGGATCCTTGGGTATAGTTACTAGTTATATTCATTATTCTTTCAGCGATCTGATAATAGGGCATAAGATCCTTATAAGTGATAGGCCAAGAACGGAAAGCCGAAGGGTTGAAGCGAGGAGAAAACAGATACCATAAAAGGGTTCTACCGCCCAAGGCTTTTACCATTTTTGCACCTGGATAATCCAGCCAACGCTGCCCCGGTCTTTCCGCAATACGTTCCCAGTATTCTATAGCGCGCTGTTCATTTAAAGTAGGCAAATTAAACGCATGCGTAGGCAATTGAAGATCTCCGGCCTCAATCATGCCTATCCGCTTACCGTTGTTTCCCCACTGTTCGCATAATCTCCAGAGAGCGGCACCGCCCCCCGCACCACTGCCGACGATAAGCACATCATAATCGGTTTGGGCCATTTGCTCGATTGAAGTTAGGGGAATCCATTGATCCAAAGAGGGGCCTGATGATTCGGGAGGGCATGAAGTAATCGTATCATAGATCTCTCGCACAGGTAGCAGTGGGGCGGGCAGTTTTATTTGAACATCAGCATCCAAATTCAAATCAATATTATGAATATATGGATTAAGTGATAAAATATTTTCTAATTCACAATAATATCTGTCGGCAATTTTCCTCAGAGTATCCCCATGATCAGTGACATGTATATGCAATGGCATCACATCCCTATATCCTTATGATTGCAATATGAGTATATGAGCTAAAACCGTATTATCGAACACATTGTTCGTTCATATTCATCTGAGTTTATCATCTTTAGATCACATTGCCTTTAATCATTGTCCATTGCACCTGGAATTGTTCATTTAATAAGACAAGATCATAGGCTTTGTTTGATTTTTACTGCATGATAAGTAAAATAAAATTTTAATTACATATAGAATAAATTGACGAAATATTTTAATTGAATTTATAATTAAATAGAGGGGCTGTCCCAAAAATCATATTTGGCAAATGCAGCTCCCACTTTGTGAATTTCACAGTCTGACTGCTACTTCCATTGGAAAACCGACCCTCGTTCAACGGGGGTCGGTTGCAGTAAATTTGATGTATTGCAACTTTGGACGAGTGAGGATACAATTTTTAGTAAATAAATTTGAGAAATGGGCGTGACCTGTTTTGAAAATGCCACTGATTTTACGTCTAATCGACAGTAGAAAAAGCGCGTTAATGACGATGATCGCCTCCAATTTGTTTATTCTGCTGATACCGCTTGCAATGGGGCTATTTTTGTATGCCAAAGTGGAGCAAAGTCTGGAAAAAAGCACGACACGATCCAATGCGGCGATGCTTGAGCAGTTGAAGCTGTCACTTGACAACAAATTGTCGGAAGTGGATATTTTAATGCGTCAGGTCGCGTTCGACCCCAAGTTGGATTATATGCTTAAAATTCCGGCTAACGCGAACGATGTTGACAGATATGAGTTTGTTCAATTCATGCGGGACAAGATGAGCAGGTATCGCAGCATGACCAGCAATTTTATTCTCGATTACTACGTTTATTTCGCTATCAGCGATACAATCGTCAAGGCGGATTTGGTAACTGACTCGCGAACGTTTTATTCCACCTACTACGCCATGAAGAACATGTCGTACGATCAATGGCGAATGCTGCTCCAGAACGAGCATAAGATGTCCTACTTGCCGGTCGCTTCACTCTTCAGCAGTACCACCGATTCCTATTCACCCGAAAATATCCCAATTATCTCTAAGGATGTTATTACGTATGTGCAGTCGCTGCCCATCCTTTCGCAATCTGACAATCTTGGCAGTTTTATCGTCTTGATTGACGTCGACCAAGTCAAACAATTATTCGCGCAGCTGGAGTCGGCAAGCCATAGCGCCATCTACATCCTTGACGATGCTGGAAGGACGATTATGAGCAACAGTGATAGGCCGTTTCCGTCCGAACTACTGGGGCGCATTAAAGAAATCACCGATCCGTTCGAATATCGGCTGGCGGGTGAGAATCAAATTGTTTCGTTAGCGTCCTCGCAAAAAGCAGGCTTTAAGTATGTATCCATAACGCCAAACGATGTTTTTATGCAGCAAGTCAATCAAATACAGAATTGGTCGCTCGGACTTTTTGCGCTGTGCTTGATCGCCGGGCTGCTGGCTGTCAGCTTTGGGGCCTATCGGAATTACAAGCCTCTCCAAAAAACCGTGAGCGCGATTATGAATGGAAAGGATATGATTGGTCGTCCTGTCTCTAACGAATACGAATTTATCCGGCAAACGATCGAAGGCTCGATCCACGAAGAGAAGAATCTGCGAAGTACCTTGGCGCAGCAAATCCCATTCATCCGGGCTAACTATTTGTCCCGTCTTTTGAACGGATATATGGACGTGGATGCTACAGCCGAAAGCGAAGATACACTTAGTTTTATGGACTTGTCGTTTGTAAGTGACCGTTTTGCCGTTCTGCTTGTTAAGATTGAGGACATTATTGGTTTCACCGAAGAAGAATCCGAACAGCAATGGGCGCATGCAAGGTTTATTGTTTCAAATATCGGCGTAGACCTAATTGGACCCAATCATAAAGGATTCTCAGTCGAGCTCGACCGCGATCGGCTTGCGCTCCTTATTAATCTGACGGAGAGTCGAGAAGAACTCGCCGAATCCGATATTAGGGAAATCACCCAGTCCCTCTATAGCGTCATTTCACAAAGATTCCAAATCGGTATTACCGTGGCTGTCGGAGGGATCAACCAAGGGCCCAAAGCGATTCGCGATTCTTATCCGGAAGCACTGGCAGCTCTTGAATATAGGCTCATTTTGGGCAAAAATGCCATTATCCACTTCCAGGATATTATCGGTGTCAATCAGCACTATTATTATCCGCTTGAAATTGAGATACAGCTTACCAATTTCGTTCGGAGCGGCGATACCGACAATGTTGAAAAGCTGCTCGATAAGATTTATTCGATGAATTTCGATTCCAGCCACATGACACCGGAGCTGGGAAAATGCTTGTTCTTTAACGTAACAAGCACCTTCTTGAAAATCCTTAACTCCACGAATACGAACCAGGAAGAAGTGCTTGGAGCGGACTTCGATCCGATTAAAGCGGTTTTCAGCTATCCGACGGCGCATGGCATGCAGTGTAAAACGAAGGAGCTGTACGAAACGCTCACCCGCTCGTTCAATGTCGAACGATCCGATCACAACACGCAGCTGCTGCAGGAGATTGTTGGCCTGTTGGATCATAATCTTGGCGATCCGAATCTCGGACTGGCTCTTATCGCTGAGCGTTTCCGGATGACTCCGCAATATATTTCCACCTTCTTCAAAAAAAATCAAGGACAAAATCTATTGGATTATATCACGCACAAAAGGATCCAATTCGCGAAGCGGTCAATGGAAAACAAGGAGCTGACAATCGCGCAAATCGCTCAAAAGGTCGGCTATAATAACGACGTCGTATTCATCCGCGCATTCAAAAAACTGGAGGGCATTACCCCAGGGAAATACCGTGAAACGATGATGCCGGGCAAAACCGGTTCAGATGCATAAAGGGCAGCCTCATAGGGGACTGCCCATATTTATTATGTAAATGTATACTGACGATTTTTAATGTTGGACTGATTTGTTTTCTGCTGCCATGCATTTCTTACGAAAATATAACGGATATGAAAAGTAGAGAGTATTCATTTCCCGCTGGTTGAGGCTACACTTGGAACCAGAAGCCAGGACTGCAATAGCCCGGTTTAACCAGCAACATAGCAGTTAACTATTAAAGGGAGGCAAGAACCATGAAGAAAAAAATGAAACAAGTAGGCTCCATCATACTGGTTTCCGCACTCGCAGTTTCGGTTGCCGCATGCAGTAAACAAAGCGGGGGCGAGACGTCCTCAGCTTCACCGCGGTCAAGCAAAGAATCGCAGCCGCCGAAGCTGACGAATCTTACTTACTGGGTAGCCAACCATTCTGCTGCTTCTTCACAAATGAAAACGTTCGCAGAAATGGGAATGTACAAGGAGCTAGAAAAAATAACTGGAGTAAAGGTCGAATTTCAACATCCCCCGCTAGATGCTCAACAGGCCAAAGAACAGTTTAACCTGATGCTTACCTCCAACCAACTGCCAGATATACTGGAAACGAGCTGGACAACGGGTTATCCGGGCGGTCCCGAAAAAGCGATTAAAGACGCCAAAATTATTAAGCTGAACGATCTGATTGATAAATATGCGCCGAATCTGAAAAAACTGTTGAACGAACACCCAGACTGGAAAAAGCAAATTACGACGGATGAGGGCAGCATATACATGTTTCCGTTTTTGCGTGGTGACGACAAGGTTAGAGTATTCTTTGGACCGACGATCCGCCAGGATTGGTTAGACAAGCTCGGGTTGAAAATGCCGACGACGATCGACGAATGGTACACCGTGCTGAAAACGTTTAAAGAAAAAGATCCGAACGGCAATGGCAAAGCGGACGAAATTCCATTTTACCTGGATAAAAGTCTGATCGCGACAGACGCTCCATTCCTCGGAGCATGGGGAATTAATTACAGCTTTTATCAAGACGGAGGCAAAGTAAAATACGGCCCGATTCAGCCAGAGTTTAAGGAATTCCTGACAACGATGAACAAATGGTATAAGGAAGGCTTGCTGGATAAGGATTTCGCAGCCCCGAACGAAAAATTGTTCGATAACAAAATGACGACGAACCTGTTAGGTGCATCCGTGCAATTCAACGGAGGAGGCGTAGGCAAGTTCGGCACCCTAATGAAGGATAAAGATCCGAAATTCAAACTCGTCGCCGCTCCATATCCGGTATTGAAAGCCGGGGACAAAGCGATTTGGGGACAAAGAGATTTTGCTTCTAACGGCTACGGAGGCGCAATTACGACGAGCAACAAAAATCCGATCGAAACGGTCAAATGGCTCGATTACGCATATGGCGAAAAAGGAGATCTTTTATTCAACTATGGCTTAGAAGGTGTCAGCTACAAGATGGAAAACGGCAAAGCTACATTCTTACCGGAAATCTTAAACCCTCCTGCCGGAGTTAGTGTCCAGCAATCGTTAGCGAAGTATAACCGGGCGACCTGGAGCGCGCCGTTCGTGCTCAGCGACAATTTCCAATTGCAGTATCTCGTGCTTCCAGAGCAGAAAAACGCTTTGGAAATTTGGTCCAAACCGACCGCCGAGCGCAAAATGCCGCTCGTTTCGCCAACACAGGAAGAGAGCAGCAAATTCGCTTCGCTCATGACGGACATTCAGACGTATCAAGACGAAATGCTGCTCAAGTTCATCATGGGCGTGGAGCCTATCGATAATTTCGACAAATACGTGAAGAAGATTCAGAGCATGGGTATCGAAGATGGAATCAAAATTCAGCAAGCGGCACTTGAGCGCTTCAACAAGCGCTAATCATCGAAAGTTTGGACTGGGAGATGAAACGGGCTCATCTCCCAGATTTCGTATTTAAATCAAAAAGAAAGGTAAGGTGAGACGATGACGCAAAGCACCGGAAACGTTCAATCGAGCAGTGCAGCATCCAAAATCTATCGTAATCCGACCGTTCGGCAAACCATTCGTGCCGATTTGAAACGTCATTGGACCATTTATTTGATGGCGCTTCCCGTTATCGCCTACTACCTCATCTTCCATTACGGACCGATGTACGGTTTGCAAATTGCCTTTAAAGAGTTTACGCCGGCGAAAGGAATTTGGGGAAGCCCTTGGAGTGGATTCAAGCATTTTGAAAGCTTTTTTAACGGTATTTATTTCTGGCGATTGATTAAGAACACCGTGTTGATCAATTTATTCGAACTTATGTTTGGTTTTCCGGCAGCGATTGTCCTAGCGCTGCTGCTTAATGAGATCCGTAATAGCATATTCAAACGATTCGTGCAGACGATCTCCTATTTACCTCACTTCATTTCGATCGTTGTTGTGGCCGGAATGATGATCGACTTTTTAAGCCGTACCGGTCTCATTAACCAGATCATCGGTGCCTTCGGCATCGAACCGATCGACTTCCTAAAAGAATCGGGTTGGTTCCGTTTCCTGTTTGTTTCATCCGGTATTTGGCAGGGAGTCGGTTGGGGGTCGATCATTTATCTAGCGGCAATTGCCACCATCGACCCGTCATTGTACGAGGCTGCCCGGATGGACGGTGCAAACCGCTGGAAGCAGACGCTGCACATCACGCTTCCTGGCATCATGCCGACGATCGTCATCTTGTTTATTTTGCAGATGGGCAATATGCTGACGGTCGGCAGCGAAAAGGTGCTGCTTCTGTATAATCCGCTCACGTATGAGACGGCGGACGTCATTTCGACCTACGTATACCGCAAAGGAGTACTCGAGGCGAGCTACAGCTTTACGGCCGCTGTCGGGCTATTCAATTCCATAATTAGCTTTATTCTGATTGTCTCGGCCAACAGCTTCGTCAAGCGGATCAGCGAAAATAAACTGTGGTAGCTGGAGATCATCTTTTAAGGACTTAGAGAGGAGATTAGGACATGAAACCAACTGCTGGGGAACGCACGTTCGGATACATAAATACGCTGTTCATGATTAGCATTTGCGCGGTCACGCTGTACCCGTTCTTGTATGTGCTGTTCGCCTCATTCAGCGATGCGACATCATTACTGCAGAATCGTGGGCTGATGTTCAGACCGGCAGGCTTTGATCTTGGTGCATACAAAGCTGTATTCGAGAACCCGATGATCATAAAAGGGTACCAGAACACGCTCTTGTACGTGCTGTTCGGTACGACAATCAACCTGTTCATGACGTCGATCGGTGCTTATGTGTTGTCTAGACCGAATTTATATTTCAAAAATATCATCATGTTCTTTATTGTCGTGACGATGGTGTTCCACGGTGGCTTGATCCCGACTTACCTGCTCGTGAACGATCTCGGGATGATGAATACGATGTGGGCGCTCCTCATTCCCGGCGCGATCAATACATTCAACATGATCATCATGCGCACCTCGTTCCAAGGTATCCCGGTCAGTTTGGAGGAATCTGCAAGAATGGATGGCGCAAACGACTGGACGATTTTATTCCGTATCATCATTCCGCTGTCGATGCCGGTGATTGCCGTCATGATTTTGTGGTATGCAGTAGGACATTGGAATTCCTACTTTAGCGCGCTGGTCTATTTACGAGACCGCGAAGCGTATCCGCTACAGCTCGTGCTCCGCGAAATTTTGATATCCAACAACACAGATTCAATGATGACGGGTTCAGCAAGCGACGACAAATATGCAATTGGTGAAACCATTAAATACGCAGCGATTATCGTTTCGACGTTACCGATCATCTGCCTATATCCGTTTTTGCAAAAGTATTTTGTCAAAGGCGTTATGATCGGGGCAATCAAGGAGTAAAGGAAGGAGATCCCATTGTTTAAGGCTAAAGATGAAGGAATTCGAAATTTAAGCAAATACGCAGATGCTCCTGTATTAACCAAATCGGGTTGTGAAGACGCCATTCAATTCATACTTTCGCAGATCGACCGTAATCTGGATACGTTCACGGATAGGTTTCCATCGCCGTCCAGTACAAATAACATCTACGAGCCATGGGGCAATATAGAATGGACCCCAGGCTTCTGGACCGGGATGCTGTGGTTAGCTTATGAAATTACAGGCGAAAGGAAATATCGAAATACGGCTGAAGGTCAATTAGAAAGCTACAAGATACGGCTAAAAGAAAAAGAACATACGGCCACTCACGATCTGGGATTTCTCTATACACTTTCCAGTGTTTCCGCCTATAAGTTGACGGGTAATGAGGAAGCCAAACAGTTAGCGATCCAAGCCGCCGATTTACTTCTTGAACGGTATTTTGAGAAAGCGGGAATCATTCAAGCTTGGGGCGATCTGAATAACCCGAACCAGCGCGGTCGCATGATTGTCGACTGTTGCATGAATCTGCCTCTTCTGTATTGGGCTAGCGAAATGACCGGTGAGCGGAAATATACTCGAGCTGCTGAAACTCACGTCAAGCAAGCAGCTGCTCATCTGATCAGAGAAGACGCCTCCAGCTATCATACGTTCTACATGGATGTGGATACAGGGGAACCCAAGTATGGCAAGACATCACAAGGGTACTCTGATGATTCGTGTTGGTCGCGCGGGCAGGCTTGGGCTTTGTATGGATTCCCACTTAGTTATGCGTACACTGGGGACGCAGCATTACTAGACATCGGACAAAAAGTTACGAACTACTATTTGAATAGGCTTCCAGACGATTATGTATGCTATTGGGATTTAACATTCACAGAGGGTGAAGAAGAAAGAGACAGCTCAGCTGCAGCTATCGCCGTATGCGGCATGCTTGAGCTCATCAAACATTTGCCCTTGTTGGACAATAACAAACGCATATACGAGAATGCCTCTCTTCTTATATTGAAGTCTTTGAAAGACCGTTATACAGCTAAGAAGGATCCATGCTCCAATGGCATTTTGCTCCACGCTGTTTATGGAAAGCCGCTCGGAAACGGTATCGACGAATGCTGCATTTGGGGGGATTATTATTACTTTGAAGCGTTGGTAAGGGTTATGAGTGATTGGAAACCATATTGGTAAACGACCAGAGAAGGGAGGGACAATGTGAGAACCGTTACATTCGAAAATGCCCCGAGCAGTTGGAACGAGGCTTTGCCGCTCGGCAACGGACATTTTGGCGGTATGGTGTTTTTCGAGGATAACAGGCTGACGCTGGCGCTCAATCATTACGAGGTCTATTATCAGAAGCTCCATCGGTATAGTAAGAAGTACCGGAATGGTGAAGGGCATGATTTCTCGCTTCAATATGGACGCACTTTCGATGAATTGAGACAAAGGGCAACCGAGCTGTATCGAAATCCCGATCAAGGCCCATTACTTCTATATGGCGATGCATTATCAAACAGCAGCATGTACAGAAAATACGGCAAATCGGCGGGTGGATCCTCCCATTATCCCACCGGAGAAATTCATCTGTTTCCATCTCAGGATCTGGCGGAGCCGGACTACTATTCACTTGAGCTCGATGTTGAGAGGGCAGTCGTCAATTTACGGATCGAGAAGGGTGAAGAAAAGCTTGGCGTCAGAACATTTATCGCCAATGATGGTGATTATGTCATAACGGAAATCAGACAGACCAACGCCTTATTGCTAAAATCCGTGTCCATGTATGTCCCTTCCAGAAGGTACGTGGATATGAATGTGAAGTATCATCAGCTGGATGATACGACGTTTTACTATCTAGGTTCCTTCTATCCGGACGGCGAGGATAAGGAACAATACGATCCGTTTTCATTCATCGTGATGATGAAGTTGATCGGAGTGAAGGGAAGCACAGATGATTCTACCGATTCCGTTCGAATTCTCCTACACGATGCGGAGGAGAACATGACACTGCTGACAACGGTCATAACGGAGGAAGAGACCAAGGATCTGTTTCATACCGCCTTGCAAAGATTGAACACGTCCGTTTCTCGAGTCAAGGACATGGCAACGAGTCATCAAGACCATTGGAGAAGCTTCTGGAGTCGTTCCTCGATCACCGTGCCCGATAAAATGATCGAAGATTTATGGTATATCAATTTATACGCGATCGCCTGCTGCAGCGGAAAAGGAGGCAAAATGCGTGAACAAGCATGCGGACTGAATGGTTTATGGGACATTAAGCAGCCGACCAAGTGGGGCAGCATGTGGTACTGGGACGTTAACATTCAGGCTGCTTTCTGGCCGCTCTACACCGCCAATCACCTTGAAGTGGCGGAAGCGTTCAATGACGGACTGTTGTCATATGTCAGTCTTGCCGAGCAAATGGCGAAGCAGTTTTACGGTCTCGAAGGTGTTGCCGGGGATTACCCGCATGCGTTGTATTTGAGCATCTGGCCTTGGTGTGCGCAATTTGTATGGGACTATTACCGCTATAGTATGGATCTGGACTTTTTGCAAGAGAAGGCCTATCCGTTGTTTAAGCAGATCGCCCGGTTTTTCGAAGGCTATTTGCAGGTTGATGTGGAAAAAGGACGATATCACGTATTCCCTGATATTTCGCCGGAACAGGGTCCTTTGACCCGTAACTCGGTTTGTACGCTTTCATCGGTCAAATATTTGTTGAAGATCGCGAGCGAAGCAAACGAGCTGCTTGGAGAAGCGGAAGCCGACCGAATCAGGTGGAGGGAAATGGTAGATCGTTTGGCCCCTTATCCGAGAGGCCTTTCCAGTCGGTATGGCGATGTATTCCTGGATTCGGAATGGGCGCCCGTAGACTTGCATTTGCGACATCCCTCGCTGCTTATGCCGATTTATCCGATTGGAGAAATCAACAAAGATAGTGAGGAATCGCTGCGGAAAAGGGCAGAGAATACGCTTTGCTTCGCGGAGAACCATACCGAATTTGGAATGTTTCAGTTCGGTTGGCTCTCTTGCGCCGCCTCAAGGCTGGGCAAAGGGAATACGGCGCTGAGGCTGCTATACGAGCAAGGCATTGATTTGTCGCTGCGGAGCAACGGGTTGTTTGCCGAAGAAACGGAACGTTGGATGAACTATTGCAACATTACGAATGAGCCGTTGTATCACCCCAACATGATGGAGGCATCCGGAGAGATCGTTGCTTCGGTTAACGAGATGCTGCTGCAAAGCTATAACGGCGTTATCGACGTGTTCCCGGCGGTACCGTCGGGAGAGTCCGAGCAAGAAATGACGATAGGCTTGTACGAGCATGATGTTGAGAAGAAAGTGCGGTCATATGAGAAATGGAGCGATTGTGCTTTCCAAAGCTTGCTGGCTGTTGGGGCATTCGAGGTTAGCGCCGAGATGAAACAGGGGCGTACGATTTGGGTCAAGATCAGAAGCATGGCAGGAACCAAGGTTGTGATGCGCAACCCGTTTGGTTTGGCTGAGAAGGTATTTGTATTGCACCTAGTTGGAGCTTTATGGCGAGCGCTGGAATATCGACAGGATGATAAACAAATCTCGTTTGAAACGGTTAAGAACGGAGAATATGCGATTTATCCGCAGACCGAATCTTTATTGCCCGAGTTGTTCCTATCCAAGTCTGAAAAAGTAGCCGCAAATAACGGGAGTTATCCGCGTGTTCACGAGGCCCATACGTGTCGGAGAGTGTTTCTTGGCAAAAACAAAGACACGCATCATTTTAAGACTCTCGATCACTTCACATTCGATTATTATGCCGGCAATCATCGGGAATCAAAACTGGCAGCTTACCGGCTCGATTTTGGTGTTGATCCGGACTTGCTGGCCAAGGATTATTACAAAGCGCTGCCCAGACAGGCTCATGTCGAAGGCGTCCTCGGCCAAATGTTCCGCAAAATATCGCCGGAAATCGTATTCACGTCATATTCCGGTATCGGTTGGGAGTGCGCTGAAGATCTCATAGCGACGGATCGTGGGGAGCCTGACGAACTTCGAAGAGATTTTATTGGAGGTACTAGCGACAAGATTTTCATGATCGAGCTGCCTAAAGGCAGGTACGATCTGCTCTTTGTATCCGGAGATCGTGACTCACCCTCTTACACGGAGGTTGAGATCGTAGGGCAATGCTCATGGAAGCCAGAGAAAGCGCTGAAAGCTGGCGAATTTGCGACGGACATTTTGCCGGTCATGCAGCGAAAGGACGGTATCGTGAAAATACGATTTCGGACCGCTGAAGGCCTGCAGTGGAGGATCAACGTATTGATCCTCAATAAAAATTACCCTTATTTATAGAATGAACTACTGAAAGGAGGCGATTCCTGCATTTTGCTTGGTTGAAAGTTTAGCATGTTGATTTCAAAAAAGGAGCTGAACGGTATTGAAAGATAAGCAATCTTTGCGTGTATCCAAATTTGCTGCGTTATTCACGACTCTCCTCATGGCAACACAGACGCTAGGCCTTGGCACTCCAAGTTTGACGGGAAGGTCTACAATTAGCACAGCATATGCAGCCACTACAACAAAGATTCAATCGTCGGTCATTCAGGTTACAATCGACCAGTAGAGCTGCAGCTCAAAACGCCGTCAACGGGCTCTTCGTCGAGAAAGGTATATCTTTCGTATGACTTGATGGGCAACGCTTTGAAATATGTCAAAAAGGCCGATATCCAGCTCTATATATACGAGCTTATGGGAACGGCCCGATCGAGCGAAATCGTAAGTATTTATGAAGTTCCCGATTTCGACGAAACGAAGTTAACCTGGGGGAACGCGCCGGCGAACGGGGAGAAAGTAGGGGATGTCAGCTATTCGCGCGCTACCGCCAATACCTATGCCAGCCTGGATATTACGAGCTATATCAACAAGAAGCTGGCGGAAGGAGAAGCTTCAGGACGACTGAACTTCGTGCTCGCGATCGAGAGAATGGGCATGATCAGAAGGGCGCTCATATCTCGAGCAAAAAGAGGAATCCGGACCAGAAGTCCAAGCTGATTCTCGTGCAGGCCTGCCCGCGCCAACGCTTGAGGTAACCGGCATTGAGGACGGCAGCATCCACACGACGGGCGTCATTCTGGACGTGTCGTATGGGCAAAAACCGCTGCTTTGTCCTACTACGATCTGATATATTTTTAAGGAGGGAATAACTGTGAGCAAAATGAAACGCAGGAGTCTGAGCATAATATTGGTTTTGGTCATGATGCTGTCGGTAATCGGCGACAACCTTGCGCCATTGACAGCATATGCTGCCGACCCAGATGGATCCGAGGCTGAGCTGATCAGCGTGGCGGGGGAGACGCTCGAGCCGGGCGGAGGAGACGGACAACAAAGCAATCCGATCACCGCCAACGTCAGCGTTTTGAAACCCCAGATTACGACGGATGATATCGTTGCTTCTTCCACCGCGGCGGTTGAGCTGTACGATGACTCTAATTTCAGTGCAAACCAGAATACAATTTCTCTCAATGCGGGAGAAAACGATGTGTACATCAAAGTCATCTCGCAGGATGAAACGAATGTCAAGTACTACCGTGTAACCGTGAATTTAACCGTAACACAGCCGCTATCCGTAAGCGCTTACAACGTAATGTTTACCATCAACAAAGACGGCCAGCTGTTTGACGGGCATGGCAAAACGTTCACGCTGCGGCAGAATGGGGAAATAATTGATAACGGTTCCGACATTGGCGGCACGGTTACATTTGACGTTTACGACGGCACATATAATATTTTTGACGGCAGCGACGACACCGGCGAAACGGTTGCCGTCTCTGGAACCACTGCCAAAACGCTTAACTACTACACGGTTAAATTCAGGGCAGAGGATGCTGGTGCGTCTAATGGCTCAGCTATCATCGCTAAATACAACGACAACTTCATTGCCAGCGGCGCTGTGGTTCTCGGCGGCAAAACGCTGGTGATTACCGCTGAAGGAAGGGGGGGCGGGTTATCGCCGTCGGACGTGCTCGAAGCCGGATATTCGTACAAATGGAGCGGTGACGGCGCAAACAATCAAACCACCGACACGCTCACGATTAACAATCTGGACAGAAAGATTGATGTGCTCTGCACCGTGAGGGGAGGTCTGCGGTTGTATGCTGCGGGCAGAAACAGCACAGATGCCCCAAAAGCATACATGAAGTTGCCGGAGGTTTTGACTAGTGGACAAATGACGGTTCAGTTCGACTATGTCACAACGGTGACCAGTCCGAACACAGCTGTCTCCTTAGTTCACGGTAGTGCAGCAGCGAATGCGGATGTCGTCAACATGAACGCCCTTGTGCGGTTCAATACGGGTATTGGCGCATATAACGGCACGGCTTGGGGTGCTGATAAAATCTCCCGTTTAGAGGTAAATAAAATATATCATGTAAAAACTACGATTGATATGACCACGAAAACATACAGCGTCTGGGTAACGCCGGAAGGCGGCACGGAAATCGAGGTTGCCAAAGACTTTGCATTCAGGGCAAAAGACCCTGTAAACATTGCCGAACTCCGGGTGCTTGATACAAGGAACTCAGGCAATAACGGGATTACAAGGCAAATGTGGATTGAGAATATAGCAGTATCCAAGAAGCCGGAGCTGATGGTTCTTCTGGATGGTGAACCGCATCCTGACATCAATGGAATGGAGTTCACATTGGTGCAAGATAGCGACGTAAAGGCTACCGGCGTCAAGAACGGCTACAAGGTTATCTTTAATGAAAAGTTGAATGACGGCATATATGACATATATGTCAATGGCACCAATTCTAACATAAAGCTCACGATCAACAACGGCGGAGGCAGAGCGACGCTCGATCTGGGCACTGATGAGAGCAGGGCGAGGAAAGCGCTTCAAGAGCTGAACACGACCATTGAGGGGCGTGGCCTTAAAGAGGACCGCTACACCCCAGCTACATGGGTGCTGTTTGCCACGGCGCTGGCCGAGGCGAAAGACTTGCTTCTCGACGATACAGCGACGGCGGAAACGCTCAATACTGCATTGAGCAACCTGAGCAACGCGTATGAAGCTCTTGCGCTTATCCCGCGTGCTAACGGCATCTACAAGGCCGCATACGCGGATAAGTTCGGCGGCAACGTAGTTCGCACAAACCTGGGCAACACTACCAACGGCACGACTTACCCGAACGGCAGCTACTCGTCGCCTCCGGCCGGTCAGCCGAACGACAGATCTGTCCTGGGCGGCTTCCACACCGGCAGCGACCCCCAAACCTATAGGGCGAAGCCCGGTGCCGGCGTCACGTTCCCTTTTACTATTCACAAAGACGGTGAATACGGATTCATGCTGAAGTTCTCCCGTGTCAATTACGAAATTGAGGACTATATCAGCGTATATGTAAACTACGACCAGGTCGAAAAAAATGAAAACGGCTCTCCGAAAACGCCTGGCAATTACCGTATTCCCCTCGCTGGCAGGGACAGCGAGCTTGTGTTTGTTGAGTCCGACATTTGGACGATGGATCTGAAAGAGGGCGACACCATTTCTCTGGTGCTCGACACCTCCAGTCTTGACGTAGTGGACTATCCAGACAGAGGCCTTGTAAATATCGACTATATCTCCGTCTGGGAGGTGGATCAGTCCTACACATACGACTCCTTCAACCGCAACTTCTACCTCCTGACGGGCAATGAGATCATTATTCCGGAGCCCGTGACCTTCCCGCTCACCTGGACCAGCAGTAACCCGGAGATTGCGACGGTGGATTCTGTGACTGGAAGGATTCAGACGATCAAGGCTGGGGACGTCGTCATTACGTCCACTGGTACCGGCGGTACGTTTAAGTACAACCTGTACGTAAAGAATAACGAAGACGAGATTAGGCTGAAAACCGCCCAAGTCTCGCTGTGGGATACGGAAAACAATGTGTTTGACCCACCGGCAGTGGTACGGAATAGCAACGCCAATGAAGTCCCGGAGAACATCCCGATCGCGTTATCCGGGCTGAGCGGAGGGATCAGGGTAGGCAACGGGTTTGTGGATACGATGGACTACGTCCCGGTCGGCTCGTCTATTGGAATCGACGTGCCCGATGCCGTCGTGGATAAGCCTGGATTGTATGACATCACCCTGAACTATGCGAAAGGCAGCTCTCAGGCGAGCGGCCAATTGGGGCTGCTTGTGAACGGCCAGCTTGCTGGCACATTATTTACGAGGACAACGTCCAGCCTCGCCAGTACTGAACAGTCGAACATCGTTACGGTGTATCTGGAACCCGGTGATACAATCGGCATCCGCGACGATCGTCAATCCGAAGGACGCCGTCGGGCGCTTTAACAGCTTGACGGTCACCGAGAACGTGGTGATTCCGCCGTCATCTGTTACACTGTCCACTCCCGCCAGCGTGAATCATCAGGACCAGACAACGCTGAATTATACAACTGTCCCCGCGAACGCTACGCCGGCCTTTGAGTGGACAGCCGCCAACACCGACATTGTGTCCGTGTACGGTAACCTGGTGGTCGGAGAAAATGTCGGTGAAACAACGGTTACGGCGACTTCCATATACAATTCGGAGGTTAAATCAACCGGGACGGTGACGGTTGCACAAAACAATAGCGTGTTCAGCATCGAGAACAATAAAATGAAGGTCTATCTGGATAGAGACTTCCCCCGCGCCATTCAGTATGAGATGAAGGCCAGCGGCGCGAAGATCGATGGCAACCGCACCAAGCTGGACACCCTCAGACTGACGACCGGCATGACATACAGCTTAAATACGTCCCAGGGGTTGACAGGTTCAACGGTTAAGGACTACAAGCCCGTCGTTACAACCGGTGAGCCAATCCTGAACGCAGACGGTAGCCAGCATGTTATCTATACCTTAAAAGTGACCGAGTTGAACGCGGAAATCAAGATCAAGGTGACGGTGGAGGGTATGGTGCTCAAGTTTGATTTTATCGAGATTAATGAGAATCCGGCCAACCGCATTTTCACAATCGAAATACCTGATCATAATCCGGTAACTGTCAGCAATTTTAGTACCGGCTCCTCATTTGCCGGTTCCAAAATGGAAAGCAACATCGGAAGGAGCGGCGACAGTTTCTTCAATATAGGAGATATGTTGACTGGCTCCGATTATTATAACTACGCCTTTGTGTCCAACGGCAGCGTGGCCGCCGGCATCAAGAGCAACGCCTTCGGGTTGACTGACGGCAGCGTGGCAAGACGCGTATTCGCTGACACCAAGCGAAACGACTCGCTGGTCACCACGAGTCTGCTCAGCGGCTCTTGGGTATGGCGATTCCCTGATGCGACCAAGAAATTTATTGACTATGAGGGTATATACGGAGAAGCGCAAGCCTTAATAACCAGAACGTATACAGATGAACCCTACGAAAGGGATATGCCGCATGTCTGGGTCGTGCTGGCGGAAGAAAACAACGACGACGGCATCGTTAACTGGCAGGATGCGACCAATGAGTTCCGCAGTGTCGCTAAAGTGGCGGTCGGCTCGGACAAAATTGCCGACGCGGTCGTACAACGGCTTATTATGTCACAGGGCAACGAAACCAACTACCCGTATCTGGCATCGGTGGACGAGACCAAGCGGATCTCGCTGCATACGGACGGCTTGGGACAAATCATCCTGCAAAAATACCATAACGCAGGCAACTGGGGCGACTTCAGCGTCTACGATGACCAACTGGGTGGCTTGGACGAGTTCCGGAAATTTGTCGACATTACGACCAAACAGTACAACAGCTTTGTCGGTGTCCACACCAACTTTACGGAGTATTTCGCGAAGGTTGACCAGTTCAGCTATGAAAACGTGGAAATGCAAGCCGACGGAATTACCCCGCGAAGCAAAGGTTATGTAGCGTTTGGTTACTACCTGCACCAAGCCTATGTGATCGACGACCAGATGGATGCGCTGACCCGATATAATGAGAATGAGGCAAGTCAGGAAAAAAGCCGTTTTGAGCGCATGAATCGTTTTAAAACCGATATACCGGATCTGGGCTTCATTTACAGCGATGTGTACTCCCATAACGGCTGGCGCGGAAACGCCTTGGCGCGGGATTACGAGGATAACGGCCTTGCGTACTTCGTGGAGTGGCCGTACGTCGCAGAGGAATCTGCCGCGTGGGCGCACTGGTCCGTGGAGAAGAGCTACAGCCCCGCGTCGCTCAAGGGATACTCCAGCGATATTGCCCGGTTTATCTTCAACGACACCAAAGACCGCTGGGATAACTACACGACCGACAACTGGAAGGCCGACATTGAGGAAACCCGAGTGCCGAACAGCGCCTTCTTGCTGATGGGCGCCGATACGACCTCCTACGAGGGCTGGGTGCACAACGGCATCAACGAATATGACTCGATTGTTGAGAAAATCTATCGCAACAACATCCCCACTAAGTTCATGCAGCACTTCCCCATTACGCGCATGGAAAAGGATAAGGATGGCTGGGCGGACTACATCGAGTTTAATAACGGAGATGTGAAGGTTTATGCAGAGGGTCATGAGAACCCCAATAACGAAACAAGAAACAGCAAACGTATCATCGAAAAAGACGGAAAGAAGATTTACGAGCAGGTCAACACAATAGGCACCGATCAAGGTTCCACCAAGTACCTGATACCGTGGGACGAGGGCGACATGCAAAAGCTTGATGAACAAGAAGAGAAGGAGATCAAACTATACCATTGGAACGATGACGGCGGCAGTACGACCTGGGAGCTGCCCGACAGATGGCTGGACCTCGAGACCGTCTATATGTATAAGTTGTCCGACCTGGGCAAGATTTCTGAACAGGTTCTGACGGTGGAGAATGGAAAAGTTACTTTAAATACGGATGCAAGAACCCCGTACGTGGTGTACAAAGAACAGCAGGATATGGATGTGGACGTCGAATTCGGCGGGGGGCAGTACGTGTATAACCCCGGCTTCAGCACCGGCAGCCTCAAAGGTTGGAATACGATAAATGGCAATCCCGAAGTAGTGCGTAACGACAACACAAATATGCCTCTTTTCACCACGGGCGGAGCCGCAGTGGAGCTTAACTCGAATGCCGACAACCACGGCAGAAGCCGCAACTGGGAGCTTGCGGTCAATGACAGTAACGAAACGGAGGTCAGCCAGACAATCACCGGCCTGACGCCCGGCGACGAGTACGCCGTTTCGGTTATGGTGGAGGTGCAGCGTGGCAAAACGCGTAAGGCGTCCCTCATAGTGGATACAGACGGAGATACGTTCTCCAATTATACAGATTCTTCCATCTTGCTTAACTATGACCGCTATGACTCCAAAGAAAAAACCGGTATGCTCCGTATGCGCGTCGTATTCACCGCGGACGCACCCACGGCGACAATCCGGCTGCACGCCGCAGCGGGCGAGGGCGAGGTGCGATTTGACAACATGCGCGTGTACAAGACTGCCACTCCTACGCCGAAGACTCCGGTGACCGACGGGAAAACGATCCTGTATCAGGATTTCGAATCCTCGCCGGACGGAACGACTGAAGCGGGTACGGCCATCAACAAACCCACCTTTGAGGGCTTCTTCCCCTTTAACCTTGGCAACGGCGGTGGGTTTCGCGAAGCCAGAACGATCATGCAGCGCCGTCATGAACCCTATACGCAAAACAATACTGTACCCGATTGGGGCGATAACGCGCCAGAAAGCGTAAGAAACTTTGTGCAGCCCACGAAAGACCAAGCGGGTAATACCGTTACTGGCCAGTGGTGGGATACCACGACCATCCCGGTTGATCTGGTTGTGGACGGCAATACCTCATTCTCTAATATCACTGGAAGCGCGGGCATCATGTACCAGACCACACCCCAGAGCCTCCGGTTTGAAGAGGGCAAGACATACCGTATCAGCTTTGACTACCAGACCGGCGTAAACGGCATCTTCGCCTTTGTGCTCGGGAGTGGTATGAACGGGACAATGAGTCAGAGAGCTTCTTCGACAACCGTGGAATTTACAGGACTCCAGCACTACGATTATCTGCAAGGCACGATGGGCCCGTACTTCAACAACGTTAAGTCGAACCGGTCGGACGACGGCGTGCCAATAACCGCGATGCCCGAAGGCTGGGCTGCCAACGGCACCTACCGCAACACCGACATTAAGACAGCGGTTCCAAACTGGAGAGGATATTATGAGTACGAGTTCGTGAGCACATCCGACCAGACTTGGTTCGGTATTTTGCGAAACGGCGACACCCCGGCGCCGAGCGATAACCCCAACCCGTTTATCATCGACAATCTGCTGATCGTGGAAGTGCCGGTCGTGCAAATCGATAAGACAGCTCCAACAACTTCGGATAATGCTCCTGCTGGCTGGGTGAACAGCGACGTTACGGTTACTTTCAATGCCAGCGACAGCGGCTCAGGCTTAGCGGGCACCTTCTATGCGGTGGACGGCGGTATCGAGCAACAAGGCACTTCCGTTTCCATCACAGTAGAAGGCAGTCACACCATCTCTTACTGGAGCGTTGACAAGGCAGGTAATGTTGAATCTCCACATACCGCGATTGTGCAAGTGGATAAGACGGTCCCAACGTTTAATGTCGTTTTGGATAAACCTGTTTTGTGGCCGGCAAACCACCAAATGATTACGGTAAGTGCGTCCGTGTATGCCAATGATAGCCATTCAGGAATCGCATCCATCTTGCTTACTTCCATTACAAGCAACGAGTCGGACAATGGATCAGGAGATGGTAATTCGTCGACCGACATTCAAGGTGCAGAAATTGGCAATTTGGATACTGAATTTATGCTCCGTGCTGAAAGATCTGGCAAAGGTAATGGACGCATTTACACCATCACCTATACGGCTTTTGATCAGGCAGGCAATAGGACTTCCGCTTCATCAACCGTTACGGTTCCTCATGACCAAACTGGAAAGTAATTGAATAATTATCAAATTAGTTGGTGGAGGGGAACGTTAATGAACTTTCTATTTAAGAAATTCGTCGTGTATTCGCTGATTACATGTCTTCTGATGTATTCGTTCATGCTTTTGTTGGGGCCGGCACAATCGGCTAGCGCAGCCGATGAGTATGATTTGCTTAGGGATAGATGGAAGACGTATTTGACAGGGGGTTCAGCAATAAACGTATCGGATCCGGAAATTGCGGTGAAAATCGACCAAATCGAAACGAACGCGAACAGCTACTGGTTGTCGATGAACAAAACTGCGGGACGTACGTATTTGTGGAACGACTTGGCGGGCTGGAGCGCATCCAGCACGATTTCCTCCAACTACGTTCGGTTGAAGGAAATGGCGCTGGCGTATGCAACAACTGGTTCGTCGTTATACGGAAATACAAGTTTGGCAGCCGATATCCTTAGCGGCTTGGATTGGATGTACGCGAACAAATATAACGAGACGAAGGGCGAATCAGGCAACTGGTGGGACTGGGAAATCGGCGTTCCGCTGAACTTGACCGACGCGATGGTTTTGATCTACGATCAAATGTCCGCTACGCAAACGACCAACTATACGAAAGCGTTGGATAAATTCGTACCGGATCCGACTTATCGTACGAATTCCCCGTCGCTTAAGGAAACCGGGGCGAACCGTTTAGATAAAGCACTAATCGTCTCTCTGCGTGGCGTCGTCACAAAGTCGAGCACCAAGCTTGCCCAGGGACGGGATGCGATCAGTCAAGTTCTATTATATGTAAAGGACGGAGACGGCTTTTACGAAGACGGCTCGTTCATTCAGCACGATTATGTCGCATATACGGGAAGCTACGGTGCGGTGCTGATTGGTGATATGGCCAAACTGATGTATTTGCTAGGAGGTTCAAGTTGGAATGTCACCGATCCGAATCTTGCCAACGTCATTCGCTGGGTGACAGAAGCGTATCAGCCGTTTCTGTACAAAGGGGCGATGATGGATACGGTACGAGGTCGGGCGATTGCACGGGAAACGCAGCAGGATCATCAAATGGGCCGAGGGATCATTTCCTCGCTTGTGCTGCTGGCGGATGGAATGAACGCACAAGATGCAGCAACGATCCGGCAAATCGCCAAAGGCCAGATTGCTTCGGATACGACATTCGCAAGCTATACAGAAGGTCTTTCGATCTTCAATATTGGTAAAATCAAGGCGTTAATCAACGATTCCTCCGTAGTTCCGGCTGCGGAATTGCTGGAAACACATGTGTTTGCCGGGATGGATCGCGCCTTGCATTTGCGCCCGAATTTCGGGTTGGCGCTAGGGTTGTTCTCGACGCGCATTTCCGCATTTGAATATGGCACACCCGGTGAAAATAAAAAGCCTTGGTGGCAAGGAGCCGGAGCCGCCTATTTATACAATTCGGACCAAACCCAGTTTAACGGTGCCTATTGGCCGACCGTGAACGCGGTTCGTTTGCCGGGCACGACGACGGACGGGTCAACGGGTACGTTAAGCTCCTTCAAGTTCAATACATCGAATTGGGCAGGAGGTTCGTCGGTAGACGGTCCGTACGGGTCAGTCGGCATGCAGTTCTCAATGTCGAGCAATACAGGGACTCCATTATCTGGCAAAAAGTCTTGGTTCTTATTCGGCGATACGTATATTGCTCTGGGCTCCGATATTACGAGCACAGGCGGCCGCACAGTGGAAACAATCGTTGAGAATCGCAAGCTGAACGCAGGCGGCACAAATACGTTAACGGTAGACGGAATAGCGAAGCCCTCTACAATCGGTTGGTCGGAAGCGATGACAGGCGCCCAATGGGCGCATTTGGCGGGAAGCGTACCCGGTTCCGATATCGCTTATGTTTTCCCTGGAGGCGCTACTGTGAACGGACTTCGGGAGACGCGTACTGGTTCTTGGAATGATATTTATACAGGAACAAGCACAAACGTATTGACCGCAGATTATGCGAGTTTGTCGCTGAATCACGGCGTTAATCCGACGCAAGCCTCCTATGCGTATGCCGTGCTTCCGGGTAAAACAGCGGCTGAGGCTGCTGCCTATGCATCGAATCCGGGTTTTAACGTTCTCAAAAACACGGGGACTGTGCAGGCTGTAAAGGATACGGAAGCGAATGCGGTCGGAGCGAACTTTTGGACAGATTCCGCCCAAACGATACAAGTGGACGGTAATGATTACCTGACCAGCAACAAAAAAGCATCCGTGACTGTAGTCGAAAGCGGAAACGAGCTGCAAATCGGCATTTCCGATCCGACGCAATCCAATACAGGAACGATTGAAATCGAGCTTCACCGAGCAACAACCGGTGTCATTGGGCTAGATTCGGGGATAACTGTGAAGCAGTTTGCTCCTACAACTAAGCTGGAAGTGAAGGCAGGGGGTTCAATTGGCAAAACGTTCCTGGCTAAGCTGAACATAGGTCAACCGACTACGTCAGCAGCACCTCAGTTAATAGAAGTAACGAAAGGTGACGGCTCCGCCACGCTGAAATGGAGCGGGTATACGGGAGCTGCCGGCTACCGGGTTTATTACGGAACGACTGCCGGAAGCTATACGAATTCAGTAGATGTGTCTGCTGTAAGCGCAGGCGAAACCAGTTACACGGTAACGGGGTTGACGAACAAGGCTACGTATTATTTCATAGTGAAGGCCGTAAACGGTTCTGGGGAAAGCGCTCCGTCGGGCGAATTGTCGATCACGCTCCCTGATATGGTTTCTTTTGCCCCAACAGCGGATACGTATGTGCGCAACGGTTCATATGCGAATACGAATAATGGTACGGATCCTTCGCTCGTTGTCAAAAATGACGGTACTGGTTTTAACAGACAGTCCTTCTTAAAGTTTGACTTGTCCTCCTTCACCGGCTTGATCAAGTCGGCGAAAATAAGGCTTGTGCCTACTTCTATCGGCAAAAGCGGCATCTCACAGCAGGCGAATATAGCAACGAACGATTCTTGGTCGGAAACAGGTATGACTTGGAATAACCAGCCGGGTGTCGGAACACTACTAGCGAATTGGACGGCGCCGACCGTCGGGACGCCGGTCGAATTCGATGTGACGGGTGCGGTTTACGATGCAATATCGACGGATAAAACGTTCTCGATCCGTATTATGGCGACCACGAATCAGGGTTCCACAGGCGATGTCATTTACGCTTCCAAAGAGAACGCCACGGCGAATTATCGTCCTGTGCTTATTATTGAGAAACCAACGTATATACCAGCAGCAACGATCGATAATGCACCTGCCGGCTGGGTCAATCATGATGTCACGGTAACGCTCACTCCAGGCGACGGCGGCTCAGGTGTAGCTGGAACCTTCTACACGGTGAACGGCGGTATCGAGCAGCAAGGCACTTCCGTTACCATCACAACAGAAGGCAGTCACACCATCTCTTACTGGAGCGTTGACAAGGAAGGTAATGTTGAATCTCCACATACCGCGGTCGTGCAATTGGATAAGATGGCCCCAACGCTTAATGTCATTTTGGATAAAACTGCTTTGTGGCTGGCTAATCATCAAATGAATACGGTAAACGCTTCAGTGTATGCCAATGATAACCTTTCTGGAATCGCATCCGTTTTGCTTGCATCCATTACAAGCAGCGAGTCGGACAATGGACCAGGGGATGGTCATACGTCAACCGACATTCAAGGTGCAGAAATTGGTATGTTGGATACTGAATATATGCTTCGTGCTGAAAGATCCGGCAAAGGTAATGGACGCATATACACTATCACCTATACGGCTTTTGATCAGGCAGGTAACATAACTTCCGCTTCAGCAACTGTTACGGTTCCTCATGACCAATCTGGAAAGTTATAGAAAAGTAAGCAGAGGCCACAACGAATAGGATTCGCGACAAATGGTAAACGTCTACGAATAAGGAAAAGGGGGGCTTTGGCTCCTCTTTTTTTTATTTGCAGGACTTTCGGTTTCTATGATACCTGTGATGATCTTGTATGCTTTTTTCCAAAGGCACATCGTACGTGGTATGATTGAAGGAGCTGTAAAAGGATAATCGGTCAGTACGAAGGGAGTGGAATTCATGGCAGACAATCATCTTGCCCAGTCGCTTTCGGGGGGCTTAATCATGCTGCAGGAAATCGCGGAGCAATTGCCACCGTCTGAGCGAAAGATTGCCTTATATATCATTGAAAATCCCCATGAGGCGATTCGTTGTACGGCCAATGAGTTAGGAGAATTAAGCTCTACAAGCGCTTCTGCGGTTATTCGGCTGTGTAAATCACTTGGACTCAGTGGATTTCAGGAATTGAAACTTAGAGTAGCCGGAGATATGCGGAATTCAAATGAAGTCGGCTTTACTGACTTTGAACCGGACGAACCGCAGCCATCCATTGTTCAGAAAGTTACCGCGAATAGTGTTCGCGCGCTGCAGGAGACTGCAGAAATCATGAATTATGAGGCATTGGGCAAAGCGGTGGAAGCCCTGGAGCGAGCGCAAAGTATTCATTTCTTTGGTGTTGGTGCATCTGCTGTTATTGCTCAGGATGCGCAGCTGAAGTTCGTTCGTGTAAATAGATCGACAACTTCGAATACAGATTTTCATATTTCGGCTATGCTGGTCGCACAGTCAAATAAGAAGGATGTCGTCGTAGGTATTTCATTCTCGGGAGAGACCTATGAAGTTGGTAAACTCCTGGAGCTAGCCAAGGAGAAAGGCGCAACAACGATCAGCTTAACGAGCTATGGATTATCGCCGATCAGCGAAATTGCTGACATTAATTTGTTCGTGTCCGCCAAACAAGAAGAGGTCTTCCGCAGCGCCGCAACTTCTTCCCGGCTCGCTCAGCTTCATTTGATCGATATTTTATTCATGTGCGTGCTAACGAATCAGTATGAGGCATCCATTCAACATCTGGATGAGGTTCGTATGGGTGTCAATTTTATCAAACAAAATACGGCTTTAAAGAAGCAATAAGAAGTTAAATTAACTCCGAAAAGTTGAATTTGGAAGCTGTATGATGAGTTTAATAACGTGAAGCGGTAAAAAGGAGGAGTGAACCTCCTTTTTTGTGCATGAAACTACTCTCCAAGATGGGAGTACCGCTAACAAAGCACAGCGAAATTATCGGAAACGAACACAAACGAAAGAAACATGATATAATACACACAACTAATAATCATTGTACCTTCCTACCTATAAGGGGTTTTTATCATGTTTGCGATTGAACGATTGAATAAAATTAAAGAGCTGCTCCTGGCGGAGAAGCGGGTCGATGTATACGAGCTCAGTGAGAAGTTTTCCGTTACGGAAGTGACGATTCGTAGAGACCTAGATAAGCTAGAACAAAAAGGATTTCTAGTTAAGACATATGGCGGCGCCGTATTGAACGATAAATTGAATTCGCTTCCTTCTGACTCAAGCGGGGATACTGATCAGAAATTCGTGGAAGAGAAACGAATGATCGGTAAAATCGCAGCTCAAATGATTGAGGATGGAGAAGCCATATTCTTAAGCGCTGGCTCGACGTGTCTGGAGATCGCCAGGAATATCAAAGGAAAGAAAATCACTGTTTTAACGAATGACTTGGCCATTGGTCTTGAATTGAAAGATACGCCTGGTGTGAAGACAATTGTCATCGGAGGCGATTTGGTACCATCGTCAACGATGCTTGTTGGCGGGTTTGCTCTGCAAATGCTCAAAGGCATTTATGTGAACAAAGCTTTTCTAGGTGTAAAGGGTGCGCAGTTGGACTCCGGCTATACGGTTAGTCACTACGAGGAAGCGATGATTTTGCAGGAGGTTGCAAAAATTTCCAGCGAAATCATTATTGTTGCGGATTACTCCAAATTTAATGTCAAAGGCTTTGCCAGACTTGGCGATCTGACGATGGCTAAGAAAGTAATTACAAACACACAACTACCGAACGATTATAAGAAATATTACTTTGAGCAAGCCGTCAAACTTTTTACAACCTTTGATTTTCGGTAATCCCTGTTGTCTACACGCTGATTCTATAGAGAAGTAAAGGGGCATATAAGGTGGAAAACTTCTTACAAATGAAGGGCATAACGAAGAGGTTTAATGACAATGTGGTGTTGAACCAAATCGATTTCAGCGCAGATGCGGGTCAGGTTCACGCCTTAATTGGTGAGAATGGAGCCGGTAAATCAACACTAATGAAAGTATTGGCGGGCTTGTTTCAGCCTGACGAAGGAAGCATATACATAGACGGAGAGCTTGTTTCGATCCCCAATCCGAAGGAAGCCCAGGAATTGGGTATCGCGATGATCTACCAGGAGATTCGCTTATTTCAAGATCTCGACATTGCTGAAAACGTATTCATTCGCAGGGAACCGATTAAGAAATGGAATCGTTTAATTGATTGGGATAAGGCATATCGTGAAACACGTAAATACTTAGATGATTTTGGCTTGAACATAAATGCGCGAACACCTGTGAAATCATTAAGCTCGGGTCAACAGAAATTCGTGGAAATCATAAAGGCCTTATCCCATAAAGCCAAAATTATTATCATGGATGAGCCTACGGCTGCGTTAACCGAGCAGGAAATAGAGACATTATTTAAAGTCATTCGCGATCTGAAAAAGCTGGGTGTCGCAATCATTTACATCTCTCACCGTATTGAAGAAATTATTCAAATCGCTGATCAAGTTACGGTCATTCGTGATGGCGAGTCCGTTCAGACGTGCAGTGTCAATGATATGGAGCTTAACGATCTTGTTAAAGTCATGGTCGGTAAAGAGCTAGCAGATCGATTTCCTAAGCTCAAGGTTAAACTAGGTAAAGAAGTACTTCGTTTGGAAAATATGTCTTACTACGGCCGTATTCGCAACATCAATTTGGATGTGAAACGCGGGGAAATTATCGGATTAACGGGGCTAAGCGGCTCCGGTAGAAGGACGCTCGCTAAAGTACTATTCGGCATAAACGGACCTTTCGAAGGCAGCATGGTGCTGCAGGGTAAATCTTACACATCAATGACACCGCACAAAGCAAAGAAGAATGGGCTTTGCTATATGACGGGAATTAATACTGAAGAAGGCTTATTAAATAACGCACCAATTGGCGAAAATATTACCTTAACTAATCTAGAGCGAATTTCTAGTTTTGGTTTCCTGAATACCGAGAAGGAACGCAGGTTTGCGCAAGACATGATCGAACGGCTGGACATTGAAACAGATGAAGAAGAAAACGTCAATAATTTGAGTGGCGGTAAACAAAAGAAAGTGATTTTCGCAAAGTGGTTGTTTGCTAATGCGAAAGTCATGATCATAGAGGAACCTACCGCTGGCATTGATATTGGTTCCAAAATCGATATTTATAACATGATGAATGAGCTTGTGCTTTCAGGTGCCTCCATTATTATGATTTCATCGGATTTATCGGAAATTATGGGGATGTCCGATCGCATTGCCGTGATGTATAACGGTGAAATACGCAACGTGTTCCAGAGAGAAGAGGCTACTCAGGAGAAAATTTTGTATTATGCTTCAGGGGGCAAATAATCTGCGGATAAGCGTGATAGGAAGTGAAGGAGCCGCATAGAATGCGGCTTTTTACATGAAATGATCATAAAAGAACATAAAAATAAATAAAAAAACATAAAAGTATAGCCAATCAATCATTCCTATGGTATATTCTATTCAGAGAAGAGAATATCCAAGCGAGTAGGGGATAACAATGAGTGAATTTGTTCTTGAATTGAGAGCGATTTCAAAAACGTTTCCAGGAGTCAAAGCTCTTGATCTTGTGCATTTTCAACTGCGAGCCGGTGAAATTCATGCACTTATGGGAGAGAATGGCGCAGGGAAGTCAACTTTTATTAAAGTGATTACAGGTGTTCATCAACCGGATCAAGGTGACATTTATGTAAACGGTAACAAAGTGGTGTTTAATAATCCGAATGATGCCAAAAAAGTCGGTATTGCCGCCATTTATCAGCATGTGACCTGCTATCCAGACCTTAGTGTGACGGAAAATATTTTCATGGGTCATGAAAGGATACATAAACGAACAAAAAGAATCTTGTGGAATGAGATGCACATGGAAGCGAAAAAATTGCTCGATACGTTGGGAGCGAATTTCGAACCATGCACACAAATGGGGACTTTAAGTGTGGCGCAGCAGCAAATTGTAGAAATTGCGAAAGCGTTGTCAACGGAAGCTCGCATTATTATTATGGATGAACCGACAGCTGCCCTCACGAAGCGGGAGAGCGAGGAACTCTACCGTATTACCGAGCAGCTAAGAGACAGAGGCGTTGCGATTATTTTCATCTCGCATCGTTTTGAAGACATGTACCGTTTAGCGAGTAAAGTTACGGTTTTCCGAGATGCTAGATACATCGGAACCTGGGGCGTGCATGATATTTCAACTGATAAACTTATAGTCGCTATGGTTGGGCGGGAAATTACACAGCTCTATCCCAAAAAGGAAGCGAAGATCGGTGATGAAGTATTTCGGGTGGAAGGGCTTGGACGAACAGGATATTTCAAAGATATTTCGCTCCAATTGCACAAAGGAGAAATTCTTGGGCTTACTGGATTGGTTGGAGCGGGACGTACAGAAGTGTGCCAAACCCTTTTTGGTATCGAACAGGCCGATCAAGGGAGCATTTATGTGAAAGGAACACAAACGAACATTCGTAATCCACAAGACGCGATTAAGCTGGGCATTGGTTATTTGCCGGAGGATAGGCAGAAACAGGGATTAGTGTTGGATTGGGATATTGGGCGAAACATTACGCTATCTAATATTGATCATTATGCTAATGGCGGTTGGTTGAGCGAAGCCAGAGAAACGGAAGTTTCAAAGTCATTAGCCGAAAAGGTTAGTGTTAAAGCTCAAAGTATTTATGATTTGGTCAGCTCATTATCTGGAGGAAACCAGCAAAAGGTCGTATTTGCCAAGCTTCTGACAGCTGAACTCGACGTTCTCATTCTGGATGAACCGACCAAAGGCGTCGACGTGGGAGCCAAGTTTGCGATCTATGAAATTATGAACGACCTCGCTGCGCAAGGGTACGGTATCATTTTGATTTCGTCGGATATGCCTGAAGTCATTGGGATGAGCGACCGCATCATTGTTATGCGAGAAGGTAGAATAACGGGGCGTTTGGATCGAACACAGGTTACACAGGAAGCAATTCTGGAAGCTTCGATGAGTGATCAATTAGCATAAAAGTCTCGTGTCTGCTTCAGTAAACAAGGGGGAGGGAAATCAGGACATGAGCAACCAAGTGATAGAGAAAAGAACATTCAGTCCAGCCGGTGAAAGAAAAACGTTTGGCGCCAGCATTGCAAAGTTCCGTGAACTCGGCTTGCTGACTTTCATCATCGTTCTTTCGATCATTGTGCAATTAAACAATAACAGCTTTCTAACGCTGGAGAACATCAATGATTTAGTTACGAACACAGCCATTCTAAGTATACTAAGCGTAGGTATGATGCTGGTTATAATTACGAGGGGCATCGACCTTTCGATAGGGGCAACACTCGCTCTATCTGGGATGATCTCATCCATGACGGTTAGCGCCTTTCCGGGCTTACATCCACTCGTCGTTATGCTGTTGGGTACATCAGTTGGTCTGATCAGCGGTGTCATCATTGGTTTTCTTATTTCGAGAACTGGCGTGCTGCCCATCATCGCCACACTGGGGATGATGAACGTAATCCGGGGGCTTACTTTTACCGTTAGTGGCGGGAAATGGGTGAGTGCCCATCAAATGCCTGATAGCTTTAAAGCGATTGCCACAGGTTCTATTTTCGGCATCAACACTCTTATCTTTATTGCTATTATCATTTACATCGTTTTTTACTACTTCATCAATCATACGCGAACAGGCCGTCAAATTTATGCCGTGGGAAGCAATCCGGAATCTGCCAAAATTAGCGGTATCAACAACGATAAAATTTTATGGATGGTTTATGCCATTATGGGAAGCTTAGCAGGACTTGCTGGCGTGTTATGGGTATCCAAGTTTGCATCCGCTCAAGGTGATACGGCTTCGGGTTACGAGTTAAGCGTTATTGCTGCATGTGTACTGGGAGGCGTTAGCATCGCAGGCGGTTCAGGCAAAATTTCGGGTATTATCTTAGGATCAATTTTACTTGGAATATTGAACAACGCGCTTCCCCTTATTAATGTATCTCCTTTCTGGCAGATGGCCATTCAAGGAACGATTATTTTAATAGCTGTGCTTGTGAATGCCTTGGTTAAGAGGGGCGTCGATCGCAACCACCTCATGAGGAGGAAGATTTAAGCCTATGGAACTTAGAACGATTCAAGCGAAAAGAGATTTTAATTACAAAACGTTCTTCCTTCAATGGGAATGGCTGTTAGTCATTATTTTCATAGGGGTCAACATTCTGAATGCCAGCTTGTCCCCTTATTATATGAACGTTGATAGTTTAAGAGATGCAACAATGGGCTTTCTCGATAAAGCATTTATCGTACTTCCGATGGTGCTTGTCATGATTCTTGGTGAGATTGATATTTCAGTCGCCTCCACAGTCGCACTATCATCTGTCATTATGGCGGATCTGTACAGTCAAGGTGTACCAATGGGACTTTCCATGCTCATCTGTTTGGTAGTTGGAACAATATGTGGGCTCGTTAACGGATTTCTTATTGTCAAGTTTAAAGAGCTGTCGTCGGTCATTATTACACTAGCGACCATGATTATTTATCGCGGAATTGCTTATATGCTCTTGGAAGATCAAGCGAAAGGGCAATTCCCCGACTGGTTCAGTTTCTTTGGATGGGAATATGTCATGGGCATTCCTTTTATTTTGATAGTTTTCATTGTCTTCGCCGTCGTCTTCGCCTTACTCTTACATAAGACAACATTCGGTCGAAGAGTATACGCGATGGGTAATAATATGACCGCTTCGCGCTTTTCAGGGATTCAAGTAGATAAAATCAAGGTCATTGTTTTTGCTCTAACAGGACTGATGGCTGCAGTAACCGCGATCTTCTTAACCTCACGGATGGGGAGCACACGGCCCAATGTAGCAACAGGTTACGAGTTGGATGTGATTGCCATGGTTGTCCTTGGTGGTATTTCTACCGCAGGAGGCAAGGGCAGAATGATTGGCGCCATTATCGCAGTTTTCCTAGTTGGTATGCTTAGCTACGGATTAGGTCTCGTCAATGTGCCAGCCCAAGTCTTGCTCATTATTATAGGACTGCTGCTTATTTTCGCGGTTATTATACCGAAATTGAAATGGAACAAGAAGAACCTTCGTAAGGCTTCGTGATGGTTATACACCAGTTGAGGTAGTCGAAGACGGAAGACACACATAAGGTGATGCCGCTATAAGTATTGTAGATATCATAACCTTCGATGCTTGTAGCGGCATCATCTACCCACAACTATAGAATACCCGGGTATAGTATGTTGGGGCGTGCATTTCTATTTGACGCTGATGCTTAAATGTATATGAGAAAAAAGGGAGGATTCAAATCTTATGAAAAAAGTACTTGCAACATGCCTAACCGCGGTGCTCTCGTTAACACTTTTGGCGGCTTGCGCATCGACGACTTCGGATCCTAAACAGACAGATGCTGCCAAACAAGCAGACAGCTCAGCAGGCGGCAAGAAGAAATATGCCATTATTTTCAAAAATACAGGAAATCCGTATGGCGAAAAGCAAATGGAAGGCTTCAAAAATGCGATTACCGAGCTTGGCGGCGAGCCGATTCTGAAAGCGCCTGATCAACCAACGGCTGAAGCGCAAATCAAAATGATTGAAGAACTTATCTCGCAGAAAGTGGCTTCTATTGCCATCGTCGCTAATGATCCGGACGCGCTTCAGCCTGCTTTGAAAAAAGCGATGACCGCTGGGATTAAAGTTCTTTCCCTTGATTCCGCTGTTAACTCGAAAAGCCGATTGGTGCACATCAACCAAGCTGACCCTGAGCGTATTGGCCGCGTAGAAGTGCAAGCCATTTCCGAAATGATTGGCGGTAAAGGTGAGATCGCGATTCTGAGTGCTACTTCCCAAGCTACCAACCAAAATTTATGGATTGAGTGGATGAAGAAGGAACTCGAGGATCCGAAATACAAAGAGATTAAGCTTGTTAAAGTGGCCTATGGTGACGATCTTCGCGATAAAAGCGTATCCGAGACAGAAGCTTTGCTGAAATCATTCCCGAACTTGAAAGGGATTATTTCACCTACAACGGTTGGAATCGCTGCAGCGGGTAAAGTGCTTACAGATAAAGGTCTGAAAGATAAAGTACAGCTGACAGGTCTTGGTCTTCCGAGTGAGATGGCTCAGTACATCGAAGGTGGCGTTAGTAAATGGATGTACCTGTGGAATCCGATTGATGTTGGATATTTGGCCGGTTTTACCGCTGACGCGTTGGTGAAAGGTACGTTAACGGGTAAAGAAGGCGAGAAATTCAAAGCTGGCAGACTCGGCGAGAAACAAATTGTGAAAGATGGCGACGGTACCCAAATCATGCTTGGAGATCCGTTCAAATTCGAAGCTTCCAACATTGCGGAGTGGAAAAAAGTGTACTAAAGATAAAATGGAAAACCCAAAATTCCCTCAAAGGGGATTTTGGGTTTTTTCAAACATAAAAAGTCATTGACAACGCAAATAATTCAACCATATAATAAAAGAAAACGGTTACGTAAACGTTTTCTCGAAGAGAAGAGGGTCGAATGTTATGCGATCGGGTATTAAGCAGGTAGCAGAGCACGCGGGCGTTTCGATAGCATCAGTGTCACATGTTATTAATAACACCCGTTATGTGTCGGATGAAGTTAAGCGCAAAGTTTACGAAGCAATGGAAGAACTTGATTACCGCCCTAATTCGGCAGCAAGGAGCTTGCGCAGTCAGAAGTCTAATACAATTGGCCTCATCGTGCCAGTTCTCCCATCGGATACCTCTAATTTCTTCTTTATGATGGTAGCACAAGGTATTCAGTATACATTGAAGCAACATGGTTATCATTTGCTGCTGAGCAACAATACAACGGAACAAATTGAAGATGAGAAAGAACAGATTAAATTGTTTAATTCCAAGTTAATTGATGGCTTATTTATAGCATCAATTGCTGAAGATGTCAGTTATTTAAATGATATCGTGCGTTCTAATTATCCTGTAGTGTTCATCGATCGCAAACCGACAGGTTATAACGGGGATTGTGTGCTGGCTGACGGCATTGGAGGTGCTTATGAAGCAGTCAAAACGCTCGTCCTGAAAGGTCATCGCCGAATTGGGCTGCTAACCGGGGAACTCGGTATTACGACGAGCAATGAGCGCTATGATGGGTACAAAAAAGCACTAGCAGATCATGATATTCCGTTTGATTCATCCATTGTGAGGATGGCGGAATCTAACTTTGAGAGCGGATACGAAAGCGTTATGGCGCTGCTTGGCGAGCAGAAGATTACTGCTCTGTTTATTGCCAATAACGTATTGACAATGGGCGCTATGAGATACATACAAGAACAACGGATTCAAATTCCAGCGGAGCTGGCCATTATTGGCTTTGACGATTATGATTGGACACAAATTACGTGTCCGCCTTTGTCGGTCATCCGGCAGCCTTCTTACGAGATCGGCGTGAAAGCAGCAGAGATTATGTTAGAACGGATCGAGAAGCCAAGCACTATAAGCGAAGAATACAGACTACCTACCTCGTTAATTCTACGAGATTCATGCTAAAAAGCTGCTCTGGCTTTTTTTTGAACATCAGAAAAACGTTTACGCAAACGATTTCCCGAAAAAGGAAGGGGCTGCATCACAACAAATGAACAAGTTCAAGGAACCACTTAAACAGATCAGAACCAACTATGAATTATACCTTCTCATTCTGCCCACCGTGATCTATTTTATCATTTTTAAATATTGGCCTATGTATGGGGTTCAAATCGCATTTAAGGATTTTATCGCTTCCAAAGGTTTCTGGGGTAGTCCTTGGGTAGGAATGGAGCATTTTCAGCGGTTCTTCGATTCTTTCAACTTTTGGAACGTCATACAGAATACGTTAGGACTTAGTGTTTTCTCTTTAGTGGTTTCATTTCCAGTGCCGATCCTCATCGCGTTGATGCTCAATCAGCTGCTCCATGAAAGGTACAAACGATTTATCCAGACGGTCATTTATGCTCCGTATTTCATCTCAACCGTCGTCCTCGTTGGTATGTTGTATGTGTTCTTATCGCCGGGAAGTGGACTAATCAACCACATCGTTCAACTTTTTGGAGGCGAGCCGATTTACTTTTTATCGAAGGCAGAATGGTTCAAAAGCCTCTATGTGTTCTCCGGTGTATGGCAAGAAACCGGCTTCGCCTCAGTTATCTATTTAGCGGCACTAGCCGGTATCGATCCGCATCTTCACGAGGCGGCGGTTGTGGATGGAGCTACGAAATGGCATCGCATCTGGCATATCGATATTCCTGGCATTCAGCCGACGATTCTCATTTTGTTCATATTGGCGATTGGGAATCTCATGAATGTTGGCTTTGAAAAAGCTTTTCTCATGCAAAATGACCTGAATGCCAGCTCGTCTGAGATTATCGCTACGTACGTGTACAAAATCGGCTTGCAGCGAGCGGAATACAGCTTCTCAGCAGCAGTAGGTTTGTTCAATTCCTTGATCAATTTCGTTCTACTACTATCCGTTAATCGCATCGTCAAAAAAATAAATGGCAGTGGCCTATTTTAAAAGAGAGGAGGCATTCGCCCAATGATTACAGCTAAGAGTACCGCTGATAAATGGTTCGACGCTTTAAACATCCTTGTGTTGAGTGGCTTTGCATTGTTGATTCTGTATCCGCTTTATTTCGTCGTTATTGCTTCTGTCAGCGAGCCAGATCAAATCTATGCCGGAAATGTGTGGCTATGGCCCCAAGGGTTTACACTCGAAGGTTATAGAAGAATTTTATCAGATCCTCAAATCTGGTCTGGTTATGGAAATTCGATCTTGTACGCAGCTGCAAGTGCCCTAATCAGTGTTTTCTTAACGATCGGAGCGGCATATCCGCTCTCCCGTAAGGATTTTTATGGACGCAATACGTTCATGCTGTTCTTTGTATTTACGATGTTTTTCTCCGGCGGCTTAATTCCTACTTACTTATTGGTCAAAAATCTGGGCATGGTGAATACGATTTGGTCGGTTATTCTGCCATCTGCAGTCGATGCTTTTGGAATTATTATTGCCCGGACGTTCTTCCAATCAACCATACCCGATGAACTTAGGGAAGCGGCATTCATGGATGGCTGCAGAAATACGCGCTTTCTATGGAGTGTTGTCATTCCATTATCCAAACCCATTATTGCGGTGCTTGTGCTGTTTGCGGTTGTTCGTCAGTGGAACGGATTTTTCGATGCATTAATTTATTTGGAAAATGAAAAGCTGTATCCGCTGCAGCTGGTTCTCCGTAATATTTTGATCCAGAGCCAGCCTATCGGCGACATGATATCGGATATTGACTCTCTTTTAGCTAAACAAAGGGTCTCTGAGTTGATCAAATATGGGGTCATCCTCATTGCGGCGGCCCCACTTCTCATTTTATATCCATTTTTACAGCGTTATTTCGTTAAAGGTGTTCTGATAGGATCTGTAAAAGGTTAGAAAACGGAAGGTAAATAGGAAAGGTGGTGGTGGTGGTCTTACGGTGATACCAAGATTTGCATCCATGGATCAATCATGAGCGTAATGGGTTACATACAAAGAGGAGGGTATCGACAAATGAAAAAAAGACTAACGACATTAACGATGGTAACGATGAGCTTAAGTTTGGTATTGACAGCATGCAGTGACAAAGCACCGGCAGCGAAAGATGCCGCATCTGCATCCCCGCAAAGCAGTGAGAAAGCAGCCTCCAAAAGCTTCAACGAAAGCGGTTACCCGATTGTAAAGGATAAAGTTACGCTGAAAATGGTATCGCCTAAAGCACCGCTTGCACCTAATTATGGCGAGATGGAAATATTCAAACGTCTAGAAGAACAGACAAACGTACATGTAGATTGGGATAACGTCCCAGAAGCGAACTACAACGATAAGAAGAACATACTGCTAGCTAGCTCCAACTTACCGGATGTCTTCTATGGTGCTCGATTCACGGATAACGATTTGGTGAAATACAGCAAAGACGGTACGATCATCCCTCTGAATGACCTTATCGATAAGTATATGCCTAACGTGAAGAAGCTGTTTGAAAAAAGACCGGAGCTGAAAGCGTTCGTTACCGCGCCTGACGGGAAAATTTATTCACTTCCAGTAGCGGAAGAGCTGGGTAAAGGGCAAGCCGGTATCGGCGCGAATCCGGATTTTCTCTTCTTGAACAAAGCATGGCTGGATAAGCTGAGTTTGAAGATGCCAACGACCATTGAAGAGCTGCATAATGTGCTTACCGCTTTTAAAACGAAAGATCCTAATGGTAACGGCAAGGCCGACGAAGTACCGATGTCCTTCATGAATACCTTCTGGACCGGCGATATCGGTTACTTGTTCGGAGCTTTCGGTGTCCCAGACAAAACCTATCAGCCTGGCGATAACTCGTTTATTGAACACTTGAATGTGAAAGATGGCAAGGTGAATTATGCGGCAATTGATCCGAAATATAAAGATGCAGTCTCCTATTTCCACAAATGGGTCGAAGAGGGCCTCATAGATAAAGATTCATTTACTTTCAATAACAATCCGGCTCCTTACTTTGCTAAAGGAAAAACGAAGGATGTTACACTTGGTTCCTACCTCTGGTGGGAAGAGACAGAAATTGTTGGCATGGATCGCTCCAAGGATTATGCACTTGTACCGCCTTTCAAGGACATGGTCGTGAAATACAACAATGGTTCTCCTTGGAGTCGTGGGGGTCCTGTCATTACGAAAGTGAACAAAAATCCGGAAATCACAGCCAGATGGTTAGATTTGCAATATGAGCCAAAGATGGCCGCTCAGCTGCATTGGGGACCGATTGGCATCGTATTCGATGAAAAAGACGGCAAACTGGTGCAGAAACCGCTCGATGCAGGCGTAGCCGCTGGCGAATTCCGTCAAAAAGTAGCGCCGAACATGACAGGCGTCATCTTGGCGGAAGATTTCCAAAATCTCGTCGCTCCAGAGCCTCGCGCATTGGAAAGAATGAACCGTATTAAGGATACTTTTGTTCCACAAATGGAAAAAGAGAATTACCCGAGTATTTTCTTTACACCGGAAGAGCTGGATAAAATCAGTAAAATCAAACCCGATATTGCCAAGCTGACCAATGAAAAACGCTCCAAATGGTTGATGGAAGGCGGCGTTGAGAAAGAATGGGATTCGTATTTAGCGACACTGAAGAAAATGGGATTAGATGACTTATTGAAAATCTATCAGGATGCATTGGACCGCTACAATAAAGCGGCCAAGTAATGGGAAAGCAGGAGGTATCGAGCATGGAACCTATTGCCTATTGGTCCTTCGATGAGGGGCAGGGGCGCATAGCGCATGATCCGTATTTGGGTAATGGGGATTCAATTCAATATGCCCTTACGAAAGGTCGGTTTCAGCCGCCGCAAGATCCGGTTTGGCGTAAAGGGGTTCGTGGATGTGCGCTGTTGTTTGATGGTTATTCAACGTGGCTGCAGCGCCCAGCAGACCAATGCCCTAGCTTGTCGGGAGCTTTAACGATTACCGCTTGGATAGCTCCCCGCAGCTATGACTTCGGAGATGAGCGGCGACTCGCCGCCATCGTCAATCAACATGACAGAGAACGTTGCGAGGGTTATATATTCGGATTATCTCGCCATGGGTCTTGGTCGCTCCAGCTTGCGCTTGGCGAAGAATGGGTTGATATTTGGTGCCATGATCATCCACTCCCTAAGGGAGTTTGGTCCTTCGTCTGCGCTACTTACGATTCGGTAACTGGACGGCTGAAGTTATATGTAAACGGGTGTGAGGTAGCGGTTAAGCAGCATTCGCAGAAGAATACTTTGATTACTCCCAGTCAAGAAGATTTGATAATCGGGCGCAATAACAAGGGTGTTATTTTAGCAGAAGCCTTTACGATGAATATGTTCGACGGTTTGATGGATGAACTTTGTTTATATGATCTCGCGATGTCTGAGGAGGACATTGCGAGAACTTATCGGGATTATTTAACCGAACACGGCGGAGCTGCACCCGCTATTTCTTACGAAGATCTGTCCATAACTAGAGCTAACTTTGTTCAGGACCGGCATCGTCCCGTGTATCATTTAACTTCGCCGGGGCATTGGATGAACGAGCCGCATGCGCCGATTTATTTCAATGGACAGTATCATTTGTTCTACCAATTCAACCCAAACGGCCCATTCTGGCATTACATCCATTGGGGACATTGGGTGAGTGAAGATTTAGTTCATTGGCGCGATCTTCCTGCGGCTTTGGCGCCGGAACCCGGCCTTGATCCGGATGGAATCTGGTCAGGAAGCGCAGCTTATGATGAACACGGTTATCCGGCATTATTTTATACAGCAGGGAATAACGCATGTTCTCCAAATCAATCGGTGGGGCTGGCTCGAACCACTTTTCTGCGGGATGGAGACTTAGATTTGAAGACTTGGGTGAAGCATCCCGAGCCAATCGTGGTTCAGGAGCCTGGCGTTGGATACTTTGGCGAATTCCGTGATCCCTATGTGTGGAAAGAAAATGAAGAATGGATCATGCTCGTCGGCACGGGGATAGAGGGACAAGGCGGAACCGCGATGGTGTACCGTTCTGCGAACTTGACCGATTGGCAACTAGAAGGTCCTCTTTACGTGAGCAATTACGAGAAGTATCCATACCTTGGCGTTGTATGGGAACTGCCAGTACTCCTGCCGTTAAAACGTAATGGTGAGGAAACGGGCAAACATATTTTGCTGATAAGCCCATGGGGGTCTGAGGCTAAAGTAGAAGTGAATTATTGGATCGGGATATGGGATCGTGCACGTTATCAGTTCATTCCGGATCATGAAGAGCCGGGACTCATCGATGTAGGTGATTTCCATTTCACAGGTCCGAGCGGCATGGTTGATCCCTTAACAGGAAGATCGCTTCTATTTACGATTGCACAGGGGGAGCGTACACCTGAAATTGATTACGATTGCGGGTGGTCGCACGGCGCTGGCATGCCGATAAGTTTGACTTTAAGGGAGGATGGGCTGCTCGGGATCGAACCCATTGAGGAAATGCGTCAACTCCGAGGGATGGAGCTTCTGAACGTACTGGATCTAAGTTTAGAGGAAGCAAATGAGAGCTTGCGGCACATACGGAGTGATACGTTTGAGATAGAACTAATATTTGGTTCAGAGGCAGAGCACCAATATGGAATCTCGTTAAGACGAACACCAGACGGAGAAGAGGAGACCGTTCTCTTCTATGATCAGGAACGTGAGCGGCTTGGCGTGAATCGAAATAAAACAACGCTAGATACGGGTGAACGAACGACTGGCATTCAAGAGGGGCTGCTTGAGCTTCACGGTGAACCGCTGCAATTGCGGGTTTTCGTGGATCGTTCATTGATCGAGGTCTACGCTAACGGGCTAAAAAGCTTAACGACACGCGCCTACCCATCTAGACTGGACGCGCTAGGGTTACTTTTGCACGGGGATCGAGACATTCGAATCACGTCCATGCGAATATGGGAGATAAAACCGGCATTTCAGGTGTCGGTGTAGAGAAAAAGCGGATAAACAATATCGGGAGGTAGAGATAGCGATGTATGATATCGTTGCATTAGGTGAAGTGTTAATCGACTTCACACCAGCTGGAAACTCAGAGTTAGGTTATGCTTTATTTGAACGCAATCCTGGGGGCGCGCCAGCCAATGTGCTGGCTGCCTTAGCCAAGTGGGGCAAGCGGACTGGCTTCATCAGCAAAGTCGGATCGGACATTCACGGACAATACCTAGTGGATACGTTAGGGCTGTGCGGAATTAATACGCAGGGCGTAGTGATGAGCAAAGAAGCAAATACGACACTGGCTTTTGTTCAATTGGATGCAAGTGGAGACCGCTCCTTTAGTTTTTATCGTAAACCTGGAGCCGACACCTTGCTGACGGAAAATGAGGTACTCCTCGATATGATCGCGCAGTCGAAGTTATTTCACTTTGGCTCGTTGTCCATGACGAATGAGCCATCGGCCTCCGCGACAAGGAAAGCACTGCTATTCGCCAAAGAAAATGGCTGCACGATATCGTTTGATCCTAATTTGCGAGTTCCGCTGTGGGACGATTTGGAGCATGCTAAACGTATGATGGAATATGGTTTGGCGCATGCTGACATCGTGAAAATATCCGAAGAAGAACTCATATTCCTAACGGGCGCTGCGGATCTTGAAGCGGGATCACGCATGTTATATGAAGCCTTTGGCCCTTCCGTCATTTTAATTACGCTGGCCGAAAAAGGTGCTTTTTACCGTTTCGGTCAAGTAACGGGGAGCGTTAGCGGTTATGCAGTAGATGCCATAGACGCTACAGGTGCAGGGGATGCGTTCTTCGGAGGTTTCCTTAACAGTTGGATGGATTCTAATCAAGCCATTCACACAATGAGTGAAACTGAAATTCGAAGTATAATCAGCTTCGCCAATGCAGCAGGTGCCTTAGCGACAACCCGAAGAGGAGCCATACCGGCGATGCCGAGCCTAGAAGAGATACGAAAGGTGACGAAGCATCATGATAACAGCTAATAATCAAACAATATTCCGGCCGCAGCTTCATTTCACACCGAAAGATCAGTGGATGAATGATCCGAATGGGATGGTATTTTATGAGGGGGAGTATCATCTTTTCTATCAATACCACCCCGAAAGTACGGTTTGGGGACCTATGCATTGGGGTCACGCTGTCAGTCAGGATCTGGTTCACTGGGAGCATCTTCCCATAGCGCTTGCGCCTGATGAACACGGTGCTATTTTTTCAGGAAGCGTAGTGGTAGATAAACATGATACGAGCGGCTTTTTTGGCGGTAAGTCAGGTCTAGTCGCTATTTTCACACATCATGATACGAAACCGGGGACAGATCTAACTAGGCAAAGACAAAGTCTTGCTTACAGCACGGATCGTGGGCGAACCTGGACAAAATACGCTTACAACCCTGTGCTCATAGAAGAAGCACTGCCTGATTTTCGTGATCCCAAAGTATTTTGGTTCAATCCTCAGCAAAGCTGGGTGATGGTCATTGCTGCAGGCGACGTCATTCGATTTTACAAATCACCGAATTTGAAAGATTGGACCTGTTCTGGTGAATTTGGGGTTGGGCAAGGCTCCCATGACGGCGTTTGGGAATGTCCGGATTTATTCGAACTGCCTGTAGATGGCGATACCATCAACAGGAGATGGGTGCTTATTGTTAGTATTGGGGAAGAAGCCAACTTTCTGGAAGGATCACGCACGCAGTATTTCATTGGTTCTTTCAATGGGAATACTTTTGTTCCAGAGGAATCCCCGGCTCCACTTCTTTGGCTGGATCACGGGAGAGATAATTACGCAGGTGTCACGTGGTCAGACGTGCCTGAACAGCAAGGAAGACGCCTGTTTATTGGGTGGATGAACAATTGGAAATATGCCAATGTGATTCCAACTTCCGATTGGAGAGGAGCGATGACGCTTCCTAGAGAGCTAACACTTACGGCGGAATTGGAGGGAGTCCGGCTCCTTCAGATGCCTATTCGTGAGCTCCAGGCTCAAAGGCGGAGTGAACAGAATTGGGCAGCTTTTGAGCTGAGCCATTCAGAATTAACGGTAACGCATGGCGATTTGCTTGAAATCATCGTTGAATTTGAGTTTGACGATGAGTTAGAATTTGGTTTGAAGCTAAGAGCCTCCGAAACAGAGGAAACAATCGTTGGTTATAGCACTCATGAGCAGCTGCTGTTTATTGATCGCAGTCGTTCTGGAGCTATCGATTTTCATAGTGATTTTGCATGCAAGCACAGCGCTTTATTGAAAGCGGAGACTGGAAACGTTAAGCTGCATATTTTCGTGGACCGATCGTCCATCGAAGCTTTTGTGAATGACGGAAAACTCGTCATGACGGATCAGATTTTCCCATTATCCTCGTCAATAGGCATAAAACTGTATGCGAAAGATGGGAACGTTAAGGTTAAATCCCTAACGATTCATACTCTTCATTCTATATTTGATTGAGGTTTGCTCTAAGATAGAAATGATGCTTGGAAGAACGGCTTTTCCGGTCACGGAGAAGCCTTTTTGTGTTTTTTTGGATTACAATCATGTAATCTCGATGTAAGGTAGATCGACCCCGAAAAATCCCGCGAATGCTCGCCGAACACTAACTTTGTATTTGCGTATGGTGGTATAATAAGACAAGCTGCATACGAAGAAATCAATGATTTGTATATCGAGAATGTTCGCAAGGGTGGGCAGACGCGGCAGGCGGCCTATTCGGTTTGCAAAAAGATAGCTGAAAAAGCAGATGAACGTTTATCTGCTTTTTCAGTGTAATTATTGGTATTCAAATAATTGCAGTCTGCCTGCTACTTCCATTGGATTTATCCAATGGGAGTATGAATTTCGTTCTGAATACCGATTCGAATGTTGTAAACGGCTGACCTTGTATGAATAACAGGGCCAGCCGTTTATTTATTACAATCGTACAGCTATCTTCGATATGCCGGACTCGGGAGTTAGCACGATGCCGATTGCTGATTTTGTCCAAGATGCGCCTTCTACGGATGAGATTTGATTGAAGCCTCTTAGTACGATGGTGTAGGGTTTAGTTCCGCCTTGAACAGAGATGTCGATCAGTTCATTCATTCGGACTGCTTTTACGGATAATTGCAGATTAGCTTGCACGTCATAAATTGACGTTTCCGCTGCTGCTCCATCCTCCAGTTCAAATAAATGAAGAGATACGCCGTTCGCATAATCGTAATCAGGCTTCTGATCGTTTGCTCCTACGGCAAGCAGCGTATTAGGTTTAACTAGCAAAGGCAGCGTCATGTAGCCATGCGTTTCTTCCTGCCATTTACCGCCTTCAACAACTCGTCCAGTGAAGAAATCGGTCCAACGTCCTTCTGGAACATAATACATCACAGTTCCCTGATCGTTAAAGATTGGGGCAACGAGCAGGTTGTCTCCCAACATGTATTGCGTATCCAGGTGATGAGTGGACGGATCTGATGGGAAATCCAGCACCATTGCGCGCATCATCGGAATTCCCATTTCTGTGGATTGGATTGCACTTGCAAATAGATAGGGCATCAACGTGCTTTTTAGCTTTGTGAAGTGTCGGAGTACATCGACCGCTTCTTCGTCAAACAGCCATGGAACACGGTAAGACTCATTGCCATGCAAACGGCTGTGAGAGGACAGCAGGCCAAAAGCTACCCAACGCTTATAAATATCAGGTGGGGCTGTTTTTTCAAAACCGCTGATGTCATGGCTCCAGAAACCGAAACCGGATAAGCCGAGTGAAAGGCCTCCACGAAGCGACTCCGCCATGGAGTCGTAATTGGCAGAACAGTCGCCGCCCCAGTGTACAGGGAATTGCTGTCCTCCAGCCGTTGCGGAGCGGGCAAATAACATGGCCTCGTTCTTGCCGAGTTTTTCTTCCAGCACTTCAAATACGGCCTTATTGTATAGGAATGTATAGTAGTTATGCATTTTGAATGGATCTGAACCGTCGTGGTATTTGACATCGGTCGGGATGCGCTCGCCGAAATCGGTTTTAAAGCAGTCCACGCCCATATCGATCAGCCGTCTTAAATGACCTTTGTACCACTCCGTTGCTTCCGGATTGGTGAAATCGACAAGCCCCATGCCGGCCTGCCAGAGATCCCACTGCCAAACGTGATCATCCAAGGTTTTGACCAAATATCCCTTGTCCATGCCTTCTTGAAAGAGCGGTGATTTCTGGCCAATGTACGAATTGATCCAGACACAGATTTTGAGTCCTTTGTCCTTTAAGCGCCCCAACATACCTACCGGATCAGGGAACATATCGGCATCCCACTCAAAGTTGGTCCATTGATATTCCTTCATCCAGAAACAATCAAAATGGAAAACATGCAGCGGAAGGTCTCGTTCAAACATTCCGTCAATGAAACTGTTCACGGTAGCTTCGTCATAATCCGTTGTGAAGGAGGTTGTTAACCATAGACCGAACGACCAGGCCGGCGGCAGAGCGGGTTTGCCGGTAAGTTTCGTATAATTATTCAGAACATCTTTTAACGTCTTACCGCCAACAATGAAATACTCCACATTTTCGCCAGGTACGCTGAACTGGACTTTCGACACAACCTCAGAGCCGACTTCGAAGGATACGTGCTCGGGATGATTGACGAAAACGCCATATCCTTTACTGGATAAGTAAAAGGGCACATTTTTGTAGGATTGCTCACTGCTCGTGCCGCCATCTTCGTTCCAAATATCCACCGTTTGCCCGTTTTTCACTACATTTGTAAATCTTTCTCCGAGTCCGTAAATATGCTCACCTATGCCAAGGTCAAGCTGCTCGCGAAAGTAAATCTCTTTGTTAGCTGTCGTGATATGTCCCGCACCTTTGCTGTTGGTACCAGTTAGACGACGGCCTTCGAAAGAGAATTCAGCTCCCCACGTACTATGTTTGTTGACTTTGACACTTAATCCGCCGGATTTCATGGCCACATGATCGTTGCTGTCATCGATAGAAACAGGAGTCTGCGGATTATCGAACAATTCAAAAGCGGGTCCTTGCGAACGTTTACCTGCATGATGAGTCCAGCGCACACGGATGATATCCGGAAGAGGCGAGCTCAGTTCACAAGTCAGCATCGCACCATTTAAAGTATCCCCTTTTCGCTGAATCTTCCGAGCGGCAGCATATACTGTCAGACTGTCGTCTTCTTGATGTATATCGCGGACATCGACTGGATTAAGGACGGTGTACCCTTCTTTTACCATCCAATAACCGTTAGAAAATTTCATTGCCATCATCCCTCCAAAGTGTTGTAATATAATTATATTGATTTAAAAGCTCCATTCCTTTCGTTATATTGTGAAAAAATATCAGTATTTTGACATATGATTTGAAATTCTCTAAGGGGGAACTATTGCCATGCAGCAAGCGAATTTAAAAGAGGACCGCATTCACGGCGATCCGCTTTATCCGATCCGAGTTTATGAAATCTGCTGCCAGCCAGGGGAAGAACTGCTTGAACTCCATTGGCATGATGAGTTGGAGTTGCTCATGCTTACAAAGGGAAAGGCGGTATTCCGTGTTTCTATGGATGACTATGAATTGGAAGCCGGGGAAGCGATTTTCGTGAATTCCGGTCAGCTTCATTCTGGGCGTATATCCGCTAACGAAGAATGTACCTTCACTGCCGTGGTGTTTCATTCGGATATATTGGGAGGGGAGCGGTTTGACCTTGTTCGTGAGAAATATATTAACCCGCTAATCCAGCAGAAATTTGTCACTCCTGCCCACATCAGCCATCATACTGCAGAGGAAAGGGAGCTATTAGCGTTATTGCTGCAAGTGTTCGATTTGAATGTAAATGAAAGGCCTTTATATGAGCTTTCTACAAAAGCATTGCTGCAATTGATCATTTCAAAGCTAATTATGCTGGGAGGTCCTGCTTTCCGTGAACTTCCGCTTTCCGTTAACCCGACGCATATAGATCGATTAAAGCTAATTATTGAATACATGCAAGTTAACTATAGCAGTCCGATTCGATTGGAGGACCTTGCGGCGATTGTTTCTTTTAGCGAGTCTTATTTCTGCCGATATTTCAAGGGTTTTACAGGAAAGAGTCCACTGGAATACTTAAACCAGATACGAGCGCAGCGAGCGGCATTGATGCTGAAAGATAGCAACAAGAAGATTACAGAGATTTCGCTTGATGTCGGATTCAACACTTTGAGTTATTTTATCGGTGTGTTTAAAACGCATTTTGGATATACACCTTCCGAATATCGAAAAAGATTAAGGACAAGCAAGGAATTGGGTATGTAGCCTGAACAGAGGGGAGTGATTACTATTGTTTGTTAAGATGCAGGAAAATATGAAATCATTTCTGTATGATTACTTAACTTTGAAAAAGAGGATTTTTATTATTTTCTTATGCAGTACATTGATTCCATTTATTTGTATCGTTCTTATCTCGTATTACACGATTTATTCCATTCTTACAAATAAAATTCAAAGCGGTATTCAAAGTAACTTAAAACAAGTAGGCCTTTCCTTGGAGAGTACGATAAGCAATTTAAATCATGTCTCTCAGCAGCTAGCTTTTGCAGGAAGTGTAGGTAAGAAGTTGGATCAAATGTTATCGCTTCCCGCAAGTCAATCTTACGAACGCTCGCAAATGATAAGAGAATTAAAAGATGAATTAAGCTTAGTCACGTTTACCAACCCTAACATTGGCTTAACCTTATATTATTTTCAAAATGACCATACGTATGATCTCGAAAATTCGGGCGTAAAGGAGAATTTTTCCCCTGAAAAGCTGCCATTACTGGCTGCATACTCGGGAATTTCCTATTATGGTCCTCATCTAAGTAACAATCGTTTTGATAATAATTTTGTTTTATCTGCACTAAGGAAAGTGGATTTACCTCTTCGTGATGATGTCTATGTCTACATTGAAACGGGGTTTCATCTCACGCAGAATATTCTTAATAATGATCAATTTGGCGGCGGGAATTCTCACATTTTCCTAGACAATAATGGTCGAATCGCGTTTTCTGAGCTTCCCGATGCTTTTGCGAAAGATACGATTTTTCCTAATTTCTCCAAAGAAGAAGCATTTGGCACACATAATGAATTTTATTGGTTTAGGCAGGCAAGCAATCAAGGGTGGAGTATCGTGTCGGTCATTCCTAAAGCAGATTACAATAAAGAGATGAATCAATGGTTTGCTCAAATCTTACTGTTTTCGCTCGTTTTTCTAGGGCTGAGTGTATTCATGGCCTGGCTATTATGGAAAATGGTCTATCTCCCTTTGAATGGCTTTAATAGAGAAATCAAGCTGATGGCACAAAACCGAGTCCAGGCTGTTACGGTACGAACCAAAATTCCGGAGTTTGATTTTCTATTGCATCAATTTAGGCAAATGAGAGAACAGATTTGGAATTTGTTCGCCGAAGTCGAGCAAAAAGAGAAGCGAAGAGTGGATCTTGAGGTAGAGAAATTGCTCTATCAAATTAATCCTCATTTTTTAATGAATACATTGGATACGGTGCATTGGTTAGCCCTCATGAACGGACAGGATGAGATCGATCGTCTTGTATCCTCATTAAATAAGCTGCTGCATTATAATTTAGGCAAGCTGGGGCAGGCCTCAACCATTTATGAAGAAATAGAAGCCTTAAAGCAATATTTGATTTTACAGCAGATTCGCTATGATTTTAAATTTGATGTGCAGTTGAATGTCGATGAAGAGGTTTGGAAAATGCCGATTCCTCGCTTCATCCTCCAGCCGCTTGTAGAAAATTCGCTTTATCATGGGTTAAGTGATGACGGATATATCAAGGTAGATGTTAGTTTAACGAATGCCATTCATATCTCGATTCATGATAACGGTTCAGGAATGTCGGAAGAAACGATTCATAACCTATTGCATAATCCGGAAGTTGAAAATAAAAAAGTCGGTATGGGGATTGGCTTAAATTATGTTAAGCGAATGCTCGAATCCCAATATGGCGATCAGGCGGACCTGAGTATTAACAGTGTTATCGGAAAAGGGACAACCATACTTGTTTCCTTACCTATTATGGAGGTGAAACCCCGTCATGATTAAAGTGATGATTGTTGATGATGATAAATTGGTTCGCAAGGGTCTTATATCAGCCATGCCTTGGCATGATTTTGACATGGAAGTTGTTGGGGAAGCCAGTAATGGCGAGAAAGCCTTGGAATTTATTGCAGCGAACCCGATAGATTTATTGCTGACTGACTTAGCGATGCCTGTTATGTCGGGTATAGAATTATTGAAAATAGTGAGAAAGCAATATCCAAGCATTTATACCGTCGTGCTAACCTTCCATCAAGATTTTGAATATATCCAAGAGGCACTGAGACTTGGAGCTATTGATTATATTGCCAAGGTTCAGCTTGAAAAGGAGCGCTTTGAGGAAGTGTTGGAGCGAATCTACAAGCGGATTATGGAGGAGCAGAAGCATACCACCAATCCACATGATATCTTCTATGATAATGAGTCCTCTCATGGCCTAGGTTCTGCAGTTCTTGAAGAGGACAATCATCAACTGGAGGCAGCTCAAAAAGACTTAAACCTAGTGAAGGAGCAATGGTCGGGTCACGAATGGGTCTATCAAGATAACCTCTTTACAGCTCATATCCATGATTTGAAGCAGCTGCGTTTACCTCAAACGAAGCTGATTGGGTTGTTATATGCGTTAATCGACAAGTGGAATCTTTTATTTCATCCTGTTGATTTGGCGAAAATCCAATTGCCTGATTCATTTGAAAGCTGGCTTCAGGTTGAAGAATGGTTGATGGCTACTCGTGAAATGATTCGCAAGGCGATTGATAAACCTTCTTTTTCACAAGAGGTTGTAGACTGTGTGATGAAAGCTGTTTACATTGCAAATGAAGAGATGAAAGAGCAAATTACAGCCTCGAGTATTGCGAAGCGGGTTAATATGAGTAGAAGCTACTTCAGTCAGTGCTTTAAAGAAATTGTAGGCATTAATTTTAGTGAGCATTTACGTCACAAACGCATAGAGAAAGCAAAGGAGTATCTGCTTTATACGAACAAAACGATTCTCTGGATTGCAGAGAACGTTGGATATATGGATGAAAAGTATTTTAGCCGTACCTTTCGGGAGCAAACAGGCCAGTTGCCAAGCGAGTATCGGCTGAAGAGTGTAACGGGTAGAGAAATGTCCGAAAACTAGAGGGTCAAATGCCGCAAATTCATAAGAAAAAGGGGATGATCTGCGAATTCTCGGTCATTTACCCCTCTATATGTGTAACCGTTTTCCATCCTTGTAGCGAGATGTTTCGTGATACTTTTAGGATGTAGATAAATTCTAAAAGCGAAAGAAGGGGCTTTATATGAGAAGATCTAAAAAAAGCATGCTGCTGTTACTTGCTGGGATGCTAGTCGTATTGTCCGCATGCTCAGAGACGGCAAAGCAATCACCTACAGCTTCCACGGAACCTGCGAAGACGGGAGCAACTCAAACAGCAGCTGAGGCGGGTCCATTCACCAAATCGGCCAAACCGATTACGATTAAAATTGGTAAAGATGTAGACGCATCCGATAAGAGCTTACCAGCAGGAGACTCTCCGGAAAGCAACCAATATACCCGTTATATCAAAGAAAACTTGAATATCGATACCAAAATTGTTTGGCAAGCTGCCAGCGGTAAGGATTACGACCAAAAAGTAAATTTATCTATAGCCAGTAACGATTTGCCGGATGCGTTAGTTGTGAAGGATACGCAGTTCAGACAAATGGTTAAAAGCGGTCAACTCGCTGATTTGACTGAAGTTTATAATAAATATGCCTCACCTGCGATCAAACATATCATTGAAACAACGCAAGGGCTTGCGCTTAAGTCGGTTACCGTCGATGGGAAGATGTATGCCCTTCCTAACGTCACGACAGAATCAGATATGGTTCACATGATGTGGATTCGCAAGGATTGGTTGGATAAATTAGGCCTTCAACCACCTAAAACGATCGACGATCTGGAGAAAGTGGCAAAAGCTTTTGTCGAACAAGACCCTGACGGGAATGGAAAAGCCGATACCATTGGGATATCAGGACCGCAATTAGGCGGTTTACTCAATGCAGATTTTATTAATCCCAATAATAATAACTATGGTTTCGACCCTGTCTTTTCTTCTTATCATTCCTACCCAGGATTTTGGTTAAAAGGTGCTGATGGTAAAACAACCTATGGCTCCCTTCAGCCAGAGACGAAGCAAGCTCTTTCGAAGCTGCGTGATCTCTATGCCAAAGGCTTGATTGATAAGGAAATGACCATTCGGAAGGATGCGCAGGAGCTGATCAAGAATGGAACTTCAGGCATTTATTTTGGTCTATGGTGGGCTGGCGGTTATGGTCCATTAGCGGATGCGATCAAGAATAATCCGAAGGCAAACTGGCAAGCTTATACGGCACCTCTGGATGTGAATGGTGAATTTACACCGCATATGGGGAATCCGTCCAATCAATATCTGGTTGTTCGGAAAGGTTACGAACATCCAGAAGCCGCCATTCAAATGGAAAATCTTTTGCTGCGTGATGAATCCAAATTCGATGTCAAAGTGGCAATTGGAAACTATCCGCTACGTGTTGTATTTGCCCCAATGGATGAGATGGATGTCACGTATAAGATGATGAAAGAGGTTCTTGCAGGCACCAAAAAGCCGGAAGATCTAGATATGCCAGGATATAAATTACTAAAAGCCGATGCTGAAAAAGTAAAAAAAGTGAAACTCGAGCCTTATGATAAGTATGATATTCAATACTGGGATCCTAACGCGGATTTAGGGGCATGGAAACGTATGTATTCCACACTTGTAGGGATATCACCGCTGCAGAAGCCGTTTAAGAAAACGTATAGTGTTACCTACTCACAGACTAAAACCATGGAAAGCAGATGGGCTTCACTCGATAAATTAGAAAAGGAAACATTCCTCAAAATTATCATGGGAGCTGCGCCGCTGGATACCTTTGATAAGTTCGTAACAGACTGGAAAAAGCAAGGCGGAGATCAAATTCTGGCTGAAATCGATGAGAGTATCAAATAGTAAGAAAGCATGGAGGCGTCAGAGAATTCTGGCGCCTTTCCCTTACAATAGAGAGAATGGAAGTGATCGGTAGGATGGTTACGAAGGGGTTTGCCAAACATTACTATCTCATGCTTCTTCCAGGATTTATATGGTTGACGCTGTTTAGTATCGTTCCTATGTTCGGGATAGTCATTGCTTTTCAAGATTTCAATCCAGGTCTAGGCATGTTCCGTTCCGAATGGATCGGCTTGGAAAATTTCAAATATATGTTCACGCTTAACGATAGTAAAACGGTATTTTTCAATACGTTATTTATTGCCGTCATGAAGATTATCGCGAATATGATTGTACCTCTTATCTTCGCATTATTGCTGAATGAATTACGCATTGCGTTTTTGAAAAGATGGGTACAGACGATTGTTTATTTACCGCATTTTTTATCATGGGTCATTCTTTCGGGTATCTTGTTGGATGTGTTGTCCTATAAAGGACCTGTTAACGGGATCTTGGGTATATTCGGTATAAGTCCTACTTTGTTCTTTGCCAGGGCGGATTTGTTTCCTTTTATCATTGTAGGTAGTGACGTCTGGAAGGAATTTGGATTTAACACGATTATTTTTTTGGCGGCTTTAACGGGAATCAATCCTTCTTTATACGAAGCGGCTGCGATTGACGGCGCCACTCGCTGGCAGCGATTAATTCATGTCACACTTCCTGGAATTATGACAACGGTTATTTTGCTTTCAGTGCTCAGCCTAGGCAATGTCTTAAATGCTGGATTTGACCAAATTTTCAACCTCTATAATCCACTTGTCTATTCAAGCGGAGATATTATTGACACATGGGTCTATCGGACAGGTTTATTGAATCTCCAGTATGGATTGGCGACGGCAATGGGACTTTTAAAATCGGTCATCAGTTTTCTTCTCATTACAACTTCCTATTTCCTAGCTGCTAAGTTTGCAAATTATCGTATTTTTTAATATAAAGGAGCATGAAAATGGTCAAAGAAACAACAATCGGCTCCAGAGCATTTGATCTTTTCCTAATCGTGCTGCTGGTTGGCATAGCGCTATTATGTGTTCTTCCTTTATGGTATACCCTTGCTGTCTCATTAAGTGATAATGCAGCAGCATCCTCGGGGCAAGTTGGCTTATGGCCGGTGGGGTTTAATTTGAACTCTTATCATGAAATTATGGGTGACAGTAAGTTTTTCAATTCGTTTTGGATTTCGATACAGCGAGTCGTGTTGGGATCGAGTCTTAACTTCGTGATTATTATTCTGATGGGTTACCCCTTATCCAAAAATGCGAAGGACTTACCGTTTAGAAATGTACTGATGTGGATTTTGGTGTTTACGATGTTATTCAACGGAGGATTAATCCCTTGGTATCAAACGGTTAAATCTTTAGGCTTGATCAATAATATTTGGGCGCTTGTCCTAGGGAACAGTGTGCCGATTTTCAGTGTGATTCTGGTCATTAACTATTTCCGTAATTTGCCTAAGGAATTGGAGGAGGCTGCTCTTGTAGATGGGGCGGGGCCTTGGTATATGCTTGTGAAAATTTTCATTCCACTGGCAGTTCCCGTGTTGGCAACCGTAACCTTGTTCAGCATCGTCTATCACTGGAATGAGTTCTTTAACGGTCTCGTGTTGATGTCGAATGCGGATCATTACCCGCTGCAAACCTACATTCAGCAACTGGTCGTTATTGTGGATGCTAATACCATGACCGCGGAACAAATACAGAAGATGAGTGAACTTTCTAATCAAACCTTGAACGCGGCTAAAATCTTTATTGCTATGATTCCTGTTCTCATTATTTATCCGTTTCTGCAGAGATTTTTTATCCATGGGATTACGTTAGGGTCTGTTAAAGAATAAGGGAACGAAACATAGTCCATAAGAATGCACCCGTATACAAAACAACGAGGACAGTTGGGCAGGTATAATCTTGCAGCCCAGCTGTCTTTTAATTTTAGGTGAAAGAAGGCTGTCCTCAAGTAGAATTATCTACACTTGGGACAGCCTTCTTGTTTTCTACCCTCACCGATCAGGATCTGCCTTGGACTGCTTTTGTTTTGGATGGAATTACTTGGCATTAATATCGATAATGTGAGTGTTGCCAAGCTGATTACTGCGCATACGATGGCCATACCGTGCAGCCGATGTGTGGTGATTTCATGGCTAAAGATGGCTCCAAGTAAACTGGAGGAAAGGCTGACTAAAGCCTCATTTACAAAAGGAAAATTATCGGATATATTTAGGTGAATTGATACATATTGTATCGGACGAGATGAGGAGTGATATGCTTGAGAAGGTTAAGAAATTCAATAGTCTTCTTCACCATGTGCTTGTTTGTTCTTGCTTTCGGTGTTGTCCCCGCGGCTGCGGAAAGTAGTGATTTCGATGTTTATCTGAAATTAGACGGAATTTCGGGTGAATCTGTTACGAAAGGATATGAAAAGTGGATCCAGCTTCAATATGTTTCATTGGAATTCGAAAATAGTTCTACATTAAACAGCAGTTCAACTACCGGATCTGGTGCAGGAAAAGCGGTTCGGGAAGCGATTGCTATTAATAAAACTTTTGACCTTTCATCTATTCCGATGTTTATGGATATGGTCATGGGAAAAACCATTGAGAAAGGCCAAATTGTATTCGTTAAGACGGGCGAACAAAGGTTACCGATCGTAACCATCGATTTAGAAAAGATTAGCGTTAGTACATATAACTTAAATCATTTAGATGAATACATTGAGTTGAATTATGGAGCGATTAACTTTAAATACACAGCCGTAGGACCAGATGGGAAGACTACGAATACCAATACGGGCGGCTGGGATTTTATGAAAAATGTGAAAAAATAAGTTGTTCACTTAATTGATTGTCCCTATCCCTTCTGACGGAAGAGGAATACTCTAGCATAGAGGAAGCCTTGTACGGAAGGAGGAATCTCTGATGCGTTTGGTTGCTAATAAATGGTCGAAGTTCTCCGTTTTGTTGGGGCATGCCGGCGTTGCCAAGCATATTCCGAACATGCGCCGCTTCAGCGCTTTGAACCTGCAGGCCATGCTGAGACAATATGTTTTTGTTGTGGCAAAGCCGATCATTGGAACCGGGGGAAGCAGTGTAGTCAAAATAACAAAAACGGGTAAAGGGTATTTGCTGCACCACTGCGGGACGAAAAGAACATTTCGCACTTGGACTGAGTTATTTTCAGCGTTAAACCAAATTCGTAATAACCGCCCGTTCATGCTGCAGCAGGGCATTGACTTAGCTACAATTGATGGAAGGCCTCTAGATTATCGCGTCAAACTGAAAAAAGCAGGCCGGTCTTGGGTCATCCGAGCTGTTGTCGGCCGATTGGCTCGCCCAGGGCTGTTCGTCACAAACATCTGCCGTGGCGGCACTTTACTTAAAGGTGCTCATGCGCTGCGGCGGACTTTCCCTGCTTCGCTAGTCAAATCCAAAATTGACACGATGTGCGGAGTGGCCCGAACATGCACGATGCTGCTTGAATCCCGCTATCCAGGCATTGGTATGCTCGGTTACGATTTTGGCATCGACAAGCATGGAAACGTATGGATTTTAGAAGTGAATACAAAACCTCATTAGAGCTTAAAAACAAAAGGGCTGCCTGATGGCAGTCTTTTGTTTTTCCCTATTTCGTCTATCGTGGGTCCAATAAGAATATATGTAATGATTTTACCCCCTCAGTATCATCAGATTACCTATCACATAAGGAGTTTTGCATCCATTACAATAGACATACTAGTAAGAATAAGGAGGAGAAATTCGATGTTTTGGACCGTGGAGAAATTACAAGCACGTTTAAATGAGTTGGAGTCGTACCGCTATCGTGATGAACGGCGCATAGATAAGTTTCGAATCAAACGGGATGAGGATGGCGCAATTGGAGCGTATCCGTCGGAAGAAGGCGAGTGGACGGATATACGTATAGGTGACCGATGGAATGGCCGCGATGTATACTACTGGCTGGCTGCAGATGTGATGATTCCCGCTGAGTGGGAAGGAAGAAAAGTACTTGGCCGGTTCTGCCTCGGACAAACTGGAGGTGGAACGAACAGCGGATTCGAATCGCTGCTATTTCTGAACGGAGAGCCGTATCAAGGAGTAGACTCGAATCATGAGGAAGTTTTTATGCCTGAAGCTGTGATCGGTCAAACCGCTCAGCTACGCTTCCGCTTGTGGTCAGGGCTAGGGGGATATGAGAGCCACCGCGTGATGGAAAGCAGAATGGAGTTAGCTTCTGTGTGCTGGCTGGATGAAGCATGCGACGATATGTATTATACAGCCAAAGCACTGCTGGAAACGGTCCGTATACTAGACGAAAATCGTCCGGAGCGGCATCAACTGCTTTCTATGCTGGATCAGGCTTTCTTAATACTCGACTGGTCGAGGCCTGGGAGTGAAGGCTTTTACAACTCCGTTGAAAAGGCACGTGAACAACTCCGGCAGACATTGTCGTCGATGTCCAAGCTTCACTCGGTTGTGGTACAGTGTATCGGACATACGCATATAGATGTGGCTTGGTTGTGGCAGCTGAAGCATACGAGGGAAAAGGCAGCGAGATCGTTTTCAACCGTACTGCGTTTGATGGAGCAGTATCCGGAGTATATCTTTTTGCAAACGCAGCCGCAGCTTTATGAATATATCAAGTCTGATTATCCGCAAATTTACGAGCGTATCAAGGAACGCATCAAGGAAGGTCGCTGGGAAGCCGGTGGAGCGATGTGGCTGGAGGCGGATTGCAATTTGGCCTCTGGGGAATCTCTGGTGCGGCAGCTGTTGTATGGAACCCGATTTTTTCGTGAGGAATTCGGTGTGGAATGCAAGTATTTATGGCTGCCTGATGTGTTTGGCTACAGCTGGGCGCTGCCGCAAATTTTACGCAAATCTGGCATCGAATCGTTTATGACAACCAAAATCAGCTGGAACCAATATAACCGGATGCCTCATGACACTTTTAAATGGCGGGGCATTGACGGGACGGAAGTACTGACCCATTTTATTACGACGCCGGATCCCGGATCGAGCGAAGGGGCCTTTTATTATACGTACAACGGGAAAGTGACGCCCTCATCGGTACAGGGGATTTGGGAAAGCTACCGCGATAAGACACTCAATACGAATTTGCTGCTTGCATATGGGTTCGGCGACGGCGGCGGAGGTGTCAATCGTGAAATGCTAGAGATGCGACGCAGGCTGGATGATATTCCAGGCATTCCTCATGTGAAGACGGGGCGTGCTGACGAGTATTTTAACGAATTGCAGATGAGCGTCAGCAACACCAATTCATATGTGCACACGTGGGACGGTGAATTGTATTTGGAGCTTCACCGCGGTACTTATACGAGTCAGGCTTACAACAAGCGGATGAATCGCAAGCTGGAGCTGCTGTATCGAGAAACCGAATGGGTGCAGGCCATGAGTTGTATATTGAATGCTACTGGTCATGCGGCGGTGGCCGAAACTTCCCTAGCCCTGCACGAAGGCTGGAAAATTATTTTGCGCAACCAATTCCACGACATTATCCCTGGATCGTCGATTCGCGAGGTGTATGAGGACAGCAAAGCCGAATACGAAGAGGCGTTAACTATAGGTCAAAAGGTGTGGGATCAGTCAGCTTTGCTTTTGACAGCGGGTAGGGAAAAGGGAAGCGAAGTGACGGTGTTTAACGGTTCTCCGTGGGAGAGAACAGATCTTGTTTGCATGGCCGAAGAACAAACGGAGGAAGCCGGAGTAGGGTGGTTTGATGCTTCGGATCGGCCACTGGAGGCTCAGCTTGTAGGTGGAAACTGGTGGGTAAACGTAGAGAAAATCTCTCCGATGGGATTCGCTGTCATCCATCGTAAGGAGCGGGTCGATCAGCATGTACAGGCTATAGCAGAGAATAAATTCATAAAGTTGGATCATGGATTTATAACGCCTTTTTATGAAATAGAATGGAATGACTTGGGTCAGATTGTCCGTCTTTACGATCGAATTGAGCGCCGGGAAATACTCGCCGCAGGCGAAACAGGGAATCGTTTCGAAGTGTTCGAAGATAAGCCGAAAGGCCGGCACGAAGCGTGGGACATTGACATCTTTTACACGGAGAAAAAGCAGGAAGTTGATATTCTGACCCGGGTCGAAGTGACGGACAGTGGTCCTTTGGCTGTGGTAGTCCGTTTCGAGTGGTCCTATATGGATTCAACCGTGGTGCAGGATATGGTGCTCTATGCGTACAGTCGCAGAATCGATTTCCAGACCCACGTTAATTGGAATGAACAGCGCAAACTGCTGAAAGTAGCCTTTCCGCTGCGAATCCGGGCAACGGAGGCGACTTACGATATTCAATTTGGCAACGTGAAGCGTCCGACCCATTGGAATACAAGCTGGGACTATGCCAGGTTTGAGACGGTTGGCCATCAGTGGGCTGATTTGTCCGAACGCGGATATGGCGTCAGTCTCTTGAACGATTGTAAATACGGTTATGATGTAAAAGACCATGTGATGCGTCTTACCCTGATCAAGTCCGCTATGGTTCCAGACCCGACGGCCGATCAAGGAGAGCATGAATTTACGTATTCGCTCTTCCCGCATGCTAGCGACTGGTATGACGGAGGAACGGTGCAGTCCGCTTGGTCGCTGAACAATCCACTATCATTTGTGCCCGGCAAGCCTGCCGAAGACTCATTCAGCTTGTTCCGTCTATCCAGCAAGCATGTTATGATTGATGCGGTAAAAAAAGCGGAGGATCATGACACGATTATTTTACGCATTCACGAGTTTGCCGGCATTAGCGGCCAAACGCAAATTTCGAGTGATGCGCGGGTCAAGTCCTGGCAGGAATGCGACCTGCTCGAAAGGCCTCTTGGTGATAGGCAGTACGAATCGTTGATTGATGTTCAGCTGAATCCATACGAAATCAGAACGTTTATCATTCAGCTGTTGAAATAGTTTGATATTCTTGGAAACAAGCCGCAGAGATAGCTTTGCGGCTTGTTCCCGTTTGCAGGAGATCATGGATACCCATATTGCATGATTTAAAAACAGTTGATTTGTCCTATGGATACAGTTGAATTGCCGCTCTCGTACCTTAACGAGGTTGTACTATGCTTGGAGTACAATAACCTAAAGGAGCAGATGTATGATGCGAAAAAGGCTTTCTCTTTTCAATTCCTATGTATTCATTTTTCCTAGTCTATTTTTGACTTTGGCGCTAGGGATCTATCCGATTGTATGGGCGCTTCGCTATATGTTTTATGATTATCAGGGGTTCGGCCAAAAAAAATTTATTGGACTCGATAATTTTTCGAGATTACTGCGCGATCAGGAATTTTGGCACTCTGTGTATAACACGTTCATTTATGCGAGCGGAAAAATTATCATTGTCCTGCCGATTTCACTTTTACTTGCCGTCATTTTAAATCGGGGGCTGAAAGGCAAAGTGTTTCTGCGTGCTATCTATTTTATGCCGACCATTATTAGTACATCGGTAATGTCGATCGTGTTTTTCACCATTTTTAATTCGTATAATGGATTGCTCAATCAATTTTTGATCAAGTACGGGGTGATCTCCAAAGCGGTTGATTGGCTGGGACCGAATTACGCTATGCTGACGGTGATTATTACGGCTATCTGGGGTGCGATCGGCAACTATATGCTGCTTTTTATCGCTGGGCTGCAAGGTATTCCCGATGATCTGTATGAGAGCGCATCGATCGATGGAGCGAATGCGGCGCAAAAATTTTGGAGCATTACGATTCCAATGCTGGGTCCTGTTCTGCAAATGATCGTCATGTTGGCCATTATCACTGCGCTGAAAGGTTATGAAAGCATTATGGTCCTGACCGAGGGTGGACCGTTCGGCAAAACAGATGTCATGTACCTTTACGTGTATAAATTGTTTTTCCCGGTATCCGCTTCTACTGCGACTGTCCAACAAATCGGCTACGGCAGCGCAGCGGGGTTTGTAACGGCTTTGATTGTCGGGCTGATTACGATTGTTTATTTCTATATGTCCAAACGGCTTAATCGGGATTAATAAAGGGGGACTGACTACATGATGCATACAAGTACGAAATCAGGCGTTATCCGAAGCGGACATTTCACCGGAAAAACCTTGAAATGGATATTTTTGCTGGCCATAGCCTTCTTTACGCTATTTCCAATCGTTATGGCGATTTTGGGTTCATTTAAAACGAATGCAGAGTTGACAACGGGAGCAACCTTGTTGCCCTCTGTCTGGAAGTTCTCCAATTATGCAACGGCTTGGAAGCAGGCGAATTTTGCCCGGTTTACGTGGAACAGTCTCTTTATCAGCACAATTGTGACGATCGGTACGCTGCTCATCGCCTCTATGTCCGCTTATGCTGTCGATCGGACGAGATTTCCTGGCAAACGATTGTACGTAATCCTGCAAGCCAGTACGATGTTCATTTCTATTGGTGCAGTAGTATTGAGGCCGCAGTTCGATCTCATGGTCAAACTTGGCCTGAATAAATCGCTCTGGGGTGTCATCATCATCTTGATTAGCGCGCATGCCACGGTTTACTTTATGCTGATCGGCTTTTTTAAGGCGATTCCCAAAGATCTGGACGAGGCCGCATACATCGATGGATGCAATTTCTATACGGTTTACTGGCGAATTATTCTTCCGCTGCTGAGTCCCGCTCTTGGTGTTACTGCCTTGTTCACGTTCCGTGGCGCTTGGAACGAATACATCTTGCCCTTGGTGTTCACTATGACGAATCCGAAACTGCAAACGCTGACGGTGGGTCTGGCCAATTTACGTTACGGGATCGGCGCAGCTGCGGAGTCGCACCTTATGATGGCGGGTGCGTGTCTTTCCTTCCTACCGATCCTTGTTGTGTACGTTTTGGCGAATAAGTCATTCATACAGGTGACGGCAGGAAGTGTAAAAGGATAACGGGAAAAAGCGGAAACCAGGAAAGTGTTTTTTTCCCCCATCAAAAGTTGATTTGTCCTTCACGGTTCCAAGTGTTGAGGAATTATGATGAAAGCAGTTACATTTTTGTTATAAAGCAAGTCTTAAGGTAAACTAAATTAGGAGGGTTTTACTACATGAAGAAAAAAATGGTGCTAAGCACACTGATTGGCGTTACGATGGTCGCTTCACTTGCGGCTTGCGGTGGACAAACGGATCAGCCGAAGAGTACAGCTACGGCTACTTCCACTTCCGCTGCAACAGGAGGAGCGAAGACGAAGCTGTCTTACTGGACTGTTGACCGTCATGATGCCGATTACATGAAAGATGTAATCAAAAAATTTAACGAAACGAATAAGGATAACATTGAAGTAGAAATGACGGTACTTGCCGATAATTATAATCAGTCGGTCGATATCGCCTTTGCGAGCAACCAAGCGCCCGATATCTTACGGACAAACGATTTTCTTGGCTTTGTGAAGAAAGGTTATTTGCAACCGATTAACGACATGATGACCGACGAGATGAAGAAGCGGTATGATAAATTGCTAGTGGAAGAACTGAATACGGTGGATGGTAACATTTATTCGCTGCCGCATACAGGGCAATATTGGAGATTGATTTATAACGTCGATCTCTTCCAAAAAGCCGGAATCAAAGAACCTCCAAAAACGGTAAAAGAATTAGTAGAGGATGCCAAGAAAATTACAGAAGCCGGCAAAGATATCGGAGCATTTGGCTTCGCTGAAAACTTTAAAAATCCCGGCTCCGCCTTTGGCAGGATTGCCAATCCGATCGGATCGCTCAGTGGAACTTCCGTGGTGGATGGCTACAATTATAAAACAGGCCAGTTCGATTTCTCGGTGTATAAGCCTATCACCGAGGCGCTTCGCCAGATGAAGCAGGACGGCAGCATGCTGCCGGGCGTTGAATCTCTTGACATCGATCCACTGCGTGCGCAGTTCGCCGCTGGGAAAATCGGCATGTATTTTAACCACTCCGGCGAGCCGGGTGTGTACCAAAATCAATTCCCGACTAAGGTTAACTGGAGCGCGGCATTGCCCCCTACCATTGATGGCAGTCAACAGGGAACTGTATCCGTCATTGCCGGCAACTACATTGGCATCAGCAAAAACACGAAAAATAAAGATAAAGCTTGGAAGTTCTTGGAGTATATCTATAATCTGAATTTCCAGAAGGAATACCATGAGAAAGGGTTTGGAATCTCGATTGTGCCAGATGTTAACGCCGCCGCGAAAAAACCATCCATTCCGGGGATCGAAGGCTTCTTGCCAAGCAAATTCGACGCGCTGTACGCTCCAACTCCTGTTTCCGTAACGGAGGCAAAGGTGGAAGGAAATAAGTTGGGTAACGCTGTCCTCAAATATATGATGGAAGGCGGAGATGTAGACAAAATGCTGAATGACTTGACAGCACGCTACAACTCGGGCCTGGAGAAAGCAAGAGCTGCTGGCGATACGAAGACGAAAGCGAATCCGAACTTCGATCCAAATAAACTGCAAGGCAGTCTTGCAAAGTAAGTTCAAATACGGAAGGCGCGCAGCCAAAGCAGCGCGTCTCTTCTCTTTAGAAAGGGTGGGGGCAGCTTGAAAAAATGGTATTACCGGCTTTCGCTCCGCCGCCGGTTGTGGATTTCGTTTCTGATTCTGACTGTTTTATCCATAGCGCTAACGGGTATGATGTCCTATTGGATTGCCTTTCGATCGACGGAGCAGGAGGCGTTTATTTCCAGTCAGAATACGCTGAACAAATCCGCGCGCGTGCTGGATGAAAAGCTTCGGCACATCATTGTGACAACCTCAACCATGATGCTCAGTGATTCGTTCAAGTTGGCTATGGATGACGTGTACTCGAATCGTTCGGGATCCTATTATACAAGGCTGTCTTCCATGCAAACGCCTCTTGGGCAAATGAAACTGATCGAGCCTTCTATCCAATCCGTCTTGATCTATACACCTGTAGGTGAACTGTATGCTACAACCGATCTTCGTAATAGCCAGACACGATTCAAGGAGACGATTTTTTCGCGATATCTGGATAGCCCCGAGCGTGTTATATGGGTGGAAGATCACGTGGATCAGCTTTTTTCAGGAAATCAGAGAGTCATTTCCTTGATTATGAAGCCGATCACAGAAGTTAATGTGCAAGATGTTTATGTTGTAGTCAATGTTAAGGAAGATGCGATTCACAAAGTCGTCACCGACGACTTATTCGATCGTGCCGATAACTATTTTCTTATATCGAGGAGCGGTGAAGCCGTGCTGCCGCTTAGTATCCAGACATCTTCATTTCAAAGAGACCCAGCTTTCATGAAGCTGCTGCAGGGACAAGACCGAGGATTTTTTAAATACAACATGGGGGGGGACCCTTATTTAGTTAATTATTCAAGGCTAACCATGGTGGACAATTGGACGATGGTCAGCACTCAGACACAGTCGGATTTGCTTCGTCAGGTGAACCGCATCAAAACGACCACATTATGGATCATGTTGTGCTGCGTTATATTGGCGTTCGTCTTGTCCAATGTCATTTCGAGCTTATTACTGAAGCCTTTGCACAAACTGCAGGGGCTGATGAAGAGGGTTGAGCAAAATAACCTTGATGTACGGTTTACCAGCAAATACGAGGATGAGGTTACACAGGTCGGATTAAAGTTTAACCGTATGCTGGAAGAAATCTCTTCGCTCATTGAGGACGTCAAGGAAGCAGAGTATGAGAAACGTAAAATGGAGGTCAAAGCGCTGCAGGCGCAGATCGATCCGCATTTTTTGTATAACACATTAAATACGATCATATGGAAGTCGGAAGCGTCTCAAAACCAAGATGTCACGGAGATGATCACCTCGCTGTCGCTACTGTTCCAGCTAGGTCTTAACGGTGGAAACGAGATGACGACACTGGCCAAGGAAATTGATCATGTTAGGCAGTATTTAAATCTTCAGCAAAAATGCTATGAAGGTCTGTTTGATTACACGATTGAGCTTGAGGATGATTCGCTGCTGGAGAAACCGATATTGAAAATTATCTTGCAGCCCTTGGTGGAAAACTCCATTCTGCACGGCTTTCAAGAAATGGAGGGAATGGGAATAATCCGAATTTCCATTACATGTCTGAACGATAGTCTGCGGTTACGTGTTGAGGATAATGGTGCTGGCATGGACGTTCAAACCGTCAAGGCTGACATGCGGATTGAACAATCCTTCAAAAAAAGCTATGCCCTCCGTAACGTTTATGGACGATTGCGGCTGCATTACGGTAATGAAGCGGATATCGACTTGAACAGCGAACCGAATATATCTACCTCGGTCACACTAACAATACCACTAGCAGGTGAGGGATATAACGATGACGACAGAACTTAGGATGTGCGTAATTGATGATATCAAGACCGTTGTGCAAGGGATCTCGAACCAAATAAATTGGGAGACTCATGGCATTCGCATTGTAGGAACAGCTAGCAACGGTGAGAAAGGGATTGAACTCATCCGCGAAACGGAGCCCCACATCGTACTGACCGATATTCGGATGCCGAAAATAAACGGTTTGGAGATGACCAAGCAGGTATTGGAAATGTTTCCACGTACGAAAATTGTTTTTTTAAGCGGCTATACCGAATTTGAGTATGCGCAGCAGGCTGTTCAGCTTGGTGCATTCGATTATATTGTCAAACCGTATACGCCGCAAAAAATTATAGAAGTAGTCTTAAAAGCAAAAAAGTCGATTGAAGAGGAAATGGGGGAAACGCAGCGCTATCATGAGATGGAAAGAAAGCTGCGGGAAAGCTTGCCGTATTTAAGGCAGGAATATTTTCAACTACTGCTGCAATTCCGAACGACCCCCGAACAAGCGGCCAGACGGTGGGATTTCTTGAACATCGGATTGGAACGGGAGCGCTTTGTTGTAATGCTTACGGAAATCGATCAATTCGCTGAACAAACCGCGACTCTGCCTGTGCAAGAGGTAGAGCTGATACGGTTTACCGTGCAAAACATTTTGGAAGAAAGTTTAAGGCGATTCACCAAAGGATTTGTGTTCCGTGACAACACGAATCGGTTTGTAATCATATTCAATCCGCCGGATACCCTTAGCGTGGAAGCCATTTCGGAGCAGTGCCGTGAAAATGTTGAAAAGTATTCCAGATATACCATATCCCTAGGTCTTGGGGAAGAAGTAAAGGCGATACATCAAATTTCGTACTCTTACTCGCAGGCGCTTGCTGCCCTTTCTTATAGTTTTTATACGGGCGGCAACACGGTGTACAGTTATCGAAATGTGAGTCCGGTCCACCAGACAGCACCGCGCTACTCTCCAGAAAAAGAAAAAGAACTTTTTTATTGCCTGCGGTCTGGAAACTTGCATAAAGCAAATGCCATTGTGGATGAGCTATTCGAGGAAACAATTACTGTATCCGTGCCTCCAGCTCCCGAGGCGGTTAAGGGGTTCTGTGATGAGCTGGCTTTTCTGATCAATCGAGTTTTCTCGGAGAAACTGACTCTTGAAGAAATGAAACAGATCGAACGTCATTTTTTGTACATCAAAAATCTTTCATCCTATAAGTTGAAGGAGCTCCAAGGAAACATCAAGGAACTGTGCAGGTTGGGTTGTGAGTTGATTCAGAAACGTCATGTGGAAGATACGAACCAGGTCGTGGAACAAGTTATTGAGCACATTCGTCAAAATGTAGCCTCTAATATGACGGTTAATGATTATGCCAAGCTGGTTTATTTGAGCGGCAGTTATTTTGCCAATTTGTTCAAGAAGGTAACGGGTATGACCGTTGTACAGTTTGTGACAACAGAGCGGATGGAGCAGGCCAAGATTATGCTGGTTGAAGGAAAACAAGTTCAAGAAATCGCCCAAGCACTCGGATACGAAGACAGGCCGCATTTCAGTGAACTGTTTAAAAAACATACAGGCATGACACCATCTGAATTCAAACAGCTGTACAGCGCTAAAGGAGCGGGATCATAACGATCTGTGAGAATTAGATATGGGAGAATAATTTTAGTGTATGGACAAAAATGAATAACATACGTAGCGGGAGATTCTAAGGCACCTGGGTATATTCACTCGTAAACCTAATTAGTTCAGCAGCGGCTGAAATGATTAGGTTTGTTTGCGTTTAAGAAGCATTCAAGAGTATAACTCTTGAAAGGCAAGGCGAAAATGAAAGTTATTACATGTTAGAACTAGGTGGATGCTATCGATGAACAAATTTCTGCAGCGTTTTGCCCGGAAATATAATGAGGGCGCGCAACAAGACTCTCAAGCAAACATCAAACAAACCGATACACTTTCAAATAGCCTTCAGCAAAATATCAAGAAAATTTCTGAGTTAACTGGTAACAGTTCAGATATTTCCATTCGTACGTTTCAAGGGGCCAATAGTTTACCTATGGCTATTGTTTATATTAATGGTTTAACAGATACCACGATCATTAACGATAATATCATGAATCCGATCATGACCGATGCAGAAGTTAACATAGCTGGGCAAAGGACAGTATCCGATTCTTTGACGGTGATTAAAGATCAGATTCTTACTGTTAGTTCTACAAATACAGTGAGTAACATTGATGACTTCATGTCGGCTTTATACAGTGGAGATACCATTATTCTCGCAGAGGGCTGGAATCAAGGCATTACTGCAAGTTCTGCCAAATGGATGCAAAGAGGCGTAGAGGAGCCCTCGTCTCAATCTGTTATTCGCGGACCCAAAGATGGATTCACCGAGAATATAAGCACGAATATTGCGTTGCTCCGGCGTAGAATCAAAAGTCCGAATCTATGGAAGATCGATCGAAAAATAGGACGGGTGACACAAACGGACGTTAGTGTTATGTATCTTAAAGGGACGGCCAATGATTTAGTTGTGAACGAAGTGCTTCAAAGGCTGGATCGTATTGATATAGACAGCATATTGGAAAGTGGCTATTTGGAAGAATTTATTCAAGACCAAACCTTTACTCCATTTCCCACCCTCATAAACACGGAACGTCCTGACACAGTTGCGGCCTCCATCTTGGAGGGACAGGTTGCCGTTTTGATGGATGGAACACCATTTGCTCTTGTGCTGCCTATTACCTTTCTCAAGTTCTTTATTGCCAGCGAGGACTATTACCAGAGATTCGATATCTCTTCGTTTTTGCGTCTTTTGCGCTTCTTTGCGTTTACCATTTCGATGATTCTGCCTTCCTTATATATTGCAATTACGACTTTTCATCAAGAAATGATACCCACGACCCTTTTGATCAGTCTTGCTGCACAAAGGGAAGGAATTCCTTTTCCAGCATTCTTCGAAGCATTATTGATGGAAATCACATTTGAGGTGTTAAGGGAAGCGGGGGTTCGAATGCCTAGAGCCATCGGTTCCGCAATTTCCATCGTTGGAGCTCTTGTTCTGGGACAGGCCGCAGTTGAAGCAGGTCTTGTATCGGCAGCTATGGTGATCGTGGTAGCCTTTACGGCGATCTCCAGCTTCGTCGTACCGGCGTTTAACATCTCGATTGCTGCTCGATTGATTCGGTTCATATTAATGATTCTTGCCGCGGCACTAGGTTTGTTCGGGATTATGTCGGGGCTCTTTTTTCTCTTGATCCACATGTTGTCTCTACGCTCTTTCGGAGTTCCTTACATGACACCAATAGCACCTTTTGTGCCAAGTAACTTAAAAGATACTGTTGTAAGAGTGCCTTGGTGGATGATGGTCACCAGACCGCGTCTTTTCGCTAAGAATAATTATGTGCGCCAAAACGTAAACGCACATCCTAAACCTTCCGACAAGGAAAAGGAAAAGTAATCGTCTAGCATTCATACAACAGGAAAATGGACATCAAAAGGGGATTAGGACATGAAACGAGGGATAAACCTACTGTTGATCATCAATATGTTATTAGTTAATAGTGGTTGTTCGAACCATATCGAACTAAACAAATTGGGGATCATCAGCGCAATCGCCTTTGATTTAGATGAAAGCAATCAATGGGTATTGACCTTTCAAATCATCATACCGAAGTCAACCCAGAGTAAATCCGGTGGTGGCGGTTCCCAAGCTCCGGTTATCGTCTTTTCATCGAAAGGAAAGACCCTACTGGAGGCGATTCAAAAGAGTGATTTAGAGACACCTCGCCAGCTCTTTTTTTCTCATACTCGTGTTATTATTATTAGTCAACGTGTTGCTAAATATGGAGTCAACCAAATATTGGACGCTTACTTGAGAAGTTACGAATCAAGGGAAACTACGGATGTTCTCATTACAAACGGAGACGCGAAGAAAGTGTTAGAAATCCTTACGCCATTAGAAAACATTCCCGGAAACGCGATTTCCAATTTGATCAGTGGAGAGGGAAACAAACAAACCAACTTAGTTCAGTCCAAGTTAATTAATTTAATTTCCACAATGACCAATCCTTCCGCTAGCGCTACATTACCGGAAATCAAAATCATGGGTGAGCAAGAGGCACAAACCTCTTTAGAAGCACTGAAAGAAACTCGTAAATCCGCCGTATTAAAATTGGATAGAGTCGGGGTATTTAAGCAGGATAAATTAGCAGGCTGGTTAAGTCGGAAAGAAAGTCTCGGCATTCCCTGGATAACGAATCAATTACAAAGAACAACCATCGTATTTTCTTGTGAAGGGGAGAGCCGAAGCGAACAGCTATCCTCCTTTTTAGTAGAAAAATCCCACGCAAAATTAAAACCAAACATTTCGAATGGTAATTTGTTCATGTCTGTAGAAATTGAAGCCAAGGGAAACTTGATTGAAACGGCATGTAATCTGGATCTGAAACAGTCGAAAACCTTGAGAAAACTGGAAAAACATATCCAGGAGCAAATAATAATTGATGCAGAAAATTCCTTTCAAGCTCTGAAAAAAATGAAAACAGACACATTGGGCTTCGGGGACGCATTCCACAAATCTTACCCACAGGACTGGAAAAAGCTAAGCAAGAACTGGGAGAATGAGTTCGCAGAAATCAGAATGGACGTTAAAGTTCATGTAACGATCCGACGAACTGGAATGATTGATGATTCTTTTTCCAAAATATCCGGTAAAAAAGAATGAGAAAAGGGGCTTCGTATGGAGCGGATCAGCAAATATCAATTGGGTGCGATGATTATCCTATTTCAAATAGGAAGTACACCTTTATTTGAATTAGGAATCAAAGCTGGTCAAGACGCCTGGTTGGTGGTCATTACTAGCATGCTGCTAGGATTCATGCTGCTTTTTCTTTTTTTGATAATCCAACGAAGGGAACCTGAAAAAAATTTGAGTCAGCTTTTGATTCAATATTTCGGTTCATTTGTGGGGAAGTTTGTCTTATTACTTTATGTCCTGATGTTTTCTTACGAAGCCATGCGAAATGTGCGAGACTTTGGGGATCTTACCCTCTTGACCATTCTTCCGCGAGGTCCAATTTCCCTTATCATGCTGATTATGATAACTTTGTCGATCTATGCAATATACAAGGGAATAGAGGTCTTCTTTCGGTTGGCTGAATTTATCGTAGTTGGGGTGCTGACTTTTTATTTAATTTTGCTTATCATGCAACTTGTATCGGGTGTTGTTCATTTTGATTATCTTCTTCCGATTTTGGAAAATGGCATTCAACCAGTTTTAAAAGAAAGTATATCTAGCACTGTCTGGTTTCCATTTGGCCAAATGATGATTTTTCTCATGTTCTGGCGTTATTTAAACGAGAAGAAAGAGTTGGCTAAAACGTCGGTTCGATCTTTTTTTGTATCCGGGCTGGTTATCCTTTTCTCGAACATAATGAATCTGATCGTTCTGGGTCCGCAACTACTTAACATTAGTACTGTACCTTTATTACAAGCTGTTCAGTTGATTCAGATCGCCGAAGTATTCGAGCGTTTTGACGCACTTGTTATCTTGCTTTTTTATGCGGGGATATTTATCAAAGCGACATTATGGTTTTTGGCTGCCGTACTTGGGCTATCTCAGCTGTTTCAAACAGACTATCGAAGGTTTGCGCTTCCTGTTGGAGTCATTATTTATATAACTTCCCTTCTCCCGTCAAGCTGGCAGTTGCATCTGGAGATTGGGAAAATCGTCGGGGAGCAGTTTATGTTAAATAAGATATTCATTGGAGTCATACCGGCCATTCTTTTTCTTGTTATGTTGATTAAAGGACAGGGGAAACAAATTAAAGGATAGGATAGAATGGAATATGGCTCAATAATGCAATAAAGAGGTTGTTCCCATTAGTCTTCAGAGACTGAGGGGACAACCTCTTTGTTTTGGGAGATGTATCGTTAAATGTATGTAATTAAATATAACGTGATTATTCGGATGATTACATGAAACGTCCATAAAATTGGAATATAACCCGAACGATCGGACGGAAAAACAAATAAATAGTTCGATTAATATACGTATTCTTGTGTTAAACCTAAGGGGATTACAAATTATTGTTGATAAATACGAAGTCTTGATGTACATTAGTAATTAATATTCGTATGTAAGATAATATGACGTGTATTATTCAGGAAGGCCGAATAATTGATTATTCTAACAATTACATAACATTAAATGTAATGTGAGAGTGAATCACGATGAAGAAAAAATTGTTTTAGTAGGAAATGGAATGGCTGGAGTCAGCTGCATTGGAATAACTTTTGTTATTGAGGTGACAAATAAATGGAAAATAATAAAGGCAAAGTATTTTTTGTTGGAGCTGGGCCGGGAGATCCCGATTTAATTACTGTCAAAGGTTTAAAATGTATTCAATCTTCTGATGTGATCGTGTATGATCGCCTTGCCAATCCGGAACTATTAAATCATGCCCGTAAAGATGCGGAGTTCATTTATTGTGGAAAGCAGCCGAACCATCACCCGATTCAGCAAGAGCAAATCAATGAAATCATTGTCTTAAAAGCTCTTGAAGGAAAGATAGTTACTCGTCTAAAAGGTGGAGATCCTTGTGTTTTCGGACGTGTCGGAGAAGAAGCGGAGAAATTAGTTGAGCACGGAATAGCATTTGAAATCATACCTGGGATTACTGCGGGAATCGCTGCGCCCGCTTATGCAGGCATACCTGTTACACATCGTAAAGTGGCTTCAACGTTTGCCATGGTAACCGGGCATTTGTGTCAAGACGACACCATATCACCTGAAAAGTGGAAGGCGCTTGCTACCGGCATTGATACTATTGCATTTTATATGGGAATGGGAAATATCACTTATTTGTGTAACCAGCTTATTCACTATGGAAGGAACCCTGAGACGCCGGTTGCAGTTGTATCTTGGGGGACAACTGAGGATCAAAGGACAATAATAAGTTCGTTAAATAATTTGGAGAAAACGCTACAGGAACAAGATATGCCCAACCCGGCTATCTTACTGGTTGGTGACGTCGTTCATTTAAGAGAAAGGCTGTCTTGGTTCGCCGAAAATAGTAGAGATTGAATAAGCATAAAGGCATGCTAATCGTATTATCCCCTTACAGTATACAGTGAGAAAAGAGTTCATTATTTCATGATTTCATGGACTAAACACTGTTTACCGGAGGGGGTTTTTTATGCTTTTTTGTATAAATATTTTTATGAATAATTATCAAATATCTAATTGGATTTATAGAACATCTAAATACAATAGGGCTTGTAACAAAAACAGCGAAATAACGCATCGTCGTTCCTCTTGATCATGAATTCGGGTGTTTTTCGTCCAAATAACGCATCGACGTTCCCTCGGGCAAATTCTGGTTATTTTCGTGCATTAAAAGGTATTGTGGCTGTCCCCAAAGCCATATTTGGGAAATTCAGCTCCCAATTTGTGAATTTCGCAGTCTGATTGTTAATTTCATTGGAATAATCCAATGGAAATACGAATTTCGTTCTGAATACCGATTTTCGAATGTGCCAGAAGGTCAATAGGCCTTAAGAGGCTGTCCCTAAGTATGACTTTTGGGACAGCCTCGTTTGTTAAATCTAATCTTAACTTAAAAATCAAAATTATCAGGATCTGGACCCACACGGCGATGCTGATCAAGTGCAGAAATAGCGGCCATATCGGTATCATTTAAGGAGAAATCAAAGATTTCTGCATTGGACTGAATGCGTTTAGCTTGAATAGATTTCGGAATCGTTGCCCAGCCGCTTTGCAGCTGCCAACGCAGTACGATTTGGGCAACTGATTTTCCCGCGCGATCTGCGATGGCTTGGATGACGGGTTCATGCAGGATCTCTCCCTGCATCAGAGGTGCCCAAGCGACGGCTTGTATCCCATTTTTATCTAAAAAAGATTTAAGTTCATTCTGAACAAGTCGCGGATGACGCTCTACTTGATTAATAGCCGGTTTCACAGTTGCATCTTTAAGCAGGTTTTCAAGGTGGTGGATGTTAAAGTTGCTTACGCCGATAGCTCCAACACGCCCTTCCTGATACAGAAACTCGAGCGCTCTCCAGCTTTCTAGATATTTATTTTCAACAGGCCAGTGTATCAGGTATAAATCAAGGGATTCTAAACCTAGGTTTTTTAAGCTTTTCTCATAAGCTGCTATAGCGCTATCGTAACCTTGGTCTGCATTCCATAATTTCGAGGTGATAAACAAGTCTTGACGTTGAAGGCCGGTGCGATTCAAGCCACGCCTGATACCTTCTCCAACCCCTTCTTCGTTCTGATAAATAGCTGCCGTATCAATATGACGGTAACCAACGACAATGGCTTCTTCAACCGCTGCAATGACGGTATCGCCATCCTCTACCTGAAAGACGCCTAGACCTAGCCAAGGAAAAGCTTTATCATGGTTTAATTGAATTGTATCTTGTAAGTGTTTCATTTGATTATCCTCCTAATATGGGGTGAAAAACAATGCCCACCCGGTTTCTGTTTATTTGATTAGACTTATGATTTCAAAGACTGTTTGGATGCGGTGGGAAGTGCGAAGCACGTATTCTCCAAGCTCATGTATGACCTCGCCAGCTGGTCGATCGCTGTCAAAGAGAGCGAAGAAGAGATGATTAACACCAATCGTTTTGTAAACTTCAATTAATTCGATTAGTTTATTCCTACCTATTCGAAAACCAAGCCGAATGGGTGTTGCTTCTTCATCTGGATCTTCCGCTAAATCGAGATGCATAGGCATAGAGAATGGACGAAACTCCGTATGGTTTTGGCGAGCAGCAGACTCACGCCACACCGTTATGGCTTCTAGCTGCCGCATAGGCCCTTGTGGATAGTACATCCATCCATCGCCGTTCTGTCCAAGCCAATCGAGCACTTGCTGTGCAAAGCCAGTTATCATGGTGGGAATTCTATTCTTCAGTTTTGGCACGAGTGTCGCTTGCTCAATATGACCATAACTGGAGTCAATTCTAGGATAGTGTTCATAAAGTGCCTTTTCTAGTAGGCTTCACGGAACTGGCTGCCGCGGCTAGCATGATCTACGACAAGCCCTTTGAAATCTGCTCGTCTATCTCCGGATGAAATTCCCATGATGAGCCTTTCGGGAAAGAGGGCTTCGATGGTAGCAACCTCTTTCGCCATCCTGAGTGGATGGCGAAGCGGAAGTACCAGCGCAGATGTTCCGACCGCAATTTGTTTTGTCTGACTAAGCAGGTGTGTACCGAAAATTAGACTATCATAAATTTGACCGACAGCCGGATCCCCAAACTAGGGATCTTCCAAAATAACGTCTCGGAGCCAGAGAGTTGTAAATCCATATCCTTCAGCAGCTTGAGCAAGCTCGACCTAATTAGCCATCGTAGGTGTTTTCGATTGAAAGTTTTCTAATGGAATATGGAGACCAAGCGTTAACCCGCCTTCTTTGTACATCCTTTGATAAGTTCGATGATGCTCAAACATATAAATGCCTCCTATTATGATTTCCGTTCCAGCTTAGCAGAAATACCAGTGAGCAGGATGGCAACGAGAACCATTAAAGCACCAATCCATGGGGTATGAACAAGTCCCATGGAGTCAATAACAACCCCACCGACGATTGAGCCAATAGCAATACCGACGTTGAACGCTGCAATATTGATCGCGGATGCAACATCGACCGCTGATGGCACATACTTTTCAGCCAGCTGGACGACATATAGTTGAAGACCAGGCACATTCATGAAAGCAAGCAAGCCCATTAAGATAACACCAATCACGCCAGCCACTTTAAATGGAGCAAGGAATGTTAAAAGGATTAGAACAGCTGCTTGAATAATAAACATCCAAAATAGTGCGCGTAAAGGATTCTTATTGGCTAATTTGCCACCAGCTGAGTTACCGAATGCAACAGCCACACCATAAATGATCAAGATAATATTAATCATGCCAGGACTTATGCCAGTCACATCGTGTAGGAGTGGAGTTAAATAAGTGAAAGCAACAAACGTCCCGCCATAACCGAATGCCGTGATCAGAAAGCCCAGGACCAAACGGCCATTGGTGAGCAAACGGAACATATCTGAAAATTTAGCTGGTGGAGATTGCTTAAGATTTTTAGGAATGAGTGCGGCACTGGAAATGATCGCAATGACACCCAACAAGGCAACGCCCCAGAAAGTCGCTCTCCAGCCGAAAGCTTGCCCGATAAATGTCCCCAAAGGAACACCGGTAACAATGGCGATGGTAAGACCAGTGAACATGAGTGCAATGGCACTGCCCTTTTTCTCTGGAGATACTAGCTGAACAGCAATGGTCGCTCCAATGGAGAAAAAGACACCATGAGAAAATGCGGTGATGAAACGTGCAATAAGCAATATTTCAAAAGACGGTGAAAGTGCAGCGATAACGTTACCGATGATGAAAACAACCATCAGCGTCATAAGCAAGGACTTCCGGCTCATCCGATTGGTAAGCGCGGTAAGGATCGGGGCTCCGACCGCGACACCAATCGCATAACCAGAAATTAGAAGGCCAGCAAGCGTAATGCCAATGTTTAAGTCATTCGCGATGGACGCGAGCAGGCCTACTGGAACAAACTCGGTTGTTCCGATTCCAAATGCGCTAATGGCAAGGGCAAGAAGCGCCCATGTTCCTGTTTTTTGCCTCACTTTATGTTGTGCTGCAGATTGTGATAATGAGTGGTTCATGTTTTGCCTCCTAATGACATGTATTTTGAACAGCTGTAAGCTTTACTTTCGCTTCACAAGTGCTATTATAAAACCATTAAGTTGTTTTTGGTAAGTACGTACTTTTAAGTACTATAGGGACTATTTAGGTATATAGGTACTAAAAAGTACCCTTAAATAAAAGGAGAGTTAGTAGCACTTATTTTGTCCTTATTCATCTTCTTAAGTAAACAGCCTTATCAATTTAAGTATTTCGTATCTGCGAACTAGACGGATTTTTTGTGTTCAGGAAAACAAATATGATTTTCAAAAAAGCATTTACTGACACAAACAGTATCGTTTTTCTAACAACCATTAAAATGGATTTTACTTAGTAAAAGTGGACATATTAAATTCATTACTGGTGGTAAAGAGTGCAAAGCACAAAAATGCCAACCAGTAATTACTGGCTGACTTCATAATACAAACGGATAGAATTTTAGTTGTTTTATGTTTTCTCCCCCCATCTTGCCGGTACTTCCACTAGAACCTTAACCTCCCAAGATGGCTATTGGAACAAATCGATAACGTGCTGAAATGCATTGAAGAAGGAATAGCCAGGCTTAAATGATAACTTAACAAAGGACTGTCCTTCTGTCATTAATGACCGATGGGACAGCCCTTTTTGTTCTTGTGCTGATTGCTAGAGGCTATCATTTAATTCAATCAAGAGTTCAAGGTCTGACGATCTCTAAAAATTTGACACGTGTAGAATATATGCGAAATTTGTAGTTTTATATTATTAATTCCTTCGTTTATGGTAAAATATTCTTAGGTAATTAGACCTAAATTCATAGGTCAAACCATATTGGAGGGAAATGATATCGTGTTTATTCAGAAAAATAGCGTTAGTCTTGTTATTTTGAGTTTCTTTTTGGTGTTGAGTTTGTTTCCATGGATGCTGCCGCAAATTGCGCATGCTTCAGATGGAACGCCATTTTCTACGATTCAAGTACCTGGAACGTTTGAGGCGGAGGATTTTAACACAGGTACGATGAATGATGTTTATTTCGCGCACCCGTCCTCACAAATGACTCGCGATACCACGTATCGGGATGTGCAAAATATCGATATTTTTAAAGAAGTGATTAATTCGGCAACTTATCGCTACGTGGTAAGTTCCAATGATCAGGTCAGCGGCTCGTCAACAGCGGGATATGTAAGTGAATATCTGAAATATACCGTGAATGTCAGCAGCGCGAATGCTGGCTGGCATGATATCAAATTCCGAGCAAAAATGGGTAGTTCCACAACGAAATCGTCGATAACCACTCTTGTAGACGGCATTCAGCTCGGTGCAACGGCTGCTATAACAGGCACAACTTTCCAGGACTATACGGTGCCAATGCCTGTTCATTTAAGCACAGGGACACATGTGCTGACGATTGAATTTGGCGGTCCGGATCCAGCGGCTTATTTGGACAGCATCACGTTTACAAAGCGAGGGGCTACACCAGCGTATCCTGCTCCAACGATCAAAACCGGCTTACTTACCTCGGAGGAGGTGGTTGTAGCCAATGTAACGGTGAGCGCGGATACAACGGGGACGAATGATGCGACAGCAACCATCCAGGCGGCTCTTGATCAAGCGCGGGAAATGGGCGGCGGTGTCGTATTTCTACCTGCGGGGACTTATCGATTGAACGGAGGCTTGACGATTCCTACCAATGTAACACTGCGCGGGGATTGGAAAAGTCCACTGGACGGCATACCGGCTGCGGGTACGATATTGGCTGCTTACAGTACGACTGCATCAGTGATTTCTTTGAACGCGCCGAATACGACCGTACGCAATCTCAGTATTTGGTATCCGAATCAAGGCAGCTACGCGGGGGGCGTGTTTACGCCTACCACATACCCGTACACGATTGATTCGAATTCTTTTGCGGCGAATGTAGCCAATGTAACGTTCTACAATTCGTTTAAAGGCATCCATTTTTCATCCGCTAGCGGCACCAATATAAGTAATGTTTACGGTACCTTTTTGTTTCAGGGCATTACGATGGATGGCAATTATGAATATTCCTACGTAACGAATGTGTTTATGGATACGGGAATATGGAAAAATGCGCCTTCGGCGATCACCAATAAACCGGACAGCACGCAGGCTGGTTACATTAAAAATTACACAAACTCATTTTTATATGGGATGAAACTATGGAAAAACGACGGGTTAACGATGTACGATATTAGCGTCAACGATGCGAAAATGGGAATTTTGATGGAACAAGGTCCGGCCACCTCTAACGGTTCCTATGGAGCTATGTCGAGAATTAACGCTTCCGTTCAGCAGGATTATTTGCGACCGGAGGTTGGTGAATTTCTCAATCTTGATCAGGTGTGGCAAGCACGCGGACAACATTATACGTTTGCTCCTGCGAAGAAGCCTTCAAGTGATACGAATTTTTATAATGTAAAAAATACGCCATACAATGCGACAGGGAAAGGGATCACTGATGACCGCACCGCGATTCAGACCGCGTTAACGGATGCAGGCAACGCCGGAGGCGGAACTGTTTTTCTGCCTCCAGGCTCATATAAGATTTCTACAACATTGAATGTTCCAAGCGGTGTTGAACTGCGAGGCAGCTACGATTACTTGCATGCGCATGAAAATCTAGATACAACGGTTTTGCTTGCCTATGATGGCAAGGATACTGCTTCACCGGATACGGCGACGGCCTTCATCACGTTGAATGCGAACTCGGGTGTCCGCGGGTTGACCGTCTTTCATCCTGAGCAAGGCTTTGTGAATGGCAGCGACGCTTCTATTCCATCCGATTTAAGAACGCTGTATCCGATTCATACGTATCCGTATGTCGTACGTAGTGCAGGCTCAGGTACCTGGATGAAATACGTCGAGCTTGAAAATAGCTACAATGGCGCTGATTTTGCCACGAATGCATCGAATGATTTTGTCGTTTGTGGCAATTGGATCAATGCGGCCAAAAAGGCAGTTTATGTGGGCGGCGGAACGCAGCGCGGCTGGGTGGAGCAAACGGTCGTCACCTTTGGTACACACTTTCAATCCAAACATAACAATAGTCCTCATACGTATGGCTTTACTCATGCCGTAAACTATACACTGGCTAATACGGATGCCCTGACTGTCGGCAATGGTAATGATCTGAAAACATTCGCTGTTGATTCCTTCGGTGTGAAATCAGGTATTCGTACGATTAAAGAAGGTGCGGGCGCTGGACCGCAAAATGCAACATTTTATTTGCCTTCCGTCGATACCTCTTCCGGTCCAAACGTATCCGTTGAAGGCGGCGGAACGATCCAGATGATTGGACTTCAAGCGGGAAGCAGCACAACGCAAAACTTTGCGCGAACGACTTCATCTTTTAGCGGTACCTTAAACATCTATGATTCTTTACTTTGGGGGAATATTGTCAAAAGCGTCAGTATCGGCGGAGGCAGCGTGAATGTCTACGACAAGGATCTGAGCACTTATTCCCTTCCAATTTCGCAGAATAAAACGGCAACAAGCAACAGCGCTTCGGGTGGGGATACAGCTAATCACGCCGTAGATGGCATGGGCACCTCCAAATGGGTTTCAACTGCGGCAGCACCTAATTGGCTGAAGGTCGATTTGGGGGCTTCTTATGATATTAGCCGCTGGGTTGTCAAACACGCAGGTTATAACGGCGAATCTACCGCTTTTAATACAAAAGACTATAAGTTGCAAATCAGCAGTGACGGCACGAACTTTAACGACGTTGATGCTGTAACGGGGAATACCGCCAATCTCACAGATCGGAATGTATCCGCAAACGGCAGATATGTCCGTCTCTATGTAACGGCAGGTCAGCAGGATGGAGCTAGCACTACTCGAATTGTCGATTTCGAAGTCCATGGTTTGACGAACATTGCCTTGAATCGAACAGCCACAGCAAATGCTAATAATTTGCCGAGTGAAGCGCCGCAGTATGCAGTCGATGGTTCAACAAGTACCAAATGGGTATCCGTCGCGGCATCACCCAACTGGCTGAAAATCGATTTAGGTAAGTCTTATCATTTGAAGCGTTGGGTCGTTAAACACGCGGGAGCGGGCGGAGAATCAGCGATATATAATACACGGGATTTTAAGCTGCAGGTGAGCAACGACGGCATCAATTTCACGGATGTCGACACGGTAACAGGAAATTCGACAAATATGACAGATCGAAACATCAATACCAATGCCAGATATGTTAGACTATATATAACGCAAGGCACACAAATCGGTTATGACGGTTATGCAAGAATTGATGAATTCGAAGTATATGGTACAGCAAGCGGAAATACAGCGTTTAACAAGACAGCGACGGCAAATGCCTATAATTTGCCTAGTGAAGCGCCGCAATATGCTGTTGACGGTTCGACGGGTACGAAATGGGCATCCATCGCGCAATCCCCGAATTGGTTGAAGATAGACCTTGGCTATATGACGAACATTAGCCGTTGGGTCGTGAAGCACGCGGCTGTAAATGGAGAATCTGCCAATTTCAATACCAAGGATTACAAATTGCAAGTGAGTAATGATGGTACTAATTTCACCGATGCCGATACGGTGACGGGAAACACAGCCAATTCTACGGATCGCAATGTGAACGCAACAGGAAGATACGTCAGATTGTACATTACACAAGGGACACAGACGGGATTTGACGGTTACGCCAGAATTTATGAGCTCGAAGTTTATAACTAATCAGGAGGAATGAACGGATGCGCAAATGGATCATTGGTCTGACGGCATTGTCCTTTATAATCACTACGGCAGGGTGCAGCAAAGCGGCAAAGCAACCAGTTCCATCGAATGGAAAAGCTCAGATACAGGAAGAACAAACCGATGAGGCATTTACGCTTCGTGTATCCTATTGGGCTCAAGATAAAAACGGATACTTTGATTCGGTTGAGAAGAAGTTTAAAGCGAAATATCCGAACGCTACGATCCGGTGGGACAAATTGGATGAGAAAAATTTTGCCGAGGTCACGGAAAACCAGTTAAAATCAGGCCAAGCCGCCGATATCCTATTTAATCAGAAGATCAAAGAATACGCCAAAGCGGGTTACTTGTTGGATTTATCGGATCAGTCATGGACCCAGCGAATGATAGATTCCGCGAAGCAAACGGTCGCTTACAAAGGGAAAACCTTTGGAGCGGCTCTTGATGTGAGCACCTTTGGCGTGTACTATAATAAAACTATTTTTGATCGTCTGCAGTTGGAGCCGCCCAAATCGTGGGATGAATTTATGGCTTTAAACGCCAAAATCAAGCAAGCTGGGTTATCGCCGATCATAGGCGGATTTCAAGATGTATGGACGATTCAGGGCGTTTATTTGCCCATAGCCGCAACGTCAGAGTTTCTCCAAAACCCTAATTTTGAGTTGGATTTATATGCGGGCAAAGTGAAAATTGACGGTCCTGAGGTCAACAACGCGATGAAGAAATTTGCCGATCTCGCCCACAAAGGTTTCTTTAATCCGGATGCTTTACAAATAGGCTATGAGGAGTCGACTCAGCAATTTATTGACGGAAAAGGCGCTATGCAGTTGATGGGCAGTTGGACGCCTGGGGTTGTAGATAGTAAGACGGCTGATTTCAAAATGGGTTTTTTCGCCCTGCCGGATCAGAATGGAAAAACAGTTATGGCAGCAGCGCCGGACAAGCAGGTTTCGATTAATGCAAAGACATTACACCCCGTAAAAGCTAAATATTTATTGTCACTTCTGCTCGATAAAGAGATGCTGGCGATTTATAGCAAAAACGTTGCATTATCTGCATTTAAAGATGTGATTGCCGAGTACACCAATCCGGCAATGAAAGATGTTCAGAAAGCACTGCAGCTTCATCCAACATCGATTAACCCGGGGCATTTGTTTACCAATTCAGCGAATGATGCCATAAATGCAGCGTTAAATCATATTTTGTCAGGGAAAGAGCTTCAAAATGAATTGAAAGAAGCCGATGTGAATTATATAAAGGATAAGGCGACCCTTATTCTGGATTGATGGTGAAGAACCAATGAACCTCTTATTGCGATTGCTTCGATTTCAAAGCTTAAAAGCACGATTGCGGTTTTTGGGAATTTCCTTAGTGCTTATGGTTGGACTGCTTACAATTTCATCTTATTCCTTTTTACAGTATCGCCAAACGGAAAACAATCAGATTAATTCGATGCGAAAAGATAGTGCGATTCAGCAAACAGGCATAGATAGTTGGGTAGCTACAAGAGCTTCTGAAATCCGCAATCTAGCTAATTTACAATCGACCATAGAGCTTGATATTGACGATATTCAAAATAACCTTACATTTTTTGCGTCACATCAACAGGAGTTTGAAGCGGTCTCTTTTGCGAATAAAGAAGGCATTGTGGAATTTAGCACCATGAACCAAATTGGCGCTTATTTTACCGAACGAACCTATTTGGAAGAAGCCGCCAAAGGCCGTGAATATATATCTGATGTGCTGCTCGGTAAAGTTACTAATCAACCGATGATTCTATTTTCCGCTCCTGTTATGGATAAAAAGAAGCAATTTGATGGTGTTATCTATGGAACGGTTTCGTTAAAGACAATCGATAAGCTCATGGAGCAATTTCGTTATGGAGACAGCGGTGAATCCTATTTGATTGATCGCAACGGCTATCTAATCACGGAATCGCGATTCGAGGGAAATTGGAAACGGTTGGAGTTTCAATTGAACAGCGATATTCTCGAACGAGCGAAGCAAGGTATACAAGCAACCACGACTTATGAGAGTTACCGAGGCAAGGAAGTTTTCGGGACTTACCAGTTGGTGAATGACGGAAAATGGATAGCTGTTAACGAAATTGAGCGGGACGAAGTGTATCGAACCTTTAACAGACAATTACTTGTTATGATTTTAATCATTTGTATCGTGCTTACATTCGGGTTTATCGTGATGCTGCGAATATCGTATCACATTGAATATCCCGTTCAGCATTTATTGAAAGGGGTTCAGCGACTGAAGCAAGGCGATTATCATTATAAAATCGATTACAGCAGTATGAAATCAGCTCCCGTCGAGCTGCTGCAGCTATGTGAGGCATTTAACCAAATGTCGCATAATATTCAAGACAATGAGCTTGAGCTTAAGCGGCAAAAGGAAGACTTGGCTGGTTCCAATGCGGAATTAGAGCAATTTGCTTATGTAGCCTCGCACGATTTGCAGGAGCCTTTACGAATGGTAGCCAGTTATGTGCAGCTATTAGCGAAGCGATACCAAGGTAAATTAGATCAGGACGCGGATGATTTTATTCATTACGCAGTTGATGGTGCGCAGCGCATGCAGAATTTGATCAACGATTTATTGGCTTTTTCCAGGGTGGGTACGAAGGGGAAGGAGCTAAAGTCTGTTGATTTTGAAGTGGTGCTGCATCATGTATTTACGAATCTAAAGCATGCGATTCAAGAATGTGATGCGTTGGTCACGCATGATCCTTTGCCTACATTGCTGGCTGATCCTACACAAATGGTGCAATTATTGCAAAATTTAATTGGTAATGCCATTAAGTTTCGCGATGCCAACCGCGCACCCATCATTCATGTCGGGATTGAACAGCAGGGAAATGAGTGGTTATTTTCAGTTCGCGATAATGGCATTGGTTTTGATCCGAAGTATCGGGACCGAATTTTCCTCATTTTTCAAAGGCTCCATAATAAAACAAAATACCAGGGTACTGGTATAGGGTTATCTATTTGTAAAAAAATTATAGAACGTCATGGTGGGAAAATATGGGTTGATTCCGAAGCTGGTTATTCGACAACCTTCTACTTCACGCTGCCAGACAGAGGAGAACAGATGATATGATTGATAATAAGCTCAGTCAGAATGTAGAAATTCTATTAGTAGAAGATAATCCCGGAGATATTCGTTTGATTGTCGAAGTGCTGAAGGAAGGGAAAATAAACAATAATTTGAGCGTGGTTGAAGATGGTGAAGAGGCTTTGGCTTATCTCAAACGCGAAGGCAGCTACCAGGAAGCAATTGTGCCGGACATTATATTATTAGATTTAAATCTTCCCAAAATCAATGGCACTGAAGTTCTTGCCGAAATCAAAAAAGATCCGCTGCTGAAGTATATTCCAGTCATTATTTTAACGACTTCTGAAGCAGAGCAAGACATTTTAAGAGCTTATGATCTGCATGCGAATTGTTATATCACCAAACCTGTCAACCTAGAGCAGTTTTTAACAGTCGTAAGATCGATTGAAAATTTTTGGCTTACGCTTGTTAAGCTGCCTAGGAGGTAGAACTTTTGATCAAGGTTTTATTAATTGAAGATAATCCGGGAGATGCTCGATTGATTCGAGAAGTTTTATCGGATACAGATAATCAGAATATTGCATTGAAATGGGTCGATCAGTTGGAAACGGGCATTGAACTGATAACCAAGGATGCATTTGACGTTGTTTTACTTGATCTTTCACTTCCGGACAGTCATGGCATGGAAACAATCATCAGCTTTCGGGAGCAAGCGCCTGCTATCCCAATCGTTGTACTGACCGGGCTTGATGATGAGAAGGTTGCAATAAATGCCGTACAGCATGGAGCTCAGGATTATTTGATTAAAGGACAAGTCAACAGTTCGGTCATTATGCGTTCCATGCGTTATGCAATTGAACGTCATCGACTTCAGGACGAGCTGTATAACTTATCGATTATTGATGAGCTGACGAGTCTCTACAATCGTCGAGGTTTTTTTAACCAGGCGCAGCAGTTTATACATGCGAATGGTCAGGAAGGCAATGGCTTTTATTTGATTGTTGCCGATCTGGACGGCATGAAACAAATTAACGATTCCCATGGTCATCATATGGGGGACTTGGCCTTAATGGATACGGCAAATATATTGAAAGAAGTTTTCTTTGATTCTGATATTATTGCCCGTATGGGTGGAGATGAGTTCACCGTTATTTTACCGGATACGCATGGACTTTCACCCAGCTTAGATACATTTGAACAGGAAATCATCTTGAAAATCCAGCAAAGGTTACATAGCTTTAATTTAGGCGCTGGTCGAATCTATCATCTTTCGATTAGTCTCGGATTATTTCATTACAATCCAGCTATGCCCGTAACCTTAGGCGAATTAATTATCCAAGCGGATCATCGCATGTATACCCATAAAAAAGGAAAAGTCAAAGTCCTATGAAATAAGAAGGATTCATTAGAAAGGCTCTGTGGGCAGGTGAACCCCCAGGGTCTTTTTTGAATTTATATGTTTTGGGTTTGGGTTGCTCCTGAATAAGCGCGTTCGAGCTTATTCAGCACGGACGCGCGGTTACTTGTTTTAGCTTTGGACAGTGGCATTCCTGCTTTGTACTCCCCCTAATTTCTTCCAAAAAAAATGTTGCAATAGACGTAAATCCGATGTACGATATTACAAAATGATAAAGCGCTTACACCTATGCTGCCCCTGTATTAAACCGGTTTAATTGAGGGAGTGCTAAGTCCTCTTAACTCGCAAAGTATTAAGCGCTTACAATTATTTTTTTTGTAAATTCAATTAAACCGGTTTAACTCCATATATACTTAACTTGATTTACGACCTACGTACTACTCATCTGTATTAAACCGGTTTAATGCGTGATCAACCTAGGAGGTGAAGGGAAACAATTTTCAGAGCTTGATGAAGAAGATTGAAGTACCAGTATAATCATGGAGGGGATTGGTTTGAACAAGAACAAGTTGTTTTTTGTAGGGATGATGTTGATCTTTGCCGTTGTATTTGCAGCATGTGAGAGTGAAGGTGATCCAAAGCCAAGTTCAGATGTTCAGGCAACGAAAGCGCCTGTTGCCTCTGCACCAGTGAAGGCTGACGGCTACAAAGAGGCCCCGATGTTAACTAAGCTCGTCGGTGCAGGCACGTTGAAACCTGTGATTGAACGTATGCCGATTAAGGAAGATATTATGGTGGAAAAAGTAACCGAAGAGATCGGCAAATATGGCGGCGACTGGAAAATGCCTTGGTCCGGGCCTAATGATCGTTGGGCAGTCGGTCAACCGACAGAGGAGGCGCTTTTCCGTTTTAACAAGGATGGAAGCGCTGTTGAACCTAATGTGGCCAAAGGTTTTGAAGTGAATAAAGATTCAACCGAATTCACCATTTATTTAAGGAAGGGCATGAAGTGGTCAGACGGCATGCCATTCACAGCTGATGATGTCCTGTTCTACTGGGAGCACATGCTGACGAAAGAAACCTTCGGCAAAAAAATATATGACGCTTATTACTCCGTCGATCCTGTGACAGGGGAAAAAGCTTTAGCTAAAGTTACGAAAATTGACGATTATAGCTTTAAGGTTGTACATAAGTATCCAAGTGTGCTGTTCCTGGAGCGTGTTGCCATTGACAACAAATGGTTCTTTGCACCGGCACATTTCCAAAAAACGATACTGCCTGAATTTGTAGGCCAAGAGAAAGCTCTAGAGATCGCAAAAAAATGGGGCTTTGAGGATGTTAAGTCATTCTTGGTAGCAACGGGCTATTATTATTGGGTAAACCCACAAATCCCGACTTTAAGAGCTTGGGTCGCTAAAAATGATCCGAATAGTGATCAATTTATTATGGAACGCAATCCCTACTTTTGGAAAGTGGATAGCGAAGGCAACCAACTCCCCTATATGGACCGCATTGTCGCTACTAAAGTTCAAGACCCCGCTCAAAGAGTTCTTGGTACACTAGCGGGAGATTATAATCTTCTTACCTTTGATTTTAAAGATTTCACCGTATTGAAAGAAAATGAGAAGAAAGCAGGGTTCCGGGTATTGCCGTGGACCACGCCAACTTGGTCAAGTGCGGGCATTCAACTCAATCAGACCACTCCAGACCCTAACCTGCGCAAGCTGTTTCAGGATATTCGATTTAGAGAAGCGCTGTCCGTTGCCGTTGATCGTAAAGAAATTTCCGAGATCGTTACGAATGGTTTAGGTGCTCCTGTGCAAGCATCGGTTCCGGAGGGCTTAGTTGGTTTCCAAAAAGGTTGGTCAGACCAGTGGAGCAAATTCGATGTGAATCGTGCCAATCAATTATTGGATGAGTTAGGTTTGACCAAACGGGATAAAAATAATTTCCGTTTGAATGCAGACGGCTCAGATTTAACGATTACGGTTATTGAAGGAAGTACTAACACGGCAACTTTTCTAGAATTAGTTAAAAAGTATTATCAAGCCGTCGGGATTAAGATGGACGTTAAAGTTGTGGATGCAGGAACTCAGCAGGAACTCAAGTACTCGAATAAGATCCCAGCGACCACTGAAAATATTTCGTTAGTCAATGTAGCTTTCCGGCCTGATACGCTTGTTCCTCTGAGAGTGCTGACCCCATGGTTCGGACATTACGGATTGTTTACATCATCCAATGGCAAAGAAGGGGTCAAACCAGAAGGGGATGTAGCGTTAATTCTGGACTACTGGAACAAAGTGAAATCATCTACAAGTAAAGAGGATATCAATAAATGGGGCAATGAGATCATTAAGCTTCATCAAAAAAATCAATGGATGATTGGTTATGCCGGTCCAACACCAACGTTGGTTGTCGCCTCAAATAAAATGGGTAACGTACCGAAAGATTTGGTTCATGCCGATGAATTCCGCAGTTTAGGGCATGGTCATCCTTCGCAATTTTATATCAAGCCATAAGTTAAACCTGTCAACCAATAAGGGGGAGCTTAACTTCCCCCTTATCTTCAACAGCATCTTCGAATTAAGCGGAGAGGATTGGATAGAGATGCTCCAATATATTTTAAGAAGAATCATTTTGGTAATCCCTGTCGTTATTTTTATTTCAATGATCGTCTTCTATATCATTCAACTGCCGCCAGGTGACTATGTATCGACTTATGCGGCTAAGATGTCTGTGGCAGGCGATGTCATGACGCAACAAGATATGGATGAAATGAGAGCAAGCTTAAGATTGGATCAACCATGGTTTATGCAATACCTAGCGTGGATGAAAAATATTGTTATTAATTTCGATTTCGGGTATTCGTTCAGCTATAACAGGCCTGTTATGGACGTCATATCGCAATACATGGGGTTAACGATCATCGTCTCTTTGGTAACGATGGCCTTTACCTATGCGGTGGCGATCCCAATCGGCATTTACTGTGCGGTAAGACAATATTCAATTGGTGATTATATTTTTTCAGCCATAGGCTTTCTTGGCATGGCTACCCCTCACTTCTTAATGGCTATTATTTTAATGTACCTCTCTTATGTATATTTTGGTGATCCCTTGCTAGGGCTATTTTCAAGTGAATTCGTCAATGCGGGTTGGTCGATGGACAAGGTTCTTGATTTGCTGAAGCATATGATTATCCCAGTTCTTGTAATTGGCTTGGCGAACACAGCAGAGCTGATTCGAGTCATGAGAGGTCAAATGTTGGACGAATTAAATAAGCCGAATGTGGTGACAGCTAGATCAAAGGGCTTATCGGAAACGAAAATATTGCTTAAATATCCGACGCGCGCTGCTATGAATCCGATCGTTAGTACGATTGGATGGTCACTAACCTCGATTTTCACAGGTTCGACGATTACAGCGATTGTTTTGAATTTACCTATTCAAGGCCCCGTTATGTATAACGCATTATTAGCCCAGGATATGTATTTGGCAGGCACTTGGTTATTGTTTATGGCTGTATTAACCGTTATAGGGACATTGATTTCGGATATTTTATTGGCATGGCTCGATCCAAAAATTCGCACAGAGTTCAGAGGTACATAACCTATGAAAACAATTCCGATAACAGGGAAACAGAAATTAAATGTGATCAAGCCTCAAAAAAACAACGATGTCTATTACAGTTCACAATGGCGTCTTATGTATCACAGGTTAAAAAAGCATAAATTAGCCCGTATCAGCTTAGTGATTCTATCCTTGTTCTACATAGCAGCCATCTTTGCTCAGTTTATAGCGCCTTATGGTTTGGAGAGCTACGACAGTAAATATGTGAATGCGCCTCCAGCTAAAGTAAGCTTCATAGATGCCGAGGGCAAGTTTCAATTTAGACCGTTTGTCTATGACCTAAAGTCAGCCAGAGACCCGGTTACACTTCGTAAAGTCTTTGTTCCGGATGAGAAGGTTCGCCATTCGATCCGCTTTTTTGTCAAAGGTGAAAGCTATAAATTTCTTGGCTTGATTCCAACGAATAGACATCTATTTGGCGTCGATGAACCTGGTCGTATATTTATATTCGGTACAGATGGGATGGGCAGAGACTTATTATCGCGTATTGTCATGGGAAGTCAGATTTCATTAAGTATCCCTCTCATTGGCGTAACGATTAGCTTTGTCCTTGGTTTGTTTATCGGGGGTGTATCCGGATATTTCGGAGGATGGCTCGATTCGGTCATTCAGCGCTTCATTGAAATTATTCGTTCATTTCCGACGCTTCCCCTATGGATGGCATTATCGGCTGCAATTCCACCGCGTGTGCCCGTAGTAACGATGTATATCTACATTGTCATTATTTTCGCCTTTATTGGTTGGACGGAGTTGGCTAGGGTAGCAAGAGGAAAGTTTATTTCGTTGAAAAATGAGGAATATGTGCTAGCAGCCAAAATAGCCGGTGTTAGCGATGCTAAAATCATTATTAAACATCTTTTGCCTGGCTTTATCAGCTACTTGGTTGTGGCAACGACTCTTGCCATACCCGGCATGATTCTCGGCGAGACGGCCATGAGCTTTCTTGGACTTGGTATACGCTCTCCTGCTACCAGTTGGGGTGTTCTGCTTCAGGAAGCTCAACAGATCGAGAATGTCGCTTTGTACCCATGGAAGCTAATCCCCTTAGGATTTGTTATCGTTACCGTATTAACCTTTAACTTTCTAGGCGACGGATTGCGCGATGCTGCTGATCCATACAAGAAATAACCCATATTAGAGTAAGGCGAGGAGATATTATGACATCTCAAGCTTCCGTTTCACAATCCGAGCAGCCCCTTCTCTCCGTGCAAGACCTCAAAATTCGCATTCAAATGGATAATGGGGAAATGAAAGCGGTAGATGGCGTTGATTTTGAGATCAAAAAAGGGAAAACATTAGGTCTAGTTGGCGAATCCGGCTGTGGAAAAAGCCTGACCAGTCGAGCTATCATCAGTATTAATCCCAAAGAGTGTGAAACCTCAGGGAAGATTGTTTATCACTCCACCTCTGAGAAGGCGTTAAACCATTTGGATTTGTTATCTTTAGATACACACAGTAAACAAATTCGATCGATTCGCGGTCGCAAAATTGCTATGATATTTCAAGAACCCATGACGGCATTTTCACCAATGTATACGATCGGGAATCAGATCATGGAATCCATTTTGATCCATCGTACCAAAAATAAAAAAGAGGCCAAGAAGATAGCGCTAGAAATGCTCAGTAAAGTTGGGATTTCCGATCAAGAGAAGCGGTTTGACCAATTTCCGCATGAATTTTCCGGCGGCATGCGCCAGCGTGCGATGATCTCAATGGCCTTGTCCTGCAATCCGGAATTGTTAATTGCCGATGAGCCCACAACTGCGCTGGATGTAACCATTCAAGCACAAGTGTTAGAGCTTATGAAGGGACTCCAACAGGAATTTGGCATGGCCATTCTGCTGGTGACGCATGATCTTGGAATCATAGCAGAAATGTGCGACGAAGTGGCTGTCATGTATCTGGGGAAAATTGTTGAGCAATCGACAGTAGAAGAAATTTTCAATAATCCTAAACATCCGTATACGAAGGGTCTGCTCAAATCAATGCCAAGATTAGGCGGAAATAGACATACACGTCTAGAATCGATTGAAGGAACAGTTCCGATGGCATTCAATATGCCTCCAATGTGCGGCTTTTATGATCGTTGTAAGGATAGGGTTGAAGGTGTATGCAATAAACACGCCGTGCCGAAAACGCGAATATCCGATAGCCATATGGTTAGATGTTTTCTTTATAAGGATGAAGGCGAAGGAGAATAAGGATGTCTAAACCTATACTGAAAGTAAATAATCTAAATAAGGATTTTCAAGTAAAATCCAAGAATAAGCTGTTTAGCAAACCTTCATCCATTCGTGTTTTGAACAACGTCTCTTTTGAGCTGTTGGAGGGGGAGACGCTAAGCATTGTCGGCGAATCAGGCTGTGGAAAAACGACATTAGGCCGATGTATTGTCAGAGGGATGGATGCCACATCAGGGCAAGTGATGTATCAACCTGAAGGTGAAGAGCAAGTTGATTTTCTAGGGCTGCGAGGCAAAGAATTCAAGAAATATAGAAAAGACATTCAAATGATTTTTCAGGATCCCTATTCATCACTGAGTCCGAGAATGAGTGTATACGACATTATTGCTGAGCCGCTGCTCGCCAACTTTAAGCTTACGAAATCACAATTGGATGACAAAGTTACCCAAATCGCAGAGAAGACCGGATTAAATGTCAGTTATCTCAAACGGTACCCTCATGCCTTTTCCGGAGGGCAAAGACAGCGGATCGCCATTGCAAGATCACTTATTTCTCAACCGAGATTAATCGTATGTGATGAAGCTGTATCGGCGCTGGACGTCTCAATTAAAGCCCAAATTATTAACCTGCTGAAGGACCTGCAAGAGCAGCTGCAGATCACTTATATTTTCATCTCTCATGATTTATCCATCGTTCAAAACATATCCGACAGAGTAGCAGTTATGCACTTAGGGAAAATTGTAGAATTGGCGCCGGTCGATTCGCTGTTTGATCATCCCAAGCATCCCTATACGGAGGCGTTATTGTCGGCTGTACCTGAGCCGGACCCTAATTATAAGAAGGATCGCATTATTCTCGAAGGAGAAGTTCCTAATCCAGCTAATCCTCCAAGCGGATGTCACTTTCATCCAAGGTGTACGTATAAGACCGATAAATGTATACAGGAAGAACCAGACCTGCAGGCCGTCGGCGAAAATCATTATGCAGCCTGCCACTATGCGAGTCAATTAAACTTAAGAGGTGTAACACATGAGTGATACGACAACGATTGATCCTAATGCAAAGAAGCTTATTGTTTTTCTGGACTGCGGAGATACCATCATTGATGAAGGAACCGAAATTAGAGATGACCATGATATTGTCATTCAAGCTAATGTGATTCCAGGGGCCGATATTATGGTGAAGACGCTTGCCGAACGTGGATATATACTAGCCATCGTAGCCGACGGTAGGGCGCAATCGTTCAAAAATATTTTAACGCAAAATGGATTGTATGATTATTTTACAACGATGGTTTATTCAGAGACGGTTAAAGCTTCTAAGCCAAGTTCTCGTATGTTTAAAGCCGCTATTGGAGCGTTGGATCTCAGCGAGCAGGATTGCTCCCGTATAGTCATGGTCGGGAACAACTTGAGCCGCGATGTTAAAGGAGCCAATGCTATGGGGATTACGAGTGTCTTCTTGAGTTGGACGCCCAGGTACCCGAAATTGCACGCAGACGAAAGTGAAATACCCGACTATACGATCAACCATCCGCTGGAATTAATCGATTTAGTGGAAAAACTCAATGATGAATTAGGATAAATGGATGGTTTTCTGAAGGGATGTTTGATCATATATGGCTAAAATTGATGAAGTAGCAAAATTAGCGAAAGTCTCCAAAGGGACAGTGTCGAATGTTTTTAGCCAAAAAAGACCCACAAGCGACGAAGTCAAAGAGAGAGTAATGCAAGTCTCCAGACAATTAAATTATGTGCCTAATCATATTGCGCGAAGCTTGGCAACGAAGAGAACCATGGCGATCGGGTTGACCATCCCGCATGGCAGCTTCTTTTTTAGCGCATTTCATACGCAGTTCATCAATGGCGTTATTCTGGAAGCTTCCTTTTATGGATACAGGGTTCTGCTTGATATGATTCCTGTGCAAAAGGTGAAAACACCATTCCTATCGAGTTATCCGATTGATGGTGCTGTTGTGATGAGCCCAACGACCGATGATGATCGTATCAACCTGATGCATGGTGAACAAATCCCTTTTGTTACTGTCGGTAGAGTCATGAATTCCAATATTCATAAATCTTTCAGCGTGGATAACGACAACCACAAGATTATTGACAGCATATGCAAGTATTTGATTGGCAAGGGTCATAAAGACATTATGTTTTTAAATGCAAATGAACTTATGACCGTGTCCATCGATAGAAAAGCAGGCTTTATCAAAGCGATGAAAGATCATCAGCTTGAAGTAGAAGAACACATGATACATCATAAGCCTGCCCTTCATGCAAGTGAATACATGGACTATGGCTTTGCCGAGACGATTAATATCCTTGGTACACTGAAGAAGAATGTAACCGCGATTATTGCAGATGATGACCGCACGGCATTCAGTGTCCTTAATGCACTCAAGGATTTGAATCTCAGGGTACCAGAAGATGTTTCTCTATTTGTCATATGCGGAGATCTCTCTATGATGGTTCAATCGAATCCGTCATTGACGAGCATGGATTTGCAGCCTTCGGAATTAGGGGCTCAATCTGTCCGATTGTTAATGCACCAATTAGGTGTTCTGCAAGGGGATTACTCGGAAAATTTGATTATTGAAAGCAAAATTATAGAAAGAAATTCTTGTCTGACGATTGGATAAGTAATAGAAGAGACAGTATTGGGAGGGCAGCGGGATGAACAAAGGCATATGGAACGTAGGCATCATTGGTCTTGGAGGAATTGGCGATTATCATATGAACCATCTTTCGAGAATTGCGAATACGAGAGTTACAGCCATTTGTGATGTGAATGCGAAGGCCGTTCAAGAGGTCGGTGATCGATTGAACTTATCGGATGAGAAGCGCTATGGCGACTATAAAGCGATCATTGCTGATGCCGATGTTGACTTTATCATATCGGGTGTCTCGAATAAATTCCATTATGACATCTTAAAATATGCGATTGAATGCGGTAAACCGATATTTTCTGAAAAACCATTCACGCGAACGATGGAAGAGGCAGATGAATTATTAAGCCTGTATGAAAATAATCCGATCCCTTGTATGATTGGATTTTCCTACCGCTACAGACCTTGCTTTCAATACGTTAAACAGCTTGTAGAACAAGGAAGTTTAGGCCGAATTCGGCATATTGCCGCTCATTACTTACAAGAGGAAAACGCGCCTATGTTTAACAAGGAGTACACCTGGCGATTTAACAAAGAGATGGCAGGGTCAGGTATATTAGCGGATATAGGCTCTCATATGGTGGATGCGGCACGCTTTTTTGTAGGAGAATTTACGCAAGTGTCCGGTATGATGAGCACGTTTATCGATCACCGAACGGATCCGCGAACACTACAACCCGTTGAAGTTGACGTGGATGACTTTACCGGGTTCCAGTGTGTGCTTGAAGGCGGAGTAATGGGCACGTTTTATACCCATAAAAATGCAATTGGAACGAAAAATCAATTTCATGTTACGTTGTTTGGCGATCTAGGCACCGTCAGGATTTCAGTCGAGCAACCGAATGAAGTTCATTTGACGGTTAGAGAAGGCGAAAAGCTGGAGCTAACAGAAAAAGTCATTCATTTGGACGAGAAGACGATGAAGCCCATGCTGCAGGATTTTGTGGATTATTTGGAGCAGGCTAACTCTCCAATACTCCCTACAATCATAGACGGATACCGTAATCAACAAGTGCTGCAAGCGATCATAGATTCAGCCAAGGACGGAGTAACGAGAACCATATAACTGCATTCATTGTAAAAAAAGGAGCGAGTTGTATATGATTAAAGTAACGATATGGAATGAATTTCTCCAAGAGCAAAGAAAAGAAGAGGTAGCCCGGATATATCCCAAAGGGATGCATGTAGCCATTGCTGATGGTATTAGGCAGGATGGATTTGAGATTAGCTTTGCAACCTTTAATGAGCCTGAGCATGGACTGACCCAAGAAAAGCTGGATGCAACAGATGTTCTAATTTACTGGGGTCACGTCGATCACAAGGGCTTTCAGGATGATGTCGTCGATCGTATTTGTGACCGAGTACATAAGGGGATGGGGCTGGTCGTCCTGCATTCAGGCCACCATTCCAAGATGTTCCGCAAGCTGATGGGGACATCCTGCGATCTGCTTTGGAGAGAAGCGGATGAGAAGGAGAGGCTTTGGGTTGTTGATCCCTCACATCCAATCGTTGAGGGAATTGGCCCCTATATCGATTTGGCGGAAGAAGAGATGTACGGCGAGCATTTTGATATTCCCGTACCTGATGAATTAATCTTCGTTAGTTGGTTTGAGGGGGGCGAGGTGTTCCGCAGCGGCTGCACGTACCGTCGCGGTCAAGGCCGAATTTTTTATTTCCGTCCAGGGCACGAAACTTATCCTACCTATCACAACAAGGATGTTCAGCGCGTGATCGCCAATGCGGTAAAATGGACAGCCCCGGTTATAAGAGAAAAAACGTTCTACGGACATCATTCTCCACTGGAGGAAATTAAGAAGTGATTGATAACGACACCTTTGAGGTGTCGTTTTTTTGTCGAAAAAGATATGTATCAGGCAAGCACGAATCGACATACGGAATGAAAGATTTGGAATATGATAGATTTGTAGTTATTGGAGTGATTCATTAATCATTGAAGGGGTTGATCGTTTTGGGCAAAAGCAAAATAGAAATATCCTCAAAAGGTATCGAAAAAACTCTTCGTAAGTTTGATTATTTGCAAGCAATCTCTGAATATATTTGGAATGGATTCGATGCACGAGCTTCCGTTGTAGATGTTAAGCTTCATAAGAATGTTCTAGGCGGCATAGATCAAATTGTCATTGCTGATAATGGTTATGGCATAGATAGGAGAGAATTAGATCGGAAGTTTACGCCATTTTTCGAATCAGAGAAACAAGTTGATCCTGAAAAGCGGGCCAGAACGACTTCTGCCATGCATGGTAAGAATGGAATCGGTCGATTAACCTTCCATCACTTTGCTTCAGATGCAACATGGAAAACGACATATGTAGACGGCCTTCTTAAAAATACGTATACCATTCGTATTCATTCGAAAAATTTGGATACCTATGAGGTTACGAAAAACATACTAACAGATGAAGATTCAGGGACGATGGTCACTTTTCATAACATCATGAAAGACTTTGTATATGAGGATTTGTTGGCTTTTTTATGTAAGGAATTTGGGTGGTTCCTGGAACTGCATTCTGAAAAACATTTCGATGTTAGATTGGATGGAATATCCTTAGATTACTCATCTGTTATAGCCGAAAGAGAATGTTTTAAAATCGTTCATGAGCCTACACAAACGGAGTTTGAAGTCAAATATGTTCGTTGGAATGATCGAATCAATCATGAATATTCCAAACTTTACTTTATCGATTCGAATTTAACGGAGAAGCATAAGCAGCCGACAACGTTTAATAATAAAGGTGATTCCTTCTATCATAGTGTTTATATTCAAAGTAAAGGATTTGATCATTTTGATTTTGATAGTGAAGACAATGGTGGTCAATTGGAATTATCTTTTGGAGCAAGCAGAAAAAGTGAGGCATTTCAATTTTTACTTGAAGAAATCAACACGTTTATTAAGCAAAAAAGGAAGCCCTACTTGGGATTATTAGCAGATCATGTTATTGAAGACTTTGCGGAATCCAAGGCATTTCCTACTTTTAAAGACGAACCTGAGGACAATACGAGAAAAGAAGAGCTGGAATCTGTGATCAGGGAAATGTGTCTACTAGAACCAAGAGTGTTTGCACGATTAAATCCAGAACAGAAAAAATTGGTGGCACACCTTATTCATTTAGCGATGGGATCGAATGATCGGCAACGTTTGTTGGATGCTTTATGAGGTACATGTCCTAGTCCCAAAGGTGCAAGGCATGGTTCGGTATTAAAGCTGAAAAAGGATCTGTCCCTAAAGTAATTAACTTAGGGACTCAGAAAAAACAAAAAAATGAGATGGCAAGATTCTTGCCTTCTCATTTTTTGTTTACTCCAAATAGCTCATTGACGTTCGAGTTGTTCTACCGCCTCAATCACTTTCAGACGAGTATCTAAATTCACTGGATGACCATAGGCTAGTTCCAGTGCCCATAGGACTGCGCCAGTTGCAGGTGGGACTTTTAGAAGGATGTAATGGCAGCTGTGATTGGTCAAGTTTGCAATATGATTTTTGAAGTTTTGGAGCAGCAGAGGACTTTCAGCTTTGACCCAAACGGAGCCTGCCAGAATGATATCGACTTCATGGTCAAAATCCAGATTGTGCATACAGCCGACCGTGGAGTTGGCCAGTTGTTTGGCCGTATTATCAAGAATATTCATAGCTACGGAATCCCCGTTATCTGCCGCGGAGAACAGGATTTGCACCAGCTTGGTGGTGGGACTTGTTCGCTTCTGAATGCCGTTCAAGGCGTATTCAATGAACAGTTCTTTACCGGGTATTTGCAGCAGCTTTATGACGGGTTCAGTCATCCCGGTTTCCGGCCCCATACGGTAGTAAAAGTCATATACCGCCCGAAGTACTTTTCTGGCTAGAAAGAACCCCCCAGCTTCATCACCAGATAGCTCGCTGCCAACACCGCCTACTTGAAGGCGCTTTCCACTTGGAGAAATACCGCCAGTAGAGGAGCCCGAGCCATTAATGGAGCAAATGCCGAAGCCCTTTTCACTGCCAGCTTTAACACCCAGGAATGAGTCGTTGTCCATGGCATAGTGTGTAAAGCCGATACGCTCAATGACGTGGCATAAATTTTCCTTCTGGGATGGAATGTCCGCACCAGCTAATCCGAAGGCACCGGCTGCAATATGATCCATGGTTAACTGATTACGCGTCAGCAAATGCTGAATATTTTCATTCATGATTCTGAATGAGCTCAAGTATGCGTCGGGGAACTGCTCGTGACTGCATGTACCTGTGTGAATATGGTCTATAAAGTTCCCTTGGATATCAAATAGAAAGTAGTCCGTTTTACTATTTCCGCCGTCGACCCCGATAATGTAGTTTTTATCAATCATGACTACTTCTCTTTAGCGAAAAACTGCGGGAGGTAGTCGCTATGGGCTTCCTTCAACTCATTGAAGCAGTGATGTGCGGCATCGTAGTCACCGACCAATGGATTCATTAAAAGGGCACGCATGGCGGCATCTTCGCTGCCGTTCACTGCAGCTGCCACGGTTTCACGCTCATAGGCTTTGACCATACGCATATAATCAATGATATGTTGATTATTGAAATCTTTCACTTTGATCGGTGTGGCGCCATTTTTACCAATAACAGCACAAACTTCAACCGCATCGGAGTCTTCCATGAAATCTAATGCTCCGTTGTTAAGAAGGTTGACAACGTGTACCTCTTGTTTGTCGTTATAGATGGCATCGACTAAACTGATGGCCACTTCCGAATAATTGGCACCGCCGCGAGTAGAAAGCAGTTCCGGCTTTGAATGCAGCTCGGAATCCAAGTAGATGTTTAGCAGCTCCTCTTCGATCTGTATACATTTCTCGCCTCGTGTTAATTCGCTTTCTTTCAGCAATTTTAGCTTCTTCTCTTTGAAGTAATAATATTCCAAATAAGAAGAAGGTATGGCTCCCACCATCTGAACGACCTCTTTACTGAATCCGCTTGAAGGAATATTCTTCATCGCTTCACTGTTAAGTCCCATATCAAGTGCCGTTTTCACATAATCCTTACCATCTTGTTCAATAGATGTAATCCAGCTTAAATGGTTAAGTCCAACATAGGTGAAGTTAGCATGGTCTAATTGCAAGGTTTCACGAATGCTCTTGAACATGTTGAAAGGGACATTACACAGACCTAGCATTTTCACCTTGGAATGATTAAGCATAGCTTCTGTAATGATGCCAGCTGGATTGGAGAAATTGATGAGCCAAGCATCCGGACACAGTTCTTGCATACGGTTGGCAATATGAAGCATAACGGGAATGGTGCGCATGGCTTTGAAAAATCCACCGATTCCGCAGGTTTCTTGCCCGATTAAATCGTATTTGAGAGGAATGGTCTCGTCGAGTACGCGGGCAGGCAGCTTACCCACACGAATTTGTGATAACACAAAATCCGCATCCCGCAGCGCTTCATCCAAGTTTTCGGTTAAGATAACTCGACAAGGAATACTCGCTGCCTCTATCATGCGTTCACAGAGTTTGCCTACAATTTCGAGCTTTCTTGCATCAATATCCATGAGTACTAGTTCATCTATTGGTAATACGTCTTTTCGCTTAATCATTCCTTCAATCAATTCTGGGGTGTAGGTGCTTCCTGATCCAATAATCGCTATTTTCAATTTTTTAGTCATCCATGTATTCACCCTTCCTAATTCAGCTCAATCTCGCTGCTATTATAGCATCGCCTTCAGAAACGCTGCAATATAAATTGGAATTTAATTTTGCTTTTAGAGATTTATATTGAAAATAAATTTCTTACCTTACTACTCAAAATTGTATATTATTTTAGATATTAATCTTGTTTTTTTGAGCAAATATACGTATGATGAGATTAAAATTTTAGCTCAGAGAAAATAGGGTGAACAGGGAATATATATGTCAATTAATGATAATATTTTAATAAAGATTCGTGATATGAAAGACAGCCTAACTCCTGTTGAGAAGTTGGTAGCCGAGTACATTTTGGAGAACTTAGAGGAAATCCCGCATCTTTCGATTAAGAACCTTGCCGGGCTGACGAAGACCAGTGACGCATCCGTTCTTCGTTTCTGTAAAACGATGGGGTATAAAGGTTACCGGAACTTTATTGTAAGCATCTCAGCTTCAATTGGATCTATGGATGATGATGAGAAGAACCAGTACACCGATATACAACCAGGGGATGATCTATCCGTCATTATCTCTAATATTTCTCGCAATAATAGTAAATCTATTGAGGACACGCTCAGTGTTATTGATAAAAATGAAATAGCCCGTGCTGTAAAAGTCCTGCGTGAAAGCAACCGTATTGCATTTTTCGGAATCGGTGCTTCCGGTCTGGTCGGTATCGATGCGGAGCAGAAATTTTCACGGATTAACAAGATGTGCCATACCTACACGGACGGGCACAGCCAACTCACGGCAGCTACACTGCTGGACAAAAGTGATGTGGCCATCTTTATATCGAATTCCGGCAGTACGACGGAAATTCTCGATTCACTCGAAATAGCCAAAAAGAATGGCGCATGCATTATTGCCATTACCAAATATAATAAAAGCGAGTTAGCAGATAAGGCGAATATTGTCTTGAGCATCTCTACACCAGAGGTAACTATCAGAAGCGGTGCCATGGGATCGCGAATTGCCATGCTGACGGTAATTGATATTCTTTTTGCTGGTGTAGCCAGTGCGGAATACAAGAAAGTGAAGAAATATTTAGCTAAAACGCACGATATTATCGCCAGCAGTAAACATCGCAAATAAAAAGTCAAAGACAACGCCTTAGCCAGATAAAAGGTCGTTGTCTTTTTTTGTTGTAAAATAAAATAAAAAATCAAAAGTTTATTGTGAAAAGAAATAAAATTTCAAAAACTATTGACCATCATGAAATTTTTCGCTAGTATGAAATTAGAAATTGAAACAAACAGGATAGGAGGATGGCTATGGATGAGTATCTGTCGAGGTTGACTACGGAAGAGATTAACGAGAAAACACTGATTATGGATGAATGTACAACGGAACAAATGCTGCGTTTAATGAATGAGCAGGATGCTGAAGTTCCCGCTGCAGTGGGAGCAGAAATACCGCAAATTATGAAAGCGGTTGATATTTTACATCATGTTCTTAAAAACGGTGGCAGAATGTTCTACGTAGGGGCTGGATCTTCTGGCAGACTCGGTGTGCTCGACGCTTCTGAATGTCCTCCTACTTTTGGTATTGACCCCATGCTGGTGCAAGGTCATATCGCCGGCGGCGATGGGGCGCTAAGAATTGCAGTTGAAGGTTTTGAGGACAACGCGGAGGAGGGGATCGCACTCATAGAACGGTGCGGTGTGACAGATAAGGATGCCGTTATCGGAATTACGGCCAGTGGAAGCGCACAATTCGTCATTGCCAGTTTGAAAAGAGCAAAGGAAATTGGTGCAGCAACGATCGGCGTAGTGAATAACAAAAATTCGAAACTAGAGCCTGTCTGTGATGTATGTATTGCGCCAGTGGTTGGGCCGGAAGCGATAATGGGATCTACCCGATTGAAAGCGGGGACAGCACAGAAGCTGGTTCTTAACATGCTGACGACCTGTACGATGGTGAAGCTTGGAAAGACGTATAACAACCTTATGGTAGACATGAAGGCAAGCAATATCAAATTGTATGATCGTTCTGTTCGTATCATTAGAGCAGCAACAGGGGTAGATGAAAAGAGCGCTATTGCCCATCTGGAAAGCGCTTCCATGAATTGCAAATTAGCGATTATGATGATAAAAACCGGTTTGGATGCAGCGGAGGCAGAACGAGCATTGAATCAATGTGACGGCCGTTTGAAAACAGCCATACGTACTTTTAGCAAAGTTGTTTGAGATACTTAATATAAAAAGGAGAGACTTTGAGCAACGCTCAAAGATCCCTATAATGGAGGTCTATTTTCATGAAAAGAAAAATGCCCGTATTAGCATCTGTTGTAGCTTTAACCATGGCTTTAACAGCTTGTGGTGGTACTTCCGGCACGAAAGCAACAACTACACCAGCAGGCACGCCTGCTCCAGCGGCTACTGCCGGCGCCTCAACAGCTAAAGACACCATTACAGCTTTGCTGCCGCCAGTTTCACCAAACTACCAAAAGACTTTCGAACAAATGTCCAAAGACTTTACGGCATTGTATCCGAATCTGACTTTGAAAATCGAACCGGCAAGCTGGGAAGATATGAAGCAGAAATTGGATACGCAAGTGAATGCGGGCAGCCCGCCAGATATTGCTTTCGGAGGCTCTGATGGCATCCCTAAGTATCTGCAGCAAGGTTTGCTCATGGACATCACGGATTCAGCTACTCCTGAGATGATTAACGATTATGAGAAAGCTCCGCTTGAATACATGAAGAACGGCAAAGGACTTTACGGCTTCCCGGCGTACATGGAAGTTCATGCACTTGGCGGCAACAAAGCGTACCTGGAAAAGGCCGGCATCGATTGGAAGAAAGTACAAACGAGCGGCTGGACATATGATGAATTCCGTCAAGCAATCAAAAAAGGCCTCGTAACTGAAAACGGCAAAACACGCTATGGTTTCGTGTTCGCTGTTAAAGGCGTTGCAGCCGTTGACTACTTGGGTATCATGGCTAAAAATGCGGGCATGCCTCATGCGTTTAATAAAGATTTGAAATATGCGTACACTAGCAAAAATTACCTAGGTCTTCTGAAAGATCTTCGTGCGTTGATCGATGACGGCTCCATGCCGAAAGAGCTTAGCTCTGTAGATGCTGGTAAGCGTTGGAACATGTTCCTGACAGGCCAAACGATGATCACAGGTAAAGGTCTAGCCGTATTTGAGAATTCCGCTAAAACCAATAACGCAAAGCTTAAAGCAGCTGATGCAAGTGCTGTAAAAGATTCCATCCCGGTTGATTATGTGGTATTGCCGGCCCCTACTTTCCAAGGAGCAAAACCATCATTCGCTACTGTCGTTGACGGTTACATGACGTTCCGCGGTAAAAAGGAACCTACGGCTGAGCACAAAGCGAATGTCGTAAAAGCTGCTTACTTCTTAGCTAGCGGTAAAAATGCTGCAGCAACAAACAGTGATCTGTTCTCTGCTCACATTACGCAAAGCGGTAAAAAAGCGGCTGAAAGCATGAAAATTGACAGAAGCCCTGAGAACATCGCTGCTGTTGACTACATGCTGAAAAATGCAACACCGGCTCGTTCGGATATCCCGACAGAACTGGGTGCTAAAGCGATTAAATTGGAAACTGAAGTTATCGTGCCTAAGTTCCAAGGTTTGATCGCAGGTGAAATTACTCCTGAAGCGATGTATGAAGCTGTGAAAACCGCTGCGATTGCCGCATTTGGCGCAGACGGCGTTGTGAAAGATTAATCATAAGTTGTAAACCTCGGATAGTCGTGATGCTTGTTACACGGCTATCCGAACTATTTTAATCCGAGTTTTTTGAAACGGGGTTTGGGGGTTAGACAGTATGGCAACGAATATCGCTAAACCGATAAAAAGAAAAGGAATCAAAGGAGAAGGTGCCCCAGGATATGCATTCATTGCCGTCGCTTTAGTTGTTTTTGCGATGTTCACGGCGTATCCGGTCGTAAGTGCATTTATCATTAGTCTCCAAGAATATAAACCTCTTGGTTCCACGTATGTTGGGTTCGACAATTATGTCTCTACGGTGAAGGATGCTTTATTTTGGCAAGCAATGCGCAATACCGTCGTCTATACGCTTTTGACAGTACCTGTCAACTTGTTATTGTCCATGGTGATTGCGATTATGATTCTGCCGCTTAGGAAAAAAACGCAGGGCTTTTTCAAAGGAGTCTATTACTTACCTGTTGTTGCTTCAGGTGTTGCTTTATCCGTCGTATGGCTTTGGATCTTCGATCCAATGGAAGGCGGAATTTTAAATCAGTTCATTCATTTCTTTGGCATTACCAATCAGAACTGGCTCGGCTCAAGCAAAACGGCGATGTTTTCATTGGTTCTGATGTCCTGGTTGTCCAGTCATGGCACAAGCATTATCATCTACCTGGCCGGTCTACTCGGCATTGATGATACGTATTACGAGGCAGCTGAAATGGACGGAGCGAACTTTTTTCAAAAGCTGTGGCACATCGTTGTTCCTTCTTTGAAACCAGCTACGTTATTTCTTTTGGTGACGGGTGTTATCGGTTCTTTCCAAGTGTTCCAGAACGCTTACTTGATGACTGGCGGCGGTCCGAACAATGCCACTACGATGGTTGGTCTACTGATTTTCAATAATGCATTTACTTATTTTGAATTCGGTAAAGCTGCGGCGCAATCGCTGATTCTAGCTGTTATTATCGCGGGAATTTCGGTTATACAGTTCAAATATGCAGGAAAAGACGTCGAGTATTAAGAGAGGGGTATAAAAAATGGCTTTATACAGCAATCATGCAGGAAAACCTAGAGTAAAAACCATTCGAAATTCAATCATTTTTATATTCCTTCTACTTTTTGCTTTGGCGACGATATTTCCGATTTATTTCATGGTCATTTCATCCTTTGCTGATCCGGTTGAGGCCGGAGCGGTGAGCTATTCCATTTTACCTAGCAAATTTACATTCGCTTCCTTTAAATTTTTCTTTGATTACAGTGAGTATTCGTATCGTTGGATTTTGAACTCACTGATCGTCGCGACCACCGTGATGGTGTCCAATGTTATTTTTGCGAGCATGGCTGGTTATGCATTTTCTAAACTTCGTTTTAAAGGGAGAGGCGTGCTGTTTGCCGTACTGCTTGTCTCCATGATGATTCCTTACCAAGTTACGCAAGTACCTTTGTATATTCTGGTTGTTAACGTGTTCGAGCTGCAAAATACGTACAGCGCGTTAATTATGCCGGGTATTGTTACTGTATATAATATTTTTCTGGCTAAACAGTTTATGAGCAGCATCCCGAATGAGATTATGGAAAGCGCCAAGATCGAAGGGTGCAGTCAGTTCACGATCTATTGGAGAATCATTCTGCCTTTGTCCAAAACCGTGCTTGCCGTCATGGCGATTCTAACGTTTATGGACAGCTGGAACACATTCTTCTGGCCGCTTCTTGTCACCAATACGATGGATATGCAGACGATTCAAGTGGGATTGAAAAACTTCCGCTTCGCCAATACGACGTTTATCGCGCCGATGATGGCGGGTGCTACGATCTCTGCACTGCCGATGTTTATTCTTTTCTTCAGCTTGCAAAAGTACTTCTTAGAAGGTGTAACGGTTGGAGCGGTGAAGGGCTAGTACTAACCGCGCATGGGGGAGGTATTACTTCAGCATGATTGTGTCATGGGATCAACAATATCGTCAGGCGGTTATTGACTTATGGAATGAAGAAGCCGTGAAAGAAGGCTACAAGGAGCTTACCGAACAAACCTTTGAGCTTATCTTCACGGCCAACACTTATTTTGATAGTCAAAATGCTTTTGTGTTACTGGAACAAAATGAAGTCAAAGGCTTTGCCTGCGGCTGCACAGGGGATGATCTGCCGCTTGGGGAAGTGGCGGGATACATCACCTGCATTGTTTTAGCCGATGATTTCCAAACAGATGAGAATTATCAAGGCATGCTAGATGCTTTGGAGCGCCGCTTTCAGCAGTTGGGAAAAAAACAAGGTGATGTCTTATTTTTTAATCCGATGTTATTGCCGTGGTATATACCGGGGACACCGAAGCATGAGCATAACAATGCGCCTGGCGTGCCGATTGAAAGTAAATTGTATACGTTTTTGCTGCAGGCAGGGTATGTGGAACGCGCTAAAGAGTGCGCCATGTATTTGAAGCTGGACAGTTTCACCATACCAGGGGATATCAGAGCCAAGGAAAGCAAGGCGGCAGTCGATGGCTACACGGTGGAATTGTTCGACCCGAAAAAGCATGACGGCGTGGATGAAATGCTGAATGGATTTAATAATCTTTTATGGCAGAGGGAAATCGGGCAAAGCACGGCAGAGGGTGTGCCAGTGGTGATTGCTGCATATAAAGGCAAGGTAATCGGATTTGCAGGTCCGGTCATTCGTCAAGACAACGGCCGGGGCTATTTCGCCGGAATCGGTGTCATTCCCGAGCATGAGGGACACGGTCTGGGCAGCATCCTTTTCTTTAAGCTGTGTGAAGCTTTTCGTTCAATCGGGACCGAATACATGTCGCTTTATACGGGCAGTTCGAATCCGGCTATCCGCATCTATGAGAAGGCAGGCTTTACAACCGTCAAACAATTTTCTGTCATGAGAAGGGAGTTTGTGTGAATGAGCGAGCAAAAGTTAACGATTCTAGCCATCGGTGGCCATGTTGGTGACGCCGAATTAACGGCAGGGGGGGTACTTGCAAGTCACTCTTTGAAGGGGGACCGCATTGCAACCCTGGCGTTGACAGCAGGCGAACGCGGCGTCCCGGCAGGACAAGATATGGCTGAATATCGTGTGCAGAAAGTGAATGAGGCGAAAACCTTTGCCGAGATGCTGGGCGGGGAAGCGTTCGTATTCGACGATATTCCTGACGGCGAGCTGCAGGATAACCAAGAAATGCGTTTTCGCGTATGCGATATTATTCGTCAAGTTCGTCCCAACGTCATTATTACGCATTGGAAGAACAGCATGCACAAGGATCATATGACAACGCACCGCATCGTCAATGATGCCCGCTATTTTGCCGCCTTGCCGACGTTTGAGCGGGAGCTTCCAGCACATTTTGCACAGAGGTTGTATTATGCCGAGAACTGGGAGGACGCCGTCGACTATCGTCCGTATGTGTATGTCGACTACGATCAAGAAGCATTCGATCTATGGGTGAAGGCTGTTTCCACGCATTGGTTCGTAATCGGCAGCAAGTCGTTCAAGTATTTGGAATACTACAAACATTTGATGAGAGTCCGAGGCCTTGAAGCCAGAAAAGAATATGCACAAACCTTCATGATTCCAGAAGAAAATATGCGTGTTATCAAAACTGAATTATAAGAATAAAATCAACCTCTATACGCGGCTGCTCATTCATAAATGGCCTCGTTAGAGGTTTTCTCAACTTTGCTTTTGGGTGGGTAAACCGAAGGTAACCTTCAATTTTGGCCTAGTTTGCTACATTGCCCAAGGGAGATTTACATAACTCACTCGGCAAATAAAATTTGGGAGGCAGCTATGATCAGAAACGGTATCGATTGCATTGGGCAGTACACTCATCTATTTAAAGGGAAACGTTTGGGACTCATTACAGCACCTACCGGCTTAAACAATGACTTCGTATCCACGATTCAAATTTTGCATGAGAATTTCAATCTGACAGCTCTGTTTTCACCGGAACACGGTGTGCGTGGAGATCAAGCAGCAGGTGCCTTGGTAGAAACGTATCTGGACCCGATCACACAGGTGCCGGTATATAGCTTGTACCGTAAGGATTCCAAGCGCATGAGTCAGGAAATGCTGGATGAGGTAGATATGGTCGTCTATGATATTCAGGACGTGGGTACACGATACTACACTTTTATTTATACGATGCTATATGCGCTGGAAGATTGTGCGAAAGCAGGCAAGCCATTTGTCATTTTGGACCGGATCAACCCGCTGGATGGGGTGACGGTAGAAGGTAACATTTTAAAGCAGGATTATCAATCTTTTGTTGGTAATTATCCACTTTGTGTGCGTTACGGTCTGACTGTCGGTGAGGTGGCCACCATGGCTAACGATCAGATGAACTGGCATTGTGATCTGCATGTGATACGTGCCCAGGGGTGGGAGCGGAAGATGCAGTTCACTGATACCGGTCGACACTGGGTGATGCCCTCTTTGGGGATTCCTCGGTTTGACACGGCATTACTGTATCCCGGCACTTGTATATTTGAAGGCACCAACATGTCTGAAGGAAGAGGAACCACAGTTCCTTTTGAAATTGTAGGAGCTCCGTTCATCGACGCTCAACAACTGGCGGATGAGATGAACAGAAAGAATTTGCCTGGGGTCATTTTTCGTCCGGTCTATTTTAAACCGACCTTTTCCAAATTTCAGGGAGAGTCATGCAGCGGCGTTCAGCTTCATATACTGGATACCCGATCGATTCGTCCTTTGGAGACAGCTATCACACTGATGTATACCATTAAGCGTAACTATGAGCAATTTTCTTTCCTGCCACCTTTTAAAGAGGGATCCAGGCCTTTTATTGATTTATTGTGCGGGGATAAGGTGTACCGTGAAGATCCATTAGATGTTTCGGTGTTGTTGGAGCAATTTCGGGACGAAAGTCGGGAATTCGCACAGATGAAACAGCAGTATCATCTCTATTAAGGAAATTTGAGAACGCGACAAGCTAGTTATTCGTAATGCCATCACTGCGAACGTTACAGGGGGCGGGAGGCGATCGTGTTGAGCATTTCTAAGGTACATAAGTTCCGATTCGCCCTTTTTTGGCGGCTTTTTACCACCTATTTCATCGTTATCCTCATGCCGGTTATTGTTGCCAGTTTGATGGCACATGTTCTGGTGGTCCGTACGATCGAGAAGGATGCAGAGAAGCTCAACGATGTCATCATAAGCCATTTTTCCAAGCAAACGGACACCGCATTAGATTCGCTCAAGACAAATATGATTAACATGCTCAGCTCTTCCAATTTAACGAGTCTGCTCCGTACTGTGGACGATTCGCGTGAAAACCAACAGCGTGCGGAGCAGCTTTATTTTCTCAGAGAGCAGTTGATGAAGCTTCAATCCGATAAATTGGTTTCAAAGGTATTCTTATATTTTGTGAATCACGATCTGGTTGTCGATGTCGATATTTATACGGACAAAGGGTATTACTTTGATTTCACATATCCGCTTGACGAGAAGCAAAGAAAGGCGTACCTGTCCCATTTTACAGGCAAAAAAATGATGGACTTTACCGATCCGAGTACAATCGGCATGTCCGCCTTAATGAGCTATCCGTTTAACAGCGTTAAGCCCGATGTGTATTTGGTTGTCGATTTCGCTGAGGACAAGGTCAAAGAGCAGATCAGTATTCCGGAAAAATGGGTGACAGGAACGGCAATTGCGAGCAGCCAAGGTCTCATCATGAATCAGGTTGGTTTGACAGAGAAGGAAGCGAAGGCGGTGCTGGAACATACACGCGCAAATTCCAAGGGGTCTCAATTTCTCATTACGAGCGAAGTCGCAATGTCATTTGTGAAATCTAGCTTCGACGATTCGTGGTATTACGTGAGCATCGCGGATCTGCGTACCCTGATGAAGCCAGCGTACATCACACGGGTGATTAGTTGGGCGTTTCTCGTCTTTTTCCTCGTGGTGGGCAGCTTCGTGTCCTACTATTTAAGCCGTCGCGTCTATCGTCCGATAAAGGAAATTACGGAAGAAAATAAAGAGCTGTCCCAAAGGGTGAGTGGGATGTTCCCCGTCCTGCAGGAGCTTTTCGTAACCAAGATTCTGCTGGGCGAATATCGGGACGCACTGTCCATTGAATATTATGCGAAGGAAATCGAGTTTACGTATAACAAGAACGCGATGCGCACGGTTCTCTGCATTGCGTTTCACTACAATTCGCCCGCCTATGAACGGCTGTCTGAGACGTCGAAGTCTTTCTTATTCATGGAACTCAAAGAACGCATAGTCAAATCGTCGCCATCGCTGGTCTGGCTCTGCCAAACGAAGCCGGATGTGATGGCGTGTGTGGTGCTGCATGACCCGTTTCTGCACTTCGGAGCCGAGGAGGCCGCGAACATTGTCGGTCTCTTGCTGGAACCGTACAGCGAATACTTTAAAGCGACGATTGGAATCGGGAAGACGGTGAACGCTACCGAGGAGCTGCATGAGTCGTATAAGCTCGCGTTGTCCGTGCTGCAGAATCGCGGACTTGATTCCGACGTGGAGATATGTCGTGGACCGAATGTAGGGGATCGAACGCAGTGGGAAAGCTTCTTATCCGTTCAAGATGTCAACCGTATCTTCAACCAATTCAAGACGCGGGAGTATGATAAGCTGCTGCAATCTGCGTTCGATATGCTCGAAGTGGGAATACGCAAGAATGCCACTGCCATCCAGGTTAAATATTTATGTACCGACGTTCTCAATACATGGATCCGCGCAGTAGAAACCGAGCATAACGATTTTAACGTACCGTTCTTTTCAGATCTGTTCGAGCGGCTCAATCGTTGTATGACGTGGGATGAACTGAAAGTCTGTTTCCAGGACATTCACAGTGTCTTATTTCGGACTGAGGAGCCTGATCAGCGTGCAAAGCAGTTTTCAGAGATTTTGCACTATATTCATGAGCATTATAATGAGGAGCTTTCGATCGAATATTTCGCCGGGCTCTTGAACATGTCGAACGGCCACTTCAGCCGTACCTTCAAAGAAGAAGTTGGAGAGAAGTATGTGGAGTATATTGCGAAATACCGGCTGATGAAGGCGAAGCAATTTTTGCTGGAAACGGACATGAAAATCGATGACATTGCGGAGAAGGTAGGTTACTGGGGACGCAACTCGTTTATCCGAACGTTTCGTAAATATGAAGGGATTACGCCTGCGAAGTATCGCACGATTAACCATTGAACGAACAGAGACTTCATTTTTTCCGAAGTCTCTTTTTTTTCATCCGATCTCCCGAAATGACCTGGAATCCCTAGGAAACCAGCGTCTGCAAAAAAAGAGACTTTCCGTAATTATGCAATCTTTACGGGGCAGTCCTAGCTTTGTATAGTTAGGCCATTAACTCAGAGTTGTAAGTGTTATGAGTAAATGGGGGTGGGTGATATGGTGCCGCAACGAAATGTTATGTGGTACATGTTGAAGAAACATAGAGCGCTATATCTATTAATGCTGCCGGGAATTTTGTACTACATCATTTTCAAATATGTGCCCATGTATGGCGTCATCATCGCGTTTCAAGACTATTCGATCGGTAAAGGCATTTTAGGCAGTAAATTTGTAGGCTTGAAGCATTTTATCGAATTCTTCTATGTAAATCCGGACTCCTGGAAGCTGATCCGCAATACCGTCATGCTCAACGTGTACGATTTGCTGTTTCATTTTCCAGCACCGATCATTTTGGCCATTCTGTTTCACGAGCTTAAGAACAAAACGTTTAAACGAATTGTACAAAGCATCAGCTACATGCCGCACTTCTTATCAACTGTAGTCATCGCCGGCATTCTCGTCACGTTTCTGTCTCCGCAAACCGGGATCATCAATTTCATTCTTGTCAAAATGTTCGGAATGGAGCCGATTCTATTCCTAGGGCTGCCGAATTGGTTTCGGACGATCTACGTCAGCTCCGAAGTTTGGCAAAAAATCGGCTGGGGGACGATTCTGTATCTGGCTGCAATTGCCGGCATCGATCCAACTCTTTATGAGGCCGCTAAAATGGATGGGGCGAACCGCTACCAACAGATGCGACATATTACCTTCGTTGGCATGGTGCCCGTCATGATCATCCTGTTCGTTCTTACGCTTGGCCATTTTATGGAGACCGGATTCCAAAAAATATTGCTGCTTTACAATTCCATGAACTATGAAACATCGGATGTCATCAACACATTCGTGTATAGGCGCGGTATCTTGGATGCGGATTTCAGCTTCGCCACAGCCGTCGGGTTATTTCAGTCAGTGATCGGCCTTATCCTCGTCATCGCCGCTAACCGGATCGCTAGAAAATATTCAGAAACGAGCTTGTGGTAAAGGAGGAACCCTTTTGAAAATCAGACAATCGATGGCTTCAAGGGTATTTGATACCTTCAACTATGTGATCATGATTCTTTTGATGATCGTTATGGTATACCCGCTGGTTTATGTATTCAGCGCTTCGATCAGTGATAACGCTCTCGTATCGAGCGGGGATGTGCTCATCTTTCCTAAGGGGGTAACGCTTATTGCCTATAAGCAGTTGGTGAGCAATCCGGATCTATGGATCAGTTACTGGAATACGATCCGTTATACGATCGTTCATGTGATACTAACCTTGCTCGTAACTTCGGCTATGGCGTATCCGCTGGCGAAGAAATGGCTGCCCGGCCGCAGAATCATTCTGATGATGGCCGCCTTTACGCTGCTGTTTAGCGGCGGTATGATTCCAACGTTTCTCGTTGTGCAAAAGCTGGGGATGTTGAACTCGATATGGGCAATCGTCCTGCCTTCCCTGATCAGCACGTGGTACTTGTTTATCATGCGTACGTTCTTTGAGGCATTGCCGGAGGAGCTTGAAGATGCAGCAACGATCGACGGCTGCTCCTCGTTACAAGTGCTGCTGCGTATTGTGCTTCCGCTATCCATGCCGGTATTGGCGACAATCGGCTTATTCACAGCTGTGAATCAGTGGAACGCTTTCTTCGATGCACTCATTTACTTGAACGACCGTTCGATGTACCCGCTGCAAATTATGCTCAGGAACATTCTTGTGGCCGGTACTACGATTCAGGCTGAAGGCGATCTGAGCCTGCTCCAAACGATGAAGTACGCCATCATCATGATCGCTACGCTCCCGATCCTATGTATTTATCCGTTCATCCAGAAATACTTCGTGCAGGGAACTATGATCGGCGGCATCAAAGGATAGTTCTAGATTCCCCCGGAATCTAACGCTATAGAGGGATACTTTTTTACCACGATAGGGAGGTTTTCAGATGAAAAAAAGAACTGTCGCAACAGGATTGACTACGGTTATGCTCGTTAGTTTGGTCGCAGCAGCCTGTTCGAGCCAACCGAATGATACTCCTGCGGCGGGAGAAACGAAGAAACCAGACGAGTCCAAGAAGCCGATCACATTCACGTGGCTGGCTTACGACCGTCCAGAAGGAAAAGTGCGCCAGGACTGGGACATCTTCAAGGAAATCGAAACAAAGACCGGCGTAAAGATCGAGTTTCAAGTGGTCAGTCAGGAAGGTTTGAAGGAAAAGAAGCAAATTATGATTGCGACGAACTCAGTCACGGACTTCATCCAGGTAGATACGTTAGAGGGAAGACAGCACGGTCCGGATAAAGTATTTTTGAACTTAAAAGATTACTTGGATAAAGCACCGAACCTAAAGGCGTTCTACGACAAATACCCAGAGGCTAGAGCGGTCGCAACTGGCGTTGACGGCGGTATTTATACCGTTCCTGTCATCGAGGGCGACGCGGAAGGGAAAGGTTTTAACTTCGTCTGGTATACACGCAAGGACGTCATGGATAAGTATGGACTGAAGGCGCCGACTACAGTGGATGAGTTTTACCAGTTCCTCAAAACGCTCAAAGAAAAGCAGCCGGATACTTATCCCCTCATCAATAATGCCATTATTGGCGATACCGGGTTATTTACGACATTCGGCAGAGCGTTCACCGGCATACACGGCTTCTATAACGTCGATCCGGCTACCGACAAATACGCGTTCGCTCCCTATCATAAAGGATATAAGGACTCGCTTGTTTACTTGAATAAATTGTTTAACGAAAAGCTGCTGGATCCTGAATTCTCGATGATTACGCAAGCACAGTGGGAAGAGCGGATTCTTAAAGGCAAATCACTCGTGACGTTTTTCTGGAAGGCTGACTTGGAGACGCTTATGGACAAAGGACGTAAAGCGGGTATAGCGGAGTATACACTCGATGCGATTCCACAATTTGCTGCAGACGGTATTAAGAACTACCAATTCTCACGTCCGGTTGTAGGCGCTGCCGGCCGCGCGATCTCGGCTAAGGTGAAAGACAAGGACAGGGCAGTTCAATTTCTTGACTACTTACTGGGAGAAGAAGGATCTAACTACTTATCGCTTGGTATCGAGGGCAAAACGTATACGAAGGAAAACGGCAAATCTGTCTACAACAAGGATTTCGGCGCTTCGCCATTCACGACACTGCGTAAGGATTGGGGCGTTTGGTACGATATGGTTACGCTCGATAATGCCAAATCCCGCGAGGTGTGGGAGCGCGGCTTAAGCGACAAGAGCAAGGACATTAACAAGAGATACGAATCGTTCATTATTCCAGCGCCGAAGCAGATCGTCAAGACGAAGGAAGAGCTGGAGCTGGAAAAATCGAAGCTGAACAACCTGAACAAATTCCTTGAGCAGAAGCTGACTGAATTCGTAGCGGGCAAGACGCCGATCAACGATAAGACGTATCAAGAATTTATCGATCAAGCGAAGAAGCTCGGAGCTGACGAACTGTTAGGTATGTACAATGCTGCCTATACCCGAACATACGGTAAGAAGTAATCAATTCGTGCAGCTAGGAGGCAAAGGTAACCTATACGCCGGAACGGAGGTGTTCGCATGGCCGAAGATTTCAAGGTCATTGATGCAGATGTCCATAATGAACAGAATGATGCCGATTTGCTGCCGTATCTGGCCGAACCATGGCGGTCACGCGTAGCGACGACCGGAATCGGGTATGCAGGCTCTGGTTACTATTCGCCAGTAGGCGTCATGAAGAAGGACGCCATTCCGGCCAATGGCGGCAAAGCCGGCTCGGACCCAGACCTCATGATCAAGCAGCTGCTTGAGGGCTACAATGTCGAATACTGCGTGTTGACCGGGGTTGTGTACAATATTTCAACGACGCACGACCCTGATTACGCAGCTGTGATTTGCTCAGCCTACAACGACTTTTTGATCGCCGAATGGCTTGGTAAACACAAGGCGTTCAAGGGCGCCATGGCCGTCGCCACGCAGGACCCATCTCTTGCCGCGAAAGAGATCGACCGCGTCGGGGGCCATCCCGATATCGTCGAAGTGATGATTTCTAGTGCGGCTCGTGCCCCCCTCGGCCAGCGACAGTATCATCCTATCTATGAGGCTGCGGAGCGGAATGGTCTACCTATTGCGATTCATCCGGGCGCGGAAGGAGGGGGCAGCTCCACGGCACCTACCGCTGCTGGGTATCCGTCCCGTTACATCGAGTGGCACACATGCTTGTCGCAAATGTTCATGGCTCATCTTGTCAGCATGGTATGCGAGGGCGTATTTGAGAAGTTCCCGCGGTTGAAAGTAGTGCTTACCGAGGGAGGTATTGCTTGGCTGCCGCATCTGATGTGGAGGCTGGATAAGAACTATAAAGCGCTCCGCTCTACCGTCCCTTGGCTGAAGAAGCTGCCTAGTCAGTACATTCGAGAGCATTGTTATTTAACTACACAGCCCATTGAGGAACCGGATAATCCGCAGCATTTGATCGATTTGTTCAATATGATTGATGCCGAGAATATGATTCTGTATTCGAGTGATTATCCGCATTGGGATTTCGATTCACCAAGTATGATTCTGCGGAGACTAAAGCCGGAGGCGAAGCGTAAAATCTTTTACGAAAATGCCAAAAGCCTATATAACCTTTAACTCACGGAGGACCTTATGACGGTACATTACGTGCTGGATGCGGACGCTGTCTCCGAAGGCGGTCACGCCGTCGTCACAATCGAGGGGAAGAGCATCGGCATTTTCCGGATAAACAATGAATATTACGCTTTAAACAATTATTGCCCCCACCAGGGGGCACCGATGTGCGCAGGACTCGTATCTGGTACTACGCTCCCTTCGGACGTGTATGAATACGAGTACGGTAAAATGGGCGAAATCATCCGCTGCCCCTGGCATGGCTGGGAATTCGATATTCGAACCGGCAAATCTTTATTCAGCGAAAAGATTTGGGTAAAAACGTATAAGGTGAATGTGCAAGACGGCAAAGTTGGTGTTGATCTGGAAAGAAAGTAGACAACGAGAATAAGCGAAATAGGAGGGATCGAATGGGCTGAAAACTCCTATTCGATCCCCTTTATTCTTTTTGTAACAGGATAGAACTGAATTCATTTAAGTTGCTAATGTTTATTAAAAAATGGCAATTAGAGCAAACTGTTATTTAAATTATCCGAAGGGCCTACTCGACCGGGGGGTTATTTTTATGTCTTCGCATATACTCTTTCACGGCCTCTACCACAACATCAACCATCTTCTTATTCTGTTTCGCGGCGAATATCTTTAACTCAGTATGGAATTGTTCATCGAAATCAAATGTTGCTTTTTTCTTATTTACAGGTTTCTGTAAACCTGTATTTACAGTTTCCTGTATTTCTTGACTCCGCCGTTTTCCTAATAACTGTTCAATCGCATCACGCTTGGACACGCTGCTCCAGCTCCTCGACAAAATTTCTATAATTGCTTAATGCCGATGTATCCATATTACTGTATTCCTGTATTCCTGTAATAGAAAACTCCTTGATTCTATTTCTTCGCTTTATTTCCGATCGAAACACAACTCCCTCGTATTCTCTCCTTACCCTATCAATGATTGTTTTATCAATGATTGTTCTAGAATCGATCATTGTTGGCAATATGCCGCATAAAACAAGGTCCAGCTTTTTAACCTCTTTGATGTGAATCATTGTTGCGATGTATCTGTCCAGCGCGTCATAACACATTGGTTCGCATTGTAGCATGACGATTGCATAGTCGGAAGCCACTAAACCATTAATAGTGTGCTCTCCGAGATTTGGAGGTAAATCAATAAGTATGTAGTCGTATCTGGCCTTTACTTTATGTAGTGTATCTCTCAAAATGGTCGAACTCATTGAAGGATTTTGATGGATAAGCATGGGCAGAGTTGCAAGCATTTCATCAGCCGGAATGAAGTGAAGGTTGTAGGTTAACTTGCGGATGTAGGGGGTGGGATTCATGTTTTTACATGCCTCAAAAATAGTCATTTTGGAGTAATCGTGTATATCTCGTTGAGTAAGAAACTGTGTCAAATTGCCTTGGCTATCGAAGTCGACACAGAGAACCTTGTACTTCTTAGAGAGAAGATACCCCGTGATGGCCGTGGTTGTCGTTTTGCCAACGCCGCCTTTTTGATTACCGATTGAAATAATGGCTCCCATAACCCATTCCTCCTTATTTCTGTAAACCTTTATTCCTGTATATAGTTCTACAATAGATCTATTTAAAAGGGGGTCATGCACGGTCAAGTTGAGAGTGTATTCGGCAACCATAGCGCCAGGAATTTCTCTTTCAAATCAATTTTCTGTATATGTATCCATAAGGTCACTTTTCGCCAAAATAATAGGACCTCAACAAAACTACGAATGAACAAAGAATGATTAGAACCACCAGCGGTTTATTCGAAAATCCGATGCCCAAAATATGACAGAAAGTAGATAGAAAGCATATATATCAAACTTTGGAAAAACAGATACATGTAAAACCGTAATCATTAGTAGAGTAAGAATGAATCCGTATCGAAATACATAATCACGGCTAAATAAGTGATGGTCCAAAAAGTTGAATGGCGAGGCATTCAGGTGGAGAGCATTGTGGGCATTCACGAACTCAGTACCTTTTTTACAGCTTCAGCTACCCTGTCTTTATCAAAAGGCTTCACAATAAAATCTCTAGCGCCAAGGGTAATGGCTTCAATAACAAAGGATTGTTGCCCCATTGCGGATACCATAATGATCTTTGAATCGCTCTTGTAACTTTTAATTTCCTTTAATGCCGTAATACCATCCATCTCGGGCATTGTAATATCCAACGTAATCATGTCAGGTGAATGCTGTAAAAAAAGAGAGATGGCCTCAAGTCCATTCGATGCTTCGGCTACAATTTCATGCCCTAATTCTAAGAGGATGTTCTTAATCATCAATCGCATAAAGATAGAATCATCAACAACCATTAGTCTCGCCATATTAATTATCACCTTTCAGAGGGACTTTCTACCTAGCTATTTACTGTTATAGAACATAAGGAAAACTCCCCTTAAAAGAAGAATAAGGGGAGTTGTGGATATATCCCTTCCTTCGGTAACTGGCAAGCATAGCGAAGTATTTCGCCTTAGCTCCTTTAGCTTTGCGTCACTAATTTTCATTAGCTTTGCTCTTATCGTTTAGCAGAAGAATTACTATGTATTCTAAAGTATAGCACTCTTAATACTAGTAATAAAGTACTAGTATTAAAAGTTTCTGCGAGGCAGCCCTTGATTTATGTTAACCAAGATGAGTTATGCTGCCCGAATCCGTCGCGAATATCAAGCAATATTTGTAAGACATTCGGGAAATTGGATCATTTAGATGTGTTATAGGTAAATAATGCCCGATTTCAGTGAGAAAGACGAACGATTCTCTTGATTAATTCTGAAATCCTATGTATTATTAAGATAGATTTTAACGCATAAGGGTTGATAATTGATCTTGAAGGTGATTCCATGCCACAACTAGATTCTAATGAATACAAGAAGAAGCTGTGTCACCTCTATAACGAAATCTCCAAAGAGTTGTTTGGGTTTGGCACAACATTGCTGAAGGTTTCAATTGATCAGAATATTATTACTTTTCATGCCAAGCACCGCCGCTCACCGCGTTCAACTGCATTGGAAGGCGAGGCGCCAACGCTCAAACACGAAGTCGATTTTTATATGTCCTCTATATACAAGAAGAGAATCCGGGACAGGCTGGAGCAAGAACTGGGCTTATCCATGGATGCGGTATTAAGGGATTATGATCCGCCGACGCAATGGGCAATAACGAACATTATTCTTAAACAAACCGAATAGTTTAGTCGAAGGTGTTCTCTTTTGATTTATCTTAAGAGGAAACCACATGTATACCAATAGATGTCACTTTGCATTGTTTACAATGAAGAGTGCTCTTGATTAGAAGCTTCTTTCTATCAAGGGTACTTTTCTTTTTTTTTGTATAGCTGGATTTAAGGCGAAACGCGCATATTTCTGGGGTCATGAAGAATACTAGTAAAAATTTAACAGGGGATTCACGCATTAAAATTATACATGATAAAACTTGGGAGGACGATGAATGATGAGACAAAAAATGGTTCGTGGTTTAATTTCTTTATCTGTAGTAGGACTAGCCTTAACAGGTTGCGGCACGAAGGACCAGGGTAATACAAGTGGAGCTACGACAGCACCCACAGCAGCTGCCACAGCGGCATCCAAAGGGGAACCTACAACTTTAATCATTTCCACCTGGGGTTTTGCGGATGATTTCTTTAAGAAAGAAGTGTACGCGCCGTTTGAGAAGGAGCATAATGCCAAGATTGTTCTGGAGATAGGAAATAACGCAGAACGTATGAACAAAGTGAAGCAGGGCAGCTCGAGTGTGGATCTCATTTATTTATCTGACTATTACGCACAACAAGGAATTGAAGCGGGACTGTTCGATAAGATCGACCGCAGTAGGATTCCGAATTTGAAAGACATTTATGATCTGGCCAAGGCGCCGCTGGGTGAAGATTATGGTCCAGCCTACACGGTAGGTCGACTAGGCATTGCTTACAATCCGAAAGCAACAACCAAAGAAATCAAGTCATGGAGCGACCTATGGAGTCCAGAACTCTCCAAAAAGCTGACACTTCCTAACATCACGGGGACAACTGGCCCAATGGTCTTGGATGCAGCATCTGTCGTTGCTGGAAATGCAACGTTTAATGAGGATCAAGCTTTTGCAAAAATTAAGGAGTTGAACAAAGGAGTCGTTAAATACTACGGCCAAACCTCCGAATTCGTAAACATGTTCGCACAAGGGGAAATTGCTGCTGGTCCTATCATGGAAATGTACGTGAAGGATTTGAAAGCAGCTGTGCCAGAAACGAAGTTCGTCTCCCCGCAAGAAGGAGCTTACGCCGTAATGAACACGGTCAACGTGATTAAAGGAAGTAAAAACAAGCAGCTGGCTGAGGATTTCATCAACTGGCATTTGAGCAAGGAAGTACAGGAGAAATCAGCGAAAGCGAAAGTAGATTCACCTGTAAACACAACACTTCAGCTTTCGCCTGAAGAAGCTACAGGGATTACCTATGGCGCAGACGTGGTGAATAAACTTCGCAAATTGGATATGAAATTCGTCAATCAGAATCTCAAAGCATGGATTGCCCGCTTCAACAAGGAAGTTGCTCAATAAATAAAATCAATCAAGGGTATATGCTTATATACCCTTGATTTCTTCAATAGGACTTAAAGGGGGCTTAGTCATGAAAAAGAAGGTCATCCTAGATGTAGACACGGGTGTGGATGATGCGCTAGGTATTCTTTTGGCCATTCGCAGCGGAGACATGGATGTTCTCGGAATTACAACCGTGAATGGCAACGTTTCTCTGGATCAAGCGACCAAGAATACATGTAAGATCCTCCAACTGCTTGGGATGGAAGAGAAGATTCCGGTCGTTAAAGGGGCAGACAAGCCTTTGATGCGAGCTTCTCACTTTGAGCATCATGTCCATGGCAATGACGGGCTTGGCGGCGCTTTAAGCGATATGCCGGTTCATATGCAGACGACCGCTGGACATGCCTCCGATTTTATCGTGGAACAAGTACGGAAGCACGCCGGAGAAGTCACGTTGGTTATGACCGCGCCGTTAACGAATCTGGCATTGGCGGTTATGAAGCATCCTGATCTGATTCATCAGGTCAAGGAAGTCATTGTGATGGGGGGCGTCGTTCAAGGCTTCGGCAATGTAACGCCCACGGCGGAATACAATATGTATGTCGATCCGGAAGCCGCGAAGATCGTTTTCCAGGCAGGTTTTCCATCCTTAACCCTTGTAGGATTGGATGTGACGCGTAAAGCGCTGCTGACCGATGAACATATCCGTGAGCTCGGAGATTCTCCCATAGCCCGCTATGTTCAGGAAAGCACCGCGAATTATATGAAGCGTTACTATGAACGTAACGGAGTTCGGGCCTGTGCGCTTCATGATCCACTTGCAGTCGGAGTGGCTCTGAATAAACAGTTGGTCACGACACGCCATTATTACGTTGATGTCGAAATCCGAAGCGAGCTGTGCGACGGACAGACCGTATGCGATTTCCAGAACCGCTTGTCCAAAGAGGCTAATGTTCATGTGTGTACGGATGTATTGGCTGACGAATTCCTCCAGCTTTTTATAAACGCCTTGCGTGCCTAGCGAACCCAGGAACAGGAGTAAAGCTACATGAAAAAAACGTACTTATTTTTATTATTGCTACCGGGACTACTGTTCCTGACGATTTTCATGGTGATACCGATCTTTCTCACGATAGGTTCAACCTTTTTCGATAAAGGGACGTTTACGCTGGGAGGGTACTTAAGTTTCTTTAAAGACCCTTATTTTCTCAAGATCGTGTGGACGACGCTGCGTGTCAGCTTGGTAACCACCCTATTTTGCATATTGCTTGGATTTCCTGTGGCTTACTTCATCTCCAAACAGAGTCCGAGACAAAAGGCGATCTTACTTGCATTAGCTATTTTCCCGCTGCTTACGAGCTCGGTTGTCAGGTCGTTCAGCTGGATGATTATTTTAGGTAAAAAAGGGCTGCTTAATAATGCCTTGATGGCCATTGGTATCATCCAAGAGCCACTCAATATTTTGTATACACCAGCTGCGATGATGATTGGTCTTCTCCATTTGTTTCTTCCGCTCATCATTATTACGTTGGTCGGTGTTCTTGAGAATATAGATCCGGATCTGATCAAAGCGGCGGAGAGCTTGGGAGCTAACCGATTTACGGCTTTCGTCAAGGTCATCGTTCCGCTTAGTGTACCGGGATTAATTATAGGCAGTATCCTTGTATTTGTCGGAAGTTTAACAGCTTATACGACACCGGCTTTGCTCGGAGGCAAGCAGCGGGTCATTTCAACATTCCTCTATCAGAATGCGATTACTCTGAACGATTGGTATCTCGCCTCCGTCATTGCCGTGATTATGATCGTGATCACCTTCGTGGTTATTGCGCTTATGAACAAACTGGCTACTAAATTAAATCCGAAGGGGTAGAAGTATGCGGGAGAAGAATCGAGGACTGGCCTTATTTACGCTTCTTGTCTACATGTTCTTGCTCGGGCCGCTCGTCATTATTGCATTTGCTTCATTTGAGCCAGGGAGTGTATTGAAATTCCCACCGACAGGATTCTCATTGAAATGGTATCGCAACATTTTGGAAGTCAAGATGTTCATGACGACCGCGGGTACCTCGGTTATTGTATCGATGATCGGTAATTTGTTTGCACTGCTGCTTGGTATCCCAGCGGCTTATGCGTTAAGCCGGTTTGAGTTTAAGGGGAAAGGGGCGCTTAATGCGATTTTTATTTCCCCTGTGCTTATTCCAGGTATCGTGCTTGGGTTTACGATGCTCAAGTACCTTATCGTCACCTATCTCCTGCCGATCTATGCAGCTTTGCTGATTGGGCATACCGTGATTATGCTTCCTTTTATTATCCGCGTCATTGCATCAAGCTTATCGAATTTTGATTTTGCAATTGAGGAAGCTGCGTTAAGTCTTGGTGCCGGTCAGCTTAAAACCTTTTTCAAAGTGGTCCTACCGAACATCAAATCCGGTATTATCGCAGCCATTCTTATTGCATTTTTAGAATCATTTAATAATGTCGACATCTCGGTCTTTATGACGGGTCCCGGAGTCAGTACGCTGCCCATACAGATGCTGACATATGTGGAGAATCATTTTGACCCTACAATTGCCGCTATTTCTGTCTTACTAATGCTCTTCACTGCCGTACTTATGTTCATCATTGAACGGTTGATGGGTTTATCCTACTTCACCAAACGATAACGGAGGCTTTCATCCATGGCATTGCTATCACTGGAAAATATTTCGGTTGCCTATGACCAGCAATATATTCTGCAGGACTTCAACCTAAGTGTTGAAAAAGGAAGTCTGATCTCGCTGCTCGGTCCAAGTGGATGCGGGAAAACGACGACTCTACGGCTAATCGCGGGATTTATAGAGGCGAGGGCAGGTAAATTTTCACTAAACGGAAAAGATTATACGCACGTTCCCGTCAACAAACGGAACTTTGGATTCGTGTTTCAGAGCTATGCTTTGTTTCCGCACTTATCCATTTATGACAATGTAGCTTTCGGTCTGCGTCTTCGGAAAGTGAGTGGGGCAGAGATCGATCGGCGAGTCAGAAACATCCTCGATATCGTAAGTCTGTCCGGCTTCGAAAAGCGGTTTCCGAAGGAACTCTCAGGCGGCCAAAGACAGCGGGTCGCAATTGCCAGGGCACTTGTGATCGAGCCGGAATTGCTGCTCTTCGACGAACCGCTAAGCAATTTGGACGCTAATCTGCGCATTAATATGCGGGTGGAGATCCGACGCATTCAGCAGGAGCTCGGTATTACTACTGTCTATGTATCGCATGATCAGGAAGAGTGCTTCTCCATCTCCGATCAAGTTGCCATTATGAATAAAGGCATCATTGAACAGCTTGGCGCTCCAGCGGCGATATTTAAATATCCAAAAACGGAGTTTGTGGCTCGGTTTATTGGCTTTACGAATTTTATTACCTTCGATTCCAGGTTCGATGGAAATGAAGAGATTGCGTTGAAGGTGAAAGACTATATGTTCGCCGTTACGAAGCATCCAAGCAAAGGAGAACAGCTTGGCAAGCAAGGGGCTATTCGTCCGGATGATGTTGTGATTGGAATGCCTGATGAAATCGCGGTAGGAGCGAATCGATTGACAGGTCAAGTCAAAGTCAGCACCTTCCTTGGAAGAAGCTATCAATACGTTGTTGAGACGGAGCTGGGGAATTTCACAGTGAATAAAGAAATGGAACTTCCTTACCTGAATGGTCAAGAGGTCCGGCTTCTTTTTCCTAGCGAGAAATTAGTTCTAGTTGAGTAATGTACTTGGAGGCGAAGGCAGATGCATGTAGATTTACTGATTGAAAATGTACGAATTTATAATAGTTATTTTAAAACATTCATCCAAGGTAATGCAGCGATCTTGGATGGAAGGTTTCTATATATCGGGGAACGGGCTGCCGATAGCTTCGAAGCGGCCGAGCACTTGGACGGACAAGGACGTTATATGATTCCCGGCCTCATTGATATTCATCTGCATATCGAAAGCACGATGGTCACGCCGGAGACATTCTCCTACGGACTCATTCGCAACGGCGTTACAACCATCGTTCCAGAGCCTCATGAGATTGCCAATGTCTTCGGACTTGACGGGGTGAAGGAATTCATTAAAGCTAGCCAGCATTGTGTGGCGGACATGTTCTACGCCATCCCGAGTTCGGTTCCTGCTACTTCGATGGAAACGACCGGAGGAGCGATTGAAATCGAAGATTTGGACGAACTGCTTCGTACGGAACGAATCATTTGTTTAGGCGAAATCATGAACTACGTAGACGTCATAACGGATCCCGATTGCAAGACGAATCACATTTTAAATCATATCCGCAGTCATTATCCTCATCTTATTATTGAAGGGCATGTTCCCAAACTGCTGGATTTGGATTTGCACCGAATGATCTATAGCGGGGTAGATTCCGATCATACACATCAATCGATCGAAGGCATGGAAGCACGAATCGCTGCGGGTATGTTTATTGAAATTCAAGAAAAATCGATGACGCCTGAAGTGATAGCGTATTTGATGGAGCATGAGGTATCTGAGCATTTTTGTTTTGTAACTGATGATGTGATGGCAGATTCCTTCGAAGGTCGGGGACACTTGAATCACCTTGTGCGTAAAGCGATTGGGATGGGCATGAAACCTGAGCAGGCGATTTATGCCAGTACGCTTTCTCCAGCCAAAAGAATGCGAATGTATGATCGCGGCGTTATTGCGCCAGGTAAAATTGGCGATTTTCAACTGATATCCAATTTGGAGCAGCTGACAATCGATCAAGTGTACAAGCATGGCCGCAAGGTCTACGATGTGCGTGAACCGTATGAGCCGACCGTCCATTCACCCGCCTTTCCAGCGCACTATTATCAAAGTGTTCATATGGCGCCGTTAACAGAATCGGATTTCTATATGGAAACAGAAGTCGCTGATGGTCGGTATGCCTGCCGAACGATGATGGTGAAGGATGGCTCCACGTTTACAGAGGAGCATCACGCCCAGGTGGAAGCTCGTCAAGGGATGCTTAACTGGCAGGAAAGCGGCTATGGACTGATTGCTACGTTTGAACGCTACGGGAAAAACGGGAATCGTGCTTATGGTTTAATCGGTGGCGATACAATCAAGCGTGGCGCCATAGCAACGACTTATTCCCACGATAACCATAACATGCTCGTTGTCGGGCACAATCCTGTCGATATGATGATCGCGGCTAATGAGGTCATCAAGAATCAAGGGGGCTTTAGTGTTGTTGAGAACGGCAAGGTGATCGCTAGTCTTGAGCTGCCTGTCGGCGGTATTTTAACAGAAGTCCCTTTGGAGCAAGTCGCGAAGGAAGTTGAGCAGCTGCGCAAGGCCATGGAATCGTTAGGCTACAGCCATTATAATCCGATCATGTCCATTAGCACGCATTCTTTACCTGTTAGTCCTGCACTGAAAATAACGGATTTTGGTTTAATTGATGTGAATGAGGGAAAAGTTGTGCCTCTAATCATACACAGTTAATTGGAAAAGCTAAGTCATGGATGGTTATCACCATTGTGGCTTGGCTTTTTTTTCGTTAATGGATAACCATCGATCCCATAGGAGCGGAGGCCCAGCCTTCAAGTTTATCTAGGCGTTTAGTATGTCGAACCATGACAAAAATGATGTGAATATAGTAGATTTAAATGATCTAAATGACATGTAGAATATGTTAATGATATATTGTATAATTCAAATGTGAATTATTCCCGTCATACATTCGAATCATGAGGAGGTTTATAATGAGAAAAACCAGTTTATTCGTCTTGTTTGTATGCTTTTCTATTGTCATGTCACTCTTAGGGACATCTGTGTCTCCAGCCGCTGCAGCTAATGAAACAGAGTCAGATGATGCAACAACTCTTTCTCAAAGCGGATCACCGCAATTGGACGCTAACTACGTAAAGGCTGCTGTTAAAGCCAAAAAGCTTTTTGTGATCCGTTTGAGCGATATGTCGGAAACGGAAAGTGCCATGATCGCTTCGCTGCAAGGGCTGCTCGCTAATAAGTCATCTAATCAAATTTACATACTGCCCGATTCCGGGAATTACAAGATATGGCTGGACGATTTGGTCCAAAAATACGGGGTGAAAACGGAATTTATCCATGATCCTTGGAAGCTCGTAAAGGAATTCAAGAAGCAGTTTGATGGCTATTTACTATGGGAAAAGGGGAACAGCTCCATCAATGCAGCTACTTCATTAGCCCATTTGAAGCAAGCCATTTTAATTGAAAAAGGTGATGTCAATCAAGCCAAAAGCTACAAGCAATTAATGGATCTCTCGACAAAGGATGAAGCTTGGGTCAAGCAAAACTACTGGAATAAGCTCAACCATCGCACCTTGATTGAGCAAAAAGGGGAGACGAGCGAAGAATTGGCGTCCGGTATGGGCGGCAAATTACGAGATTACGCTGTAATGGCTAACGCTTTCACCTTTTATGATGGGAACAGCGCGTTCCGACAATCCGTCGTTGCAGACGCGGAGCCCGATGCTGTCATCTTAGGATGGGGAGATGCGTCAAAAGGCGAAGACGCTTTCATACGTCCGAGTTCGACAGCGGGTGTATATACACTGCCGGCTGATCATGCCTATAATTTGTCCGTATTAAGCAGCTTTAACATCAAAGAATTCAAACAGAAGGATCAGACGCAGCCTCCGGTTCAGGATAATGTGCATTATGTGTCATTCGTCATGTCGGACGGCGATAATATCCAATGGATGCTGAACGATTTGGCCGAGAAGGGCAAGCCTTGGTTCGGTAACCCAAACCGTGGGAATTTCGATATGGGGTGGGCTGTTTCTCCCAGCATGATGGATTTGGCGCCGACTGTGCTGGAACGATTTTATCAGGATGGTACAAAGGAAGATAATTTTGTCGTTGGTCCTTCAGGCGGCGGTTATATGTATCCATCTATGTATCCGGAGCAGGAGCTGGATGCGCATCTCAAACAGTTAAACGCTGATATGGGCAGAGCTGATTTATCGCTCGTTGAAGTGATAGATTTTAATGCTTTCAACAAAAAAGCGATGTGGGATAAGTATACGGCTCAGCCGAATGTGGATGGCGTTATTTATTTGGAATACAGCAATCATAAAGCGTTAAACGGCGCCTTAAAGTGGTCTAACAATAAGCCCATCGTCACTCCGCGGGAAATGCTGTGGCATGGTATCGCTGGAAGCGATGTTACGTCAGTTGTCCAGCATATCAATGCAGCGCCAAGAAATCCGAAGAGTGCCGCAGGCTATTCGCTTGTTCTCGTTCATGCCTGGTCATCCTCCATGGATGAAGTAAAGGCTGTTATCGATCAACTGCAAGGCGATGTTCAAGTCGTAACGCCCGATAAAATGGTGAAACTGATTCAAAATAACGTACCTAAAGAGGATACGGAAGTTGCCAATAAGGTGTATGAAGCGGAAACCGATTTTGGCCATAACACAGGGAAGTTGGACGGTGATGGCTGGTCGGCTAATCCACAGGAGCATGCAGCTGGACATATGCTCTTCGGACCAGGTGCCTCAGACATTCCTGCAGGCCGCAACCAAGTCAAATTCAAAGCTATGATTGACCAGGTGAGTGGAGATAATGATCGTGTACTGAATCTGGATATCTATGACGATACAGCTGGAGTGGTGGTGGCAGAGAAAGCCGTACATCGATCCGAGTTCCAGAGTGCTGACACGTATCATAATTCAACACTCGAGGCCGACTTTGTTGCGGGTCATTCTTATCAGTTCAGAGCTTGGTATGATGGCAACGCCAAGGTTAAAATCGATCGAGTCACCGTCGTGATGAACCGTAATTTGGCTCAGCGACTCTATGAAGCCGAGAACGATTTCGGACATAACACAGGGGCGATTGATGGAGATGGCTGGTTGGCAAATATTGAGCAGCACGGACCCGGTCATATGTTATATGGACCTTATGTGGCCGATTTACCATCAGGCGTGCATGACGTCACTTTCCGTATGAAGGCTTCGGGCGCGACCTTACCTGATGATACTATTGCTATCATTGATATTAATAATGCGAGTGCTGATCAAATTATTGCTTCAAAAGAGCTGAAGTTACGGGATTTTGCCGTACAAGACCAGTACATGGATATAAGCTTGGAGGACGTAGACTATTCACTCGGGAGTACCTATGAATTCCGTGTGCACTTCGAAGATAAGGCGAACGTTAAAGTCGACCACGTGCGGCTGGATATGCCAGAAATAACGCTGCCGAATACACAATCGCTTTATTTTAAATTCGGAGGATCGAATGTAACCTCGTTGGTGTTCGGAACAGATGCAGGGCAGAAGCAGCTTCAATTATGGGGAAAAGCGAGCGAGCAAGGCAAGCCGGACGTTAATTTGACGGTGGATGGGACTTGGACTGTCACGCAAGGTGAAACTACGGTCACAATCGGTGACGGTGGCGCTCTGCAGGTGCTTCAAAGCGGAGATGCCATCGTGAAGGCGTCGTACAATGGCCTTGAAGCGCAGATTCCGATTCATGTATCGGCGAACTATACGAGCCGTATTTTCGAAGCGGAGCGTGACTTCGGCCATAATACGGGAGCTGCAGCCTCCGATGGTTGGTATGCGAATCCGCAGGACCATGCGGCAGGTCATATGCTGCATGGTCCTGGGGTAGCGGATCTCCCTTCCGGAAGCCTTAAGGTCGACTTCCGCATAAAGATCGACAATCCGGCAGGCGGTTCCGAACGGGTGCTGAATCTCGACATCTATGACGGAACAGGCAACAAAGTAACTGGCGAAAAACCCGTGCTGCGCAGTGATTTCAATGCCGCCGATACGTATCAGTCCATTACTATGGAGGCTGATTTCGTACTGGGGCATGCCTATCAGTTCCGTGTGTGGTATGACGATAATACGACTGTACAGATCGATAATGTGTCAGTGCATATCCCACAATGAACCATTTGTTAATTTTACTATAAAGGAAATGTCTGTCCCCTTAGGGAAATGAAGAGATTATGCTTGCTTAAACGAAGGGGGACAGACATGCATGAAGTTACACAAAAAATTAATGATCGTATATTTGCTGACCATTCTACTTCCGATTGTAGGGTTAACGAATTACTTCCTTAATCAAATGTCAGACCTCATTATCCGGTACGTATCTGATTCTTATCAAAAGATATTAGTCCAATCCAACAACGGTATTTACTACAATATCCGATTCTATGAAAGCATTCTTGACAATTTAACGGTGTCGGAGTCCGTTCAAAACGTACTTTCGGAACCTGAAGTGTACAGGGAAAAAGGCGTTATTATCATGAACCGGGAAATCTCTCGTGCGGTCCGGTTTATCCAAGCCTATCAGGCGACCGATGTCGAGAGCATCGAATTTTTCTCCACATCACCGGATGTCATGTCCGATGGTGTATATCTTTTTCCAGAGGATAGGCTTCGAAGGGTTCTCGGCTTGAAGGAGATACCGGACTCGAAGTTTTGGATACTTGAACATTATGACGGTAAATATTATTACGCGTTGGTGCGGCCGATTTACAGCATCGGGGAGTTCAAGAAAATTGGTTATATAAAGCTAACGATCCAGATCCCATCCGTGACGTATGTGCAGGAAACGTTGGGCAACAAAGCTGACGCAAGTGGAAGCTTAATCATTGCAGACAGTAAGGGAACCATCATGTTTAACCCTGACACCGATCAACTTGGCAAACCGCTTCCACAGGAAATTGTCGAACGGACCAGTGAGGATCGAAGCTCCGAATCCGAGCTGAACCTACATATTCAGGGAACCGACTATGTCATGTGGTACCGCAAGCTCCAGAATGTTGACTGGACGATGTACCTTCTTGTGCCCAAAGCGTCCATTCAATCCAAAGTGAATGAAATTCGGCAAACCATATTGACAGTTAGTATCATTTGTATGATTATTTTCTCTTTTCTGACCTTGCTTATAACTCGTCAACTGACCCGCGGGATCCGACGTCTCCACGCCAAAGTATCCCGGGTAGGCAGGGGGGTGCTCTCTACGAGCCGCAGAGTCCGTGTTAAAGGCGATGAGATCGATGAATTAGATCGTAATTTTGATAACATGCTCGATAATTTACGAGATCTCATTCACCAAAACTATGTGGAAAAACTGGAAAGAAGGGAAATGGAGCTCAATTTTTTACAAGCACAGATTAATCCTCATTTCCTGTACAATACATTGGATGCAATCAAGAACGAGATTGACATGGACGAGAAGCAGACCGCCATTGGCATGGTCGTCGCACTAGCGGACCTTTTTCGAATATCGGTATCCAAGGGAAGTAACACCATCCGTTTCGAACAAGAAATTGATCACGCCAAATGTTATTTGAAGATTCTAGAAATCCGTTTCGGTGCTCGGCATACGATTGAATGGCAAATAGATCCGCAGATACCAAGTCTCTATACCTTGAAAATTATTCTTCAGCCTCTCCTAGAAAATGCGATCCAGCATGGGCTGAAGGGAATGGCGGGAGGCTCTGTAACCGTAATAGGTGAGCTCTCAGAACAGGCTGTTGTCGTGACCGTTCGTGATAATGGCGTGGGGATGTCGAAGTCTCAAGTAGAGACTTTGCTAAGTGATCATTCGCCCAGCAAGGGCATCGGGTTATACAACGTGAACAGTCGAATTCGGATGTATTTCGGCAGTGAGTATGGCATGTCAATGAAGTCCGAACCCGGGAAAGGAACGGAAGTTGTATTAACGCTGCCAGTGCTTGAGGGGGTTGAACATGTATAAGCTGCTTATTGTGGAAGACGAATTATCAACTCGCAAGTGGTTCACTAAGGTTATTAATTGGGAGCAAAATGGTTTTGAAGTCATTGCGATTGTGGAGGATGGGCAGCAAGCATGGGAAATCCTGAAGGAACGTCCTGAAGTGGACGTGGTGATGACCGATATCCGGATGCCCTACATGGATGGTTTGGAACTAACGGAGCGTATCCGATCACTGCCGGGTGAACCTGTGGAAATTGTCATTCTTAGCGGTTTCGGGGAATTCGATTATGCACAGCAGGCCATTAAGCTTGGCGTGCGCGATTACTTGCTGAAGCCTGTGACCAAAGAGCAATTAACAGAAGTATTCGAAACAATCGCGCGTAGACTGGATGAGCGTCATTTGCAGTTGACGAAAATCCTATATGCCAATCAAATGCAGAAGGAGAAGGCATTGCTTGAAAAAGCGCAAATCTATGAACGCTGGCTGACGCGTAAAGACATCCTGATCTCTCCAGAGCGGTGGTTCAATCAATTTGATGCTCAATTAGACATACTGAATGGCTCATTTCTTATGCTTGTCGCGGAATTCGATGATTACGCCAAGTTCACCGATAATTACAACGATGAAGATCAGAAACTATGCCGCTTTATCGTTCATAATATTTTGGAGGAAATCTCTCACAGTTACGGAGCGGTTGATTCTGTGTTGATGCCGCCGAACCGTTACGTGTTCCTCCTTGAAGCCGGCTTAGAAAGAGCGGTCGATAACAAAGGACTTCTAGTGGGCCATGCTTTCCAAGAGAGCTTAAACAAATATTTGCGGTTATTTAATGTTCAACTTTCAGTAGGATGCAGTCAACGGTTCGAGGGTATTTCCAATGTTCCCGAGGCCTATGATCAAGCTTTCAAGGCACTTAGGCATAAATTTTTCACGGGTAAAGGGTCTGTCAATCCATTTCATCCTTCATCGCAAGGACAAAACGAGGGCTTCTATCCGACTGAGCTTGAAAAGAGGCTCATCATTGCCTTTAAACAAGGCGACGAACAAGGGGGTTATGGACTCTTTAACGAATTTCTGCGGAATTTGTGCAGCAGCGGGGAATCGGAGGATTCCATACGTTTCATTGTGGGTGAGATGCTCGTTAATCTGTTTCGTCAGCTCAGGGAAGTTAAATCTCTTCCTGTGACGAGCGAAGTTATGGAAATGTTTATAGAGGAGATCCGTTGTCAGGAAACGTACGTTGAGCTTACCGAGAAGGCAAAAGAGTTGATTCAGTTTATGCTGCAATCGATCGCCATCGAAGCTCTATACCTGTCACCAGTCTCCAAAGGCATTGAGTACATGAAGATCAAGCTGTCTAGGGATATTTCTCTTCAGGAGGTTGCTGAATATGTGGGCATCAGCGCTTCTTATTTCAGCACCATATTTAAGCAAGAGAAGGGTTATAACTTCGTAGATTTTCTCGTTCGCCTTCGTATGGAGAAGAGCTTGGAACTGCTTGAACGAACGGCCTTAACCGTAGCTCAAGTTGGGGATGAGGTCGGGTATCAGAGTTACCGTTATTTTACAAAGGTATTCAAAGATTACTACGCGATGACGCCAACCCAATTCAGGGAAAGACTCAAGATGACTTGACAATAAAAAAAGTGATAATTCCAAAGAAAGTGATACCTGATCATAAATATTTGGACTTACGAGTAGGTATACATGGATGATATGATAAATATATCAAATGAAACCTATGAATAAGTCCTATAAGGAGGTAAAACGCTTACAATGGAATCACTGACAAATTCTATGACTCAAATTCAGCCCCGAAAACCGATGTCATTCAAGCGTTTGCTATGGAAACGCATCTGGCAGCATAAAGTATTTTACTTATTCATGCTGCCAGGCATCATTTGGTTCTTCATTTTTTCTTACGTTCCCCTATACGGAATTCAAGTGGCGTTTCGTAATTTTACATTCACCGGCGGCTTCTCAGGAAGTCCTTGGGCCGGCTTGAAATACTTTCGCCAATTCTTCGATTATTATCAATCAACAGAGCTCATACGTAACACCATTGTGATCAGTTTGTCAAAGCTTCTCATTGGTTTCCCTATGCCGATTATTCTCGCGATTCTTTTGAATGAAGTTCGCAGAGTGAAATTCAAGAAAGTTGTTCAAACCCTTTCCTACTTACCTTACTTCGTATCTTGGGTCGTAGTCGTGACGCTGATGCAGCGCCTCCTAACTCCATATGGAGGACCTATGAATGACCTGATTGCCTTACTTGGCATGGAGCGCATTCAATTCCTTTACAACACCACATGGTTTTATCCCATGATATTGGGGTCTGATGTTTGGAAAAATATTGGCTGGAACTCCATCATCTACATGGCGGCAATAGCCGGGATTGATCAGCAATTGTACGAAGCGGCGAAGATTGACGGCGCGAATCGGTTTCGGCAAATGTGGCATGTCACGCTCCCCGGCATTCGCAACATTGCTGTGATCCTCTTTATTCTCTCCGTCGGCGGCTTGATGAGCGCCGGGTACGAACAGCTGCTTCTTTTGAATGGGCCTGCAACAGCTCGAATAGGGAGTGTCCTCGACGTGCATGTCATCACTTCCGGTATTAGTGGAGGCCGACTAAGCTATGCGGCTGCTGTTGGTTTGTTCCAAAGCATTATAGGCCTGGTGATGATTCTAGTTGTCAACCGAATCGCCAAGAAATACAGCGATGTGTCCCTTTTTTAAAGCAAACGCTTACGAAGAAAGTTTACTCACGAAGACGCTAAGGAAGTGATGAGATGAAGCGCAATTTTTCCTTGTTCAGCACACTAAATTATATCATCTTGGCGCTGATCGGTTTCTCGATGATCTACCCGTTCATTTACATTCTCGTATACTCACTTAACGATGGAAAGGACTCCATGCAGGGTGCGCTATATTTCTGGCCTCGGCAGTTTACATTAGATAACTACGTGCAGGTGTTCGACAATCCTCGTATCTGGCAAGCTTACAAAATTACACTGCTTCGCACGATTCTCGGCACATTTCTACACGTGCTTTTGTGTACCCTTATGGCTTACGCATTGGCAAAGAAAACATTGCCGGGAAGAACATTTTTCACATTCTATATCTTTTTGCCTACGATTTTCAGCGCGGGTTTCATTCCTTACTTCATCACACTGCAAAAGCTTCATTTGATCAACTCTTTCTGGGTGTTTATCATTCCGATGCTATTCAACTTCATGCATATCGTCATCATCCGGACGTTCCTGCAGGGAATACCGGAAGAGCTGGACGAATCGGCACGGATTGACGGCTATGGCGATTTCACGATTTTCTTGAAAATAATCCTGCCCTTATCAGGTCCAGTGTTAGCGACGATTAGTTTGTTCATCGGTGTCTCGCATTGGAACGATTGGTTCTCTGGGGCTTACTACGTATCCAACAAAAATCTTGTGCCTGTTCAAACACTGCTGCAGCAAATGCTGACAGAAGCGGAAGCGCTCTCGAATTCGATGCAGCGGGCAGCTCAGCAAGGAGGCCAAACGATTAGCGTGAATCCAGCCGGTTCAACGCCCGAATCGTTACGGATGGCGCTCCTGGTTATCACCGTCTTCCCGATTTTGTGTATCTACCCATTCCTGCAGAAGTATTTTGTCAAGGGTGTCTTGCTAGGATCCGTTAAGGGTTAGCTGTCCTCGATTTTGGGGGGCTTATCATATAAAAATGAAGGAGGGTTCTTATGAAAAAGAAATGGTCTAGAAGTACTTCCGTCGTATTAGCATTAACGCTTGCAGGTGGTTTAATTGGTTGTACCCAGAAGGAAGAAACGTCTGCAAGCCCAAGTGGAAATTCAAGCACAAGTCCAAGTGCAACCGCGAAAACGGACACTAAAAAAGAAGTCACACTTAAAATTTTGAACAACTGGAATGGTTCTAACGGTTCTGAAAGCGACATGAACGCCGTTGCCAAAGTGATCAAGGAGAAAACCGGGGTAACGGTTCAAATGGAATATACCAAAGGAAGCGAAGTGGAGAAAGTCAACACGATCTTCGCAACGCAAGACCTGCCAGATATATATACGGGACCGGCGTGGGGCGGTGAGTTGGATGGCATCGTCAAGGCTGCAAAAGAGGGCCAACTGGTTGATCTCTCAGGCAAGCTGGCCAATTATCCTAACTTAGCCAAAGAAATTGCCAAGGAAAATGTACCGCCTGCTCTCTATGAAAAAGCTATTGATGCCTACGGAGGCAAAAAATATTTGCTATATCAAAATCACCCCGCAACGGATAAGGATGCCATGGACTGGTTGTACGGCTTCTATGTACGCAAGGACATTGCTGAGAAAATAGGTGTCGATCCGCAGTCCGTCAAAACAAAGGATGATTTTTACAATTTCTTGAAGAAGATCAAAGATGCAGGGCTCAAAGAAAGCGGTCAACCTGTCATTCCGCTCGGCGGCTTTCATAACGGTTGGGCTGTTAATATCGGAGATAAGATGTTCATGGGGTCTGGCTTCCTGGATAAAGGGGACGGCGCTCTAGAGAATAATTTCTTTACGAAAGAATATGAAGACTACACGTTATATTATCGAAAGCTGATTTCCCAAGGGCTGCTCGATTCCGAAGCGTTTACGCAGACGGATCCTATCGCTAATGAGAAAGTGAAGCAAGGCCGCGTAGCCGTCCTCGCAGCTCACTATCCTGCTATTCTTGATGCCTCTAAGGACTACGTCCAGTCGCACCCGGGCAGCGATTATGTACCTGTAGGTCCACTTGAAAGAGCTGGCGCCGAGGCCAATCGTCCGGCCGATCTTGGCGTCCAAGGCAACAATGTGACCGTCATTACCAAGCAAGCAAAGGATGTGGATGCGGCACTGCGCTTGTTGGATTTCTTAGCTTCTGATGAAGGTTTCATGCTTACTCGTTACGGCGTTCAAGGTGTTCATTGGGATATGCAGAACGGTAAACCGACAGCGAAAAAGGAATGGTTTGATAAGTTTGTGAATGACAAAACCGGGAAGTTGAAAAAGAACGAAGGGATCGGCGTCGGCTATGAAAATATGACGGGTCTGGACCGTACGAATTCCAAAGGTAATGGGGACATCTGGGCCGATCAGAATCGCATGGCAGCTCTTGAGAAAGCACGTAAAATTTTACGCCCGAACGGCATTAAAGTCATCACCGCCTATAATCCTTGGGACGTCATTGCGAAGGCCCCTCAATGGGAATCGCTTAAGCCATCCATGGATAAAACCGGTGACGTTTGGAAGGAAGCGATATTTGCCAAATCCGATGAGGCGGCACTCAAAATCATCAATGATTTACGTGGGCAGCTGGTAAAAACAGGCTATCGCGAAGCGATGAAATTCACGAATGATAATCTAAAAGGCAAAGAAGTAGTAAAACTTCAAATGCCAAACTAAAACTTAACAAGAGGCCGCTCTGGTGGCGAACGACGGGAGAGGTAATATGACTCTCCCGTTCTTGTTCGGCCGAGTGGGAACTCCTAGAGGAGGGATTACCTTTGTCGAGACCGGTATCGGATAGGAAGGAATGGACTGGTTTTCAAGAATCGCGTCCGTATGGGGCTAAATACGATTTGCGCAGCGATTTTGTCATGGTGTATGGCATCTCGGACGACTTGGAGGAACGAATCGCTGGGTGGAAAGAAAGGGGCTATATCATCCACCTGATGACAGGAGTTTCATGGGGAGAATACCAAGACTATTTGTACGGAGAGTATGATGGCCGTGATCATTGGGACGAAGCTCAGACCAATCGCGCTGGAGACCACCTGCTGCACGGCAAAGACGTGCCTTACATGGTCCCGACGATTTCCTTTAGCGAGTACCTGGCTGCCGGCATTAAGCGAGCGATCGACAGTGGGGCCGTAGCCATTCATCTGGAGGAGCCGGAGTTTTGGGTAGCCGGCGGGTATTCCGAAGCTTTCAAACGGGAGTGGCGCATATTTTATCAGGAGCCGTGGATACCGCCTCATGAGTCGCCAGATGCTCAGTACCGGGCGTCCAAGTTGAAAGCGTATCTGTACTATCGTACGCTAGATCGCTTATGTGCGCAGATGAAGGAATATGCGGAAGTCCATTATGGGCGTGCGATCCGTTTTTATGTGCCGACACATAGTCTGATCAATTACACACAGTGGCGGATTGTGAGTCCGGAAGCGCTGCTCGTCAACATGCCAGCCTGCGACGGGTTTATTGCCCAAGTATGGACGGGGACATCGCGTACCCGTAATGTATACAAAGGCATTCGCGAGGAACGAACGTTCGAAACGGCATTCCTTGAGTACGGTGTCATGCAAGAGCTTGTTCGCGGCACAGGGCGTGATATGTGGTTTCTACATGATCCAATTGAGGACAATCCGAATTATACGTGGTCGGACTACAAGGTCAATTATGAAGATACAGTTGTGGCTTCTCTGCTTCATCCTTACGTAAACAATTACGAGATATGCCCATGGCCGCGAAGAGTGTTCGAGGTTGCCTATCCGAAGGAAGACGGCAAGGGGAAAGAAATGATCCCCCCCGATTACGCGACCGAGCTGTTGACTGTTATGCACGTACTTCGTGATATGCACCGCCATGAGGAGATCACGTCCGATGAACAAACGGATGGAATCGGTCTCCTCCTTGCCAACTCAGCGATGTTCCAACGGGGTGACATTGAGCTGCAGGCAGATGAGGGTGACTTTCGTTACGATGGCACCATCAGTTCATTAATTCTTCCTTCCGAGCATCACGAAGAGATGCTGAATTGGTCGGCATTCTATGGGCTAGCGCTGCCGCTTGTTAAGCATGGCATACCGCTTCGCCCGGTTCAGCTGGACAATTTGCTTCATTTCCCAGGGTATTTGGACGATTACCGAGTGCTGCTGCTCAGTTATGAATTTATGAAACCGGAGCACGCCGGTCTTCATCAAGTACTGTCGCAGTGGATACGAGAAGGAGGCTGCTTGATCTATGTTGGAGACGGCAGTGACCCGTACCACAGTGTCAAGGAATGGTGGAACCAAGGCGCTAAAGCATACGAACGACCAGATGATCACTTATTCGAAGCCATTGGGATGGGGCGCCGTCCTGAGGATGGGGAGTACCGGGTAGGTCAAGGCGGTGTTATCGTCCACCGCGTTCATCCAGCTCGACTGGCTGAAACCGAAGACGGCGCGAATTGGGTACGCGAAAGTGTAAAGCGTGCACTAGTCATGCGCGGAGATGAGGAGCCTTTGCGCGAAAAACATTACCTTCAAATCCGTCGAGGTCCCTATGTCGCAACACGTGTCATGACAGAGTCACTTACGGATGAGGTGGTCACCGTTCATGGCAGCTACATCGACCTTTTCGATGCCAGACTTGCTATTGTGAGCAATCCGGTTGTCGAACCAGGCAAGGGCAGTCTACTCTATGACCTTGAGGCAGCTCCTGATCTGACTTCAGCCGTCATCATCAGTTCATCTCGAATCCGTGACGAGGAACCCGCCATCAATAGGAAGTTTCAATTCGTCTCCGAGGCGCCTGAAGGAGTCACCGTTAGTACAAGACTCCGACTGACAGAGGAACCTCGTCTTGTTACAGCGGATGGTCTTGAAGTTGTAGATCGAAGCTGGGAACATGGATCTCAAACGCTTCTAATCCGCTATCCTGGCGTGCCGGAGGGGACACTCGTTACAGTCATTTTCCAAATGGGATAAATTGGTTGAGGATGGAAAAGCTACTCTCAGGAAGGAGAGAGCAGGATGGACAACGAGAACAAGAATCATTTGAATACGCAGCATCTAGATGAAGCCAACATGCAGGAGGATATCAGCAATCCGGATTTTGATTTGATGCGCGATTATGCCAATCAGCTTAACGGAGAGATGGAAGTTGAAAAGCAAGACAATTGATACCTAGCAGCTAGGTATTTCGGCAGCTTTTTATGTAAGAGAAGGCATTTCGCTCTAATAGCTAATAGCGAGGTGCCTTTTTTGCTTAGAAGAAAAGAGATATTGTTCAAAGCACAGCGCATGACATCCTCTAATATTTATTCTTTTGAAAACATAACTATGGACATGGCTCCTTGAAGAAACCGATCTTATGTTGAAGTTATGAACACGATAACAAATGACGGAGGTTTCTACATGAGTGTCCGAATTCTGAATAAACAAGATTACTATCGAATGGTGTATGGGGATGGCTTGGGAAAAATTTTAGAGAAACACCTTTTATCAATTATTGCAGGCTTGGTCAAATAGAGCTCTTGTGGTCGTTTAATGACCGCAAGGGTTCTTTGCTTTTGTCGAATTTGCAAGGCAACAAAGCCTTGCAAGCATGACTTACGAGGCTCTCTGTACATCCTTAATATCTTCTGAAATCCAATAAATAACTCCCAGGGCTATTCGCATTTCAGCTAATTTTTTCTTGACACTTTTTTTAGAATGAGGATATAATAAAAACAAAAACATGTAACCGGTTACACATTTCTTGTTATAGCAACAGTTCCGGTACGAATTTTTCCGTAATGATTGATAATAATAGAGATATAGAATATATCGGATATGTGTAACCGTTTACCTACATGCCATAAATTGGTTTGTGAATTCGGTTGCTCGCATCATTAGGAGTGGGTAGTAACAAGTGGCAACGATTAGAGATGTCGCGAAATTGGCTGGGGTTTCGGTGGCGACGATTTCCCGTTATATCAACAAAAACGGATATGTTAACGAAGATACCAAGCTAAGAGTGGAGCAAGCGATTAAGACGCTGCAGTATGAGCCTAACGCGATAGCGAGAGGGCTAGCGGGAAGGAAAACAGGGACGATCGCTCTTATCTTTCCCGATATTACGAATCCATTCTTTGCTGAACTGGCCAGAGCTGTTGAAGATGAAGCAAGGATGTACGGGTACACGGTTATCTTGTGTAACTCGGACAATAAGGCAGAAAAGGAGCAAACGTACATTAAGGTGCTGAAGCAGCGTTATGTAGATGGCATTTTGTTCGCCTCTTACAACCTTCGCTCCGATGATGTCGAAGCGCTAAAAAGTGAAAAAATTCCGCTTGTCATGCTTGACAGAGCGCCGCGAGATGCTTCTTGCTCACTCGTGAGCTCGAAGCATTTTGAGGGAGCCCAGATGGCTGTGCAGCATCTGATGGATGTGGGGTGCAAGAAGATCGCCCACATATATGGCCCGCAAGAGACGGTGACGGGAAGAGAGCGTTTCATGGGATACGAACAATCCGTGAAGCATCTTCCTTGGTACTCACCAAGTCTAGTAGAGCCCGGCTACTTCCGTGTTGATGGCGGGATGGCTGCTGTAGAGAATTTGATGCAGCGTCATCCGGATATCGACGGTATTTTCGCCGGCAACGACACGATGGCTGTCGGAGCGCTAAAAAAGCTTCAGCGTACGGGGCTGCGCGTGCCGGATCAAGTAGCGTTGGTCGGATTTGACGGCATCGATTTAACACTCATCGTCGAACCGGAAATTACAACGATTGCCCAACCTATTTACGATATAGGCATGCTATCAACGAGATTACTGATCAAAAAGATTGAAGGCGATATCCAAGATGAGCAGACACATCTATTCGATGTGACTCTCATACCAAGAGGTTCGACAGAAAGGAAAAGAAATGATGAATAAACCCCGTATTGTGGTCATCGGGAGCTTGAATATGGACATTGTAGTGGAAACGTCTCGATTTCCGCGTGTTGGGGAAACACTGACAGGCGAGCATGTCCACTTTATACCAGGCGGTAAAGGCGCGAATCAGGCCGTAGCTGCTGCGAGGTTAGGCGGTCAGACGACGATGATCGGCTCCGTAGGAGACGATATGTTCGGACAATCGCTCATTAAATCGCTTCAGCAGGATGCGATTTCCACAGATCACGTCATTCGGATCGCGGGAACCCCGACAGGTATCGCCTCCATCATGCTGGCCGAATCAGACAACCAGATTGTAGTCGTTCCGGGGGCAAATGCAAGTTGTTTGCCAGAACATATTCTAGCAGTGGAGCAAGTCATCGCGGAGCATGATATCGTGCTCGTGCAATTGGAAATTCCGCTTGAAACGGCTTTAGCCGTTTGCCAGTTAGCGAAGAAGTTAGGCAAGACAGTTATTCTGAATCCAGCACCTGCACGCAAGCTGCCGGAGGATATGCTGAACTGCGTGGACTATATAACGCCGAACCGCATAGAACTGTCGACGATTACGGGTATCGATGCTTCTGGCGATCAACTTCAGACAGCTATGGAAGCGCTGCTTGAAATGGGACCGAGCTGTGTCATAACAACGCTCGGCGAGGAAGGCTCTGCCTTTCTTCGTAAAGGAGAAACACTTGTGAAAGTTCCAGCTTACCGTGTTCCTGTTGTTGATACGACTGGAGCTGGTGACGCCTATAACGGAGGACTAGCTTATGCGCTGGCCGCGGGCAATGCGTTGAAAGAGGCTGTAGCTTTCGCCAGTAAGGTGTCTGCGATGTCTGTAACAAAGCTCGGCGCACAAGCTGGCATGCCCACCCAAGAAGATTTAAAAACACTTAACTAATCAATAAGATAATTAGGTTGTACAATAGGTGATCTGCGAAGCAAGCCTGCACACGAGCCTAACATGGATGTTTGTTTGGAAGTAGACGCTGAGCGCTTCTTGGAACACTTTCTCAGTATAGTAGTTTAAATGGAAGTGACTCGATTTCGTCATAAGATTTATATATAATGGCATAATAACGAAACGTGGCGGACTGGGCACACAGTCCGCTTTTTTCTTTTCACAGGGGAGGCATCATGAAATACATTTTATTTGTTTTAGCTGGGGCATGCAGCTTCGGTTTATTATCTACTTTTGTTAAGAAAGCTTATGAGTCTGGCTTCAATGTCGGCGATGTCGTCGGCAGCCAAAACCTATTCGGTGTGATTATGCTATGGAGCTTGGTATTCGTGACCGCGAAGTCCGCTAAACAGCCCAAAGCCTCGAGTGCATTTAAAGTAACAAGGCGTCAAGCACTCTCGCTTATGGCCGTAGGAACGACGACCGGCTTAACGGGAATGCTCTATTATGCGGCTCTGCAGTATATTTCGGCTTCGTTCGCGATTATCTTGTTGTTTCAATTTACGTGGATGGGCATCTTGCTGGAGGCAATCGTTGAACGCAAACGTCCTGGTAAAGATAAGATTTTATCGCTTGTTGTCTTGTTTGTTGGGATCATTATGGCAAGCGGCTATTTGGGCGGGGGTCAGGAAGCTGTTTCCTGGATTGGTGTTACACTTGGCTTGTTGGCTGCTGTTACCTATGCGCTCTTCATCTGGTTTAGCGGTAAAACAGCCAAACAAGTCGCTCCGATCACACGAAGCGCGATTATGCTGTCAGGTTCATTTATTCTCGTCATGTTGGTGTTTCCACCGCATTTTCTTATCAATGGATCTTTGCACGAGGCGCTGTTACCTTGGGCGCTGCTGTTAGCTCTCTTCGGTGTCGTTATTCCGCCGTTGTTCTATGCCATTGGCGTACCGCGTATTGGAGGCGGACTAGCGACAATCTTGAGCGCAGCTGAACTGCCGACTGCCGTCGTAATGTCATACGTCGTGCTGAATGAGTCCGTTAACTGGCTGCAGTGGCTTGGCGTGGGAATCACGATGTTCGGCATAGCCCTTCCTGAGCTCATGAAGCGTAAGAAGAGTCCAGCCGTTATTGTCGGCGCGAATGTAAGTGCGTAATCACATTGGTCTTTTCTCAAAAGGTGAACATGAAATCGTAAAGATTTCGTGTTCGCCTTTTTTCACGCAAGATCGAAGAGGTAGGTGTTTACTTCCCATCAAAATAGGCTTTTCCGGTTGATTTTATTCCAGCAACCGATTACAATGCTCATGAATCTGTTGATGAGGTGTTCGCTATGCGTAGATGGTTTGAGGATAGTTGGAAGCGCTTATTTCAGCGTAAAACGATTTTTCGCAATATGGTTACCTTGTCTTTATTCGCAGCTGTCATTCCGGTAGTAGCCGTTGGATTCGGAAGCTATTTGTTTTCTGCTTCGATCGTGCAAAAAGAAGTTAACCAATCGAATGTCCGTATCTTGAATAACGTGTCCTCCAGTATCGATTCGACTTTGGATCGTATACAAAACAATGCCATTCAAATGCTGCTGGGCAGTTTTTTTAGCTCGAATTTGACCGAGCTGAAAAGTACGAACTACACCGGCTTTTATTCCGGCATTGCTCGAGAGTTATCTGCGCTGCAAAATGGCAATAAAGAAGTAAGCGATGTTGCGATTTACGTACCGGACGAAGGTTATTTAATTTCGCCTATCTACGGTGGCCGCAGAATCACTGAAGACAAAGAACGCGAGGCGCTGCTGAAGGAACTTGCCTCCGAAGACCATATCAAATGGGTCACCGGACCCTACCCGTATTTGCCCGGCTATCATCTAAACGGCGTAACACTGATATCTAAGGTGCCGCTTTTAGCCAAAAATCCGACTGGACTTTTGTTTATTCGCATCGATGAGGCACTCTTTCAAAACATTATGAACCGATTCATCAGTTATAGCGGCGAGCTCATGTTCATCTTGAACGCAACGGGTAACCTCGTGACTTCAAGCAGCGGAAATAGCGTTCCAGAAGGCTTATTCGAGCTTATTGCTCAAAAGCAATCTGAGCAGCGGTTTACTTTCACTTTTCAAGGTACGGATTACATGGTGACGCCAATTACTTCCTCTTATAACAAATGGCAGTATATTAACATGGTGCCGGTCAATGAATTGAACGCCAAATCGAAAGGCATTGCCATGATTACGCTGACGATCATCGCAGTTTGTCTTGTATTGGGCATCTTAATCACATTATGGGGCACACGGCGTGTCTATCGGCCGATCGAGAACCTCGTGGCTCATTTGAAAGGCGGACAAGCACTCGACTCGGAAACGGATGAAGTTGGCTTCGTACGCAAACGATGGGGGGAGCTGAGCAGCACGGCCAATCAACTGCAGCAGCAGTTGAGCGATCAATTACCCTTAGTTCGTGAAATTTTTGCGCTGCAGCTTTTGCAGGGACGGTTTCTCCACTATTCTGGGGATCAGTTAGAGGGCATGTTACGCAGATACGACGTACCTGCCGGTCGGGAAAACAGCATCTTCGTCATCTCTTGCGACCTGCCGCAGGATAGTGGCTCGCGCTTCCAGGAAAATGACCGTGATTTGATCGTCTTTGCCTTGAAAAACATTGTCGGTGAACTGCTGCAATCAGAGGACATAGAGGGAATAGCCATTAACCTTCTGAATGACCAGGTTGCTGTATGGCTGTTCCGCGATCCTGAGCAGACAGATGAGGGGCAGACAGAGGTTAAATTGTTTGCGGAACGCCTGCGAATGCAGGTGTCCGATTATCTGCGTCTTCCAGTGACAATCGGTTTGAGTGGACAGAGCGAAAGTATCACGGATCTGCCCGAACTTTATGAAGAGGCGGTTCTGTCCGTCCGCTCTCGCATCATCGTTGGCGGTAATCAGGTGATTACGCATTCGGGCGGTGGCGGCGCATCCGAACTTCATTACCGCTATCCGCTCGAAATCGAAACCCATTTCGAACATTCCCTGCAGCTAGGCGATCAGGAAGAAGCGGAGCGGATGCTGGCCGAATTCGCCAAGTCGATGAGTGATAACGTCCAAAAGCCTGAACTGATACAAATGTCGTATTATCGGCTGTTAACGGCTGCTATTCGTACTGCGTACTTGCTGGGTATCGATTCGGCGCAGTTGTCCGGAGAAGCGGAAGCCGATCCTTACGGACAAATCCGCAAGATCAGTACGATTCGTGAATTGAACGAATGGTTCAAGCTGCAAATGGTCGATCCGATTGTTGCTTATGTGCATGGCAAACAGCACCAGGAGCACGAACAATTAATCCAAAAGGTCGTCCGCTATATCGAGGATAATTACCACTTTGATTTATCGCTTGATCAATGTGCGCAAATTTGCGGTTTGAGTTCCCATTATTTAAGCAAGCTGTTTAAAAAGACGATGGATGTTTCCTTTATCGAATATTTGACGAAGATCAGGATCGAGCAATCCATTGAGCTGCTGCGAACGACAGATTTGTCGGTTTCGGATATTGCCGAAAGAGTTGGCTACCAGACGAAAAACTTTATTCGCGTATTCAAAAAGCACATCGGCGTAACGCCGGGTCAGTACCGGGGAGCCGACAACGATAATTAGCATGCACATATTTTGTTCCGCAGGCTTGTTCTTAAGCAAGAAAAGCGTATAAATCTTCGGAGGAACCCCTTTGCTGCGGGGTTTCTCTTTTTTTGCCTCAGACGTTATAGACTACAAGAATTGGTCATTGTCCGGACAGCTGTGATCAGTGTACGATCTGTTCATGCAAAGCAACGAGATGCTAATGACATGAACGAGAGGTGAGGAAGTTGTCACAAAGTCGATTGGAACCGCTCCAGGCAGCGGCACCAGCTGGAGTGGAAAAGGCAATTCGAGTAAAAGGCTCATGGGTACAAGATTGGACCGTCGCGATAAAACGTGACAAATATCTATATGCCATGGCAGCGCCTGGATTATTATTTTTCCTGCTATTTAAATATTTCCCATTGTGGGGACTTCTGCTAGCCTTTCAAAACTATTCCCCTTATTTAGGCTTTTGGGACAGTGAGTGGGTGGGACTGAAATACTTCAACGAGTTTTTCAACAACCCCGATTTTATGAAATTGTTCCGAAATACGATGGCGATCAGCCTGTTGAACATCTTTTTCTTCTTCCCGATTCCGATCGTAGTGGCGCTGCTGCTGAATGAGGTGCGTAAGCTCGCTTTCAAAAAAATCGTACAAACGGTCATTTACTTGCCGCACTTTCTTTCCTGGGTCATCATTGTTGGGATTTGCTTTCTGATCTTCGGTCAAGGCAGCGGTGTCATCAACCAACTGATCGTAGAGTTCGGTGGACAAAAGATCGAGTTCATGACGGAACCGAACTTATTCTGGGGTATGCTGACAGCACAAAGCATCTGGAAAGAAGCCGGTTGGGGGACCATCATTTTCCTTGCTGCACTTGCTGGCATTAACTCAGAGCTATATGAAGCTGCGCAAATCGACGGTGCAAGTCGTTGGCAGCAAGCGATGAATGTGACGCTTCCCGGTATTAAAAGCACGATCATCGTCCTGCTCATCCTGCGCTTGGGACAAGTGATGGACGTAGGCTTTGAACAAATTTACTTGATGATGAGTGGACCAGTCGCGCATCTGGCCGATGTTTTCGATACCTATGCGTATCGTGTCGGTATCCAGCAAGGTAGGTTCGGTTATGCGACGGTTGCCGGACTTTTCAAATCGGTGGTGGGACTAATCCTTGTTGTGATGTCCAACCGTTTGGCCAAAAAATTCGGAGAGGAGGGACTCTACTGACATGAATAGCAGTTTCGGTGTGAAATTCTTTACGGCGATCAACTACACAGTGTTAACCATTTTTGCGCTTGTGACCTTGCTGCCATTTCTGTATGTCATACTTGTATCCTTTACCGATCCGACAGAGTACATGAGCAAGTCCATCGTATTAATTCCACAAACATGGAGTCTCTCAGCTTACGAGTTTATTTTTTCAACCAATTCGTTCGTGAAAGCGATGGGAGTCAGCGGATTTTTAGCGATCTTCGGTACTCTTTTGAGCCTAATCGTTACGAGTGCACTCGCTTATGTCCTATCGCGTAAAAGGCTGAAGGGAAAGAAATTTTTCTTGGTTGCGATTTTGCTGACCATGCTTTTTAACCCAGGTATGATTCCAAACTATTTACTTGTGGACAGTCTTGGCTTGATGGATACGGTATGGGCGCTCATATTGCCCGCATTGACTAGCGCTTGGTATGTCTTTTTAATGAAAAACTTTTATCAGGAAATTCCGGATGAATTGGAGGAAGCGGCCAAAATCGACGGATGCTCCGATATCGGCGTCTTTATTCGTATTATGCTGCCTGTGTCCGTTTCAGCGCTTGCGGCATTCGGTTTGTTTTATGCTGTAGCCTACTGGAATACGTACTTCAGTGGAGTTCTCTACATTAATACTGACACGCTAAGACCGCTGCAGGTTCTGCTGCAAATGATGCTGGTTTCTGCTTCGCAAATGGCGGACCCGTCTATTGCCGCAATGCTGGAGAGTGAGCAGACGGTGCCTCCGCAGGTGATCAAAATGGCCGCAGTCGTTATTTCATCACTTCCGATCGTCATCGTGTATCCGTTTCTGCAAAAATATTTTGTCAAAGGCATGATGGTTGGCTCTGTGAAAGGATAAAGGTTAGCTCTGAAAGGGGTGATGCTGGCTTAAACGCACAGCAGAAGAGGTAAATATAAAGATATTATTCCTGGGAGGTCCTCACATGAAACCAATGGTAAAAAAAATGGCTGTTGTTATGACAGCGGCTGCACTTACTGCATCCTTGGCGGCTTGCGGCAACGCATCAAATGAAGGTCAAAAGGCAGGCAGCACAGCAAGCAGCAAGCCTGCGAAACCGACAGATATTTCGATTACGACGCTGGCCTTCGCCGCAGCTCCAACGGGCGAACTGGAAGCGGTTAAAAAGCTGAATGAGAAATTAAATGTCAACCTGAAGCTGAGTTGGATTCCATCCGCTCAAATATCGGAAAAATTAAATGCACTGCTCGCGTCCAGAGATTTGCCGGATGTGCTATTCATCGAGGACTTCAATTCAACGCCTGCCTTCTTGAATGCGATCGATCAAGGCGCTTTCTGGGAATTAACAGACTATGTTAAAAATTACCCGAACTTGGCCAAATATCCGGAGAATGTGTACAAGAACGCATCGCTCAAAGGAAAGCTCTACTCGCTGCCTCGCGTCAGACCGTTGGACGGTCATGAATCGCTGCTAATCCGCAAAGATTGGCTAGATAAGCTCGGCTTGCAGCCGCCGAAAACAATGGATGAGCTTTACAACGTGCTTGAAGCATTTGCGAAGAAAGATCCAGATGGCAATGGCACTGCGGACACGTACGGCGCTGTATTTCCTGGATCTCCTGGACCATCTAGTTATTTATTGTCGCTTTTCGGAACAGGAACAAAGTGGAAGGAAGAGAATGGAGGCTTGACTCCATATTGGTGGACGCCGCAAGCGAAAGAAGCGCTAATCAATTGGAACAAAGTTTACAAAACAGGCGGTATCTTGCCTGACTTCCCTGTACTCAAAACAGCACAAATCAAAGACATGCTCGTGCAAGGGAAGGCAGGACTTGCCATCGCTAACGTTGTTGATGCCTACAAATACAATGTTGAGCTGCAAAAAACGAATCCTAAGGCAAATCTGGTTGCTTTTGAGCTTCCAAAAGCAGCGGACGGCAAAGCCTATTACGAGCAAGCGAGCGGTTTTTACGGTCAATTCCTGATCAATAAGAAATCTGTAGACGAGGATAAGCTGAAGAAAATTCTTGAAGTTTACGATTACACAGCTTCTTTAGAAGGTTATAACCTGGCTGTGTACGGTATTCAGGATGTTGATTACAAATATAAAGCCTGACGGCTTTGTCGAACAAACGGAAGAAGGCAAGAAAAAAGGATATTCGGGCGATACGACCGGCCAATGGGTGACGGGTACTTTTGATAAATACCTTAGAGCGAAAGTATCGGGTATCCCGAACGATGTATTTGAGGCAAATAAAAAATTGGTTGACTCGATCAGCTCCATCCCGGATCCGACTTATGGCTTGATGAATTCGACCCCATTTAAAGAAAAGGGCGCGGACTGGAACAAGAAGCTTAACGATATGCTGGTTAACGTAATTATCGGCAAGAATTCCATAGAAGATTGGGATAAATTTGTGAAAACGTACAAAGACGACCCAAGCTTCCAGCAGCACGTAAAAGAAACGAGTGACTTCTTTAAAGAAAAGAACAAGAAATAATTGCAGCATCTCAGACCCGACTATGACCTTTTATTGGCTTCGTCGGGTTTTGTTCTCTACTTTTCATAAAAAAACGATATGGTTCAAATATCGTCGATATACAAATCCCGTTATATGTCTTACATTTTAATTGCTTTTATATTAATTTCTAGCGAGGTGAAGTTAATGAGGAAAGTAAGTATGCTGTTAGCTGTCAGTTTAATTTTTAGCATGGTTGGATCGTACATTCCCTTTTATGAAAACGCTATCCTTAAGGTAGAAGCTGCTGCGGTGAACCTGATGACGAATGGAAGCTTCGAGCAGACAACCACAACAACGGATGCCGCCTGGAGCGGTGTCACAAGTCCTGTCCCTGTTGGCTGGGGGCTATGGATTCCAACCGGGAGCGGAAAAGCTCCGAATAAAACGGTGAACGTCATGCTGGATTCAACCACGTATCATGAAGGGAGCAAGTCGATTTTGTTTGATGCCTTCGCAACAAGCCGAGTATCTGTGAATCAAAGTGTCACGACAGTAACTGCCGGCAAATCTTACAGACTTAAAGTGTGGGTAAAAACCGACAACGTAACGGGCGCAGGGGCTTACTTCAGAACGCAATACTATAACACGAGTAAAGTTGGAGACGGTCCTGCTTCTGCCAAGTTGTTAGGTACGAAGGATTGGACTTTACAGCAAGTATTTATGACCATACCAGCGGGTGTCACGAGGTTGGTCATTGAACCTTTCCTTGAAACGGGCAAAGGAAAAGTATGGTTTGACGATATTAGTTTGGAGGAATATAACGGGATTACGGGAATTGCTTTAGATCAAACCGCCTTTTCCATGGCCAAAGATGCAACAGTAACGATTACACCGACGCTCACACCAGCGAACACAGCGGACAAAACAGTTGTCTGGAGTTCCAGCAATCCGAATGTAGCAACAGTGGACAGTAATGGAAAAGTAACCGGAGAAGGGTTAGGCTCGGCTACAATTATGGTCTCGACACCAGATGGAACGATAAAAGCTCAATGTCTTGTTAACGTAGAATCTGCTGAAACGATTCAATCTTACAGCGAGCTGCGTCTGAAATGGTATGGCAAATTAACGGGTGGCACTTCGTACAATACGGCTGATCCGGATATTGCCGCTAACCTTACTAAGTTAGCCGGTAGCGTATCGAATGAAAACTCAACCGGGCATTGGGATACGCTGAATAAAGTTGTGGGTCGTTCTTATTTGTGGAACGATCTGTCCAGCGCGACGGATTCGGCTCAAATATCTAATGCTTATGGCAGGCTGAAGGCCATGGCGCTCGCTTATTCTGTTCAAGGTTCAAGCCTGTATCAGAATACGGCGCTGCGAGATGACATCATCAGTGCGTTGGACTGGATGTATGCTAATCGATACAACGAAAACAAAAGTGAGTACGGCAACTGGTGGGATTGGGAAATCGGAACGCCGCAAATTCTGAACGATACGATTGTGTTGATGTTCGCTCATTTGACACCGGCGCAAATAAGCAAGTATATCAAAGCCGTCGATCGTTTCGTTCCAGATCCGAAGAAGAGAACACTCAACAATGTAACGGAAACCGGAGCTAACCTGCTCGACAAAGCATTGGTCGTTACGATGCGTGGTTTGATCGGAAGCAACAGTGCGAAGATCACACAAGGACTTGATTCCATCGGTCCGGAATTTGTTTACACAGATCATGGAGACGGTGTTTATGAGGATGGTTCACTTGTTCAACACACCAACATCGCGTACACAGCGGGGTACGGTGCAGTATGGCTCAATCGTGCGGCCGATATGACGTTTTTGTTGAATGGTTCACCATGGCCGGTAGCGGATCCTAACGTGAATCATGTTTACGATTGGGTATCGGATACGTTTGAACCCGTTATTTATAAAGGACTCTTTATGGATATGGTGAACGGCAGAGGGATCTCTAGACAAAGCTCAGGAAGCGCTAGAGGCACGATTGTTACCTTACTTCGTTTAGCCGAGGGGGCACCTGCGGACGTAGCATTATCGATTAAGCGAATGGCCAAAGAATGGATTCAGTCGGATACGACATATGCCAATTATTACGAGGGATTGCCGATTTACGAGCTGTCTCTAGTCAAAAAATTGATGAACGATGCTTCGATCCAGCCTCGAGGAGAATTGCTGAAAAACCAAGTGTTTGCTGGTATGGACAGAGTTGTCCATTTACGTGAAGGATATGGTTTCGGGCTCAGTCTGTTCTCAAACCGGATCTCTGCCTTTGAAAAGGGCAATAATGAGAATCTGAAGGGCTGGTATACGGGCATCGGGATGACTTTTTTATATGATCACGATCTTACCCAGTACCGCAATGATTTTTGGCCCACTGTGGATTCCTTCCGGCTGCCTGGCACGACAACGGATGGATCAGGGAAAGGTACGACGCCCGTCGAGTGGAAAAGTTATATGAATCCGAAAACATGGGTCGGCGGCTCGTCCATCGATAACCTTTATGGTGCAGCTGGTATGGATTTCTCACTTGCCCAATCGACTGGAAGCAATCTACAGGGTAAAAAATCTTGGTTTATGTTCGATGATGAAATCGTCGCATTAGGTGCCGGTATTTCGAGCACGACAGCCGGACCGCAAGCGGTGGAGACCATTATCGATAACCGCAAGTTAAACGATGTGGGAGATAATGCGCTCACGATTAACGGAACCGTGAAGTCGAGCCAGCTCGGGTGGTCGGAAACGATGGGAGACGTGAAGTGGGCTCACTTGGCCGGAAATGCGCCGGGTTCTGACATCGGCTATTATTTTCCTGAGGGTTCTAATGTGTTTGGTTTACGCGAAGCGAGAACCGGTGCCTGGAAAGATATTAATAGCGGACAATCGGGCACTCCGATCACGCGAAATTATTTAAGTTTAGCCTTTGAACACGGGGCAACGCCATCGAATGCATCTTATTCCTATGTCATGCTGCCTCATAAAAATACAGCGGATATAGCGCTTTATAGCAGCGCTCCTAATGTTGAGGTGCTGAGCAATACAACGGACGTACATGCGGTCAGAGAGAAAAAGCTAGGTATTACGGCGTTGAATTTCTGGAATCCGGCATCGGTTGATTTCATTTCCGCGCAAAATCCGGCATCCGTGATGGTGAAGGAAACGGACAGCGAATTGACCGTAGCCGTCTCCGATCCGACGCAGCAACAAAGCACCATTTCGCTTGAACTGAACAAGGCAGGCTTATCATTGGTTCGTTCGGATGACACGGTTACGGTTGTGAAGACGATGCCTTCCTTAAAACTGAATATTGCTGTCACAGGATCTTTCGGCAAAACGCATGTCGTCACATTTAAAAAGGACACAGCAGCGCCGGTTACGGCAACTAACGCCAAGTCTGATTGGCAGCGTACTGCGCAGTTGGTGACATTAACAGCGAGTGATGATGACAGCGGTGTGCAGAAGACGTTTTACAGTTTGGATGGAGGCGCCTTTGTGGAAGGGAACAACATCGTTGTTGCTGAAGAAGGCATACATCAAATCCAGTTCTACAGTATCGATCATGCTGGAAATCAAGAAGCAATCCAAACGGCAGCAATCATGATCGATTCAGCAGCTCCCGTCATCGTTCCTACCGTTACGATGGATGTCTATTGGACCGATGACGGCAGCCTGCAATTCGATATCTCCGATCCGGTGAGCGGCGTGGCAAGCGAGTCTCTTGAGTTGGACGGTGTTCCAATAAACCACCCTTATTCGTTTAGTCCGTTATCACTTGCAATTGGCGAACATGCGGTGAAGGTAGAAACGGTTGATAAGGCAGGGAACGAAACTGTCGCAGCATACTTGCTGAAAGTACGGATGGATATCCATCATTTGGACGAAGCTGTTCACTACGCTTACCAACAAGGCTGGATCACCAATCAGGGCATATTGAACAGCTTGCTATCGATGATAGATAAGATTCAACGGGAAGATGATGAGAATCAGAAGAAAAACGAATGGAATGAATTGGAGAATCACATTCGTGCACAATCTGGCAAAAAGATTGACGCCGTGTTTGCGGAACTATTATTACAAGCCATCGCACAGTGTAAATCCTAACATGTGTTGAGACACGGAACCCGACTTTGTCCGATTGGACGAAGTCGGGTTTTTCTTGAAAACTGGCGATTAAGCGCTTGAAATGACTGGAGATTGCAAGAAAATAATCGGAGGAGATGGGAATTTAGATAGGCAAGTGACGAAAGTCGTTCTTTTTTTGTAAATATGGCTAATGTTTTTAGAAATACTCTATTGCTTTGGCGAAATAATCAGTTTTCTGAATGAAAATCAACATGCCATTCCTCATTTTACTCATATTTATGCCAGAGGCGTTCCATTAATCTAAGGGAAGAGATGCATCTCACCATAAAATTACTGGAGGGTCAATGAATGAAGAAAATGTTAGCTTCAACTATGACTGTCTTGATGATGGGCACTATGATTGCTTGCTCCTCTCAGACGGGATCTACACCTAATACTACGAAAGAAACGCAATCTCCATCCGCGAACAACGCTGTTACGACATACCCAATCAAAACCGATAAGACACTGACCTATTGGGGCGAGCTAACCGGCAATTTAACCGGTGTTAAAACAACCCACGCTGAAGTTCCTTTCTTTCAAGATTGGCAGAAAAAAACGGGCGTGCAGCTCAAGTTCTCCGCACCGCCGACGGGTCAGGCCAAAGAGGCTCTTAATGTCATGTTGGCATCCGGGGATTTGCCCGATATCATCGAATATAATTTCCTTACTTTCCCTGGTGGACCTGAGAAGGCGATTAAGGATGGATACATCCTTAAATTGAATGATTTGATCGACAAGCATGCGCCTAACCTTAAGAAATTTCTGAAAGACAATCCCGCAATTGACAAAATGGTAAAAACCGATAGCGGCAGCTACTATGCGTTTCCTTTCATTCGGGGAGATGAGTATCTGCAAGTATTCCAAGGTCCAATTATTCGCAAAGATTGGCTGGACGAGGTAGGTCTTCCTGTACCAGAAACGATTGATGAATGGACAACGGCCCTTAAAGCGTTTAAAGAAAAGAAAGGAGCAGCTGCACCTCTTTCTTTCATCAGTAAACCGAACTTTTTCAATGAATCTTATAATGGCGCGTTTCTAGGGGCTTTTGGGGTTAACCGCCATTTCTATTTGGAAAATGGAGAAATCAAATTCGGTCCTGCGGAGAGCGGATACAAAGATTATATGGCATTATTCAGCAAATGGTATAAAGAGGGCTTGCTGGACAAAAATATTGCCACTGTCGATTCGAAAGCGTTGGATGGAAACTTCTCCACAGCTAGCACGGGAGCAAGTATTGGGAATGCTGGAGGCGGTATTGGGAAATGGCAGCCGATTGTCCAAGCGAAAGATCCGAAAGCACAATTGGTCGCAGCTCCTTACCCAGTGTTGAAAAAAGGAGATATCCCTAAATTTGGTCAAAAGGATAAACCGTATTCCTCTGGAGGGATTGTGGCTATTACGACGAAGGCGAAAGATGCGGAACTCGCGACGAAGCTGCTGGATTATGGTTATAGTGAAGCTGGACGCATGTTTTTCAACTTCGGTACAGAAGGCGTTAGCTACAATTTAGAGAACGGTTATCCGAAATATACAGATTTATTGATGAAAAACCCAGATAAATTAGCTCCGGCGCAAGCAATGTCCATGTACGTTCGCGGCAGCTATAACGGTCCGTTTATCCAAGATAAACGATATGCCGAGCAATTCTTTACATTGCCAACCCAGCGTGAGGCGATCAATGTTTGGAAGAAAACGGATACAGATAAGTATAGTCTGCCTCCGCTTACGCCAACGCCGGAAGAGAGTTCGGAATATGCAAAAATCATGAGTGACATTAATACGCTGGTAGATGAAATGACCTTAAAAATCGTTCTTGGAACTGAATCCGTCGATCAATATCCGAAATACTTAGATAAAATGAAATCTTTGAAGTTGGATCGTGCGATTGAAATTCAAAAGGCAGCTTTGGATCGTTATAACAAAAGATAATGCGGAACAAAGTGGAGAGAGCTTTGCTCTCTCCATCCATTCAGAATGAGGTGAGGGAAAAGATGGAGACTACGCAACCGCACAAAAGTATGGTACTAGCAAAGAAAAAACCGGGCATAAATCGATATGTTCGTGATTTTATAATGAATAAATACTTGTATCTGATGATGGTTCCTGTGCTTGTTTATTATATTATCTTTCATTATGCCCCTATGTATGGAGCACTGATTGCATTCAAAGAATATTCGCCCATGAAAGGTATTCTAGGCAGCGAGTGGGTAGGATTTAAGCATTTTCAAGATTTTTTCAGCAGTTTTTACTTTTGGCGCATTTTAAAAAATACGCTTGTTATCAGTTTGTACTCCTTGGTATTTGAATTCCCAGCGCCGATTATTCTGGCCTTGCTAATCAATGAAGTGCGCAGCAAGATGTTCAAGCGTGTGGCTCAGACCATTACGTATATGCCTTATTTTATTTCACTTGTTGTCATTTGTGGGATTATAACTGATTTTACGAATGCAGATGGTGTGATCAACAAGATCTTTATGACGTTTGGATATGATGGCCAGACGATGCTTCAGAAGCCTGATTTATTCCGTCCTATTTATATTCTCTCGGAGATTTGGCAGCGAATTGGTTGGGAGTCCATCATTTATATTGCGGCATTAATGGGTATTGATACCGAGCAGTATGAAGCTGCGCGTATGGACGGAGCAACCAGGTGGAAGCAAATCATTCATATCACCTTACCAGGCATCATGCCAACGATTGCTATCATGTTCATATTGCGAATGGGGAATTTATTAAATGTAGGATTCGAGAAAATTATTCTCCTTTACAATCCGGTCACTTATGAAACCGCGGATGTCATTTCTTCCTTTGTCTATCGTAAGGGGTTACTTGAATTCGGTTGGAGTTACAGCTCAGCAGTCGGCTTATTTAACTCTGTAATCAATCTTATTTTATTGGTTACAGCCAATTATATCAGCCGCAAAGTAAATGAAAGCAGCTTATGGTGAGGTGAAGCAAATGAATAAGGGACCTAGTATAGTTGAAAGATTGTTCGATATTGGTATTCATCTCATTTTAATAGTGCTAGTGGTTGCTACTTTATATCCATTGTTATATGTCGTCTTCGCATCCTTTAGTGAAGCAGGTCAGCTCGTGGCTCACAAGGGAATTCTGTATAAATCCTTAGGTTTCAGTTTGGAAGCGTACAAAGGTGTCATGAAAAACCCAGGCATTCTGATCGGATACCGCAATACGCTATTTATCGTTGTGTTCGGTATTTTAGTGAATATTTTGATGACAGCTTTAGGGGCTTACGTGCTTTCACGGAAAAATGTCATTTGGAATAAAGCATTTATGCTGATCATCGTTTTCACCATGTTTTTTCACGGGGGCTTAATTCCTTTATATCTGGTTGTGAAGAATGTTGGCCTACTGGACTCGTTGTGGGCTACGATTATTCCATTTGCGATCGGTACCTTCAATCTCATCATCATGCGTACGGCGTTCATGTCTGTACCCGATAGTTTAGAGGAGTCGGCCAAGATTGATGGAGCAAATCATTTCACCATTTTGTTCAAAATCATTATTCCGCTTTCCATGCCGGTCATTGCGGTTATGATTCTCTATTATGCGGTTGATAAATGGAATGCTTGGTTCTATGCTTCTGTATTTATTAAAAGCAGAGATCTGTTCCCCTTACAACTTGTACTCCGTGAGATATTAATCTCGAATTCTACAGACGGAATGTCAGTAGGTGCAGATGCGGGAGATCGACATCAAATAGGTGAAACGATTAAATATGCGACGATTATCGTAGCTACCGTACCTGTGCTTTGTATCTATCCTTTTGTTCAACGTTACTTTGTAAAAGGGGTTATGGTAGGTTCTTTGAAAGGTTAAAACCGAATAAAATCGGGTTAAATAGAGCTTTTGTCAATCGGTTTTGTCATTTTGGACATTCCTCCCTTTGCAATCAGAGGTATAATAGAGGTAAGTGGAGACAATCCCTTCAGACATTCATCTACCATTCAATGGGAGGAGATCCATGTGAAGATCCGATTTCTTTGGCAGAAACGAAAAAGCATTATTTTTACTTGGTTAATTTCATATAGCGCGGTGTTGTTCGTACCTATGATGATGAGCTGGATTATTTATATGCAATCAAGTGAAGCACTAAAGAGCGAGATTCATCGTGCGAATGATTCTTTATTGAAACAAGTCCGATATACGATTGATAATCAAATCGATTTAATGAAACGATTGAATATGGAGGTCACTTGGAATGCTAAGCTTCAAAGCTTAATGTACTCCAATCTACGGTCAAACGACGATCAGTTCCTCGCTTTTCAATTGGTGAAGGAATTTAGGATGTACCAAACGTCATATGCAACGATCGATGAATTTTATGTCACTTGGGATCAGGAATCATCGATCCTCCGTCCGGGAAATGTTAGGGACTTAAAGACTGCTTTTGATACGATTCATAACACAGGAACGCTTCGCTACGAGCAATGGCTCGATACGATACATAATGCGGCTAATAACCAATTTCTCTTATTGCCTCGCGCGGATGCGGCGAATTCTCAAAACTCAATCGCTTATATCGCACACCTGCCTAAGGATTTGAACGGTAAACAAACGGGTACCGTCGTCGTCATGGCAGATATAGAAAAATTTCAGAAGTCGATGGAAACAATCTCAGGATTTAGTGGCGGACAGATTTTAATTCTTAATCATGATAATCAAGTTCTTCTTTCCAATTTACCTGTGTCGGTCAATAAGAACCTTATTTTGGAGCAATTGTTGGATAGGGATGATGTGATGTACAAGCCGGCGCAGAATGGGGATTCAGAGCTATTTTATATGCAATCTGCCGTGTCTGATTTGAAATATGTTTTGGTTATTCCTAGTCGTATTTATTGGGAGAAAGCAGAATATGTCCGTAAATTCACCTATATTAGCATTTTAATAAGTTTAATGGGAGCAGGCGTATTGACATGGTTTTTTATGCGCCGCAATTATTCGCCTATTCAGCGGCTGGTTCAGTCGCTTTCTGATAAGAATTCCACCCAGGAACGGCCAGATGGCAATGAACTTAACTTCATCCAAAGAGCAATTTCACAAACAAGAAATGAAAAAGATAAAATAGCTTTACAATTACAATCCCATCACCATGTGCTGCGATCCAATATGCTCAATCGGCTTCTGAAAGGGAAGATGGATACACTGATTCCATATGAGGAAGCTTTCAAATCGTTCCATATTGATTTAATCTCTACTGATTTTGCTGTCATTTTATTTGCTGTTGAGAATCAGGACAGCCTTTCCACCAATTTGCCGGGAATGGATATGAATGAAAGAAGGAAACTCATACAGTTCATTATAACCAATGTCGTGGAAGAACTTGTTGGGCAGCGTGGGCATGCGGGTTATGTGGCTGAAGTAGATGATATGATGGTCTGTCTTGTGAACTTTGCAGATATCGAAGCTGTTGAAATGAAGCAGGACCTTCATTGGATTGCCACAGAAGCACAGCGGTTTTTAATTCGATTCCGCATGGATCTTACGTTATCCATCGGCGGCATCCATGGCTCCTTGTTTGGAGTCGCCGAAGCGTATAGTGAGGCGTTGGATGCCATGGAATATAAGATGGTTCGAGGGAAAAGAGAGATCATCACCTATGATGAGATTCGAATCGATTCCACGGATCAGCAACAGCTGGGCTATTATTATCCGCTTCAGGTCGAGCAGCAGATTATAAATCTGATAAAAGTTGGCGATTTTGAACAGGCTAGTGCTAGTATGAACGAAATTATGGAGCGGAATTTCAATAAGCCCCTCGTGTCACTAACCTTGGCTAGATGTCTCATTTTCAATCTTGTCGGTACGATGGTGAAGGCGATCAATGAACTAGGAGACGGTGATAGCCGTATTTTAGAAGACAATCCATTGTGGATGGATAAGATCATCGCCTGTGATACGATACTGGAAATGCAGCATGAACTCCAAACCTTGCTCAAAGAAGTTTGTGCGTTTGCAGCTGTGAAAATGGAGACGAACTTGTCCAAAGAGCGCGCAGAGACGCTGCGTGAGCTTATCTCCAAGGTGACTCATTACATCGACGAGCATTATCAGGATTCTAATTTAAATGTGAATACTATCGGTGAACGCTTTGAGTTAAAAGGTAGTTATCTCTCTAGATTGTTTAAGGATCAAACGGGTGAGGGACTGCTCGATTACATTACAAAGGTTCGCATTCAGCAAGCCAAACGCATGATCAGCTATAAGCAAGACTCCATATCCGATATTGCCAATTATGTGGGTTACAATGAGGTTGCGACGTTCATTCGCGTGTTCAAAAAGTACGAGGGGATTACTCCCGGGAAATTCAAGGAAATGAACTGATTCACGCTAGGTATTAAGGCAATGGAGGGTAACCAGATGAGTAAAAGACGTATAAGTACCTCAATCCTATTGTTCATGTGGGTAATTACCCTGTTGTTATCGGCTTGTACTTCTGGAAATAACTCCGCAAAGTCTGCAGAGGAGCCGAATAAAGCTACTACCAAGGTAGGACAACCTGACCAAGGCAAGAAGGCACTATCCTATTGGTCTGAACTTAACGGCAACGCTGCGAGTGTAAAGCCGAACATTCAGGACATACCGTTCTTCCAAGAATGGCAGAAGCGGACAGGGGTACGGCTGACTTTCATTCAACCGCCATCGAATCAAGCGAAAGAAGCGATGAATGTCTTATTAGCGTCAGGCGATTTGCCCGATATGATGGAATATGAATGGGATAACCATCCTGGAGGACCGGAGAAGGCGATCAATGACGGTTATATTTTGAAATTGAATGATCTCATAGACAAACATGCGCCGAATCTAAAAAAATACTTAAGTGAGCACCCGGAAATAGACAAACAGGTCAAAACGGACAACGGTAGTTATTATGTGTTTCCATTCATTCGGGGCGATGAATTGCTTCGAACCTATCAGGGGCCTATCATCCGTCAGGATTGGCTTCAAGAGCTTGGTCTCCAGACGCCGACTACAATTGATGAGTGGTATACCGTTTTAAAAGCGTTTAAAGAGAAGAAGGGAGTCGCTGCTCCCTTGACCTTCTTAGGTGTTCCCAATCCGTTATTCGGCATTGAAGGCGGTGCTTTCGTGGGTGCCTATGGGATCAAGAAAGGGTTCTACTTGGAAAACGGCCAAGTGAAGTATGGGCCGATGGAAGAGGGCTATAAACAGTTTCTCGCTACTTTTCGCAAATGGTATGCAGAAGGGTTGATTGACAAAAATATCGCTACAGTGGATACCAAAACGTTGGATGCCAATATGATTTCAGGAAGAAGCGGGGCAACGATATGGAATGCTGGCGCAGGTATTGGCAAATGGCAGCCCATCGTTCAGGACAAAGAAAAGGCTGCATTGTTAGGGCATGCACCTTATCCGGTGTTGATAAAAGGCGATAAGCCTAAGTTCGGGCAGCGGAGCTATGCGTATGTGGGGACAGGCGGGGTTGCCATTTCAAGCAAAAGTAAGAATGCTGAAGCAGCTGCGAAGCTGCTGGATTACGGATATAGCGATGAAGGGCATATGCTTTTCAATTTCGGGATTGAGGGAATTAGTTATAACCTGGAAGGCGGATATCCGAGATATACGGATTTAATTTTGAAAAATCCTTATAAACTCGCGCCATCTCAAGCCCTTTCGATGTATAACCGGGCTAGTTACTTCGGTCCTTTCGTCCAGGACGTTCGTTATATGGAGCAATATTACACATTGCCTCAGCAAAGGGAGGCCATTCAAGTTTGGGCAAATACCGATGTTGACAGTCATATACTCCCGCAAATGCCGAAGACAGAGCTAGAAAGCGCAGAGCTCTCCTCCATCATGATCGATGTTATGACGCTTGTCGACGAGATGTCGTTAAAAATCATACTTGGCGTGGAGCCTTTGGACACCTTTGACACCTATGTGAGTAAAATTAAAGCATCCAAAATTGATCGTGCCATTCAGATCCAGAAGTCAGCTTTAGATAGATACTATAAGCGTTAAGACCAATTATAAGTCCCCGTAAGAGAGAGGGGACTCTTTCTTATGACCGTCAGTAAACGCTTACATTATATTGATTGATTTATTAAGGGGGTGATCAAACCGTTCGGACAGCCAGAAATGGACATAAGAGCTTGAAAAAATCGAAAAATGGAGGCTCATTTGATGAAAAAGAAGCTCGCTTGGAAGTTGTTAGCAGTAGTATGGATGTTTATGTTAGTTCTGTCTTTTGTTGTGCCTATTGAATCGGCAAATGCAGGGACACCTTGGAGAAGCTCGTTATATCCATCTGAATGGAACCCTGGGTTTAAAGATGTGCAAGGCCGATTTCTTCATGACTTTTCGTATGCGGGCTATTGGAGAGGTGAGAAAAGCATCCCGTCCACTCCGCCAGGCGCCACCTATAACGTTGTAACTCAATATGGGGCAGATTCAAGCGGAACCAACGATTCTACCAATGCCATTCAGAATGCGATTAATGCGGCAGGTGCTGCTGGAGGCGGTATCGTTTATTTACCTGCGGGAACTTATCGTGTTAAGCCGCAAGGAACAGCCGCAAGTGCCCTCTGGATTAATAAAGACAATGTCGTGCTCCGGGGCTCAGGTAAAACATCAACGTTCATTTACAATGATTCTACGAGTATGCGGAATAAAGCAGTCATTCGTATCTCGCCTGTAACGTCGGCGGATTGGTTTACGCCAACGAATACCCCTACTTCCATCCGAAGTGATGTGCAGCCGCAGGCGATGACAATTCCCGTTAATAGTGTCAGCGGGTATAGCATCAACGAATTTATCATCGTGCACTCCGATGCTACGGATGCTTTCATTGCGGATCACGGTATGACCGGCAAATGGGATGCATCTTTGAAGGGGCCGACGTTCTACAGGAAGATTACAGGTATTGATGCTTCTGCCAATAGGCTTACTCTCGATATTCCTATTCGATATACGTTGAAAACAAGGGATAATGCACGCGTATATAAGGTAGGCGAAGCCGTTGCAGAGGCAGGAATCGAAGATTTGTCCATCGGCATGAAGCAGCATACGGGAACAGGCTGGGGAGATTTGGACTTTAATGTAACAGGCACAGGTGCTTACGATGTGCATGCTTCTAAGGCGATTACGTTCGCAAATGCCAAAAATAGTTGGGTAGATAACGTAAATAGCTACAAGCCTAGTTCGAATAGCGGGGATTATCATTTGTTATCCCATGGTATTTCACTCTTTCAATCCAGAACGGTCACCGTCCAAAATACACATTTGCAGAAGCCGCAGTATAAAGGCGAAGGCGGAAATGGGTATATGTACATCATGCAGGGATCGGATAACCTGGTGCAACATGCTACAGCGACGAACGGAAGGCATAACTTCACTTTCCAATACTTGTGGACGAGCGGAAACGTCATCCACAACAGCACATCGAACTTTCCCCGTCTCGCCTCGGATTTTCACATGCATTTAAGTATGGCGAACTTATTTGATAACATGACAATGAACGGAGACTTTATCGAAGCTGTGTATAGACCGTATGGAACGATAGAGCATGGATGGACAACAACCCAATCGGTAATCTGGAATACGAACGGTATTGCCTATGCCGCTGGTCAATCGTCCATTGTGAAATCAAAGCAATTTGGTCAGGGCTATGTCATAGGAACCAGGGGAGCAGCGAACGGTGTGACATATACAGTACCAGCCTCGGATGGCTCCGCGCCACAGGATCTGGTAGAGGGTATCGGTACAGGATTGGATTTGGTGCCGCAATCCTTGTATTTGGACCAAAAGGCGAAAAGAAGCTTCGGACAGCCTGCAAATCTCTTAACAAACCCCGGGTTTGAAACAGGAGATTTGACAGGATGGACGGAATGGCACAATGGAGCGCTTGCGCAGAAAGTGGACACGGATTTACCACGGAGTGGAAGCTATAAACTGACCCATTGGGCGTCGACTAATTACCAACAAATAACGGCCCAACTGAAGACAGTGCCAAACGGACTCTATTCGGCTAGCGTATGGGTACGCTCCAGCGGAGGACAAAATGCGTTACAGCTATACGCTAAAAACTACGGTGCCGCTGAAATTGATGCCGTTATTGGAACGAGTCCAATACCGAATTATACGAAATATACGATAGACAACATCCCGGTGACAAACGGCCAAGTTGAGATTGGCATATGGCATGACGCCAACGGCAATAACTGGGCAGCATTCGATGATTTTGAGTTAGTGAGAAAGTAACATAACAATCGTTCTATTGGGATCAAAAGGCGAGGAGAGGCTATTAAGCCAAAGGGCCTCTCTCGCCACCGTAAAGTCGAAAAGAAGACGGAGACATGCCGGTAATTGATTTGAAGTGCCGACTGAAGTAATGGACGGAAGCGTAGCCGAGTTTGCTGGCAACAACCTCTACTTTTTCTTCCTCTAGCAGAAGCTTCTTCGCTAATTGGATCCGTTTACGAATCATGTAGGGTTTCGGCGAGACGCCCATCACTTCCTTAAATAATTGGGCAAAATAGGCATGGTGATAACCGCACTGCTGGGCTAGCTCTGATAAGCTCCACGGATGTTGTGGATGCTCACTGATCATCTGCAGCGCCGGTCCAATCATGCTTCGCTTCGAGCTATCAAGCGCTGAAATTTCTAATTCTTGGCGAACAATTTCAGCTAATACTTGCATCAGAAGACTTCTTAAAACGAGCGAATAGCCGGGCTCCTGTTCTTTGTATTCCTGAACAATCTGATACAGCAACCGTTCTCCCGTGACTAGCCTGAAATGCTCTGGAATGCTGACGCTGCCATAACCCTCAACTTCAATCGTGAACGGCAGAGGCGAGTCAAATGGCGGTCCGCCTGCAAAGCGTTCCAGCTTAGCGCCAGGGTGAACAGGCTCTGGAGACACTCGTTGCCAATCGAAGTGCAGGCTGATGAACGTTGCTGCTCTGCTCGGATGCACGGATAACATATGCGGCGTTCCCGATCCATAATAAGCACATTCGCCGGGAAGCAGCGAGTACATATTGGCGCCTATCCACAAATCCATTCGACCAGATACAACGTAAACAAGTTGGCAATCAGGGATCGTACGGGGGCCAAAAACGAAGCCTGCCGAAACTTCTCTCTCCACATTTGCATAGTTCACTGTAGGGAGTAATAAGGCTATCGGCCCGAGCGGGTGTGTAGGTTCCATCTGGCTTGCTCCTTCGTCGATTTGTTATTCTAAGCTACTTCGCTGCTCATGGCCAAAAACCTTTGAAAAGTGCAACTAGTTCTAATCTTTACGGCAACGACTAGTGAACCGTATGCTGATACACTTGATCTTGTAAGCCGAAACATCGGCTACGACAATGAGCGGACGGGGGATTAGGCATGCTGACAGCGGAGCAGGTACAGTTGTTTGAACGTGACGGTTTTGTTAAGGGCGATGTTGTGCTGAATGACGAGGAAGTTGAGATTCTGCGTCGTGAGCTGGATCTTGTATTGGAAGGGAAGACCGTTAAGAAACCGGTACTGAATCGCAACTTGGCTTCAGAGAGCAGTGAATATGGCATGAGCATGGAAGCCAGTGAAACAATTGTTCAGGTTGTTAACATCTGGATGGCCAGCGATGTCTACTTGCAGCATGCAGCTAACCTCGCGTTATGCGAGGATGTTGCACGGCTCGCCGGTACGGACACACTGCGCATATGGCACGATCAAATTCAATACAAGCCGCCAGTCACAGGCGGACCTACGAAGTGGCATCAGGACCATCCGCTGTGGCCGATCATCAAGCCTGCAGAGCTAATAAGCGCATGGGTGGCGCTGGACGATGCTGTTGTTGAGAACGGCTGCATGTGGATGGTACCCGGCAGTCATCAATGGGGAGATCACCAGCGGCATTTGCTTCACGGGGCTGACCATATGCCGAAGCATAAGCGTCCTGAACTGCTGCCTGAAGGTGTGGAGATTAAGCCGGTTCCGTTCGAGATCAAGAAGGGTCAGGTTGGCTATCATCACTGCATGACATGGCACGGCTCACTGCCGAATCAATCGCAGATGAAAAGGCGTGCCATTGCAGTCCATTATATGCCGGGACATATTCGTTATGAGCCTGTAGGCAATCATCCCATGAATAAGCATGTTCATGTTCAACCAGGCGAACTTTTGACCGGAGACGATTTTCCGATTGTTTATAAGAAGTAACAAAGAATGATGGGGCAAGTTCTATGAATTGTGACCCTATTCTTGGACACTTAAAAGAATGACTCTAAATTAAGCGGTTAAAAGATGGCTCCTCGGGGTCATCTTTTTTTAATGTCCATTGATACCGATAGCATATAATGAGTTATTGTCGTTCAGCAACTTCGTTGGGCTACCGTGATTACCAATGTTGTAGTTTAATTCACACGTGTAATCCTCCACCTTTCTTATTCATGATAATAAACGTTAAAAGTCCCCAAAAAGGTCACTTTTTCAGAGTGTCCATCTTTCGGGTCACACAGCACTAATCTTGCCACATCATTTATTATGTTTAACTTTAATTGCTGTTTTTGAGTGTGTCACAAATAATGTTATATAACAATTAAAATATTTTAAAGTTGTTATTGCATAATTGTTTTGTTTAGTTATACAATATAACTTATAAACACAATCTGTATTGGTACAATGGTTCATATGTTGAAGGGAGAGATGGTTATGAGTAGTTTAGCATCGTCGATGGAGTTTGAAAGAAGGAAATTCACAAACCTTCGCGCCTATGATTTTCAGCGGTCTGTTGCAAAACAAGAAGTTCATAAGGAACACGATGAATGTGGTGAAACTGCTCTGTATCCATTGTCTCCATTGTCTTTAACACTGTACTATGCCTTTGATAATGATGTGGAAGTGGGATAATTGGCTGACTGCGCAACTTATAAAATGAAAGTAAAGCCTACCGAGTTTTCGGTAGGTTTTTTATTGTTATAGTATATTAAAAAAAGTAATTAATTTTATAAAACAGTATTGAACATTATATAGTTATGTGTTATATATTATATAACAAAAACAAAACTGTATTAATACATTAGAGGAGGAAACAACAATGGATTGTCCAACATGCCAAGGTAATGGAGATTTAGAGGAAATGAGAAGTACAGATGAGTATTTTCACAAAGAGGGGTCGCCAATCCATTTTGGTCAGGATCGTGTACTCTGGCCCAACACTTGTCCGATTTGCGGCGGCAGCGGATTTCTAGACGTATCCTTTTAACAAACAAAACCCAAAGGAGTGCAAAGGATCATGAGCAAACAAAGTCAAAGTGAACAACTGCAAGCAAGCTGGAATTCCAAGCGATTCGAAGGGGTGTCTCGACCTTATTCGGTAGAGGATGTGCTTCGCCTTCGTGGCTCCGTAATCATTGAACAGACACTAGCTGAGCAGGGAGCTCGCAAATTCTGGGAGCGGGTTAACGATGAGGACTTTGTACCTGCACTTGGCGCTCTAACGGGAAATCAAGCTGTGCAGCAAGCAAAAGCAGGACTTAAAGCCATTTATTTAAGCGGTTGGCAAGTTGCCGCCGATGCGAACTTATCCGGTCATATGTATCCCGATCAAAGTCTTTACCCAGCTAACAGCGTGCCTAGCGTTGTGAAAAGAATTAACCAAGCGCTGCAGCGCGCCGATCAGATCCAGCATGCGGAAGGCAAGGGAAGCATTGACTTCTATCTCCCCATTGTGGCAGACGCGGAAGCTGGCTTCGGAGGACCACTTAATGTGTTCGAGCTGATGAAGGGCATGATTGAAGCGGGTGCCGCTGCTGTCCATTTCGAGGATCAGCTCTCCTCCGAAAAGAAATGCGGTCATTTAGGCGGCAAAGTGCTGCTGCCAACGCAGCAAGCCGTAAAAAATCTTATCGCAGCAAGGCTGGCAGCCGATGTGATGGGCGTGGAGACGGTGCTAATCGCTCGAACAGATGCGAATGCAGCAAGTCTCCTGACGAGCGACATTGACGAAAATGATCGACCGTTTCTAACTGGCGAACGATCACCCGAAGGATTCTTTTATGTCCATGCAGGCTTGGATCAAGCGATCTCACGCGGTCTTGCATATGCACCATATGCGGATATGGTCTGGTGTGAAACCTCGGAGCCAAACCTGGAGGAAGCAAGACGCTTTGCGGAAGCGATTCATGAGCAATTTCCAGGCAAATTGCTCGCCTATAACTGCTCTCCTTCATTTAACTGGAAGAAAAAATTAGATGAACCTACGATTGCGAAATTTCAACAAGAGCTTGGCAAGCTGGGTTATAAGTTCCAGTTCGTGACATTGGCAGGCTTCCATGCTTTGAATCACAGCATGTTTGAACTCGCTCACGATTATAGAGATCGTGGTATGGCGGCTTACTCTCAGTTCCAACAAACGGAATTCGCTAGTGAATCTCGCGGTTATGAAGCGACGCGCCATCAGCGCGAAGTAGGTACGGGCTATTTCGATGAGGTTTCCCAAGTTATTACGAGCGGAACTTCTTCCACTACTGCGCTTGCCGGCTCCACAGAAGAGGAGCAATTTGCTCATTAATAGCCATGCCAGAAGGTTTAAGGAGATGAGGTTATTGATCGATCAAACCATGCTAAGGGGAATTGAAATCGAACCGACTTCTACGGAGGGGCAGAAGATTCTCACGTCGGAAGCATTAGCATTTGTAGCACATCTTGAGCGTACATTTGGAGCAAAACGCCTAGCGCTGTTGCAGGAGCGCAACCTGAGGCAGAGTCGTATTGATGCAGGTGAGCTGCCGGGTTTTTTACCAGTAACTGCACGGATACGCAGCAGTGATTGGACGATAGCACCGATCCCTGCGGATTTGCAGGACAGACGCGTCGAGATAACAGGTCCAGCTGGCGACCGTAAGATGGTCATTAACGCGTTTAATTCTGGTGCTTACGTCTACATGGCAGACTTCGAAGACGCCAACTCACCAACGTGGAACAATACGATTGATGGTCAAGTGAATTTGTATGATGCTGTTCGTCGAACGATCGCTTTCACCAGTCCGGAAGGGAAAAGCTACAAGCTACAAGCTCAGACGGCAGTGCTCAAAGTTCGCCCTCGCGGTTGGCACTTGGAGGAGAAGCATATGCAGGTTGATGGGCATCCTGTATCAGGTTCGTTATTTGATTTTGGTCTATTCTTTTTCCATAATGCAAAGACACAGATTCAGCAAGGAAGCGGACCTTATTTTTACTTGCCTAAGCTTGAGAGCCATATGGAGGCACGTCTTTGGAATGAGGTGTTTCTATTTGCTCAAAAGGAGCTTGGTATTCTGCAAGGTACGATTAAAGCTACGGTGCTCATTGAGACGATCGTCGCTGCCTTTGAAATGGATGAAATTTTGTATGAACTTCGTGAGCACAGCGCTGGCCTGAACTGCGGACGATGGGATTATATCTTCAGTTATATTAAAAAGCTGCAGAAGCAGCCGCACGTCATCGTTCCAGACCGTGCTCTCGTAACAATGGAATCTCCGTTCATGAATGCTTATTCGCTGCTCGCCATCCAGACTTGTCATAAGCGGAATGCGCCTTGCATTGGAGGCATGGCTGCACAAATTCCGGTGAGGAATAATCCGGAGGCAAATGAAGCGGCGATGACGAAAGTAAGAGCAGATAAGCTGCGCGAGGTGAGAAATGGTCACGATGGCACATGGGTGGCTCATCCCGGATTAGTCCCTGTGGCAAAAGCGATATTCGATAAGTATATGCCGACGGCCAATCAAATTGACAAGCACCTTTCTGATACCCAAATTACCGCTGAACAATTGCTAGAGGTGCCGCTGGGGCCGATAACAGAGAATGGGATTCGGACAAACGTCAGCGTCGGCATTCAGTATTTGGAAGCTTGGCTGCGTGGTTTTGGGGCTGTACCCATCAACAACTTGATGGAAGACGTGGCCACAGCGGAAATATCACGTGCACAGCTTTGGCAGTGGATCCACCATCCACTAGGAATTTTGGATGACGGGCGTAAAGTAACGGCAGAGCTATTCCAACAGATTCAAGTTGAAGAGATAGCAAAGATCAAAGAAAAGCTTGGAGAAGAGGCATTCCACCAAATGAAGTTTGACCTTGCGAATGTTCTATTTACCCAGATGACGGTTTCACCTGAATTTGAAGCCTTTTTAACCGACCAAGGGTATCGATATTTGCAGTAAAAATGATGTTGTTCAACGTAAAGGCGTGCCGTCCCAACCGGTACGCTTTTTATTATTTCCTCATGGAATTGCCTTCTGTACATATGATAGTATCGATCAATCTTTGGAGGAGGCAATCTATGCATCCCTATCCTGTATATCCATTTATCGATTACCAAACAGAGACGGTTTACAAGCCTGTAGAATTCCCCCCGCAGCACCAAGATCAAGTCCCGGGACTAGAGTACCTTATGACGCCGAGACCGATATTCGATTACCCTGGTTATGTCGGCAGCGGAAAGCTAAGAGGTAAAGTTGCCATTATTACCGGGGGTGACAGCGGATTCGGTCGTGCAATTGCGGCAGTTTATGCCAAAGAAGGCGCCGATCTGGCGATCGTTTATTTAAATGAGCATCAGGATGCCGAGGAAACCAAGCTCTACGTTGAGCAATTCGGCATCACATGTATTCTCCTGCCCAGAGATCTTCGTAATCCTGCGAATGCGGCTGACATTATTGGTGAAACGCTGCGTCATTTCCAAAGGTTGGACATTTTGATTAACAACGCTGCCGTACAACCATTCACAGCCAGCATCATGGACGTTTCCGACGAACAGCTCGAAAACACGTTTCGAACCAATGTGTTTCCCATGTTTTATTTGACGAAGGCAGCATTGCCATATTTGAATCAGGGGAGTTCGATTATTAATACGGCTTCACGAGTCGCTTATGAAGGGGATAAGAACGTTATCGATTACGCAGCATCCAAAGGAGCCATTGTAAGCTTTACGCGCACGATGGCATTGTCTCTCGCCGATCGAGGGATCAGGGTCAATGCAGTTGCTCCCGGACCGGCATGGACTCCTCTCACTGTCAGCACGTACTCCGAGGAACATGTGGCCACCCTAGGCACAGGCATCCCGTTTGGGCGCGCCGCTCAGCCTTTCGAGGTAGCACCCGCCTATGTCTATCTTGCCGCCAACGACTCAATGTTTATCACAGGCCAGGTGATACACGTTAACGGAGGAATGATTCGATATTCGTGAAACCGTTTTTATCGCGAAGGGGACTTCATACAACAGCGTAGGCTCGGTCAGGTGACATGAGCCACGCTTTTTTATGTTCCTTTTGAAACATTTTTGGAGGTTTGATGTACAGAAGTTTAAAGGAGTGTTAATCCTTGTTAATGAGGATCGCATCATTAAGGGCTTCTGTCTTTTTTTATTTGGATATACTATAATTATTTCAATGTTATAGAACAGTTCAGCGAGGTGTGAACCATGAGCACGGGCCATTCGGAGCTTCATACGAAGCATGAACAAATTACGAAATATATTGAATCCTTGGCTGTAGGCACCAAGCTGTCCGTTCGGCAAATCGCTCAAGATCTGGATGTGAGTGAGGGAACGGCTTATCGTGCCATCAAGGAAGCGGAAAATATCGGTCTAGTGAGCACCAAACGGCGGATCGGCACGATTCGCATGGAGAAGAAAGAAGAACCCGTCATTGATAAATTAACGTTCGCGGAGATCGTGAATGTGGTGGAAGGCGTTGTGCTGGGTGGTTCTTCGGGTATACATAAGTCCCTGAACAAATTCGTGATTGGCGCGATGCAGCTGGAGGCCATGCTGAAGTATATTGAAGCAGGCAATTTGCTTATTGTCGGCAATCGTGTACAAGCACACATGTGTGCACTAAGTCAGGGCGCTGGCGTATTGATTACCGGTGGATTTGATACCACGCCTGAAGTAAAGGAGCTTGCAGATGAGCTGCAGCTGCCTATTATCGGCAGTTCATTCGATACATTCACGGTTGCCACGATGATTAATCGAGCCATGGAAGATCGCCTCATTAAGAAAAAGATTATGATCGTCGATGACATCGTGCGCAAAGACAGCCCTATTTATTCGCTGATGACTGCTAACACGGTCAAAGACATGCAAAAGCTGGTTGAGGAAACGACGCATACCCGTTATCCTGTCATCGATGACCATCAGGTGCCGATTGGCATGATCACGACCAAGGACATCATGGGCGCGAAACCGAATCAGCTCATTGGCACCTTGATGACACCTAATCCGTTGATGATTAACTTGAAAACGTCGGTAGCATCAGCTGGACATACCATGGTGTGGGAGGGTATTGAGCTGCTGCCCGTCATCGATACCGATCGCAAGATGATCGGTGTCATTAGCCGTAAGGATGTTATGAAAGCGATGCAGCATATGCAAAGGCAGCCTCAGAACGCAGAAACGTTTGAGGTACAGATTTATTCGGGGATCGACGAACTTCGAGATGAGGAAGGCAAGCTGTATTTCCAAGGAACGGTTACACCGCAAATGACGAATTTTGAAGGTTTGGTCTCCGAAGGTGTACTGACAACGATTATGATTCGTGCAGCTTATCGCACGGTTCAGGAGCACAAGAAAGGCGATCTCATTCTGGATAGTTCTTCCAGCTATTTTTTAATCCCGCTGCAAATCGATGACGTCATCGAAATCGTACCCTCAATCGTGGAGATGAGCCGTAGATTTTGCAAGATTGATATGGAAATCAGGACGAACGGTACTAGAGTAGCTAGATCCATGTTTACGGCACGTATCTTATAATCGACCAAATAGCGCACACACGTTTCTCTAATTCGATCCGAATTAAAGAGAGCTGTCCCACAAGTAGACATAATAACTACTTGAGAGACAGCCCTTTTTTTCATATAAAAAGAAGATGAGGATACTTCTTATTTACGTGAGGCTATCTTCATCAGCACTACCAGATCGTTCTGTCCGTGCTTCTGCTAATTGGGCATGTGCTTGGTCGAGTTGTTCGTGCGCTTGCTGAACAGCCCTTCTTCGATGGTTACTAATCGATTGTGCTTGATTCAGTTCGCTTAGTGCATCAGCTACCGCATTATGGGCTTCCATTTCTGCACTTTGTTGTTCGGATTGTTGGTCAGACATGGCATACATCTCCGATCTATTGTTATTTTAGGCAAAGTTAATATTCCCACAATTTGACTAAATCATTCGTTATCCGTATCGTAGAAATAAATAATGAAAAGGTGGTAGTAACACGGTAGAAAATCAGTTGTAGTCAAACTGCTTTTTCACGAGGAGCTAACTTGTCTTTACACGATTATTTGCAAATGTTAAAGTTTAAATCATACACGATATATAGTATATAACGAAACTGAGGGGGCTAATTCTACATGAATGATTTGAAGCTATGGTATACCAGCGCTGCGCTGAACTGGTCGCAAGGGCTGCCAATAGGAAACGGGAGACTTGGTTCCATCATATATGGTGGAATCGAGAAGGAAACCTGGAGTATGACGGAAGTCACGTATTGGTCTGGAAAAACGGAGAGGATCGAAAGCCATTCAAAGGGCAAAGCTGATCTTGATCAGATGAGGCAGCATTTCTTCGCAGGGGATTACAAGCGCGGAGAAGAGCTAGCTCAGCAGGCACTGCAGCCTAAGAAGCAAAATTTCGGTACGAATTTGCAGATGTGTCATCTAATTCTCACTGTTGAGCATCAAGGCGAAGACCTCCAGCGTGTACTAAATCTTGAAAACGCTATCTTTCATACTTCTTACACCGTAAATGGGAATAACTTTACCCGGGAAATATTTGCTTCGCACGCAGACGAAATTGTGGCTTCGCGCTATTGGAGTGAACACAAAGGGGGCATTTCATTCGCGTTAGGAATGGAAGGTCAGATTGAGAATTTTACGCAACGGTTTGCCGAGGACGCTACGATTACCTTTGAAGGGCAAGCGATTGAGACCATGCATAGTGACGGTAAGTGCGGAGTTTTCTGTCAAGGCATGGTCAAAGTAGTGGTACAGGGCGGAACCATTGTTGTAGAGGGAGATCAAATCGTCGTAAGAAACGCAGATGAAGCATGCATCTACTTTGCCTCTAATACCGATTATGGAAAAAAGGATGAAGGCTGGCTGCAGGAATCAGGCCGACAATTGGAACATGCTTTAGCTATTGGTTATGCAAAGCTTAAAGAAAATCACATATTCGATTATCATCGGTTGTATGGCCGAGTGAATCTTGATTTAGGTCATTCAGACGCGTCCCGCTTACCAACGGACGAAAGAATTCGTCTTCTTCAGAACGGACAAGATAATGATCCGCAATTATTCGCCTTATTTTATCAATATGGCCGCTATTTGATGATTTCCGGTTCACGTGCGGATTCTCCTTTGCCTCTAAATTTACAGGGCATTTGGAATGATGGCGAAGCCAATCGTATGCAATGGAGCTGCGATTACCATCTGGACATCAACACACAAATGAATTACTTTCCAACGGAAGCCAGCAATTTGGCAGAATGTCATATCCCTTTAATGAATTATTTGGAGATGTTATCGCAAGCTGGCCGAACGACAGCTCAAGATTTCTATGGATGCGAAGGTTGGGTTGCTCACGTATTCTCAAATGCATGGGGGTTTACGGCTCCAGGCTGGGAAACTTCGTGGGGGCTGAATGTGACAGGCGGCTTATGGATTGCAAGCCAACTGCGAGAACACTATGAATTTAACTTAGATCGTGAGTTCTTAGCGCAGCGAGCTTATCCTGTGATGAAAGAAGCCGCCGCCTTTTTCCTCGATTACATGACGCTGCATCCACAATATGGGTGGCTTGTAACAGGCCCTTCTAACTCTCCGGAAAATAGCTTCTATATCGAAGACGACGTGTATCAATTGTCGATGGGATCAACACTCGATCAGGTGTTGGTTCGTGACTTATTCGTCTTTTGCTTGGAGGCTGCTGATACGCTGCAGGTTGATTTCGATATGCAATCCAAGCTGAAGCAAGCCATCGCTAAGCTGCCTCCCCTTCGTATTGGCAAAAGGGGACAATTACAGGAATGGCTGGAAGATTATAAAGAAGCACAGCCGGATCATCGACACCTATCTCATCTAATCAGCTTACATCCAGGTAACCAAATCACTCTAAGAGGAACAACGGAACTGAGCGCAGCTGCGAGAATCACATTAGAAAATCGCATGTCTCGCGAGGCGTTAGAAGATGTGGAGTTCACGGTTGCCTCTTTTGCAGCGAGCTTTGCCAGATTAGAGGACGGCGAACATGCCTATAAGCATTTAACCCATTTAATCGGTCAATTGAGCTTCGATAACTTATTAACGTATTCCAAACCGGGGATTGCCGGAGCGGAGAAACACATATTTGTTATAGACGGAAATTTTGGAGGGACAGCGGCGATAGCGGAAATGCTGCTGCAAAGTCATGCCGGAGAAATCAATTTGCTTCCCGCCCTGCCAAAGAAATGGCATACAGGTAAGGTTTCAGGACTTCGGGCCAAAGGAAATATAGAAGTTGATATCGTCTGGGAGAACGGTGAGTTGATGGAAGCCACTATTCAAGCATTCTCAGCGGGTCAAACCTTTCTGCGCTACCGTGAACTAAGCGTTCCGCTCGTTCTAACACCAGATTATGTTTATAGAATCGACAAGCAGTTGAACGTGACTCATAAGGAATAAGGAAATCTGTATGGTCAACGACCCAATTGTACCTATGCGATAATGCTCTGTATCTATATAATCAGTCGTGTAGTAAGCGCTATCATATAGATAAGGTACAGTTTACATGGGCTGCAATTCGGAGGTTGAAGTTTTGAATTCTAAAAAACAAGCACGCAAACACGCCATTTACGGTCGTCCTACGAAAATCAGAAAAGACCCGACTAGGGGTTTTTTTTGTTGAAGAATCGTGCTAACTTGTTAAAGAACGTATTCCGAAACCTCCAAAATGGAAGGGAGAACTGCCAGTGCCCAAGTATTCCAGATTATTTCGAAGGTTTCTGATCTCTTATATCGTTATTTTGATCATCCCCAGCATAGCGGGCTATATGTCATACCGTACTTCGATCACTGTCACGCAATCGATTTCCATTGAGAATAATGTGACGCAGCTTCAAAAGAGCCAACAGATTCTGGAACGCAGAATGGCCGAAGTTGAAAGTTTTACGAGACAATTGGCTTTAAACCAAGACCTAAGTGTCCTTTTGAACGAAAAATTGGTAGATGATAAAGCAAATGTGTATGGGATCTGGAAAATAACGAGAGATATTAAGGCCTACAGCCAAACGAATGATTTTTTGAAGCATTTCTATATTTATTTGACTAATTTTAACGTCGTTGTGACGCCAGGCAATGCTTATTTTCGCCCTGAGCATTATTATCAGACTTCGCATTACAGCAATCTTTCCTTGGACGAATGGAAAAAAACGGTATTAGAAAAAATGCATAGAAGCGAAATCATGCCGCTGAGACCGTTTGTGAATAACGGAACACAAACCTCAGTCATCACCTTTATGCAATCGCTCCCATTAGACAGCTTTAGTGATTCTTCTCCGGCTACAGTTGTCACCATAATTGATGAACAAACGATCAACAGTGTTTTGTCTGGTTCAAGAGATCCGAACGGCGGCTGGACGCATATTAGCGATACGCAAGGACATACCATTAGTTTGCAGGGGATCAGTCAACAGGAAATGGATCAATTATCCGCGGATAACCGCTTCGATAAAGGGAAAGTCAGTCAATTCTATGATGACGATCTCGTGATAAGGATTCAATCCAAATCAACGGGGTGGGTATACAGCACAGGCATTCCAAAGCACGTTTTAATGGAGAATGCGAATAAAATCAAATACATCACTTGGTCGGTGACCGGCGTTGCTATACTGATCGGGCTTTTTGTTGGTTTTATGCTGTCTTATCGAAATACGGCCCCGATCAATAGGCTGCTTAGTGTAATGAAAGAGCAGTTTGGCAAGGATGCTACAACAGAGCGCAATGAATATGATTTCTTGCAGGGCAATATATCCAATATCATTACCAACAACAAGCGCCTGGAGTCTGAGCTTAATCGGCAGCTGCCATTAATTCGCGATGCCTTTTATAAAAGGTTAATTGCGGGAGAGTTTCAATCCAGGGATGAATTGATTTCTGCTGCCGCGCAGGCGGATACTGGACTAAATATGAATGCCGGATATACAGGTATTCTGCAAATCAATGGATACTCCGGCATGGAAAGCGTTGAAATTCTCAACGAACTGAATGCGGCCAGACTCATCCTGAAACAGATTTTACTTGATTCAGGCAGCCGCCTGCATGTTCATATGACGGATTTGGGTTCAGATCGCATCGTAACCCTATTTACGGCAGGAGAAAAGGATGAAGGTGAAGAGGTTGGCAAGGAAGATATCGAGCAGCTCGTGGCTAATCTCGCCAATCTAGCCTTTACCGATTATCGAATTACCATTACAGCAGCACTAAGTGATCCCTTTTCCTCTGTCATGGAGATCAGCCGTTCCTATGAGCAAGCCAGACAGGCATTAGAATACGCTGTATATATGAATAGAAAAGGAATCGTTTGGTACAGTGATACACGAGTAGAGAGTAACACGTATTATTATCCAATCGATGTGGAGCTGCGATTAATTAGTACGATTAGGGCTGGCGATGTGGATGAAGCCGAGCGGATCGTCAAGTCGATGATCGAGCAAAATACGGAAAATCGAGAGCTTTCTGTGGAGATGAAGCATCAGTTCATCGGAGAAGTGAAGGGAACGCTGCTTAAATTACTCGACCAGAAGGCTCTCATGGAATCCCTTATGTTCGAGAAAATCAAAAATCGGATCATTAGCATCCAGGCCACGGAGGCCATCGAGCTGATTTCGCGTGAAATCAATGAGATTATCTCAGCCATGTGCGGTCTCATCACGAGTAAAAAGAACGATGCACACATTAAAACAGTGAAGCAAATTAATGAATATATCGCTAAAAAGTATTCAGATCCTGATCTAAACCTATACCGGATAGCTGAGATCGTTGAGCGTCCAGAAAAATACATCTCCCAATTATTTAAAGAGGTAACGGGGACGAATTTATCCGATCATTTGGAAAAAGTTAGAATGGACCCGCAGCGAACCTTTTAAAAAGAAACCAGCATAATGTGGATGAAATCGCTTCGCATGTTGGCTATAACAGTTCACATTCCTTCCGAAGGGCGTTCAAGCGAGTTATGGGCGTATCGCCAAGCTCGTTCAGACAGTCCCTAGAAGAATGAAAATCCTAATCGCTTAGGCGGTTAGGATTTTTTCTGTCATAAATGGCTGTAGCGGGAAAAATGGCCGTTCGAATAGGAAAAATGTCCGCTGAATTCGGGTTATTTGTTCGCAAAACGACGCAATTGTACCTATACGAGGGCCGCAATAGACCCCTATAATCAGCCATATAGAAAGCGCTATCATGACTTCGTGAGAATTTAGGGGGGAGCATTTTGGAAAAAGGAATTGAAATCGAACGCAGCCGAGTGGCACCAAGAGAGCATGGACGCCTCCTCTTAGCAGCGACAAAAAGTTTTAGAAAACACTGGCAATTGTATCTTATCGTGATTCCGCCTGCCTTGTTTTTCCTTATTTTTAAATACTATCCGATGTTGAATGCCATCCTTGCTTTTAAGGATTACAACGTTACGAAAGGGATATGGGGAAGTCCTTGGGTGGGATTCAAACATTTTCAATTGTTCTTTGATAATCCGATTTTCTGGACGTTAATTAAAAATACACTCCTCATTAGCGGATACTTGTTAATTGTCGGGTTTCCAATTCCAATTTTGTTAGCCTTAGCTCTTAATGAAATACGCAACGGAAAATTTAAGCGGTTTGTTCAATTGGTTTCGTTTGCTCCTTATTTTATATCCACCGTCGTTATGGTATCGATTATCATGCTTTTTCTAGCGCCGCGCCTAGGCTTTGTTAATGTTGCGATGAATTATTTCGGACTGGGATCTATCAATTTTCTCGGTGAACCCGGCATGTTCCGTTCGATCTATGTGTGGTCGGATATTTGGCAGACGGCAGGCTATTCGGCTGTTATCTTTTTGGCTGCGTTAGCTGGAGTCGATCCTTCGCTTTATGAGGCAGCCAAGGTAGATGGCGCTTCACGGTTTCAGAAGATCCGTCATATCGACTTGCCTGGCATCATGCCAACCATCACGATTGTTTTCATTTTGAATGTAGGGAGTGTCATGTCGCTTGGCTTCGAAAAGATCTATCTGCTGCAAAATCCGCTGAACAAGATAAATTCCGAAGTGATTGCCACTTACGTGTATCAAATAGGTTTATTGAACGCGAACTATAGTTTTGCTACTGCGGTTGGATTGTTTAATTCCGTAATCAATTTAATTCTGCTCGTTGGCGTAAATATGGTAGCAAAGCGTTTATCGAATACGAGTATCTGGTAAATAATGGAGGAACCAAACGATGAATACGATGAAAACTCCGATCAGAGAATCGGTTGGCGATAAACTATTTTTGAGTAGCATCTACGTGATACTGAGCCTCCTATTAGTTGTCGTCTTATATCCGCTTATTTATATTTTTAGCAGCTCGTTCAGCAGTCCGTCGGCGGTTACTTCAGGCCGTGTATGGCTCTGGCCCGTAGAATTTTCTCTCAAGGGATATGCAACTCTCATCGAAAATCCCAAGGTCGTGACAGGCTATGCTAACTCCTTATTTTATACGGCTGCCGGAACGATCATTAGTGTAGCACTTACGATCATGATTGCTTATCCATTATCACGTAAAACTTTTTTCGGAAGAAATATGCTTATGATGCTAATTACATTCACGTTGTTATTTAGCGGAGGATTGATTCCTACTTACTTGGTTGTGAAGCAGATGGGGCTAATCGATACCAGATGGGCCTTATTGATTCCTAACGCGATATGGGTATGGCAAGTAATCATTGCGAGAACGTTCTTCCAATCCTCGATTCCGGATGAATTAATTGATGCGAGTGAAATAGATGGATGCAGCGATCTCAGGTTCATGTGGAGTGTCGTGGTTCCGTTGTCGAAACCGATCATAGCTGTTCTGTTCTTAATGTACGCTGTAGGTCAATGGAACGCTTACTTCGATGCACTTATATATCTCAAAACCGCCAATCTTTTTCCGCTTCAGCTCATATTGCGCAGCATTATCATTCTTAACAACAGCTCAAATGCCACAGATGCCTTGAAACAGGTAGAAAGACAGCAGTTAGCAGAGCTTTTGAAATATTCACTGATCGTCGTGGCAACGCTTCCAGTTCTTGTCATCTACCCGTTTGTGCAGCGCTACTTTGTTCAGGGGATGCTGGTAGGTTCTGTAAAAGGGTAAGTGAAAGAGGGATAACCAGATCTACTGAAGAATTGAAAGGGGTGATTGACTACAAACATAGCGTCTACGGATTAAAGATAAGCAAGCTAGTTAATTCAAAAAAGGGAGCGGATTCATTTGAAAAGAAGATCGGTTAGTAGCTTGGTTTTCATCTTGATGTTCAGTATGGTTCTAGCCGCATGTTCGAGTAAAGAGGAGACTCCGGTATCGTCGAATCCGTCAACAGGGACAGCATCGCCAAGTGCTGCACAAGCGGCTAAACCCGTAGAAATAAGCGTCTTTGCTCAACAGGCTAACGACATGGATTTGAAGACGAACCTGTTCACGAAGCATTTGGAAACCAAATTTAACGCGAAGTTTAAGTTCGAAATCATCCCTTATGATGGGGCCAAGGAAAAGCGGCAAATCTCATTAGCGAGCGGCGATTATCCAGAGGCGTATATGTTAACGGCCTATATCGACCAATTCTCTCAAGCCGATCTTCTCAAGTTCGGTAAGCAGGGCGTTCTGCTTCCATTGAATGATTTGATCGACCAGTATGCACCCAATATTAAAAAGGCGATGGAGAAGGATCCGACACTCAAAAGCTTCATCACGGCTCCAGATGGAAAAATATACGGACTTGGCTCCTATACGCAATGCTTCCATTGTTCCTACCCGAATAAAATGTGGATCAACACAAGCTGGTTGAAGAAATTAAACCTTGAAATGCCGAAAACGACCGAAGATTTCAAGAAGGTGCTTCAAGCTTTCAAGAAGAATGATCCGAACGGCAACGGTAAAGCAGATGAAGTTCCGCTTAGCGGATCGATCGAGGATTTCGGTGTGCGTGTCATACCGTTCCTGATGAACGGCTTCATCTATAATGACGACCGTAATTACCTGAACTTAGTTAACGGTAAAGTGGATACTGCGGCCAATAAGCCGGAATGGAAAGAAGGACTTTCCTATATTAAATCCTTGTACGACGAGGGCTTGATCGATCCAGGTGCTTTTACACAAAATGCCGAAGCATTTAAGAAAATTGGCGAGAACGCTGGAGGACAGATCCTAGGTGCAGGCGCGGGCATGCATCCAGCCATCTTCGTTAACATTGATAAAGGAAACAAAAATTCAGCCGATTATAATCCCGTAACTCCGCTCACTGGACCGTATGGTTCATACGCTACGCATGATGGAGGCGGCTTAATTCCGGGTGCGAAATTCGTTCTTACGAATAAGGCCAGCAAAGAATCACAAATCGCGTTGATCAAAATGGTTGACTATATGTATACAACAGAAGGACAAACGAATGCTGCTTCGGGTATGGAAGGTATCGATTGGAGAAAACCGAAAGATGGCGAAGTGGCTCTTGGCAAAGGAGTTACCCCTCAAATTGCAACGATTCCAGCTGTAGACGGGCAGCCTCCTCGTAATGCCGGATGGAGCGGTATGGGACACTTCTACCAACCGCAAGAGTACAGAGATAGCTTCGTACAAGGGACGGATATCTACGACTCAGCAAACTATGAGCGCAGATTGTACAATGCGACACTCTTGTATCAAGGCCATGAACCGAAAGAATTATTCCCGATGTGGGCGATTTGGATTGATCCGGCACTCACAGACGAAGCGAGCATTCTACAAACCAACATTAAGAACTATGTTGACCAAAGTGCGCTTCAATTTATTACAGGGAATAAGGACTTGACCAAAGATTGGGATGCCTATGTTAAAGGATTGGAAAATTTGAAAGTTAACAGGTATCTTGAAATTTTGCAAAAGGCATATGATGCTGCAGGCTTTAAGAAATAACGATCGATGAGGAGGAGGCCAGGTGTTTGTTTTAGAAAAGCACCTGGCTTTTTTTAAGTGAATTTAATATCAAAGGGGATGTATGATGTGGGATATATGAGTAAGAAAACTAGATTGTGGCTTCTGGTTTTTATTTTCTTTATCACTTTGCTTGCTGTCTTTATTCCGAAAGGGCAACTCGCACAAGCAGCCGATAATGGGTTAGCGCAAAAACCATACATGGGCTGGAGCAGCTACAGCATGCAAGTGTATCACAGCGGAAATTGGATTACAGCCGCACAGATTATGGCTCAATCTGACGCAATGCATGAGATTCTGCAGCCCCATGGCTACAATTATATTAACGTAGATGCAGCCTGGAATGGGAGCATGGATGAATATGGACGCCCACAACCAAGCACCACTTTGTATCCGAATGGTCTTAGTGAGGTCATCAATCATGTACATAACAATGGGCAAAAGTTTGGTCTCTATTTCATACCAGGGATGTCTCCGCAAGCGTATGATGCCAACTTGCCGATTTATGGTTCTTCCTGCCATGCACAAGACATCGTGGTACTTCCATTAACTACGTCGGATTATTGGAATATAGGCTATAAAATTGACTTCTCTAAGCCATGTGCTCAGAGCTACATAAACTCCATTGCCGATCAGATTGCATCCTGGGGTGTAGATTTCGTGAAATTTGATAGCGTTACGCCGGGCTCCGGACATAATGATACGTCGATTGATGCCCGTGATGATGTTAAAGCTTGGTCTCAAGCACTAGCCCCGCACGGTATTTGGTTCGAGCTATCATGGGCGCTGGATATTAATTATGTGGATACCTGGAAGAAGTATGCGAACGGATGGCGTATTGACTGGGATATTGAATGTTATTGTGGAACAGCGGGATTAACCAATTGGGCCAATATCGCAAGGCTATTTCCGCGAGCTGGAGAGTGGTGGCGCCACGCAGGTCCAGGCGGATGGAATGATTTCGATTCCTTGAATATCGGTAACGGCGCTATGGATGGCATCACAAAGGATGAGCGGCAGACAGCGATGACTTTCTGGGCCATTTCGTCGGCCCAATTATATACAGGCAATGACTTAACCAACCTGGATGAGTTCGGTATTCAGCTGTTGACGAACGATGAGGCAATCGCCGTCAATCAGGCCGGTAAGCCGGCACATCCCGTATCCCTCGCATCCGAGCAGCAGGTCTGGTATGCGATCAACGGTGATGGAACCTATACTGTTGGATTGTTTAACCTGGGAAGCTCGAACGCGACGGTCAACGTCAATTGGAGCGATATCGGTTTAAGCGGTGCAGCCTCTGTGCGGGATCTATGGAGTCATAGCGAACTAGGCGTGTTTAACTCCAGCTTCAGCTCGGTTGATTTAGCTCCTCATGCTTCTCGTTTGTTGAAGGTTACTTCGCAAGGAGGCGTTTCCTCCATCAATGATGATGATACGGGAATATCCTACACGGGCGATTGGCAGCGAAATAGCAACAGGGGATTGGGTGCTACTCAGAATCTTGCAATCACCGTGATCGACTCATTGGCACAAAACAGCACGATCAGCCCTTCTACCGGGAGCTTTGATAAAAATTTAACCGCTCAGGCGGATGTAACGACGATGATGACGTTGAATGGAAATACACTAAGCAGCATAACGAATGACGAGGCAACCTTGGTGCCGGGCACTGACTATACGGTATCGGGCAACGCGGTAACGGTCAAGAAAGAATATCTTGCCACTCAACCGGTCGGAACTACGCAGCTAACTTTTACTTTCAGCGCCGGAGCTAGGCCGATTCTGGCCATTGCAGTGAGTGACACCTCTCCTAAGAACAGTACGATCCTTCCATCGACTAGAAATTTTGATAAGAAGGTATCGCTGCAGGCGGATGTTACAACTACGATGCTACTAGACGATAATCAGTTTAGTGCTATAACAAGTGGTGGAACACCGCTTGTATTAGGAACTGACTATACGGTATCTGGCAATACGTTAACGATCAAGAAGGAGTATCTAGCCACACAACCGCTCGGGACAACGAACCTGCTTATTTCCTTCAGCGCCGGAAATCCGCAGACGCTTGCCATTGTTGTAAGCAACACCTCTCAAGGCGGTTCAATTACAATCAATAACGACGACTCGGGGATTACATATTCGGCCGCTTGGCAGCGTAGTACGAATCGCGGGCTTGGCGATTATTTGAATGATGTGCATTTCACCGAGAGGAATAACGAATACTTTGAATATGCCTTTACCGGAACGGGCATTGAAGTGATTACAGAAATGGATTCATCACAAGGCGATATGGATGTATACGTAGATGGTGTATTTAAACAAACGATTAGCACGTATCATTCGAATCGATTAGCCCAACAACCCGTCTACGGAATATCGGGACTCCCCAGCGGTCCTCATACGATCAAGGTTGTGAAAAAATCAGGTTCTTATATGCTCAATGATAAATTGCGCGTTCTCATCGCTGATCTTATTAATCCTGTTACGGGAAGCTTTGATAAAAAGCTAACGGCACAGACCGATGTAACGATTACTCTGACGTCAGGCAGCTATACCTTCAGCGGCATGGCTAATGGAGGTACCACATTGGTTGCAGGTACCGACTACACATTATCGGGTAACGTCGTAACGATCAAGAAGGAATACCTTGCGGCTCAACCCATTGGTTGGACAGATCTGACCTTCTCCTTCAGTGGGGGAGCTACCCAGATTCTTGCCATTTCCGTAATCGATAGCTCGGCGACCATTACGCTGGTTTCTGTTAATGATAACGATCCGGGCATTGTTTACAGCGGCTCTTGGGGGTATAGCAACAATCGGGGACTCGGAGATTATAACGATGATGTTCATTACTCCGAGGCTAACAATGATTACTTTGAATATGCCTTCACGGGAACGGGTATTGAATTGATTACGGAGAAGGATGTTTCGCAGGGCGATATCGATATTTATGTAGATAACATATTCCAGCAAACGGTGGGTACATTTAATGATAGTCGGTTAGTCCAACAAAGCGTATACAGTATTGCGGGACTGCCGGGCGGTCCTCATACCATCAAGGCAGTGAAGAAATCAGGGACTTTCATGCTGTTGGATAAATTGATCGTGACTCCATCAGCTGCGGGAAGTACGGTTACGGGAAGTGTGTATAGACAGGTGTCAGCACAATCGGTTCAAGTAGAACTACCTATTCAGTCGATCCAGTTGACTCCGTCGACTGCGTCGGAAATCACAGAACAGACGGTTCCCACATCCCACGGCGCCACGGCTAGCATCAATGATGATAATGCTGCCATTCATTATTCTGGATCATGGGGATATAGCAATAATCGAGTATTCGGGGATTATCAGAACGACGTTCATTACACCGAGACGAACAATGACTATTTTGAATATGTCTTCAAGGGAACGGGCATTGCGTTGATCACCGAGAAGGATACTTCGCAGGGCGATATCGATATTTATGTTGATGATGTATTCAAGGAAACCGTGAGTACTTATCATACCAGTCGATTAGCACAGCAAACGGTGTACAGCATTGCAGGATTGCCAAGTGGTTCTCATACGCTTAAAGTTGTGAAGAAATCGGGAACCTATATGCTGCTGGATAAATTAACGATACTTGTAGGCGATCTGATGAGTCCGGATACAGGCAGTTTTGACAAAAAGGTAACTGCACAGGCGGATGTGAGTACAACGTTGTCACTTGGCGAGTATGTACTTGATCGAATCAACAATGGCCGAACTACCCTAGTGCCAGGCACCGATTATACATTAGTAGGCAATACGTTAACGATCAAGAAGGCATACCTTGCAGCGCAGCCAGTGGGAACTACGAATCTGACGTTCGTCTTCAGTGGGGACTATCAGAATGACGTGCATTTTACAGAAACGAACAACGATTATTTCGAATATACCTTTAAAGGAACCGGAATTGCAGTTATAACGGAAAAAGATGCTTCACAGGGTGAAATCGACGTTTACGTGGATGATGTTTTCAAACAAACGGTGAACACGTATAATGCGACGCGGTTAGTCCAACAAACGGTGTACAGTATTTCCGGTCTTTCAAATAGCGTGCACACAATCAAAGTCGTGAAAAAATCAGGCAGTTACATGCTGCTGGATAAATTAAGCTTTACGGTTGCACAGGTACCTTCAACAGCTGCCGTAATGACGACTGGGGTCTCAAAGGTCAAGAATACAAGTGCAACCATTGCCGGAATAGTAACGGCTGATGGGGGTACTGCTGTCACAGCGCGAGGAATTGTGTACTCATTAGCACCTTCTCCTACACTAACCGGTGATGGATCAACCAAAGTATCCTTAGGCTCTGGATTAGGCCAGTTTAGTGAGAAAATAAAGAATCTGAAACCAAATACGACGTATTACGCCAGAGCTTACGCGACCAACGCAGCGGGAACGAGTTATGGGGCTGAAATTACCTTTATAACAAGTAAGAAATTAGAGAATCAGGATGGAAATGGAGATGATGATCAGGATGATCAAGAGGATGGTGAGTAGGACAATCATCCGAATGAGCATGAGAACCAACATCACTAAGTCCAATTAAATATCCAACCCTTTGTGGCAAACAAATTTTTTCTAAGAGTTACGCTATAGGTATCCGAGATATCGAGCCCTTCTTGTAGTCAAGGGAGGGCTCGATATTTATTATTTGATAACCCTCGATCATACATGATATGTTAAGTGTAAAAAAGGTGAGGGTATCCTATGGGCAGTAAAATTAATCGTGTTAATTTAACCGAAGAAATTTATCGGATTGTCAAAGAAGATATTTTATCTCATAAATTGAAGTCCGGTGAAAAAATAAACATAGATCAATTAGCGCGCGCTTTAGAAGTAAGCAACATTCCGATTCGTGAGGCCCTATCCAGATTGCAATCGGAAGGGTATCTGAATGTCATTCCTTTTAAAGGAATGTTTGTTAATATGATGAGTGTCAAAGAGTTGGACGAATTATTTGAAATTAGACTGCAGCTTGAACCACTTGCCGTTGAAAAGGCTGCGCTTCTTATACCAGATGATATACTGGAACGGCTGCAAGAAACCATGAATTCCCTTCAAACTCAGCAATCATCGGAAGCTACTAATGGTCTGGGGACAATTAAGGAAATGAACATGTCTTTACATGGTACTATTCTTGCCTATTGCGAGAATACCAATTTGCAGAATTTAGTTAAAGGGTATATTGAACAGATTCAAAGATATTTAACATACATCCAATTGCATTTAGATATCAATACCACGAATGAGGAATGGTCGGAACATAATGCGATCTTACAGAAATTAAAGCAACGAGATCCCAAAGGCGCATCCGATGCCATGTCCAAGCATATTAGTAATTCCCGCAAAAGAACGAATGCTCACTTTATGAAAGCTGGTAGTAACTAGTCGAATTTTAGAGGTATTATAGCAATCCTCTACGTTAAATATCATACATGATATACGATAAAAAGGAGAGTTGATATGACGCAAATCGAAGGAGAGGAATCACGGTTGACTGGTGGTAAAAGAATCGTTTTTCTTGGGGACAGTATTACAGATGAAGGGACGTTTATTGCTTATTTGGATGCTTATTTTGGGCAGCAAACGCCCGACATACCTCTTACATTCATAAATCTTGGCGTAAGCAGTGAGACAGCCTCTGGATTAACCGAGGCCGATCATCCATTTCCACGTCCTTGTATCCATGATCGATTAGCAAGAGCACTACAAGAAAGCAAACCGGATTGGGTTGTTGTGGGATATGGAATGAATGATGGCATCTATTCTCCATTCGCTATAGAACGGTTTCAAGCTTATCAAAATGGCATACTTACCGCCATTCGGATGATCCATCAAAGCGGGGCAAAAGCCATCGTCATGACGCCTCCGCCTTTTGATCCCGAATCTATGAACGCGAATGTTCTTTTGCCCGATGGTCAGAAAGACTACAGCTATAAGGAGCCATATGCACGCTACAATGATGTCATTAGATACTATGCAAATTGGCTGTTAACGCTGGATTCAACTGCGGATGAAGTCGTAAATATCTACGACCCACTTCTTCAGCATAGAGAACAAGAACGCGAAATGAACCCCGGCTATGGTTCCGGTGACGGTATTCATCCCAACTCAGATGGTCATTGGGTGATGGCTAAAACGCTTTTAAGTCGATTATTTCATATTACGTTGGAACAGAAGCCAGATTTCGTAGAACAACCCGATAGTTCGCAATTATTTCAATTGATCCTACAGCGTCAACAACTATTAGGTTCAGCATGGAAAGAACATGTAGGTCATACCAATCCTAGTAAAAAAGAAGCTTTACCATTGGAATTAGCATTGAAAAGAGGCGAAGAGATCACCAAGCAAATTCGGATGATCGCCGCGAAGTCCCAAATTAATCAAACTTGACCAATTTGAAGATCAAGTGATATGATCACCATATATCCAAGTAATTCGACTGAATTACATAAAAGGTTCAAGTCAACCAGACAACAGGAGACTTCCAGCTCATTCAATTGAAACGAGTAGGGAGTCTTTTTTGTCTTTATAATCGATCCAGGATAAAGGAGATGTTGATATGAGTATTGGACAAAGAAGGTTAGGAAGGACGGGTTTGAAGGTATCGGAAGTGAGTCTGGGCACGATGGCTTTCGGTCGATGGATCGATCAGAAAGCGTCTGCGGACGTGCTGGATACAGCGCTAGAATCAGGTATTACGCTGATTGATACAGCTGATGTTTACGGCTCGGGCATGGATAAAGGCAATCCGCTTGAAACCGGTGAATCAGAGACGATTCTTGGCAATTTGCTTGGCGCCCGCAGGCACCAGATCGTGCTCGCAACCAAAGTACATGGACGAGTCGGACTTGGACCTAATGATGCGGGTCAAAGCAGATATCACATTCAGCGCGCGGTGGAAAACAGTCTGAAGAGGTTGCAAACAGACTATATTGATTTGTATCAAGTACATAGATTCGATGAAGAGACTCCGCTTGAAGAAACGCTCCGCACGTTAGACGATCTCGTTCGGCAGGGGAAAGTGCGATACATCGGAGCATCGAATTACGCTGCTTGGCAAATTGCCAAGGCTCATGGCATCTCTGCACAGCTTCGGCTTGAACGCTTCGAGAGCGTACAGCCTGAATACAGCATTATCGCTCGTGGTATCGAACAGGAGTTAGTGCCGTTTGCAGTATCTGAAGGGGTAGGTGTTATTGTATACAGCCCACTCGGACGCGGGCTGCTGACAGGAAAGTATAATTACGGCGGGCAGCCGCCAGCTGGAACACGCGGCGCAGCAGGTGAGCAGCGGCTCAAGACGCTGTTAGAACAGGAACGTAATTTCCACATCGTGGAGCAGTTAAAGCCAGTCGCGGAACGCAGAGGCTGGACACTCGCTCAGCTTGCGCTGAATTGGGTTCTGAGTAAACAAGGAATCACATCAGCGATTTTGGGGGTTTCCAAGCCGCAGCATATTACGGAGGCTCTGCCTGTCATCGGTGAAAAGCTTAGCTTGGAAGAGTTGAAAGAAATTGATACGATAACGAGCGGCGTTCAATTCGAGCTAGTTGGAAGATAAGATCCGATAACTATCCCAGTAAGACGTGTTTCTCAATTGAGCACGTCTTTTTTCTTGTATGACGACGGTGTCCGGAAAGTGATTTGGAAATAATTTAGTCCAGCACCCTTTGTGCTCGTTGGACACCCATGTGTTTTTCCTGAAATTCACCGGGCGGCATGTTATAGTGCTGTTTAAATACGTGGGAGAAATGCTTGACGCTTACGTAGCCGACTTTATCAGAAACATCATATACTTTTACCGGAGGAACGGCTTTCAGCAGCTTGGCGGCTTGCTCCATTCGGACGCGTGTCAGAAATTTGATGTAGGATTCCTGCACGGTTTTATGGAAGATTTGGCTTAAATATCCGGAGGAAATACCTAGTTTCTCAGCTAATAGAGCTAAGCTCAACGGCTCGGAGTAATTGGCGTAGATATAAGCTTTGACGCGGCTGACAATGTCTTGTTCATTGACTGGGTTCGTTTCCTCAGTTCTTCCTGAGGCAAAAAAAACTAGTGTTTCGCGGAATAAGATAAGGGTGGATTCGACAGTCCATTCCACACTCATTGGTTGACAACTCTTCTGGAGATGCCGGAATGCTCTCTCCAAGACTTCTCCTCGATGTTCTTTCGTTCCTTTGGCAAGTTTTCGTATTAAATAAATGCCAAATTTAAGTATGCTGGATACGTTGCAGGCTTCCATTTTGTCGACATACTGGTTAATCGCCATAGAGTAAACGATTTCGTTATGATCAAGTAAAGCGAATTGGATGGAGGACAGCGTATGGTCAAGCAGGGTAAGGCGCTGCAGCTCGCCATTTAGAGCAAGCTCATCAAATAGTGTTGGCTCCTCAACAAAAAGGCGATAGTGAAGAGTCTTGCTGGCGATTTGGTAAGAGGTTTGCAGATGAAATAACTCGGACTCAAAGGAACCTAGTGCGCCAGATACCGTGACTCCTGTATTCGTCAGCATCACGTTGGATACTCTCTCATACAGATATTGACATTTACTCTTGATGTGATTTTTGTCTTCACCGGTCATTAGGACGCAAGTGTTCTGCTCTTCATCCAAGAATACAAATCCCATTCCGCCGTCTTCCTCGGATAATTCGCTCACGATTTGATTCAAAATAAATCGGAAAATCGATATATCGCTGAAGGGAATGCCCTTCTGTGCAAGTTGATCCTCGTCCAAATCAAGCACCATAATCATACCTTCGGTTTCAATCAATTGCACCTTCATGCGAAATACAAGCGGATATAACGCTTTAATCTCCACGCTGCTATCGCTTACCAAGGCTCTCAAAAATTGCTTCACCACTTGGTTTTGACTATCTTTGCTGACGTTCTTCATAGCCCGAAAGGCAAGCTCCTCACGGGATATCCGCTCCAATTGATCGGTAATCTGCTTGATCACCTCGATCAGCTCATCTTTGACCACCGGCTTCAGCAAGTAACTGTGAACACCATACCGGATCGCCCCCTGTGCCATAGAGAATTCATCAAAACCGGAGAGAATCAAAATGATCGGTGGATTCTCCGATTGGGATAATCTGCGGCACAGCTCTATCCCGTCAACCACAGGCATTTTGATATCGGTAATAACGAGATCCACCCGCTGTTGCTGCAGCTTTTCCCAAGCTTCTTGACCGTCCATGGCCTCGTCGGCAACTTCCCAATCGAGATGATGTTGGCTAACATGCAGCTTCAAATATTCACGTACCAACGGTTCATCGTCAACGATCATGAGTTTATACATCGCAGCTGCTCCTCTCTGGCCCATAAAGGGGCAAATTGATCCGTACAGTTGTTCCTTCATTTAGCACGCTGTCCACGGTTATCCCGTAATCGGGACCATATTTTAGCTTAATTCGCTTATTCACATTGATAAGACCAATACCCAGACCATTACGAACTGGTTTTTCGGGTAAAAGCTCTTCCATCTCTAACCGCTTCAGTTTAAGGCGGAGCTGAGCCAATGTCTCGGGACTCATACCTTTCCCTGTATCTTGAATGGTGAAAAGTAACTCTTCTTCCTTCGTTTCACTGAACACCCTTAGGGTTGTTTTCTCGCGCTGCGCTTCACATCCGTGGATGACTGCATTCTCTACAACCGGTTGAAAGAGCAGGGCAGGGATGAGCAGATCATAGAGCGCAGGGTCAATCTGGATCGAATAGTCGAGTCTTCCCTCATAACGGCTGCTTTGGATGCTCAGATAAGCTTGAAGAATTTCAATCTCACGCTGAAGGGGGATTTCTTTGTCCCACATGGTAATGCTGCGCATCAAATCGCTTAATTTGTGGATATGATCAACGGCTTTTTCATGCTTGCCTGTCTGCATCAGCATCGATATCATGTTCAACGTGTTGAAAATAAAATGAGGCCTGATCTGGTTATATAAAGCTTGAACCTGCGCTTCTTTTTGCAACAGTTCCGTTTCGTACACTTTTTTGACGAGCTGCGTATTCTCTTCCAACATCTCGCTTACTCTGGCGACAAGTCGATTAAATGAGGTGCCTAAGTATCCGATTTCATCTCTTCTAAGGTCGGGAAAACGAACAGATAAATTGCTTTGCTCTACTTCTTTCATCAAATGTACAATAGTTAATAGCGGCGCCAGAAGCTTGCGTATAAACCAATAAAGCAAGATAAAAGCTAGGGCTGAACAAACCAGCGCCATCCAAAAGCCGAAATTTCTTGTTTCCTTAGCTTTATGATTTAACTCTGTCAACGAGCTTACGGCAAGAATGGTCCAATTTGATCTAGGTAAAAGAGTTGCATTCAGCAAATAAGGGGTGTTGTTATCTTGAATGGATAGCATGTTCTTACCGCTTTTTTGTATAGCTTCATAAAATTTCTGGGCATTCAAATTCTTCGTATTGCCGTAAATCACATTGTGTTTCTCATCGATAATAAACAAGCCTCCATCAATACCCAAGTTGACCTTATCGCAGATGACTTCAATGCCTTTGTAGTTCGCATCGACTTTAATAACGCCAAGTATTTTCTCCGTATTACGTGTACTTCTAAGCTGTTTGACGATGGAGAATACTTTGGGGCCTTGGTTTTTCACCATCTGCTGGGTATGTGTCGGCACGAAAATGGAATCTTGCGTTGTCATGGCTTGCTTATACCAGTCGAATTCTTGAAAGCGGCTTTTTGTGTCAACGCTGATAGGAATTCTTCCACTGGTATACACATCATCCGTTAATATAAACACACGATTAATATCTTTGCGGGGATAAATCATCATTTCTTCCAAATACCCCTCGATCGTGCGGCGTTTCTGCAGAAGTTCATATTCGGAGTTCTTCGGATTATCTTCTATGGCTTTCATGACGCTATCATTCATATAAGGCGACAAGGAAAGCCGAAACAGATCGTCAAGGTACGTATCGATATTGTAGGAGACCTGCTCAATAATTTGCCCAACTCTATCGGAGGACTGCGCTTCAAAATCCTTCGTATACTTGGAATAGGAAAGGATCGATTCTAAGTAAACGGATCCAAGAATGAAAAGTGCGGAGAAGACAAGCAATTTTCTCTTGATGCTCCACTCACGGTAATTTTTCCATCGATACATATAATCTCCCCCTGAATTTAGTGTAAACGCTGCCATATCAGAGGGCAATTTGTTTTTTCACGATCTGTAAAAATCGTACCTTGATATAAAAAATGCGGTGTATCACGTCGATTCAATCCACCTTATGATAAACATGTAACCAAGAATAAAGTGGGATACGATAAAGGGAGGATATCCATGAACTCAAAGAAAATGAGTGTGCTGCTTAGTTCCATCATGCTGTGCGGGATTGTTGCCGGATGCAGCCAAAAAACGACCGAAGCGCCTAAAGATGCGCCAGCTACAGCCGCAACAGCTCAAACAACGAGCAAACCTAAAGAAACTGTAAAGCTGAAATTTTTCACTGGAAAAGTGGAAACGGTTGATTTAATCAACACGATGATCGAGAAATTCAATTCGGAAAATCCCGGTATTGTTGTTGAACAAGAATATCAAAAAGATGCAAGTAATGTGATTAAAGTGAAATTCGCTTCTGGTGATATTCCAGATATCACAACGGTCGTTGAGCAGGATTATATAGACCAAGGAAAATATCTGGATCTTTCCACTGAAGCTTTCTGGTCCCGCGTTCTCCCTGCAATCAAGGAATTATCCACAGACGTGAAAACGGGCAAGCAGTTCCGAATCGCAACGAACGTCACGACGGCTGGTATCTTCTACAACAAAAAAATATTCAGTGAGCTTGGACTAAATGAAGCTTTAACCTGGAACGATTTCAAAACAAACTTACAGACGATCAAAGATAAAAAGCCGGATGTGGCTCCTATCTTCATCGCAGGTAGAGAGTCATGGACATTAGGTCATTTCATAGAGTTCTTGCCTCACGGTATCATCAAACAAACCCAAGGTGTGAACGGTTCCCGTAAAGCATTCATCAATAATGAATCCGATAAATTGGCATTCGACGCAGAGAATGGTTCCATTGATACATTTGCTAAAAGACTGCTGGAGCTAAAAAGCGCGGGACTTATGAACGGTGACGCTTTGACAGCTACTTATGATAACCAAAAAGAGGCATTTGCTACGGGGAAAGCAGCGATGATCAGTCAAGGTATGTGGGTGCTGGGCGATCTGCTTAAAATTAATCCGAATATGCAAAATGATATCGGGTTTAGTCCATATCCTTCCATCCAAGATGGCACTAAACCGGTCGTGCTTTCCGCAGACGACTCTAGATACGCAATTACATCCCAATCCAAACACCCGGCAGAAGCGAAGAAGTTTCTTGAATTCCTAATCAAACCTGAGAATTTGAAAACATACAGCGAATTCTTGAAATCGCCTCCAGCGTTCACAGATGTATCTGCAGATTGGGGTCCATTGAAAGAACAAGTTTCGCAAGCTTTGAAAACAGGCGTTAACATTCCGTTCACAGATACACCTTCGGGCTTCTCTGGCGATGATGCAGGAAGAATGGTTCAAGATTTACTGGCAGGCAAATATGCCAAAACGGTTGACTTTGCAAAAGCATACCAAACGGCTTGGGATAAAGCCTGGAAAGCAACACATAAGTAAGGTCAACTAAGTTGAGTTCTTACAGAATAGATAGACTTAAATGCTATAGACTCGGCTTAATCCGGGTCTATAACCATGATTGGAGAGAGAGATGGATGAAAATACTGCATAAGCTATGGAACAACCTGCACAAGTTTATGGCGCTGCCTGCCATCATCTTATTTGGACTATTTTTCATATATCCATTGACCCAGGGGATCGGAATCAGCCTGACCGACTCTAATGGGATATCTCAACCTCAATTTATTGGGTTTCAGAACTTTGTTGAATTTTTTAAAGACGAGCGAGCCAAAAAAGACGTTGCTACTACCGTGCTCTTTGCCTTGGGAAGCGCTCCGCTGCTTAACTTATTCGGCTTTGTGTATGCGTTGGTGCTGGATCGTTCCTTCAAAGGTAAAAGTGTGGTCCGAGCTATCATTTATTTGCCGGCCGTTATCAGCCCGCTCATTATGGGGTATGTGTGGTACTTTATCCTTCAACCGGACCGCGGGTTCTTGCATCACGTGCTGCAAAATTTGAACTTAGGCGTGCTTAGCGGCAATTGGCTTGGCAATCCTAAATCTGCTCTCATCGTTCTAATACTGATTAACGTATGGCAGTTTGTGGGCATGACCATGATTATTTATTTGGCAGGGCTCCAATCGATTCCCAAAGAGATGTATGAGGCGTGTGAAATCGATGGGGCCGGTTATGCCAAATCGTTATGGTACATCACCATCCCGATGCTTGTGCAATCTATCAAAATTAATGTTGTGACGAATATTATCGGCTCGTTGTCTGTATTCGAAGTTATCATTGCTCTAACTGATGGAGGACCAGGTTACAGCACTGAATCGCTTAGTATATACATTCTGAGAATGCTGTATGGTAGCTTCACCGGGTATTCAACCGCAGTAGCCATGATCTTATTCGCTATCATCATTATTCCTGTGTTTATTTTTATGAAATTTATTAAAACAAGAGAGTTTGAAATGTAAGGGGGCTTCGTTATGAACTTAACTCGAGTGTTTAGCAAATATGCTTTAGTGACAGTTATGGCCTTGCTGTCCTTAATTCCGTTCTATATCTTGCTTTATTTGGCACTAAATACGCCTTCCCGGACGCTATTTAACGGGTTTGTGTTGTTTCCTGATTTCCATTTTGCTAACTTTTCACAAGCCTGGAAAGTATCTAAGATGGGGGCAGCAATTGGGAATTCACTGATTATCGCAATTGGCGGCGCGCTCTTGATTATCCTAGTATCCAGCTGTGCGGGATATGCGATTGCCAGGCATCAAAACAAATTCCATGCGATCGTGTTTAATATTTTGCTAATTTGTATGATGATTCCGGCGATTATCATCACGGTGCCTTTATATACGCTCATGAAGTCGATTGGCGGTATTAATACCCATTGGGCCATGATTTTACTAATGGCTTCCAACGGCATCCCTTTTTCCGTGTTCCTGTACGCCAGCTTCATTAAAGTATTGCCTCGCGAAATTGAAGAATCCGCCATTATTGACGGTTGTACACCGTTCACTGCGTTTTGGCGAGTCACGTTCCACTTTCTTCGTCCTGTCACCGCTGCGGTAGTCATTTTGCAGGGCTTAGCGATCTGGAATAATTACGGGCAAGCGGTATTTTTCCTGACAAGCCAATTGATGAGAACGATTCCGCTAGCCGTGTCCATTTTTTTTCAACAGTACGGGGCCCAATGGAACCTCATGGCTGCTGCCGCTGTAATTGGACTTGCGCCTGCTGTCATCGCATTTTTGATTTTCCAAAAATACTTTGTTAAAGGGATAACTGCAGGGGCAGTGAAAGGGTGAGAAAGCATGTTTCCACAAATGAAAGATGTCTTCGCAAGCAAAGCTCAATTTGTTACAAATGAGCCTGTTTCGATTGAAATTGAACTGGATAATCCGGCACAACATGAAGCCCATATTCATCTGGAAGTCAAAATTCTCGATTCGAACCGAATCATAAAGACATGTTCACTTGATCTTATTTTGCAGCCGAATTCAAGCTCAACCCACGTGGTTGAACTAGCGTCTTTTGATTCGGATTTTCAAGGTTACGGTATTGATGTTGATCTTATTCAAGACGGAGCAGAGCCTCAGCATTTTTCCAGTGCCTTTGATGTGGTCTCCAACTGGAGGAAATCACCTCGTTATGGTTTCCTAAGCGATTTTCATTCACGTGAAGAGGGTGATACGACTGATGTTACCAACCTTAATAAGCTGCACATTAATTTAGTTCAATTTTATGATTGGATGTACCGCCATAATGATCTCGTGCCGCCACAAGATGTATTCACCGATTTAATGGGAAGGGAACTGAGTCTGAAGGTCGTGAAGGAGAAAATCGCGCTATGCCATTCTTACGGGATGAAGGCGATTGCCTACGGAGCTATCTATGCGGCAAGTAAAGCTTTCTTCGAAGAACATCCGGATTGGGCGCTTTATTATAGTAATGGCCATGTTGTTGATTTCATCAACATCTTTTCCATCATGAATATCAACGAAGAATCGCCTTGGCACAACCATATTATTAATGAATACAAAAAAACGATCGAAAATGTCCATTTCGACGGTATCCATATGGATACCTATGGATATCCCAAAACGGGTATTTCCATGCTCGGCGGGAAACAAAAGGTCGAACGGCTCGATGAGCAGTTCCCGATTCTAATTCGTAATACCCGTCAAGCCTTAGACCAGATTAATGACGATGTTTGTCTCATTTTCAACAATGTCGGGAACTGGCCGGTTGATACCGTCGCTTTGGCTGAACAGGATGTCATTTATATCGAAGTATGGAATCCATATGAGAAATATCATCATATCCAGCAGGTGATTGCCTGGGCTAAGCACTTAGGTAGAGGAAAGCCAGTTATACTGGCTGCTTATTTGAAGCCTTTCCGTTTGGAGCCAGCGGAAACGATTGAGAAAGCTCACATGTCTGCATTGTTGCTTTCCGCAATTATTTTCTCCCAAGGCGCTTATCATTTGCTGTTAGGTGAGAGCAATGGTGTTTTGACACAGGGATATTATGCCGACTATTCGATTGTAAGCGATGAGTTTATGAGAAATATTAGAAATTATTACGATTTTCTTGTTCGTTATGTACATCTACTGCAGGATTCAACGCTGCGCGACGTATCGATGACGCATGTACAAGGCGATAATTTGGAGTATATGTTTGAGAATGCATCTTTCTCCACCTATGGAGAACCGAATAAAGTTTGGACGGTTGTCAGGGAGAATGAGTCACATAAGCTCATCAGCTTTATTAATCTCACGAATAATTTAGAGGATTATTGGAATGAAGGTAAATTACAGCCGACGACCGTAGAGGGTATCATGGTGAGGATTCAAATCGATGGCCCGGTTAAGCATGTATTCACCGCTAGCCCGGATATCGAGATGGGCAGACCGCATGATTTAATGTATACAATTGAGGATACCGAGCGTGGTTTAACACTTCTTGTTAACTTACCTAAGCTTTATGTGTGGAGTCTGTTAGTTATAGAAGTATAGTGTGGAACAAAAAAAGTACCGTCAGGGTTGGAAACTTCCCTAACGGTACTCTTTGGTGCTCACCTAATAATAAGCCTAGATCAGATGTGTTATTACTTATTTAACCGCAGCGACAACGAATTTGTCGTTCACTTTTTTCGTCGTGTAAGTTACACCGTCTTTGGTAGTGAATTTAACTTGATCCTTCGTATTCGACGCGTCAAACGTAATATCTTCTTTTTTCGTGGCAAGAAGGTTTGAAGTGAAGAACGATTGTTTATTTGTAACGATAGCATTATCTGCTTTTTTATCAGTTAGGTAATGCCCAGCTAGTTGTTCAGCCATAGCTGTATCGAAGTAGCTGGTAAGAAATTTCACGGCTTTTTCTTTGCCGTCTGCAGCTTTAGGGTTGAGGATAAACGCGCCATCACTGGATTTGGCTTCCGCAAAGAGGAAGTCCACTTTCTCCTGAGCGATTCTAGCAGCTATATAGCCTTTCATATTAACGGCATCTTGGCTTTCGGCAGTTGCTTGCGGAGCAGCCGTTGTGTTCGTTGTAGCTGCGGGGCTTGGCGAAGATTTCGGTTGATCGGAAGAGCAGGCTGCTCCTGTCAACATAACGGATAGTAAAATGAGTCCTGCTGCAGTTTTTTTTAATGTCATTGTCGTGCACCTCTTCATTTCAATATTCAGATCATACTAATTTTGTGAAATTATCCGAAATATATAATATTTTTTTAATCAGCAATATAGAAATATATAGGAAATTGTGAGTAATTGCAAATTTTTGCGACTGAAGTAGCGCCTGTTCTGCGCCGAGAGCTTCCCAGTTCGGTTTGGAGCAGCGAGCCTTCGCCGCAAATCCCTGCGCGATCACGGTATCGGCAGGTTAGACCAATGAGGTCCGAAAGAGGTTAATATTTTACCCGGAAAAGTAAATACATGAACTAGACGATAAACGCCTTATTCATTATAGTAGGTTTAAAGATAACTAACCCAAAAGAGGTGTTCACTTGAATAGTCGATTATTATTGGAAGCGCTGCAAGCTGCGGAGACGGACCATGCTTCCCTTTTTGAAGAAGTCAGAACGCGATCCGTGGATATACGCTCAGGTATGGACAATCTGCTGCTAGCCGTCCACCGAATAGAAGTCCGGCAGTTGGCTGACCAATTCCTCACGCAGCCCATCGAGGCGCTGCCCTTCAGCGCATTTCGATTATTTCAAGTAAATGGTTCGAGAAAAGAGTTCGAGAAGCACTACTTCGATCGTCGACGTCGGCTTGCGGCTTTTGCAATCGCTGCTTTAACAGAAGATGATGCAGTATTCATTCCTGCACTCGAGGACACCATCTGGGCCATATGCGATGAATACACATGGTGCTTGCCTGCACACCTGAACGTCCAAGATCCCGAAGCAGAAGATGAGGCGCCAAGGCATGTAGATTTGTTCGCATCAGAGACGGCCCATGCATTGAGTGAGATTTGCCATCTGTTCAAGGATCGACTCGATCCACTTATTGTTAAACGCGCACGTCACGAGGTTATGCAAAGAGTGCTGAATCCGTATATGCAGCTCAAGAGAATGTTTGGGTGGGAGACAGCAACGCACAACTGGTCGGCAGTATGCGCAGGAAGCATCGGAATGGCTGCTATTTATATGATCCAGGATTCGAGAATCCTGATGCCTGTCTTAAATCGCGTTTTTGAAGCGATGGAGTGCTTCCTTGAAAGGGTTCACTGAAGAGGGGCGTGTTTGGAAGGTCTCGGTTATTGGTACTACGGTTTCGGTTATTACGTTTATTTTGCAGAGCTGCTTAAGCAGCGTACTGGTGGTCAGGTCGATCTGCTTCTGGATGAAAAGAAAGCCAGGCACATTGCGGAGTTCCCGCAATTCTGTTTTCTACAGGAGAATCATGTGGCGAATTTCTCCGATTGCGGGCGTACGAGCGGTATTCAGACTGGCTTATTCAGCCGTCTATGCCAGAGGATTGAACAACTCCGCGTTCCGTCGCTGACCCATCGTGCAAGTTCAGTTGATCACTGCGGCCGTTTCGCAACGGCACTGCGTGATTTGGCTTGGACGGACTATGGGCTGCTGGAAAAAAGGGAAGGGCTGCCTCTTCACTCAGAGTTCCTTCAAGAAGCCGAATGGATGGTTAGCCGGTGTCAGGTGGGCGGTAAACTCATCAGTTTTGCAGCTAAAGGTGGACATAATGCGGAGCCGCATAATCATAATGATATCGGACATTTTGTCTGGGTAGTGGACGGCGTCAGGTGGCTGGAGGATCTTGGTGCCGGTCTATATACGAGACAATATTTTGGCGACGAGCGTTATTCGATTCTTTGCAACAGCTCAGCTGGGCATAGCGTTCCCATTATTAATGACTGCTTTCAAAGTGAAGGAGAGCAGTGTCGTTCGCAGGTAGTGGAAGTGGGTATTCAGGATGGAAGAGATCGATTCCTGTTGGATCTGCGGCAAGCTTATGACGTACCGCATCTGCACAAATTGGAGCGATTGTTCGATTTGGACAAGCAGCAGGGCAAATTAACGATAACTGACAGTTATGAATTCACGGAATCGCCTATAACGATTACAGAGCGTTTCATTACCCTTTATCCGCCTGAAGTTGGCAAGGTGGGGGAAATCATTTTAAGCGCGAGTGAAGGTCAGAAGCTTCGTCTAGTGTATGAAGCCCGCCAGTTGGATGCAGCGATTCAGACTTCTGAACACTTGGATCATTCAGGGAATGCCGAGACGGTGTATCTGATTGACCTGAAGAGTGTGGATACAGCCAGACAGCAGGTTATATCTGTGACGTTAGAGCCTGTCTATTAATACGGTATTCAAGTGTATGTAATGGTTATGTTATATATATTGACATAAAACTACATTTTTTATATAATCGAACCATCACAAAGACGTGATTACGTAGAAAATCTAACATTGTTTTTTCTATTCTAGTTGGCAACGAAGCCTATCCGTTACAGTTTCTGTAATGGGATAGGCTTTTTTATGTGTAAAAGGAGGAGTCACTTTGTTCAAACTAGTTCATTCATCATCGTATGAAAAGGTTCATGGGGATTTATTAAAAATGGCTACGGGTGATTTCAGTATGAGCTGTGCCCCTGTTGTTGGTGAGAAATCATTAATCAGTACGTTGAAAAAAACAATTCGCAGTTTGAAATCTCTCATCCGAATCGTCGATAAATCATCAAATGAGCTTTATCATAAGATGGAGGATACGAGCGTGAGGTCAACTCTGATTACTGTGCAGGTAGAAGAAATAACGGCTACAATGCGAGAAATGGCTGAAGGTATGCAGGATGCCTCTGAACATGCCCAGCTCATATCAGACCAAATCCATCCTATTCATACCTTTCTTGAGGGAGTTAGAGATAGCAACAGTGCCATCGTCCAATCATCGACTCAGTTTTTGGGAGAAGTGAGCTCTGGCAGAGTGGAAATGAGTGTAGCGATGGAACAAATGCAGTTAATCTCCAAGGATAGTACGCAAATCTATGTAAAAATGGATGAATTGAATAAAGCACTTGAGAAAATAGCAGACATGACCATTCTAATCGAACATATCTCTAAACAAACCCAATTGTTAGCGCTAAATGCGAATATCGAAGCAGCGCGTGCAGGAGAACAGGGAAAAGGATTTGCGGTCGTCGCTCAAGAGATTTCGAAGATGGCCATTCAGACGAAGCAGGAAACAGTTAACATACAGGAACTTATCCAAACGGTTACATCTAGTGCAGATGGATTGCGAGGTTCGATACACCAGATGCAGGACACGGTTGGTACAGGAGCGCATACCTTGCAAGGAGCGGTTAGTAAGTATGAAATGATGGAGACGTTCCTTGGTCAACTTTTAGGTGACATGCAGGAAGTAGATGGTCGCTTAGAAGGAGTTACCAGCAATACAATGTCTATTGCAAACTCGATTAATCAAACGTCAGCAATGATTCAACAAGTAACGGCTGGGAGCGAAGAAGTTTTGGCTGCTGCTGATGTTCAGCTTCAGAATATTGTGGGGATGAATGAAAGTATTCAAGAAGCAACACGGAGCAGCCTTTCTTTACGCTCGGTAGTTTCGCAATTTAAATTGCCTTCACTCCAGCAATCTCATGCCTTTCAGAAAGATTTGGACGTGTGGATGGAATGTGCGACCGGCATGCGAGCGATCATGGTTTCGTTGATTGAGGCCAGGGATCCAGAAAAAATAAACGATTGGTACCAGAAAAAAGTGGCACAAGAGGTAATTTTACAAACATGTATGAAAGGGCTAGAAAGTAAGTTAAAAGAGGTGAGTGATCGAAAATACTTCTCCTCGTTGCGCTCTGCCTGGGATGCTTTTGGCGTGATCAAGGATCAAAATGCAGCATGGATGCTGGAAGGAGAATATGATAAAGCGAAACAAGCGCTGGTTAGCCACGGGCGAGAGTGTTTTAAACAAGCGGTTGATGTAGCTGCGGAATGGATGGAGCAGGTCGGGGTATAGGATGATAAAATAGGAGAGAAAGTTGTACGATGTACAACAATTTCGATGATTTCTTCTCTCCAAGTTATTGATGTTGTATGTTGTACAACAATTTAGCCTCATTTCACTATTTGGAGCTACTTTTGAGTGAAAATGTTGTATTTACTGCAACAATCGCAGGGAAATTGCAAATTAGTTGCCTTATTGTTACACAGAATACATCATTGATTGTCTTGAGCCAACAAGAGACACATCCACTGGTGGATTGTGCCTCTGTTTCTTCGTATTAACCCTGCTTGCACCGCAGGCAACTGTTAGGATTCTCGCAGCCAAGCTTTGGCAAGCATCATGGCACCGCGCGCGGCTTCCGTGTCAGCCAAGGCATTCAGCATCACGAAGTCGTGGATGATGCTTTGGAAGCGCACGGACGTGACGGGCACGCCGGCTTCGCGAAGCTTGTTCGCGTAGGCTTCTCCTTCATCGCGCAGCACGTCGGCCTCGCCTGTGATGATCAGCGCGGGTGGGAGGCAGCTGAGCTGCTCGAGTGTAGCTCGCAGCGGAGATGCCGTCACCTCCGCTCGTTCACGGGGATCAGATGTGTATTGATCCCAGAACCACTGCATCGCATCACGACGTAGGAAGTATCCCGTTGCGAACTGCTCATAGGAATCCGTGTCGAAGGATGCATCGGTTACAGGGTAGAACAGCAGCTGCTTATGGATGGTCGGGCCCTTGCGTTCCTTGGCGACCAACGTAATGGCTGCGGCCATGTTGCCGCCAACGCTATCGCCTGCAATTGTGAGACGCTCAGCATCGAAGCCGTACTCTTTTGCATGGTCGGCTATCCATTGGAGGACAGCGTAGATCTCCTCGAGTGCTGTTGGATACTTGGCCTCAGGCGAAAGGCTATAGTTGGGGAATACGACGGCTGCCTGAGCACCAACGGCAAGCTCGCGGACCAAGCGATCATGCGTATGTGCATTTCCGAAAACCCACCCAGCACCGTGGATATACAGGATAACAGGGAGAGTCGGGGGTGAATTCTTTGGTCGCAGAATTCTCACGGATACTTCACCGCTCGGGCCACCTGCGATTGTAAGATCTTGCATGTCGACAGCTTCTTTATGGACGGGCTCGGATTGCACCTTGTGAACAGTCTCGCGCCCTTTTACCGGACCTAGATCGAAGAGAAAGGGCGGTTTTGCGGTATCTTCTGCGAATTTCTGCGCTGCGGCTTCAAGATGAATTTTATTTGGCATGTGTAGTTCCTCCTTTGACGTGTTCATCTATGGATTAACACCATCGATTGTTGTTTTTAGTGCCTACCACTATGTAAACGTTGATCCTAAGTTTGAATCTCTCCTTTGTCGAAAAGGCACTCAATAGGTTCCCAGATTGACATGGTTGTATCAACTCCTGAAGGTAACTGGCTTTCAACATTTGAACTAGTATACAGTAATAATTAAGTGGTATTATTAAAAGGAAATAAGTAGAAAAGGATGTGGATAAATTGGAAGCGCTATCTCTGAGTGCCCTTCAAGCAGGTAATACGTCACATAACTATGAAGTTATTCCCAACTGGGCAAAAGTGCCCGAAAATGTGACATTAGGTTACACACACGGAATTGAAGTTGATGAAGCGGGTCGCTTTTATTTGTTCCATACCGGAAAGCCTTCCGTTGTGGTATTTGACCGTAATGGGCAATATTTGAATGCCTGGGGCGAAGAATTCGAAGGAGGCGCGCACGGCTTTTATCTGCACAAAGAAGCAGGTGGCGAATTCCTTTATGTGACCGACACGGCCAAAGGGATTATGGTTAAAACAACATTAACCGGCGAACATCTGTTAACGATCGGCACGCCAGATCTGCCTGAGATTTATGATGATGAACGCAAATTTGTGCCTACGGATGTGGCTGTGGCGCCAAATGGCGATATTTATATTTCAGATGGGTATGGTCAAAGCTGGGTACATCAATATAATGCACTTGGTGACTATATTCGTTCATGGGGAGGGAAGGGCTCAGAAACGGGGCAATTCGCTTGTCCACATGGTATATCCGTTGACTTGAGACGCGGAGAACCAGAACTTTATGTTGCGGATCGAGGCAATCATAGGATCCAAGTGTTTACGCTCGATGGGCAATTCAAACGCACCTTTGACCATGATATGGATATGCCCTGCAGCTTCTATTTCTACAAAGATGAAATGTATTTTCCGGACTTATACAGCCGTGTAACGGTATTCGATAAACATGATAGATTAGTTGCTCATTTGGGTGAGGATCGTCAAGCTAAATCTCAAGCGGGATGGCCTAATCTAGATAAGGCTTATTATCGCGCTAACAAATTCAGTTCTCCGCATGGTATCTGTGTCGATTCGCGTGGAGATGTCTATGTGGCCGAGTGGATTTCGGATGGACGATTGACCAAGTTAGCTCGCAGGTAATTGATTGTTATCATCATCTTGTTACTTATCATTCAGTATACAAAGTCACTCTTCCAAGAGTGGCTTTTTTTCTTATGATCAACTAGTAACGCCGTTTTTTCTTGCTTTACCTTAAGATACGCTAACTTTTTCTGAGTAAACGATAAGCCTGTCATCCAACATGTGCGTTATAGTTAATTTGTCGATAAGAACATACATCTTGGAGGGATTACATTGAGTAAATTAACCAATGAGGAAGTCGAATTTTATAAGAAGAATGGGTACTTACTTTATGAAAAACAGCTGTATTCTGCAGAGAAGTTAGCTGAGTTGACGGATATATTTGAAGATCAACTAAAGCAAAAAGGAAGTAAACTGTCTGACGAGCTGGACACACCTCATTTCCGTGAAGAACGGCTGCTCAAATTCCTCCTGTCAGATGAAGTTCTGGATCTCGTGGAGCCTATTATCGGACCGAACATTGGTCTATGGTCCAGCCATTTTATTTGCAAAGACCCCTTTATTGGCAGGGCAACGCCATGGCATGAGGATTCGGCTTATTGGAATGGTCGGGTTAGTTCATTTGATAAAATCATTACGGTTTGGCTCGCCATTGACCATAGTTCGAAGGAAAATGGCTGTATGCAAGTTATTCCAGGCACACATACCAACGGTTTCTCTGAGTATGAAAGTGTAGATGGGTCCCAGAACCTGTTTAATACGCAAATTAAAAACATGGATACATCAACAGCGTGTTCACTTCGAATTGCAGAGAGGTCAATGCTCGCTGCATGACTCGCGCATCATTCACGGTGCAGATCCAAACAAAAGTGAAAACCGTCGTTGTGGATATACCATGCGTTATTTCTCAACCGAAACGCAAGTGTATCCAGAGAAAAATCCAAACTTTAAAGTTTGGTTGGCACGCGGTCAAGATCTAGCAGGGAATACGTATGCTAACGTATAAAAGACAGCTGTAATAGCCGATTTAAGGTGCATCTCGATATGCTATAATAATGGCACAATGGAGGCGGAGGGCAGATATGAAAAAACAACCGATTAGGTTAACGAATGACCAATTTATTGATCCCTCCTCCTCTTTTCAAATTTACTTTCAGCACATCAATAACGAGCACCACTCCTTGCACTGGCATGAATTTTATGAGCTTTGCTTTGTTCTCCGTGGACGAGGAGTGAACATCGTTAATGGAACTGAGCATCGACTTATAAGGGGAAGTCTCTTTCTACTCACACCAGCAGATTTTCATGAAATCTATTCATTTCCCGATGAGCCCATGGATATTTACAACCTTGTTTTCTCCGGAGATTTTCTTGGGGAAGAGATAAGAGAGCTGATGTTTCAACACTTCGCCGAATATATGGTTGATATCGATGTTAACTTTGACATGATAGAGTCCGAATTTCGCCTGATTAGCAGTGAGGCCTATAATTGGATGCCAGGTCAGCAAATGATGGTGAAAGGTGCGTTAGAGCGGATCCTTCTTAACCTTTTTCGAGCCTATAGTCAGCAACACCCACGTATCAATGAAAAGGATTTAGAAGCTCAGCATCGTTCGATTCAGAGAGCTCTTGTCTATATTCACCACCATTTTCGAGATCCACTACGATTAGAGGAAGCAGCCAAACAAGCGGCATTAGCACCTAATTATTTCAGTCATGCATTTCGTAAAATGACAGGAATCCCATTCCAGATTTATTTACAGGGACTGCGTTTGAACTTTGCTAAATCGTTGTTAATGGCATCGGATATACCTGTCACAGAAATTTGCTATGCCTCTGGATTCAACACGCTAACTCACTTCGAACGAGCCTTCAAACTAAAGTTCGGGAGCTCGCCGAGAACGTTTCAGAAGTAAGTCTGTGGGTAAAGTCCCTGTTTTGTAACCATACAAAACAGGGACTTTTTATGCGCTCATGCCTTCTTTTGGAAGGATAGCAATGATGGTATTTTTCTTTGGAAAAAATAGGTTTACAAACTATGTATATGGGCTTATAGTGAAGTCAAGGTTTTTCCCTTGGTAAACTCTTTGTCCCATTGGAAACAAAAAAATTTTTACCTAAAAAGTTTCCCTAATACAAAAGTATTGTAAACAAGCAATATAAAATAGGAGGGCATGACGATGTTCCGTAAACCGATTGATAAGGTATCAAGACGTAATCTTTTGAAAATGGGAACTGCAGGGGCTTTTGCTGTCATTGGCAGTGCTTTACTAAATCCATCATCTTTATTTGGTAAATCATCCTTAGCTGCGGATAAGCATGGCGTTCATAATGCTATGAAAGAACAATTGCATGATGGTATGAAGCATGGTTATGTTCCGAGTACAGAAGTGACTGAAGGTTTTAAAGCAGCACAGAAAGCACTCACAGCATTTGATTATGGAAAGGTAAGTAAGCTTCCTGATGGAAGAACGTTACGGGAATACGAAATTTCATCCTATGAAACGAATGTTGAGATCGCGAAAGGGATCAAGTTTCCCGGTTGGACATTCAATGGCACGATACCAGGACCCACTATTCGTTGTACAGAAGGGGATGTCCTTCGAGTGAAGTTTACCAATGCAACGAGTCATCCGCATTCGATCCATTTTCATGGTATGCATCCTACCAACATGGATGGACTGGAAGCAATAACTGCAGGTGGTACTTTTGCATACGAGTTTGAAGCTAAGCCTGCTGGTATGCATGTCTACCATTGTCATGTTGCTCCTCTCGCCAGACATATTCATAAAGGACTCTACGGTAACTTCATTATTGATCCGAAGAAGCCAAGAGCTGCTGCCAAAGAATTCAATATGCTTATGAACGGCTATGATCTTGATTTGGATGGGGAAAATGAAGTCTATACGGTGAATGGATACGCATTTGCCTATCAACAAGAACCAATTAAGGTTAAGGTTGGGGAACTAGTACGAATTTATTTAAGCAATCTTACTGAATTTGATTTCATTAATTCTTTTCACCTTCATGCGAACTTTTTTAACTATTATGCAACCGGCGCGGATCCTGAAGCGCGTCCCCAATTTACAGATACCATTATGCAATGTCAGGGAGAACGAGGCATTCTAGAAATTGTATTCCCATCTCCTGGGCGATACATGTTTCATGCCCATCAAAGTGAATTTGCTGAGCTCGGATGGATGGGCTTCTTCATAGCGGAATAAGAAAGGAGGAGAGCGTACGATGAATATCAATGTTCAAACCGAAAATAAGGTTCCAACAAACAAATTTAAAGCTATCTTGTGGGGAATTCTCCCCCTAATTTTACTTATTGCGATTATCACTACCATTGCAAAAGTGGGAACAGGAATAGAAAATGAGCCGGCTGCTCCTATTGAAGTTCTTAATGTCGAGAAAATAACGCTAAATGATGAAGGAATCCAGCTTAAGGTGCTTAATTCAGGACCGGAGGAAATAACGATAGCACAAGTCGTTGTGGATGGAGCCTTTTGGAATGCGGATTTCTCTCCAAGTGATACCTTACAAAGATTTGAACAGGGAACTGTAAAAATCCCTTACCCATGGGTCCAAGGAGAGCGAAGTTGCGGCCGCAGCTGCGACACCTGAACCAAATGGTAAACTATTTTGGCAATATGCATTAATAGGTTTCTACGTAGGAGTTATTCCTGTTGGGTTAGGACTCTTATGGTATCCATTTTTACGTAGATTTTCAGTTAAAGGCATGCATGCTATTCTTGCATTGACGGTAGGGCTTTTGTTTTTCTTAGTTATCGATACCTTTGAAGAAGGGTTTGAAATGGCTTCTGAAGCACCAGGTGTATTTCAAGGTACAGGCTTGGTTTGGTTTGGCGCACTGCTCAGTTGTCTCTTCTTAATAGCGGTGGATCAGTCGAATGATCGCAAGCTAAGCAGCAGTTCTTTGGAGGGAAGAAGGGTATCGGGCAAAATCGCTACAGGTATTGGACTTCATAATTTTGGCGAAGGGCTTGCCATTGGATCCGCTTTTGCTGTCGGAGAAGCAGCCTTGGGAACTTTCTTGATTATCGGTTTTACCCTGCACAATATCACAGAGGGCGTTGGGATCGCAGCACCATTACTCAAAGATCGTCCCAACTGGAAGACCTTTGTCTCGTTAGCGTTAATCGCCGGTGGACCTGCCATTATTGGGACTTGGGTAGGCGGATTTATTTTTAATGATACATTAGCCGCGTTATTCTTCGGTATAGGTGCAGGCGCTATACTGCAAGTCATCTATGTCATTTCCAAAATGATTCTTAAAGAGTCCGAGAAAAGAAATCTTTCTCCTGTTTCTTGGCTGAATTTTGGAGGGCTAACCGCAGGAATTCTTATTATGTATGTGACAGCTCTCATGGTAAAATTTTAATTCAGAAACCATATATGGGGTAGGTGAACAGCATGCTATCAGGCATTGGCGTATCAGGGATTGTCATCATCTTTGCAGTTGCGTTACTTTTATTCGGTCCTTCGAAGCTTCCGCAGTTAGGCCGCGCATTCGGCACAACGATTAAGGAGTTTAGACAAGGAACGAAAGGATTGTTAGAAGAAGATACCAAAGAGAAGCGGAAAGTAGAATGAATAGAAGACCAATCCATAATTTTGCGGATTGGTCTTTTTCATCTTATTTATCCTTCTGAATGAAAACTTGCACAATATATGCTGTCGAGTCTGCATAACTGTTTAATGATTTACAAATAATACCTTTGTTTACCTGATAATCTGATAGCATGACCTATGCAATGGAAGTGAAATTCTGTAAATACCCCTAGAGTAAGTATTCTATTGGATTTTCTCCAATGAAATTGAAGGTACCTTGGCGTATATCGAATTTATTTCAGAGAAAGTGCATAACACATGCTGATAAGGAGGGCATTATAGCAATGAAAATACGAGTTCGAAGCAAACAGGGGATCACTCTGTTGGTCGTACTATTGGAACTACTTGCTTCCACAGGATGCGCGAAGAATGAATCGATCAAAGTCGGCATCGAGAAAAACTCGCGGCCCTTCTCGTATACAGAAGGAGAAGAGAAGAAAGGCTTCGAAGTGGAATTATGGCAGGCCATTGCTAAGAAGGCGAAAATAGAATATGAATGGGTAGCCATGGAATACGGTGAATTGAACAAAAGTGTAAAATCTGGCGATGTGGATCTGGCAATCGCCGGAATGACCATCAAGAATGCCCGCAAGAACAATTTAGACTATTCAAGTCCTTATTTTCAATCGGGAGAAGCGATACTCACCGCAACAGATAATGAGGTGATTAAAGGCAAAGATGACTTGGCCCAGAAAGTAGTGGCAACAAGGAACGGATCGACTGCTTATCATTTTGCGAGTGAAATTAAAGGGATCAAAATAAGGAGCTATGCGAATATCTCGGATGCTTACGATGATTTGAAAAATAAAACGGTTGATGCCGTTGTTTTTGAAGAGCACAGTATTCAAGATTATTTGCAAAACTCAACAGAAGGAAAAGCTAAAAAGGTAGGAGAAGCTTTCAACAAAGATAGCTACGCTATCGTTGCTAAAAAGCGGAACATGTACATGGGAAGGATCAATAAGGCTATTGAAGCAGTCTCCAAAGATGGGACTTATGAAGCTCTCTACACGAAGTATTTCGGAAGTAAACCAGAGAAACTGCTGAAAAATCTCAAAGACGAGATGGAAAATGATATCGAACATGAATCATAAGTAAAAAAGTCGACTAGCTTATAGTCGACTTCTTTGCCTTACTAATCATTCAGTCACTTCGGCTGCTCTTGGTACCCACAGAATCATAAAAACAAGTGAAAATAGAACAAATATCGGTGGAGCATATTGGATTAATAAGTTTTCCATAGGTTTAATCACCCTTCTTTTTAAATTTACCTTGTACATAATCAGCATCAAAAAGAAATAGACGCATAAGCAGAAACAGAGATGGGATTAGAATAACAAGCCCTGCAATAAAGGCGATGACTAGCGCAGTTCCCATTGCTTGATTCGTAAAATTTTCGTGAATGGAGATGTATGGAAATAAAATATACGGTAAATGGGCTTTACCATAACCAAAGAAAGCAAAAGCAAATTGCAAAAGCACCAATATGAACGCTAGACCTAGCTTGATTTGTTTCCATAGGAAGTAGACGGCAACTAAAAAGCAGAGAAATGATGCTCCGAACATCCATCCAAGGTTAAGCATGTTGCGGAAATGTTCTGGGTTTTGCTGGTTTATGGCGAAAAAGACAAGCAGACTTGCAAGAATAGTGGGTCCGCTCCAGAAAAGAGCATAGCCTCGTAAAATTCTAAAAGCGGGAAAGTCTTTTGCTCTATAGGCATAGTAGGAAAGGAACATGGACGAGATATAAAGGACGCTCACTAGCGACAGCAAGATGACCGACCACGTATAAGGACTCCTAAGTAACTTACTCCAATCTAGCAAAATCATGCCGTTCTGTTCAACGATGATTCCCCCTTCAGAAATGGTAAGCACCGTAGAAAGGGTTGCAGGGATGAGCAAGCCAGTTGCTCCATAGAGCAGCATGTACCATTTGTTATCCTTGGAACCATAGTTGCTGAAAGCGTAGTAGGCTCCTCTTATGGCTAGCAATATGATCGCCACACTGCCTGGTACAAGTAACGCGGTCCCATAATAACGTGCTGTTTCTGGGAAGAATCCAATCATACCGATGTAGAAGAAAACTAAGAATACATTGGTAACTTCCCAGACAGGAGATAAATATCTTTCAATGATCTTATGAATGATATGCTGTTTCATCGTAATAACTGAATAATAACTGAAGAAACCCGCACCAAAGTCTATGGACGCTACAATTAAATATCCGTATAAAAAGATCCACAAAACAGTTATGCCAACAAGTTCTAGACTCATTCTTTGGTCCTCCCCCCGAAAATACCAAGTGCAATCAGTTCATCTGCAACATCGTTTTTTCTGAAAAGTTTGGATAATACTTTTACTGCGGTCATTGCTAAAACGATATAAAGTAAACAGAACAGCAGTAACATCGTATCCACGTCTTGTGAAGTTGTAGCGGCGTCTGCTACCTTCATATATCCGCGTAGAATCCATGGTTGGCGGCCAACCTCCGCGTAAAACCATCCACATTGGATGCCTAGCATGGAAAGAGGACCACACCCAACAATAATCGCTAGAAGCCATCTCGGATAAGGTTTACGGGATTTTTTGCGTGCGTACCACATATGACAAATGCCAACGACAATCACAAACATCCCTATAGCAACCATGGCGTCAAAGAAATAATGCACGTACAATGGAGGACGGAGATCTTTCGGAATATCATTCAGTCCTTTTACTTCGGTTTCGGGAGTTCCGCCTGCCAAAATACTTAATGCATACGGAATTTTCAACGCATATTTAACCTCATTATTTTCAGTCAAAATACCACCAAGAACGAGCGGGGCATTCGTTGATGTTTCGAAATGCCACTCGGCTGCGGCAAGTTTTTCGGGCTGAGTATGAGCTAGGAATTTTGCTGATAGATCACCGATCATTGCCGTGGTTATGGCGAAAACGAGCCCAGCAGTAACAGTCAGCTTTAAAGCTTTCTTGGCATATAAAGTGTCCCCTTTTTTCCTTAGAAGGGAGTAGGCCGCTATAGCAGCCAAGATGAATGCGCTGGTCATATAGGCTGAGGAAAGTACATGTGCCACTTTAGTTGGCATTGATGGATTAAACATAGCTAGAATCGGCTGGACATTTGTAATCAAGCCATCTTTTAGAGTAAAGCCTTGCGGCGTATTCATGAATGCATTTACAGTCGTAATAAAAAATGCTGAAGCAGAGGACCCGATGACAACAGGCACGAGTAGTAACAGATGATGTTTAGGTTTTAATCGTTCCCATGTATATAAATAAATGCCTAAGAAGATAGCCTCGATGAAAAAGGCAAAAGTTTCTAGAAATAACGGAAGCGCAATAGCTTGCCCAGCAATCTCCATGAATTTTGGCCACAACAAGCTGAGTTGAAGCCCGATAGCAGTACCAGTAACCACCCCAATAGCAACGGTGATAATGAATCCCCGAGCCCATCTTCGTGCCAGCAATGCATAATAGGGATCTTTACGTTTAATGCTGGCTAACTCAGCCAACATGATCATGACCGGAACGCCAACACCGATGGTAGCGAAAATGATATGAAATGCCAGTGTGGTCTCAGTGAGTAGGCGGCTATAAAATACAGAATCGTAGGTAGGCATAGGGACACATCTCCTTTGTAGCTTTCATAGGTTCAAAAAAACTTGCGGATAAAAGAGAGTAACATGACAAAAGCAACAATGAACATCAGGTACATCAATCGTTTTTCATGTTTTCGAGATTGGTTCAAGTGGTATCACCTTCTGTTTTCCATTTGATTTGCTATATATTTCTATCTTACTCCAATGTATGTGATTTTTTTCACATAATATGTGAATACGGTTTGAACAAAGTATTACAACTTTATTAACGTTATGAATAAATGATTGTAATCTGTTACCCACATCAGTAAAGAATACAATATTTGTACGATTATACATGCCTAAAATGCGATCATCCATGGCTCAACGAATTGATTTCACCTACACTTAAGTCATAAGTCATTACGCAGAGGAGTGTATGTGAATTGTTGGTGAAGGTAGGAAGTCGCGAGTTGGAGCTGGGTGGTCCTTATTTGACGGAGCTGAGGAGCTCAAACGAGATTGTTCATGATGTGGTGTCGCTGCGCGAGCGGATGGAGGAAGACGGATATCTACTCATCCGCGGATTCCATGACCGAACGAAGGTTCTTCATGCACACACGAGTATTTTAGAAAAAATGGAAAAGATGGGGAAGCTTGATCGCGATACCCTGTTGGAAGAAGGCAGAATGGCCGATGGCAGCAAGAGCATCTTCATGGGGGGCGAATGAGGACCTGCCGGCTTTGCTTAATGTTTTAAACGGGGATCATATCATGCACTTTTTTGATGAACTCCTTGGGGAACCCTCGCTTACGTATCATTACAAATGGCTCCGGGCGGTAGGCAAGGGTGATTTTACTGGAGCCCATTATGATATTGTTTATATGGGAAGAGGTACAGAGAAAGTCTATACGGTTTGGTCGCCACTAGGGGATGTATCTTATGAAATGGGCGGACTTGCAATTTGCCTTGGATCTCATCGTTTCGAAGACTTGAAACAGTCTTACGGGACGAAGGATTCAGATCGTGACGGTATTGGACATTATACCGATGATCCGCTGGTTATTACGGAAAAATTCAGCGGGAAATGGGCTACAACAACGTTTGAAGCAGGAGATGTTCTCATCTTCGGCATGTATTTGCTTCATTGTTCGCTAGAAAACACAACGAACCAATATCGGATCAGCGTAGATGCGAGATATCAATCGGTCAATGAGAAGGTTGATGAGAGATGGAGCGGTAAAAAGCCGCGAGGTCACGATCAATGAAGTGATCATAATGCTTATTGTCGGCGAAAAACGCTAGGCGGCATGCCATAGTGCTTCTTAAAGAGCTTTGAGAAGTGAAACTCATCATAGAAATGCAGAGCTGCTGCTATTTCCTTGACTGGTAAGTTAGTCGTTTCAAGCGAAACTTTGGCCGACTCTAACTTTAGTTTAAGCATATAGCTGGTTGGAGAATGTCCGGTCATGGAACGAAAACGAGCGAAGAAGTAGGTGCGTGACAAACCGCTCTTTTGCACAAGCTCATCAATTTGCATAGGTTTGTTTAAGTTTTTGTGCATATAGTAGAGGATTCTGTCCATCTCGGTATGGTTAGGCGCAGCAAAAAACGACTGTTCCCTTGCGAAAAGGAGCAGCACTTCCTGCAGCAGGATGTTGGCTGAATAAGCGTAACCAGTGGGTTGTGCGATCAGGGTTTCAATGATTTTTTCGCTTAATTGAAGGGCTTCGGCCAACTTCGCCGTAGATAAAATTTCTCCAACAGGAAGATGGAGGAAGTGCGCCATGTCCAAGCTGCTGAAGTCAATAAAGTAAAATTTCCAATTGTTATTCTGGCAGTTGTATGTACAAGGAATGGCATCTTGTACGAGGAAAAAGGAGCCGGGGTACAAGTCAAATCGGTCATCGGCTAGGGAGATGACACCATTTCCTTCATAAGTAATAAAAAGCCCGGGTGTAACAAATCCCGCACTTTTAGTTACTTGATAGGTGTCGTTGGCTTGAACTTTCCAAATGGAAATAAACTTGCAAAGGGGAACGGCTGACTTTTCTCCTAAGCTATAGGGAATATCCATGTAGGACACTACAATTCACCTGCCTGAAGTTTACATTTTGTATGGATATACATCTATGATAAATGAATTCATTTTAAACCTGTGGTGTTCATTTTGGGTAGTTAAATAGGTGGCTTTTTGATGTATATGTGTATAATGGAGGTATGATAATTACAAAGGTGGACGACATAGATGATTAAATGCACAAATTGTTCGAAAGTAACAGATATTCAAATGCATCGCTGCGTCCATTGTGGAAAGATCCTGACGTACACCGTTGCAGAGAAATTCGATATCCTTGCAGAATCTGTTGAATATGCCTTGAAGATGGAGCTAGAAGCAAGAAGAAAGATGAAGCATTAGATCATAGGCAAATAAATTGAAAACTCTGTTCCTACGTCTTTCTCACTGTTGATTCGTACTTTCCTTTGAAGATTGCGAATGATCTGAAAGCTCACCATCATACCTAATCCAGTTCCACTTTCTTTAAGTGAATAGAATGGTGATCCCAGTTTATCAATCTGCTCCTTTGTCATACCGATTCCTTGATCCTTCACGCTAATCTTAATAAAACCGTCGTTGTTTGGGGAGCGGGTCAACCCAATAGTGCCGTCAGCCGTTCCGCTTCTGATTGCAGCTGCTGATTCTTTCTGATCATTTCCGTTATCTCTAATGAAGAACTTTTGGAAAAATACGATAACCGGCTTGCTGAATAAAAGGGTCAGAATTGTATGATAAAATCCTAAATCTAACCATTCTAAGTAATTCGATCATTTCTTTTTAGTTCCTTTTATTTATGTTCAAATCCGTGAGCTGTTGATCCAATCATCAGCGGGTATTTTTGGTCTTGAAAATTGAATAACAAAAAGGGGATTATTGTTCTTTGGAGAACTACTTTGGGTAGATATTAACGAAGCATTAGAGTTACCAATGCAACCATGGTTTAAACGTAGGTTCCCCTTATTTTTTGAGCAAGGAACTTTTGAAAGAAAATTTAATTAAACAATGGTAGGATTGCTAATCATCTATGGAATGATATACTTAGTATATTAACAATACAGCGGTAGGGTGATTCAGATGGAAGAACATTTATATGAACAGCTTTATAGGCATATTATTAATGAGATTAAAGAGGGAAGATTGAAGGCAGGAGATCGCGTATCTTCCGAGAAAGAACTGGCCGAACAGTTTGGTGTCAGCCGTATCACTTCCAAAAAAGCGCTGGAGAAGTTGGCCGAAGCAGGGGTCATCAAACGGATTCAGGGAAAAGGTTCGTTTGTAGCGAGTGGTGTTACTGGTGGATTAGAACAAAAGCGTCATTCGGAGGAAAGAACGGGTATGGTACCCGCTGAAAAAGAAAGACCTTTGATCGGGTTCATTATTCCGAATTTTTCCGACGAATACGGCCTGCAACTGCTTCGATCGATAGAAAAACAGAGTGCTGAGCACAAGTATGATCTGATCATCAAGCGAACTTGGGGGAGCAAGGAAGAAGAAGAACGCGCTATCCAATTGCTTGTCAGTCTAGGCATCAAGGGCTTAATCGTGACTCCCATTCATGGCGAACATTATAATGCTGAGCTGCTTCGTCTCGTATTGGACAAGTTTCCCATTGTATTAGTCGACAGATACTTGAAAGGAATTCCGGTTTGCTCGGTTTACACGGACAACAAGAAAGCCGCCCAGGATCTTACGCTTCATCTGATCGGGAGAGGCCACGATAAAATCGCCTATTTGTCTCCCCCGGAGGAAAACACATCAACTTTGGAGGAAAGGATATTGGGGTATACCTTGGCCTTTACACAAGAGGGATTGAAGCTAAATCAGGACTATTGTTTGACGAATTTAAAGGGTACCCTCCCTATGAACCTTAACGGAACCGCAATCGATAGTGACAAAAAGACGATTAAGAGCTTTTTGGAACAATATCCTGAAGTCAAGGCATTTGTCGCCTCGGAATTTCTGGTCGCAACCATGCTGGCTCAGGTTATCGATTCGTTGGGCAAATCGTTGGATGAATATGACATCGTTTGTTTTGACTCACTCAACGATTATCTTGGGAAGCCGATATTTACTCACATTCAACAAGACGAGAAACGGATGGGCGAAGGAGCGGTGGACTTGCTCGTCTCGCAGTTAATCGGAGAAGCCGTCCCCGAACAGAGAATTATCGAACATCGAATGGTCGTGAAAAAATAGCCGGTAACGGTGACTGAACAGCGATTGAAAAACATGGGTTACACCATGTTTTTTTTGTTTTGTTTTGTTTGGGTACGCCAGCCTAGTAAGGACAGTATCTTAGCGGTGAAAGTCTGATATATGGAAATTTGTTACACTCATGTCGTGAAATTGAAGTTGACATGGTATGTTTTTTGATATTAATATACTTAGTATATAGAAGCATACTATTCTATTGAAATGAGGTGGATTTGCTCGATGCATACATAAGATCGAATCAAGGAGCATCACCTGCGTCTTTCCCACAATATGATTCACACTATGTCATAGTCAACAAGAATGTAAACGCATACATTAATGGGAGTCAAGTTGAAATAAAAAAATCTATCTTAAGGGGGATTTACACATGAGAAAATCCACAAAACTCGCATTTCCAACACTGGTATCTTTTCTCACTATTTCAGTACTTGCAACTGCGTGTTCATCGACTACTCCAACTACGGGAGGCACTAATTCAACAACTCCATCAAGCACCGCAGCCTCGAACGAGAAAGGCGGACAAGGTAATGTAACTGTCACTATGTGGCACGGTCTTACCTCGATCGATTTGGAAAATATGAATAAAGTCGTGAAAGCATTTGAAGCGAAAAATCCCACGGTCAAAATCAAATTGGTGTATACAGAATCCAATGAGGGCGCCGATCAGAAGCTGCTTACTGCGGTCGCAGGTGGCAACCCTCCAGATATTGCCTATTTCGACCGATTTAAGGTCGGCTCTTGGGCAGCGCAAGGTTCATTGACTGACCTATCTACGATGGCTGCTGGAGCTGGAATAAATAAGAACTCGTATTATCCATTTGCATGGGATGAGTCCAATTATAAAGGCAAGTTATATGCCATTCCGTTAGGTACGGACTCACGTTTGCTGTTTTACAATAAGGATCATTTCAAAGAAGTTGGGCTCGACCCCAATAATCCTCCCAAATCGCTTGCCGAACTCGAAGCGGCTTCTGAAAAGTTGACCATCAAGGATGGCAAACGTTTCAAACGAATCGGTTTTATTCCATGGTATTCACAAGGCTGGCTATACAGCTGGGGATGGTCATTTGGGGGAGACTTCCAAGATAAATCAACTGGCAAAATCACTGCGAATGATCCTAAAGTCGTAGATGCGCTTCAGTGGATGACCGATTTTGGTAAAAAATACAATGTCGAGGACATTGCAGGATTCACAAGCGCAGCCGGTACGGATGAAATGGATCCATTCATTTCCGGTCAAATCAGTATGAAGATAAGTGGAAACTGGACGGTAGCTGGTATCAAAAAATTTAAGCCGAACCTGAATTACGGTGTTACACCGATACCGACACCTACTGGATCAAACTTTACGACGTGGTCGGGCGGCATGTCCCTTATTATCCCTAAAGGTTCCAAGAACATTGAACCCGCTTGGAAGTTCCTTGAATTCTTAGGTAAAGAAGAGGGGCAATATTTGCTGAATGCCCAGTCTGGCATGTCGGTTATTGATTCGGTTAACGCCAAGTTCGGGTACAAGGACGATCCAATTATGAAAGAATTCGTCAATATTCTTCCTAAATCACACAACCGTCCGGTCATTCCTGAAGGACAGCTGTTATGGAATGAATTAGCTTCTGCAACGGAAAAGGCCACTCGTAGTAATGGCACTCCGAAAGAAAATCTGGATAAAGTAACAGAAACCGTAAACAAAGCGCTGGAAAAATATAATAAATAAGATGCTAAGTAGGCAGGGAGAGCTCTCGCTCCTTGCCTATTGGCCTATAATATTCGGAAGGAGAATGTACATGGCGAAACTAGCCGAATCGGTTCATTTAAAAGCTTCTCCAGTAGCAAGAAAACAAAGATCATTTCGCCGAACTAACGTGATTGGGTGGCTCTTTGCTTCACCTTGGGCTTTAGGGCTCATTTGCTTTTATGCAATTCCAATGTTCGCATCAATTTACTTTAGCTTCACCACTTACAGCATCCTGCAGCCTGGAGAATTTGTCGGTCTGAATAATTATAAGGATCTTTTTAATGATCCTTTGTTTTGGAAATCCATATACAACACAATCTATTTTGCTGTATTTTTTGTTCCTATAAGTATATTTTTCGGTGTGGCACTCGCCATGATGTTAAATTTGAAGGTCAAAGGTATGGCTATATACAGAACGATCTTCTTCTTACCGACTCTTGTGCCACAGGTGGCTTTGGCTGTTCTGTGGATGTGGTTGTTACATCCAAACTTCGGTTTGGTGAATGGGATGTTAGCAAGCATCGGTATCGATGGCCCCCCTTGGCTGGGTGGTGAAGCTTGGTCCAAGCCCTCGCTCATCCTTATGTCGCTTTGGGGTATTGGTCATGCTGTCGTCATCTATCTTGCTGGATTAGGAGACATCCCCGATGAATACTACGAAGCAGCGGAAATCGATGGGGCCAATTGGTTTCAGAAAACGAAAACAGTAACGCTGCCTTTGCTAACTCCTGTTATTTTCTATAATCTGGTTATGGGAACGATCGGTGCGTTCCAACAGTTCACGCTTCCTTACACAATGACCAAAGGACAAGGTACCCCTGCAAATTCCATGACATTTTACGTCATGTATTTATACGAGAACGGATTCAGATATTTCAAAATGGGCTATGCTTCCGCCATGGCATGGATTTTGTTTGTTATCGTTATGGCATTAACTGCATTGATTTTCATTTCGTCTAAACGATGGGTTCATTATCAAGGGAAATAAAGGAGGCCATATAGGAATGAATCCTCTAGCTGTAAAAAAAATTAACCGAGCTTTAGCTCATTTATGCCTAATTATTGCTTCATTCTTTTTCATTATTCCGTTTATTTGGCTGGTCTCAACTTCTCTAAAACCGCTCACACAAATCTTTACATTTCCCCCTGAGTGGATCCCACATCCTTTTCAGTGGAGTAACTATTCCCGTGCGGTAGAGTATATCCCTTTCTGGACATATTTGAAAAATACGGCGATGATTACAATCATTAGTACGATCGGTGTGATCATATCCTGTCCCTTGGTTGCATACAGTTTTGCCAAGTTGGAATGGCGCGGTCGCGGTGTGTTGTTCTTCGTCACCCTCGCAGTTATGATGATTCCCGGACAAGTGACTATGATCCCCCTCTTCCTTTTGTTTTCTAAATTGGGTTGGGTGGGAACATCTCTCCCGCTCATTATTCCCCAATTTTTTGGAGTACCGTTTTACATTTTCTTATTAAGGCAGTTTTTTCTTGGACTGCCGGATGCCCTTCGCGAAGCGGCCCGCATAGACGGCGCAAGTGAGTTTCGTATTTATCTACAGATCATGTTTCCGTTAGCCAAGTCCGCCGTTTTAGCTGTGGCACTGTTTCAATTTATGGGAAGCTGGACCGATTTCATTGGTCCTCTGCTTTATTTAACTAATGAGCCTTCCTATACGGTCTCACTCGGATTGCAGCAATTCCAAAGTCAAAAAGGTTCCGAGTGGGGCCTGTTAATGGCCGTATCCACCTTGATGACATTACCAGTTATTGTATTGTTCTTTTTTCTCCAGAAAACGTTTATTAACGGAATTACCTTTAGTGGTATAAAAGGATAAAGATACCTTATAACATGTATTAGTGAATCCTGCTGAGATTTTTTTCAATTACAGTCTGCCGAGAGTGGAGGAGCATGCTTTGATGCTGCTCCTCTTTTTCATATTTTAAAGTAACATGCAGTAATCTTTATGAAAAGATCTTAAAATCTTTAATGAATTCGGTATAATTCTCTTAAATGTATCCTAACTGCAGCATTTATTCAGGCACATACAGCTTAATCACATCGGCTTTAACTTTAACGAAAGGAGCCGTTAAAATACCATCAACGACATTAGTGCTCAATAGGCATAGTAAATCGACATGTTCCCAAAAGCAAAAAGTAAAAATGACTGCCAGGAGACAGCCAAAAGGAGAGTATGTAATGACATACTCTCCTTGGAGGCGCTAACGGTAAATGTTGTACAGCGAGCAACAATTTCTCGGATTTCTGCTCGCCATGCTGGAGATGTTGTATTTCTTACAACAAAGTAGCCTTTTTTCATTCGAAATGGCCAATTTAGGTTGGAACTATTGTATTAAATACAACATTGGCGAGGATAACGCTACATAGACTCAATAAAGTTGTACAAAGTACAACTTTACAAGTTTTCAAGATATCAGGTTAGGATGTTACCTTTTGTAATTTAGCAGGATTATTAATTTTGTAAGGTACTGGATGTTTCGAGAGCTTCTTCGCTACAATTTTGCATTCGAACGAGAGCTTGTCCCCGATTTCTAGCTCCAATTTCTTAAGCGTGGCACTGTGGCTGGACCAGGCTTCACCGATCTCCATTTCGGGTTCTATCATGGAAACAGCTTCGTAGATAATGACTTCATCTTCAGTATCAGAGAAGTTGTTCGGTACAGTTGTAAATTCCTTTACTGTAGCGATCATTTTCACCTTTTCTTCGGGAAGTTGAAGCTTAGGAGCTTTTTCCTTTTTGGCCTTCTCTTTTTTTGGCTCTTTAGAGACCTTTTTAACTTCAAGCTCTTCAGTACTAGCGTCTACGTTAGCTTCCACATTAGCTTCTACGTTAGCTGGAGCATCTACTTGCAAAGTCTCAAGCTCCAGGGCTTCCGCCTCAGTGGAGTCAGCGGTTCCTGCACCTCTCTGGCTGTAATTGGCAGCTTGCATTTCCTTCAGGTAGGAGGGGTGAATGCAGTGCAGCTGCTTGTTGTCGAATTCAATGACAGCCGTCATTTTATCCACAAAACCAACAATGCCGCAGGGCAGATTCATACCATTCCCCTTGTAGAAGAATGCCTTTGTTTTCGCTGCTTTCTCTGAAAGCAAGCCCCATTCTTTACACTGTTCGAGCTGCTCGGTCTCGTCTTCGAAAGTATTATACGAAGTGGGCTGGATGGTAAACGCATGGACCATGTTATATCCGCCTTTCTATTATTTCGTTTTGGAAGTATGTATCACTAGTTATTCTAAGCGGTAATCATCGGTTTTCTCGCCGTCTTCCCAAATCTCTACGAAAAGGGCCTCGCAGTTTTCAAAGTCAGTCGGCTTCAGAGAAAGTGCTTTCTCCTCATCTGCGCCTACATAAACATTTTCCATTCCTTCACCATCGAAGGAGAGGATAACATATATTTTCATATGCCATTGTGCCTCCAGTAATTTGATATTGAACATTATAACACAATTGCGGAAATGTTCGCTTGTTGAGCAGCAGTAGATGGCTTAAAATCACCCCAAAGTTCATATATATCACTACAACCTGTTCTCCATATTGTAAGGGCAGCACTTTCATCCATCCGTTATGAGGGAATTGAAGGAGGGGGTTCGAGGGTGGCGATATATGGTTTAGTTGTCATCGGATGTCTATGTGGTTTCTTGTTATTTAGAAAAAATGTGATTACTGTCAGTCAGGAAAAAGGTCCGGAAAATGTGAAGCTGTCTATCATAATCCCTGCCAGGAATGAAGCATGCAATTTGCCTCATCTTCTCCATGCACTCAAGGTACAAACCCTGGAACCCTTTGAAATTATCGTTGTTGATGATTTCTCGGAGGACGATACGAAGGAAATAGCTGAAAGTTACGGGGTTACTGTGATTAGCAGCACGAGCCTTCCACAGGGTTGGACGGGTAAAAACTGGGCCGTATGGAACGGATATTTGCAAGCCTCGGGTGATTTAATTGCCTTTCTTGATGCGGATCTTCGCTTAGCTCCGCGTGCGCTGGAGGCATTAGTTAAGGCGAGAAATAAAGCGGGAGGCGTCGTTTCTGTCGTTCCCTTCCATTATACGCAGAAGTTTGTTGAAAGACTGGCGCTGATCTTTAATGTGCTTGGTGTATTCGCTTTTACATCTCCTTTTGAAAAGAAAAATCCGAAAAAAGGTCTGTATGGCTCCTGCATCTTAACGACTAGGGAAGATTATGAGAAAATCAACGGACATGAAAGCATCAAGTCGGAGATGTTGGATGATTTGAACCTTGGGGCCACCTATAGGAATGCCGGGATTCAAGTGACGAATTTTATCGGGCAAGGCCTGGTTTCTTTTCGAATGTATCCACAAGGGATCCAAAGCGAGGTTCAAGGATTCGGTAAAGGAGCAGTCCTAAGCACGACTAAATTAAGTCCGGGCACGATCCTCCTTGTTGCCATTTGGGTTGTCGGGCTAATTGCTTCAGAAACTTTCTTCCTATTTATCAACACTTCATGGGCGCTACCCCTTTTCATCGGGTATCTCTTATACATGATTCAGTTGTTTTATTTGATTAAACATGTTGGTAGGTTTGGAATCATTATGCCTGTTTTGCATGTTCTCTCAACATTATTTTTCATCTTCGTCATGCTGTATTCCGTCTATCAGGTCGTTTTCCTTGGGCATGTGTCATGGAAAGGACGGCACGTCAAGGTAGGAAGCAGGAGGGGGCAATGACCATTGTTTGGACGGTTTGTGCCTTTCTATCTGGATCCTTCATGTTTTCTTACTGGCTTGGCCTTATCGCCCAAAAAAACTTGAAGACGGTTGGTGACGGGAATCCGGGGGCTCTAAATCTGTGGAAGGCAGCTGGTTATAAGTTTGGTGTTGTTGGTATTATTCTCGACTTTTTAAAAGGATACCTTATCCTTCTTTTTGTATTGGGGAATGAAAAGATTCAAGGGTACTCCATGATTTCTATCGCACTGGCTCCGATTATCGGGCATGCCTTTTCTCCATTCCTTAAGGGGAAAGGAGGCAAAGCAATTGCTGTGACCTTCGGCGTATGGAGTGCATTATCAAGCTTTGAAGTTTCTCTTGCTTTTGCCGTGTTTTTGGCCATATTACTGAGTGCAATCAAAGTGATAAACAGAGGAAAGTCTACATCGACAGAGGCAGACGGCTTACAGGTTGTTATCGGTTTTCTGCTGGTAGGGATCTATTTGTATATGAGGGATTATTCGAGTGCGATCCTTTGGGTTTGGTTAGGGAATTTTCTACTGCTTGCCTATACTCATAGATATGAGCTTGCTGTCTATTTAAAGTGGCGATGAAGAAATAAATAAAATGGATCTCGGCCATGATGCCGGGATCCATTTTTTTATTCTTACAATCAGGACTGAGGTGATTACATACTAGGCTTCAGGTTAGGAAAAACTAGGGACTAAGTAGAAAGGAGTGAGCCTGCGTAATGGAAGATAGATTAGCTCTGAGGGAAGAACGGTTAAATGCATTAAGCCACGGCATGGGCGCGGCGCTAAGTGCCTTCGGTCTTTTTTTACTTTTACAACGTTCCGTTCTGTTCGAAGATCTTGCCTATATCATTAGCAATGCGATTTATGGGGTATCCTTTTGCTTGCTATATCTGTCCTCGACCCTGCTGCATTGCTCTCGCTCGAAGAAGTGGGGCGAACGCTTTGAAGTCATGGACCATTCGGCTATCTTTATTGCCATTGCAGGCTCGTATACGCCATTCCTACTGATTACCTTGCAAGGAACTCTTGGTTACACTTTGCTGCTGTTGATATGGGGATTAGCTTTCGGAGGCGTGCGCTATGTTCATTTAATCATTAGGCGGTTTATGCCTTGGGGCTTGCTGATGTATTTATTGATGGGTGCTTTCATGGTTTCATTAGTCGGTCCACTAGGTGAACTTCTTCCCTCAATGGCTCTAGCTTGGTTAATGTTCGGAGTCGCTTTTTACTGCATGGGCGTACCGTTCTTTCTTTGGCGAAGATTAAAATATCACCATGTCATTTGGCATTTGTTTGTGCTTGCAGGAAGCAGCTGTCACTTTATTGCTGTCTATGCTTATGTGATGCCTGCCGTTTTGTAGGGGTGAAATATGTGCCTAGTGTCCGACAGGCTGACATCTGCATAATACTTGGATCTATAAGCTAGGACCGATACGATTAATGCTGAATTCCTGATGGCCCAGTATCTCTGCCTTAGTCAGTTTGCCTTCAGCCACTTCACAAATTTCCTGCCAGATTTGTTCGCCTGCTTGCTCCAAATTTAAGGTACCAGCGAGCATGCTGCTCACATCCACATCCATATTGTCTTCCATGTTTGAATAGGTGAATTTGTTTGCCGTAATTTTGATTACGGGGACAACAGCTGAACCCGTTGGCGTTCCGCGACCCGTCGTGAAACAGACGATGTGCACGCCGCCTGCAGCCATACCGGACACACATTCGATGTCATTTCCCGGTGAATCCATAAAGTATAATCCATGCTCTGGAACATGTTCAGCGTAACCAATTACATCTTGAATGGGGTGCGTGCCGCATTTGCTGATACAGCCGAGTGATTTCTCTTCAATCGTAGAAAGTCCACCCGCAATGTTGCCGGGACTTGGATTACCGCCGCGCATATCGGCGCCCATACGCTCGATTTCTGTTTCAAATCGCCCGATAGCTTCGTAAAGCTTGTCGCTTGTTTCAGTCGTATTGCAGCGGCTGGCCAGAATGTGCTCAGCGCCAATGATTTCCGTCGTCTCACCGATGACGATGCTGCCTCCAGCATGCATTAATTTATCAGCGGCTACACCTAAAGCAGGATTGGAAGCTAATCCGGAGGGGCCAGATCGGTCAGCAATCTTTTGGCAATTTCAGTCCCATGCGAAATGGCTTTAACCGAACCACCGATGGATTGAATATCAAAAACCTCCACGGGTTTGCCAGTCGCTTTAATCGCATCGGCTAGTGCAATGGGATCGATGACCTCGCAGCCCAAACTAATAATGATAGCAGCACCAACATTCGGATTTTGCCCCGTACCTGCCAAAACATCGAAGGTTCTATTCTTGTCATCCCCAATTTGACTGCAGCCATGCTGATGAGGAATCACGACCGCTCCGGGTATCATTTGTGCAATTCGATTGCAAACATGATTGGCACAGATAACGGTCGGAATGATGATTAAATGATTTCGAATACCGATGTCCCCATTCTCTCTCTGATAACCCATAATAGTAGTCATATCGCAGCCCCCTTGGCATAGTTAGGATTCATGTGTTTTCGGTATATCTCCGCGACCGCGAATACCTTCAATATTGTGGACATGAACATGCTCGCCAGCTCGAATATCTTGGGTTGCTTTACCAATGACATCCCCATATTTAACGACCTCGGCACCTTGTTGGATGAATGCAATGGCTACCTTGTGTCCGAATGGGATAGAATCATGCAATGTTAGCGTTTGCATACTTGCACCCTTATAGAAATGAATAGATTCACCGCTCGGAATATCGCGCAGCACGGTCGCAACATCGTCTTTTTTCGTTCATGACAAGACTATCTGTCCCGTGAATGAAGTCATGTGACATTAGATCCCTCCTCAGAGTAAGCTTGCACTTAGCGTATTTATAAGCATCAAGTTTCAATTCTAGTTTAAGGAAGTTGGATGGAATTGAATAGAGACTTTTCTCACGCATGTTAGCACAAGACTAAGATAATGGGGGGACTGACTTCATAGCGGACTCCCGTTTTCGCCGAATGTCAGAAGGCGGGAAACTCTTATATTTCTTGTATAGCTTTGTAAAATAGTTAGCGTTTCCGCAGCCAATCCGCTCAGCGATTTCGGTTACTGTCCATTCGGTTTCACGAAGTAAACGATCAGCTTCGTTGATTCGCAGCCAGTTCACGTAATCTACGAAGGTACGTCCGGTTAGCTTCTTGAACGTTTTGCAAAAATGATACGGGTTCAGATTCACCATCCGTGCAGCCTGCTCAACCGATAATGGCTCAGCTATATGGGATTCTATATGCTGGATCAACGGTTTGAAAGATTCCGAATGACGGGCAGGAGCAGGTTTATCTATGAACTTCTCCGGTAAAAATTGCCGAGATAGTAGAGCGAAAAGCAGCTGAAAGTTATGTTTGATGACGAGCTCGTACGCGGCATTTTTATGCTCAAACTCGGCTGTAGATTCACGAATGAGTCTACGGTAAGGAGCAGCAAGTTCATCCTCGGCCAATAATTTGACAGGCAGTGGAACTCGCCCGTCCAGAAACGGGAGGATATACCGTTCGTGCACGGGGTCTGGGTGCAACACTCTCAGCAAGGAAGCATTAAAAACGACAGCGACATACTCCATTTCTTCATTTGCTGCGTTGTAGCCTACATGCAAAGCTCCCGCGGGCACAAAAAGCAGGTCACCAGCGTTGGCCTCATAAGGACGGCTATCTATATGAAATATCGCTTTACCAACCTGCATATCAATGATCTCGAAATGTTCATGCCAGTGAAGATACAGAATGTTATCGTCTTTAGCGGCTGAATGCGGTCGGTTTCGGTAGAAACGGATTGGATAGCTGCTATCCCAGAGTGGTGTTTTCTCCATTAAATCTTGAGGGTACGTCATGAGCTGCCTCACTTTCCTAAGTATCAATATAAGACCTATTTGGAGCAAGATAGGATAGAGAATTTGTCGATATTCCTAGTTATAATGATCATATTCATTTATCTTATACCAATATAGGAGTGATATACAATCATGAATAAGAAGCTTAGAGTGGGTACTTTAGTTGGTGGTGGAGATGCCGTTCGCATCATCCCCCAAATTGCCAAGCACGGATTTGAATCCTACAGCTTATCCTTTTGGCAAACAACGGGGAATATCGATCTCAAAGAAACGGCAAAGCGGGTAGCCGACATTGTGGCAGAGCACGACGCTGTCATATCTACGATAGGTGTATTCGGAAATCCACTCACGGGAACAGGAGATAATAAGGATACACTCGCGAGCTGGGAGCGGCTTATTGATCATGCACATCTCTTTGGTACCGATATCGTAAACGGTTTTACCGGCCGTATTCCGGATCGTCCAATTGATGAGTCCATACCGAAGTTCAAGGAAGTGTTTGGTGAGCTTTCTCGGAGAGCCGCTGATCACGGTGTGCGACTTGCTTTTGAGAATTGTGATATGGGCGGAACGTGGAAGACAGGGGATTGGAACATTGCCCATAACCCAACTGCCTGGAATCTAATGTTTAATGCCGTACCGGCGGATAACATTGGTCTGGAATGGGAGCCGTGCCATCAGATGGTTAGTTTAATCGATCCGATTCCACAGTTACGTAAATGGGTCGATAAAGTGTTCCACGTCCACGGCAAAGATGCGACAATTGCGTGGGATATTGTTCGGGAATATGGGGTCCATGGGAGCCAAGAGTTCGTTTGGCACCGTACACCTGGCTTTGGGGACACGAATTGGTCCGATATTATTACGATTCTGCGTCAGGCAGGCTACCAAGGTACAATCGACATTGAAGGCTGGCATGATCCTGTCTACCGTGATGAGCTCGAGATGACGGGTCAGGTGCATGCTTTGAACTATTTAAAACGCTGCCGTGGCGGAGATTACATTCCAAACCCTGTTTAATGAGTCGTTTCTTGTTCCATCTTAGTTTTGTGCTAGCTCTGATTAAGATCGTCTATTTTTAGTCAGAGCCATCTTTCTTATAATAAGGTCATTGTTACCGCATTCATTCAAAGCCAAGGAGGCTAACAGCTATGCAGGAAAACACACCTTTATTATTGACAGACGAGCAAATGAGAGAATTTATTACAAACGGGTGTTTGATTCTCAAAACTGATTTTTCGAGCGATTTTCACAGTAATCTTGTAGCACAATTAAACACGGTTTATGCGGAAGAGGGCAACCCCGGCAATAATTTACTACCCCGCATTCGTGAGCTGCAAAAAGTATTCGATCACCCTGTCGTGACAGGTGCTTTAACAAGCGTATTAGGGCCGAACTATATGATGCACGCACATAGACATGGGCATTTCAATGCCTCAGCTACGGCTGGAGGCTGGCATAAGGACAGCTATTGGGGTTATAACAGAATGCGCAATCACCACCCCAATTGGGCAATGATTATGTATTTCCCACAGGATACACCAGTGGAATTAGGACCAACAGGAGTAATGCCAGGCACACAAAATTACCAGAGTCGGACTTTTGAATCCAATGAACAAGAAGGGGAAGTCTTAGCAAGCGGCGAGGCGGGTACTTTTGCACTGATCCATTATGATATTTGGCATCGTTCCACGCCGAATGTGTTAGGACAGCCGCGTTACATGCTGAAATTTGAATTCATGCGTACAGAACTGCCGCAAGCACCTAGTTGGAATAATCAAGAGGCAGCATGGAGAAAGCCAGCTAACTTGCATTTGCCAATTGCCGAGCATGATTTAATGTGGGAAGAAACTTGGAACTGGCTGTCTGGAAAAATGGCCAGTCTGGCAGGAACAGCTGCATCTGATCCGGATCAAATTAAGGAGTTATCCGCTAAGTTAGCTGGTTTTGAGCCGCTAGCAATCAATGCGGCCTATGATCTGGCAAGAAGAGGGCAGCAGGGAGTAGACGCTTTACTCGAAGGATTAAATAGCGAGAATAGCCAAGTATCACGAGTTTCTGCTTATGGGTTATCCGTTTCAGGAAGCGAGGCCGTTAACGGGCTAATTGCAGCTTTACATCATGAAAATACTGAAATCGCTACACATGCGATATTTGCTCTTGGTGAATTAAGAGGGGTAGCGGCAGAAGCCGTTCCTACACTCATAAAGCTTCTCGAACATCCAGCTGATTCTGTTCGCTGCGCCGTAGTGGATGCACTTGGATTGATGGACACACCTTTGGATGACATTGTGTCAAGCTTAGGTAGATGTTTACAAGATGAGAACGCGCAAGTTCGCTTCATGGCAAGTTTATCCTTGTCTCGATTAGGCTCTCAAGCGGAAGCAGCTGTGCCGCAGTTGGAAATCGCGTTGGATGATGAGAACAGATATGTTCGTGCTCATGCTGCGGAATCTCTGCATTATATCGGTACGGAGCGGGCTAAGAATACGCTCATTAAGTTTCTGCTTAATTCTCGCTGGTGCCCGACAACGACAAAGACAAATGCTTTCTATCCATAAAAGCGCAAAATTGGTAAAGAAAGAGGGCAAATTAACTTTTGCCCTTTTTGCGTTGTTTCCTTGATTCAATTAATCACAGTTCGTTATAAATCGATCATTTTCGGTTTCAAATCACGGAAAGAAGTAGGTGTAAAACCCGTTTGTTCTCGGAACATGCGGGAAAAATACGATAATTCCATTCCCAGCGAATCGGCGATTTGTGAGACATTTAATTCTGTCATCATGAGTAAATCCTTGGCCTTTTCCGAGCGCAAATGGTTCATATATTGAATCGGTGAATAACCCGTAAATTGTTTAAAGGCATTAATAAAGTAGTTAGGGTGGTAGTGCGCAATTTGGGATAATGTATCGACGGATACGTTGTCAGCAATATGCTGTTCCATATAGTGCAGGACACTATTCATTTTCTCGAAAGTAGGGGTAGAAGCTAGATTCAGCTTGACGGTTTCACTTTGTTCAATGAATTCGGCAATGAATTCACTTAAAATTGCATTGACTCTAAAAGCAGAGGTTAACTCTTCACCTTTATTATAGGCTATCAGTTGTTCGAATTTTCTCCGTAAAGCCTCTGTATCTTTAATCGTAATGAATGCGGATGTTTGCAAAATCTGAAACAGATCCAAATCCCCGATTTTGGCCGTGAAATGACACCAGTATTTTCCGAAAGTATGATCGCTTATGGTTCCATAGGCCTGATTACTCCCCGCTGGAAGCAGATAAAGTTCACCTGGCTTCGGATAATAGGTCTGTTTCCCAATTTTTACAAAGCCTTCTCCCTCGATAATAAAATACAAGCGATTAAACGGACAGGAAGCATTCTCATCGTTCCAGGATTTCAGCACCTTGGTGTAAGCCGCAATCGATAAATCAAGCTTCGCTTTAGCGATATATTTCTTCCAGAAGATGAGCTGGCTAGGATTCATATCTATTCTCATGGGCTTATATTCCTTTCACGAAGATTCGGCAAATGCCCTCAACAAATTGCTCCTTGTTATAGCCGAGAATTTCTCTATGATATAAGTACTGTTCTGGCGTTAGGGAGGCAAGTATAGTGTTAACAGTCAAATTGACATCGATCTGTTGAATCTCTCCTTGTTGAACAGCACGAGTGATCAAAGGAGCAACAATGCTGTGAAGTCGGATATAAATGGGCTTTTTGTGTAAATAGAAGCTTCGTTTTTCGGTATACATGGTGTTGATGACGGAAAGTAAAGAGGCTTTATCGTCCACAAAATCAATAATTCGAGCGATCGTGTCCGCCAATTGGTTCATAGCTGTAACCTCGGGACCGGGATTAGCAAGACCCTCTTCAAGAGAAGCAAGAAACTGGGCTGTTGTTGAACGAAGCAGATCGCTGCAAACCTCGCCAATATGGGCGTAACGGCGATAAAGAGTGCCTTGTCCCACACCCGACTCTTTGGCAATCTGGTGCATGGTAACGGATTCAATTTGATTGGTTTCGAACAGGCTTCTGGCAGACGTAAGAATACGCCGGCGATACTCTGAATCGCGTTCCTCACGTCGACCGCAGGGTGGAATTGCTTTCATATCTTGGCTATATAATGAATTTTCATTGGTATCTGGATGTTTCATACGTGCTCCTCCTATAAGAACAAACCTTAATAAAAGAAATAATTGACATTGCGGACAATTGTCCGTATTATGATGTTGCGGACAATTGTCCGTTACTATTGTAGCACGATGGCATACATATTGTGAAGGAGGTACACAACATGAGTCAACCCACAACATCTGGTCAAGCGGAGCCAGAGTTTAAGATTACGAGCATTCTGGTACCGCTCATTGCTATCATATCGGGTATATTTATGGTTATCCTCGATACGACTGCGATGAATGTGGCCTTGTCAAAGCTGGTCGTCGATTTTAAAACGGATTTACCGACCATTCAGTGGACCGTAACGGGCTATATGCTGGCGACAGCGGCAGTCATTCCTCTAGCGGGATGGTTATCTGACCGATTTGGGGCGAAGAATGTATTCCTCACTTCCGTTGTCCTTTTCACCATAGCATCGGTCTTATGCGCTACACCGAACAGCGCGGAGTGGTTAATTGTTTTCCGTATCCTTCAAGGTTTAGGCGGCGGATTCGTTATGCCTGTTGCTATGGCATACGTATTTCGGCTAAGTCCACCGAACAAAATTGGTCAGGTGATGGGAATGCTGGGGGTGCCCATTTTGCTGGCGCCTGCGATTGGGCCTATCTTATCCGGATGGCTCGTTGAGTACCATTCCTGGCATTGGATTTTCTTAATTAATCTTCCCGTTGGTATTTTCAGCTTTATCTTTGGACTATGGAAGCTGCCAGCTGTCGCACGTAAGAAGGTAGCTGGTTTTGATTTACCGGGCATGATTCTAGGGCCCATTGCCTTCGCATCCTTATCGTATGGGATTACACAAGGTGCTGAAAGCTGGACTTCCGGTAAAACGCTGTGGGGCATCATCATTGGAGCTGTCGCTTTGATCGCTTTTATCATTGTTGAACTTAAATCCAAACTCCCATTGCTTGAGCTTAGAGTGTTCCGATCTGTCGATTTTTCCTTCAGTATTTTCGTACAGTGGGTACTGCAATTCTGCTTGTTCGGGGCCATTTTCCTGCTTCCGCAATTTCTACAGCAAGCCCGCGGGTACGGTGCGTTCGATACAGGGATGACGTTATTCCCGCAAGCGTTAGCTTCGGCCATCATGATGCCGATTGGCGGTTACTTGTTTGATAAAATCGGTGTTCGCTGGTTGGTTGTTGTTGGGCTCAGTCTTGTTTCCGGAGCGATCTTTCAATATTCGCATGTTGATTTAACGACAGAAGGTCATGACTTAATTTTACCGCTTATTATGGCTGGTTCGGGTATGGGTCTTATGATGATGCCGCTTAATTCGCATCTCATCAAGAAAGCTCCGCATGATTTGGTGAGTCGAGTTACTTCTTTAACGAGTGCCATGCAGCAAGTTATCAATTCTTTCGCAGTGGCAACCTTGGTGACAATTCTCTCCTCGCGTGTGAATTCATCCATAGCTGCAAAAAACATTCCAATAAACAGTCCTGCTGATATGCAAAAGGCTATGCTTGCTGTAGCGCCCGAAGCGTTCGGCCAGACATTCCACGTGATGCTAATCGTTGCGATCTGTGGGATATTCTTAGGCTTGTTCCTTCGCCGTGATAAGAAAAAGCCTAGTGAGGCTGTGAAACAAGAAGTCGTGTTAGAAGGACTACACTAAAGGGAATAATTGTACAAGAAGCTTACCGATGAATCGGTAGGCTTTTTTTTTGTACATAGAAGTTGGTATTTATGGAATTCTAACTAATAGCGCAAAACAAAATAGTAGGGGGGGGGCATACAATGAGTCAAGATGAATCGAAACTGGCAAAGAATCCGCATCATATTCGACTAACTTCTGGTGATATCGCGCCTCTATGGGGAGGTTATTTAAGTGACAGTATGGTCAATTGCGTGCTTAAACATTTCTTGCATACTGTTGAGGATAGTGAAGTAAAACCAATCATTGAATTTGCTATTGGATTGACAACGGAACATATGGAATTTAAAAACAAGTTATTTAAAGACGAAGAGTTCCCTATCCCTCTTGCCTTTACAGACAAGGATGTCAACCTAAATGCACCAAGACTATTTTCAGATGGTTTTATGCTACTTTATCTCAGACATATGGGCATTGCTGGCACAGTTACTTATGGAATGGCATTAGCAAGCAGTTCAAGACAGGATATTCGTGCATTCTTTCAACATAATCTGAAGACTGCGGCTGAGCTGCTGGAGAAATCTACGGCTATTCTGCAATCTAAAGGACTTCTCCCTAGGAGTCCTTACATACCGTATCCCAATTCAGTTGAATACGTGCACAAAGAAAGTTGGTTAAATGGACTGCTGGGCGATCGTAGACCCTTAAATGCCGTAGAAATTACAAACCTTTATTTGAATGTTATGAAGAACAGCATAGGTCAGGCATTGATGTTAGGTTTTTCTCAAGTCGCTAAAAACAAAGAAGTCATAGAATATATCGTGCGCGGCAGAGATATCTCCTCGAAGCATGTCGAAGTATTCAGCGCGTTATTACGCGATGACCAGCTGCCGGCTCCCATGACTTGGGAAACAGAAATTTCGAATTCTAAGGAGTCCCCATTTTCCGATAAGCTAATGCTCTACCATACAGTCTTTCTTTCAGCGGTAGGAATGGGGAACTATGGAGCTTCCCTTGCAGCAAGCATGAGGAGGGATCTGACAACTGTTTATCTTCGGCTTACAGGTGAAATCGGAACTTATGCAGACGATGGTGCAGAACTCCTGATAAACAATGATTGGATGGAAAAAATGCCTGGTGCGATTGAGCGTAACGCTCTATTATCCTTATAAGCTGTGATTTAAATGGTCTTAGGACATAAACGTGCAATCCCATTTAAATCAAATAAAAAAACCATCCAATGATTCGTAATGGATGGTCTTTGGTATGTCAGGAGAGCATTGCTATTCGCCTTTACTCTTCTTCGTGCTCGTTTTTTTCTTCGCAGGAATTTTCTCTGGCATCGCTGCGACCCATTGTAAGGATTGCTCGATCCACGTCGTAATTGTATCAGGCGTTTCCCGCCATTGCTCCGGTAAGGTGACATACTCCTTCATCGGCTTTCCTGGCATGGGGGAAAATAAACATACTCCTTCTTGTTCGATAAGACGAGTACGCTCGTCTTCCGGCAGGCGGATAAAGATTTGCTGTCCGTAAAGTCCAACGAACATGTTGTCATTAATAAAGCCGGCCAAATTACCGAACATGGGACGAATATGAATATGAGGATCACTGGGCATAACGGCAGCGAAAAATTGTTTCATCTCCTCATCAGGACGAGGCATGGACATAAAGGAAACACCCTTTCGATTTGATATTTTTATTTTTCCATTATAGCTTTAAGCCGCTTCAAGTCTCCTTGAATGCTCCTTCTTACTTGGGGGGACATGAAGATATCCGTAAGCTTATAGAAGCCTTCAGAGGTACCTTCAACACGTATTTGTGCTAGTGTGCCTTCATTTTCATCATCAAATTGATACGTTACTTTCATCGGAAAAGGACCTTTGATCGATTGCATCACCATCAACTGCTCGGGTTCATACTCAACAACTTTAAGCACATAATGAATTTCCTTACCTAGAAATTTTGCAATTCGTCTTACCTGAGTTCCCAAGCCAATGGGGCGTTCGGTAAGGAGTTCAGCCTCCGTAATCCCTTTGGTCCATTTGGGATCATTGGTTGGCTCCATCGCATATCGAGCAACCTCTTTACGGCTTTGAGCAATCACTAGCTTGGCCGAAACATCAATTCCCATATCTATAATCTCCCTACTTTGTATCGTAATTCATAAAATCAGTCATTGTTGACACTCGTATTTTAGCAATCACTTACGTAAGTGTCAACTTAAATAGTTTCATTAGTTAAGTTGACACTTAATTAAGTATATGCTAAATTAACGTCATGATCGAAAAAGTGATCCAAGCCATCGTAGAGCCAAGACGCAGAGATATTTTATATCTCGTACGTGACGGAGAGCTTACATCAAGCTCCATCGCGTCCCATTTTGACATTTCGGCACCAGCAGTATCTCAACATCTTAAGGTTCTTGAGGATTCCGGATTACTTGTGGTTCGGAGAGAGGGAACCAAGCGGTATTATCGTATGAGGAGGGAAGGTTTTGCTGATCTGAAAGCGTACATTGACCGTTTCTGGGATGATAGTCTACTGCTGTTGAAGGAAGCCGCAGAAGAAGAAGAGAGGAGACAGCGTAACCGTGAATCAAATGAATCAAACAAGTGACACGATTAAGAAAGAGGTGTTCATCGATTGCCGTCCGGAGATCTTATTCTCCTTTTTTACGGACCCAGAGAAGATGGTTCGTTGGATGGGCCGACATATTTTGTTGGAGCCAAGCATCGGAGGGAAATATCGGATCGATGTTAATGGATCGGATATTGCGATGGGGGAATATAAAGAAATTATTCCAAACGAGAAAATCGTTATGACGTGGGGCTGGGAGAAGTCCAAGGTGGTTCCACCTGGTTCAAGCACGCTCGAATTTAAATTCACTGCTAAAGACAAAGGTACTGTCCTGCTATTAACTCACTACGATTTGCCGGTCGAAGAAGTCGCCGCTCACACAGAGGGTTGGATGCACTATACATCTAGACTCCAAACGTTGGCTGAGGGTGGAGATCCTGGCGTAGATCCTTGGTCAGTTAAGGCCATGCATTAAATTACGTTTCATAAATAAGCTTATGGGGAGATAGAAGGCAATGACAACATTATCTTGCGATTGTGGGTTCAAAGTAGAAGAGGAAAACCGGTACGAAGTAGAAGCGAAGATGTGGCATCATGCGATTCACGATCATGCTGATATGTTAAAAAGCATGACTGTGGAGCAGCTTACACAATGGTTAATGGGAAAAGACAAGCAAATCGGCGATTCTTCAGCTATTCATCAGGAGGTTGTGTTCGCTGCAAGCCCGAACCGCATCTATGAAGCGCTGACTGATGCCGCTCAGTTTAGCAAAGTCTCAGGTGGAGCACCTACAGAAATAACGCCAGAAGCTGGTGGCTCTTTCTCCTGCTTTGGTGGGATGATTGTGGGGGAAAATATTGAGCTGGAGCCAAACAAACGAATTGTTCAAGCGTGGCGTGTCGCGAATTGGGAAGAAGGCGTATATTCCCTGGTGAAGTTCGAATTGGAAGGGCAAGGCGCGGAAACCCGCCTCATCTTTAGCCATACAGGCTTTCCTGAAGGTCAAGAAGCTCACCTGGCTCCCGGTTGGCATACAAACTACTGGGAACCGCTTAAGAAGTACCTAGCCTAACATAATAAACGGTATTCGTTCTCTTGGAACGAATACCGTTTCTATTTGTTATGATTACTTCCAAAGAGCATGAGTATTAACAAGAATTACATGTTAGATGCAGTCGCCCTCTTCCTAGTGAAGAACCACACACAAAACATTCGGCTTAATAAGAATGTAATCATTAGAGAGAGCACTGTACAGAACCAGCTCCAGTGAACATAACGGACGAGATTCGTATAATGTTCAAGGATAACTTCCGTAATCGTGAGTGGAATGCAGAAAATTATGTAATAACTAAACTGTACCCAGCGGCTCCGGCAGCTTGGATAATAGCAGTTAAACACCATGCAGATGATCGGATAAGCAAGGTACTCGTAAGTCATGCTGGTTCGGCTTACATCAGGCAGCTCTACCACAGGATAAGCCACTAAATTGTACTCTACAACTATCAGGCCAAGCGGACAAGCAAGTATCTGCTTGAATAGGAAGGACACAACCGCAAGCCGGATTTTGCGACGGGGGATGGTGAAGATGAGCCCAAATGATAGTAGCCACACGGCAGTTAACACCCATCTATCCATGCTCATGATTTACCCTGTAATTCAGCTTCAAATGTTTCTGTTTCTCCATTTCGATAAAACCAGCGAACGATCACTTTCGTTAATACCAGTAAGAAAATAAAGAACATGCTGCCCATGAACCAGTCGAGGAACTTGTAATCTAACAATTGTGTGTACTGAGTTAACATATAATTTAACCAGGCAAGAGCAGTGCACCATAGCAGCAGATAGAGGGTTCTAATCGTCCGCGAGCGCCGCGGCTCAAGGAGAATGTAGATACTACTTAATATTGGATACAGTAAATACGTCATCGTAAATCCGATATCTGTCGCTCTCGGGAACTCACGAACTGGGAAAGAAATGATCCTCAGCTTGACTTGCAGGATTACTGAAAACCAAACGATAGTCTGAGAAGTAAAATGAGCGAGAATAAATCGACGAACATTCGATCGTCGAACGAATATAACGACCATTTCAAGCCCCAAGATCCATACAAGGATAATAATTTTTCTTTCTAGAATCATAATGACAAATCCACCCTCATCTTCATACCGTTTACCAAACAAAGTTAGTATGCCTTCCGTCAGAACCGACAATACTACCTCCCAATTGGCGTATTATTTGCCAGATATCATGTAATTGAATGTCTATTATCTCCAGTGGGGTACACGATATGAGTGACTAAATAATATAAATGACCTCCTCATGCTTGAGGAGGTCATTGTTCTTCCATCACCACTCCTTACGAAGTGCAAACAAATCTCTCAATTCTTCGTTTGAGAGTTCCGTAATCCAGCCTTCGGAGGTGGAGATCACGTTCTCGCTTAGACTCATCTTGCTCTCGAGCATCTCATCGATTCGTTCCTCTAATGTGCCGAGGGAAATGAACTTATGTACTTGTACATTGCGCGTCTGTCCCATCCGATAGGCGCGATCCGTGGCCTGGTTCTCTACGGCAGGGTTCCACCAACGGTCGAAGTGGAACACATGGTTCGCTGCGGTTAAGTTGAGTCCGACTCCGCCAGCTTTCAGCGACAGAACGAAGATACCCGGCCCCGTTTCTTCAGCGGCTTGGAACGTATCAATCATCTTATCGCGCTCCAACTTGGGCGTGCTTCCGTTCAGATACAATACCGGTTCATTCCTTTGTGCCCGCAGTACGTCTGCCAATATTCGCCCCATGCCTACATACTGGGTGAAAATCAGGCAGGAGTCGCCTTCGTCCCGAAGTTCTCCGACCATGGCAACCAGCCGCTCAAGCTTCGCGGATCGCATGACGAAGGCTTCGCGGCTCTCCTCGGCAAGCAGAGCTTCCTCCGGCAGACTAGCTTCCTTCGTTAGCAGCATGGGGTGGTCGCACAGCTGCTTTAGCTGTGTTAAGGCCGCTAGGATCGCTCCTTTGCGCTCCATGCCTTCCAGCTTTTGCATACGTTCCATGAGATCCTTGACGGATCGTTCATAGAGTGCTCCTTGCTCGGCTGTTAAATTGATATAGACTTTGGTTTCAAGCTTATCGGGCAAATCGAGTTGGATCGCAGGATCCTTCTTTTTACGGCGCAGCATGAAAGGTTTGACGAGCTTCTGCAGCTGTGCCGTTCGTTCCTCATCGTGGTGCTTCTCTATCGGATTCGCGAAACGGTGCTGAAACCCGCGTTGGTTCCCGAGGTAACCCGGATTAAGAAAGTCGTAAATCGACCACAGCTCGGACAATCGATTCTCAATAGGTGTTCCTGTTAGCGCAATGCGGTGCCTAGCTTTGAGCATACGGATCGCTGCGGATTGTTTATTGTGGGCATTCTTGATATTTTGGGCTTCATCCAAGCAAAGGGAACTCCACATGGTTTCCTGTAGAGTCTCTTGATCCATCAGCGCCGTCGTATAGGAGGTAAGCACAATATCCATGTCTTTCAAAACCGTAGAAAGTTCCTCGCCGCTTAATCGTCCCTTTCCGTAATGAAGAAAAACCTTTAAATCCGGAGCAAAGCGGACTAGCTCCTTCTGCCAGTTGCCAAGCACGGACGTGGGGCAGATGAGCAGGGCAGGGTGCTCCGACTCTGCTCTATGATGCAGTAAATACGTGATGAATTGAACCGTTTTGCCGAGCCCCATATCATCGGCCAAGCAGGCACCCAGCCCGAACTTCCTAAGGAAGCTCAGCCACGTGAAGCCCTCGTGTTGATACCCGCGAAGCTCAGCGCGCAACCCCTCAGGCACAGCAATTTCCTTTAATTCCGAAGGCTGCCCAAGCTGGCGAAGCAGCGCCAAGAGGTGGGCATTCAGCTCGACTTCCAGCTTCAGCCGTTCTTCATTATCTGCTTCTTCCTCCGCTGTTAGACTTTCCTTTTGGGTTCTTTCCTTTTCGGATTCACTTAACAGGTGAAGCTGAAAGATATCCTGCAGGGACAGACCTTCTTGCGGATTCACGCTTTCCATGAGCCTCCGGATTTGCTCCAATAAAGCGGGGTCCAAATACACCCATTGTCCACGGAAGCGGATAAGCCGTTCATTGCGGCTAAGCAGACCAGCGAAATCTTCTTCGCTCAGGTCGTTATCGCCAATGGCAATCCGCCAATCGAAGTTTACCAGCGAGTTCAGACCGAACAGCGACTCGCCTCTGCCGCCCGCTTCTGAGGAAACACGTGCGCGCAGCCGAGGTTTGCGTTTCGAGGCGGCTTCCCACCAACCGGGGAGCATGACATTCCAGCCATCTTCCAACAAAAGGCGGCTGTCCGTTGTCAGAAATGACCAAGCGGCTTCGTCGCTTAGAGGCTCTGCAAATAGCTCGCCGCCGCTACTGCGCCCAGGCAACGCTTCTGTTAGTCTTGTAGCCCAGCCAAGAGAACGCTCCAGGATATATGGGGTCCAATCACTGGCCCACGTGCCTGAAGCACGTCCGTCTGCATAAAGGCGAATTGGCGTCAATACAGATCCTTCGCTTTTATCTTGCAGAACCAAGCGGAGACGCCAAGTGTCATCGTTCTCGTCCGGTTCCAGCAGCTGCAGAGCAGGGCGGAAGGGAGCGGTGTCCGGTCTCCAGCCCAGAGAGGCAAGCCATTCTTCGTCCGTGAACGCATCAGCCGAAGTAGGCGCAGATTTCTGTGCACGGAACAGAGCTGGATAATCCCGCCGAAGATCGGAAAGGGCAGCTTCATTGGGATAGTGCTCAGCCGAAACTACGGCGGAGAAGGCTGCACGCAGGCCAGACATTCCGTCACCTAAGCCATCTAAGCTTTTTAGTGCATGCCAATCAAGTTGTTTCAATGACTCCGTCTCGGCATCCCAAGTCCAAGCCAGATTCCCATTTCGGAATGCGCTGTAACTGGGTATATAGTGACCTGCTTTAGCTTCTCGGTATAGAACCGGCGCCACTTCTAGCAGTCCCTTTGTGGTTTCGTTTCCCCCTTCCCATCGAAGGACATCCATGAAATAGGGTTCTGCGAAGAAGGGGAGCACCATCTCCACGGGCAGGACCGTTAGTGTTAACTCTCCCGCTAGCTGTTGGTCCAGAATGGTCCCGTAGTAAGAGGACTCGTGCCACGCGAACAGCAGCTTTCGAAATTTATCTCCGGGCACATCGCGTCCGTCCTGCAGCCCCCAGAGTAAGGCATCGCCACTGTCCGTTAAGGTCACGTTCAATGTCATATCATGCAATTTTGTGCTCATCCGAGTAGCTTTCCTTTCCTAAGTTCCTCTTGCAGCGCCCTTAGCCTGCTGTGTCGTTCCACGAAACCAGAAAAGAAATGTTCCCATCGCTCGGTTTGTTTCATTTTCTTGTACACTTTATCTAGTCTCTTGAGGAGCCTTACCGCTAATTTATAATCATGCCGATTTTTCAAACTCACATAGTGATCTACCGCTTGATGGTAATAGGGTAGAAGTAGCTTAGGGGTATCCTTCTCAATCGGCTGCAGAACATTGACGCGATGGTAAAGAGGGTCATGCCCCTGTAGGATCTGCATTTCTAACCAAGGCTTCCATTTCCTTTGATCGTACAGCATTTCCTCAATAATTCGGAAAGAATAAGGCAATAGTTCTTCTAGAACGCTCCACATGTGTTCTTCCGCTTGAGGGAGATGCACAATGGCTTTTGTCCAAAAATCGGCATAAAGTTCAAGTTCTTTGGTCCGTTTCCGATTGAAAAAAGATACGGATCTTCTCAACCAATTCACTAACTCTTCCCAGTTCTGGGTGTCATATAGATAGTCAAGGAAAGGGATAAACAGTTTGGCAGGGGCCTCTTTGAAAATATCATTCGCTTCTAAAGCCTCCCAGGCTTCTTTACTCCTAGATTGCTGCAAGTACAAGAAGGCCTTTGCGGCTGAGAGAGAAGGGGAGGGGCTGTCCATTGTCATCGTCTCAAGAGCTTCTATTTCCTTAGTTACATATGGACTTGCCTCGGGATCTGGGGTAACCCAATATTTCCAAAGCACGGTATAGACGCCATAATCATGATAATTATGACCCGATTCGTCAGCCATCTGCTGTCTGATATAACTAAACGTCTGTTCAAGACGCTCTCCAGAGATCGAGAAGTTGAGAAGAGGCGATTGTTGCTTTAGCCAAGTATGGATTTCATCGTAAACCCGATAAAGGGTGGAAGAGGTGTAGTAACTTACGCCACCTTGTGCATTCTGCTCTTTTATTTTTCTAAGGATAAATAATTCCTGATGCATGTCAAAAAAAATCCGATCGATATCAGAAAAAGGAATAGTGACCTTCTTGATGTTCTGCAATTGCTGCCTTAACATGTCAACATAATTTCCCAAATCATAAGTCGCCTTAATGGGGGACGTATAATGATTCAGAAACTTCTGCCAGCCGGATACATCCATTTTGGGCAATTGTGTGAGTGTAGACTCCAAGGAAGTAACTGAAGTAACCCGCTTGAGATGCAGTTTGGCATTCATAATTTGGGAAGCGGGGTAACCCAGACGATCTCCAAGCTCCATCCAAACGGCTGCCATATGCTTGCAAGAGGCTGGTACTGGACAACTACATTGACTGGAACGGGGCTTGTCTAAATTCAGAGTAACTCGGTAATCTCCTGTTTCTTCCTCGACCACCCTTGCCTGAACGACACGAGTCTCAGAAATGTTCAGGGAAGCTACTCGCTGTTGTTTAAAGAAAGTAAACCCTCGACTAAGGGTAACATCATTATAAGTTTCGGCTACGTACTCCAGCAGCATCAACCATTGGTCGTCGTTTAAAACGGGAGAACTCATAGAATAGCTCCTTTTTTTCTACTTTCAATAATCAAAATCATCTTTTAGTATAAATAGTGAAGCTGATAATGTAAATTTGATCTACCTTCATTTTTAGCTAACCCTCAAGCCCATGAATGAAGGAATCCACACTAACTCGAGAAATATGTTCAAATCATATAACAAATGAGAATGATACACCAGTTAGTGAGTCTATTAATAGGAAGGAGGTTACTATTTGAATACTCGGATAACGTATTTTGCAGCCATCATAACTACCGTCGTTTTAGGCTTAAGCTCAAGAACGTTCTCCGGCGTAATTCCATTATTTATGGCTAAACATGCTGGGGACGTGCTTTGGGCAAGTATGGTCTATTTTGGTTTTCGATTTTTATTTATACAGAGAAGTTTAAAATGGGCAGTAGTGATCAGTGTTTTATTTAGCTTTGCTATTGAATGTAGTCAGTTATATAAAGAAGAATGGATAATCGAAATAAGAAATACGATTATTGGATCCCTCATACTTGGAAGAGGATATTTAACGATTGATTTGTTTAGATATGTCATAGGGATTATGATTGCTTTTTGGATAGACAAGCTATGGCTGCAGCGCAATAACTAAGATGAGTATAAGCATCATTATCCCACATTACGCTGATGAGCTTCCCCAACCACTTGCAGCTTTGCCTAACCATTTCCCTAATATAATTTCATTCATATCGAATAACGTTTAATCGGAATACATCTTCGCTAACTTCACATACATCCATAAGAAAAGCAATGCCTACGCCCATTACACCAGAGATTCAGGCATCCTGCTTAGTTTCTGCGGCCGACATCGATGGGACTACAAGAATGGTCGTTCCCACCGAAAATAAAATAATCAAGATCATGAGTTGACGAGCCGTTAGTATGTTCTCGTTATTCATGACATGCCTCTAGGTTGCCATTCAGTTGTAAGAATAAAAATAATGCCCTTAACACTTCTTCAGGAAGTGCAAAGGGCAGAAAGGTGAATTCAACGCTATTCAGCTATTGTCATGGAGTCAAAAGTTTGGCTTCAGTCGAATGATCTTATCATCGCCTTTATTTGGCTTGCCGCGACCGTCACGGTTGTTCGTCATGAGATATAGAGATCCGTCGGGTCCTTCATAGACATTGCGAAGCCTGCCGAACTTCCCTTGAAACAAATGCTCCACGTTGCTGACTGTATCGTACTTTGGACCTTTTAGATTTATTTTTAAAAGCCGTTCTCCCCGTAATCCTGCCACTAGGAGGCTGCCTTTCCAAGGCCCCTTGCTAACGAATGCTGTGCCTGATGGTGCCCACGTTTCTTTTCCGCTCTGGAGGATTGGCGTTTTAAGATTAGCTTTCACTGGACTCGATGCTGTGTCACCTTCGATTAATGGCCAGCCATAATTGCCCCCAGGTTCAATAAGATTAATCTCATCATGTGCGGATTGTCCATGTTCGGAGCTGTACAATTGCCCTGTTTCTGGATGCCAAGCGAGCCCTTGAGGGTTACGGTGCCCCATGCTGTAGATAGGCGAATTCTTAATAGGATTTGAGGCAGGAATAGATCCATCTAGGGCAATTCGTAATATTTTGCCTCCCGTGCTTGTTGGATCTTGTGCTAAAGGAGGATCATACCGATCACCAGAGGTAATATAAAGCAGCTTATCGGTACCAATTTTAATCCTTCCGCCGTTATGGTTTTGTGCTCCTGGTAATCCGGAAATTAACACTTTATCCAGCTGCGCTTTGTTATTTTTTTCGATAAGCCTCAACACACGATTGTTAATTTGATCATTTAGTCGATAGGTGTGATAGACATAGATATAATGGTTTTCCATAAAAGAGGGATCAAGCGCAAGCCCTAACAATCCTCCCTCACCTTCGCTAATGAAGGGGGCCTCGAAAGAGATAACTGGCTCAGGGTTCAGAAGACCCTTCTCAATCACACGCAGAGTACCAGGTCTTTCCGTGAAAAAAAACCGGCCATCCTTCGCAATATCCATCTCCCAAGGGACGTTAAGTCCTTCGGCGACGGTTTCCATTTTATAGGGAATATCCAATTGTGTCGTTGAAGTCTGATCTGGAGATGGTTCACTAACTTCTTTATTCGACGTACAGCCAGAGGTTATCCCAAGCGATAAAGCTATTAGAATAACTAGGATCGTTCTCATAAATCTTCCCCCTCAATGATTAGGATGAACATGCTTCTTAGCCTGTGGTATGTAACAATTATTATACCATTATGTGGAAGGAAACGAGAAACTGCATGGATTATCAAATTCTGAATATGAAGGAAAATACGCAGAAAAGGTCAGTGCCTTCAATAGAAGGAACTGACCTTTTCAAATTTATCTTAGTTGGCTAGCCTTTACCACTTGTCCACCATTCACGTGCAGCACTTGCCCCGACATGTAGGAAGAATCGTCTGAGGCAAGGAACACGTAGGACGGTCCAAGTTCCTCTGGTTGTCCGGGTCGCTTCATCGGACTGTTGGATCCGAATTTGGATACCTTCACCTCATCGAAAGTTGAAGGAATGAGCGGCGTCCAGATTGGACCGGGAGCAACTGCGTTGCTCAGCCGCATAGTAAACTGCTACCGCTCTACCAATTCCGCTATCACCGCCTGTAATAATGGCTGTTCGGCCAAGCAGCTTTTCGCTACCCTTATACTTGCGGTCAACAGAGATTGGACGGGGTATCATATCGCTTTCCAGACCGGGCCTACGATTCTGATGCTGTAGGGGTAATGTTTGAATGTGTTCGGTTTGCGAACTCATCATGAATCACTCCTTTGTTTGGGTTCCTAATGTATTAACCTGATTTCTATGCGTTGAACCATAATTCTCGTTACCCCGCAATGTGAATGGGAAAAATACCGTAACTCAAATACACGTGGTAGTATAAGAAACAAGAATAGTTTTATATAAGGAGCTAAATTCTCATGATTACATATCAAAATGAACATACAACCGTTTTTCAAAGCGCATTATATCAAACGACATCAACCGTTGTGCTGACGAAGGAAATGGTATTCATTGTTGATCCGAACTGGCTTCCAAATGAAGTTGATGAAATACGGAACTATGTTGATTCGGTCAAAGGTGATCGGGACCTATACCTGTTATTTACGCATGGCGATTTTGATCACATTATTGGTTATAAAGCGTTTCCCGGTGCTAAAACCATTGGGAGTTATGCACTAAGCTGTCATCCGAAGAAAGACTTTAAGATTGCATTGATTCAAGAATTCGATAGGAAACATTATATTAATCGAAATTATCCCGTCGAATTTCCAGTCCTTGATATTATCATCTCGGAAGATGCCGAGGAACTAAGGATAGGGGATACGTTATTGACCTTCTATAAATCCCCGGGACACACGCCGGATGGATTGTTTACTGTCATTGAGCCGTTGGGTATATGGATTACGGGCGATTATTTATCCGATTTCGAATTACCGTTTATTTATCATAGTGCCCAAGCCTATAAGGAAACGTTGAATAAGGCCAGTCAGATTTTAGATCAACACAGCATCGAGCTGTTAGTTCCGGGGCATGGACAAGTTACTATCAATCTGGCGGAGATGAAAAGGCGTTTGGACATGTCTTCGGATCATTTGGAACGGCTTATTAAGGCGGTCATAGCAAAAGATGAGCATGCTATCGCCGCGCTTGGTGATGAACATGCTTATAAGTCCTCTTTTACGGAAGAATGTCACGCAGAAAATATTAGAATCATTGCGCAGGAATATTCTAGTTAAGTCATTCATCTTCTCAGGAGGTGTGCGTCATGCAGGGACGATTACCTAGAAAGATTACTAGAAGAAAATTCTTGAACACGGCGAGTAAATGGGTTATAGGGACGACAGGGATTCTGGCAGGGAACACCGCTTTATTTTATTACGGAGCTGTTCAGCAGGATAAAGAAAGTAAGCAGTCTGCTACCGAGATACCTGGCTATATCGTGAAGCTCGGTGAGTTCGACCGGTTAAACGCGATTACTAGCGTTGAAAAGGTGGACTATGAGGCAACGATCAAGGACGGATGGGTAGAGAAATCCATCAAAGGGTTTGTCTATATCACAAAGGGGCCGGAGGGGAATCTGCACATTATTTCGTCTGTTTGTACGCATTTGGGTTGCGATGTGCTGCCGGCAACGATAGAACAACGAATTACGAAAAAGGATCTTTTCTTCTTATGTCCATGCCATGGCGCCGAATTCGATAAACAGGGAAACGCGGTCAGGGTGGTGTTAAAAGGGTTGGATACCTATCAACCTATTATCGCCAGCGGCAGTATCTATATTGATATAATGTCGCCTATAAAAGGAATATAAATGTGCGAGCATAAAAGGAGGGAAATGGAATAAAAAGGAACCGGGCGCCAAGCCGCGGTTCCTTTTTAGCAGTTAGAGCGCTAATCAAGGGACAATTATTTTGCGAGACAAACAAGCTGCTATAACAGCTAGCAGGGCCGTCTAAAATCCTTAACTATACTTTATTTTTGAAGCAAGGCAGCACCCCCTAAAAATTGTAAATTTCACGAAAGTATATGAGGGAAAGAAAGAATGTGAGGAGGAGCAACTGAATGAAGTCAAAAGTCTTATTTTTCACAGCGATCCTAAGCCTGATGGTAACAGGAGCCGCATTCGCTAAAGATGAGAACCCGAACAAACATGCGGAGAAGAAAACTGGCTTAGAAAATGCACTTGAACGAGGGAAAAAGAATGAAACAGCCCGTGAAGCTATACGTAGAGCAATGGAGCGGAAGCAAGAAAAGCACGATCAGAATAAATGGACGATAGAGCAGCGAGTTGCCGCGGACTTAAAAGAATTGGAGATTACATTCGGTGGTACTGACTCAAAAAGTCAAGTCACTCAGGCAATGGCTCTTCCGCTTGCAGGAACTCATGGTTCCACGATCACTTGGGAATCGAGTACACCTTCGGTTATTTCCAACGACGGACAAACCGTAGTTCGGCCTTCCGCAGGGCAAGGAGATGTTGTGGTAACTCTTACAGCCACTGTCAATTACGGTGACGTATCAAAAACCAAAACGTTTACCCTAACAGTTAAGCAGCTGAACTCAGAAGCCCAAAGAGTTGCCGCAGATAAAGCAGCATTGGCAATTACTTTCGGTGGGACGGATACGGCTAGCGCTGTTACGCAACCGTTAGCCTTGCCGCTTAGCGGAACTCATGGTTCCACGATTACTTGGGTATCCAGCAATGCTGCGATTATTTCGAATGACGGTAAAACGGTGAACCGTCCAACAGCAGCGCAAGGCGATGCTGTAGTGACTTTCACAGCTACCATAACCTATGGCAGTGTTTCGGAAACCAAATCTTTCTCATTAACAGTTAAGTCGGTGTTGACCGATGCTCAGAAAGTAGCTGCTGATAAAGCGCTGCTAACTATCACATTCAGTGGAACAGATACAACAAGCAGTGTAACACAACCGTTGACATTGCCGCTTAGCGGGACAAACGGTTCCGCGATCACTTGGGTATCTAGCAATGCATCCGTCATTTCGAATGACGGTAAAACTGTGCAGCGACCTTCCGCTGGCAGTGGCGACGTATCGGTGGTACTAACGGCGATCTTAACGAAGGGCAGCTCATCGGATGTCAAAACCTTTACTTTGACGGTAAAACAACAATTGACGGACGTGCAGCGAGTTGCTGCCGATAAAGCGGCCTTGGCCATCGTTTATGGAGGGACAGATACGTTATCCAGTGTCACTCATGCATTAACACTGCCGGCTGTGGGCGTTAACGGATCATCCGTCATCTGGTATTCGGGCAATCCATCCGTTATTTCGAACGACGGCAAAACGGTGAATCGTCCAGCTGCCGGACAAGGGGATATAACGGTAGTTCTTAGTGCAATCATCTCAGCCGGGGGCTATTCCGACACTAAGGTCTTTACAGTGACGGTAAAGCAGCAATTGACGGACGCGCAGCGCGTAGCTGCAGATAAGGCGGCGCTGGCCATCACTTTCGGAACTTCCGATTCTGCATCCAGTGTTAAGAACAATATTGGCCTGCCTATAAGTGGGCCGAATGGTTCCAATGTCATTTGGGTTTCGAGCAATACGGCAGTTATCACGAATAGCGGTGTCGTCACTCGACCGACAGCTGCCAGCGGAGAAACCGCGGTTATCATGACGGCTGTTATTACGAGCGGCGGTTATGCCGAAACAAAAGCATTTGTTTTGACGGTGAAGCAGCTTCCGTAACATTACTTTTAAATCTCAAAAAAAAAAATACAGTGAGTCCCCATCTTTCCAAGGTGGGGACTCTTTTACATGAGCGACTTTTTATTGACTTGAGACAAGAATGTTGTAATAGTATGATTGCTAGATATACTAAAAATATCAGAGAGCATGTTTGAGATAAGCTAGCGTTCCATGAAAGATGATTGGGTAAGACATTGTTCAGCAGGAACGAGGGAGTGGTTGGTACATGAAAAAAATAATTGTCAGACTTGCGCTATTACTTGCTGTTATTATCATTATTGTAGGTTATCAATATGCTAGACCTATCCTTACATCGGACGAAGCAATTTCGATAGCAAAAAAACATATGGTTACAGTAAATACTAAAATGAATCTATCTTATAAAACAAATAACATTGAGAGCAGTTGGGTCAATAAGGATACTTTTTGGAATATTGCCACTGGAAATAGAAAATGGTCCGTGTCAATTGATGGCGTTGGGATTAGTATAAATGCATATACAGGGGAGTTTATCGACATGATATTTCCATTGGATGGGGTGATAGCGAAGGATGACTATCCTGACTGGTTTGTAAAGTGAAATTGAAACATTAAAAGTAAAAACTACTAATGGCAGAGTGCACTATTAATTTTAAATTGTACATATTTCGGGTTAGGGGATAAGCGAAGCTTACCCCTTATTTAGCATGGTTAGCTATGTATTTTTGCAAATTGAGATTGTGGATTAGTGTATTAACCGGCTATTTCTTCTCACGAAGCTGAAGATGTCGTACGTTGTACAACAATTCTACCCTTATTTCATACTTTTGAGCTATTCATGGGAGAAATAGTTGTATGTTTCACAACAATTGCTGAAATATCGCTGATAAGCTTTCCAATTGTTGTACGAAGGCAGCATTACTTTTAAGTCTCCTTAAAGGCGCGGACATTTTCATACTAGCTAGAGTTTATTCAAATGGGTAAAGGTGCATTTCAGATTTATAGTTCAACTAATCACATATTTTTCACTCCTATTGGGCAAACCAAACAAGGATTCTTTTTCAATCCACTAATTATTTGGGTTAGGGGTGATAGCTCATTAGCGTGCAAACGATACAAAAACCGCGCATGGGACTGCCGGATTTGAAGGATAAGGTCGCATTGATCACGGGAGCGGGATCAGGAATTGGTCAGGCTGCCGCTGAGATGCTTGCACAGCAAGGGATGAAAGTATGTCTTGTGGATATGAAGGACGACAGGCTAGAGCAGACGAAACAGGATATTGTGGCAGCAGGCGGTCAGGCGATTACAGTGGATGTCGACGTCTCTGATCCGGACCGTGTTGCTCAGGCTTTCGAGCAGACCATAAAAACTTGGGGACGACTAGATGTCGTCTTTGCTAATGCAGGGATTAACGGGGTTTTGGCGCCGATCGAAGATATGAAGCCTGAGGATTGGGATCGTACGCTGTCCGTCAATCTTAAGGGGACTTTCCTGTGCGTCAAACAAGCGATTCCTCATATGAAAGAGAACGGCGGCAGCATAGTCATCACAAGCTCCATTAACGGCAGCCGCGCCTTCTCTGGATTTGGGATGACAGCCTATAGCACTTCTAAGGCAGGACAAGTGGCATTCGCCAAGATGGCAGCATTGGAGCTTGCCCGTTACAAAATACGCGTCAATGCCATTTGTCCAGGGTCAATCAAGACCAACATTGGAGAAAATACACAGCCGACGCCGGAGCTCGAAAAAATCAAAATTCCAGTCAAATATCCGCAAGGCAGCCAGCCGTTGGAACACGCACCAGGTCAGCCGGAGCAGGTTGCTAATCTGGTAGCTTTCCTTGCCTCGGAAGCCTCGAGCCATATTACCGGCACGGAGTTGTTCATTGACGGTGCTGAATCGCTACTTTAAAGATAGCCTGCAAACCTACTTGTTGGTGTGTGAGGGATACGGATGAATATCCAAGGAAATGAGCAGTCTATATTCGGAGGTGAAAGAAAATCATGGATGAGCAAAAAGAAACTGTCACTTCATACGATCCGAAAAGCGGACAATCCAAGGAGGTCAATGTCGTCTTGGATCATGCTCGTAGTGGAGGCATGAAATATACAATTGAAGATGTAGAGAAAGATAACAAGAAAAATGATGAATAGTCACTTATAAAAAAGTGAAAAGCGTATGTTGACTCACGGGACTCTCCCGAAACCAACATGCGCTTATTTATTTTCTCTAACGATTAATCGTCAAAACCTGCTCGACATGTTTCAGGACTAGTGTGCTCGGAGCTTCTGATAACCGTATCATCTGGCCCGTCTTCATTGGTATCATCCGATTTACCTTCAGCATTAACCGTAGATTCAATATTTGTGTCTTTGTTATTTGTTAAGTTATCTATGCTTCTCACCCTTTCAATAGTATAGGCTAATATGCTTCGTTTATAAGAGATTTATGCGTTGGTATCTATAATTTGCGGGTTTATGTTCGCTTTAGTCATCACTGCCATTGGCCATTAAAAGAGGAATTTGTAGGTCTTGACAAACCATACTGTAATATTTATAATTACAGTATAAAGTCCTTACAAAAAATAAGCTAATGGCGGTGATGATCATGAACTTTGTAATCAGTGATTGGGTTGTAGCAACTACAAATGAAGATGAATTGCTGCATGGTTATATTGAGTCTATTGATGTGCTGTTAGGCATTGCTCGGGTGCATGTTATTGCATCTGATCGTGAAACTGCCATCGGAAAAATAATGGAAGTAAGCAGTCAAGACGTAAAGAAATTACCGGTAAGCGAGTTTGATATAGAAGATCAAGTAAAGAGCTTGATTGATGTGGCGCTAACAACCAGAGACGAGCAATGGTTCAATGAATTGTCAGCGAAATTATTCGCTATTCAACAAAATGGCACGAAACGCGGCGAGCGTGATGTATTTCCATCCTACTATCATAACCGTTTAGGTGTTGATCAGTTTTAATGGGTAGAATCAAAGAAAAAGCCAATCCAAGAGACATGTTCTGCATGTTGTCTAATGGATTGGCTTTTTAGTTATATTTTACCGCTTACTGAATAGGTGCCTTGTTTGAGACTAGTTTTTCTTTCGTGACTTCCGCGGCAAAAAGAGTCTGTAGTTCTGTGACTTTTCTGGGATCGGTAAGTGTCACTTTGTCAGCGAAATAATGTTCAACGAGCAGTTCCCATGTAGGGGTTACCTTTTGAGCCGTCATGGCTCGAATAGCGGTCTTAACCAGCCTTCGTTCCTTGGCATTAGCGTACACGTCGATGTACTGCTGTTTGCGTTCGAAATCTAACTCTGTAAAAATAGCTCGAAATACCTCAGCTGTCATACGCGCGTCGTCCAATGCTCTGTGAGCGGAGCCTTCAGCAGCTATGTTAAGATCGAGCAAAGCAGCCTCGACACTGACATCATTCGTTACATTTTTATAGCGGATAAACCCTTTCAATAGATCAAAATAGCTTGCTGCCATCCAATAAGCATCATCCAACTTATGCATCCGCGTATCATACACGATGCGTTTCAAATCCTCGCCACCCCAGGTGACTAGCAGGAAAGCTTCGCTTCTATTTAGCCAATTCACGAAATCCGTAATAACTTTGCGAAAGCCGTCGGCTTGATCGATATCTTCTTGGGGAATGCCCGTCTTTTTCTTGATAAATCCATTTAATTTAGAGAAATAAACAGGTTTGACCAAAGATGAAAACTCATCAATAGCCTGAAGGGAGGAATCTAAACGAACTGCTCCAATTTCAATAACTTCCATAGGTAAATCGCTCGCAAACTTGCGACCGTTAAATTCAATGTCCAAAATAATGTAATCCATGATGTTGCCCCCGTTCTGTCTCTGTGTTTCCATTCTATCAGAAAATGCCTAGGATACCAGCTTCTGTTTTCCATAGATCACATTCAGAACGAAACTAAACAGTAGGCCTGCAAAGGACATTCCTGAAATCCATAGATATAATTGTTTCCCGCCAAAGCTTTCGTAGAACCAACCACCCAAATAAGAAGCGACGATACCCGATACGCCAAAGAAAAGGATTGCAAGCACAGTCTGTCCCGTTGCACGCCATTCTTCAGGAACAATACGGTATAAATATTGGATAGCAGCTGAATAAAATATCGGGAATGTGAAGGTTTGCAGCAGTTGAAGATACACGAGAATGTGAGGATCAGTCACCCACGCGGATAGAAAAAAGCGAATGAAGTAAAACACAGCAGCGAAAGAAATGATAGCCAATTCTTTTCCTTTGCGAAGCCACCAAAAGCTTAGAGCGAATACGAGAATTTCACTCCCTGCTGCTAGAAACCAGGCTAAGCCGACCATGTCGGGTGTGCCGCCTAATTTTCGAATATAGACGCCAAGAAAAGTATCGTTGATCCGTTGAGGCACGGCAACAATAAAAATAAGTAACATAAACCAAATGGTTTCTTTATTGCTTAAGAAATTGCGTAGACTTTTTAGAGAGATCGGTTTCCCAGTTACAGGCACATCAGGCAATGGCAAGCAGATTAGAATGCTTATGATGCCTATTCCAGCAAACAAGAACGCTAAACTATTGATTCCGAAATATTGTGTGGTATAACCAACGGCCAAGGACATGACCGCATAACCGACAGCTCCGAAGGTTCGTATGGAACCGTAGCTTACCCCGTTAGCCTCCGCTGTTTGGAAATTTAGACTTTCTGTCAGGGGATCGAGAGGCATTAAGAAAAAATACATAAGCATCGTAAAAAGAAGAAGCACAATAAAGCTGGATGAGGCGTATAACAAGTACCCCACAATGGTTGAACATCCTAAGAGGAGTAACATAACCTTCTTAATTGTCTTACCTCGATCACTGATCATGCCCCATAAAGGCTGCGAGAAGATTGCAATGAAGCCTCCCGTTCCTATAATGAGACCAATCTTCGTTGCTGGAAGTCCCTGCGCATCTAAATAGACGGGAAGAAATGAAACAAACATAGCCAGAAGTGCAAAATACAAAAAGTTAAACGAACGCAATAAATTTGAAGAATTCATGATGACCTTAACCTTCCCAGATAAATTAGCACAATGCTGTTGTAAAACTACATTCTATCATGTCACCTTCAAGAATCCAAAGTAAATGAAGGCGATTCTTTCAGAGACGTACCTCTGAGGGATTCGTACCCGTTACTTTTTTGAACTGTCGACTAAAGAAATGCAGAACTTAGTAGCAACCTTCCTGCATCTTCCAATCTCTGTGAGGACGGTTTACAATTAGAGAGAGGAGTTGATGCATAATGGGATCACCGATCGTGCGACTGGTACTTGATGCCAAAGCCACATTGGCTGAAGGTCCGTGCTGGAATGCAGAACAGCGTTTGCTGTATTGGGTTGATATTATAGGTAAGAAATTTGGAAGGTTCGATCCTGAAACAGGGCTTAACGAAGATTTTCCCATTGGGGAATATGTCGGTGCAGTTGTCTGTGCCGGCGAAAATGAGGTTATGTTAGCGACACAGTCTGGATTCCAAACGTACCAGATGCAGCAGAGAAAGCTTACGCCTCTTGTTGATCCAGAATCTCATTTACCGGGAAATCGGTTTAACGACGGGAAATGTGATCCTAACGGACGATTCTGGGCGGGCACCATGGAAATTATTGAAAAAGAGGCAACAGGCGCACTCTATGTGTTAGAAACGGATCATAGTTATCGCAAGGTTTACGAGGGAGTGGGCGTTTCCAACGGGATCAGTTGGAGCCTAGATGAGAAAGAGATGTACTATATCGATTCTATGAAAAAGCTAGTGCTCGCTTTTGAGTATGAGGCGGATAAAGGAGAAATTAGCAACCCGAGAACACTGATCGATTTTAAGAATGAAAAAGGGTTCCCGGATGGTATGACAATTGATGAAGAAGGGATGCTGTGGATCGCCCATTGGGATGGTTGGCAGGTTTCTCGTTGGAATTCCAAAACAGGTCAAAAGATTGACAGCATTGCCATTCCTGCAGCTAAAGTGACCTCCTGTGTTTTCGGTGGAGACGAACTGGACACCTTGTACGTTACTACCGCCCGCAAGGGTCTTCAGGAGGATCAAGCGGGTGATCAACCTCACGCTGGAGGGATTTTTGCGGTAAAGCCAGGTGTAAAAGGCACGAAGACGCATTCATTCGGAGTACAGCATGAGGAACGGAAAGGGTAGGTTCTATGTCAAATAAGAATAAACAATTAATGATTCAGTATATCGGTCAGGTCGGCGTTATTCTACGTAAAAACGATATCGCTATTGCGATTGACCCTTATTTGACGGATTCTGTTGATCAGCTTCCTGGGTTTCCGGAGGGCTTTTGGCAGCGGCGGTATGCGCCTCCAATGAAGCCAGAGGCACTAACGGATTTGGATCTCGTGCTTTGTACGCATGAGCATATGGACCACATGGATCCAGACACGCTGCGGGCTATCGCCTTGGCATCTCCCAAATGCCAGTTTGGTGCTCCTAAGCCGTGTTTGCCTTTGTTGGAGGCGATCGGCATTTCAGCAGAGCGGCTGCATGCGCTTGGGACCCAGATGCCGTTTCAATACGGCGCTGATCTGATCATTCACCCCATCCCGGCTTGGCACGAGGAACGAGTGCGAGATGGTGAAGGATGGGATCACTATTTAGGCTATATCTTACAGTGGGATGGATTGTGTATTTATCATGCAGGAGATACGCTTTTGACGGAGGAGTTAGTCGAGGCGCTGTCCGGCTTCACCATCGATGTAGGGTTTCTGCCGATTAACGGAAGGGACATTTTCCGCAATCGCCTCGGTGTCGTAGGAAACATGAACGCTCTGGAAGCAGCGGATTTGGCGGCTCATTTGAAATTCGACATGGTGGTGCCTGTTCATTTCGATATGTATCCAAACAATAGTGAAGGGATCGCTCCCTTCGTTGAGCATTTGTATCAGAAGCATCCAGGACAGAAATTTCATATTTTTCAACCAGGTGAGACTCTGCACTATGTGAAGACTTGATTTTCGACAGTTTCTGTATAGAGAAATAGGTACCTAGGTCAATGTAATTAAGCCCATCTTCATCTAACGATTTAACATACTTTGTGATATTGTTTGTTCAAGCCAATCACAAACATGACCATTATGAAATGGAGTGTTGTTCAGATGAAGATGTACCAATCCGTTGATTTTATCCAACAAGATGAGAAAATAGCGCTTTACAAGCTCCACCAGCATTCCAATGAACCCGAGCATACGCACAATTTCGTCGAGTTGGTTTATATCTGGCAGGGTGCTGGTTATCATGAAGTGAACGGAAAGGCTTATGAAGTGCAGCGCGGGGATTTTTTGTTCATGAATATTGGGGACCGACATTCGTTTGCAGTACAGAAAGATATGCAGTATATGAATATTTTGTTTGATCCTAAATTTCTAAGTGATCAGTTAAGTTCAACAGATGCCACATCACACTTTTTGCCGCTGAAATTGTTCCAAGAATTCAAGGATTCGTTAGAGAGCCCGGCACCGCACGTAACCTTTAAGGGAAAATGCATGATTGAGTTAGAACAGCTGTTGGAAACGATGTACTCGGAATACTGTGCTAAAAAGAGCGGCTACTTAGCTATGCTGCATGGGTATGCGACGCTCCTATTAACACGGATGTTCCGAATGATGCAAGAAAATCTGCAAAACTCGGATCTACGAACGGCCTATCACATGCTGCCGCAATTGCTGTCGTATATTGAGCAGCATTATGCCGGCCACATTACGCTGAATGATCTTGCAAAAGAGAGCTTTTATTCCCCGTACTATTTGAGCAAAATGTTCAAAGAATGCCTGGGATTCACATTCACGGAATATATACATGATGTTAGGCTGCGAGAAGCAAAGCGTATGCTGCTGGAGACGGAGGATTCTGTCGAATCTATCGGGCGCAGTGTCGGATATGAGGATAAAACGCAGTTTTTCCGCTTATTTAAGCAAACGTTAGGAATGACGCCTCAACAGCTAAGAAAGCAAATTTAGGGCGTTAAATTGTAAACGATTACTTTTTATTAGAATTAAAGACTTGGCTGAGGAGCCAGGTCTTTTTTGCGTATATGATAAGATCCAAAAAGGCTATGAAAGAACAGCTGAAACCGCAGAAACGGTGGGAATGAAGTCTGAGAGGTTGGATTCGGCGCTTAATGTGGGAGGAAGTGAAGCAGCATGACCAAATTAGAGTCTGAGTGGTTAACCACCACGCTGATGAGAATCTTCAGTGAATAAGCTTTTGACTTTATTGGACTTTCTTTATGTTTATTTGGTTTCACCCAATAAGTCTATTAAGTCGGACAAAATCATGAAAGGCCGTTCAAGTTTTGCTGTAGAGAGAAGAAGATTACTATCTTTTTTCACTATTCCTCCCCGAATGATAACGGTCTAATTGGACTAAACATGCGATAAATCGGTCTAATCTTGTCGGATCTTCACGACGAGTAGTGTGTTTAGTGAACATGCAGAATTTTCAGAAAATTGTAGTGCTTATTTTGCTATTTCGTTATAAAAATGGGAAGGAGTCCACAAACTCAAAAACCATTAAAGGGAATCGGAGGGTTGCATATGAAGTCATGGAGGAAGTCGGTTATTGTACTCCTGGTTTCTGCACTGATGTTGGCTCTGGTACTTTCGGGGTGTACAGACAGTCCAGCATCCACGTCACCAACTCCAGCACAAACGACAGAAGCATCGAAATCACCGGAAGCATCGAAGGCACCTGCCGGCGGCGGCGGGCAGCCAGCACAGTTGACGGATTTTAAAGATTCACCGTTCCTAGCGGGGAAAGGTCTTCCGGCTGTGAAAGATCGCTTGCCTAGCGATTATAAGTTCACGAATGAAATTCCGGAAAGCCAGATGAAGTACGAAATCGGTTCATACGGAGGTGTTTTGAGAACGGTTACATCTGCTCCTAACTGGGATGCTGATGTTTTCGTCATGAACAATGAGCCGCTGCTGAACACCCCGGGTATTCTCGGTGACACGATTACAGGCAATGTGCTCAAGGATTATACAGTCAGTGATGATCAAAAAACGTTTAGTTTCACCATGCGCAAAGGGCTGAAATGGTCCGATGGGAAGCCTGTCACGACAGACGACGTGAAGTTCACGGTCGAGGACATCTTGAACAATCCTGAACTGACCCCGATCTTCCCGGTATGGCTTCGTGGCGGCGGTGAAGCAGATGCGGCCCCGATGAAGCTTGAGGTCATCGATGATATGAACTTCAAGTTGGTCTTTGATCGTCCATATGGTGGAATCTTGATCCGATTAGCGATTCAAGGCTGGCGTGGATATACGGAGCTCATCCGTCCGGCACACTATCTCAAACAGTTCCACAAGAAATACACGACGATGGATAAACTCGAGCCATTGATCAAAGAAGCCGGCTTCCAGCCTGGCGAATGGTTTAATCTTTTCAACGATAAAGACATCACAAACTGGGAACTCGCGAACAAGAAAGCGGTCGGATTCCCTGTGCTGTACCCTTGGATTATGGCCAAAACGACAGAAAGCGTAACGACTTTTGAACGCAACCCATACTACTTCAAAGTTGACGCTGCTGGCAATCAACTGCCGTATATTGACCGCATCCAAAGTACACTCGTACAGGATATCGAGATCGTTGGTTTGAAAACGATTTCCGGTGAGGTCGATTTCTCAAGGGAGTCGGCTGCGCTAATCAAAATGCCTCTATACAGGGAAAATGAAAAGAATGGCTATAAAGCATTGCTTGCGAATATGCACGTGACACCTACCGATATATTCCTGAATCAATCATTCGATGATGCAAACTGGCAAAAAGTCGTTCAGGACGTTCGTTTCCGAAAAGCGTTAAGTCTGGCTTTGAACCGCAAAGAGATTATCGATACGGTTTACTATGGTTTTGCGAAGCCGGGTAGTATTGAAGATGCGACATTTGATCTGGCTGGGGCGAATAAACTTCTCGATGATATGGGTCTTAAGAAAGGTGCGGACGGCAAACGATTAGGCCCGGATGGTAAAGTGTTTACAATCCCGTTCGAAGTTGGCGCTCAAGCGCCGGATATCGTACCGCTCACGCAATTGATTGTGGAAATGTGGAAGCAGCTCGGTCTGAATGTGACGATGAAGACAATTGATCAGACACTTTGGACGACTCGCGGTACGAATAATGAACTTCAGGCTACAATGATTTGGACGCATACACCGCTCTGGTATATGGGAGATTGGGGTACGCAGAGATGGGGAACCCAGTGGGATCTTTGGCGTACTACAGGCGGTAAGCAAGGGAAGGAACCGCCAGCAGACGTGAAAAATCTGTACAAAATGATCAATGACGCAGCAGCTGCTAAACCAGAGGATGCGAAGAAGAAAGTGGCAGAAATTAAGCAAATTATGAAAGACAATGTTTACTACTTCATTCCGATTTCGGAAGTGAAGCAGCCGTTGATCGTCAATGCGAAGCTGCACAACATTCCGAATGACACCAGCTTTGCCATCGGCGCGAACTTCAGTGGCGAGCAGTTCTTCTTCGGTAAATAAATAGGAAAGAACCGATGTGAGCCCGGACGGCGGCAGGGTGTTCGATCCGGGCTTCAAGGTTCGTTTCACAGGGTACATTTTTGGAAGGAGGATCCACATGCTGAATTATATCTCCTACCGTGTGCTGCAGCTCATCCCGCTGCTTATCGCTATCAGCATTATTGTTTTTGTGATTATTCAGCTTCCCCCCGGGGATTTCCTAACGCAATATATTGCTCAAATGAAGTTAGCGGGTACGGAGGTTTCAGAGAGTACAGTGATTACCCTTCAACAGGAATATGGCTTAGATAAATCATTAATTTTTCAGTACATCATCTGGATGAAAAATATTTTGATTCACGGTGATTTAGGTCGATCCTTCCAATGGAATCAGCCAGTTGCTGATGTCATTGGCCCAAGACTGGCGTTGACAGTCATCATATCGCTCATTTGCCTTGTATTCGTGTGGGTTATAGCTATTCCGATCGGTATTTATTCGGCCACACACCAATATTCGGTACTTGACTATGTGTTTACCTTTATAGGTTTTATCGGCCTTGCAATGCCTGGCTTCCTAATTGCATTGATCATCGTGTATTTCATCTTCGCTCAGACAGGTGTTTCCATCACAGGGCTATTCTCTCCTGAGTTTGTTGATGCACCGTGGAATATGGCTAAAGTCATGAATATGCTGCCCAGACTCATTATCCCGGTTGTTGTTATTGGGATGTCGGGAACAGCCTCACTGATCCGGGTCACACGTGGAATGCTGCTGGATGAGTTATCGAAGCAGTATGTGATTACGGCTAGAGCCAAAGGCGTACCTGAGGGGAAGCTGTTGTTCAAATACCCCGTTCGCTTAGCCATAAATCCACTGATCTCTACCATTGGTTGGACATTACCGGCACTTATTTCCGGTGAAGCAATTGTATCCATTGTACTTAATCTACAAACAACAGGACCGATGCTCCTCAAAGCCTTAATGTTCCAAGACATTTATTTAACGGGAAGCTTCCTGTTAATTCTTAGTGTCATGACGGTCATTGGGACACTGCTATCGGATATTTTGCTTGCTTTCGTCGACCCTAGAATACGCTTCGGGGGTGTTGGAGAATGAGTGGCAAGACTACGCTTGCGAACCGGTTGTTCCGCAGGACCAAAATCAATAGACAAAACAGGATGGGTGCTGATAATCAATATGAAGTAGCTTCACAATGGCAATTAATGTGGTGGAAATTTATTAAGCATAAAATGGCGGTATTCTCGGCCATCATACTTTCGATTTTTTATTTAGTAGCGATTTTCTGTGAGTTTTTGGCGCCCACGCTGCAAGAAGCTAGGTACACCGAATATAAGAATGCGGCCCCGCAAAGTATTCATTTTGTAGATCCGAACAAGGGCTTTCAGCTAAGGCCTTTCGTGTACGGGATGACAGAGAAGGTCGATCCCAAAACCTTTAAGCGTACCTTTTCCGAAGATCAGCAGAAGAAATACGAGATTTATTTCTTTACGAAAGGTGAAGCGTATAAGCTGTGGGGACTCATTCCCATGGATCGACACTTGTTTGGACTGAAGAATCCGAACGATGCGCTTATTCTGATGGGTACGGATAAGCTGGGGCATGACCTATTATCACGGATCATATACGGAGCACGTATATCCTTGTCGTTCGGTTTGTTAGGTATTGTGGTGACGCTCTTCCTAGGTTTATTGCTAGGGGGAATATCCGGTTACTTGGGAGGCGTTACAGATACAATTATTCAGCGAACGATAGATTTACTGATATGTATCCCCACGATACCGCTTTGGATGGCGCTGACAGCTGCCTTACCGAGAGATTGGTCAGCGCTGCAAACTTATTTTGGCTTGATTATCATCTTCTCCATCATTGGCTGGACAGGACTTGCCCGTGTAGTTCGGGGAAAAATATTGTCCCTCCGCGAGGAAGACTTCACGATGGCTGCCAGACTGGCAGGAGCAGGTGATTTCCGCATCATTCGCAAGCATTTACTGCCCTCATTCGCCAGTTACATCATTGTGAACGTCACGCTTTCCATTCCCGGCACTATTTTAGGAGAAACGGCGCTAAGCTTCCTCGGTATTGGTCTTCAAGCTCCCGTTGTAAGCTGGGGTGTGCTGCTGCAGGATGCGCAAAACTTACAAACACTAGCCCATCATCCATGGCTGCTATGGCCTGCTGCTTTCATTATCATGACGGTTTTAATGTTTAATTTCCTTGGAGACGGACTGCGGGATGCTGCGGACCCTTACAAATAGGAGGTGGCGTGAATGTCAGAACGAGATACCGTCATCATGGAATTGAAGGATGTGAAAGTTCACTTCCATTTGGATGAAGGAGTACTGAAAGCCGTGGACGGAATCGATTTGCAAATTAAGCGTGGCAAAACGCTCGGCATCGTTGGGGAAAGCGGTTGCGGCAAAAGCGTGACCTCACAGGCGATGCTTCGCATAGTGCCGAAGCCGGGTGAAGTGAAAGGTGAGATCAAGCTGTTCCGAGGCAGAACCGCCGATTTAAAGGATGAAGCCATAGATTTGGCGATGCTTGATCCGCGTGGTAAGGAAATTCGGACTATTCGGGGCGACGAGATCGCTATGATCTTTCAAGAACCGATGAAGGCTTTCTCCCCCATCCATACGATTGGTAATCAAATCATGGAAGCGATTCTGCTTCATGTGACGGAGGATAAACAGGAAGCATACCGTCTGGCGGTGGACATCTTGAAGAAGGTCGGGATGTCGAATCCCGAGCAGCGGCTCAGCGAGTATCCTCATCAGCTATCAGGCGGGATGCGGCAGCGGGCTATGATTGCTATGGCCTTGTCCTGCAATCCATCGATTCTCATTGCAGATGAACCGACAACCGCCTTGGATGTCACGGTCCAAGCGCAGGTTCTGCAGCTCATTAACGATCTGAAGGCCAATCACGACACCTCCATTATTTTCATCACACATGATCTTGGGGTGATTGCCGAAATGTCGGATGAAGTCGCGGTTATGTACTTAGGCAAAATCGTAGAGTATACCGATGTGGACTCCTTATTTCATAATCCGCAGCATCCGTATACCAAAGCACTGCTGAACTCCATCCCTGCGATTGGCAGGACGAATAAAAGGCTGGAGTCCATTGAGGGAACTGTTCCATTTCCGATGAATTTGCCTAAGGGATGCGGCTTCTATTCCCGCTGTAAGCAGGCTGTTGACGGTGTTTGTAACGTCGCTGACATCCCTCTTGTGCAGGTTAAGAAGAATCATGCAGTTCGCTGCTTAATGGTTGAAGCGGAGACTAAAGAAGCCGAGGTGGTCTCATGAGCGTTCAAACCGATGAACTCATCCTGGATGTCCGTTATATGCGGAAATATTTTCCGATTAAAAAGGGATTTCTGCAAAAAAACGTTGGCTACGTCAAAGCTGTCGATGATGTTCAGTTCCATATTCGACCTGGAGAAACGTTCGGCCTGGTTGGCGAATCAGGCTGTGGGAAGACGACGCTTGGACGCTGTATTCTCAGGGCCATTGAACCGACAGCGGGCTCCGTCTTATTCCGAAATCGTCAGGGAAGCATGCAGGATGTCTTGCAGCTGGATGCTAAGGAGTTACGTGCGATAAGGCGGGATATGCAGTTGATCTTTCAAGATCCCTACTCCTCACTGAATCCTCGGATGACGGTGCTCAACATCATTGCTGAACCTCTAATCTGCAATGGCATGGCTCATGGTGCCCAACTGAAAGAGCGCGTTGCTGATCTTATGGAAATGGTTGGCTTAAATAGTCGGCATCTTGAACGGTATCCACATGCTTTCAGTGGAGGACAAAGGCAGCGTATCGGCATTGCGAGAGCCTTGGCAACGGAGCCCAAGTTCATTGTTTGCGATGAGGCCGTATCCGCTCTGGATGTATCTGTGCAGGCGCAAATTATTAATTTGCTGCAGGATTTGCAGGAAAAGCTGCATTTAGCTTATCTGTTTATCTCTCATGACCTAGGCGTTATTCAACATATTTCAAACCGAGTCGGGGTCATGTATGTGGGGAAAATGGTGGAGACCGCAGCGACGGTGGACTTGTTCGCAACACCGAAGCATCCGTATACAGAAGCACTGCTTTCTGCCAAGCCGGTACCGGATCCGCGTAAGAAGTCCAATCGCATTATCCTCTCCGGAGAGGTTGCAAATCCGGCAAACCCACCATCGGGGTGCTATTTCCATCCAAGATGCTCCTATGCGAAGGACATATGCAAGATGCAGTCCCCGGAGCTGAAACAGGTAGGTGAAGGACACTTCGCCGCATGTCATTTTGCAGGGGAGCTTGAGCTTAGGGGGGCAGCCACAATATGACGTATATTGCCTTTCTGCTGCTGGTCTTCTTTGTATGCCTATGTCTCATCATGCTGGCATCTCTTTGGTATATGCGAGTTCTGCTCGAGAAGATGATTGGCAGCAAGCTGCGAGACTTGGAGACACTGACGGCTACAGGCGCTATTCCCGAGACATGGTCGGCGAAATATGATCGGCAAATTATTCGATACCAATCGCTTGGAAATACCAAGCAAGTGAAACGAATTGAGCAAACAGCGAGAAAGCTTTATTTGAGCAAAATCAGTAAACTATTGGCTTATGTAAGAAGAACGGCGCTGGTTGAAAGTGAAGAAGCACGCAGCCAATCCTTGCGCATGTTGCAAAGAGTGGAGAGGGAATGGAGGGACAGGACGACGCATGGATCCTTTTCATGAGATGAAACAACGGGATACAGCAGCTGGGTTTATTTCTGTGGGGTTAACCTTATTCACCGCTGTGCTGGGTATTGTGAATTGGTTCGAGTTACGAAGTTTGCTGCTTGCTTGCTTGGCTTTTTTTAACGTCAAATCATCTTCGTGGCAGGGCATCGATAATTTCACATTTTTAATGCTTGGTGTTGCTTGGCTCGCTTATGTGTTTTATTGCCAATATTTTTTGAAAAAGAAAGCGATAAGCAAACAGGTTATGCAAGCGACTGCTAAGCTTCTAGCCATTCAATTGGGTCTCTTATTTGTGTGCAACTTGCTCTCACACTTTCTGCTTCATGTTCCATTTGAGTCCTACATGATGTTGTTTTTGGTCATAGAAGGCACTGCGGCTCTCTGTCTCAGTCTATTTGCAGCCAAAGCGGCTCGCCGCCAAAAATTCCTCCAATAAATCCCCAGTGAAGGTGGTTCCATACGAATGGATATAGGTGTCGTTTCACGCAGCTTTCCGCAATTAACGAACGAAGAAGTGGCGGCTTTACTTGCAGGTAGCGGATTCAAATGGACGGAGCTTTGCTTCTCGCAGACGGATTCCAACTATTGGCGATACAATGGGCGGAGTGATCTGAGCGACCTAACGGATGAGCGAAGCCGTGAAATTATAGAAACGTACCGGAAGTATGGTGTTGAAGTTGCATCTATCGGTGTTTTTACGAATTTGCTGGAAACGGATGACGCTGAGTTGGAAGAGAATTTGACATATTTTGAACGACATATGCAAATTGCTGCTTTAAACAGTGTGCCGGTTGTTGCTACGGAGTGTGGTTTTATTCCGGGTAAACGCGGTATACAAGCGGAGTCCTATGAAAAGGATTTCGAGCGACTACTGCTTCAAGTGAGGTGGCTTGGGGAACGGGCTGGACATTATGGTATCAAGCTTGCGCTTGAGCCATGTGTCTTGGACGTGGTTCCGAGTGCGAAACGAACGGCTGATTTTCTGGCGCAGGTAGGATCCCCGCATGTTCAAGTGCTGCTGGATCCGGCTAATTTAATTGCCAATAACTCCGAAGAGGAAATGTTCCGTTACTTGGCGCCGCATCTTGCCTATTTCCATGGGAAAGACCGAAAAGTCAATGATACCTATGGTCGTTGTGTCGGAGACGGCGATATTGATTGGGCTAAGCTGCTGAATTTGTATCATGAACATACCGAAGGCGTTCCGTTCATTTTGGAGTATGTAAACATCCAGAATTTCTGCGATATTCGTGATCGGGTGCTTGCTTTTGATCAATCCCGCTAATTTTTCACCATTCGGAAATCGGAAATTCGAGGCTCAGGGAGGTGTTTGATGATGCTAGTCGCGGAAAGGGTTCAGCACATTCTACGGCTGGTTAACGAGCGGGGAAGTATGCGCGTCACTGAACTCAGCCAATTGTGCCGGGTAACCGAAGAAACGATCCGACGTGATCTGGATCGCTTGGAGAGCGAAGGGCGCCTGCTGCGCAGCTATGGCGGAGCGATCCGCCTTCAGCAGCAAACATCGGAGACGTCGTACCAGCTGCGAGAAACGATTCATGTGAAAGAAAAGCAGCGTATTTCCGTAGAAGCCGTCAAATATGTGGAACCGAATGATCGCATCGTGCTTGACGCAAGTTCTACGACATGGCATATGGCGGCCCAGCTTCCCGATATTCCGCTCACCGTTATTACCAACTCTTTGAAAGTAGCCCTGGTCCTTAGTGAGAAGAAAAATGTGAGCGTCATCAGCACAGGAGGCATCCTTGTGCCTAATTCACTTTCCTTCGTAGGACCGCTTACGGAGCAAGCTTTGGATGAATACCACGTTAACAAAGCGTTTGTTTCCTGTAAAGGTGTTCATATGGAGCGGGGTGTTAGTGAATCCAATGAAATGCAAGCTCGGGTTAAAAGAAAAATGGTCGGCATGGCTGAGCAAGTATTCGTCCTCGCCGATTACAGTAAATTCGATATGCAGGCTTTTACAATGATAGGCTCTTGGAATCAAATCCATCATCTCATCACCGACGAGCAAACATCTTCTGATCACGTGCAGCTGCTGCAGCGTAAATTCATAAATGTCATTCAATTGCAGAAGGAGTAATCTCATTGAGAAAATGGCGCAATCCCCATGCAAGATGGCTGAAACCGCAATGAAAGCACGAGCAGGAAGCCTTAAGATGAGGATAGAGGGAGAAAGGAACCGAACCTATGGTCAATCAATTGCGGCAGAGTCAATTTATGAATGATAAGCGAATCCCGTTCACCATCGGTCGCTGTTTTCATGATCAAGACAATACCCCGTCGAGCCATTCACACGACTTTATTGAACTTGTTTATCTTGTCAGCGGCCAAGCAGAGCATTTGTTTGAAGGCGAATCGTACCTCATTCAAGGGGGAGATGTGTTTATTATTAATCCCGGAGAAGTTCATACTTACCGAACGAAACCGGATGAGCACATCGAGATTATAAATTGTTTATTCACCCCTGAGCTCATTCATGAGTCACTGCTAAAGGAGTTAGGTGTGTCACAGTCCATGGACTACTACTATGTACACCCTTTTTTGAATCCGCGAGAACGCTTTCATCATCGTTTGAATTTGAGTGGTTTGGCATCCATTCCTGTACTTTCCCTGCTTGAGATGATGATTACCGAGTGGGAGCAGCACCGTCCGGGATACTTAACGATCGTTAAGCTGCAAATGCTGGAGCTGCTCATTTTGTTGTCGCGCTGCTACGCAGATGTGAAGAACAAGGAAAAAAAGGGTTCGCAACGATCAGGTAATCATACGATTCTTGTCCGTCGGATGACCGGATTTTTGGAGCGCCATTTTGATAAAAAAATGACCATTCCAGCTCTGTCTGAGCTGTTTAACATCAGCAGCCGTCAGTTAAATCGGGTATTCAAACAGGAAACTAACCAGACGGTGATGGAGCGTATTCACGAAATTCGCATCGAACGTGCCAAACAGTATTTGGCAGAAGGTGATGAGAAGGTGATTTATATTGCTCACCGTGTAGGCTATGAGGACCCCGCCTTTTTCACCCATTTATTTCGGCGGAAGGTTGGTTGTTCGCCTGGTCAGTATCGAGAGTTACATAAGTAAAAGGAATGAGATTATTAGCTAGACACTGGAGGGATGAGCTATGACGTTAAAAGTCGGAGTAGTCGGAATCGGTAATATCGGGACGATCCACGCTAAAGTGTATAAAGAACATGCCAAGACAGAGCTTGTAGCGGTTTGTGACATTATCAAAGAGAAAGCTGATGCGGCAGCGGTCAAATACGGCTGCCGAGCATTTTACAGTGTGCAGGATATGCTGAGCAGCGGCATCCATTTGGATGCTTGCTCCATGGCTACCAAAGGGGAGGAGAATGGCGGCGAGCACTACCAGCCAACGATGGAGCTGTTAGCGGCGAACATTCCTGTTCTGGGTGAGAAGCCTATTTCCAATCGGATCGACGAAGGGGAGCGGATGGTGGCGCTTGCCAAGGAGAGACAGCTGCCTTTTGCAGTGAATCTGAATCATCGTTTTACACCGGCAGCCCTTCGCGCCAAAGAATGGGTGGAGGAAGGCCGTCTTGGTCAATTGCATATGATCAATATGAAAATGTGGATTAATAACCCGGTAGAAACGTCCCCATGGTTTCATCTGCGTGCGCTTCATCCGCACTCATTTGACGTGATTCGATATTTCTGTGGGGACGTGAAGCGGGTAGCCGCCTTCATGATGAAGGGCGAAGGCAGGAAAATCTGGTCCAATGCGCAGGTTATGCTGGAGTTTGAAAATGGTGCAATTGGCAACCTAGTCGGCAGCTACGATGCTGGGGCAAGCTACGGTTTGGAGCGATGCGAAGTTGTTGGATCCAAGGGGCGGTTTGTGCTCGATGATGCTTGCGAGCTGTTGACGTTCTATCCCCGCCACAGTATTGCAACGGAAAGCTACACTTACCTGGGAGGTATGCGTAATTTCAATGAAACGTTCAAAAGCCGCATCAGCGATTGGATTGAGCAGCTTGATGCGAAGGTGCCTTATGATCAAATCAATGGTTCGGGTGAAGAAGCGCTGAAGGCGCAAACGATTATCGAGGCAGCCATACGTTCATTCGAAACATCCAGCATTGTTGAACTTTAGGATTATGCTTACGATGTCAGTTTTCTTCGAAAACTTTTAGGAGGTTGAGCACATGATCCAGATAGGTATTAATTCCGTGTTATTTAAGGATTTTGATTTCGCGACAGCTGCGCAGCATATCAAGCTTTGCGGGTTTGACGGTGTTGAAATATCGGCGATCAAAGGCATGTGCGAGCATCTTGAGTTGGATCGGTGGCGTGAACAAGCAGCAGAGATCAAGCAGATTGCCGCGGATCATGGGCTCAAGCTGCTTTCGATGGAAGTCGCCGAGCTTAGTGAAACACGACTTCCTCTCGCGTTCGAAGCGGCTGCTGAATTAGGTATTCCGGTTGTTAATGTGGGTCCTGGCGGCAAATCGGATGTCGAAGAGGATCTATTATTCACGATTGAAAAGCTGGGCCGGATGTCAAAGCTGGCGGGGGAATATGGCGTTACATTGTGTGTTAAAGCTCACGTGGGCGGCTCAATTTATAACACCCCAACCTCGTTAATAGCGATAGAAGCGATTGCTGCACCATCTTTCGGCATCGATATGGACCCCAGTCATATTTATCGTGCCGGTGAGAATCCTGAAGCCGCACTGCCAGCCGTGATATCACGCGTTCGGCATATTCATATCCGGGATTGCAGCGGTAGGCAAGCGGGTCCGGGAACCATCGACAAGCAGGCCTGTGGGCGCGGTGACATTGATCTTATTGGCTATTGCAAAGTACTCACGGATAACGGCTATGAGGGGCCGGTTTGTTTGGAAGTCATCGGAGCGAATGGTCATTCGCTCGCGCAAGTATCGATTGTCGCAGCTGAAAGTTACGGCTACTTGAATGCGGTTCTACGTTCTTTTGGGGCGCGATAAAGCAGAATGAAGGAAGAAGGAGTTGATTAAATGACAACAAAATTGCCGAATTTATTGTTGTTAGGTATAGATAGCTTACGCAGGGATCATATGAGCGGCTATGGCTATCATAGGCTGACAACTCCGCATATTGATCGATATAGTCAGGGCGGTGTGTTGTTTGAACAGCACTTCTCCCCAAGCATCCCAACAACGCCGGGGTATGCCTCTATGCTCACGGGAATGGATTGTTTCGGGACCGATGTTGTTGCTCTGCGGCATGGTGGTGCCGTTGGCGATCATGTGAAAATGCTCTCCGAGCTGCTGGAAGAGGAGGGCTACAATACAACTTGCATTGGATTCACGGGGAATCCTTCCGCGCGGGGATTTCAGACCTATTTGGATTTCGAAGGCTGGGGCGCTGATGAAACGGGCCGAAGTCCCAAGGCCGATAATTTGAACCGTGTCGCCATCCCGGAAATGAAGCGTCTTAAGGAAGAGGGGAAGCCATTTTTCCTTTTTCTACGTCATATGGATCCGCATTCCCCCTATTTGCCGCCAAAGCCGTTTGAACGGATGTTTTATGACGGCAATGAGTGTGATCCCGATAATCATTCTTTGGATGAGCTGTATGCCTTTAAGCCATTTGCTGATTATTTCAGTTCTTGGTTTCCTGAAGGCTGCACGGACAGCACTTATATCGATGCACAATATGATGGCGCTGTAGCTTATATGGATGCGGGCATTCAGTCGATTTTTACGGCGCTTAACACGCTGGGGATTGAAGACGAAACGCTTGTTGTCATCACGTCGGACCATGGTGAAACGCTCAATGAACATGATTGCTACTATGATCATCATGGCTTATATGAAACCAATTTACGTATCCCGTTGATTCTGAGATTTCCAGGCAAGCTCCCGGCAGGAAAGCGTGTGTCCAGTTCCACGCAAATCAAAGATGTGATGCCGACCATTGTTGAACTCCTGGGACTAGATTGTGACATTTCTTTTGATGGCCGCAGCTTATTGCCATTAGTTCGGGATGAGGAGCGGGATCGCGTACCCGAAAGTGAAATGTATATCACCGAGTGCACGTGGATGCGTAAGCATGGCTGGCGGACACCGGAATGGAAGCTGATCGTGGCACTGGAGCCGGATCTTCATTTCAAGCCGCCGGTTGAGCTGTATAATCTGATTCGTGATCCTGATGAGCTGCACAATGTGGTCGATGAAGAGCCAGACATAGCTGCCTTGCTGATGCAGCGCTTGGAGGCTCATATCGCGAAGCGGGAGAAAGAGACGGGCCGAGAGAATCCGATCTACACAAATGTGAACTGGCATGGACTCGGTTGCGGTCCGTTTCAATCGTCGCAGCAAGCCTTCGATTCCATGCATATTGGTTCTCCGAAGTCGGCGAAATCACTGCAAATGAAGGATGAAGACGCAGTTGACGAAGCCGAATATGAAGCGGAAGCAGAAACAGAAGTAGGCACTGAAGAAGTAGAAGCGGATTCAACATGCTGAAGGTAGCTGTTATCGGCGTCAATCACATCGGCCGTATTCATTGCCGCTGCTATAAGGAACACCCAGAGGTTGAACTGACCGCGATTTGTGATCTGAACCGGGAACTTGCGGATTCGGTTGCCGCGCAGTTTGGAGCGAAGGCTTATTATGATGTTGATACGATGCTGGAAGTCGAACAGATTGATATCGTTAGCGTCGCTACCGGCGGGATAGAAAATGGCTCTCACCATAGAGAGCCTGTTATGAAGGCAATTGCTGCCGGAAAAGACGTCCTGGTCGAGAAGCCGATTTCGAACAGCTTGGAAGAAGCGAGAGAAATGGTTCAATTTGCAAAGGAAAAGGGAGTTCGTTTTGGTTGTAATCTCAACCATCGGTTCACTCCAGCGGCAAGGAAAGCGAAGGAATGGATCGCTGCAGGCGACATTGGCCACCAGCTCTTTGTGAACATGAAGCTCACCATCGGCAATCCGAATGAATCCAGTCCTTGGATACATTTGCGGGCACTGCATCCTCATTCGTTGGATGTCATGCGATATTTTGCCGGAAATGTTCGGCGAGTTCAAGCATTTCTGACTAAGGGGCCTAGCCGCTCGGTTTGGTCAACGGCTTCCATTAACTTAGAGTTTGCCTCTGGTGCAGTAGGCCATTTGATGGGCAGCTATGACATGTTTGGTGTTCATCCTATTGAGGCTTGTGAAGTGGCAGGCGACCAAGGGAGGTTCGTTCTTGATAATGTCTATGAATCGCTCACTTATTATCCTCATAGGCAGGAAGAGCTGCGGGTATATCGCAATTCCATCATGACAGGAATGCGAGGCTTCGAGGATACGTTTCGGCTCCGACTGGGTGCTTTTATTCTAGAAGTGAAGGAGGGTATTTCCCCTGATCAAGTCGCCGCTTCTGGTGAGGATGCCCTTGCCGTCCAAGAAATAATAGAAGCGGCTATTCGTTCTCATCTTGCGAATGGTACAGTTATTGAAGTTTCCTGATGTGCATCCATGTCGGATGGACCGATCCGAAGGAGGAAGGTTATGAGTGAACAAGGGGAGGTACTATGGTTTACAGGTCTTTCAGGTTCAGGAAAATCAACGACGGCTTGTGCCTTGGTTGAACCACTACGCGCTTACGGCCGTAAGGTTGAGCTGTTGGATGGAGACGAACTTCGTAAGACGATATCCCAAGGTCTCGGCTTTAGTCGTGAGGATCGTAACACAAATATCAGAAGAATTGTATATATGTGCAAGTTGTTATCTCGCAACGGGGTTATCGTTATTGTATCGGCGATTACCCCCTATGAGGAAATGAGAGAATATGCCCGCGCCGAGCTGCCCGGATATGTCGAAATATTCGTTGATTGCCCACTAGAAGAATGTGAACGACGTGATGTGAAAGGATTATATGCCAAAGCTAGAAAAGCGGAAATTCCACAATTTACGGGCATTGGAGATCCTTATGAGTTGCCGGAGCAGCCTGACATCGTGATCCGTACGCATGTTGACGAGCTCGAGAGCAACGTAGCCTTAATCATGGACTTCATGGCCACGAAAATAGGTCGGGGTGAGTCTGTATGAATATCGTCTTCATCTCTTTGGACACCCTTCGCGCTACTCGGTTGGGCTGCTACGGTTATGCGAAGCCTACGTCACCGTACATGGATCAAATAGCCGCCCAAGGAGCGTTATTTGAAAGAGCCTATGCGGCTGATATTCCGACTGAAGTGGCCCACACCGGCATTTTCACGGGAAAAGTTGGCTTACGAACGGGGGTTGTCGCTCACGGTTCGCCGCTAACTCACCTGCCTAAGAAGGAAGCGTGGCTCCCGTCTCTTATGCAAAACAATGGGTTCACGACAGCAGCAGTCGATAATTTATATCAACTGAAGGAATGGTTCGCAAGAGGATATCGGTATTACATTAATTCGGTAGGCAAGAAGCGCAGCATTGACGGAAAAACCATAAATCAATTGGCATTTCAATGGATTCGTGAGCATAAGCAGGAAGATTTCTTTCTATTTCTTCATTATTGGGATCCACATACGCCTTATCAGCCACCGGAAAACTATATTTCACCGTTCTATGAGCAGGGCCGCGATCCGTATGATCCTGCGAATCGCAGTATGCAAGCCGCATATAATCATGCGGCTTACCCTTTTTTCAAGCACCATCATTATGATTTATTAGGTCCTGTGACGGACGCTACCTATGTAAATGCATTGTATGATGCGGAAGTTCGTTATCTCGATGATCGTCTGCGCGAGCTTGATGAACGACTTATTGCAGAGGGGTTATATGAGGACACCCTGTTGATTTTGTTCGGAGATCATGGTGAAAGCTTGACGGAGCATGATATTTATTGGGATCATTGCGGTCTCTATGAGACGACGGTTCAAGTCCCGATGATCATGAGATACCCGAGACGAATTCCAGCCGGACGCAGAGTCAAAGGGTTAGTCCAGCAGGTGGACATGATGCCTACGATATTAGAAGCCGCCGGGATTAAGGCGCCTCCTTCGTTGGATGGCCGCAGCTTGTGGCCTAGCTTAAGGGGAGAAGCTGATGGGACGCATGACTTCGTTTACTTGAGTGAATGTGCTTGGCAGGCCAGCAGAGGCGTGGTTACGAAGAATTATAAATTTATCCGCACGTTAGACTCTGGGCCTTTTGTGCGTCCACATAGAGAGCTATATGATCTGCGCTCCGATCCAGAGGAAGTGAGGAATGTAGCCGAAAGCTCCGCTCCTATTGCGAATGATCTTGCTTATCGCTTGGATGAGTGGGTTGCGCAAATGCTAAATGGACGTATAGATCCTATGCTGACACAGATGGATGCAGGACTCCCGTTCCGGAATAGAATCCATGAGATACTACAGCAGTATGGCCTGACTTGGTCGGAATGGATGCAAGATCCAAGGCGTGAGCGATTCGATGAAGCGTCCGCAGCCGCCCGACATGAGGGGAGGCATTCGATTTGACTAAGCTGGCGCAACGGCCCAATATTCTGATCATTATGGTCGATCAGCTAAGGTATGATTGTCTTGGTTATAGTGGGTTAACCCCTGTCTTAACGCCACATATAGACCGGCTTGCTGCCGGGGGCATGTGGTTCAACCGTGCCTACACCCCAATTCCTGTATGCGGCCCAGCAAGACAATCGTTCGTATGCGGCAGGCGAGCTGAAGCCTTCGGCGGACTTTGGAATTTCAAACTTGGCTTGAAGGTAAGTGCACTCGAGCCCACTGCCTATTCGTGGGCTCGCTCCTTACAGGAGGCGGGTTATCGCAATGGTTATATCGGAAAGTGGGATGTTCATCCAACTAATGACCCTACCTGTTATGGGTATGACGAGTTTGTTCCTAGTGATGAAAGATACCGCACATGGCTGCAGGAGGCTTATCCGGGGCTGGCTTACACTAGTGGTTACTTCGGAGAAACGGATCCTCTACCACTAGCGGATACTCGAACACACCGAACAGGAGAAATGGCAGCAGTGTTAATGAGGCAGTTGTCCAAGGGAGGCTCCCCTTGGCATCTTCGAGTGAATTTCCAAGAGCCCCATCTGCCGTGCCATCCGACAGCAGTATTTGCTGAAAAGTATGCCATAGAGAGCATTCCGATGTGGGGCAGCTTCAGCGAAACGTTCGCTGATAAGCCTTATATTCAAGAGCAGCAGCTTCGGAATTGGCAGATCGAGAACTTAGACTGGGAGGACTGGGCACCTATCGTCGCCCGTTATTACGCTATCATTAGTCAATTGGATGATGCCATAGGCAGACTTTTAGAGGAGCTAGATTTGTTGGGGGAAAGCCAGGATACGGTCGTGATTTTCACATCCGATCACGGGGACATGTGCGGTGGACATCGGATGTTGGATAAACACTATGTGATGTATGAGGATGTCGTGAAAGTTCCCCTCATTATACGTTGGCCAAGTGTCATCCCCTCTGGCAGACGCTGTGATGAATTCGTACAATCCTTGTTGGATCTGCCGCCGACACTGTTAGAGATCGGTTGTTCAACTTCGCCACCTGATCATCGGTTTCACGGAGAATCCTTATTGCCATTGCTTCGCGGCACCCAACCTGCCGATTGGAGGAATGAAGTCGTCACGACTTACAATGGTGGGCAATTTGGGCTCTACACACAGCGAATGATTCGCAGCAAAGAATGGAAATACGTTTGGAATTCTACGGATGTCGATGAACTCTACGATATGATCGACGACCCGTACGAACTTCGAAACGTCATTCAGCATCCTGCAAACAAAAGTATTGTTCTGGAGCTTCGCAAGCGGTTGTATGATATTCTGCATCGAGATGACGACGGCTTAGTACATAATCCATGGATGCGTGATCAATTGATCAAAGGACGAAAAAAGTGATGAAAGTACACGGTTAGAGGAGAAATCAACTATGCTAACACAGGAGCAAATCAAGCAATTCGATGAAATAGGGTTTCTGAAAGGCGATGTCGTTTTATCCCGATGAAGAGGTAGAAACATTACGTGTGCTAATCCAGCGAGCTTTGACATGGCGCGAGGGTATAGAACTGGATGCGTTAGATGAGACCCTTGATTTGGTTAGATATACGATTGAAAGCGGACAAAAATAAAATTCGTCCTATTTCCACATTACTGTGGGAAAAGGACGATTTCTTTTTTATAAATAATACAAAGCTTCACCCGCAGCAGCCCCTAAGAGGACGATGCACCAAGGCGGTAATTTCCAGAACACCAGCAGGCCAAATAACACGATAACCAATGCAAAATCATAAGGACGAATAATAGCAGTTGTCCAAAGCGGGTTATAAAGTGCCGCGAGCAGGATACCGACAACGGCCGCATTAATGCCTACAAAAGCACTTTGGATTTTGACATTTGTTCGTAATGAATTCCAAAAAGGCAAGGCCCCTATAATCAGAAGATAAGCTGGCAGGAAAATGGCCAAGGTTCCCACGACAGCCCCTCTAAATCCGTCAAACACAGCACCCAAATATGTGCCGAATGTAAAAAGCGGACCCGGAACTGCCTGCGTAGCCCCATAGCCAGCCAGGAAGACTTCTTTACTAACCCAACCTTGCGGGACAACTTCGCGTTCCAAAAGGGGGAGAATGACATGGCCGCCGCCGAAGACCAAGGAACCGACCCGATAAAACGAATCGAAAAGGGATAAGAGCTGCGAGTGCCATAAACCGCTGAAAATTGGAAGAAGCAGGAGCAGCAATGCATAAAGAATCAAGCAAAAGATCGCTATTGAGCGATGAACGCGCACTTGAATGGTGCTGTTATCTAGGTTCGAAACGGTTTTGAAGGCAAATAGTCCGATGAGTCCGGCGAGTACAATAATAACAACTTGGCTATAAACCGTTTGCCATAGTAAGGTTACCGAAGCTGCCGCAATAGCTATGGAGGCCGTGCTTTTATCTGACGCTAGCTTTTTTCCCATGCTGAGAACAGCCTGTGCGACGATGGCAACGGCGACGATTTTGAGACCGTGGATCCAACCGGTGCTGCTCACATCCATTGCTTTCATCAGTAGGGAAAAGAGTAGTAAAAGGATAATAGAAGGTAGCGTAAATCCTAGCCAAGCAGCTGCGCCTCCCAACAATCCGGCCCGAATGGTACCGATACCAACACCAACCTGACTGCTGGCTGGACCTGGGAGAAACTGGCATAGAGCAACGAGATCGGCGTAGCTTTTCTCATCCATCCATTTACGTTTCTGAATATATTCGTTGTGAAAATAGCCCAGATGGGCAATAGGTCCACCGAAGGACGTCAACCCTAATTTTGTTGATACGAGAAATACTTCAAGCAATGCTTTTCGTTTACTTTGCTGTGGTTTTGCAGCGGTGTCCAACCTATTTCCTCCTCAATGACGTTTGATGAATAGCTAAGTAAGTTAAGTGTATCGGAAATTGCATCGCGATTCTACCGTTTAACACAAATAATACAACAGTGAAGACCATCCGATTACTCCCTACACAGAAAAATGATCATGAAATCTACTATGTAGAAATCATGATCATTTTTCTGTGTCTTCGAAATACTCGGACGTTCTTCCTATCATGTCACTCCAGTTGATATTCCTTCATCTTGTTGTAAAGGGTACCGCGGGAGATGCCGAGCAGTTTGGCAGCTGCGCTTTTATTGCCTGCCGTTTTGGTCAGAGCTTCTTCAATCAGGTGTATTTCTTCCACATCAGATACCTTTGCTTTTAATGAATTCGCCGCAGTATCTGTCTCTGAAGAAGTAAGACTTGGCTGCTGCTCCTGTAAAGTGACTGGTAAATGTTCCAAGGTGATCAAGTCTTCATCATTAAGAATGATGCATCGTTCGATGACATTTTTCAATTCTTGGATGTTTCCTGGCCATGAATAGTTGGTCAAAGCCAAGATGACCTCTGGCGAAAGTGTGGGAACAGGCTTCTGGTATTGCAGTGAAAACTGTTTGAGATACATTTGGACCATCGCAGGAATGTCTTCGGTTCTATCCCGTAAAGGCGGAATCCTAATGGAAATCACGTTGAGCGCATAATACAGATCCGAGCGGAATTCTTGATTGACTAGCTTGCTTGCTAAATCTTGTGTAGTCGCAATTATGATTCGGGTACGCACGCTGATAGGTTGACTTCCTCCGGAGCGAACGATCGTTTGCTGAGTAATGTAATGGTAAAGCTTAGCTTGAAGCTCTAATGGAAGCTTTTCGATTTCATTAATAAACAAGGTGCCGTCTTTGGCTAGCTCCAACTTACCAGCTTGTCCACTATCACTGCCCGTGAAGGCGCCCCCTTGATAGCCAAATAATTCGGCTTCCAATAAACCTGTGGGAACGATGCCGCAATTGATTGTCAAGAAAGGCTGCTCGGATCTTGAACTTGACTGATGGATAATATGAGCGAGCTGCTCTTTGCCAACACCCGATTCTCCAATCAGGAGGACGGGTGTTTCTGTTGCTGCTACCTTCTTGGCCCATTGGATGACTTTGCCGATAGCAGGTCCTTTTCCTTTGATTAAGGTAAAGAGATCTTCAGCCTGATCTTTTTGCGGTAGTCCGAAAGAATCGACTGTTGTTAATTGTTCGTTTAATCGTACCAATTGTGTGATATCCTGCTCGGTCGCAATGCCCCCAATGATATGCCCTTGAGCATCTCTGATCGGTGACGCATTAATAAGGACGTGGGTATCCGGCCGAGGACGGTGGTAGGTATTACGAATCATTCGGCCTTCGTCCAAAATTTTCAGTACCATCAGTGTTTCGATATCAAAGTGTTCGCCAATGCGTTTCCCCAAAATATCTACTGCCGGAAGATGATATAGATCCTCGGCGACGGAATTCCAGCAGATCACAGCGCCAGCTCGATCAACGACCGTGACAGCATCGGTGACGGTATCCGCGAGTGCATTGAAATAGGCAGACCACTTTTGCAGCTCGGAAAGGGCGAAATTGAGATACGTGGATAAAACGGAGTATCCCCTGATGGATCCATCCTTATTTTTGAAAAGTACCGGTCGATTTGTTCGTTGAGGCACAAGCGGCAAAGGGGTGTTTTCGTCCATAGTAATAATCGCGGGTACAAAGTATTTGCTGCTTGCTACCAATTCTTGGATGTTTCTAGCGGAAAAGGCCGTCATAAGGCCTGCATCTTCCGGTGTAAATAAACATATCTCATCGTGCCAATGGGTGATAGCAGCCGTCCCATTGTTTAAATAGGAAGAAAGCTCTTCAAGCGTTGTTTCAACAGGGAGTGTGAGAATAGGGTTGTTCAACGGAATGTGTTCATTAATGAACATAATTGACCTCATTTGTACCATTTATTTGGTTTAAATTTACCATGAAAGCAAGGGAGATTCAACACAGGAAGCCGAGATGGTGAGTATGATAAAGGTATAGAAAATAAAAACTGTTCAATTACAATGAAAATATGCACATAAACAAATAGTGTTCAAATTTTAAGTTAAAGTGTATAATAAAATCATTGATTCAACAATATTGTATAATTCCTTTTGGGGGAAAGCAGATGGAACTTCTGATGAAAAGTATGTTTCAATCTTTAGGCAAAAGCCGCACTGCTAATCGATTAGCCAAAAAGTATGGTTTACGCTTTGGTGCAGCGCGTTTTGTAGCGGGAGAGACCATCCAGCAATCCATCGAAGCTGTGCGCGCGCTTAATCAAGATGGCCGTGTAGCGACCCTGGACCATTTGGGTGAGTTCGTCTTTAGTGAAGAAGAAGCGTTGGAATCAGCTGCCATGTGTATTCAAACGCTAGATGCGATTGCTAGTTCAGGCGTCCAATCCAATCTTTCGCTTAAAATGACTTCACTTGGGCTAGATATCAGCAAAGAGCTTTGTGTAAACAACATGAAACGTATTCTTGATTGTGCTCGTCAGCATGGAAATTTCGTGCGAATTGATATGGAGGATTATGCGCATTGTCAAATCTCCCTTGATATCTACCGAGAGCTTCGACAAGAATATGACAACGTAGGCATTGTCATTCAAGCTTATTTGTTCCGTACTATGCAGGATATCGATGATTTACATGCACTCGGAGCCAATTTGCGCCTTGTGAAAGGTGCTTATAAGGAATCTCCGCAAGTTGCTTTTCCAGAAAAAAGTGACGTTGATGAAAATTATAAAAAAATCATTCAAAAACATCTTCTGAACGGTCACTATACAGCTATTGCTAGTCATGATGAGGCAATCATTCATTTTACCAAAGAATTTGTAAGTTCAAATCGTATCTCCATCGAACAGTTTGAATTCCAGATGCTTTATGGGATTTGTGAAGATTTGCAAAAGCAATTAGTGAAAGAAGGATATCGGGTTCGTGTCTATGTCCCTTACGGTGTAGATTGGTTCGGATATTTCATGAGAAGGTTAGCAGAGCGTCCAGCGAATGTCTGGTTTGTTCTGAAAAATATGTTTAAATAACAACCAGGTTTCCCATTCGGAGAGGAGAAAAAAAGATGAATACATTTACGAAGGTTAGTATGTATGCAAATGAGCCATTTACTGATTTTGGTCTAGAGGAAAATGTGAAGGCGATGCAAGCTGCCATTGCCAATGTGAAAAGTGAGCTGGGGCGCGAATACCCGCTATATATCGGTACTGAGAAAATTGTAACTGATGCTAAGATCACTTCGATTAACCCGGGGAATGTAGACGAAATCATTGGATACGTTAGCAAAGCGGATCAGAAACTTGCTGAAAAAGCGATGAACGTTGCCCTCGAAACATTCGAAACTTGGAAAAAGGTTCCCGCTAGAGAGCGTGCGGAATATTTATTTAAAGCTGCTGCGCTAATGCGTGATCGTAAGCATGAATTCTCAGCGTTGATGATTCTGGAATCAGGCAAAAACTACGTTGAAGCGGATGTAGATACTGCTGAAGCGATTGATTTCATCGAGTTCTACGCGCGCGAAATGATTCGTTTGAGCCAAATCAACGAGACGCAGCCGTTAGCCAAAATTCCCGGTGAAAACAACCAAATTAGTTATATCCCATTAGGCGTAGGCGTTATTATCCCGCCATGGAATTTTCCACTAGCGATTTGTGTAGGAATGACCATTGCGGCGGTTGTTTCTGGTAACACTGTTTTGGTGAAGCCAGCTTCAACAACGCCTGTTATTGCTCACAAATTCGTGGCTCTTATGGAGGAAGTTGGACTTCCTGCTGGCGTAATTAATTTCATTCCAGGAAGCGGTGCGGAAGTAGGAGACTATTTAACGACACATCCGAAGACTCGTTTCATTAGCTTTACGGGTTCCAAAGAGATTGGTTTGCGCATCAACAAGTTGGCCGCGGACGTGGCGCCAGGTCAAATTTGGATTAAGCGTGTGATTGCGGAAATGGGCGGCAAAGACGGTATTGTCGTGGACGAAACAGCGGATCTCGACGCGGCTGCCGCTGCGATTGTGGCTTCAGCCTTCGGCTTCCAAGGGCAGAAATGCTCAGCTGGTTCACGTGCTATCATTGTTGAATCTGTTTACGACATAGTGGTAGACAAAGTAGTTGCTCTGACGAACCAGCTGCAAAGCGGCCTGCCTGAGCACAATTTCGCAGCAGGTCCGGTCATTGATAAAGGTTCCTATGATAAAATTTTAGATTACATTGAAATTGGGAAAACCGAAGGAACACTGCTTGCAGGTGGTAATAAGGCCGAAGGAAACGGCTATTACATTCAGCCAACTGTGTTCGGCGATGTAAGCGGCAAAGCGCGTGTTATGCAGGAAGAGATCTTCGGACCAGTCTTGGCTATCGCTAAAGCGAAGGATTGGAAAGAAGCCATCGCGATGTACAATGATACGGAATTTGGTTTGACGGGCTCTTACTTCTCCACGAATGAGGAGCGGATTTCTGAGGCATTAGACACTGTTCACTGCGGCAACTTGTACATTAATCGCAAATGCACAGGCGCATTGGTGGGTGTACATCCATTCGGCGGCTTCAATATGTCGGGAACAGATTCCAAAGCAGGCGGTTACGATTACCTCATGCTTCTCACACAAGCGAAACTGACTTCACGCAAAATATAAGGATTGGCAGAGGAGGGCGGACGATGAGTCTTGCCTTCTTTTTTTGTTAGGAACGGCAGCCCAGCTGCGCAAACGCCAGAGGATTAGGTTCGCTGAAAGGATTGGATGCGAGTAGCTATTGGGAACAATATATTGCTGCCTTTTTGGTCAGTAGAGGAACGTCGATGCGCTATATGGCCATTTTGGCTGAAATACTGTCCTAAAAGTGGAAATAAGAGATTGTAGTTCCGTCTAAGTAATTAAACAGGCCAATTTAGCATAAATAGCGTACCGACGTTCCCTTTCAGTAGTATCGATGACGTACTCGTCCCGACATGCGAGGTGAATCCGGCCTTCCGGTCCAATTGGAAAACCATGCTGAAGAGGATTTCCTCAGAAACCGTCCAAGTGATCCAGTCTTCGTAATTCCTTATAAATTAAGCTGGTACATCCGAGCCCGCTCTTGTCCGCGCGATATAATTAATAGCTGCTTTTCGCATAAGAGGTGTAAGACAGTTCTGGCGTGTCTTGTGCTTACTTGGAGATGAGCGGAAAGGTCTGAAGGGGAGAATGGGCGCAATAGTCTCCGCGCGAATCGGACTGTTTCGCTTTCAATCCAAGAGAGTGACTCTGGTACATTGGATGAGATGAATTTACCTACGAACGAAAGAATAAGCTGCTGACACTGCTTCGGAGTCTCAACAATGGATGGGTAGGCGATTGGCATCACCAGCCAGCCATCCAAAGCAAGATGGCAATGCCGGAGACAGAGGTCTTTGAATCTCCATAGCTCAAGATCGCGTGCGTGGGAGCTGTAGCCTTGGATCTCAATCACACCCTTAGCATCCCCTGGCCTATAAGCAAAGTCCAAATAGCGGTAGCCGTTCGCGAAGTCGCGCACCTCCCATTCAGGGTAAAGATGGTCGAAATGTCCTACTGCCGGATACCAGACGGAGCGCAGAAATTCCATTTCTCCATATCCGAGCCCCCGCTCTAATCGTTCTCGTCTGCGTCCGTACTTCTCTAATGCAATCTGTGAAGTCATGAAAGCTTCGAATGCCTGCTCAAATTTCATCGTTATTCCTACTTTCTAAGCGATTGTCGGCTAAAACAAAACGCCGCTCTCATCTTTTCGCTAGGAGCTGACTCCTTACGAACATAGATGAAAGCGGCGTGTGCTTCACGACCAGCTTGATTGAATAACTCTAGTATAGCGGAAAATGATAATGTTGTGCCACCTCATTATTGGAGGACGCCGACGAACCAGGCAGACGCCATGCAGGAGTATTCCGGAATACATGGGAATATGGACACATTGATCGAGGAAATGGTGCATTTGTTTTTCTATGGGATCAGCAGCACTCCTCAGCCGACCGATCATTCATAATGTTTGCTCCTTAGAGGAGGATTTGAGATAATGCTGATATCGATAATAGAAGAATGGGAGTGGCATTTTTGGAAAAGAAGAAAAAAACGTTAGCATTTATAGGTTCATATGCAGATTCGAATAATCCTGGGGTATACACCTGCCAATACGATGAAGAGAATGGAAGCTTGGAAGTCACCCATCAAGTAAATGGTTTGCAAAACCCGACGTTCTTGACTGTGGATGCGAGAAATTGGAAACTATATGCCTTATCAGAGGGTGTTGACGAGAATCAGCAGCGCTGCGGGGCGGCATCTTCTTATAATATTGATTCAGCTACAGGAGAATTAACGTTTCTGAACAACGAGATCACGCTGCCTGCGACGACCTGCCACATTACATTAGACCATACGAACCAAGTGGTGATGGTATCCAGTTATCACGGGGGTATGGTAGGATTGTCTCCTGTGTTAGCGGATGGTCGTTTAGGTACAACGGCTGATATCCAGCAGCACAAAGGTTCAAGTGTCCTATCGGTGCAGGATAGACCTCGTGCACACTCCGTTTTCTTGGATCGAGCAAACCGTTATGCGGGAGTCTGTGATCTAGGTATGGATCGGATTATGATGTACAAGCTCGATATCCCTGCCAAACGGCTTATTCCTCATCATGAAGTGCAAGTAGCCCCTGGTTCAGGTCCGCGGCATTTTGCTTTCCACCCGTCCTATGCCTTTGGCTATGTCATTAATGAACTTGGCTCCACAGTCACAGCATTCAGTTATGAGGAAGAACGAGGAGAGCTGACCGAAATCCAAACGATTTCCACACTCCCCGAGTCTTATGATGGGGAAAATGCCTGTGCGGATATTCATGTTTCACCAGATGGAAAGTTCCTATATGGATCTAACCGTGGGCACGATAGTCTTGTCGTGTATGCAATCGATCCAGTTACGGGTAAGTTAACAGTGGTGGAGTACGCACCTACGTTAGGGAAGCATCCACGCAATTTTGCGATATCGCCGGATGGACAATTTCTGCTGGTAGCTAACAAAGATTCGGATCATATTGTTTCGTTCTCACGTGACTCGCAATCGGGGAAGCTCGTTCCAACCGGAAGTGTGCTACATGTGTCTAAACCGGTATGCATCAAGTTTGCTAGTGTAGAATGACACCTTTCACGGAGCGGGTTATTCACATCATTCGAAGTATCCCCGAGGGCAAAGTCATGACCTATGGTCAGATTGCCAGGCTTGCCGGAAGCCCAAGGGCGGCTCGGCAAGTTGTACGAATTTTGCATGCAATGAGCAAGAAGCATCGTCTTCCGTGGCACAGAGTCATTAATGCAAAGGGAGAGATAGCAATCAGTGATGATGAGGGATCTCATATGCAAAGTTTTTTACTACAAGCAGAAGGTATCATCATTACGGATCAGCGGTATATTTCTCTTGCGCATTACCAGTATCAAATGCAAGAAGATGCATGAATGTACATAGGAAGCCTCACTTCTGCAACTGGAAGAAGTGAGGCTTTTTTACAAGAAGGAAGTGAGTTAAGCTTTGTCGAATCTTGTGAAAAGGAAGATCAATTCGCGGAGGTTTTATGAATCAGGATCAAGCTTCACCGGCAATGATATATAATTTAATAACGATGAAGTCAAATCCATCACAGCGGCGGTTTGCTTTTATGATTGGGGCTATTGTGGCTTTGATTTCACTATTTTCCGTGCCGTTTGTAAGGATACAGTTAGTCGAGCTGCAGGCCTATCAGCCGGCTATTTTCTCTACCGTTATTTGTTTTGAATTAATTACAGCCTACGTGATTTATAGTCAGTTCAAAATCAATCGATCACCGTCGGTACTCGTCCTGTTTGCCTTGTATCTGTTCTCTGGTGGTATGAGTTTGGTCTATATCCTCACGTTCCCTCGTGTTTTCGCTGAAAATGGCTTGTTCCATGCAGGAACGCAAACTTCGGCTTGGCTATACGTATTCTTGCACGCAGGTTTTCCTTTAGCGATTGCTCTCCATATGAGGATTGAATCCAAATATGCGCATGTTAATTATAGTGCTAGTAAGGCTAAGAGATTAGGTCTTTACACCTTGATAGGTGTCGTTTTACTAATCACAGGATTGACTTACATCACTACGCATTTCAAAAATCAAATGCCGGCCGTGTTGTCACAAGGTAAGCTAACGCCTTTGTTTATATATGGTCTTGGGCTGCCTATTGTCTTCATTACTTTGATAACATTAATTGTCTACTATAAAAGAACCAAAGCGAGTACGGTTACTTCGACCTGGCTATGTGTAGCCATACTAGCTTCAATGCTTGATGTGGCGATTATTCTTTGTGGCGGCGGTCGCTTCAGTGTGGGATGGTATGTGGCTAGGTGGAACACCTTTGTATGTGCAAATATTGTGCTTGCAGGAATGATATATGAGTTTACCAAAATGTATCTGAGTATGACAGAGCTCTTCCAGCAGGTGAAGGATAGTAAAAATAAATATAAGGTGCTGCTTGGTGAAAGCCAGCTGGCTGAGAGAAAGATTTCAGAACAAAGCGATATAATTGAGCGGATGCTTGAGTCCAGCCATGAAGCCATTATCATGTGTGATACAGAAGGACGGGTCAACTTTACAAATCGCCGCGTGGAACATTTCTTTGAACGTCCACTCGAAAGCGGAGAAAGGATGTCTAGCTATTGTCTAGGAATGAAAACCGCAGACGCTGCTTTTGATGAGGTCATTGACGCTTATTTCGAACAAACCATCCCGCCTTTTCGTAAACGAATATCTAGATTAACGTTGAAAGGTGAAACAAGGCACTATGAGTGCTATGTCAATCCAATTTCAGGTGAAATGGAAGGGACGCTAAGGGGACATCTAATCGGATTTAGAGATCGTACCGAAGAAGAGCGAGTTGATGAGTTAAAAAATGAGTTCGTTAGCATTATTTCTCATGAAATTCGGACACCACTATCCTCGATTGTGGGTTTTATTGAAATCCTGGCAACACGTGCAGTGACGGAAGAGAAGCGCGCCAAGTATATCGAGACGATTCATAAAGAATCCTTACGCCTATCGAATTTGATTAACGATTTTCTTGATTTGCAGCGCATGGATTCGGGCCGGCAAGAGTTTCATTTCCAATCTTTGGATGCTGTTTTGTTACTCCGCGAAATCGTTGAGCAGTGGCAGGGGAAAGACAATCACGAAGCTGAGCTGCATGCAGCAGCCGAGCCAATATTTGTCCAAGGAGATGAAGACCGTTTAAAGCAAGTGTTCCATAATTTGATCTCCAATGCGATTAAGTATTCGCCGGGTGCGACGAAAATTGATATTTATGTTGAAACCGATAACGGTAAAGTGTTAATTAAGATACAAGATTATGGTCTTGGGATTCCAGCCGAGGCTTTGGACAAACTGTTTACGAGGTTTTACCGTGTCGATAATTCGGATCGCAGGAAAATCGGAGGAACGGGTCTAGGGTTATCTATTGTCAAGGAAATCATTGAAGCACATCATGGGAAAGTGGTTGTTGATACGGAGTTGGGCAAAGGCTCGATCTTTATTGTGCAGTTAGTTGAAATAGATGCCGAATAGTCGGGTGAAAAAGAACATGTTCAAACCGTGAAAAACATCGCGGATTGGCGTGTTTTTTTTTATTCTAATAATTACTGAATGCTGCCTCTACTTAATGTCGAAATATAGAGGAATTTGACGAAATATATCGAATTCACAGGAAAGATTAATGATCAAATGGAGGAGTCATAAGGAATGAAGCCACAGAAAACACTAAATGTAAAAGGTTTGGCAAGAAATCTATCATTTAAGTCTTTTAAAACAAGAATGACGGCCATGTTTCTTATTATTGCGCTAGTACCGATGTTGTTTAGTATTATTTTTTCTTCTTACTATTTGAAGAATGTCGTTACAAGTGAAGTTCACTCCAAGGAAGAGAGTGTCGTTAAAGCCAATGCAACAGCAATTGACTATTCCATCCAGCGGCATATAGCGATTTTGAAAGAAATGCTCAAGTTTGACGAGATCAAGAGTGGTAATGAACAGGAAATTATGAAGACGCTTAAGAAATTTGAACAAGCGAACAAAGAAGTTGAACAGTATGTTTATGCAAATAAAGATGATATTGCCCTTACTTCGGCTGGTCAAAAGATTCCCATTGCTGAACGCGATTATGTTAAGCAAGCCAAGCAGACGAAGCTTCCAGTGAGTAGTGATTTGCTAGTCAGTAAAGCTTCGGGTAAAAATGTCATCATTGTATTTGTCCCGCTGCTTGATGATATGCAAAACTATATCGGTGGATTATTCTGTCCATTAACAACGGATAATCTTACCGTGTACACCAAGACGATACAAATAGGGGAGACAGGCTACGGTTACTTAATGTCTCCTTCCGGAATGCTTTTAACCCATCCTGACGCAGGTAAAGTGGGCAAAAAAATGGAGGATGTATTTACGCCGTCGGAAGCAGCTAAGTTTAAAGAGACTGTTTTGAAAGATGACAAAGGAACGTTTCAATTTACTCGCGAGGATGGGGTCGCTGCAGAAATTAGCTTTGATACAATCCCGTCAACAGGCTGGCGCTTGGTTACGAATATAGTGAATGAGGAAGTATATACCTCAGTAAAGACATCAAATCAAGTATCGATATGGCTGACAGTGATTACGACTATCGTAGTAGCGGCTTTCGCACTGATTGTCTCGACGAAAACAACGAACCCAATTATTGCTATTACGGAAGCAGTGAAGAAGATGGCTGAGGGCGATTTAACGCATCGTCTTGCTATCAAGCGAAGTGACGAGCTCGGACAGCTTGCCGATAACATGAATCTTATGCTCGATTCTTTCTCAGACATTGTCGGAAAGGCTAGATACACCGCGGAACAGTTAGGCGCTTCGTCGGAGGAGCTTACGGCTTGCGCTGCGGAATCGGTCGACATTTCCACTGCGATCGCCCAATCGATTCAAGAAGTGTTCAATGCGAGTAAAGGTCAACTGCAGGGAGCGGAGCAGACATCGACCGCGATGGGGGAAATGGCTATTGGGGTACAACGGATTGCAGAATCTTCGTCGGTCGTGACAGAAGCATCGCATGCATCACTGCAGGAAGTTCAGCAAGGACGCGTTGCGATCAATCAGGCTGTCGAACAGATGAAGTTCATTAATGAATCCGTCGGGAAATCTGCGGATGATATGAGAGCACTTGAATCATACTCACAAAAAATCGGTGAAATTGTGTCGGTTATTACCGAAATTACAAGCCAAACCCAGCTGCTATCACTCAATGCTTCTATTGAGGCAGCGCGCGCTGGCGAACAAGGACGCGGGTTTGCGGTAGTGGCGAACGAAGTCAAGAAGCTGGCGGAACAGTCGTCATCCTCTGCAGCTGATATTTCGAGTTTGATTCGGGAAGTGCAGTCTTCGACGTCAAGAGCCGTACAAGCAATGAATAAAGGTGTGCTGGACGTAGAGAAAGGTTCCGAGCTTATTGATGCGGCAGGGCAAGTCTTTAACCGTGTTACCTCGACATTCCAAGAAATTTCGGACCAAATCCAGGAAGTATCGGCTGCATCTCAGGAAATGTCGGCTGGCACGGAGGAAGTAACGGCGTCCATGAGCGAAATTGTTCACATGACCAAAGCCTCTTATGACCATGGACAAGGCATTTCTGAAGGGTCCAAGAAGCAGCACGCAACCATGTATGAAATATCCGCCTCAGCAGAGGATTTAAGCAATATGGCGCAAGAACTGCAAGAATCGCTTTCTAGATTCAAAACTCATTAATATTCCTAACGGTTTAAACAAGCTTGTCAAAAGGGTATTGAGAGGTCAACCAACGGGTTGGCCTTTTTATTTTGCCCAAAAATCCAGAAAAGAAAGGGAAAAGAGTTACAAAGTCTATAAAACGAGAATAGACTAACGTATCAGTAGGCCATATGGACAGGAGGCATGCTATGAATGACAGGACCCTATATCTATTCGATGGCATTAATAAAAGCTCTGTGAAAACCATTGTCGAGCAAATCATGAAAATTAATCAATTTGATGATGACAAAGATAAGAAAGAAAAAGACTTCAAACGTCTGCCCATCGACTTAATTATTAATAGTAATGGGGGGAGTGTCTATGATGGTCTAGGATTGATCAATGTGATTGATAACAGTAAGACGCCGGTGCATACATACGTGTATGGACTTGCTGCTAGCATGAGTTTACTAATTGCTGTTAGTGGTCATAAGAGGTACGCTGGCCGACTTAGTACATTCATGTATCATTCTGTATCTACACATATCGACGGTCATTTGGAACACTTGAAGAATCGTGTGGATGAAACACAAAGGCTGCAAAACATTTATGATGACTATATCTTATCGAAAACGAAACTGCATACAGACGAGCTGCATCGTGTACAGGAGCATCAACGCAATTGGTATATGAGTCCTGAAGAGGCCTTATCTTTTGGGATTATTGATGAAATTGTTTAGGCATGGCGGAGAGAAGCCTGAGGGATTCTCTTTTTCTTTGTTTTTTCTCTGCTTTTGGTGTTTAATTGAGAGATAGAGAGAAGAGGAGCAGCCGTGGCTGTCCCCTAATGAAAAGGAGATCCATACCGTGTATAAAATTGTATTTTTTGATATTGACGGCACATTAGTTAACGAAGAAAAAGAAGTTCCTGCCAGTACGATCGTAGCTATTCAACAATTAAAGCAGCAGGGGATTGAACCGGTTATTGCAACAGGACGAGCTCCCTACTTCATCAAGCCTTTGGCTGAGCAGCTTGGGATCGATTCCTATGTATGCTTGAACGGCGGCTATGCCGTTTATCGTGGTGAACCGCTCTACAGACGGATTATTGCCAAGAACAGCATAGAAGCACTGGTGAAATTGGCGGCTAAGCATAAGCATTCCCTCGTATTCGAAGGGGAGCATAACTACTTCACGGATACGGATGACGACCATCCTTTTGTTGTAGGATCTATTTCCTCCTTGAAGGTAGATTTGCCGGGGTATGACCCGGATTTCTGGAAAACAAACGATATTTATCAAATCTTCTTGCATATTGAAGACACGGATGATCATTTGTACGAGGAACTGCAATCGGAATTTAAGCTGATACGCTGGCACCAGCATGCGATTGACGTATTACCAGCAGGTGGTTCGAAAGCCCAAGGGATTGCCGCGCTTTTGGAGCTTGTTGGATTGAAGCCGGAAGATGCCGTAGCTTTCGGGGACGGTTTAAATGATGTGGAGATGCTTTCGTATGTCGGATTCGGTATCGCGATGGGGAACTCCCACAAAGACTTACTACCTTATGCCGATCATGTTACGACACATGTGGATGAAGATGGTATTCGAAATGGACTTATTACGGCAGGATTGCTATAGAAAAGAAACAATACATACAGGGTGAAGATAATGAGAATAGCTTTTTTTGATTCAGGGATAGGCGGTATTACTGTCTTACACGAAGCCATGAAGCAACTGCCTCATGAAGATTTTCTATATTTTGCGGATACCCTTCATGTTCCATACGGGACGAAGTCGAAGGACGAGGTTCTTGCTTTTGTCAAAAAATCCGTAGACATGATTATCAAAGAAGAGGTCAAAGCCCTCGTCATTGCTTGCAATACAGCAACTAGTATAGCCATTGCAGAATTAAGAAAAACCTATGAGATGCCGATTATCGGCATGGAACCCGCGGTAAAGCCAGCTCTCGAAATGAATCGTTCATCTGGTAAAAGAGTGCTCGTATTCGCTACGCCTTTAACGCTCAAGCAATCGAAATATAGAGAGCTAGTTTCTCGTATGGATGATATGGGTATGGTGGATTCGGTGCCGCTGCCGGAATTGGTTGAATTCTGTGAACAGTTAAATGTGGAGAGTCAACAAATCATTGATTATTTTCTAGCTAAGCTTGAGCCCTTCGACCTGAGAAGGTATGGGACTGTTGTTCTAGGATGCACACATTACCCCTTTTATAGGGGAGTTCTAAGAAAGATCCTGCCAAGTCACATTCAAATTGTTGATGGAAGCTCGGGTACTGTTAACCGGTTGATACAGCTGCTCAATGACCGGAACCAATTACTTGGCGAGGGGCAGTCCAACATCAAATTCATGTGTTCCAGCAATGAGACAGCTTATATTCAGAAAATGGAAAAGGCCTTGGAAATCATTCAAGCTATTGGTGAGTAAGGTTTGGGAACAAGTCAAAAAGGCATTGCTGTGCAGCCGCCGCTGCATGACAATGCCTTTATTATGTTTAGTAGAAGGATTGCGTTAGATTACGCTCTGATTTCAAGCAGCTCATAGCTAATGACACCCATGGGTGCATTCACACTAATCACATCGCCAACAGATTTGCCCATGAGGGAAACGCCAAGTGGACTTTCGTAGGAAATTTTATTTTCATTCACATCGGCTTCCTGAGAACCGACGATTTTATACTCAATTTTCTCAGCAAATTCCACATCATTGAGAATAACGGTAGAGCCAACTTGAACTTTGGATGTGCCGATATTCTTAACAACCTTAGCCTTCTTCAACATTCTTTCGATCGTCAATATTCTGGTTTCCATAAAAGATTGATCATTTTTGGCGGAATGGTACTCGCTGTTTTCCTTGAGATCGCCATAGCTAATCGCTGTTTTAATACGGCTGGCTAGTTCTTTACGTTTGACGGTTTTGAGATCTTCAAGCTCTAATTCTAAACTACGTAATCCTTCTGGAGTTAGAATAATTTCATCATTGGACATATGTTTTGCAGCTCCTCATTCATTCGATACTAGATATACTACTAAAGTAACTGAGGCAAGTAAAGTAAGTAAGACAAGGAGAACGGTCTAACTGGTGCTTTTTTTCATAAGCTGGGCTGGGTGTAAGCAACTTTAGACGATGACTGGCGTCAAATTAATGGTAAGTTTTCCCTAATTTATTCAAGTCAGGATGTGATTGTTCCAGATGATTAAAAGGAAGATCTTAGCTATCACAATCCTAGCTGCTGGTCTAGGATTGGGCAGTTTGGCACATCAGACGAAAGCTGAAAACATCTTTGGCGGCTCGTACGCGCCAGAAGGAATTAGGTTCCCTGCCACGATTGAGCTTTTGGCGGAGACACCCTATTATGCAGATCCTAATCAGCCCGATGATGAGCCGGAAGGTACTTTTGCACCTCAGGAGGTAAATGTCCTCACGGTAGATAGCTCATGGTCGATAGGTGCAGCCACCTGGAAGATTGAGACGATGTTCGGACCGCGGTGGATCAGGCCAAATCCATGGGAAATTGACATGGAACCACCTAAGCGAATTACACTTTTAGAAGAAACTCCGCTATATCGCAGTCAAAGCACCAAAGGCGGACCTGCAGCCTCATTATCCGCACAAGAGGTTGAAGTAGTTGCGGCCGAAAAACAGTGGTTCTATACGAACGACCCCACCAGTAAAGCATGGATTAAGGTACATACCACTTGGATAGGTGATCTCTGGGCGCATATACCCGTCAATCAAATAGGTACTGTACATAAGGTGCAGCGAAAAGCGCATTATTATGGGCTACCGTCCAATAGTGATCTTGGAACGGCTATGGGGATTGGCGAGCAGAAGCAAGATTGGTCAAACTCCAAGGCAGGCGATTACACGATCGCAAGGGAGTTCACAACCATCTATGATCGTGCATTCGAAGTTCAAACGGATCAAGGGACCACGTGGACGCGTGAAAAGGGAGTCCCAATCCTGAGTACGAATGAAACCATGGATATCGTGCGTGAAAAGCCGCTTATTCATGATGTATGGGATGGACTGAAGAAGGAAGATGCCGTTATAGCAGGTGAAACGGTAACCGTTTTTGAGAAAATAGAAGAGCGACTATATACGGGGAGAGGCCCTTATCCGATCTGGTACAACAGTACTTGGTACCATGTACGTTCTTCTAAAGGGACAGGATGGATAAACAAACATGTTGGCGAGCCTGAAGCTGCAATACCTGTTCATTGGAAAGTCTTAGTTAAAGATCCAAGGGAACTACAGCGCTACCCGGAAACTCCGTTCAGCTCATCAACATTACTGCTTCGCGATCAGACGGTGGAGGTTACAGAGGTTTGGAATTCACCCAACAGCGGGCCCGTGTGGCTGAAAGCTCATGTTGATGGGCGATCCGGATGGATTCCATACTGGGGGCAAGATACAATATGGGATGAAGATACACAAACGGTATCTCATATTTCAAAAATAAACACGAATAGCTTAGGAATTGCCCCTGCCGCGAATAATGGGTTGCAGCTTTACAATGGTCAGCGGATTGGGTATACGGATAATAGTCAAACTTATTTGGATGTCATCCAGCTTGCCGAACATTTTCAATACAAAGTTGAAAAGGTACAGGGCACCGCCGCTGTCACTTTGAGTAAGGATGACTACTCTTTTGAGCTGAAAGCTGGAGCTAAGAATGCGATGATTTATTGGCACGGTACTAAGGATAAAAGTGTTCAATTGGCAGAGATGCCGCGTCATTCCCGCGATAGCTGGTATCTTCATTTGAAAGACGCTCAAGCGCTTTTTGGATTAATGCAGGTATTTGCTGGGAAAGAATACAGCTTGTTTGAGAAGAATTATAATGTGACGTTAGGAGAACTCCCGACCCAGGCGGAGAAGGGGCATCTAGAATTACAAGCCTTTGCTTATGATTGGACCAGTGGGAAGATTATAAGTCTGGACAGATGCCGCTTCAGATGTTCATAGAGAACGGAGACCAAGGTGGAGACGCACATGTTTCCAAAACGGAAGGGATCGTTAACAAGCCAGATGCTAGTGATTCGTCAGTTGCTTTGTTTAGCTTGAAAGCATCTCGACCGCTGGCAGCCGGAACTCACCAATTGAATGTTGTTATACGTATAGGTGAAAGGATCATTTGGAAGCAGAGCGTTGAAATAGCAGCTAAGTAACCCATCATACTAATAATAGACGAAAGATGGGCATCCTCCATCATCTTACAATGACCTTGGGATTGCCCTTCTTTTTGCCATGTAATCATCCTATCATCAAAATCTCCCGAATTTCTTGCTCCGTCAAGGCGGATAATGCTTCCTGACCCGGCTGAATCACTTCATCAATCATGTTCTTCTTTTTCTGTTGGAGCTCAAACATTTTATCCTCTACGGTGCCTTGCGCAACAAGGCGAATCACCTGCACGACCTTCTTCTGCCCGATACGATGTGCACGGTCGGCTGCTTGCTGTTCCACAGCAGGGTTCCACCATAGGTCGTAAAGGATAACGGTGTCGGCACCAGTAAGGTTTAGTCCAGTACCGCCAGCTTTTAATGAGATGAGGAACAGGTCTCGCTCGCCTTCATTAAATTTGTTGCACAACTCTACACGTTCGGCAGTTGGGGTTTTACCGTCTAAGTAGAAATACGGCACCCCTTGATAGCCTAGGTCTCGCCCGATCATTCCCAGCATTGCTGTAAATTGCGAGAATATCAGCACCCGCTTGCCGGCACTTCTGCATTCTTCGATAATCTGCATGAGCTGCTCGAATTTGGCCGAGCTTCCGGCATAATCTTCGACAAACAGAGACGGGTGGCAGCATAGCTGGCGAAGTCGCGTCAAGCCGGCCAGAATTTTTATTCGATGTTTATTAAAGCTGTCTTTGTTCAGATGCTTCAGTGTTTCTTGTTGTAGTTCGGCCAAATAGGCGACATACAGCTTCTTCTGCTCCGGCAGCAGCTCGGAAGCTTGCAGCGACTCGATCTTCTCCGGTAGTTCCTTCAGCACGTCGGACTTCAACCTGCGCAGCAGAAACGGCCGGACCCGCTTGGCTACACTTTCACGGGATAAGTCATTGAATGCCTTTCTCCCGGGGAACAATTGAGGGAACACCGCGTCAAAGATGGACCAAAGTTCTTCAAGCCTGTTCTCCACTGGAGTTCCAGTAAGGGCAAAACGGTATTGGGCCTGAATCTCCTTCACCGCCTGGGCCGTCTGTGTGGTGTGGTTCTTGAACACCTGCGCCTCATCCAAAATAAGCGTATGGAACGATTGCTCCGTATACAGGTCGATATCCCTACGCAAAAGCGGGTATGAGGTTATGAGGACATCCACTTGTGACGCATGTTTCAGAATCTTGCTGCGCTCTTCTCTGCTCCCATCGGCAATGGAGGCCCGAATCTCTGGCGCGAATTTCTTCAACTCATTGAGCCAATTGTATACGAGAGAAGCAGGAGCAACAATAATCGCCGGCAGCGCCTGCTTTCTGATCTCGGGCAGCACAGAGACAATAAAAGCGATGCTTTGTATGGTTTTACCTAGGCCCATATCGTCTGCCAAGATGCCGCCGAAACTGTACTGGGCCAGCGTCTTCAGCCATTGGAAGCCATACTTCTGGTAATCCCGAAGAACAGCTTCCAGACTGGCCGGCACCGTGAAATCCAGATTATCCGGATTCCGCATGTTTTCTAGTAACTGGCGGAATGTTCTGCCCAGCTTAACCGTATTTCCTTGCCTCTCAGAGTCCATCAAATAGAGCCCGCGGACTAATGGGAGGCGAATTTCTGCTGCTTTCACGTCCTCCTTGGTAATGCCCATTTCGTTCATGACGCGGACAATTTCCTGAAACTCCACGCTTTCGAGCGGCAGTAACGCTCCATCCGGCAGCCGGTGGTATTTGCGTTTCTCCCCAAGGGATTTCAACAGATTGCGGACTTCCGATTCAGGAATACCTTCCATATCGAACTTGAATTCCAGCCAATCCGTTCGTTCATCCACATCAACCTTAACTCGCGGCGGGACATGTCCTGTTAGAAGTCTTGTTTTCACGGCAGATGTGGCATAAACAGTCACCAGCTTCTCCAACTGCGGAACGATGTGGTACAGAAATTCGTATTCCTCGTCTTCGCTATCCATGAAATATCCCCCCTCCGTCTTCGCGAAGGGACTTTGCTCCATAAGCTCCAGAATTCGTCGCTCCTGATCTCCGTCTCGCATTAGAATGCGGTCGGTTCCGCGTCTCTGTTCATTGCCTTCTAGCGGGTTAATGACAATATCGCCGTATTGAAACTCCAGACCGGCAAGCAGTCGATCTTTCACTCGATCCAAATACAACTTAGCCTTTAACGGCGTTCGCATAATGCGGTCGGAAATGGCCCCAGCGATATGGACACTGCCTAGCTTCATCAGGCCAGGAATCACTTTTTCCATAAAAGGTTCCATTTGCGCGGGCGGAATCTGAATTTGGTGCTTGCTGGAGTTTTCGAGCATTTGCTTTAGCTCCGAAAGACGCTTGCACGGTTCGGCTTGCATGTGCATCAGCTTTCCTTCGGAAAGGACAATCCCATACGATTCCATAACCGTAATCTTTTCAAGACCTTGGACATCCAATTGGAAGTCTTCGGCCTCTGTTTGGTCGAACTCAAAGTGGAGCGGGATGGGTTCATCGGATACACGGATTCCATCGAATGTGCGGTCATGCTGCTCAAGTTTTACAGACTTAGCCTCGGTAAGCGCAGGAAGAAAGGTTGTCCATGAGAACGGAGGAACCAGAAGCATCCGATCGCCACTCAAATAATTCGCACGAACGGAGTACGTAGTTGAAGTCTCAAGGTACATCTGCTCATTGCGATAAATTTCGATGAGCTGCCGAATGACCGCATCATCTTCTTTTTGAAAACTATGGAGCTTAGGGTCGTAGGTGAAATGCTTTGAAAATACATAGGCTTCTCTCCGCTCAATATGATCAAGAAATTCTCTTAACCTTTGGACGATATACAGTCGTTTAGGACCGACCTTCATCTCAATCCCGAACATGAACTTCCGATAGCCGTATTGGAATGGTTTGCAGGTTATCTCCAGTTCTAGTACTGCTCTTGTATCGAAAAAAGGTTGTGAACGGCTAGGACGCTGCGGTATGTTCCCGAACAAATCCAGTATATGGCTCGTCAATCTACGATCTCCCTCTGGATTTCCAAAAGGTCGGGCTGCTGTACCGACAACACGAGGTACTTGCTGAATAGCATGAATGTTCAGCAGCACGGCAGCAATATGTTCGCAATATTTATCGTCCGGATCATACGCAGGACAGGTGCAATGGGCAATAACCTCCCCGTTTGTATCTTCTTCAACGGTCACTAGGAAGGTGCCGTTATATCCTTCGACCGTGGCTTCATAGAGCGGTGTTTCAGGATCTTCAATTAGGAAAGACACTTGTCTTTCATGGTAGTAGGCTTCTCCTTTTTCATAAGAAAACCGGCCGCACAACAACCTAATGACCCCATCTGTCAGCTGAAAGCTCATGACCTAGATCCTTCCTTTTGCAAAATAGTTAAGTTCCGGAATTGTTATTGGTTGAATTCATTATAGCAAACATTCGTTCTCGTGAAAATCAAGCTCTAATCAAGAAAAAATGCAGCCCAATTCCAAATGGAGAATGGACTGCATGTATTACTTGGCTGTCATCGATTTTCGGATGGCAGATCCGAACAATTTGACAATGGTCTTCCTGGGGAGGACGCGTCCCAGAAAAGCATTGAACTTATTTACGCTGCCGTCAATGACGTAGGTTTTATTACGTCCCAGAGCCTTCATAGCCGTAGCTACGACCTGTTCCGGTGTCCGTTTATTGTTGGTTTCAACATCTTTGGCTGTATCGAAAAATTTGGTATCCGTCGGTCCAGGGCACAGAGCCAACAATTTAATTCCTTTATGGCGATATTCTTCCCATAGTGACTCAGTGAAAGATAGAACGAAAGCTTTCGTCGCACTATAAACAGAACAATAAGGAAAAGGGAAGAAGGATAACAAGGATGCCAGATTAATGATGGTCCCATCGCCTTTTGCAACCATTTTCGGTAAATAATAATGAGTCATTTCCACGACCGAAGTTATATTCAGCATTATCTGCTGCCGGTAGTTGTCGGGGGAGTGATTTAAAAACTCGCCGCTCAAGCCAAATCCGGCATTGTTGACCAAAATATCGACGTGCTTTCCTAGCTGTTCCGTTTGCTTAAAGACCTCGGATGCTGCATTCTCTACGCTCAAATCGATAACAATAACATGGACTTTAATAGCATAAGTAGTGGAAAGCTCTAAAGCTAGTTGATCCAATTTGTTTTTGGAGCGTGCGACTAGAATGAGATGGTTCCCTTTCTCGGCAAATTGTCTAGCGAAAACCTCGCCAATTCCAGAAGAAGCTCCAGTAATTAATGCTGTTTTTGTCATATATTGCGACCCCCACGATCTTAAATCTATTGATTTCTTCCCTATATTACCAAACGGTTTGATGCATGTATATTAATAGATAGACAATGCATTCGTATCCAACTATACTACTGAAAGAGGGGTATTTCCTCGGTTTGTGTCGAAAAATAACGAACCTTATTTTACGTCTATGTTGTAATATTGAGTTTACATTAAAAATGAAAGTGTGAAACTTCATGAGAATCAACACCAAAGTCATTTATGTCACTTTTGCTATTGTTATTTTATTGCTTGTAACGAATAACACCTCTTATTATTGGTTCACGAAATCTCTCTTAACGCAAGCGTTATCTGAACGTATGGAATCGACTGCGAGTCAAATTCGCACATCCATTGAGCAATCAGAGGAAGGTTCATTCTTTGTAGAAGATTTGATTGGTGAGAATCTTCATTCCGTCGCGCTTTTCGCCAAGAGTCAGCTAAATCCGGATATTGATAAAGTTACGAATGAACAATTAATTGAGCTTGCCAGGCAAGCAGGTGTCGATGGTTTCTCGCTGATGAAGCGAAATGGTGATGATATTATGGTAGGTAAATCATCCGAGCCCAAGGAGCTTCAGATTACAAGTACAAAAGCATTCGGGTATTGGTTTACGGCTTTTAGCCAGCTTCTGGATAACCATCAAGTTACGATTGCTGAAGGGCAAAAGCTGCCTAATTTCTGGTCGGGTATTTATGAAGTTCCGGCTTCAGGTTCAAGCGATGTTAGTAAGTTTGGGTACTATTATGATGGAAGCACGAATTATTTAATATGTGTATTTGTCAATGCAGATAAAATTCAGAAATTCAAGCAAATCGTAGGCGCGGATACGATCGTGAAGAAAACGCTCGCTTCGAATCCAGATATTATGGAAATATCGGGACTGAACGGAGTAACTTTTGGTACAAAGCCGATTGAGTATAAAGACAGTAGTGGGGTGCCATTCATATCGGTCTATGACCGCCCGGTTTTATTTGGTACATATAACATAACGAGTACGAAAGATTTGGATAACTACAAGACGTCCATACTGGAAAATAAACCAGTTAGCGTTGTGGAGAATTGGAATGGGAAGCCTATTCTGAAAACCTTCA